>NZ_VJNO01000009.1 GCF_007096885.1 Streptomyces sp. 130 | reverse complement strand
CAGTTGGTCTTCTCGTTCTCCTCAAGCAGCCGCTCCTTCACCGCCGTCGTACGGATGTACCAGGACGGCTGCGCGTAGTACAGCAGCGCCGTGTGACAGCGCCAGCAGTGCGGATAGCTGTGCTCGTACGGGACGTGGCGGAAGAGCAGGCCCCGGTCCTTCAGGTCCTCGGTCAGCGCCTCGTCGGCCTTCTTGAAGAAGACCCCGCCGACCAGCGGCAGGTCCTCCTCGAAGGTGCCGTCGGGGCGGACCGGGTTGACCACCGGCAGTCCGTACGCCTTGCAGACGAGGAGGTCGTCGGCGCCGAAGGCGGGGGACTGGTGGACCAGACCCGTACCGTCCTCGGTCGTCACGTAATCGGCGTTGACGACGTAGTGCGCCTCCGCCGGGAAGTCCAGGAAGGCGAACGGGCGCTCGTACGTCCAGCGCTCCATCTCGCGGCCGGTGAACGTCTGGCCGGTGGGCTCCCAGCCCTCGCCGAGCGCCTTCTCCACCAGCGCCTGGGCGACGACGAGCTTCTCCTCGCCGTTCGTCGCGACGGCGTAGGTGACGTCCGGATGCGCGCCGACGGCGGTGTTGGAGATCAGGGTCCACGGGGTCGTCGTCCAGATCAGGAGCGCCGCCTCGCCGGCCAGCGGGCCGGAGGTGAGCGGGAAGCGCACGAAGACCGAGGGGTCGACGACCGTCTCGTAGCCCTGCGCCAGCTCGTGGTCGGACAGGCCGGTGCCGCAGCGCGGGCACCAGGGGGCGACGCGGTGGTCCTGGACCAGTAGGCCCTTGTTGAAGATCTCCTTCAGCGACCACCACACGGACTCGACGTACTCGGGGTCCATCGTGCGGTACGCGTCGTCCAGGTCGACCCAGTAGCCCATGCGGGTCGTCAGCTCGGCGAAGGCGTCGGTGTGCCGGGTCACGGACTCGCGGCACTTGGCGTTGAACTCGGCGATGCCGTACGCCTCGATGTCCTTCTTGCCGTTGAAGCCCAGCTCCTTCTCGACCGCCAGCTCGACCGGCAGGCCGTGGCAGTCCCAGCCCGCCTTGCGGCCCACGTGGTAGCCCTGCATGGTCCGGAAGCGGGGGAAGACGTCCTTGAAGACGCGGGCCTCGATGTGATGGGCCCCGGGCATGCCGTTCGCGGTCGGCGGGCCCTCGTAGAACACCCACTCGGGACGGCCCTCGGACTGTTCGAGGCTCTTGGTGAAGATCTTCTGCTCGCGCCAGAAGTCGAGCACGGCGTGCTCAAGGGCGGGCAGGTCGACCTGGGCGGGTACCTGGCGGTACTGCGGTGATGTCATGTGCGGGCTTCCTCCGGCGGACGTCTTCCACTTCCGTCGGAGGGACGAGAACCGAGCCGGTCCCCGCGGTACCACCCTCCTTGGCCCCGGGCGTGCGCCCCGGGCCCCCTCATTGGGGTGCGATGCCGGTTCTACTGGCCCTCCGGGGGCGTTCTTCCGGCGGCTCCGGGATGATCTTCACGACGCGCTCGCCCCCGGGCTCCCACCGTCCCCGGGTCGCTGCTGGCTGCGTACGACGCTACTCGTCCCATCCACGCCTCTCGCTCAGCCCAGTGTACGGGCCCCGGGGCACGGCGTCCGACCGGTTTACGCAGGGGCCGGGCGTGACCCGAATGGCCACACGGGGCGCGTCCGGCCTGAGCGCGGACCGGTGAGCGGCGGAAAGCCGGATTACCCGGCGGGGAGCTGGGCACAACGGATGGAGGCACACGGTGGTCCGGACACGGGGAGGCGGGATGCGGCGGCGTGCCCCGTTGCCGCGGGCCGGGGGTCGACTTATCGTCCCAGCACGACTCGCGAGCAAGATCACAGTGTGTGAAGGGGCCGCGGCCATGGTGGAGAAGAAGGCGCCCGGCGAGAAGACCTCCGCCAGCAAGGCGGCGGCCCGGAAGACCGCGTCGAAGAAGACCACGCCGAAGAAGACCGGGGCCACCGCGGCCCCGGCGACCACGGGGGCGGCCGAGGCCGCCGATCAGACGGGAGCCCACACGGTGGTAGCCAAGAAGAGCGCGGCCGGTACCCGGACCGCGGGCGAGGACGCGGCACCCGTGCCGCCCGCCCGGGGCGCCACGGCGCCGGGAGACCTGGCGGTACGGCCGGGCGAGGACCCCTGGACCCCGGAGGAGGTCGCCTCCGCGCGGGACGGGCTGACCGGCGAGATCACCCGGCTCCGCAACGAGCTGGAGGCGTCCGGTCTCGCGCTGGCCGGGCTGATGCGGGACTCCGGCGACGGGGCGGGCGACGACGAGGCCGACACCGGCACCAAGAACATCACCCGCGAGCACGAGATGCAGCTCGCCGCCAACGCCCAGGAGATGCTGGACCAGACCGAGCGCGCCCTGGCCCGCCTCGAAGCCGGCACGTACGGGCTGTGCGAGGTCTGCGGCAAGCCGATCGGCAAGGCGCGGATGCAGGCGTTCCCCCGGGCCACGCTGTGCGTCGAGGACAAGCAGAAGCAGGAACGACGAGGCTGATTCGCACGGGCGTGCCGTACCCTCGTCCTCAGTCGGGAACTAGGTTGAGGGACTCACGTGGCAGAGGCGGAGCGCATCATCGGTACGCCGGACATCACCGGGGCTGAGGGAAGCGGAGAGACCGGGCCTGACGGCGCGGCCGCTTCCCCGGAGCCGGTCGCGCCGGAGGCCCCGGAGAGCGGGGCCACCGCGGCGGACGCGGACGTCGACCGCTCGCCGGCCACCCGCCGGCGCCGGGTCATCCTGCTGTTCTGCGTCGCCGTCGTCGCGTACCTGCTCGACCTCGGCAGCAAGATGCTCGTCGTGGCGAAGCTGGAGCACCAGGAGCCGATCGAGCTCATCGGCGACTGGCTCAAGCTGGACGCCCTGCGCAACTCGGGCGCCGCGTTCGGCTTCGGCGAGGCGTTCACGATCATCTTCACGATCATCGCGGCGACCGTCATCGTGGTGATCGCGCGGCTCGCGCGCAAGCTCTACAGCCTGCCGTGGGCCATCGCGCTCGGGCTGCTGCTCGGCGGGGCCCTCGGGAACCTCACCGACCGCATCTTCCGCGCGCCGGGCGTCTTCGAGGGCGCGGTGGTGGACTTCATCGCCCCCGCCCACTTCGCCGTCTTCAACCTGGCCGACTCCGCGATCGTCTGCGGCGGCATCCTGATCGTCCTCCTCTCCTTCAAGGGCCTGGACCCGGACGGCACCGTCCACAAGGACTGAGGGAACGAGGACCGGGGACCGGGGGAACGGGACTGAGGAACGGGGAGCGGCGGGGGCAAGGCATACTCGACTGGTGAGTACGCAACCCGAGGTCCGCACCCTGCCCGTCCCCGATGGTCTGGAGGGCGAGCGCGTCGACGCCGCCATTTCCCGGATGTTCGGCTTCTCCCGCACCAAGGCCGCCGATCTGGCCGCCGCCGGCAAGGTGCAGGTGGACGGCGCGGTCGTCGGGAAGTCCGAGCGGGTGCACGGCGGCGCCTGGCTCGAAGTGGAGATGCCGCAGGCGCCCGCCCCGGTCCAGATCGTCGCGGAGCCCGTCGAGGGCATGGAGATCGTCCACGACGACGACGACATCGTGGTGATCGTCAAGCCCGTCGGGGTCGCCGCCCACCCCAGCCCCGGCTGGACCGGCACCACCGTCATCGGCGGCCTCGCCGCCGCCGGGTACCGGATCTCCACGTCCGGCGCCGCCGAGCGCCAGGGCATCGTGCACCGGCTCGACGTCGGCACCTCCGGGCTCATGGTCGTCGCCAAGTCCGAGCGCGCCTACACCCTGCTGAAGGCCCAGTTCCGCGACCGGGTCGTGGAGAAGAAGTACAACGCGCTGGTCCAGGGCCACCCGGACCCGATGAGCGGCACCATCGACGCCCCCATCGGCCGGCACCCCAACCACGACTACAAGTGGGCGGTCGTCGCGGACGGCAAGCCCTCGGTGACGCACTACGACCTCATCGAGGCGTACCGGGCCGCCAGCCTCCTGGACATCAAGCTGGAGACCGGCCGCACCCACCAGATCCGGGTGCACATGTCCGCCCACCGCCACCCCTGCGTCGGCGACCTCACCTACGGCGCCGACCCCACCATGGCCAAGCGCCTCGGCCTGACCCGGCAGTGGCTGCACGCGGTGAAGCTCGGCTTCGAGCACCCCGCGGACGGGAGCTGGGTCGAGTTCACCAGCACCTACCCCGACGACCTCCAGCAGGCGCTGGACCGCATCGCGGCGGAGAGCCAGTGACGGCCGGGCCCCTCGCGTACACCACCCGGACCGCCGCCGACGAGCAGGACCGCGCCGCCTGCTTCCAGGTGCGCAAGGAGGTCTTCGTCGGCGAGCAGAACGTGCCCGAGGAGATCGAGTACGACACCCACGACGCGGACGCCGTGCACGTCATGGCCGTCGCCGCGGACGGCACCGCGCTCGGGACCGGCCGGCTGCTGCACGGCCCCGCCGCCGCGTCGCACACCGGCGGGGACCCCACCGTCGGCTCGCTCGGCCGGCTCGCGGTGAGCAAGGAGGCCCGGGGCCTCGGCGTCGGCGCCGCGCTCGTACGGGCCATCGAGGACGCGGCGCGGAGCCACGGCCTCACCGCCGTCGACCTGCACGCCCAGACGCACGCCCTGGGCTTCTACGAGCGCCTCGGCTACGAGCCGTACGGCCCCGAATTCATGGACGCGGGCATCTCGCACCGGGCGATGCGCCGGACGATCTGACGCCCCGCCGCACCCCCTGACCCCGGGCGGCGGGGGGTGCATGGCAGGGTGAGGGGAATCGGCCGGGCGTGGACCGGGTCCGGCCGGAGCGCTTCGGAAGGCACCCCGTGGACCAGATGTCACTGCTGCTCCTGCTGCTGCTCGGGGCCGTGGTCACGGTCCCGCTGGGGGACCGGCTGAAGCTCCCGGCGCCGGTGCTGATGACGCTCTTCGGCGTCGTGCTGGCCTTCCTCAGCTTCGTGCCGAACGTGGACATCCCGCCGGAGATCATCCTCCCCGCGCTGCTGCCGCCGCTGCTCTACGCCTCGGTGCAGCGCACTTCCTGGCGGCAGTTCGCCGCGAACAAGCGGCCCATCTTCCTGCTGGCCGTCGCCCTGGTCTTCCTCACGACCGCCGCCGTCGCCGCGGTCGCCGACGCGATCGTGCCGGGGCTGCCGCTCGCCGCCGCCGTCGCGCTCGGCGCGCTCGTCGCCCCGCCCGACCCGGTCGCCGCCACCGCCGTCGCGGGGTCGGTCGGGCTGCCCCGGCGGCTCATCTCCATCCTGGAGGGCGAGGGGCTGTTCAACGACGTCACCGCGATCGTGCTGTACCACGTGGCCATCGCGGCGGCCGTCAGCGGCACCTTCTCGTGGCCCGAGGCGTTCGGGCTGCTCGTGCTGTCCGCGGTGGTCGCCGTCGTGGTGGGCGTCGCGCTGGGCTGGCTCACCATCAAGCTCATGGGGCTGCTCGGCGACGCCACCCTCCAGGTGGGCCTGACCCTGCTGGTGCCGTTCGTCAGCTATGTGCTCGCCGAGGAGCTGATGGGCTCCGGTGTGCTCGCCGTCCTGATGACCGCGATGTTCCTCGCGGAGCACACCGCGGACGCCGACGACGTGCTCGGCCGGCTCACCGGACGCACCTTCTGGGAGATCGTCGACACCCTCGTCACCGGGATCGCCTTCGGGCTCATCGGCCTCGAACTGCACAACGTGTTCGGCACGGCGGACGGGCGCCTGCTGGAGACGGCCGGCTGGGGCCTCGTGGTCGTCGCGGTCGTCGTCGGCGTACGGCTGCTGTACCTGCTGCCGGCCACCTGGCTCGCCAAACGGCTGCACACCCGGCGGGACGTCAGCGAGGAGATCCCCACCAGCTGGCGGGAGACCGTGATCATGTGGTGGGCCGGGATGCGGGGGGTGGCCTCCGTCGCACTGGCCCTCGCGATCCCGCTGGAGACGGACGACGGCAAGCCGTTCCCCGGCCGCGACGAGATCGTCTTCATCGCGTTCTCCGTGATCATGGTGACCCTGGTCTTCCAGGGGCTGACGCTGCCCTGGCTGGTGCGGCGGCTCGGGGTGCGCGCGGACACCGACGCCGAGGCGGCCCTGGAGAAGGACCTCGCGATCCGGGCGGCCAAGGCGGCCCGGGAGCGGCTGAAGAAGATCGAGGAGACCGAGGACCTGCCCGAGGACGTGGTCGAGCGGCTGCACCGGCTCGCGTACGACGTGGGGGCGCGGATCAGCCCGGAGATGGTGGACGACGAACGGCGCGACGCCTACGCCAGGCGCGTCGAGCGGTTCCAGGCGGTCAGCCGGATCCAGCGCGAGATGATGTCGGCCGCCCGCCACGCCGTGCTCTCCGCGCGCAGCGAGCCCGGCTCGGACCCGGAGGTCGTGGACCGGGTCCTGCGGCAGCTGGACGTCCGCAGCCTGCGCTGAGGGCCGCGCGGGTCAGCCGCGCCCCGTGCGCGGGGTCCGGTTCCAGCCGCTCGCGGACTTCTCGTCCTTGCCGTTCACGTGCACCGACGGCCAGGCGTCACCGGGCGGGAGCGCCGCGGGGGCCGTCGCGACCCGCGGCAGCGCGTACGGGTGGTGGTCGCGCAGCCAGCCGATGAGCTGCTCGCGGACCGCGCAGCGCGCCGTCCAGATGTCGTCCGCGTCCTTCGCCGTGACCACCGCGCGCACCTGGATCGTCGTCGGGGTGGTGTCCGTGACCGCCAGGGACCAGTTCCGGCCGTCCCAGGCCGCGCACTCGCCGAGGATGTCCCGCAGCTTGTCGCGCATCGCCTCGATCGGCGCCGAGTGGTCGAGGTGGAAGAAGACCGAGCCGGTCATCTGGGCCCCGCCGCGCGACCAGTTCTCGAACGGCTTGCCCGTGAAGTACGAGACCGGCATCGTGATCCGCCGCTCGTCCCACGTACGCACCGCGAGGAAGGTCAGCGTGATCTCCTCGATCGTGCCCCACTCGCCGTCCACCACCACGGTGTCGCCGATGCGGACCATGTCGCCGAACGCGATCTGGAGGCCCGCGAAGAGGTTGCCCAGCGTGGACTGGGCGGCGACACCGGCGACGATGCCCACGAGACCGGCCGACGCCAGCATCGAGGTGCCCACCGCCTGCATCTCGGGGAACGTCAGCAGCATGGCCGCGACGGCCAGGATCGTCACGATCGCGATGACGACCCGCTGGATCAGCGTCACCTGCGTCCGCACCCGCCGGACCCGCGCCGGGTCCCGGTTGTGGGCCGCCGCGTAGCGCGCGTACACCGAGTCCACGATCGCGATGGCGATCCGCACCACCAGCCAGGCGGACGCGCCGATCAGCACCAGCGTCAGCAGCCGGCCGATGCCCACCCGGTGGTCCTGGACCGGGCCGAGACCCGTCCGCTCGTACGTACCGCGCAGCAGCGCCGCGCACATGACCAGCTGGAACGGGATGCGGCAGCGCCGCAGCAGGCCCCACAGCGGGGTGTCGTGGTGCCGGGCGTCGGCG
This sequence comes from Streptomyces sp. 130, assembly GCF_007096885.1. Classification (GTDB taxonomy): domain Bacteria; phylum Actinomycetota; class Actinomycetes; order Streptomycetales; family Streptomycetaceae; genus Streptomyces. Next base: position 207,932 of record NZ_VJNO01000009.1, on the reverse strand, counting down.
CGCCTGAGCAGGAAGTCGAAGAACCAGCCCGCCGCCAGGGTGAGCACCACCGAGCCGCCGAGGACGATCAGCGGCCGCAGAACACTCTCCATGCTGTCGCTCCCCATCCCTTCGAACGCAACTGGCACCATGGGCGTCATGAACATCATGCTTTTCCACTCGATGTACGGTCTGCGCCCCGCCGTGCACGCCGCAGCCGAACGGCTGCGCGCCGCAGGGCACGAGGTGCGCGTGCCCGATCTGTTCGAAGGGCACACCTTCGATTCGGTGGAGGAAGCGGAGGCGTTCCGGGAGGAGACCGGCAAGGAGGAGCTGCTGAAGCGCGCCGTGCTCGCCGCCGCGCCCTATTCCGACCAGGGCCTCGTCTACGCCGGCTTCTCGCTCGGCGCCTCGGTCGCCCAGACGCTGGCCCTCGGCGACGAGAAGGCGCGCGGGCTGCTGCTCTTCCACGGCACCTCGGACATCGCCGAGAACGCCTCGGTGGACGAGCTGCCCGTACAGCTGCACGTCGCCGACCCCGACCCGTACGAGACGGCCGACTGGCTGAACTCCTGGTACCTGGACATGCAGCGGACGGGGGCGGACGTGGAGGTCTACCGCTACCCGGGCGCCGGCCACCTCTTCACCGACCCGGAGCTGGCGGACTTCGACCGGGAGGCGGCGGAGCTGGCCTGGAAGGTCGCGATCGGTTTCCTCGCCACGCTGTGACGACGGGCGAAGGGCTCCGCGCGGGTCGCGCGGAGCCCTTCGGGAGAACGCCGGGGCGGGTCAGCCGCGGTAGGCGGCCCAGCTGTCGCTCATCCGCTGCACCTGGCCCGGGGTGAACTGGGTCATGCAGGCGTCGTACGTGTAGTCCATGAAGTTGTGGACCGGGTCGGCGCCGGACTGCTTGGCGCAGGAGTCGCGGCCGGTCGGGCACTCGTACGCGGGGGTCTTCTCGGCCGGGGTGTCGTCGACGTAGTCGCCCTTGCCGTTGCAGCCGCCCTGGAACGTGTGGTAGAGCCCCATCCAGTGGCCGACCTCGTGCGTCGCGGTGTCGCCCTCGTCGTAGTGCGTCGCGGGGCCGCCGGGCAGCGAGGCGTCGAGGATGACCACGCCGTCCATGGACGGGCTGGACGCGTAGGAGCTGGGGAACGTCGCCCAGCCGAGCAGCCCGCCGCCCAGGTTGGCGGTGTAGATGTTGAGCGCGTTCTTGCCGCCCTTGCGCAGGGCCGTCTTCATCGCCTTCTCGGCCGACGAGCCGGAGGAGAGGTTGTACCAGGAGGCGTTGTCCGTGTAGTCGGTGCCGGCCAGGGAGAACTGGAAGCCGGTGGCGTTGTTCCCGGTGCCCTGGCCGCTGTACGCGGCGTTCAGCACGCTCATCTGGCTGCTGATGTCGCCCGAGGTGAGCTTGCCCGTGGTGCCGGAGTGGATGACGTGGAAGTAGACCGGGATGGTCGCGCCGGCGGCGAGCGTGGGGCCGGTGAGGCGGCGCTCGGCGAGTCTCTGTCTCAGCTGCTTGTCGATGGCCGCGGCCTGGGCGCTGGTGATGTCGTTCGGGTCGGCCGCGTGCTGGGGGCCGCCGGGCCGGGACTGGCGGGCCGCCGCGGAGGCCGGGGCGTCCGCGCAGGCGTCGGCGGACCTGGCCGCGGTGGCGCCGCCGGACGCGGCGGTGGCGTCGGAGGGAACGGAGAGGGGCGCCAGGGCCAGGGTTCCGGCCAGGGCGGCGATGCCGATCGCGTGATGGCGCAAACGCGGTGATATGCGGGCAAGAGTGCGCACGGGGGCTCCTCGCGGACGTGGGAAGGGGAGGGGTTTCCTCACCCGTCGCCGGGAGATTACGTGCGCATGTCATGTCAGGGCAGAGGTGATCCGGCCCAATGATCCGGGGCGCAGACCGGGGCAACGGGGAGAAAATCTCCTCCCCGGCCCGGAGTTTGGAATACGGACTTCAGGTATCGGTGCGCCCGAGTGGTCGGTGTGTCCGGATTCCGCCCACGCGGAAAGCCGTTCGAAATGGAGTCGTCATCGGCCGGTGACGCGCCCATCGATGGCTGGATCACAACGGTCGTGCGCGGGTGCGCGAGCCGATGCGGAAGGGGGGCGGACCCGGGCGGGTCCGCCCCCCTTCCGAAAGGAGCCGGCCGGAGATCAGCCCTTCAGCGCTGTGTCGATCGCCGCGTTGAACTCGTCCACCGTCATCGGCGCGTTCGTGCCGTCGCTGCCGGTGACCTTCTTGCCGTCCATGACGAGGGTCGGCGTGCCGGTCACGTCGTCCTTGTTCTCGTCGAAGGTCTTGGACATCTGCAGGGCCCAGGCGTCGTACGTGCCGTCCTCGACGGCCTTCTGGAACTCCTTGTTGCCCTTGAGTTCCTTCACCGAGTCGGCCACCTTGATCAGGTAGCTGTCGTCCTTGAACTTGTCGTCGGTCTCCTCCGGGTGGAACTCCGCCGAGTACAGGGCGCTCTTGAAGTCCAGGAAGGCGTCGGTGCTCACGTTCAGCGCCGCGCCGAGCGCGCTCAGGGCGTTCTTCGAACCCTCGCCGTTGCTGCCGATGGAACCGTCGCCGAGGCTGTCGCCGTCGATGAACGACGCGCCTATGTACTGGATCTTGTACTTGCCGTCCTCGACGTCCTTGGCGATGGTCGAGCCCACGGTCTGCTCGAACGAGGCGCAGATCGGGCAGCGGGAGTCCTCGTACAGCTTCAGGGTCTTCTTCGCGCTGTCCTTGCCGATGACGACGGTGGTGCCGTTCTCGCCCGAGGTGTTCTTGGGCGTGACGACCTTCGCCTTGTCGTCCTTGACCGCCTGCCAGTGGGACGGCTTGTTCAGTTCCATGACGGCGTAGCCGACACCGGCCGCGACGGCGAGGACGCCGACGGCCGAGACGGCGACGATGACCTGCCGGCGGGCCTTGTCCTTCTTCGCCTGGCGCTCGCGCTCCGCGCGCAGCCGCTCGCGGGCGGCGGACTTGTTGGCCTGGCTGTTGCGCTTGCTCATGGTGGTGTTCTCCGTATGGGGTGGGTCGTGCGGTGCGGGGCTCGCGTGCTCAGAGGGCACAGGCCCCGAGCGGCGGACCCCTCCGTCCCACGGAGTGCACGAGGAGGCGGGCGCGGGCCGGCAGCAGCGGCCGGGACACGGCGGCGCGGGCCCCGGCCCGCGGCGGGCGGCCCGCCGTGCGCACCACGGCCACCGCGACCAGCAGCGGCCGGAACGCCAGCAGCGCGCCCGCCCGGAGCAGCCCGGCGAGCGCCAGCTCCCCGCGGTGCAGCCAGGCGGCGGCGAGCAGCCCGACCGTGACGTGGGCGGCCAGCAGCAGCCAGGGGACCAGCGGGCCGGGGGAGGCGAGCAGCGCGGCGGCGCCCCGGCCGCCCGCGGTCACCGACGCGAGCGGGGTGGTGACGTCGCCGAGCTGTGCGGCGCCGGGGCCGAGGTCGCCGCCGCCGCACAGGACGTCGACGCCCACCGAGCGCAGGGGGCCCGCTATCGGGCCGCCCGCCGCTCCGTAGCAGAGGTGCTGGCCGGTGGTGAAGAAGGTGTCGGCGGCCAGCTCCAGGGGGACCAGCAGTCCGGCGATCGCCCCGAAGCCGCGCTGGCGGCCGGCCAGGGCGTAGGCCGCCGCGAAGACGGCCCCGGCCAGCACGGCGACGGGGACCAGGGGCAGCGCGACCTGGGAGAGCAGCACGTGGGACGCGGCGGAGAGCGTCACGACGAGCGCTGTGAAAAGCGCCGCGCGTGCCGCTCTGAGCTGCGTCCCGGATATGTCCATCGCCCAGGAGTGTCGCATGCGAACCTGTAAGCGACCCCTAAAGGTTCCGTTTCACTGCCTAGAGGCCCGGGATGCGGCCGTTGCGGAAGAGGTCCACGAAGATCTGGTGGTCCGCGCGGGCCCGGGCGCCGTAGCTGTGGGCGAAGTCCACGAGGAGCTCCCCGAAGCCCTCCTCGTCGGCCGCGATGGCGGCGTCGATCGCCCGCTCCGTGGAGAACGGCACCAGCGAGTGGCCGCTCTCGTCGTCCGCCGCCGCGTGCATCGTGGCCGTGGCCCGGCCGAGGTCGGCGACGACCGCCGCGATCTCGTCGGGCTCGTCGATGTCGGACCAGTCCAGGTCCACCGCGTACGGCGACACCTCGGCGACGAGCTGGCCGGCGCCGTCGAGCTCGGTCCAGCCGAGCCACGGGTCGGCGTGGGCCTGGAGGGCGCGCTGCGAGATCACCGTGCGGTGGCCCTCGTGCCGGAAGTAGTCCCGGACCGCCCGGTCCGTGATGTGCCGGGAGACGGCCGGGGTCTGGGCCTGCTTGAGGTAGATCACCACGTCGTTCTCCAGGGCGTCGCTGTTGCCCTCCAGCAGGATGTTGTACGAGGGCAGCCCCGCCGAGCCGATGCCGATGCCGCGCCGGCCCACCACGTCCTTCACCCGGTACGAGTCCGGCCGGGTCAGGCTCGACTCCGGCAGCGTCTCCAGATAGCCGTCGAACGCGGCCAGCACCTTGTACCGCGTCGCCGCGTCCAGGTCGATCGCGCCGCCGCCCTCGGCGAACCGGCGCTCGAAGTCGCGGATCTCGGTCATCGAGTCCAGCAGCGAGAACCGGGTCAGCGAGCGGGCGGTCCGCAGCGCGCCGAGCAGCGGCCCCTCGGCGGTGTCCAGCGTGAACGGCGGTACCTCGTCGTTCTTGGCGCCCGTGGCCAGGGCGCGGATGCGCTCGCGGTAGGCCGCCGCGTAGATCCGTACCAGCTCGGTGATCTGCTCGTCGCCCAGCGCCTTCGCGTACCCCAGCAGGGCGACCGAGCCGGCGAAGCGCTTGAGGTCCCAGGTGAAGGGGCCCACGTACGCCTCGTCGAAGTCGTTCACGTTGAAGACGAGGCGGCCGTTGGCGTCCATGTACGTGCCGAAGTTCTCCGCGTGGAGGTCGCCGTGTATCCAGACCCGGCCGGTGCGCTCGTCCAGATACGGTCCGCCGTGCCGCTCGTGCTCCAGGTCGCTGTAGAACAGGCAGGCCGTGCCCCGGTAGAACGCGAAGGCCGACGCGGCCATCTTGCGGAACTTGACCCGGAAGGCGGCCGGATCGGCGGCCAGCAGCTCCCCGAAGGCGGTGCCGAAGACCTCGAGAATCTGCTCCCCGCGCCGCTCCGCGCCGGTCTGCGTGTCCGACATCTGTGACTGCCTCCTGGTACCTGACCTGGGTGATGACGTGCATGACAAAAGGGACGGGTGGTCCCGTCCTTCCAACGCGCGACCGTATCGCGGAGTGCCCGTCGCCGGGCTCCTCGGAGACGTAGACTTCCACGCTGTCCCCCAGACATCCCGAGACGTCACCCGTCCCGTCATCCCCATTTCCCCGGAGGCACAGCGCCGTGACCAAGCCGCCCTTCACGCACCTTCACGTCCACACCCAGTACTCGCTGCTGGACGGTGCCGCGCGGCTCAAGGACATGTTCAAGGCGTGCAACGACATGGGCATGACCCATATCGCCATGACCGACCACGGCAACCTGCACGGGGCGTACGACTTCTTCCACTCGGCGAAGAAGGCGGACGTGACGCCGATCATCGGCATCGAGGCGTACGTCGCGCCCGAGTCGCGCAAGCACAAGCGGAAGATCCAGTGGGGCCAGCCGCACCAGAAGCGCGACGACGTCTCCGGTTCGGGTGGCTACACCCACAAGACGATCTGGGCGGCGAACGCGACCGGTCTGCACAACCTCTTCAAGCTGTCCTCCGACGCCTACGCCGAGGGCTGGCTCCAGAAGTGGCCGCGTATGGACAAGGAGACCATCGCGCAGTGGTCGGAGGGCTTGATCGCGTCCACCGGCTGCCCCTCCGGCGAGGTCCAGACGCGGCTGCGGCTCGGCCAGTTCGACGAGGCCCTCAAGGCGGCGTCCGACTACAAGGACATCTTCGGCGAGGGGCGCTACTTCCTGGAGCTGATGGACCACGGCATCGAGATCGAGCGCCGGGTCCGCGACGGGCTCCTGGAGATCGGCAAGAAGCTCTCCATCCCGCCGCTCGTGACGAACGACTCGCACTACACGTACGCCTCCGAGGCGACCGCGCACGACGCCCTGCTCTGCATCCAGACCGGCAAGAACCTCTCCGACCCGGACCGCTTCCGCTTCGACGGCACCGGCTACTACCTCAAGACCACGGACGAGATGTACGGCGTCGACTCCTCCGACGCCTGGCAGGAGGGGTGCCGCAACACCCTCCTGGTCGCCGAGCAGATCGACACCTCCGGGATGTTCGAGAAGCGCGACCTGATGCCGAAGTTCGACATCCCCGAGGGCTACACGGAGATCACCTGGTTCCAGGAGGAGGTCCGCGTCGGGATGAACCGCCGTTTCCCGAACGGCGTCCCCGAGGACCGGCAGAAGCAGGTCGAGTACGAGATGGACATCATCATCCAGATGGGGTTCCCGGGGTACTTCCTGGTCGTCGCCGACTTCATCATGTGGGCCAAGAACAACGGCATCGCGGTGGGCCCCGGCCGAGGCTCCGCGGCCGGGTCGATCGTCTCGTACGCGCTGGGCATCACCGACCTCGACCCGATCGAGCACGGACTGATCTTCGAGCGGTTCCTCAACCCCGAGCGCGTCTCCATGCCCGACGTCGACATCGACTTCGACGAGCGCAGGCGCGTCGAGGTCATCCGCTACGTGACGGAGAAGTACGGCGCCGACAAGGTCGCCATGATCGGCACCTACGGCAAGATCAAGGCCAAGAACGCGATCAAGGACTCCGCCCGGGTCCTCGGCTACCCGTACGCGATGGGCGACCGCCTCACCAAGGCCATGCCCGCCGACGTGCTCGGCAAGGGCATCGACCTCAACGGCATCACCGACCCCAGCCACCCGCGCTACAGCGAGGCGGGCGAGATCCGGGCGATGTACGAGAACGAGCCGGACGTCAAGAAGGTCATCGACACCGCCAAGGGCGTCGAGGGCCTGGTCCGGCAGATGGGCGTGCACGCCGCCGGCGTGATCATGTCCAGCGAGCCGATCGTGGACCACGCCCCGGTCTGGGTGCGGCACACCGACGGCGTCACCATCACGCAGTGGGACTACCCGCAGTGCGAATCGCTCGGCCTGCTGAAGATGGACTTCCTCGGGCTGCGCAACCTGACGATCATGGACGACGCCATCAAGATGGTGAAGTCCAACAAGGGCGTCGACCTGGAGATGCTCGCGCTCCCGCTGGACGACCCCAAGACGTACGAGCTGCTGTGCCGCGGTGACACGCTCGGCGTGTTCCAGTTCGACGGCGGGCCGATGCGCTCGCTGCTGCGCCAGATGCAGCCCGACAACTTCGAGGACATCTCCGCCGTCTCGGCCCTCTACCGGCCGGGCCCGATGGGCATGAACTCGCACACGAACTACGCCGAGCGCAAGAACGGCCGCCAGGAGATCACCCCGATCCACCCTGAGCTGGAGGAACCTCTCAAGGAGGTCCTGGGCCTCACCTACGGCCTGATCGTGTACCAGGAGCAGGTGCAGAAGGCCGCCCAGATCGTCGCCGGCTACTCGCTCGGCGAGGCCGACATCCTGCGCCGCGTGATGGGCAAGAAGAAGCCCGAGGAGCTGGCGAAGAACTTCGTCCTCTTCGAGGCCGGTGCCAAGAAGAAGGGCTTCTCGGACGCGGCGATCAAGGCGCTCTGGGACGTCCTGGTCCCGTTCGCCGGGTACGCGTTCAACAAGGCGCACTCCTCCGCGTACGGCCTGGTCACCTACTGGACCGCGTACCTCAAGGCGAACTACCCCGCCGAGTACATGGCCGCCCTGCTGACCTCGGTCAAGGACGACAAGGACAAGTCCGCCGTCTACCTCAACGAGTGCCGGCGCATGGGCATCAAGGTGCTCCCGCCGAACGTCAACGAGTCGGAGTCCAACTTCGCCGCGCAGGGCGACGACGTGATCCTCTTCGGGCTCACGGCCGTCCGCAACGTCGGCCAGAACGTCGTGGACTCGATCATCCGGTGCCGCAAGGCGAAGGGGAAGTACAGCTCGTTCCCCGACTTCCTGGACAAGGTCGAGGCCGTCGTCTGCAACAAGCGGACCGTGGAATCCCTCATCAAGGCCGGCGCCTTCGACGAGATGGGCCACACCCGCAAGGGGCTCGTCGCCCACCACGAGTCCATGATCGACAACGTGGTGCAGGTCAAGCGCAAGGAGGCCGAGGGGCAGTTCGACCTCTTCGGCGGCGGCGAGGAGGACAGCGACGAGCCGGGCTTCGGCCTCGACGTGGAGTTCTCCGACGTCGAGTGGGAGAAGTCCTATCTGCTGGCCCAGGAGCGCGAGATGCTCGGGCTCTACGTCTCCGACCACCCGCTGTTCGGTCTGGAGCACGTCCTGTCCGACAAGTCGGACGCGGCGATCTCGCAGCTCACCGGCGGCGAGCACGCCGACGGCGCGATCGTCACCGTGGGCGGCATCATCTCCGGCCTCCAGCGCAAGATGACCAAGCAGGGCAACGCCTGGGCCATCGCCACCGTGGAGGACCTGGCCGGCTCCATCGAGTGCATGTTCTTCCCCGCCACCTACCAGCTGGTCTCCACCCAGCTCGTCGAGGACACCGTCGTCTTCGTCAAGGGGCGCCTCGACAAGCGCGAGGACGTGCCGCGCCTGGTCGCCATGGAGATGCAGGTCCCCGACATCTCCAACGCGGGGACCAACGCGCCCGTCGTCCTGACCATCCCCACGGTCCGGGTGACCCCGCCCATGGTCAGCCGGCTCGGCGAGGTGCTGAACAGCCACCGCGGCGACACCGAGGTGCGCATCCGGCTCCAGGGCCCCCGCAAGACCACGGTGCTCCGGCTCGACCGGCACCGGGTGAAGCCGGACCCGGCACTCTTCGGTGACCTGAAAGTGCTGCTCGGGCCGTCCTGCCTGGCGGGCTGAGGTTTCGTACGCGTACGAGAGGGGCGGCCCCGCCGGTGCGGGGCCGCCCCTCTCGCTGTGCCGGGCCTGCCGGGAGTCCGGTCAGTTGTGGCCGAAGCGCCGCTGATGCTTGCGCGCGACATCGGCAGGGCTGCCCTGGGCCTGGGACTGCATCGAGCTCTGCGCCTCGGCGGCCGTCGAGCGCGCCTGCTCGGAGGCGCGCTCCGCCTGCGAAGCGCGGTCGTTCTGGCTGCCCTGCTTGCGGTTCTTGTTCTTGGCCATGGTGTTCCTCCTATAAGGACTCTCGGGGCCAGGACCACCGTCAGATTCACATAATCGGATAAACATCGCATGTCGGATCATTACCGTGCGTAGCGACAGGGTATGATGCGCGCTTTTCGTGATCCGCCACGCCGATGATCGAGTTCCGGCCGTTAACCCCGGCGTGGTCGGGCAGACTCGAAGGAACCCTGAGAAAACCCGATCCCGAATGCCTGGAAGAGGGTGGAACGCGTGGACCGTTGCGTCGTCCTGGTGGACGCCGGCTATCTGCTGGGCGCAGCCGCGAGTCTGCTGGCAGGAGAGCCCGCCCGGTCCCGCATCACCGTCGACCACGCGGCCCTCATCCAGCAGCTGCGCGAACGCGCCGAGGCCGACACCGCACAGCCGCTGCTGCGGATCTACTGGTTCGACGGCGCCCCCGACCGCGTCCCGCAGCCCGAGCACCGCAGGCTGCGCGTGATGCCCCGGGTCACCGTCCGGCTGGGCGCCCTCACCCGCAGCGACGGGCGCTGGGCGCAGAAGGGCGTCGACGCGGCGATGCACGCCGAGCTCACCGAGCTCGCCCGCAACCGCGCCTGCTCGGACGTGGTCCTGGTCACCGGCGACGGTGACCTGCTCCCCGGCCTGATGTCCGCCAAGGAGCACGGCGTCGCCGTCCACCTCTGGGCCGTCCAGGCCGCCGACGGCGACTACAACCAGTCCGAGGACCTGGTCGCCGAGGCCGACGAGCGCCGCGTCCTGGACCGCGCCTGGATCACCCAGGCCGTCCGGGCCAAGGAGACCGGCGGCCCGTGCGCCCCGCCGCCCGCCCCGCGCCCCGAGATCGCCGCGATCCTCTCCGCCCCGCTGCCCGAATCGGCCCTCGCCGCCTCCGCCGAGCGCGCGTCCCGGGCCGCCGCCGAGACCGAGTCGGTCCGCGACGACGAGGAGGCGGCCCCCCGGCCCGGTGAGAGCCCCGCCCAGCCCGCGCACGGGCACGGGCACGGCACCAAGGGCGTGCCCACCCCGAAGGACCTCGCCGGCACCCTGCGCGGGCCCGTCGTACCGCCCGCCCCGCAGCCGGCCCCGCAGCCCGCGGCGACCCTGCGCTGGTCCTCCGACCGGGGCTGGGTGGAGCGCGGGGGCCCGCTGGGCGAACCGGCGGAGACCGCGTCCCTGCCGACGCTCGCCCAGCTGACCAGCGCCGAACAGCGGTGGGCCGACCGCGAGGAGGACATCACCACGGTCGGCGGCGACCCCTTCGAGGTGGGGCAGGTCTTCGCCCGGCGCTGGCTGGAACGGCTCCCGGAGACCGGCCACCTGCCGAAGCTCTCCGCCCTCTACCCGCGCATCCCGCACCGCATCGACGGCGAACTCCTGCGGTACGCGGCCCGCTTCGGCCTCCTCGCCCACAAGGACGACCAGATCGACGAGCACGACCGGTACGCGATCCGGGCGGGCTTCTGGCGCGAGATCGACGTACGGGCCGCCGCCGACCACGCCCCGGCGGCCGAGCGGGCCGCGGAGAAGGCCGGGAGGGCCGGGCCCTCCGGAGACTGATTCCGCCTCGCCCGACGGCTGGCCGGTCCGGCCGCTCCCGGGGCGGCGGTGTCCGATCGGTGCGGCCCCGGGCGTAATGCCGGTCCTCGCACCCCGTACCCTCGTACCTCGTGAGTACGGGGACAGCACAGGCGCCGACGGCGAGCGGCACCGTGTGCGCGGTGCGCGATCTGGTGAAGACCTACCCCCCGGCCAGGGGCCGCCGAGGCGCACCCGCCACCCCGGAAGTACGCGCCACCGACGGCATCAGCCTCGACGTCCGACGCGGTGAGATCTTCGGACTGCTCGGGCCCAACGGAGCCGGCAAGTCCACCCTCGTACGCCAGCTCACCGGGCTCATGCGGCCCGACTCCGGCAGCGTCGACATCCTCGGCCACGACCTCGTGCGCCACCCCGAGCGGGCCTCCCGGCTGATCGGCTACCTCGGGCAGGAGTCCACCGCGCTGGACGAGCTGACCGTCGCCCTCGCCGCCGAGACCACCGGGCGGCTGCGCGGGCTCCCGGTGCGCGAGGCCCGGGCCGAGCGCGACGCGGTCCTGGACGAACTCGGTCTCACCGGCCTCGCGGACCGGCCGCTGAAGAAGCTGTCCGGTGGCCAGCGGCGCCTCGCCTGCTTCGCCGCCGCACTCGTCGGGGAGCGCCCCGTGCTCGTCCTGGACGAGCCGACGACCGGCATGGACCCGGTGGCCCGGCGGGCCGTCTGGGCAGCCGTCGACCGGCGGCGCGCGGAGCGCGGGGCGACGGTCCTGCTCGTCACCCACAACGTCATCGAGGCCGAGACCGTCCTCGACCGGGTCGCCGTCATCGAACGCGGCAAGGTCATCGCCTGCGACACCCCCGCCGGGCTCAAGGAGCGCGTCGCCGGGGAGGTCCGGGTCGAGCTGGTGTGGCGCGACCGCGCCCCCCTGGAGCTCCCCGAGGTCGCGGCCCTGCGCGCGTCCGCGCAGGAGTCCGGGCGGCGCTGGGCGCTGCGGCTCGCGCCCGACGAGGCGCGGGCGGCGGTCGCCGCGGTGACCGGCGGCGCGGCCTTCGCGGCGCTCGACGACTTCAGCCTGGCGATGCCGAGCCTGGAGGACGTCTACCTCGCGCTCGGCGGCGGCGCGACCAAGGGACTGGTGAAGGCATGAGCGGATTCGGCGCGGTGGCCGGGGCGGCCGCGACGCTCGCCCCCCGGGCCCGGCTGTTCCCCTCCCTCGCGGCCGTCTACCGCGCCCAGCTCTCCCGGGCCCGGGTGGCCCGCATCCCACTGCTCTTCGTGGCGACCTTCCAGTCGGTCGGGATCATGATCCTGATGCGCGGGGTGGTGGACGGCGGCTCCGAGGCGCGGGCCGTCGTCGCCGGGTCCAGCGTCCTGGTCGTCGCCTTCGTCGCGCTGAACCTCCTCGCCCAGTACTTCGGGCAGCTCCGGGCGGGCGGCGGCCTCGACCACTACGCCACCCTGCCCGTGCCGCCCGCGGCCGTCGTGCTCGGCGCGGCGGGGGCGTACGCCTCCTTCACCGTGCCCGGGACCGTCGTCACGGCGGTGACCGGCAGCGTGCTGTTCGGGCTGCCGATGGCGCATCTGTGGGTGCTGGTGGCCGTCGTGCCGCTGTCCGGGGCCGCGCTGTCCGGGCTCGGCGCCGCGCTGGGGCTCCTCGCGCCGCGTCAGGAGCTCGCCACGCTGCTCGGACAGCTGGGCATGTCCGCCGCGCTGCTGCTGGGCGTCCTGCCGGCCGACCGGCTGCCGGAGCCGGTGGGCTGGGCGCGCGATCTGCTGCCGTCCACCTACGGGGTGGAGGCGCTGGCCCGGTCCTTCGGGGCCCGTCCCGACTGGGTGGTCATCGCGCTCGACCTCGCGGTCTGCGCCGTGGTCGGTGTCGTGTCGCTCGCCGTCGCCACCTGGGCGTACCGCAGGGCGGCGGTCCGGTGAGGCGCGGCTCGCGGGCGCCTGGCACGATGGCACGGTGACCGCACCTCTGACGCCGCCGAACCGGCCCTCGTCCGACGACCACCACGACTGGCGGAAGCCGGCCACGGGGGGTGAGCCCGCGGGTCCCGCCGTTCCGTACGGTTCCCACCTGGCGTCCTCGCCGGGGGTGGACCGGGACGAGCTGCGGGCGGATCTGCGGCGGGCGGGGATCGTCGCCGCCGCGGTGACCGTCGCCGGTGTGCTGATGGGGCTGCTGTGGCTGTGGCTGGCGCCCCGGGTGCCGCTCGTCTCCGACGGCACCGCGGTCTTCCTCAACGACAGCGAGGGCGAGGAGGCGATCGGCGCCGACGGCACGTTCGCCCTGCTCGGGCTGGCGTTCGGGGCGGTCTCGGCGGGGCTCGTCTTCTGGTTCCACCGGCGCGGCGGGATCTGGCTGACGGTGGGCCTCGCGGTCGGCAGCGTGCTCGGTTCGCTGCTGGCGTGGCAGCTCGGGACGCGGCTGGGGCCCACGTCCGACGTGGTCGCGCACGCGCGGGAGGCCGGCAAGGGGGTCGTCTTCGACGCGCCGTTGGAGATGCACGCGCACGGGGTGCTGCTGGCTTGGGGGCTGGCGGCGATGCTGGTGCATCTCGGGCTGACCGCGGCTTGGGGGCCGCGGGATTTCGAGGGGGAGTGGGCGTCTTACGGGGAGTGGGGGCCGGGGGCGTCTTCGGCGCCGCCGTCGTCCGGGGCGGGGGCGGCCGGGGCCGCCTCGCCGTCCGACGGGTCGTAGGGGGCCGCTGCGCGGGGCCTCTCCCCTCCCCGCCCCTTCCCGAAACCGGAGCTCCGCCCCGGACCCCGCGCCTCAAACGCCGGGGGGGCTGAATCCGGCGGCCGGCCCCGGGGCCCGCGCCTCCGGCGGCGGCGGGGGCGGGGGTTTGGGGTCCGGCCCCGGGGACCGGTTCTCGGGCGTTGGCGGGGCTGGGGGTTTTGGAGCCCCGCCCCGGACCCCGCGCCTCAAACGCCGGCGGGGCTGAATCCGGCGTCCGGCCCCGGGGCCCGCGCCTCAGGCGTTGGCGGGGCTGGGGTTTGGGGCTCTGCCCTGGGGCCCGCGCCTTGGGCGTTGGTATGTTCAGCCCGTCCGGCGTTTGAGGACGGAACCGGTCCGCCGGGGGGCCCGCGCCTCGCGGTGTCGGTCGGCCGGGGGCTCCGCCCCCCCGCTCAGCCTCGGCCGATGTCCGCGAAGGTCGCGCCCGTCAGCGCCGCCAGGTCGTCCGGGGACAGCTCGACCTCCAGGCCCCGGCGGCCCGCCGAGACGCAGATCGTCGCGTGGTCGCGGGCCGACGCGTCCAGGACCGTGGGGAGGCGTTTGCGCTGGCCCAGGGGGGAGATGCCGCCCCGGACGTACCCCGTGGTGCGTTCCGCGGCGGCCGGGTCCGCCATCGTGGCGCGTTTGCCGCCCGCCGCCGCGGCCAGGGCCTTCAGGTCCAGGGAGCCGGCGACCGGGACGACCGCGACCGTCAGGCGGCCGTCCACGTCGGCGACCAGGGTCTTGAAGACGCGGTCGGGGGAGACGCCCAGGGCCTGGGCCGCCTCCTCGCCGTAGGAGGGCGACGCCGGATCGTGCTCGTACGCGTGCACGGTGAACGCCGTGCCCGCCGCCGTCAGGGCGACCGTGGCGGGGGTGCCGCCGGACGGGGACTTCTTCTGCTTCTTGGCCATGTCCTCAGTTGGGGTGTGTCGGGGCGACGGTCAGGTCCACCGCGGGGAGCGACGGCAGGTGCCGGATCACCGCCGTCTCCGAGCGAAGCAGCCGCAGCTCCTCGCGGAGGCGGGTCGCGGTGTCCGGAGCCTGGAGGAGCCGCTGCTTGGCGGGGATGTCCAGGACCACCGTCGAGGCGACCAGGTACGAGACGACCGACGGGTCGTCCGGCAGGTCCGCGCCCGTGGTGAGGGAGCGCTCGCTCGCGCCCGCCAGGCGCTTCTGGTAGCCGCGGAAGGCCCGCAGGACGCCCTCCGCCAGCGGGCCGGCCTCGTCGCCCGGGTCCTCCTCCAGCTCCTCCAGCTCGGCCGTGAGGAAGGGGCCGGTCGCGTCCACGGAGAGCAGCCGCACCCGGGTCGTGCCGGTGGCCAGGACCTCGAAGCTGCCGTCCGCGCGCTCCCGGATGGTCGCGGCGTCGGCGACGCAGCCCACCCGGTGCAGCGACTGGAGGGGATCGGCGCCGAAGCCGTCGCCCGGACCGCGTTCGACGGGCCCGCGGACCGCCTCCGGCATGCCGAGACCCGTGACGGCGGTCTCCCGGCCGTCCCGGATGGCGACCACGGCGAACCGGCGCGGTTCGTCCTCGTCGATGGTCAGGAGCTCACGCATCATGGCGCGATATCGCTCCTCGAAGACGTTGAGGGGCAGCACGAGGCCCGGGAACAGCACCGCGTTCAGCGGGAACAGGGGCAGGCGAGCGGTGGTCACAGCGGTCAAGCGTAATGGCCGCGCGCCCGCCCTCGTCCGGAACCTTGCCTCAGCGGGTTCCCGGAGGCCGCCCGCAGCCGTGCGTCGTCCCGCGCGTCCAGGAACCGGCCCAGCGGGTCGCCGGACACCGAAGCCCACGGGAACGAGGAGGCGTGCGGGCCGATCCGGCCGAACTGTTCCAGCGCCTCCGCCCACCGGCCCCGCACCACCAGGACGTACGCGAGCAGGTTGCGGACCTCGGCCGGCCACGGGTCGCCCGGGGCGAAGGCGGCCGACAGGGAGATCGCCAGGTCCGCCGCCGCGTCGATCCGATCCTCCCGCACCGAGGCGGACCGGACGTCCCGCGCCCCCTCGGTCAGCATCGCGAACGCGGCCCGCAGCGGCAGCGCCTGGACCAGGGAGCTGGGCACCGAGTCCTCGGCGGCCCGCTCGGCGAAGTCGAAGCACTCGCGGTGCGAGCCGTACCAGGCGGCCGACAGGTACTGGAGGGCGGCGACATGGCAGCCGTAGTGGTGCGTGGAGCGCTGGAGGGCCTGCTCCCACAGCGCCTCGAACGTGGTGTGCGTGGCCTGCGTACCCCGGGCGTGGTCGAGCGCCAGGCGCCAGGGCACCGGATCGCGCGGATCACCGGCCGCGGCCGCCGTGATCAGCGGACCCACCTCGCGCAGCTGCTCCGCGCGCGCCGGGGACTCCCACGCGCGGTCGACCGCGAGCTGCGCCTTGACGAGCAGCGCGTCCGGATCGTGCGGTGCGGCGGCCAGCCAGTCCGCGAGCCAGCCGTCCCGGTTGCGGGCGAACGCGACGAGCCGTCTCAGATAGCGGTCCCGGCTCTCCCACTCGGCCGCGTCCCGGGTGGTCGCCAGGAGCTTCGCGGCCGGTTCGTACTCCCCGGCCGCGGCGGCCACCAGAGCGGGGGAGAGCCGTTCGTCGGGGGCGTCGAGCAGCACCGCGTGGTCCGCGGGCAACCCGGTGGGCAGCGCCGGGATGCGCCGGATCACGCGCGCGGTTCGGAGCAGGGCGCGGAGGAGAGGCATGGTGCAGACCATTGAAAAGCGCTGGTGGAGGCGGGCGCCAGAGGGTGCGCTGTGAAGCATTTGTGGCGAGTGGTCGGGTTGTCCGGGCGACGGTCAAGGAGCGGTGAAGGAAACCGGGGATTCTGGCTGATTCTCGCTGGCGCCGGGCAGAAGGCCCGTGGTCCGCCCACGTGGTGACGTGCCCGCGCGGCCTGCCGTCACCGGGGGACGCCGCCGCCCCCGGTGTCCCGCGGTCAGCTGCGGCGCAGCAGCCGGGAGGCGCCCGCCGCGACCGTGGTGGCCAGTATCCACCCCACCAGGACCAGCCCGGCCGCCATCCACTGCCAGCCGCCCTCGAGCCGCCAGTAGCCCTGCTGGCCGAGGTCGATCACCGGGATGAGCAGGTCCAGCGCGTAGAGCGCCGCGTTCCACTGCGGATGCTCCGCGCCCTTGATCGAAGCCGGGTCGTACCGCGAGAACGCCAGGGTGCCCGCCGCCCACAGCACCGCCATCCACACCGCGGCCCGCCCCGGCCGGTAGCCGTACGCCACCGTCCAGTCCTGGAGGTAGCCCCACAGCTTCCCGGCCGGCGGCAGGGTCTCGCGGCGGCGGCGCTGCTTGGCGAGCAGCACCTCCCGGGCGTCCGCGTCCTCGCCGCAGCTGCGGAGCACGGCCGCCAGCCGCTCGTACGGCTCCGGCACGTACTCCGGGGTCGCCGCCGCCACCCACTCCAGGCGCCGGGAGAGCGGGAAGTGTCCGTACGGGACGAGGTTCTCGTACACGAAACCGCCCATGGCGAGCCCGCCCGGGCCCGGCCAGCTCGTGGAGACGTCGATCAGCGTGACGACCTTCGCGCCGTTGAGCACCACCCGGCCGCGCACCGGGCGCTCCGGATTGAACCGCAGTTCGGGCGTGACCGTACGGCGCAGCGACAGCTCCTCGTGCGTGTCCAGCACGAACACCGCCTTGTGCAGGTCCACCGCGTCACCGAACCTGCCGTCGTCCAGCCGCACCCCGCCCCGGCAGCGGAACACCTGCGAGCGGGTGCCGTGCGCCGGGGTCGGCGAGGTGGCGATGCCGTACGGGGGAGTGGTGCCCTGATTCCCCGTGTCCACGCTGACCCACGCCTCGCTCATGTACAGCGTCCGCTCGACGCTGAGCTGCGGGGCGTTCAGCGCGCGGCGGCCCCGGGCCGCCCGCAGCCGGCTGCCGCGCAGGCTCAGCGAACCGCCCACCTTCGCCCCGCGCAGACTCAGCTCGCCCAGCATGTCGGCCATCTCGGCCTGGAGGTCCTGGGCGACCGTCAGCCCGTCGCCGAGCAGCGCCCGCCCCTGCCGGTCCGGGCCCACCTCGATCTGGTTGACCAGCAGGTCCGTGCCGATCTGGGCGTCCGTGAGCCGGATGCCGCGCTCCACCCGGCAGCGCGGCAGATGCAGATCGCCCTCGGTGCGCAGCCGGGCCGCGTCGAAGCGGGGCACCGCGCACCCCACCAGCCGCAGGGTCGTGAAGTGGCACTCAGGGAACGCCACCTCCTCGTCGAACCGGCAGCCCGTCAGCTCCACGTACGGATCGACGCGCCCGCCCGCCAGATCCAGCTTCCCCGTGATCCGGACGCCCCAGAGCTTCAGCGCCGTCACCCGGCCCGGCCGGGGCGGCGGGCCGCTCAGCAGCAGCCGGGCGACGACCCGGGCCGCCACACTGCGCTCGGGGCCCCACTCGTACGGGGCGAACGGATCGTCGCGCGCCCGGTCGCGGGACCGGAGGTCGTAGGTCGTGCCGTTCCGGAAGGACTGCCACATGCCCAGCTCCGCCGCGCTGAGGCCGTCCGGGAGATCGTCGTCGTGCAGCTCCGTCACCGGTGCCCCTTTCGTTCGGAGGCGTGATCCCGTTATTCCCTCTGAGTGACGGAATGAACGCACATAGTCAGCCGTCACAGCACCGGCATGTATCAGCCAGTGATACGGCCGTCCGGCCGTGCGCGGCGGTCTGAGAGAATTGCGGTGTGATCTCTCGAATCGATCTGCGCGGCGACGCCCTCCCCGAGGGTGGCGCCCTGCGCGACCTGCTGCCCCGTGCCGAGTTCGACGTGGAAGCCGCCCTGGAGACGGTGCGGCCCATCTGCGAGGACGTACGCCATCGTGGCTCGGCGGCAGTGATCGACTGGGGGGAGAAGTTCGACGGCGTCCGGCTGGAATCGGTCCGGGTGCCCGCCGCCGCCCTCGCCCGGGCGCTGGACGAACTGGACCCGGCCGTCCGCGCCGCCCTCGACGAGTCCATCCGCCGCGCCCGCCTCGTCCACCGCGCCCAGCGCCGCACCACGCACACCACCCAGGTCGTCCCCGGCGGCACGGTCACCGAGAAGTGGGTGCCCGTCGACCGCGTCGGGCTCTACGTGCCGGGCGGCCGCGCGGTCTACCCGTCCTCCGTCGTGATGAACGTCGTCCCGGCCCAGGAGGCGGGTGTCCCCGGCCTCGCCGTCGCCTCGCCGCCGCAGAGCGAGTTCGGCGGACTGCCGCACCCCACGATCCTGGCCGCCTGCGCCCTGCTCGGCGTGGACGAGGTCTACGCGGCCGGCGGCGCCCAGGCCGTCGCGATGTTCGCGTACGGCACCGAGGACTGCCTGCCCGTCGACCTGGTCACCGGCCCCGGCAACATCTACGTCGCCGCCGCCAAGCGCCTCCTCAAGGGCCGCATCGGCATCGACGCCGAGGCCGGCCCCACCGAGATCGCCGTCCTCGCCGACGCCACCGCCGACCCGGTGCACGTCGCCGCCGACCTGATCAGCCAGGCCGAGCACGACCCGATGGCCGCCGCCGTCCTCGTCACCGACTCCGCGGAACTGGCCGCCGCCACCGAGGCCGAGCTGGCCACCCAGGTCGCCGCGACCAAGCACGTCCAGGAGCGCATCGAGCCCGCCCTGGCCGGCCGGCAGTCCGCGATCGTCCTCGTCAACGACCTGGAGGACGGCCTCACCGTCGTCAACGCGTACGCCGCCGAGCACCTGGAGATCCAGACCGCCGGCGCCGCCGCGCTCGCCGACCGGGTCCGCAACGCCGGAGCGGTCTTCGTCGGCCCCTGGTCGCCCGTCTCGCTCGGCGACTACTGCGCGGGCTCCAACCACGTCCTGCCCACCGGGGGCTGCGCCTGCCACTCCTCGGGCCTGTCCGTGCAGTCCTTCCTGCGCGGCATCCACATCGTCGACTACACGCGCGACGCGCTCGCCGAGGTCGCCCACCACGTGGTGACCCTCGCCGAGGCGGAGGACCTCCCCGCCCACGGCGCCGCGCTCAAGGCCAGGTTCGGGTGGAAGGTTCCCCAGCAGTGACGAAGAACAACGCGGGCGGCCCCACGGCCAACCCCTGGGACGCCCTGCCCATCCGCGACGAACTGCGCGGCCAGACCCCGTACGGCGCGCCGCAGCTCGACGTGCCCGTACGGCTCAACACCAACGAGAACCCCTACCCGCTGCCCGACGCCCTGGTCGACCGGATCGCCGAACGGGTCCGCGAGGCCGCCCGCGACCTCAACCGCTACCCCGACCGGGACGCCGTCGAGCTGCGCACCGAGCTCGCCCGCTACCTCACCCGGACCGCCGGGCACCGCGTCGAGGCCGCCAACGTCTGGGCCGCCAACGGCTCCAACGAGGTCCTCCAGCAGCTGCTCCAGACCTTCGGCGGGCCCGGCCGCACCGCGATCGGCTTCGAACCCTCGTACTCGATGCACGCCCTGATCTCCCGGGGCACCGGCACCGGCTGGATCTCCGGGCCGCGCAACGAGGACTTCACCATCGACGTCGACGCCGCGTGCGCCGCCATCGCCGAGCGGCGCCCCGACGTCGTCTTCATCACCTCCCCGAACAACCCCACCGGCACCGCCGTCGACGCCGGCACCGTCCTCGCGCTGTACGAGGCCGCGCAGGCCGCTGGGCCGTCGATGGTCGTCGTGGACGAGGCGTACGGCGAATTCAGCCACCGGCCCTCGCTGCTGCCGCTGATCGAGGGCCGCCGCCACCTGGTCCTGTCGCGGACCATGTCGAAGGCGTTCGGCGCCGCCGGGCTCCGCCTCGGCTACCTCGCCGCCGACCCCGCCGTCGTCGACGCGGTGCAGCTGGTCCGGCTGCCGTACCACCTGTCCTCCGTCACCCAGGCCACCGCGCTCGCCGCCCTGGAGCACACCGATACGCTCCTCGGGTACGTCGCGCAGCTCAAGAGCGAGCGCGACCGGCTCGTCACCGAGCTGCGCGGGCTCGGCTTCGACGTCACCGAATCGGACGCCAACTTCGTCCAGTTCGGCCGCTTCGCCGACAGCCACACCGCCTGGCGGCAGATCCTCGACCGGGGCGTCCTGATCCGGGACAACGGCGTACCGGGATGGCTGCGGGTCTCCGCGGGAACCCCGGCAGAGAACGACGCGTTCCTCGATGCGGTGCGCGGACTGAAGAAGGAGCACGACGCATGAAACCCCGCACTGGCCGCGTGGAACGCACCACGAAGGAGACGTCCGTCCTGGTCGAGATCAACCTCGACGGGACCGGCAAGGTCGACGTCTCGACCGGGGTCGGCTTCTACGACCACATGCTCGACCAGCTCGGCCGGCACGGTCTGTTCGACCTCACCGTCAAGACCGACGGCGACCTGCACATCGACTCGCACCACACCATCGAGGACACCGCCCTCGCGCTCGGCGCCGCCTTCAAGCAGGCGCTCGGTGACAAGGTCGGCATCTACCGCTTCGGCAACTGCACCGTCCCGCTGGACGAATCGCTCGCCCAGGTCACCGTCGACCTCTCCGGCCGCCCCTACCTGGTGCACACCGAGCCCGAGAACATGGCGCCGATGATCGGCGCCTACGACACGACGATGACCCGGCACATCCTGGAGTCGTTCGTCGCCCAGGCGCAGATCGCCCTGCACGTCCACGTCCCGTACGGGCGCAACGCGCACCACATCGTGGAGTGCCAGTTCAAGGCGCTCGCCCGGGCCCTGCGCTACGCCAGCGAGCACGACCCGCGCGCGGCCGGAATCCTCCCGTCCACGAAGGGCGCCCTGTGACCGGCCTGAGCACCATCCTGATCCTGGTCGGCCTGTTCCTGGCCGGCGGGGTCTACTCCTTCTCCAAGCAGGGCATGCCCAAGGGCGTCATCGTCCTGCTCTCCATCGGCTCGCTGATGTGCCTGGTGGCGGGCGTCCTGCGCATTCAAGGTCTCTGGGACTAGGAAGCGACGAGCGACACGTGGATACGAAGAAGAAGGTCGTCGTCTTCGACTACGGCTTCGGCAACGTCCGTTCCGCCGAGCGCGCCCTCGCCCACGTCGGCGCGGACGTCGAGATCACCCGCGACTTCGACGCCGCGATGAACGCGGACGGGCTGCTCGTGCCCGGCGTCGGCGCGTTCTCGGCGTGCATGGAGGGCCTGAAGAAGGCCCGCGGCGAATGGGTCATCGGCCGCAGGCTGGCCGGCGGACGCCCCGTCATGGGCATCTGCGTCGGCATGCAGATCCTGTTCGAGCGCGGCATCGAGCACGGTGTGGAGACCGAGGGCCTGGACGAGTGGCCCGGCACGGTCGGCCCGCTGGAGGCGGACGTCGTCCCGCACATGGGCTGGAACACCGTCGAAGCACCCGAGGACTCCCAGCTGTTCGCCGGACTCGACGCCGGTGCCCGGTACTACTTCGTGCACTCGTACGCGGCGCACGACTGGAACCTCGAAGTGACCAACCCGAAGATCCGTGCCCCCAGGGTCACCTGGGCCACGCACGGCGAACGGTTCGTGGCGGCCGTGGAGAACGGCGCGCTGTGGGCCACCCAGTTCCACCCCGAGAAGTCCGGCGACGCCGGCGCCCAGCTGCTGACCAACTGGATCGAGACGCTGTAATGCCGAAGCTTGAACTGCTCCCCGCCGTAGACGTCCGCGACGGCCAGGCGGTCCGCCTGGTGCACGGCGAATCCGGCTCCGAGACCTCCTACGGCTCCCCGCTGGAGGCCGCACTCGCCTGGCAGCGCGCCGGCGCCGAGTGGCTGCACCTGGTCGACCTCGACGCCGCCTTCGGCACCGGGGACAACCGCGACCTCATCGCCGAGGTGGCCGGCGCCATGGACATCAAGGTCGAGCTGTCCGGCGGCATCCGCGACGACGCCTCGCTCGCCGCCGCCCTCGCCACCGGCTGCCGCCGGGTCAACCTCGGCACGGCCGCCCTGGAGACCCCCGAGTGGGTCGCCAAGGTCATCGCCGAGCACGGCGACAAGATCGCCGTCGGCCTCGACGTGCGCGGCACCACGCTGCGCGGCCGGGGCTGGACCCGCGACGGCGGCGACCTCTACGAGACGCTGGCCCGCCTCGACTCCGAGGGCTGCGCCCGCTACGTCGTCACCGACATCGCCAAGGACGGCACGCTCCAGGGCCCCAACCTGGAGCTCCTGAAGAACGTCTGCGCCGCCACCGACAAGCCCGTCGTCGCCTCCGGCGGCGTCTCCTCGCTGGACGACCTGCGCGCCATCGCCTCGCTCGTCCCGGCGGGCGTCGAGGGCGCGATCGTCGGCAAGGCCCTGTACGCGAAGGCGTTCACCCTCGAAGAGGCGCTGGAGGCGGTCTCCGCATGACCGGTTCCGCATCCGTGCGCCGCGTCTCCTCCGGCGCCCCCTGGGAGGAGAAGTTCGGCTACTCGCGCGCCGTCGAACTGCCGAACGGCCTGGTGCTCGTCTCCGGCTGCACGTCGGTGGTGGGCGGCGAGATCGCCGCCGGCGGCCCGTACGACCAGACCGTCACCGCGTTCAACGTCGCCTTCGCGGCGCTGAAGGAGCTGGGCCTCGGCCGCGAGGACGTCGTCCGCACCCGGATGTACGTCATGCACGCCCGGGACACCGACGAGGTCGGCCGCGCCCACAAGGAGCTGTTCGACGCGGTGCGCCCCGCCGCCACCATGATCGTGGTCTCCGGCTTCGTGGACCCGGGCCTCGTCGTCGAGGTCGAGGTCGAGGCATACCGGGCGGGTGCGCGATGAGCCTCGCGGTACGCGTCATCCCCTGCCTCGACGTGGACAACGGCCGGGTCGTCAAGGGCGTCAACTTCCAGAACCTGCGCGACGCGGGCGACCCCGTCGAGATGGCGAAGCTGTACGACGCCGAGGGCGCCGACGAGCTGACCTTCCTGGACATCACCGCGTCCAGCGGCGACCGGGAGACCACCTACGACGTGGTGCGCCGCACCGCCGAGCAGGTCTTCATCCCGCTCACCGTGGGCGGCGGCGTCCGCACCCCGGACGACGTCGACAAGCTGCTGCGGGCCGGGGCGGACAAGGTGGGCGTCAACACGGCGGCCATCGCCCGGCCGGAGCTGATCCGGGAGATCGCCGAGCGCTTCGGCCGCCAGGTCCTGGTGCTCTCGGTGGACGCCCGGCGCACCCCCGAGGGCACCTTCGAGGTCACCACCCACGGCGGCCGCCGGGGCACCGGCATCGACGCCGTCGAGTGGGCCCACCGGGCGGCGGAGCTCGGCGCCGGCGAGATCCTGCTCAACTCGATGGACGCCGACGGCACGAAGGACGGCTACGACACCGAGATGATCGCCGCCGTCCGCAAGCACGTCCGGGTCCCCGTCATCGCCTCCGGCGGCGCCGGCCGGCTCGCGGACTTCGCGCCGGCCATCGACGCCGGGGCCGACGCGGTCCTGGCCGCGTCCGTCTTCCACTTCGGCGACCTGCGCATCTCCGAGGTCAAGGGCGCGCTGGCAGAGGCCGGTCACCCGGTGCGCTGACCTGCCCGGTTGTGCGCGCGCACAGACAAGGGGCGCCCTTCCCGGGGAGGGCGCCCCATCGCCGTACGCGCGCCTTCCGGGCCACGGCACGCGGGCCTATCGTGCCCGGCGTGACTCCCCCCACGACCGTGCGCAGTCCGCTCCGGCTGTACGGCCGCAGCGGTGAACTCGCCGCACTGGACACCCTGTTGACACGCCTTCGGCACGGCGACGGCGGCGCGCTGGTCCTGACGGGCCCGCCGGGCTCGGGCCGCACCGCCCTCCTGGCCCACGCCGTCGCGGCGCACCGCGACCGGGACGCGCACCCCGCCCTCCACGTCGCCGGCGCACCCGATGAACGGTGGGTGCCCTACAGCGGGCTGCACGCGCTGCTGTGCGCGGCGGGCCCCGCGCCCGGCGGCCCCGTACCGCGCGACGGCCTCCTCACGCTGCTCCGGCGGCTCGGCGGCGGGCGGCCCCTCCTGGTGTGCGTGGACGACGCGCACCACTGGGACCCCGACTCCCGGGCCGCCCTCGCCTTCGCCGCCCGCCGGCTCGGGCCGGGCAGCCGGGTCGCCGTGCTCATCGCCGCCGGGGACGAGGCCGGCTTCGCCGGGCTGCCCGCCCTGCGCCCCGGCCCCCTGGACGACGACGCGGCCTCCGCGCTCCTGGACCGGCTCACCGGAGCGGACCGGGCCGACCCGGTGGTGCGGGGCGAACTGCTCCGGGAGGCGGCCGGAAACCCCGGACTGCTCACCGCGCTCACCGCCCGCCTCACCCCGGCCCAGCTCGCCGGGCGGACCCCGCTGCCGCACCCGCTGCCCGGCGGTGACGACGTCCTGGCCGCCCACGCCGACCGCGTCGGCCACCTCCCCGCCGCCACCCGGACCCTGCTCCTGATCGCGGCCGCCGCCCACGCGCACGAGCCGGAGGGCGCCGGGGCGGACCTGGCTCTCGTACGCCGCGCCGCCGCGTCGGCCGCCGTCCCGCCCGCCGCTTCCGACCTGGCCCTGCGCACGCCCGGCGGCACGGCCGGCGCGCTCCGGCGGGCCGGCGACCGCGTCCACTTCGGCGAGCCCCTGCTGCGCCGCGCCCTCCTGCACCGGGCGCCCCCGGACCGCCGCCGCGCGGTGCACGCCCTGCTCGCCGGCCTGCTCGCGCCCGGGTTCGCCTCCCTGATTCAGCGGGCCTGCGCGTCCCCCGGCCCCGACGCCGCGCTCGCCGCCGCGCTGGAGGCAGCCGCCGCCCCGCCCCGCCCGCACGCCGACCGCGCGACGGCCCTCGCCCACGCCGCCGCGCTGACCCCGGACGAGCCGGACCGGGCCGGCCGTCCGGATCAGGCCGGATCAGGCAGCGGGAGCTGGTGCGTGCGGCCGCACGGCGCAGGAGGGCGACAGCGCGGAGCGCCGGCGACCGACGACAACGCCGGAGGGAGCCCCTCCCTGCCCGAGCGGGGCCGAGAGTTCGGGGGAGCGCGTGCCAGGCCCCGCGAGCCCGGCCCGATCCCGACGACAGACCTCCGGTCCGCCCGGTTCGTGGCGGCGGCCGAGCAGTACCGACTGGCGGGGGAGCCGGGGCGGGCCCGCGCCGCGCTGGCACGGTCGGGGCCCACGACCGGTGCCGCCCAGCACACCCGCGGCCTGCTCACCCTCGCCGACGGGCCCGCCCCGGACGCCCACGAGGCCCTGCTCGCCGCCGCCGCCCTGCTCGCCCCGCACGATCCCGGGCGCGCCCGGGACGCCCTGCTCGGGGCCGCCGAGGCCGCCTGGGCGGCGGGGGACGCCCTCGGCTACCTGGACGCGCTGACCCGTATCCCCGTGGAGGCCGCCGACGCCGCCGGCCGGGAGCTGAGCCACTACCGGGACGGCATGTGCGCCGTGCTGCGCGGGCGGATCGGTGCCGGGCACGTGCTGCTGCGCCGCTGTCTCGACTCGGGCGCCCGCGACCCCGGGGCGCTGTTGCGGGCCGGGGCGGCCGGACTCGTGCTCGGCGACCTCGACGCCGCCTGCCGGGCCGGGACCCGCGCCCTCGCCGCCGTACACGCGAGCGGTGCCGACGCCCTGCTGCCGCAGGCCCTGGAACACCTGGCCTACGCGGAGCTGCGCGCCGGGCGGCACGCCCGGGCCCGGGCCCACGCCCTGGACGGCCTGCGCGCGGCACGCCGTACCGGGCGGCCCAACGCCGCCGCCCACCTGCACGCCGTCCTCGCCCTCGCCGCCTCCGTGGAGAGCGGGGCGCGGGAGTGCGCGGCGCACGCCGAAGCCGCGCTCGCGGGCGCCGCGCCGCACGGGCTCGTCCAGGCGGAGACCCTGGCCGCCTGGGCGCTGGCCCGGGCCGATCTGGCGGCCGGGCGCTCGGCGGAAGCGGCGGCGCGGCTCGACCCTCTCGTGCGGCCGGGGCCCCGGCGCGGCCACTTCGCCACCCGGATGCTCGCCGTGCCCTGCTACGTGGAGGCGTCCGTGCTGGCCGGGCGGGCGGTCAGGGGCGGGGGAGCCGAGCCGGTGGCCGAGGCGGTGGCGGAGTTCGCCGTGTGGGCGGCGCGCACCACGGACCCCCAGGTCCCCGCCCAACTCGCGCGCTGCCGCGCCCTGCTGGCGCCGGTGAGCGAGGCGGCCGGGCGCTACGGGGAGGCGCTCGCCCATCACGACCGGGCCGGCGGCGACTTCGAACAGGCCCGTACGCGGCTGCTGTTCGGGTCCTGGCTGCGCAGGCGCCGCCGTACCCGCGAGGCCCGCGAGCCGTTACGGGACGCCCTGGTCGGGTTCGAACGGTGCGGGGCCGCGGCCTGGGCGGCCAGGGCGAGCGGCGAACTGCGGGCCGCCGGCGAGTCGGTGGAGGCCCCGGGCCCGTCCGGGTCGGCCGCCCCGCTGGCCGCGCTCACCCCGCAACAGGCGCGGATCGCCCGGTGCGTCGCCGAGGGGGCCACCAACCGGGAGGTCGCACGACGGCTCTCGGTGAGCACCCGGACCGTCGACCACCACCTGCGCAACGTGTTCGCCGCCCTGGGCGTGCGCTCGCGGACGGAGCTGGCGGGACTGCTGGGCAACGGGGGCTGAGACCGGCGAGGTTGCAGGACCGTGATGAGAAGGAGGCCGCACACCTCTAGGTACCGACTGGGCGGTATGTCATTCTGCGGGCGTCAGGATCATTCGGTGCGCCCGCCGCTCTCGCCTGGGCGGGGCGCGCCGGAGCCGGCCGTTCACCGAGCCGGCCGAATCCCGGTGGAGGCCGCGATGCCACAGGTCGTACGTTCACGGGTCAGGGCGCTGCACGCGCCGCCGCCCGTCGCCCCGCTCCCGCGCCGCTTCCGGTCGCTGGCCGACCGGGAGGCCGTCGCCGTCCTGCACCGGGCCGCCCGGGTGCTGGTGGCGGCGCTCCCGGAGCT
The DNA here is from genome assembly GCF_007096885.1 of Streptomyces sp. 130. GTDB lineage: Bacteria > Actinomycetota > Actinomycetes > Streptomycetales > Streptomycetaceae > Streptomyces. Next base: position 180,776 of record NZ_VJNO01000009.1, on the reverse strand, counting down.
GACGGACCGGATGGTGGAGGCGCTGCGGGAGCGGGAACCCGCCTACCGTGCCGCGATCGAGGCCGACCCGGCGGAGATCTGGCAGGAGGTGCACCTGTCGCTGCGGCACAACGTCGGTTCGCTCATCCAGCCCCGCGAGTTCCGGGAGGCCGCGCACCGCACCTCGCGGCGGATCGGCGAGGTCCGGGCCGAGCAGGGGGTGCCGCTGGACGCGGTCCTGCACGCGTTCCGGATGGGCGGGGCGATGGTCTGGCAGGACCTGGTGGACGAGACCGCCCGCCGCCACCCCGAGGACATCCGGCTGCTGGTCCACGTCGCCGCCGACGTCTGGAACTTCGTGGACGAGCACTGCGGGCTCGTCGCCGACGCCTACCGCAGGGCGGAACGCCGCCTCGCCTGGCGCCGCGAGAACCGGCACCGCCTGATGACGGCGGCGCTGCTCGACGGCACCGCCCAGATCGCCGACCTCCCGGACACGGCGGCGGCCCTCGGCCTGCCGGAGGACGGCCGCTACGCGGTGCTCGCGCTGCGCGACGCCCGCCGCTCCCCGCACGGCACGGCGCACCCGCCCCTGGAACTGCCCGCCGGCACGGACGCCGTGTGGCACCCGGGCCCGGAGGCGGATTACGCCATCCTGCCGCTGGGCCGGGCCGACGGCACGGACCCGGCGGACACCCTCGCCGCGCTGGCCGCCGGCCTGCGCCTGCCGCCCGGGGCCCGGGCCGGCATCGGCTCGGCGGTGGACGGTCTCGCGGCGGTCGGGGACGCCCGGCGCCTCGCGGACACGGCACTGCGGGCCTGCCCGGCGGACGGCGGGACCGTCCTGCTCGACGAGCACCTGCCCGCCGCCCTGGTCGTCTCGTCCCCGGCGCTCGGCGCGGCCCTTGCCGCCCGGGTGCTGGGCCCGCTGGACCGGCTGGACGCGGCCGACCGGGACGTGCTCATCGAGACGCTCACCGCGTGGTTCGACGCGGACGGCTCGGCGCCCCGGGCGGGCGCCCGCCTCTACTGCCACCGCAACACCGTCCTCAACCGCCTCCGCCGCTTCGAACAGCTCACCGGCCGCTGCCTGACCCGGCCCTCGGACGCCACCGAGGTCTCCCTGGCCCTGACGGCCCGCCGCCTGCTGCCGGACTGACCGCGGGCGGACCTGGGGGGCGCCTGTGTGGGGCGGGGTGCGCGGGGCGTGCGGGGCGTGCCTGCGCGGGGCGTGGGCTGTCCCGGGGTGCGGGCCGGTGGGGCGGGGCGGCTGTCGCGGGCGCGGGGCGTGCGGGGTGTGCCTATGCGGGGCGGGGGCTGTCCCGGGGTGCGGGGCGTGGCGTGCGCGTGGTGTGCCGGTGCGGGGCGGGGGCGGTCCCGGGGGGCGGGCCGGGGGGGGCGGGGGCCGGGGGGGCGGGCCGGCTCCCGGGGGCGGGGCGTGCGGGGTGCGCGGGGTGCACCTGTGCGGGGTGCGGGCGGTGTGGGTCGGTGGGGCGGGGCGGCTCCCGGGTGCGGGGCGTGCGGGGTGCGCGGGGTGTGCCTGTGCGGGGTGCGGGCTGTCCCGGGGTGCGGGCCGTGCGGGACGCGGGCCGTGCAAGGCGGCGGGCTGTCCCGGGGCGCGGGGCGCGGGGCGCGGGGGCGCGGCGTGCGTGGTCCGCGCGGGGCGCGGACTGTCCGCCGACGGACCGAGGGGGCGCGGGTTGCGCGGGGCGCGCTTGTGCGGGCGCGCCCGCGCCCCCGCACGGTCCCGTCCCGCGCCCCCGCACGGTCCCCGTCCTGTGCCCCCGCACAGTCCCCGTCCGTACGGCCTGTTTCCCCGCCGCGCCCCGGGGCGACCCGCTGTACGCCTGCCCGGGGGCCTGATGCGGTGACGGGCATGCAGCTTCCGTGCCCGTTCTCCCCCGTCGCCCCGGGATTCCGCCGGTGAGCGGCGGCTTCGACGCCCGCTCGCTCGCGGTCGTCGTGTTCCTCGCGTTCGTCGCCGTCTCGTTGCTGCTGTGCGGGCTGGCCGCCGCCGACCAGGACGATCCGGAGCACTTCTACGCGGGCGGCGGCTCCGCGCTCGGCCCCGCCGGGAGCGGGCTCGCCGTCGCCGGGGACTACCTGTCCGCGGCGACCCTGCTCTCGACCACCGGGTCCGTCGCGCTGGCCGGGTTCGACGGGGTGCTGTTCGCCCTGGCCACGGTCGTCTCGCTGGTCCTGGTCATGCGGGTCCTGGCCGAACCGATGCGCCGCGCCGGGGTGTTCACGCTCGGGGACTTTCTCGCGGACCGGCTCGGCGACCCCTCCGTGCGCCGCGCCCTCGGCATCACGACGCTGGTGGTCCTCACCCCGCTGCTCCTGGTCCAGCTCGGCACCGCCGGGCGGGTGATGGCGGCCATGTTCGGGCTGCCCGACGCCGCGCTCACCAGCTGCACCGTGGCCGGCGGCGCCCTGATGGTCTGCTACTCCGCGGTCGGCGGCATGCGGGGCACCGGGTACGTGCAGATCCTCAAGGTCGCGGTCGTCCTCGCGGCGGTGACCCTGCTCGCCGGACTCGTGCTCGCCCGCTTCGGCTGGAACCCGTTCGCCCTGTTCGACGCCGCGCGCCGGGGCAGCGGGGCCGGCGGCGCGTACGCCCGCCCCGGGCTCCAGTTCGGCCACGGACCCGCCGGCACCCTGGACCTGCTGGGCTTCCAGCTCACCCTGCTCCTCGGGGCCGCGTGCATGCCGCACATCACGATGCGGCTGCACCCGATGCGCGACCGCCGGACGGTGCGCCGCGCGACCGTGTGGGCGGTGGTCCCGGTGGCCGTGCTGTGCGCCGGGGTCGTCGTCACCGGGCTCGGCGCGTCCGCGCTGCTCGGGCACAAGGCGATCCAGGGGGCGGACCCGGCCGGCGGCACCGCGCTGCTCCTGGTGACCGGCGCCCTCGACCCGGGCGCCGGCGGGCCGCGCGAGAGCCTGCTCTTCGCGTGCGTGGCCTGCGCGGTCTTCGTCACCACGCTGGCCGCCGTCGCCGGGATCACCCTCGCCGCCGCCTCGTCCCTGGCCCGCGACTTCGCGGCGGGGCGCGGGGCGGCGCGTACGGCGGGCCCCTCCGGCCGGCCCGCGGGCCCCTCCGCCCGGTCCGCGGGGCGCGAGATCCTGCGGGCCCGCCTCGCGGTGGTCCTGACCGGCGCGGTCGCCGTCTGGGCGTCCACGTACACCCACGACCGCAACCCGCAGGTCCTGCTCTCGCTCTCCTTCGCGGCGGCGGCCTCCGTCCTGCCGCCGGTCCTGCTGTACGCGCTGTTCCGGCCGGGCTTCACCGCGCGCGGGGTGCGCTGGACGGTGTACGGGACGCTGCCGCTCATCGTGGTCCTGATGGTGTTCTCGCCCGCCTTCTCGGGCACGCCCATCGCGCTCTTCCCGGGCCGCGACTTCCACTGGTTCCCGCTCCAGACGCCCGGCCTGCTCACGATCCCGGCGGGCTTCCTGCTCGGCCACCTCGGCTCCCGCGACGGGCGGAAGCGGACCCGGACAAGACGTGCAGCTTTTCTTGCGCAATAGATATTGCGCAACTTTTCTTTCCTAACTAGCCTCGGGGCATGGCACGCGACGCATCGCGCCGGGTCTCCGACCTCGGCACCCTCAAGGCCTTCGGGCACCCCCTGCGGATGAAGCTGTACCGGGCCCTCCACATCGCCCGGCAGGCCACCGCGTCCCAGCTCGCCGAGGAGGTCGACGAGGCGGTCTCGCTCGTCAGCTACCACCTGCGCAAGCTCGCCGCCCACGGCCTGATCGAGGAGGCCGACCGGCAGGGCGGGGACGGCCGCGAGCGCTGGTGGCAGCCCGCCTCGGAGGGGCTGACCTTCCACGACGAGGACTTCAGCGACGCGCCCGAGAAGGCCGCGACCCACTCCGCCGTCACCCGGCTCTCCTTCGACCAGCACGTCGAGATGTACCGCCGCCACCTCGACGCGACGCCCACCTGGCCCGCCGAGTGGCGCCGCGCCTCCTTCAGCTCCGAGTACCTCGCCCGGCTCACCGCCGAAGAGCTCGCCGCGCTGGCGTCCGAGATGAACGACCTCGTCAAGCGCTACGAGCGGCAGGGCCGCGACCGCGAGGAGGCCGGCGACACGGAGAACCGCGAGAACGTCGCCCTCCACTTGTACGGCTTCCCGTTCCGCACCTGACCGGCCCCCGACACCCCCCCGACGCCCCGGCCCCCCGACGACCCGCCCCCGACGACCCGGCCCTCCGACGACCACCCGCCCCCGACGACCCGGCCCTCCGAGAGGACGAGACCGTGACCGCCACCCTGCCCGCCCCCGCCGAGGCCCCCGCCCGCCCGGCCCACCGTGACGGCAACGTCCTGCGCTGGCTCGGCGCGTACACCGCGTCCATGATCGGCGACAGCGTCTACTACATGGCCCTCGCCTGGGCCGCCGCCCGCACCGGCAGCGCCTCGCAGACCGGCCTGGTGCTCGCCGCGGGCTCCATACCCCGGGCGGTGCTCCTGCTCGGCGGGGGAGTGCTCGCCGACCGGATCGGCCCGCGCCGCGTGGTCGTCGCCGGCGACACCGCCCGCTGCCTGGTCATCCTCGGCCTCGCCGGGGCCCTGCTGCTCACCGCGCCCACGGTGTGGATGCTGATCGCCGTCGCGCTCGTCTTCGGCGCCGTCGACGCCCTCTTCCTGCCCGCCGTGGGCGCCCTGCCGCCCCGGATCACCGCCGCCTCCCAGCTCGCCCGCGTCCAGGGCATGCGCGGCCTGGCCGCCCGTACCGCCAACGTCGTCGGCGCCCCGCTCGGCGGCGTCGCCGTCGCCCTCGGCGGCCCGGTCCTCGCCTTCGCCGCCGCCGGGGTCCTCTTCGCCGTGTCGCTCCCGCTCCTGCTGGCCGTCCGGATGACCCCGCTGCCCGCTCCACAAGCGTCCGCACCCACCGGCACCGCCTGGCGCGACCTGGCCGACGGGCTGCGCCACATCCGCCGCCACCCGGTCCTCGGACCCCTGATGCTCGTCATCGCCGTCACCGAACTCGGCTTCGTCGGCCCCCTCAACCTCGGCCTCATCCTGCTCAGCGACGAACGCGGCTGGGGCGCCTCCGGCATGGGCTGGGTCGTCGCCGCCTTCGGCACCGGCGCGGGCGCCTCCGCCCTGCTCCTCACCGTGCGCGGCCGGGTGCCCAGGGCCGGACTGGTCATGTGCCTGACCGTCCTCGTCGGAGCCTTCGCCATCGCGGCCCTGGCCTACCTGCCCTCCGTACCCCTCGCCGCGGCCGTCGCGGCCCTCGTCGGACTCTTCGCCGGCCTCGGCGGCTCGCTGTGCGGCGCGCTCACGCAGACCGTCACCGACCCGGCCTACCTGGGCCGCGTCACCTCGGTCTCCACACTCTTCACGCACGCCCTCGCGCCGCTCAGCTACCCCGTCACCGGCGCCGCCGTCGCCCTCTGGGGCACCGGCCCGGTCTTCGTCGCCAGCGCCGCCCTGTGCGCCGCCGGCGCCGGCACCGGGCTCGTCCTCGCCCCGCTCCGCCGGGCGGAACTCCCGCGCTGACCGGGGCGCACCCCGGCTACATCCCGAGCTTCGCCGTCGTCATCCGGCCGATCGCGTCCGGCTCGCCCTCCAGCTCCACCCGCGCCGCGTCCTGCCGCCCGAACGCGAACAGCAGCAGCTCGCCCGGCTCACCGGTCACCGTCACCACCGGCGTCCCCCGGTGCGCCACCGCGGTCTGCCCGTCCGGGCGGCGCAGCACCAGGCCCACCGGCGCCTTCCGGCCCAGCACCCGCGCCGCCTTCTCCGTACGCGCCCACAGCACGTCCGCGAAGACCGGGTCCAGCTCACGCGGCGTCCAGTCGGGCTGCGCCCGGCGCACGTCCTCCGTGTGGATGTAGAACTCCACCGTGTTCGCCGCCTCGTCCACCTGCTTCAGGCCGAACGGGGACATCCGGGGCGGCCCGGTGCGGATGAGCTGGATCAGCTCCTCGTACGGCTTCTCGGTGAACTCGGCCATGACCCGGTCCCGGCGGCTCTTCAGCGGGCCGATGACGAGCCCGGCCGCCGCGTCCGGCCGCCGCTCCCGCACCACCACATGGGCCGCGAGATCACGGGCCGTCCAGCCCTGGCACAGGGTCGGGGCCTGCGGACCCGCCGCCTCCAACAGGTCGGCGAGCAGAAGACGTTCGCGCTTCGCATGGGTCGACATGCCCGCCAGCGTACGACCGCCGTCCCCCGTCCGCCCAGTGGACGCCCGCCCGGACACCCCGCGCGCCCACGGCACAATGGGCCCATGAGCAGCACGCCCCAGCCCGGCACCCCCAAGGCCGCCAGCGCCCTCGACCCCGCCATCGCCGCCCGCCTCAAGCGCGACGCCGACGGACTGGTCCCGGCCGTCGCCCAGCAGTACGACACCGGCGAGGTACTGATGCTGGGCTGGATGGACGACGAGGCGCTGCACCGCACCCTCACCACGGGCCGCTGCACCTACTGGTCCCGCAGCCGCCAGGAGTACTGGGTCAAGGGCGACACCTCCGGCCACATCCAGCTGGTCAAGTCCGTCGCCCTGGACTGCGACGCCGACACCGTCCTCGTCAAGGTCGACCAGACCGGCGCCGCCTGCCACACCGGCGACCGCACCTGCTTCGACGCCGACGTCCTCCTTCCCGCGCAGTAGGGTCTGCCGCCATGGACCTCGACACCTTCCGCAAGCTGGCCGTCGACCGGCGCGTCATCCCCGTCACCCGCCGCCTCCTCGCGGACGGCGACACCCCCGTCGGGCTCTACCGCAAGCTCGCGGGCGAGCGCACCGGCACCTTCCTCCTGGAATCCGCGGAGAACGGCCGCACCTGGTCGCGCTACTCCTTCATCGGCGTACGCAGCGCGGCCACGCTGACCACCCGCGACGGCGAGGCCCACTGGCTCGGCACCCCGCCGGTCGGCGTCCCCGTCGACGGCGACCCGCTGCACGCCCTGCGCGCCACCATCGAGGCCCTGCACACCCCGCACGACCGGGAGTCCGGCCTCCCGCCCTTCACCGGCGGCATGGTCGGCTACCTCGGCTACGACATCGTGCGCCGCCTGGAGAAGATCGGCGAGAGCGGCGGCGACGACCTGAAGCTCCCCGAGCTGACCATGCTGCTCACCTCCGACCTCGCGGTCCTGGACCACTGGGACGGCAGCGTCCTGCTCATCGCCAACGCCATCAACCACAACGACCTGGCCACCGGCGTCGACGAGGCGCACGCCGACGCCGTCGCCCGGCTCGACGCGATGGAGCACGACCTGCGCCGCCCCGTCGAGAACACCCCCGCCTCCCTGCCCCCCTCCGAGCTCCCCCCGTACACCGCGCTCTGGGGCGGCCAGGCCTACCAGGACGCCGTCGAGGACGTGAAGGAGCGCATCCGGGCCGGCGAAGCCTTCCAGGTGGTGCCCTCCCAGCGCTTCGAGACCCCGTGCACGGCGAGCGCCCTCGACGTCTACCGGGTGCTGCGCGCCACCAACCCCTCGCCGTACATGTACCTCTTCCGGTTCGACGGCTTCGACGTCGCCGGGTCCAGCCCCGAGGCCCTGGTCAAGGTCGAGGACGGCCGCGCCATGGTCCACCCCATCGCCGGCACCCGGCACCGCGGCGCCACCCCGCAGGAGGACCAGGCCCTCGCCGACGAACTCCTCGCCGACCCCAAGGAGCGCGCCGAGCACCTGATGCTCGTCGACCTCGGCCGCAACGACCTGGGCCGGGTCTGCGAACCGGGCAGCGTCGAGGTGGTCGACTTCATGTCCATCGAGCGCTACTCGCACGTGATGCACATCGTCTCCACCGTCACCGGAAAGGTCGCCGAGGGGCGCACCGCCTTCGACGTGCTCACCGCCTGCTTCCCGGCCGGCACCCTCTCCGGCGCCCCCAAGCCCCGCGCCCTCCAGATCATCGAGGAGCTGGAGCCCACCCGCCGGGGCCTGTACGGGGGCTGCGTCGGCTACCTCGACTTCGCCGGGGACTCCGACACCGCCATCGCCATCCGCACCGCCCTGCTCCGCGACGGCACCGCGTACGTCCAGGCCGGCGCGGGCGTCGTCGCCGACTCCGACCCGGTCGCCGAGGACACCGAGTGCCGCAACAAGGCGGCGGCCGTCCTCCGCGCCGTCCACACCGCCAACCGCCTCGGCGGCGCCTGAGCGGTGCGCCCGCGCCAGGGGTGCGGTGGGGCGTTCCGGGCCGGTGAGGGATAGTGGAGTACGTGAGTGCTGTCCCCGTACCCCAGCCCCGTACCGAAGCCGCCGCCGCGCCCGACAGTGCGGGGAGCCGCCGCACCCTGGCCGCCGGCCTGCTCCTCGGGGCGGCCGGCGCGACCGTCGTCCTCCTCGCCTCCGGGCAGACCTGGGCCGAGGGCAAGGCCCCGGTCGGCGGCGGCACCCTGCCGCTGAGCGCCGACGGGCAGGACGTCACCGGACTCCCCGCGGCCCTCGCGATCGTCGGCCTGGCCGCCCTCGTCGCCGTCTTCGCCGTGCGCGGCGCCGGGCGGCGCGTGGTCGCCGGACTCCTCGCGCTCAGCGGGCTCGGCGCCGCGCTCAGCGCCTTCCTCGGCGCGTCCGACAGCGGGGCGCTGGACGAGAAGGCCGCGCAGACCAGCGGTGACAGCGCCGCCACCATCACGGCCCTCAGCCACACCGCCTGGCCGTACGTGACGGCGGCCGGCGGCCTGCTGATCCTGCTCGCCGGGCTGCTCGCCCTGCGCTACGGCGACCGGTGGCCCACGATGTCCGGGCGCTACGAGCGCGACGGCACCCCCCGCCCCCGCAAGGCCCCCCGCCCGGTCGACCCCGACCGGCCGGAGGATCTGTGGAAGGCCCTGGACCGCGGCGAGGACCCGACGCGCGAGGCATGACCCCCAGCTCACGTCCTACCCGCACGTACGGGACAATGACGGTGAGCTGGCACAGCGGCACGGGCCGTGGGCACAGCGACCCGAGCGATTCCAACAGCGCAACACCAACGAGGAGCAACTCATGGCGGGCAGCAGCCACGGACACACCCCGGCCGCCTGGACGGGTGTCATCATCGCCTTCATCGGCTTCTGCGTCGCGGGCGTCTTCATGGTCGCGGCCAACCCGGCCGGCTTCTGGGCCGGCATGGGCGTCGTCCTGCTCGGTGGTGTCGTCGGCCTCGCGATGAAGGCCGCGGGCCTCGGCATGCCGAAGGAGTCGGCCGAGCTGCGCGCCGCCCGCGCGCGCGCCGGCCAGGCGCAGACCTCCTGACCCCCGCACCACCCACGCCGGAGAGGCGCGGCCCGGACCGGGCTGCGCCTTTTCGCGTCAGCGGCGACAATCACCGGGTGGACGCAACGCCAACCCCCTCCGCCGCCCCGTCGGACCCCGCACCGGCCCCGGCCCCCGGGCCGCCGCCCTTCGCCCCCGTCCGGGGCCCCCTCTTCCCCACGGCCCCGGCCGGCGCCTCGCGGCTGCGGCGGATCGCCGTCCCGGCGGGCGTGCTCGCCGCCGTCGTCGGCGCCTTCGGATACGTCGCGACCGTCGACCCGAACCAGCCCGGCCACTACCCCGTCTGTCCGCTGCTGCGGTTCACCGGCGTCTACTGCCCCGGCTGCGGCGGCCTCCGCAGCGCCCACGCCTTCGCCCACGGCGACCTGGCCAGCGCCTTCGGCGCGAACGCGCTCGCCGTGGCCGGCTACGCGGTCTTCGCCGCGCTGTGGACCGTATGGCTGATCCGCGAGGCCCGCGGCAGGCCCCTGCGGATCGCACCGCGCCCCGTGCACTGGTGGGCGATCGGCGCCGTACTGCTGCTCTTCACGGTCATCCGGAACCTCCCCTTCGGCGCCGTGCTCGCCCCGTGAAGTCCCAGCCAGTGGGACAGCCGGCGGCCGGATGCGGGCCCGGCGTCCTCCTGCGGATAACATCGGAGTGGCTGAGCCCGTGGCCTGCTACGTTTTTCTGTCACCGTTCCGGAAGGGGGCCGCTCGCGTGAGTGTGCTCGACGAGATCATCGACGGCGTGCGCGCCGACCTCGCGGAGCGGCAGGCGCGGGTCAGCCTCGACGAGCTCAAGGAACGCGCCGCCCGCGCCCCCCGCGCCAAGGACGGCGTCGCCGCCCTGCGCGGCGAGGGCGTGACCGTCATCTGCGAGGTCAAGCGCTCCAGCCCCTCCAAGGGCGCGCTGGCCGCCATCGCCGACCCGGCCGCGCTCGCCGCGGACTACGAGGCCGGCGGGGCCTCCGTCATCTCCGTCCTCACCGAGGAGCGCCGCTTCGGCGGCTCGCTGGCGGACCTGGAGGCCGTCCGCGCCAAGGTCGACATCCCGATCCTCCGCAAGGACTTCATCGTCACCTCGTACCAGCTGTGGGAGGCGCGCGCCTACGGCGCCGACCTCGTGCTGCTGATCGTCGCCGCCCTCGAACAGGAGGCCCTGGTCTCCCTGATCGAGCGCGCCGAGTCCATCGGCCTCACGCCGCTGGTCGAGGCGCACGACGAGGAGGAGGCGGAGCGCGCCGTCCAGGCCGGGGCCCGCATCGTCGGCGTCAACGCGCGCAACCTCAAGGACCTCAAGGTCGACCGCTCCACCTTCGAGCGCGTCGCCCCCGAGATCCCGGACCACATCGTCAAGGTGGCCGAGTCCGGCGTCCGCGGCCCGCACGACCTGATCGCCTACGCCAACGCCGGCGCCGACGCCGTGCTGGTCGGCGAGTCCCTGGTCACCGGCCGCGACCCGCGCACCGCCGTCGCGGACCTCGTCGCCGCCGGCGCCCACCCGGCGCTGCGCCACGGACGGGGCTGACCCGCCCGTGCCCCTCCCGCCCCCCGAGCCGATGCGCTGCGCGTTGCCCTCGTGGCACCGCGGCTGCCGGGCGCCCGCGCGCCGGGTGCACGGCCGGCGGGTGCGGTACGTGATCGGCGCCGAGCCAGGCCAGGTCAACGGCATGCGATGGCGCACCGGGCGCGCGCTGTAGGCGAGCCCGCAACCGCCCCGGTCCAGGACCGGGGCGGCGCTCCGCCCACGGCGCAGACGGTGCAGCCACCCCTGTGACGACGAGGAGCACATTCCGCATGTCTTCCGACTTCTTCATCCCGGACCCGGAGGGTCTGATCCCCAGCGCCGAGGGCTACTTCGGCGCGTACGGCGGCAAGTTCATCCCGGAGGCGCTGGTCGCCGCCGTGGACGAGGTCGCCGTCGAGTACGAGAAGGCCAAGGCCGACCCCGCGTTCGCCGCCGAGCTCGGCGAGCTGATGGTCCACTACACCGGACGGCCCAGTGCCCTCACCGAGGTGCCCCGCTTCGCCGAGCACGCCGGCGGAGCCCGCGTCTTCCTCAAGCGCGAGGACCTGAACCACACCGGCTCGCACAAGATCAACAACGTGCTGGGCCAGGCGCTGCTGACCCGGCGCATGGGCAAGACCCGGGTCATCGCGGAGACCGGCGCCGGCCAGCACGGCGTCGCCACCGCGACCGCCTGCGCCCTCTTCGGCCTCGACTGCACCATCTACATGGGCGAGATCGACACCCGGCGCCAGGCGCTGAACGTGGCGCGCATGCGCATCCTGGGCGCCGAGGTCATCGCCGTGAAGTCCGGCTCGCGCACCCTCAAGGACGCCATCAACGAGGCGTTCCGCGACTGGGTCGCCAACGTGGACCGCACCCACTACCTCTTCGGCACGGTCGCCGGACCGCACCCCTTCCCGGCGATGGTCCGCGACTTCCACCGCGTCATCGGCGTGGAGGCCAGACGCCAGATCCTGGAGCAGGCCGGCCGGCTGCCGGACGCGGCCGTCGCCTGCGTCGGCGGCGGTTCCAACGCCATCGGCCTCTTCCACGCCTTCGTGCCCGACGCGGAGGTCCGCCTCATCGGCTGCGAGCCCGCCGGACACGGCGTGGAGACCGGCGAGCACGCGGCGACCCTCACCGCGGGCGAGCCCGGCATCCTGCACGGCTCGCGCAGCTACGTCCTCCAGGACGACGAGGGCCAGATCACCGAGCCGTACTCCATCTCGGCCGGCCTGGACTACCCGGGCATCGGCCCCGAGCACGCCTACCTCAAGGACGTGGGCCGGGGCGAGTACCGCGCCGTCACCGACGACGCGGCCATGCAGGCGCTGCGCCTGCTCTCCCGCACCGAGGGCATCATCCCGGCCATCGAGAGCGCGCACGCGCTGGCCGGAGCGCTGGAGATCGGCCGGGAGCTGGGCAAGGACGGGCTGATCCTCGTCAACCTCTCCGGGCGCGGCGACAAGGACATGGACACGGCGGCCCGCTACTTCGGGCTGTACGACACCGACGCGGCCGTCGAGGCGGACGCCGGCAGCGGTGACGCGGAGATCGAGGGGGACGCGCTGTGAGCGGCAACATCGAACTGCTGAACACCACGCTCGCCGCCGCGCGGGCCGAGGACCGGGCCGCGCTCATCGCGTACCTGCCGGCCGGCTTCCCGACCGTCGACGGCGGCATCGAGGCCGTCAAGGCCGTCGTGGCGGGCGGCGCCGACGTCGTCGAGGTGGGGCTGCCGCACAGCGACCCGGTGCTCGACGGCCCGGTCATCCAGACCGCCGACGACATCGCGCTGCGCGGCGGCGTGCGGATCGCCGACGTGATGCGCACGGTCCGCGAGGCCCACGAGGCCACCGGGGCGCCGATCCTCGTCATGACGTACTGGAACCCGATCGACCGGTACGGCGTCGAGCGGTTCACGGCCGAGCTGGCCGAGGCGGGCGGCGCCGGGTGCATCCTGCCCGACCTGCCGGTCCAGGAGTCCGCGCTGTGGCGCGAGCACGCGGGGCGGCACGGTCTGGCCACCGTCTTCGTCGTCGCGCCCAGCAGCAAGGACGAGCGGATCGCCACCATCACCGACGCGGGCTCCGGCTTCGTCTACGCCGCGTCCCTGATGGGCGTCACCGGCACCCGCGCCTCGGTCGGCGCGCAGGCGGAGGACCTGGTCCGGCGGACCCGCGCCACGACCGAGCTGCCGGTCTGCGTCGGCCTCGGCGTGTCCGACGCCGCCCAGGCCGCGGAGGTCGCCGGCTTCGCCGACGGCGTCATCGTCGGTTCGGCCTTCGTCAAGTGCCTGCTCGACGCCCCCGACGAGGCGACCGGGCTCGCCGGTGTCCGTTCACTGGCGGCCGAGCTTGCCGAAGGTGTTCGAAAGCGCTGACACCTGAGATCACCCGAACGGGTGGACCTCGGTCCGGGGAGGCACGCGAGTGCCTCCCCGGGTCGTTTGCGCGGTGTGAGCGAGAAGAACGAACAGGGTAAAAGGGCCGCGCGAGACCGGCTGATCCAGCAGCGTGAGCAGGCGAAGGCGCGCGACCGCCGGCGCCGCACGCTGATCGTGTCCACGGCCGTGGTGGGGGTCCTCGGCCTGGCCGCCGTCGTCGGCGTGATCGCGGCGAACACCGACGGCAAGAGCGACAAGTCCAAGGCGTCCGGGCCCGCCGTCGCCCCGTCCGGAGCGACCGGCAAGGACGCCCTGGCCATCCGGGTCGGCGCGGACGACGCCCCGTCCACCCTCACCATCTGGGAGGACTTCCGCTGCCCGGTCTGCGCCCAGTTCGAGACCGCGTTCCGCGACACGATCCACGAGATGGAGCGCGACGGCCAGATCAAGGTCGACTACCACCTCGCCACGATCATCGACGGCAACATGGGCGGCAGCGGCTCCCTCAAGGCGGCCAACGCGGCGGCCTGCGCGCAGGACGCCGGAAAGTTCCCCGCCTACCACGACGTGCTGTACAGCAACCAGCCCGCGGAGACCGACGACGCCTTCGGTGACAACGACAAGCTGATCGAGCTGGCCAAGAAGGTCGACGGTCTCGACACGCCCGAATTCCGCGGCTGCGTCGAGGACGGCACGCACGACGCGTGGGTGCAGAAGTCCAACAAGGCCTTCAGCGAAGGCGGCTTCCAGGGCACGCCGACGGCCCTGCTCAACGGGGAGTCGATCTTCCCGAAGAAGGGCGACGAGGCGATCACCGTGGCCAATCTGAAGAAGTGGGTCGCCGAGGCGAACAAGGGCAAGAAGCCGGCCACCGCCACGGCCACGCCGTAGCCCGCAGGCGGTGGTGAGGGGGCCGGTCGGGGGAATCGGGGGCCCGCTCGTTACCCAGACGTTGCCGGGTGGGTTGTCCTACCTCCCGCCCGGCAGGGTAGCGTCGACGCTGCCATGAACCTTGCCTACATTCCCAGCCCGTCGACCGGCGTGATCGATCTCGGACCGATCCCGCTCCGCGGCTACGCGTTCTGCATCATCATCGGTGTCTTCGTCGCCGTCTGGTTCGGCAACAAGCGCTGGGTCGCCCGAGGAGGCACCGCCGGCACCGTCGCCGACATCGCCGTCTGGGCCGTGCCCTTCGGGCTTGTCGGCGGCCGGCTCTACCACGTCATCACCGACTACCAGCTGTACTTCAGCGACGGTGAGGACTGGGTCGACGCCTTCAAGATCTGGCAGGGCGGCCTCGGCATCTGGGGAGCGATCGCGCTGGGCGCGGTCGGTGCCTGGATCGGCTGCCGCCGCCGCGGAATCCCGCTGCCCGCCTGGGCGGACGCCCTCGCCCCCGGCATCGCCCTCGCCCAGGCGTGCGGGCGCTGGGGCAACTGGTTCAACCAGGAGCTGTACGGCAGGGCGACCGACGTCCCGTGGGCGCTGAAGATCAGCGAGGGCCCGAACCGGGTCGCGGGCACCTACCACCCGACCTTCCTGTACGAGTCGCTGTGGTGCGTCGGGGTGGCCGTCCTGGTGATCTGGGCCGACCGCCGCTTCAAGCTGGGCCACGGCCGGGCGTTCGCCCTGTACGTCGCGGCCTACTGCGCGGGGCGCGCGTGGATCGAATACATGCGCGTGGACGAGGCGCACCACATCCTGGGCCTGCGGCTCAACGTGTGGACCGCGCTGATCGTGTTCGTGCTGGCGGTGACGTACATCGTGATCTCGTCGAAGGTCCGGCCGGGCCGCGAGGAGGTCGTGGAACCCGGGGCGCCGGAGGCGCCGGAGTCCTCGGAGAAGACGGACGAGGCCGACGAGAAGGCGGACGAGGCCGAGGCGGACGAGCCGGCGGCCGCGGAGGCGGACGCCGACGCGCCGAAGGCGGACGCCGACGAGGACGCGCCGAAGGCGGACGGTACCGCGGAGGCCGCGAAGGGCTGACGCCGCGCGCAAGCTGAGTGAGGGGCCGCCGGGATTCCGGCGGCCCCTCAGCCGTGAAGCCCGGCCCGTCCGGCGATTGAGGACGAAGCGGTCGGGCGGAGCGCCAGGTCACCGCTTCCGCTGGGCCAGCGCCAGCGTCCGCCGCGCCTGCGCGACCACCGCCGCGTCCACGAAGCGTCCGTCCGGAAGGGCCTGGGCCCCCGCCTGGTCGCGGGCCGCCTCCACGATCTCCCAGGCCGCCTCCACCTCCTGCGGCGTCGGACGGAACGCGCGTTCGATCACCGGGAGCTGGCGGGGGTGGATCGCCGCCCGGCCCAGGAAACCCAGGGCCCGCCCGTGGGCGCAGGAGGACCAGAGCCCGTCCAGGTCCCGGACGTCCGCGAACACCGACTGCGCGGGCGGCGCCAGGCCCGCCGCCCGGGCGGCGACCACCAGCCGGCCGCGCGACCAGTCCAGCCCCGCGTCCTCCCGTACGCCCAGGTCCGCGCGGAGGTCCGCCTCGCCCAGGGCGATGGCGCGGACCTGGGGGTGGGCGGAGGCCACCGAGTAGGCGTGCTCGATGCCGAGGGCCGACTCCAGGAGAGGGCACAGGGCCACCCCGGGGGCCAGCGCCGCGATGCGGTGGACGGACGCGGCGTGGGTGATCTTCGGCAGCCGCAGCCCGCCCAGCCCCGGCAGCCCGGCCAGCGCCAGCACGTCCGCCTCGTCGTTGACCCGCACATGCAGCGGCGGCGCCGTGGCGGACGGCGGGTCCGACAGCAGCTCCACCGTCGCGGCCCGGGCGTACTCCTTGCGGTCGGGGGCGACCGCGTCCTCCAGGTCCACGATCACCACGTCCGCCCCCGAGCCGGCCGCCTTGCGCACGACGTCCGGCCGGTCACCGGGCACGTACAGCAGGGTGAGGGGGGCCGCCGCGCTCACAGCACCCGCTCCGCCCGCAGCGCCGAGATCTCGGGCCCGCTCAGCCCCAGCTCGGTCAGGATCTCCTCGGTGTCGGCGCCGTGCGGGCGGCCCGTCCAGCGGATCGCGCCCGGGGTCCGGGACAGCCGGAAGAGGACGTTCTGCATCCGCAGCGGGCCGAGCTCCGGGTCGTCCACCTCGGTGACCGAGTCCAGGGCCCGGTACTGCGGGTCCTCCATCACGTCCCGTACATCGTGGATGGGGGCGATGGCGGCCTCCGCCTTCTCGAACGCGGACAGGGCCTCCTCCCGGCTGTGCCGGGCGATCCAGTGGCCCACGGCCTCGTCCAGCTCGTCGCTGTGCTCGGCGCGGGTCGCGCCCGAGGCGAACCACGGCTCCTCGATCAGGTCCGCCCGTCCGACCAGCCGCATCACCCGCTCCGCGACGGACTGCGCGGAGGTGGAGACGGCCACCCACTGCCCGTCCGAGGTGCGGTAGGTGTTGCGCGGCGCGTTGTTGCGCGACCGGTTCCCGGTGCGCGGCTGTACGTAACCGAGCTGGTCGTACCAGAGCGGCTGCGGGCCGAGCACGGTCAGGATCGGCTCGATGATCGCCATGTCGACGACCTGTCCCTCGCCGGTCCGGTCCCGGCCGGCCAGCGCGGCCATCACCGCGTACGCCGTGGCGAGCGCGGCGATCGAGTCGGCGAGACCGAACGGCGGCAGGGTCGGCGGCCCGTCCGGCTCCCCGGTGATCGCCGCGAAGCCGCTCATCGCCTCGGCGAGCGTCCCGAAGCCGGGCCGGTGGGAGTACGGGCCGTACTGGCCGAAGCCCGTGACGCGCACCAGCACGAGGCGCGGGTTGACCGCGTGCAGCTCGTCGGGGCCGAGCCCCCACCGCTCCAGCGTGCCCGGCCGGAAGTTCTCGATGATCACATCGGTGTCCGCCGCGAGCCGCAGCAGCAGGTCGCGGCCCTCCGGCGCGGAGAGGTCGAGCGTCAGATTGCGCTTGTTGCGGCCGAGGAGCTTCCACCACAGGCCCACCCCGTCCTTCGCGGGCCCGTGGCCCCGGGACGGGTCCGGGCGCACCGGGTGCTCGACCTTGATCACCTCGGCGCCGAAGTCGCCCAGCATCGTCGCGCAGAGCGGGCCCGCGAAGAGCGTGGCGAGATCGACCACCCGCAGTCCGGTGAGCGGCGGCGCCGCGGGGGCGCTCACGCGCCGTCGATTTCGCTGCGGTACGGCATGGAGACCGAGGCGCCCGGTTTCTGTACGCAGAGCGAGGCGGCGGCCGAGGCCCAGGCGACGGCCTGCGGAATCGGGCGCCCCTCGCCGAGCGCCACGGCCAGGGTGCCGACGAAGGTGTCCCCGGCGCCGGTGGTGTCGACGGCGGTGACGTCCGGGGCCGGGAAGTGGATGGTCCGGCTGCCCCGGGCCGCGTACAGGCTGCCCTTCGCGCCGAGCGTGATGAGCACCGCGGGGACCCGGCCGAGCAGGATCTCCGCCGCCGCGTGCGGGTCGTCGTAGCCGGACAGCTCGGCCGCCTCGTGCTCGTTGGGGACCAGCAGGTCGACGTGGTCCAGGAGTTCGGAGGGCAGCTCCCGCACAGGGGAGGGGGTGAGCACCGTCCGTACGCCCTGGGCGTGGCCGGCGCGGGCGCCCTCGATCACCGCCGACATCGGCAGCTCCAGCTGGAGCAGCAGCAGATCCGCCTCGGCGATGGCGGCCATCTCGCCCGGCCCGAGCGCGGTGACGGTGCCGTTGGCGCCGGGGATGACGACGATCGCGTTGGAGCCCTTGGCGTCGACCACGATGTGCGCGGTGCCGCTGGGGCCCTCGGCGGTGTGCAGCAGGTCGGTGTCGACGCCGGAGTGCTCCAGATTCTCCCGCATCCGTACGCCGTACTCGTCGTCGCCGACCGCGCCGATCATCAGCACGTCACCGCCCGCGCGGGCGGCCGCCACGGCCTGGTTGGCGCCCTTGCCGCCGGGGACGGTGCGGAATTCCCGTCCGGTGACGGTCTGGCCGCGCTCCGGAGCCCGGTCGACGTAGGCCACAAGATCCATATTGGTGCTGCCGAGCACCGCGACTCTGGTCATGGGCGGAGTGCCTCCTCGTGGGTGAGCCGGTGGGTCAGGTCGGCCAGGGTGTCGAAGCCGGCCCCGTCGAAGCCGGGGACGGACGTGGCGAGCCGGTTCTTCAGCGGGGCCGTCCACTGTTCGGGCAGCGCGTCCGGCCGCCCGGCGAGCAGTCCGGCGAGCGAACCGGCGGTCGCGCCGTTGGAGTCGGTGTCCCAGCCGCCGGACACCGCCTTGCAGACCGAACCGGTGAAGTCGCCGTCGGCGTGGGTGAGGGCGGCGGCCAGCACGGCCGCGTTGGGCAGCACATGCACCCAGTGATACCCGCCGTACGCCGCGTGCAGCCGGTCCACGACCGTATCGAAGTCCCGCTCCTCGCGGGCGGTCGCGATGCCGTCCCGTACCGCCGCCGCGAACCGCGAGCGCGGCGGCACCACGCGCAGCCCGGTGGCCAGGCAGCCGTGCACATCGGTCTCGCCGGTGGCCGCCTCGGCCAGCGCCGCCGCGGTGAACATCGCGCCGTAGACGCCGTTCCCGGTGTGGGTGAGGACCGCGTCGCGGTACGCCTGCTCCGCGGCGCCCGCCGGGTCGCCGGGCCGGGTCCAGCCGTGCGCGTCGGCCCGGATCTGCGCGCCGATCCACTCCCGGAACGGGTTGCGGTGGCGGGCGGTGTCCGGGGGCTCGATGCCGTCGAGCAGATTGCGGTACGCGATCCGCTCGGCGGTGAACGTACGCCCGGCCGGCAGCTCGTCCAGCCACAGCCGGGCCAGGTCCGCGGTGGTGAAGGCGGTGCCGTGCCGCTGGAGCAGCAGCAGGGCGAGCAGCGGGTGGTTGAGGTCGTCGTCCTCGGGCATCCCGTCGATGTTCTCGGCGAGCGAGGTGGGCGCGGAGCGCCTGTTCCACGGGTAGGCGGCGGCCAGTGGCGCGGGCAGGCCCCGGGCGGTGAACCAGGTGCGCAGCGGCCAGTTGCCGGTGGCCCGGGCCAGGGCGCGGATCCCCTCCAGGGGCAGCTTCTCGACCGGCTTGCCCAGCAGGCAGCCGGCGGCGCGGCCCAGCCAGGCGGCGTGCAGCCGCTCCCGGCCGGGCGCCGGGCGGCCCGGCACGGTGTGCGGCCACTGCGGGCAGGCGGCCCGGATCGCGTCCAGGCCGTCCGGCTCGTCACCGGCCAGCGGGGACTCCAGCAGGGCGAGTTCGTCCAGCAGCCGTTCGGCGACCGCGCGCAGCCCCGGCGGGGTGCCCGGGGCGGAGGCGCCGGCGCGCTCGGGGGCGGGGTGTCCGCCGGCCTCGTACCACCGGCGGGCGATGTCGCGGGCGTCGCGGCCGTCCTCGGCGGCCTGCCGGAGCTCGTGGCCCACCAGGTCCTCCGGCTGCACCCAGGTCACCCGCACCGCCGTGGTCACGGGGTGCCCGCCAGCGTGGCGAACGCGGACTCGTGGGCCCGGCGGCGGGCGGTGTCCCGCGCGAACACCTCACGGGCCACCTCGGCCAGGGTCCGGGCCGGGGCGCGCAGATCGAGGCGGCTGGCCTCGGCGACGGTGGCCGCCCAGTCGGCGGGCACGGCGCTCTCACCGTGCAGGGCGCCCGCGAGCGCGCCGCTCATCGTGGCGATCGAGTCGCAGTCGCGGCCGTAGTTGACCGAGCCGAGGACCGCCTGCCGGTAGTCCCCGCCGGCGGCCAGCAGCATGCCGAGGGCGACCGGCAGCTCCTCGATCGCGTGCAGCCGGGACGGCCGCCGGGCGCCGAGCGAGGGCGCGCGGTAGTCGGGGCCGACGGTGTCGAAGGGGGCGACGGCCGCGCGCAGCGGGACGAGCGCCGACTCCACGTCCCGGTGGCGGGAGGCCGCCTCGCAGACGGCCTCGATCGCGGCCCGGGTGCCGTCCTTGGCGAGCGACAGGCACGCCTCCACGACCGAAGCGGGCGTCGCCCCGGGCGCGCAGGCGGCGGCCACCCCCGCCGCGAAGACGCCCGCCGCCTCCCGGCCGTAACTCGACTGATGGGCCCCGGCGACGTCGATCGCCTCGGCGTACGCCGCCTGCGGATGGGCGGCGTTCACCAGACCGACCGGGGCCATGTACATCGCCGCCCCGCAGTTGACGATGTTTCCGCAGCCCGCCTCGCGCGGGTCGACGTGGCCGTAGTGCAGCCGGGCGACGATCCACTTCTCCGCGAGGAACACCCGCTGCAGCGGCAGCGCCTCGGCCTCCAGCTCGGGAATCCAGCGCGGTTCGCCGATCATCTCCGGTACGAGGTGGTCGGCGACCGCGTACGCGTCGAGATGGCCGCGCACCTTCCCGTACACCCGGACCAGCGCGTGCGTCATCAGGGTGTCGTCGGTGACGTGCCCGTCTCCCTTGTGGTACGGGGCGATCGGGCGGGCGGTCCGCCAGTCGTCGCCGTCCCAGGGGCCGACGATCCCGGTGATCCTGCCGCCGTGCCGGGCCGTGATCTGCTCGGGGGAGCGGCCCTCGACCGGGCCGCCCAGCGCGTCGCCGACGGCGGCGCCGACGAGGGCGCCGGCGATCCGGTCATCGAGCGCGGGCCCCTGCGGGGTCGTGGGCGTCGTGGCTGTCGTGGGGGAGGGGGACGTCGTGGGCGCCAGGGGCACTGTGGAGGTCATGTCCGAATTGTCCACCCAGGGGGGCCGGTTCCGTGTCTGCCAGCAGCCCGGCGAGTTCCAGCAGATCCGTGCCCGCGAACCGGGGCAGCGCGCACCCGGCCAGCGTCCGGCAGGTCTCGCGCCAGCCGTCGGGCACGGAGCCGATGGAGCCCAGTGCCCCGGTCAGCGCGCCGGCCAGGGCGGGCGCGGAGTCCGCCACCCGGGACAGGCAGGCCGCCGCGGGCACGGCCTGCGCGAGGTCGCCCCGGGACGCGGTGGCCAGCGCGAGGGCGACCGGTACGGTCTCGGCGGCGGCGATCCCGTAGCTGTAGACGTGGTCCACGATCTGGTGCTCCAGGACCGGGACGAGCGCGAACGCCCCGGCCCGTTCCCCGGCGAACTCCCGGGCGATCCGGACCGCGTGGGCCGCGTTGCGGGCGATCTCGGTGCCGTCGGGGAGCTGGGCCAGCGCGGCGTTCACGGCCGTCTCCACGTCCGCCCCGCCCAGCGCCTCGGCGCTCGCGGCGGCCATCGCCCGCGCCCCGTGCACCCCGTCGCCGTCCTGCGTGAAGCGCGCGTCGAACTCCGCGAGCTCCGCCGCCGCGTGCGGGTCGCCCGGGTGGACGACCGCCAGCACGGCCGCCCGTACGCACGCCGCGTCGTCGAAGTAGTGCGGGTTGTCGTGCCCGGTGGCGGGCGGCCGAAGCCCGGCGGCGAGGTTTCCGAGCCCGGCCCGCACCGAGATCCGTGCCCGCAACGGCAGCACGGCCGCCTCCACCTCGGTCGCCCGCGCCGCGGCGGCGGCGACCTCGGCGGCGAGGGCGTTCCAGGCCCCGGCCACGGCGGCGCGCACCTGGGCGTCGCGCGCGCCGGGCGCGGCCCCGAGCACGGTCTCCGCCGCGAACGCCGCCCACTCGGCGTCGTCGGACGGCCCGAGCCGCAGTGGCTCGGGGGGCTGGTTGAGCGCGATGGGCACGGGGAGCGTGGTCGTCGCGTTCTGCTCGGCGAAGGTGTCCAGCTCCCGGGTCAGGCGCCGGGTCCACTCCGGCATCCGGGCCGCCCGGTGCCGGGCCGCGGGCCACCCGGCGGCGTCGCCCGCGGCCAGCCCGATGAGCAGCCCTTCGACGCGGGCGCGCCGCGGGGCGCTCATCGCGCCACCGCCCCGGTGCCGGCGGGGCGGGCACACGACCGCGCGCCCCCGACCGGGGCACGGCCGCCCGGCCCGCGGGGATCCGCGTGCCGCGCCGCGTGGGGCGGCTCTTCGCCGGGTGTCGTTGCCGGGGTGGCGTGGTGGGGAGGGGTGGCGGGTGTGTTGCTTCTTGTCGTGCGGCGGCTGGCTGGTTCGCCGGGGTCCGTGTGGTGGGTCGGTTGTTCGCCGGGTGCTGTTGCCGGGTGGCGTGGTGGGGGGTGGGCGCGGGGGTGCTGCTGCTTGCCGGGCGGCAGCCCGCCGGTTCGCCGGGGTCCGCGTGGTGGGCCGGCCCCTCGCCGGGTGCCGTTGCGGGGGCGGCGCGGGGGGGGGGGGGTGCGGGTGTGTTGCTCCTCGTTGCGCGGTGGTCCGCCGGTTCGTCCGGGCCTGTCCGGTCCGGAGCGTCGGCCGCCGCCCGACCGGCCTCCGGCGCCCCCGGCGCACGCTGCGGGGGCCGGCCCGTCGTCGCCGCCCCGGCGGCCCCCGCCAGCAGGTCCGCGATGTCCAGCACGTGGTACCCCCGCATCGACGGCAGGCAGCTGCCGCGTACCGGGCCGATCGCGTCGGCCCAGAGGCGGGGGATCGCCGACGCGCCGTGCAGGGCGCCGGACAGGGCCCCCGCCACCGCGGCCGTCGTGTCGGCGTCGCGGCCCATGTTGACCGCCATCAGCACCGCCGTACGGAAGTCGCCGCGGGCCGCCGCGAAGGCGCCGAAGGCCAGACCGACCGCCTCGGGGGCCAGGTCGGTCCACGGGTAGCCGCCGACGACCACGGCCGAGCGGACCGCGCGTTCGCCGGTGAGGCGGTCGGGGTACGGCCGCAGCGCCGCCGTCACCGCGCGGCGCAGGGAGCGGGCCGTCCAGGAGTCCATCGGGACGACCGAGAGCGCGGCGGCGATCACCGAGGTCACCGAGGCGCCGGTCATCGCGGCGGCCACCCCGGCGGCCACCGCCTGGCCCCCGTAGATCCCCTCGCCCTCATGGCTGACCCGGCCGTCGACCGCGACCAGCCGGGCCGCCTCGGCGGGGCGTCCGGCCGCGAAGACGCCGAAGGGCGCGGCCCGCATCGCCAGGCCGTCGCTCCAGGCGTGCCGGTGCTGGGCGGAGATCGGGGCGGCCAGGCCCCGGCGCAGGTTCTCCAGCGTGCCGCGCTCGCTGAAGCCGGCGCCCCGGAACGGCCCCTCGTCCAGGTCGGCGATCCACAGCCGCCAGGCCCGCTCGACATCGGTGACGGTGAGCTCCGAGCCGTGCCGGGCCAGCAGCAGCCCGGAGAAGATCGCGTACTCCGTGTCGTCGGTGCCCGCCGGGTCGTCGCTGACGAAGCCCTCGATCCGGCCCCAGCGGCGGCGGATCTCGGAGGGCCGCATGTTCTCCGCCGGGGCGCCGAGCGCGTCTCCGGCCGCGAGGCCGAGCAGCGCGCCCCTGGCCCGGTCGAGCGGCCCGCCGGGGGCCGGCTCGTCCGGAAGCCGTGCCGTATGTGTGCCGCCCGCCCGCGGTGCCGTCGGATTTCCTGCGACCGTCTCCATCGCGTCGACCCTTCGCTCGTACCGAGCCAGTACTCGTGCCTGTGGAATCCGTTCCACGCGGAGCCGGGACGAAGGCCGGTTATCCGCACAAAAGGGCCACTCGGATGAAACCTTCCGGACAGCAAGGGAAGCCGTACCTATCCGGTTACGCAGGGTGGTAAGTACGGCCTGCCTTGCTGGCAGCGGCGATTCTTCGTGCGTACTTTCGATGGTGTCGAGCGGAGGCGGGCGGGCAGGAGGCCCGTCTCCGGACCACCCGGACCAGGGGAGAGGGGCGAGCCGTGGCCATCATCGAGACCGACGCCGTACTGCACGAGGCGCACCGGGACAACCACACCCACCGTGACGTCAACGGCGGCTGGCTGCGTCCCGCGGTCTTCGGCGCGATGGACGGGCTCGTCTCCAACCTGGCCCTGATGACCGGTGTCGCCGGCGGCGACGTCTCGCACCGCACCATCGTCATCACCGGCCTCGCCGGACTGGCCGCCGGTGCCTTCTCCATGGCGGCCGGCGAATACACCTCCGTGGCCTCCCAGCGCGAACTGGTCGAGGCCGAGCTGGACGTCGAGCGGCGCGAACTGCGCAAGCACCCGGCGGACGAGGAGCGGGAGCTCGCCGCGCTCTACGAGTCCCGGGGCGTCGAACCGGGTCTCGCCCGCGAGGTCGCCCGCCAGCTCTCGCGCGACCCGGAGCAGGCCCTCGAGATACACGCCCGCGAGGAGCTGGGCATCGACCCGGGCGACCTGCCGTCGCCCCTGGTGGCCGCCTTCTCCTCGTTCGGCGCCTTCGCGCTCGGCGCCCTGCTGCCGGTGCTGCCGTTCCTGCTGGGGGCCGACGCGCTGTGGCCGGCCGTGCTGCTGGCGCTCGCCGGACTGTTCGGCTGCGGCGCGGTGGTGGCCCGGGTGACCGCTCGCAGCTGGTGGTTCAGCGGACTGCGCCAGCTGGCGCTGGGCGGCGCGGCCGCCGCGATCACGTACGGGCTGGGCGCCCTGTTCGGCGTGGCGGTGGGCGGCTGACCCCGCCCGGCTCCCCCCCGTAACGGGCCGGTTCACGCAATCGGCCCGTTACCCGTACGCCACGCGTGTGACGTACGTCTTGGCCCGGGCCTCTGGGCGCGACCGCGCCACGCACCGTAAAATGAGTCTCTATGCAGGGCTACACATAAGTAGCCATTACCCGGCGGTTTCGTTTTCTCCGCCACCGGGCATGAGCCGTAGACACCGCGGGCAACGACGCCTGCTCTCCGCGTCTCCCGGGCGCCGATCCTCCGACAGCGACCCACTCCACCGTCATCGACGGTGTCCGCATGTTGGAATGCTTCATCCGCTTTTTGAGAAGCGCCCCATCATGTAATCTGCACGAAATTTCGCAGAGGGCCAACGTCGTCCCTCGGCACCGCATATGCCACGACGACGACGGGAGAGCCGATGCGCACCGACGCCTGGTCGCCCATGGACGGTCGCCCCGCCCCCCAGGGGATGTACGACCCCCGCAACGAGCACGACGCCTGTGGCGTGGGGTTCGTAGCCACTCTGACCGGTGTGCCCGGCCACGAGATGGTCGAGCAGGCGCTGACCGTGCTCCGCAACCTCGAACACCGCGGTGCCACCGGCTCGGAGCCCGACTCCGGTGACGGCGCCGGCATCCTGCTCCAGATCCCGGACACCTTCCTGCGCGCCGAGGTCCCCTTCGCGCTCCCCGAGGCCGGCGCCTACGCCGTCGGCATCGCCTTCCTGCCCGCCGACGACTCCACCGGCGCAGTCGCCGAACTGGAGAAGATCGCCGGCGAGGAGGGCCTGACGGTCCTCGGCTGGCGCGAGGTCCCGGTCGCCCCGGACATCCTCGGCAACGGCGCCCGCGCCACCATGCCCGAGTTCCGCCAGCTCTTCGTCACCGACGGCGAGAGCACGGGCATCGCCCTGGACCGCAAGGCGTTCGTCCTGCGCAAGCGCGCCGAGCGCGAGGCCGGGGTCTACTTCCCCTCGCTCTCCGCCCGCACCATCGTCTACAAGGGCATGCTCACCACCGGTCAGCTGGAGCCCTTCTTCCCGGACCTCTCCGACCCCCGCTTCGCCACCGCGGTCGCCCTGGTCCACTCGCGCTTCTCGACCAACACCTTCCCGAGCTGGCCGCTCGCCCACCCGTACCGCTTCGTCGCGCACAACGGCGAGATCAACACGGTCAAGGGCAACCGCAACTGGATGAAGGCCCGCGAGTCCCAGCTCGCCTCCGGCCTCTTCGGCGACGCGCCGCTCGACCGGATCTTCCCCGTCTGCACCCCCGACGCCTCCGACTCCGCCTCCTTCGACGAGGTCCTGGAGCTGCTCCACCTCGGCGGCCGCTCGCTGCCGCACTCGGTGCTGATGATGGTCCCCGAGGCGTGGGAGAACCACGACTCCATGGACCCGGCCCGCCGCGCGTTCTACCAGTACCACTCCGCGATGATGGAGCCCTGGGACGGCCCGGCCTGCGTCACCTTCACCGACGGCGTCCAGGTCGGCGCGGTCCTCGACCGCAACGGTCTGCGCCCCGGCCGCTACTGGGTCACCGACGACGGCCTCGTCGTCCTCTCCTCCGAGGTCGGCGTCCTGGACATCGACCCCGCCAAGGTCGTCCGCAAGGGCCGCCTGCAGCCCGGCCGCATGTTCCTCGTGGACACCGCCGAGCACCGCATCATCGAGGACGACGAGATCAAGGCGTCCCTCGCCGCCGAGCACCCCTACCAGGAGTGGCTGGAGACCGGCGAGATCGAGCTGGAGGACCTCCCCGAGCGGGAGCACATCGTCCACACGCACGCCTCCGTCACCCGCCGCCAGCAGACCTTCGGGTACACCGAGGAGGAGCTGCGCGTCATCCTCGCCCCGATGGCCCGCACCGGCGGCGAACCCCTCGGCTCCATGGGCACCGACTCGCCGATCGCCGCGCTGTCGGCCCGCCCCCGGCTGCTCTTCGACTACTTCACCCAGCTGTTCGCGCAGGTCACCAACCCGCCGCTGGACGCCATCCGCGAGGAGCTCGTCACCTCGCTGCGCTCCGTGCTCGGCCCCTCGGGCAACCTCCTGGAGCCGAACGCCGCGTCCTGCCGCAGCGTCGCGCTGCCCTTCCCGGTGATCGACAACGACGAGCTGGCCAAGCTCATACACATCAACGCCGACGGCGACATGCCGGGCATGAAGGCCGCCACGCTCTCCGGCCTCTACCGGGTGCACGGCGGCGGCGACGCGCTGGCCGCCCGCATCGAGGAGATCTGCACCGAGGTCGACGCCGCCATCGAGGACGGCGCCCGCCTGATCGTCCTCTCCGACCGGCACTCCGACGCCGAGCACGCGCCGATCCCCTCGCTGCTGCTCACCTCCGCCGTCCACCACCACCTCATCCGCACCAAGCAGCGCACCCAGGTGGGCCTGCTGGTCGAGGCCGGTGACGTCCGCGAGGTCCACCACGTCGCGCTGCTGATCGGCTACGGCGCCGCCGCGGTCAACCCGTACCTCGCCATGGAGTCCGTCGAGGACCTGGTCCGGGCCGGCACCTTCATCGAGGGCATCGAGGCCGAGGACGCCATCCGCAACCTGATCCACGCGCTGGGCAAGGGCGTCCTGAAGGTCATGTCCAAGATGGGCATCTCCACGGTCGCCTCCTACCGCGGCGCCCAGGTCTTCGAGGCGGTCGGCCTCGACCAGTCCTTCGTGGACCGGTACTTCAACGGCACCGCCACCAAGATCGGCGGCGCCGGCCTCGACGTGATCGCCAAGGAGGTCGCCGCCCGGCACACCAAGGGCTACCCCGCCTCCGGCATCTCCGCCTCGCACCGCGCGCTGGAGATCGGCGGCGAGTACCAGTGGCGCCGCGAGGGCGAGCCGCACCTGTTCGACCCGGAGACGGTCTTCCGCCTCCAGCACTCCACCCGCAACCGCCGGTACGACATCTTCAAGAAGTACACGGACCGGGTGAACGAGCAGTCCGAGCGGCTGATGACGCTCCGCGGCCTGTTCGGCTTCAGGCCGGACCGCCCCTCGATCGACATCGAGGAGGTCGAGCCCGTCTCGGAGATCGTCAAGCGCTTCTCCACCGGCGCCATGTCCTACGGCTCCATCTCGCGCGAGGCCCACGAGACCCTCGCCATCGCGATGAACCAGCTGGGCGGCAAGTCCAACACCGGTGAGGGCGGCGAGGACGCCGACCGGCTCTACGACCCGGCCCGCCGCTCGTCCATCAAGCAGGTCGCCTCCGGCCGCTTCGGTGTCACCAGCGAATACCTGGTCAACGCGGACGACATCCAGATCAAGATGGCCCAGGGCGCCAAGCCCGGCGAGGGCGGCCAGCTGCCCGGCCACAAGGTCTACCCGTGGGTCGCCAAGACCCGTCACTCCACCCCGGGCGTCGGCCTGATCTCCCCGCCGCCGCACCACGACATCTACTCCATCGAGGACCTGGCTCAGCTGATCCACGACCTCAAGAACGCCAACCCGCAGGCCCGCATCCACGTCAAGCTGGTCTCCGAGGTCGGCGTCGGCACCGTCGCCGCGGGCGTCTCCAAGGCGCACGCGGACGTGGTCCTCATCTCCGGCCACGACGGCGGCACGGGCGCCTCCCCGCTCACCAGCCTCAAGCACGCGGGCGGCCCCTGGGAGCTCGGCCTCGCCGAGACCCAGCAGACCCTGCTGCTCAACGGCCTGCGCGACCGCATCGTCGTGCAGACCGACGGCCAGCTCAAGACCGGCCGCGACGTCGTCATCGCCGCGCTGCTCGGCGCCGAGGAGTTCGGTTTCGCGACCGCGCCGCTCGTCGTCTCCGGCTGCGTCATGATGCGCGTCTGCCACCTCGACACCTGCCCCGTCGGCATCGCCACCCAGAACCCGGTGCTGCGCGACCGCTTCTCCGGCAAGGCCGAGTACGTCGTGAACTTCTTCGAGTTCATCGCGCAGGAGGTCCGCGAACTCCTCGCCGAGCTCGGCTTCCGTACGATCGAGGAGGCCGTCGGCCACGCCGAGCTGCTGGACACCGACCGGGCCGTCACCCACTGGAAGGCGCAGGGCCTGGACCTCGCCCCGCTGTTCCACGTCCCCGAGCTGCCCGAAGGCGCGGTCCGGTACCGGAACACCGAGCAGGACCACGCCCTCGACAAGGCCCTCGACAACGAGCTGATCAAGCTCGCCGCCGACGCCCTCAAGGCCGACAGCCCCGAGGCCGCCCAGCCGGTCCGCGCGCAGATCGCGATCCGCAACATCAACCGGACCGTCGGCACCATGCTCGGCCACGAGGTCACGAAGAAGTTCGGCGGTGCGGGCCTGCCCCAGGACACCATCGACATCACCTTCACCGGCTCCGCGGGCCAGTCCTTCGGCGCCTTCCTGCCCAGCGGCATCACGCTGCGCCTGGAGGGCGACGCCAACGACTACGTCGGCAAGGGCCTGTCCGGCGGGCGCGTCGTCGTCCGCCCCGACCGCGGCGCCGACCACCTCGCCGAGTACTCCACCATCGCGGGCAACACCATCGCCTACGGCGCCACCGGCGGCGAACTCTTCCTCCGCGGCCGCACCGGCGAGCGGTTCTGCGTCCGCAACTCCGGCGCCACCGTCGTCTCCGAGGGCGTGGGCGACCACGGCTGCGAGTACATGACCGGCGGCCACGCCGTGGTCCTCGGCGAGACCGGGCGCAACTTCGCGGCCGGCATGTCCGGCGGCATCGCCTACGTGGTCGACCTCAACCGCGACAACGTCAACGCCGGCAACCTCGGCGCGATCGAGGAGCTGACCGACACCGACCGGCAGTGGCTGCACGACGTCGTGCGCCGCCACCAGGAGGAGACCGGCTCCACCGTCGCCGAGAAGCTCCTCGCCGAGTGGGACACCGCCGTGGCCCGCTTCAGCAAGATCATCCCGTCCACCTACAAGGCAGTGCTCGCCGCCAAGGACGCCGCTGAGCTCGCCGGTCTCTCCGAGCAGGAGACCACCGAGAAGATGATGGAGGCGGCGACCAATGGCTGACCCCAAGGGCTTCCTGACCACCGGCCGCGAGGTCGCGCAGACCCGCCCGGTCGGCGAGCGCGTCAAGGACTGGAACGAGGTCTACGTTCCCGGCTCGCTGCTCCCGATCGTCAGCAAGCAGGCCGGCCGCTGCATGGACTGCGGCATCCCGTTCTGCCACAACGGCTGCCCGCTCGGAAACCTCATCCCCGAGTGGAACGACTACGCCTACCGCGAGGACTGGGCCGCCGCCTCCGAGCGGCTGCACGCCACGAACAACTTCCCGGAGTTCACCGGGCGGCTGTGCCCGGCGCCCTGCGAGTCGGCGTGCGTGCTCGGCATCAACCAGCCGGCCGTCACCATCAAGAACGTCGAGGTCTCGATCATCGACAAGGCGTGGGGCAACGGCGACGTGACCCCCAGGCCCCCGGAGCGCCTGTCCGGCAAGACCGTCGCCGTCATCGGTTCCGGCCCGGCCGGTCTCGCCGCCGCCCAGCAGCTGACCCGGGCCGGCCACACGGTCGCCGTCTACGAGCGCGCGGACCGCATCGGGGGCCTCCTCCGGTACGGCATCCCCGAGTTCAAGATGGAGAAGTCGCACATCAACCGCCGCATCGAGCAGATGCGCGCGGAGGGCACCAAGTTCCGCACCGAGATCGAGATCGGCAGGGACATCGACGCCGCGAAGCTGCGCCGCCGCTACGACGCCGTGGTCATCGCCGCCGGTGCCACCGTCTCGCGCGACCTGCCCGTCCCGGGCCGGGAGCTGAACGGCGTCCACTTCGCGATGGAGTACCTGCCGCTCGCCAACAAGGTGCAGGAGGGCGACCTGACGGTCTCCCCGATCAGCGCCGAGGGCAAGCACGTCGTCGTCATCGGCGGCGGTGACACCGGCGCCGACTGCGTCGGCACCGCGCACCGCCAGGGCGCCCTGTCGGTCACCCAGCTGGAGATCATGCCCCGGCCGGGCGACGAGCGGAACGCCAACCAGCCCTGGCCGCCCTTCCCCATGCTCTACAAGGTCACCTCCGCGCACGAGGAGGGCGGCGAGCGCGTCTACTCCGTCTCGACCACCCACTTCGAGGGCGACGAGAACGGCAACGTCCAGGCCCTCCACCTGGTCGAGGTGGAGTTCAAGGACGGTAAGCTGGAGCAGAAGCCCGGCACCGAGCGGGTCATCCCCGCGCAGCTGGTCACGCTCGCGATGGGCTTCACCGGCACCGACCAGGCCAACGGCCTGGTCCAGCAGTTCGGTCTGGAGCTCGACGAGCGCGGCAACATCGCCCGCGACCAGGACTACGCGACCAACGTCGACGGCGTCTTCGTCGCCGGTGACGCGGGCCGCGGCCAGTCCCTCATCGTGTGGGCCATCGCCGAGGGCCGCTCCGCGGCACGCGGTGTGGACCGCTTCCTGACCGGAGCCAGCGCCCTGCCGGCCCCGATCCGCCCGACGGACCGTGCCCTGACGGTCTGACACGGCACACAAGACGTCCCGCACAACGGCGTGCGGAACTGAACGCGGCGCCTGCCCGTCCCCGACCGGACGAACTCGGCAGGCGCCGTGGCGCGTCCGGGGGCGGGCGGCGCCGGACGCTCAGGCGGTCAGCGCCAGCGCGCAGGTCGCCGCCGCCGTCGCCGCCACCGCGAGGACCAGGCCGGTCAGCGCGAAGCGCCGGACACCGATGCGCGTCCCCTGGAACCGGCACCGCTCGAACCACAGCAGCGTCGCCAGCGACCCCCACGGGGTGACCAGCGGACCCGCGTTCACCCCGATCAGCAGGGCCAGCAGCTGATGGTGGTTGCCCGCCGGGACGACCGCCTCGCCCGCCACGTACGCCGGAAGGTTGTTCAGCACGTTGGCGAGCCCCGCGCCCACCCCGGCCGTACGCAGCATGCCCCCGAGGCCGTCGTCCGAGCCGAGCGCCCGCACCAGCACCTCGTGCAGCCCGTGCGCGTTGACCGTCTCCACCACCAGGAACATCCCCGGCACCAGGACCAGCAGCCGCCACGGGACCAGCGAGAGCCGCAGCTCCTCGCGCCGCCGCACCGCGTACGCCGCCACCACGACCACCATCGCCACCAGCGACGCCGACCACAGCGGCACGTCCACCGCCAGGATCGCCAGCAGGAACCCGGCACACGCCACCGAGCACACCCACAGCAGCACCCGGTCCCCGGGCGACGGCACCGGCGGCGGGGTGTACGTGCCGGCGCCCCGCCGCCCCCGGCGCCAGTAGAACACCCACAGGCACCCGGCGGTCGTCCCGATCGCGGCCAGCTGCGGCAGCCACATCACCCCGGCCAGACCGGCCGGGGACAGCGCCACCCGGTCCGCCGCCAGCAGATTGGTCAGATTCGATACGGGCAGCAGCAGGCTCGCCGTGTTGGCCAGCCACACCGTCGTCATCGCCAGCGGCACCGCCGCGATGCCCACCCGCCCGGCCAGCGCCAGCATCACCGGAGTGAGCAGCACGGCCGTGGTGTCCAGGTTCAGGGTGATCGTGGTCAGCGAGGCGAAGGCCACGCACAGCCCGAACAGCAGCGGATACCGCCCCCGCCCGGCCCGCGCCACCCACGCCGCGACCACGTCGAAGACCTGGGCCCGGCCCGCCAGCTCCGCCAGCACGATCACCGTCGCCAGGAACGCCAGCAGCGGCCCGATCCGCCGCAGCTGGTCCTCGGCCGGACCGGCGGGCAGCAGCCCGGTCGCCGCCGCGATCACCCCGGCCAGGAGCAGCCCTCCGGCCAGCCAGTCCAGGGGATGCAGCCGCCGCACCAGGGCACGCGAGCGCTCCGTGAAGTGATCGTTCCGCATGCCGGTCATCGTGTCAGACCGGGGCGCCCCGGCCCCGTTCAGCCGGTCAGCGCCGACGTCTTGAGGACCACCAGCAGCACCAGCACCGCCGCCAGCACCACGCACCCGGCCGCCTGCACCGCCGTACGGCGCCCGGCGGGGGCGTACGCGTACACGACGGTCACCGCCGCACCGGTCAGCAGCCCGCCCAGGTGGCTCTCCCACGAGGTGAAGGCCGCCGAGAGCAGCATCCACACCAGGAACCCGGCCAGGAAGCTGTTGACCGCCCGCATGTCCCGGCCCAGGCGGCGGCTGATGACGTAGAACGCGGCTGCCAGGCCGAAGACCGCACCCGAGGCGCCCACCACCTCGTCCGCCGGCGAGACCAGATACACCAGCACCGAACCGCCCAGCGCGGACAGCAGATACAGGGCGAGGAAACGGACCCGGCCCAGCTGCTCCTCGACGACCCGGCCGAGATTCCACAGGGCGTACATGTTGAACACGATGTGCAGCGCCCCGAACGGCAGCGAACCGAACGACGAGCCGTCCGGCGGCAGATGGAGGAAGGCCCCGGTCAGCAGCCGGTACCACTCGCCGTCCACCACGCCGACCACGTCGAACCCGGGGTAGCCGCCGTCGACGTAGACATACCGCCCGCCGTCCGCGTCGGTCAGCCCGGCCCCCGTCATCGCGAACCGGCCGACCGTCCCGGGGCGTATCAGCTCCGCGAGGTACGCCAGCACATTGAGGGCGATCAGCGCGTACGTGACGACCGGCACCGCGGTCCGCGACACCGTCCCGCCGAACGCGGTCCGCGCCTGCCGCACCGAGCGCTGCCCCTCCTTCACGCACTCCACGCACTGGTGGCCGACCGCCGCCTCACGCATGCAGTCGGGACAGATGAACCGCTCGCAGCGGACGCAGCTCACATACGTCTCGTACGAGGGATGGCGGTAGCACCTGGTCGCGGCGGCCTCCATGGCCGGCTCCTTCGTCTGTACGGGATCGGGGGGCCGGTGGGGGGTCGGCGGCGATCAAGATAGCGAACCCGCGACGGCGGCCCCGACCCGGGCTCCGCACCCACGGAGGGCACCCGAACGGGTGGACCGGAACGGATCCGCCGGAAAACCGGACAGAAGATGACGGGATTCCCCGGTTCCATGACCTCATGACCACGATCACCTGGACCGACTTCCGCACCGCCGAACCCGACTTCGCCGACACCGTGCGGCAACGGTTCGCCCTGTACAGGCACCACGTCCTCGCCACCCTCCGCAAGGACGGATCGCCCCGGCTCACCGGCCTGGAGGTGGACTTCTGGGCGGACGAACCGCACCTCGGCATGATGCCGAACTCCCGCAAGGCCCTCGACCTGCGCCGCGACCCCCGCTTCTGCGTGCACGCCAACCCCGGGCCCGACGCCGAGATGACCGACGGGGACGTCCGGATCTCCGGGCGCGCCGTCGAGGTGACCGACCCCGCCGTCCTCGCCCGCTTCACCGAGGAGCGCACCCCGCCCGAGCCCTTCCACCTGTTCCGCGTCGAGCCCACCGAGGTGGTGCGGGTGGGCCTGGAGAACGGCGACACGCTCGTCGTCACCACCTGGCGCCCCGGCCTCCCGCCGCGCACCGTCCGCAGGGGCAACGACGCCTGATCCGGCCGCCTCCCGACATCCGGCGGCGGCACGTGCTACGGTGGACGTGTTGCAGTTTTGGTACCCATGAACTTTATGTGCGCCTGACGGGAATGCTTCGTCAGGCGCTTTATTGTTTTCCGGCTTTCTCCGGATGGGGCTCAATGCGGCGACTTGGAATTCGTAAAGTGCGAATTTCCGGCACTGCACCTCCTTAGGAGAACGACATGGCTACTGGAACCGTGAAGTGGTTCAACTCTGAAAAGGGCTTCGGCTTCATCGAGCAGGACGGCGGCGGCGCCGACGTCTTCGCCCACTACTCCAACATCAACGCCCAGGGCTTCCGCGAGCTCATCGAGGGCCAGAAGGTCAGCTTCGACGTCACGCAGGGCCAGAAGGGCCCGCAGGCGGAGAACATCGTCCCGGCCTAATTTCCGCCGGACGCGTACCTCGCAGCCGGGGCCCGCACCGTCATGGTGCGGGCCCCGGCTCGTGCTGTCCCAGGAGGACAATCCCGATATGACCCGCTCCGAACGCCAGGACCGTCCCGCCCGCAACCGCCCCTCCCGGGCACGCGGCACGGACCGGGCACAGGCAACCGCACAGGGTTCCGGCAAGGGAACCGGAAAGGCGTCGTCCCGTCGCAGGGCCACGCCGCCGCAGGGCGAATTCGCGCTGCCCGAGACCATCACCCCCGCACTGCCCGCCGTCGAGGCGTTCGCCGAGCTGGACATGCCCGCAGCCCTGCTGAAGACCCTTGCCGCGCAGGGCGTGACCGAGCCGTTCCCGATCCAGGGCGCCACGCTGCCCAACTCGCTGGCCGGCCGCGACATCCTCGGCCGGGGCCGCACCGGCTCCGGCAAGACCCTGGCCTTCGGCCTCGCGCTCCTGGCCCGCACCGCCGGCCGCCGCGCCGAACCGAAGGCGCCCCTCGCCCTCGTCCTCGTCCCGACCCGCGAGCTCGCCCAGCAGGTCACCGACGCGCTGACCCCCTACGCCACCTCCGTCAACCTGCGCCTGGCCACCGTGGTCGGCGGCATGTCGATCACCCGGCAGTCCGCCACGCTGCGGCGCGGCGCCGAGGTGCTGGTCGCCACCCCGGGCCGGCTCAAGGACCTCATCGAGCGCGGCGACTGCCGCCTGGACCAGGTCGCGGTCACCGTCCTGGACGAGGCCGACCAGATGGCCGACATGGGCTTCATGCCCCAGGTCACCGCCCTGCTCAAGCAGGTCGAGGCGGACGGCCAGCGGATGCTGTTCTCGGCGACCCTGGACAAGAACATCGACCGCCTGGTCAAGATGTTCCTCACCGACCCCGTCGTGCACTCGGTCGACCCGTCCGCCGGTGCGGTCACCACCATGGAACACCACGTCCTCCACGTCCTGGACGAGACCGACAAGAAGGCCGTCGCGACGCGGATCGCCGCCCGCGAGGGGCGCGTGATCATGTTCGTGGACACCAAGCGCGCGGCGGACCGTTTCGCCAAGCGGCTCCTCGCCAGCGGGGTACGCGCCGCGGCCCTGCACGGCGGACGCTCGCAGCCGCAGCGCAACCGCACCCTGGACCAGTTCAAGAACGGCCAGGTCACGGCCCTCGTCGCGACGAACGTGGCGGCCCGGGGCATCCATGTCGACGACCTCGACCTGGTCGTCAACGTGGACCCGCCCACCGACCACAAGGACTACCTCCACCGAGGCGGGCGCACCGCCCGCGCCGGGGAGTCCGGCAGCGTCGTCACCCTGGTCCTGCCCGACGAGAAGCGCGACATGACCCGCCTGATGCGCGACGCGGGCATCGCCCCGCGCACCACCAGCATCCGCTCCAGCGACGAGGAACTGACCCGCATCACGGGCGCCCGCGAACCGTCCGGAGTCGCGGTGGTCATAGAGACCCCCCAGCCGGCCCAGCCCAAGCCGCGTACGCGGCCGGCGGGCACGGGCACGCGCTCGGGCAGCCGGGGCCGGGGCCGGGGCCGGGGGGCCGGTGCCTCCAGGGGCACCGCACAGCGCAGCCGCCGCGCCGCGTAACACTTCCGGGGGCGCGGCCCCGGGACCCCCGCTCCTCAATCGCCGGAGGGGCTTGATCTCGCCCCTCGGGCGCCCCCGGGACGATGACCGGTCACGTCGTGCAATCCAGCACCGCGCGGCACAGCGCGCACCGCACCCGCACCCGCCCCCGCACCGCCACCCGGTTCCACTGGTGGCAGACGGGGCACGGGAACGCCACCCGCAACCCGTCCGCCGCCGCCTCGAAGGCGTACGACCTCCCGGGCCCGCCCGACACCGACCGCCGATCCCGGGCGTAGCGCCGCCGCCCCGCCCACCCCGCGGCCGTCAGCGGCGCCCGCGCCGCATCCCGCAGCGCCCGCGCCCGGCCCTCCGTGTACGCGGTGTACGCCTGCGGACTGGTGAACCACGGCGAAGGGTCCTCGCCGAACACCAGCGCCCGCTCGGCCAGCACGTACCCGAACTCCTCCGGGGTCAGATACCCCAGCTTCTGGCTGGACGTCGCGTCCTCGCGGAACGCGTCCAGCAGCAGCCACCCCGCCCCGAGGTACGCCGCCGCCGTGTCCGTCAGGATCTCGTTGTCGCGCGTGCCGGGGAACTCCAGACCCAGCCGGTGCAGCAGCACATGCGCGACCTCGTGCGACAAGGCCGCGCCGATGTCCCGGCGATGGGTGCGGAAGCGGTCGTTCAGCTCCACGAAGTACTCCGGCCCCGCCGCGAGTTCCACGGTCCCCGCGTGCTCCATCGACCGGAACGCCACGATCACCCGGGCGTCCGGCAGCCGGTAGTGGCGCACCATCGCCCGCGCCACCCGCTGCGCGCCCAGGTGCAGATCGTCCGCGTCGGTGAACGCGGCCTCGGCCGGGGCGAGACTCGTCGCGAAACGCCGGACGCCGTCGGCCGACAGCCTCCGGTACAGCGCGGTGATCGCCGAGCGGACCGTCTCCAGATGCGGGAACCCGTGCTCGACCGGGCTGCGTCGAGGGCTGTCCGGCATCTCCGTACCCCCGCTCCTCGCTCCCGGCCCGACTCCTCACCCCTGTAGACGGGGGAGGGAGCCCCGGGGTTGTCAGCCGCCGGTCCGGACCGGCAGCCCCGGGCCCAGCCGGACGAACGGCGCGCCCGCGCCCTCCGTCTCCAGCACCCACACCTCGTTGACCCCGTCCCGCAGCACCGGACCCGGCACATACAGCGTGTGCTGCGGGCCCGCCGACCAGTACCGGCCCAGACAGAAGCCGTTCACCCAGACGAACCCCCGCGTCCAGCCCGGCAGTTCGAGCCCCGCGTGGTCCGCCCCGGCCACCGGCCCGAACGTGCCCCGGTACAGGCCCGGCCCGCCCTCCCCGCCGACCGGCGCGAACGGCACACCCGCCACCGCGCCCGGCTCCTCGAACGCGTCCAGCCGCAGCGCCCGCGCCCGCACCCCGTGCAGATACTGGCGCTCGTGCAGCACGCCCCCCGTGATGCCCTTCGGCTCGCCCAGGCGCGGCCCGTAATTGACCCGGCCCAGCGACTCCACCCACAGCTCCACCTCGGCCGGCCCGGCCACCGGCTCCTCCAGCGCGCAGGCCCCCTCGCTCAGGACGCCCCGGCGCACCCCGTCCACGTACACCACCGCCCGGTCCCGCAGCCCCCGGACCTCCAGCGGGTACGGGCGGCGCGGCCCCGGCACGGCGACCCGGTAGCGGACCAGGCCGCGGTCCACCCCCAGCTCCTCGAACGTCGGCGGCACCCCGGACTCCGCCGCCTCCTCGTCGCCCAGCGCCTCCAGCACCGTGTCCAGCGGCGCCCATTCGGTCAGCTCCGCCCGCACCGGGACGGCCGGCCCGACCGGCTCGGGGGGCAGCGGGGGCAGCGGCGCCTCCGCGTACCCGGCGAGAACCTGCCGGAACAGCCGGAACTTCTCCGTGGCCCGCCCGTACTCGTCCACCGGCGCGTCGTAGTCGTACGACGTCACCGTCGCCAGCAACTCCTCGTCCTGGAGCGGGCCGGAACGGTTCGCGCCCGCCCAGCCGGCGAAGTTCGTACCGCCGTGCGCCATGTAGACGTTCACCGACGCCCCGCACTCCAGGATCTCCGCCAGCGCACCGGCCGCCCGCGCCGGATCGCGGACCACCGGCGGCGCACCCCAGTGCTCGAACCAGCCGCACCAGAACTCCATGCACATCAGCGGACCCGACGCCCGGTGGCGGCGCAGCACCCGGAACGCCTCGCGGGCGCCCGAGCCGAAGTTGGCGGTGGCGAGCAGCCCCGGCACCGAACCGCCGGTCAGCATGTGGTCCTCCGGCCCGTCCGAGGTGAACAGCGGCACGCTCACCCCGTACGCGCGCAGCAGCTCCACCACCCGGCGCAGATGGACCGCGTCGGTGCCGTAACTCCCGTACTCGTTCTCCGCCTGCACCATGATCACCGGGCCGCCCCGGCCGGCCTGCCGCTCCGCGACCTGCGGCAGCAGCTCGGCGAACCAGGCCCGGACCGCGTCGAGATACCCCTCGTCACGGGTCCGCACCCGCCGCCCGAACCGCCCGGTCACCCACACGGGCAGCCCGCCGTTCTCCCACTCCGCGCAGATGTACGGCCCCGGGCGCACGATCGCCCACAGGCCGGCCCGGTGCGCCGCGTCCAGGAACCGCCCCAGCGCCCCGACGTCCCGGAAGCGGCCGGGCCGGGGCTCGTGGAGGTTCCACGGGACGTACGTCTCCACACAGTTCAGGCCCATCGCCCGCAGCATCGCGAGCCGGTGGTCCCACTGCCCCTCGTGCACCCGGAAGTAGTGCAGGGCCCCGGACAGCAGCCGTACCGGCTTCCCGTCGATCGCGAAGCCGTCGTCCCCGACAGTGAAGTCAGCCATGGTGCCCGTTCTCCCGAAGCGCGGAATGTCTCGGTCCAGCCTCACCCCTGGCGTGCGGCCGGTCCATGGACAAAGATCTCGGCTGTTTGGACGCGCGTCGCCCCGACCGGGAGAGAGGGAGCCCATGTACCACACCTGGATGCGCTTCTTCACGCCCAGCCCGCTCCACCACCGCCTCGGTCTCGTCTGCCTCGGCGTCGGCCTCCAGCACGGCACCCTGCCCGCCGTCGGGCCGCGCACCCTGGACCACCACGTGGCCGTCCTCGTCCACTCGGGCAGCGGCTGGTTCGCCGGGCCGGACGGACGGCGGGTCCCCGTCACCGCGCCCAGCCTCCTCTGGCTGACCCCCGGCACCCCGCACCACTACGGCGCCGACCCCGCGACCGGCTGGGACGAGAGCTTCGTCGACTTCACCGGGCCCGCCACCGCCACGTACACCGAACTCGGCTACATCGAACCCGACCGCCCCCTGGTCCCCCTCTCCGACACCGCCGCCCCGCGCGCCGCGATCGGCCGGATGGTCCGGGCCGCCCGGCGCGGCAACCCGCTCCTGGAGGCCGAGACCGGGGCCGCCGTGCACGAACTCCTCGTCGCCCTGCGCCGGGCCCGCGCCGGCCTCGGCCCCGGCGGCGACCCGGTGCTCCGGGCGCTCGCCCGGGACGCCTTCCAGCCGCTGTCGGTCGCCGAGCACGCCGCCCGCCACGGGATGACCTCCGCGCAACTGCGGACGGCGGTGCGCCGGGGCACCGGACGCAGCCCCAAGGACTACCTCCTCACCCTCCGGCTCGGCCGCGCCAAGGAGCTCCTCGCCACGAGCGACCTGCCGGTCGCGGCCGTCGCCCGCCGCGTCGGCTACGACGACCCGGCCTACTTCTCCCGCCTGTTCGCCCGCCGCGTCGGCATCGCCCCGGTCCGCTTCCGCGAACAGCAGGGCCGCGCGGTCCCGGGAGGCTGGAGCGACCGCGTCCCGGACCCCGAACAGCCGCCGACGATCTCCTCGTAGCCCCGTAAGCTCGCTGCCCATGACCACGAACGACATCGACGCCTCCGTACGCGTCGAACTCGACCGGCTGCGCCAGAGCATCGACAACATCGACGCCGCCGTCGTCCACATGCTGGCCGAACGCTTCAAGTGCACCCAGCAGGTCGGCCACCTCAAGGCCGCCCACCAGCTCCCCCCGGCCGACCCGGCCCGCGAGGCCCGCCAGATCGCCCGCCTCCGCGAGCTCGCGGAGAGCGCCCACCTCGACCCGGCCTTCGCCGAGAAGCTGCTCAACTTCATCGTCGCGGAGGTCATCCGCCACCACGAGCGCATCGCGGAGGAGTCCGCGCACGACGCGGAGCCGGCCGAAGAGCGCTGAGCGCCCGTCCGGCGGGCCCGGCCCGGCCGCCTCCGGGCCCGCCGCCGCCCCGCTTCCGCCCGCTTCCGCCCCTGGGGAACCCGCCTGCGCGCCGCCCGGCCGATACGGCAGCATGTCCCCATGTCCGTACTGACGCGCGATGAAGCGCAGGCCCGAGCCCAGATCCTCGACGTACAGCGATACACGATCGAACTCGATCTCACCGCGGGGGAGGAGACCTTCGACTCCCGCACCGTGATCGAGTTCACCGCCCGCACGGCCGGTGACACCTTCATCGAGCTCAGGCCCGCCACCCTGCGCTCGATCAGCCTCGACGGGCAGCCGCTGGACCCCGCACACCTCACCGAGAACCGGTACCCCCTCACCGGGCTCACCGAAGGCCCCCACGAGATCCGCGTCGACGCCGCCATGCGCTACTCCCGCACCGGCGAGGGCATGCACCGCTTCACCGACCCCAGCGACAACGAGACGTACGTCTACACCCAGCTCTTCATGGAGGACGTCCAGCGCGTCTTCGCCGCCTTCGACCAGCCCGACCTCAAGGCGGTCTTCGCCCTCACCGTCACCGCCCCCGAAGGCTGGACCGTCCTCGGCAACGGCATCGCCGAGCACACCGGCGACGGCCGCTGGACCCTGGCCCCCACCCCGCCGCTCTCCACCTACTTCGTCGCCGTCGCCGCGGGCCCCTGGCACTCCGTGACCACCGAGCACGCCGGACTCCCCTTCGGCATCCACTGCCGCCGCTCCCTCGCCCCCCACCTCGACGCCGACGCCGACGAGATCCTCGACATCACCCGGGCCTGCTTCGACCGGTTCCAGGAGAAGTTCACCGAGCCGTACCCCTTCGACTCCTACGACCAGGCGTTCGTCCCCGAATTCAACGCCGGCGCCATGGAGAACCCCGGACTCGTCACCTTCCGCGACGAATTCGTCTACCGCTCCGCCGTCACCGACACCGAACGCCAGACCCGCGGCATGGTCATCGCCCACGAGATGGCCCACATGTGGTTCGGCGACCTCGTCACCCTCACCTGGTGGGACGACATCTGGCTCAACGAGTCCTTCGCCGAGTACATGGGCTACCAGACCCTCGCCGAAGCAACGCGGTTCACCGACACCTGGGTCGACT
Organism: Streptomyces sp. 130; assembly: GCF_007096885.1. Lineage (GTDB taxonomy): Bacteria > Actinomycetota > Actinomycetes > Streptomycetales > Streptomycetaceae > Streptomyces. The sequence continues at coordinate 139,671 of NZ_VJNO01000009.1, read as the reverse complement.
TCGGCGTCGCCCGCAAGGGCTGGGGATACGACGCCGACCAGCGCCCCTCCACCCACGCCGTCGCCCCCGACCCCGCCGACGTCCCCGACACCGCATCGGCCCTCCTCAACTTCGACGGCATCTCCTACGCCAAGGGCGCCTCCGCGCTGCGCCAGCTCGTCGCCTGGCTCGGCGAGAAGGACTTCCTCGCCGGCATCAACACCCACTTCGCCCGCCACAAGTTCGGCAACGCCACCCTCGCCGACTTCATCGACAACCTCGCCTCCGCCACCGACCGCGACGTCCACGCCTGGGCCGACCAGTGGCTCCGCACCACCGGTGTCGACACCCTCACCGCACACACCACCGAGACCGACACCACCTGGTCACTCACCATCGACCACCAGGGCACCCGCCCCCACCGCCTCAGCGTCGGCGCCTACGCCCACAGCATCGACCCCCAGCACGGCCCCCCCCCCCTCGTCCTGCGCGAACGCTTCGACGCCGGCATCCCCGAGGAAGCCCCCGTCACCCGCCCCGGACGCCGCCCCGCCCTCGTCGTCCTCAACGACGAAGACCTCACCTACGCCAAGATCCGGCTCGACCCGCACTCCTGGAACACCGTCCTGGACAGCCTCTCCGGCGTCCCCGACGCCCTCACCCGCGCCGTCGTCTGGAACGCCGCCCGCGACATGGTCCGCGACGGCGAACTCGCCCCCAGCACCTACCTCGAAGCCGCCCGCGCCCACCTCCCCCACGAAACCGACCTCGCCCTCCTCCAGGGCGTCCTCGCCTTCGCCGACACCCAGGTCGCCGGCCGCTACACCGCCCCCGAGGACCGGCCCGCCGCCCTCGCCACCCTCACCGCCCTCTGCCGCGACCTCATCCGCCGCACCGAGGACGGCACCCACCCCGGCCTGCGCCTCACCGCCGTACGCCACCTCATCGACGCCGCCACCCAGCCCGACACCATCCAGGGCTGGCTCGCCGACGACACCGTCCCCGGCGGACCCGAACTCGACCCCGAACTGCGCTGGCGCATCCTCACCCGCCTCGCCGTCCTCGGCGCCACCGACGAGGCAGCCATCGACGCCGCCCTGGAGGACGACCCCAGCGCCACCGGCCAGGAAGGCGCCGCCCGCTGCCGCGCCGCCCTGCCCACCCCCGAGGCCAAGGCCGCCGCCTGGGACGCGATGTTCCACGACGACAGCCTCTCCAACTACCTCTTCACCGCCACCGCCCAGGGCTTCTGGCAACCCGAACAGACCGACCTCGTACGCGCATACGTGCCCCGCTTCTACCCCGAGGCCGCCCAACTCGCCGCCCGCCGCGGCCCCGCCATCGCCGAAGCCGCCGGACGCTACGCCTTCCCCGCCCACGCCGTCGACCCCGAAAGCCTCCGCGCCGGCGAGGAAGCCCTCGACGACCCGGCCCTCATCCCCGCCCTCCGCCGCAAGCTCATCGACCAGATCGACGACCTGCGCCGCGCCCTGAACGTACGCTCCGCCAACTGACCCCACCCGCACCACCCGTGCCCGGCCCGCCCCTCACCGCGAGGAGCGCGCCGGGCACACCCATACCACCCCACCCCCGGCAACGCGCCCCCACCCGCACCCCACCACCCTTTCGAGTTCAGATCGCCCGGCAACCCGGCCGCGCCGCCCGAAACCCGGACAAGCTGGCACGCACACCCATGACCATGCCCGCAGCCCCGACCACGCGCGCCCGAAGGACCACCCGCCCCCTGCCCGTACCGCCCCTCGCCGGGACCACCACCGGACCCGACGCCCTGCGCCCCCTCCTCGACACCGTCCTCACCGCCCTCGCCGAAGGCGCCCGACGCCGCGACGGCCCCCTCCCCGCAGGCGGACCCGACACCGTCACCGCCCGCACCCGCACCGCCCTCACCCCCCTCATCCCCGACCGGGGCACCGGCGCCCACCACGCCCTCACCACCCTCGTCCAAGCCCTCACCGAAGGCGCCGCCGACCCCGCCGAACCCCTCTGCGCCGCCCACCTCCACACCCCGCCCCTCGCCCTCGCCGCAGCCGCCGACCTCGCCGCCTCCGCCCTCAACCCCTCCATGGACTCCTGGGACCAGGCCCCCGCCGCCTCCACCCACGAAGCCGACACCACCGCCGCACTCGCCGCCGAGATCTACCCCCACCACCCCGCACCCGACGCCCTCATCACCACCGGCGGCACCGAGGCCAACCAACTCGGACTCCTCCTCGCCCGCGAACGCCACGGCCCCGTCCAGCCCATCACCGGCGCCCACGCCCACCCCAGCATCACCCGCGCCGCCTGGCTCCTCGGCCTCCCCGAACCCCTCACCGTGCCCGCCCCGAACGGCACCATCGACATCCCCGCACTCCACGAGACCCTCGCCCGCCACCGCGCACAGGGCCCCCTCCTCGTCACCGCCACCGCCGGCCCCCCCGACACCGGCCAGATCGCCCCCCTCACCGACATCGCCGACCTCTGCGCCCGCCACGGCGCCGAACTCCACATCGACGCCGCCTACGGCGGCCCCCTCCTCTTCAGCCCCACCCACCGCCCCCTCCTCCAAGGACTCGACCGCGCCGACAGCGTCGCCCTCGACCTCCACAAACTCGGCTGGCACCCCGCCTCCGCCGGCATCCTCGCCGTCCCCGACCGCCACCACCTCCACGCCCTCCACCACCAGGCCCCCTACCTCAACGCCGACGACGACACCGAAGCCGGCCTCCCCGACCTCCTCGGCCGCTCCCTGCGCACCACCCGCCGCCCCGACGCACTCAAGATCGCCGTCACCCTCCGGGCCCTCGGCCGCGCCGGACTCGCCGACCTCGTCGACCGCACCTGCGCCGCCGCCCACACCCTCGCCGACCTCGTCACCCGCACCCCCGGCCTCCACCTCCACGACCGCCCCACCATCAGCACCGTCCTCTTCCGCCCCACCGACGCCGACGACCACACCGTCGCCACGGTCCGCCGCACCCTCCTCACCCGCGGCCACGCCGTACTCGGCCGCACCCACCCCCACGGCCGCCTCTGGCTCAAGGCCACCCTCCTCAACCCCCCCACCCCCCCCGACGACCTCCACCGCCTCCTCACCCTCGTCACCCGCCTCACCGCCGAACTCAAGGAAGGCAGCACCCTCCGATGACCGCCGCCCCGCCCGTCCCCGACCCCCACCGCACGCACGACCTCGTCGGCATCGGCATCGGCCCCTTCAACCTCTCCCTCGCCGCCCTCGCCCACGGCCTCCCCACCCCCCTCACCACCGCCTTCTACGAACAGCGCCCCGCCTTCCACTGGCACCCGGGACTCCTCATCGACGGCGCCACCCTCCAAGTCCCCTTCCTCGCCGACCTCGTCACCCTCGCCGACCCCACCAGCCCCTGGAGCTTCCTCAACTACCAACGCACCCAGGACCGCCTCTACCCCTTCTACTTCGCCGAGCGCTTCCACATCCACCGCGCCGAATACGACGCCTACTGCCGCTGGGTCAGCACCCGGCTCCCCGGCCTCCACTTCGGCCACCAGGTCGACGCCATCCGCTGGGACCCCCAGACCGCCCGCTTCGACATCGACCACACCCAACTCGACGCCCACGGCGAAGCCGAGTCACTCGGCCGCACCCACACCCGCCACATCGCCCTCGGCATCGGCACCGAACCCCACATCCCCGACCCCCTCAAACCCCTCACCGACACCGACACCGGCACCGCCCCCGTCATCCACTCCGCCGACTACCTCCACCACCGCGACCGCCTCCTGACGGCCCGCCACATCACGGTCATCGGCTCAGGACAGTCCGGCGCCGAGATCTTCCTCGACCTCCTCCGCGCCCGCCCCACCGGAAGCGAAGGACTCCACTGGCTCGCCCGCACCCCCGCCTTCGCGCCCATGGAGTACTCCAAACTCGGCCTCGAACACTTCACCCCCGACTACACCCGCTACTTCCACGCCCTCCCCGAAACCGTCCGCGACACCCTCGTCCCCCAGCAGTGGCAACTCCACAAAGGCATCGACCACGACACCATCGCCGCCATCCACGACGAGCTCTACCGACGCACCCTCCACGGCGGCTGGCCCGACGCCACCCTCACCCCCGGCGTCACCGTCCGCACCGCCGGACGCGTCGCCAACACCCGCGTCGAACTCCACCTCGCACACACCCAGCAATCCACCCGCACCCGCCTCACCCCCGACGCCGTCGTCCTCGCCACCGGCTACCGCGAACGCCCCCTCGACACCCTCCTCCACCACCTCGCCCCCCACCTCCGCCGGGACACCGCCGGCCGCCCCCGCGTCGACGCCCACCACCGCCTCGACCTCGGCCCCGCCATCACCGGCCACATCTACGTACAGAACGCCGAACGCCACACCCACGGCGTCGGCGCCCCCGACCTCGGCCTCGCCGCCTGGCGCAGCGCCACCATCCTCAACGACCTCACCGGCACCACCCCCTACCCCCTCCCCAAGCGCACCGCCTTCACCACCTTCGGCCTCACCCAGCCCGCCATCCCCACCCAGCAACCCACCCTCGTCCCCCTCACCCGCCCCTGACCCGGAAAAGGGCGGCCGCCCCACCTCCCCGGAAAAGGGGGAGGCGGAACGACCGCCCTCACCAACCACGCACCTAGAACACCGGCACGCCGTCCCGCGTCAGCCGCCAGTCCACCGAAGCGAACTGAGCACCATCCACCGAACCCTTCGCCTGCACCCAGGCGATGATCGTGTTCCGGATCTCCTCCGAATTCGCCCACAGCTGCTTCGCCGCCGGGACGTGCGGGAAGTTGCCGCCGCCGCTCGCCCGGTAGTTGTTCACCGCCAGCACGAACCGCGCCTCCGGGTCGATCGGCTTCCCCTCGAACGACAGACCCACGATCCGCGAACCCACCGGCTTCGCGATGTCGATGTCATACGTCAGCCCCGACACCGCGTCGTAGTTGTAGTCCGGAGTGCCGTCCGCATTCGTCAGCTTCTCCGGGTCCACCGGAGCACCCGCCGCAGTCCGCACGTAGTACTTCGCCGAGAACTCCAGGTAGTCCAGAATCTGCGCACCCGTCACCAGACGCGCCTCCAGCGTGTTCTCGAACGGATACAGACCCGCCGCGTCCTTGATCGTCACATCGCCCGCCGGAATCCGCGCCGTACGCGAGAAGCACGACGCCTGCGACAGCACCGGCAGCTCCGCGTACTCCCCGCCCGCCAACGCCGCCTTCACCGTCTCCGCCTGGACGACGTTGATCAGATCGATGATCGGCTCGTCCTTCCACGCCGCCTCCGCCGTGGACATCTCCGCCGCCGACGTCCCGATCACCTGATTGACGTACGCCACGACCTTCTCGTGCTCGTCCGCCAGCAGCTTCGTGATCCTCCGGTCCTCCACCACCGTGTTCGAGTTCAACACCCGCGAACCGGCCTTCTCGACCACCCAGCGGCCCTTCTCCCACACCACCTCGAAGTCGAACAGCGTCAGCCGCTGCCCCCACTTCAACGGCTCCGAGAGCACGACCTTCTTCCCGGTCTCCTTGTTCTCCACGAAGTACTCGGGAATCTCCAGGTGCGCGTGACCCACCAGGATCGCGTCGATCCCCGGCACCTGCTCCGCCACCAGACCCGCCGCGTTCTCCACGTACGGGATCTGGTCGCCGTACGACGACGTCCCGCTGTTCCCCGAGTGCGCCGACACGATCACCACGTCCGCACCCATCGAACGCAACCGCGGCACGTACTTCGCCGCCTGCTCCTCAAGACCCGGGAACACCATCTTCCCGCTCACGTTCGCCTTGTCCCAGATCGCGATCCCCGGGTTGGTCAGACCCAGGATCCCCACCCGCACATCCCGCCCGTGCGGCGTCCGCAGCTTCTTGATCACATACGGCGCGAACGCCGGCCGCAACGTCTTCGCATCCAGCGCGTTCGCCCCGAGCAGCGGGAAATCGCACTGCTCCTCGAACTTCCGCAGCACCGGAATCCCGTAGTTGAACTCGTGGTTCCCCAGCGCCGCCGCGTCATAGCCGATCGCGTTCATCGCCTGCGCCATCGGGTGCACCGGACCGCGCTTCGCCGTGATCGGGTCGATCTTCGCGTAGTAGTACGAGAGCTGCGTGCCCTGGATCGTGTCACCCGCGTCGATCATCAGCGTGTTCTGGCGGCCCTTCTCCCGCCGCACCTGCTCCACCAGCGTCGAGATCTTCGCCAGGCCCACGTCGTTGTGGTCCTTGTCGTCGAACTCGGCGTCCGTGAAGTAGTCCCAGTTGAAGACGTTCCCGTGCAGGTCCGTCGTCCCCATCACGGTGAACGAGTACCGCTTCTGCGAACGCCCGTGACCCTGACCCTGCCCACGCCCGTGCGCCAGCGCGGGCGACGCGGCGCCGCCCGCCACCACCGCACCCGCGCCGGCCGCGGCCGATGTCCCCAGGAACGTCCTTCGGTTCAGCGGCATCTCTCGTCTCCCACATATCGGTGCACTCGGTGCGAAGTTCTTGTCGTACGCCGTCCGACAACGCGCGTAGATAATCACCCGCGCCCCACCCCCGGCAACACCCCCGCCAGGTTTCCGTTCCATGACCACACACCGACCGGAAGCCGTCCGGCCGTCAACACCCCCACTGTCACACCCGGATGCCACAGTGGACCCATGACCGACACCGCCCAGCCCTACGGCACCCCTGACCAGCCCCGCCTCGCCGTCCGCGGCGAAGCCCGCCTGGAGGTCGACCCCGAGATCGCCCGCCTCTCCATCACCGTCACCGCCCGCGGCAAGGACCGCCGCGCCGCCCTCGAAGACCTCACCCGCCGCAACGCCACCGTCCTCGAACTCGCCCGCGGCTACGGCGACGCCGTCGAGAAGATCGAGACCGGCGCCCTCTCCATCCACCCCGAACTCGTCCAACGGGGCCGGGACGAGAAGATCCGCGCCTACCACGGCCGCGTCTACATCACCGCCGTCCTGAGCGACTTCACCGCACTCGGCGAATTCGTCACCCACGTCGGCGACCTCGACATGACCCAGGTCAGCGGGCCCTGGTGGGCCCTGCGCCCCACCTCGCCCGCCCACGGCGAGGCCCGCCGCCAGGCCGTCCGCGAAGCCGTCCAGCGCGCCCGCGAATACGCCGGAGCACTCGGCGCGGAGCTCGCCGCCCTGGTCGAACTCGCCGACATAGGCGCGGAGAACGCCGCCCCCGTCGCGTATGCCAGGACCGGCGGCTACGGAGGCGCGCTGCCCGCCCCCGCCGGAGCGGGCGCCCCGCCGCCGCCCCCCATCGACCTCGAACCCCAGCGGCAGACCGTGTACGCGCAGGTGAACGCCCGCTTCACGATGACCCCGCCGAAACTCTGAATTCCCCCTGCGCGGACGGTGGCGCGTGCTCATCCGAGCACGCCGCCGCACAATTCAACACTTGTCAACAACCCTTCATGCGAAGGTTGTTGAGCAGTCATTCACAGCCAATTACCTACCCATAGGTAAGGTCTAGGCTCGAACCATGCGCCGAGCCAAAATCGTTTGCACCCTGGGACCCGCGACCGACTCGTACGACCAGATCAAGGCCCTCGTCGAAGCGGGAATGGACATCGCCCGCCTCAACCTCAGCCACGGCAGCTACGCCGAACACGAGGAGCGGTATCACCGCGTACGCAAAGCGTCCGACGAGGCACACCGCAGCGTCGGCATCCTCGCCGACCTTCAAGGCCCGAAGATCCGCCTCGGACGCTTCCGTGAAGGCCCCGTACTCCTTGAACGCGGCGACGACTTCACCATCACCGTCGAGCCGATGGAGGGCGACCGCAACGGCTGCGGTACGACCTACGGCGGCCTCGCCGCCGACGTCACCCCAGGTGAGCGCATCCTGATCGACGACGGCCGCGTCACCCTGGAGGTCACCGAGGTCGACGGCCCCCGCGTCCGGACCACCGTGATCGAGGGCGGCATGGTCTCCGACCACAAGGGCCTCAACCTCCCCGGCGTCGCCGTATCCGTCCCCGCGCTGTCCGAGAAGGACATCGAGGACCTGCGCTGGGCCATCCGCACGGGCGCCGACATCATCGCCCTCTCCTTCGTCCGCAGCGGCCGGGACATCGAGGACGTCCACCGCGTCATGGACGAGGAGGGCCGCCGCCTCCCCGTCATCGCCAAGGTCGAGAAGCCGCAGGCCGTCGAGAACATCGAGGACATCGTCGCCGCCTTCGACGGCATCATGGTCGCCCGCGGCGACCTGGGCGTCGAGATGCCGCTGGAGCAGGTCCCGATCGTCCAGAAGCGCGCGATCAAGCTCGCCAAGCGCAACGCGAAGCCGGTCATCGTCGCGACGCAGATGCTCGACTCGATGATCGACAACTCCCGGCCCACCCGCGCCGAGGCGTCCGACGTCGCGAACGCGGTCATCGACGGCACGGACGCGGTGATGCTGTCCGGTGAGACGAGCGTCGGCAAGCACGCGATCGAGACGGTCCGCACGATGTCCCGCATCGTGGAGGCGGCCGAGGAGGACATCCTCGCGAAGGGGCTCCCGCCGCTGACGGAGCGCAACAAGCCCCGCACCCAGGGCGGCGCGGTGGCCCGCGCGGCGGCGGAGATGGGCGACTTCCTCGGCGCGAAGTTCCTGGTCGCCTTCACCCAGAGCGGCGACACGGTGAAGCGCCTGTCGCGCTACCGCAGCCCCATCCCCCTGCTGGCCTTCACCCCGGACCCGGCCACGCGCTCGCAGCTGAACCTGACCTGGGGCGTCGAAACGTTCCTGGGCCCGCACGTGGACTCCACGGACGCGATGGTGGCCCAGGTGGACGAGGAGCTGCTGAAGATCGGCCGCTGCCAGAAGGGCGACGTCGTGGTCATCACGGCCGGCTCCCCGCCGGGTGTCGCGGGCTCCACGAATCTGGTCCGGGTGCACCACATCGGCGAGGACGACAGCCCGAAGTAGGGCGGCTCAGTGTTTCGGCCCGACGTGAGCGTCCATGAGGGCTACGGACGCCCGTCGGGCGACGGAGATGTTGAACGGGTCGCTGCCCCGGGCGAGCGTGGTCCACTCGACGCCTACGGCGGTGAGTGTGTCGCTGAAGAGCTTGCGGATGTCGTCCGACTTGTTGCTGAAGAAGTACCGGGGGTATTCGTACCGCTTGCGTTCGCCTGCGACGACCCGGGTGGCCCAATTGGTGATGCGGCATCCGTCGGAATGGATCAGCCCTCGGACGAACTCCCAAGGGTGTGCGTCCACGATGTCCTGCTGCCAGGCGGCAAGGGCGATTTCGCGGTGGTGCTTCTTGCCAGGGCCGTGCTGAGGAAACCAGCAGGGCCAGTGCCTGCTGTAACTGGTCACTGCGACACACCCTTGCTTCTGGACGAGATAGGCGGCGCTGGACGGATGGATGGCGGCGATAGCGTTGCGGCATTCTTCAATGAGACCCGGCCATGCATCGGCGCAGACAATACGCAAGTAGTAGCCGAGGCCTCGGGAGTGCGCGCTGATACAGCCGTCGCCTAGGTACAGGCCCAGCAGGTATGAGTAGTTGGCAGGGTCACTGGGCGGGTACGGTACGGGTGCGCAGCGGGAGCATTCGGTGTGCCCCAGGCTGCGCGGCAGTGGCTCGACGCGCGTGAGCCAGGAGCGAATCGCAGCCCGCGAGATGCCGGTCTGCTTGCTCACGGAGTTCTGGCTGAGGCCCTGATCGAGGAGGGCAAGCGCGTGCTTACGTGTTTCCAGGTCGTACACACTGCCGAGCCTGGGCGGGGTGTGGTGCTTCGGAGGGGAAACAATGGTGCAACCACACGATGGTGTGGATCAGTGCCGTTTCCCTGCGGCCTTTGAATCGAAGGAAAAGTGCCCCGGGTCGGACTCGAACCGACACTGTATGGGTTTTGAATCCATCGCCTGCTGCCAATTGGGCTACCGGGGCTGGCAGAATCGAAGGTGCCCTTCGACCCACTGCGCGACCACCATACCGTAGCTGGGTAGGCTCAGGGCAGCAGTCCCTGCCCTGGACCAAGGAGCCCCGTGACCACCCCCGAGTCGCCCCAGCCCGTCGCCGATGACGACAAGTCGCACGTTCCGCCGCTGACGACCCGCGTCGTCATCGCCGAGGACGAGGCACTCATCCGCCTCGACCTCAAAGAGATGCTCGAAGAAGAGGGCTACTCCGTCGTCGGCGAGGCCGGGGACGGGCAGCAGGCCGTCGAGCTGGCGCGGGAGCACAAGCCGGACCTGGTCATCCTGGACGTGAAGATGCCGGTCCTCGACGGGATCTCCGCCGCCGAGAAGATCGCCGAGGAGTCCATCGCGCCGGTCCTCATGCTCACCGCCTTCTCGCAGCGCGACCTCGTGGAGCGGGCCCGGGACGCCGGGGCGATGGCGTACCTCGTGAAGCCGTTCAGCAAGAGCGACGTCGTCCCGGCGATCGAGATGGCCGTATCCCGTTTCTCCGAGCTGAAGGCGCTGGAGAACGAGGTCGCCGACCTCGCCCAGCGGCTGGAGACGCGGAAGCTGGTGGACCGGGCGAAGAGCATCCTGCAGACGGACTACGGGCTGTCCGAGCCGGAGGCGTTCCGGTGGATTCAGAAGACCTCCATGGACCGCCGGCTGTCGATGCAGCAGCTCGCCGAGGCCCTGATCGCGGACGCCGAGGAGAAGAAGAAGGCTGCCGAGTAGGCCCCGTAGCGACAACGAGGAAGGCCCGCGCCGGCAGTGGCGCGGGCCTTCCTCGTATCCGTAAGCGCTCAGTCCTCGCCCAGGTACGCCTTGCGGACGGACTCGTCGTGGAGGAGGTCCGCCCCGGTGCCGGAGAGGACGATCTTGCCGATCTCCATGACGTGGCCCCGGTCGGCCAGCGACAGCGCGGCCTGGGCGTTCTGCTCGACCAGGAGGATCGTCGTGCCGGAGGCGCGGAGTTCGACGATGGTCTCCATGATCTTCTGCATCATGATCGGCGAGAGGCCCATGGAGGGCTCGTCGAGCATGAGCAGCTTGGGCTGGGACATCAGCGCCCTGCCCATGGCGAGCATCTGCTGCTCGCCGCCGGAGAGCGTTCCGGCGGCCTGCTTCCGGCGTTCCCCGAGGATGGGGAAGAGGTCGTAGGCGCGCTGGACGTCCTTCTCGATGCCCGCCTTGTCGTTGCGGAGGTAGGCGCCGAGGAGCAGGTTCTCCGTGATCGTCAGCCGGGGGAAGATGTGGCGGCCCTCGGGGGAGTGGGCGAGGCCCAGGGAGACGATCTTGTGCGCGGGGATGTTGGTGAGCGGTCTGCCCTCGAAGAGGATGCGCCCGGCGAGGGGTTTGAGCAGCCCGGAAAGGGTGCGCAGGGTGGTGGTCTTGCCGGCGCCGTTGGTGCCGATGAGGGTGACCACCTGGCCGGCCTCGACGGTGAACGAGATGCCCTTGACGGCTTCGATCTTGCCGTAGGCGACGCGGAGGTCCTCGACCTCCAGCAGTGCGGTCATCGGTTGCCCTCCTCTTCCGTTTCCGTCTCTTCGGTGTTCGTGTGGGCCTCGGCCGCTTCCACCTCGGCGACCTCGTCCGCGCCGGGGGCGCCTTCGAAGGGGGTGCCGAGGTAGGCGGCGATGACGCGTTCGTCGCTCTGGACCTCGGACGCGGTGCCTTCGACGAGCTTCTCGCCCTGGACGAGGCAGGCGACGCGGTCGCAGAGGTTGAAGATGAAGCGCATGTCGTGCTCGATGACGAGGACGGCGATGCCCTGGTCCCGGATCGCGAAGATGAGCTCTTCGGTGACGCGGGTCTCCTGGGGGTTCATGCCGGCGGTGGGCTCGTCCAGGAGGAGGAGTCCGGGGTCGCTGGCGAGGGCGCGGGCGATCTCCAGTTTGCGCTGGTCTCCGTAGGGGAGGTTGCGCGCGAGGTGGTCGGCCTTGTTCTGGAGGCCGATGAACTCCAGGAGTTCCATGGCGCGTTCGCGGCTGGAGTTCTCCGCGGCCCGGTAGCCGGGCAGGTGGAGCAGGGCGGACCAGAGCCCTTCCTTGGTCCTGGTGTGGCGTCCGACGAGGACGTTCTCCAGGACGGTCATGTTGGCGAAGAGCCGGATGTTCTGGAAGGTGCGGGCGATGCCTGCCTTGGTGACGAGGTGGGGCTTGGGCGGCAGGACGGTGCCCTGGTAGCTGACCTTGCCCTCGGTGGGGACGTAGAGGCCGGTGAGGCAGTTGAAGAAGGTGGTCTTGCCGGCGCCGTTGGGGCCGATGAGGCCGACGATCTCGCCGGTGTTGACCTGGAGGTCGACGTCGCGGACGGCGGTGAGGCCGCCGAAGCGCATGGTGACCCCGCTGGCGTCCAGGACGGTCGTCGTGGTGGCGGTCTTGGTGGTGGTCATGGTGTTACGCCCCCGCCTTGGCGATGCCGGCGTCCGTCTCGTCGGACTTCCGGGGTGTGGGCACGTCGAGCTGGTCGGTCTCGTGGAATTCGAGCTGTTTCCTGCGGTCGGCGACCAGGCCCTCGGGCCGGAAGCGCATCAGGAGGACGAGGGCGATTCCGAAGAGGAAGAGCTGGTAGTCCTGCATGAACTGGAGCTTGGCCGGGATGAGGTAGAGCAGTGCGGCGCCGACGAAGGGTCCGCTGAGGGTTCCCATGCCGCCGAGGATGACGGCGGCGAGGAGGAACGCGGAGTTCGGGGGTACGGAGCCGGCGAACTGGTACTGCTCCGGCGTCACGGTGTAGTTGACGTGTGCCTGTACGGTGCCGGCGAGGCCGGCGAGCGTGGCGCCGAGGGCGAAGGCGAGGAGCTTGAGCCGGAAGGCGTTGATGCCCATGGCGGTGGCGGCGGTCTCGTCCTCGCGGATGGCGACCCAGGCGCGGCCGATGCGGGATTCCCCGGAGCGGCGGAAGACGAGGACGACGACGGCGGTGAAGACGAGCATCAGCAGGTAGTAGTTGGCCGGCCTGCTGAGGGTGAAGGGGCCGATGTCGTGGCTGAGGGCGAAGTCGATCCCGAAGAGGTTGAGGTCGGGGATGCTGGGGATGCCCTGGGAGCCGTTGGTGAGGTCGGGGCCGCTGTTGCCGTTGAGGTTGTTCACGGTGACGCGGAAGATCTCACCGAAGCCGAGGGTGACGATGGCCAGGTAGTCGCCTCGGAGGCGCAGGGTGGGGGCGCCGATCAGGACGCCGAAGATCATGGAGACGACGGCTCCGGTGAGGACGGCGGCCCAGAAGGGGAATTTGACGCCGATCGCGGAGAGCGGGGCGCCGGAGACCAGGGCGGCGGTGTAGGCGCCGACGCCGAGGAAGGCGACGTATCCGAGGTCGAGGAGGCCGGCGAGGCCGACGACGACGTTGAGGCCCAGGGCGACGGTGGCGAAGATGAGGATGTTGACGCCGATGAGGGCGTATTCCGCGGTGTCCTGGGTGAAGGGGAAGCAGAGCGCCGCGACGAGGGCGGCCGCCAGGGTGACGTTGCGGTGCTTGGCGGTCAGCGCGGTGACGCGGGCGATGAGGCCGGCCCGTGCGAGTGCGGTGAAGGTGAAGCCCGCGGTGATGAGGAAGCCGATGAACTGTTCGGAGTCCTCGGTGGGGATGTCGATCCCGTAGGTGAAGACGTACAGCGCGAGCCCGAAGGAGACCGCGATGATGACGATCTCGGCCCAGGCGGGGAGGGCCTTTTTGGCGCGGGGTGCCGAGGGCGCGGTGAGGCTGTGGCGGAAGCGCTGCCAGGCGTTCGGCGCGGGGTCGTCGGCGGAAACCGGGACGTCGTAGGGAAGGGCGAGGGAGGCGATGACGGCGACGAGCGCGCCGATGCCGCTGACCCAGGCTCCCGGTTCGAGGTTGACGACGCCGCCGAGCTCGTAGGAGATGGCGCCCATGGCGTAGCCGGTGGTGCCGAAGGTGGCGAGGGCCAGGAGGCGGACGGGGCTGTTGGTGCCTGCGGGGGTGAGCCAGCGCAGTCCGGGGATGCCGTAGCCGGTGAGGGCGAAGAGCAGGGTGAGGATCGCGCCGGTGAGGGTGAGGACCTGGAGACCGCCGGGGTAGCCGGTGACGGTGAGGTCGCCGGGGAATTCGGAGGTCCAGGTCCAGGGGAGCAGGGTGCCGGCGAGGGCGGCGGCGGCGCCGGCCAGGGTGGCGGCGCGGGCGGCGGGGGCGGGGACGGGGAGGAGTGCGGTGGTCATCCGTATCACGCCCTGTCCGCGACGCGTTCGCCGAGCAGGCCCTGGGGCCGCAGCAGCAGGACGACGATGAGGAGGACGAAGGCCCATACGTCCTTCCAGGCGCCGCCGCCGAAGAGGTCCATGCCGGGTACGTGGCTCATGTAGCCGGTGGCGAGGGATTCGGCGACGCCGAGGACGACTCCGCCGACCATGGCGCCGTAGATGTTGCCGATGCCGCCGAGGACGGCGGCGGTGAAGGCTTTGAGGCCCATGATGAAGCCCATGTGGAAGCCGACCTGGCCGTTCTTGAGCCCGTAGGCGACGGCGGCGACGGCGGCGAACGCGGCACCGATGGCGAAGGCCATGACGATGATGCGGTCGGTGTTGATGCCCATGAGCTTGGCGGTGTCCGGGTCCTGCGAGGTGGCCTGCATGCCGCGGCCGGCGCGGGTCTTGGAGACGAAGAGCCCGAGGGCGACCATGCAGACGGGGGCGGCGATCAGGACGAAGAGGTCGCTGCGCTGGATGTGGGCGCCGAAGAGGCCGAAGGCTTCGCCCTTGAACTGGGGGAAGGGGCGGTCCTTGGTGGCGTCGGGGTACCACTTCCAGATGGCTTGCTGGAGGGCGAGGGAGAGTCCGATCGCGGTGATCAGCGGGGCGAGCCGGGGGGCGTTGCGCAGCGGCCGGTAGGCGAAGCGTTCGGCGGCGGCGCTGACGGCGACGGAGCATATGACGCCGCCGATGATCATGAGGGGGAGGATGGCGAGGAGGTTGGAGCCGGCCGGCATCCAGAGGTAGACGGTGAGAGCTCCGAAGCCTCCGATCATGAAGATCTCGCCGTGGGCGAAGTTGATGAGCTGGATGATTCCGTAGACCATCGTGTAGCCGATCGCGATGAGTCCGTACATCGCGCCGAGGATGAGTCCATTGGCCAGCTGTTGCGGCAGTTCGTGCACCGCAGGGCCTCCGTGGAGTGGTTCGGATATGGCACCGCGCGGGAGTGCTCGTAGCGCTCCCGCGCGGTCTGGGGTCGGGGTCGGGGCGTGCCCGGGGCGGTTACGGCTTGTAGGCCTCGCTGAGCCTGGAGACCCACTTGCCGCCGTCGACCTGGTAGGCGGTCATCATGGTGTTGGTGGTGTCGCCGTACTGGTCGAAGGAGACCGGGCCGGTGACGCCGTCGAACTTGACCTTGCTCATGGCGTCGAGCACCTTGGCGCGGGCGTCGTCGGGGAGCTTGCCGTCGTTCTCGGCGACGACGAGCTTGACGGCCTCGATGATGGACCAGGTGGCGTCGTAGGTGCCGCCCCCGTAGGCCTCGTAGGCGTCCTTGTAGCCGGCGGTCTTGTAGGCCTCGATGAAGTCCTTGGCGGAGTCGAGCTCCTCGACGGGCTTGCCGACGGAGGTCGCGATGTCGCCCTGGGCCTTCTTGTTGAGCTTGATGAAGTCGGCGCTGTACATGCCGTCGCCGCCCATGAGGGGGATCTGGACGCGGGCCTTGAGCTGCTGGCTGAGGGGGGCGCCGGCGGGGTACTCACCGCCGTAGTAGACGGCCTTGGCGCCGGAGCTCTTGACCTTGGTGACGACGGCGTTGAAGTCGCGGTCGTCGGGGTTGACGTGGTCGGAGCCGACGATCTTGCCGCCGAGTCCGGTGTAGGTGGCCTTGAAGGATGCCGCGAGACCGGCGCCGTAGGGCTTCTGGTCGTCGATGAGGTAGACCTGCTTGATCTTCGCGTTGTTGTAGAGGTACTTCGCGGCGAAGGCGCCCTGGATCTGGTCGGTGGTGGCGGTGCGGAAGTAGGTCTTGAAGGGGCGCTTCTTGTCGCCGGTCTTCCAGTTGTCGCCCTGGGTCAGCTCGGTGCCGGTGTTGGCGGGGGAGACCTGGGTGAGGCCGGCGTCGTTGAGCGGCTTCTGCATCGACTGGGAGACGCCGGAGTTCAGCGGGCCGACGACGCCGAGGACCTTCTTGTTGTCGATGAACTTCGTGGCGTTCTGCTGGCCGACGGAGGGCTGGGCCTGGTCGTCGAGCGGCTGGACCTCGAAGGTGATGCCGGGGACGGTCTTCTCCTTGTTCGCCGTCTTGGCGGCGAGGTCGGCGGAGTTCTTGATGCCGAGGCCGAGGGCGGAGAGGTCACCGGTGAGGGGTGCGTCGACGCCGATGACGACGGTGGTGTTGGAGCCGCCGCTGCCGCCGTCGCTCTTGTTGTCGTCGTCGCGCGACCCGCAGGCGGTGAGCGTCAGCGCACCTGTGGTGAGCACTGTGGTGAGGATGAGCAAAGAACGGTGTCGCACGAAAGGTCCTTTCCCTGGCGCGGCCTCCTCTGCTTGAGGTGCCGTGTCGTTCGCCGGGCCGTACTGGATTGGTACAGGGCCGTGCTTGCAGACGCGCCCGGCGGCGCGGTGACTGGCCGTGACTCTAAGGGCAGTGGTGGGGGTCGGGAGTGCTGCCGGCCAAGGATGTGACTGTCTTGTTATGCCCTTGAGCAAGGCTTGAGGTGGCTGGGCGGACATGTACGGCTTTTTACCGGACCGTGAAGTGACCGCAATGTGAGAACACGCAGCTCTGCTAAGGGGCTTGGGGCGATCTTGCTGCTGTCGCCCGAAGGGGGCCGGTGCGGGGGTGCGGGGGCATGGCGGAGGGCCCGGTGGCTGTCGGGCCGGGCTGGCCGAGTCGCGGAGGGGCTGCTCCGCCTCGGGCGTTGATTACTTAGCGTTACGGCGGCGGGGGTGCGGCGACGCGGTGTGGCGGTGGGGGTGGATGGGTGTGGCAGCTGAGTGGGCCATGGAACGGGGCGCGGGGTCAAGGGGGTTGGGGCCGTGAGCTGTGCAATTTCCTTGCAGGGGGCGGCGGTTGTGCCCGGAAATGCCGCTGCCCGGCCGTTTTGGTCACGGCCGGGCAGGGGTGGTGGTGCGGTGGTGCGGGGTCAGGCGGCCTCGGGTGCGGGGGCGTCGCGCAGCAGGCAGGTGAGGCGCGCGGTGCAGACCCGCTTGCCGTGTTCGTCGGTGATGGCGATCTCGTACGTGGCGGTGGTGCGCCCCCGGTGTACGGGGGTGGCGGTGCCGGTGACGAGGCCGCTTCGCACCCCTCGGTGATGGGTGCAGTTGAGGTCGACGCCGACGGCGAGCTTGGACGGGCCGCCGTGCAGCATCGACCCGACGGAGCCCAGGGTCTCGGCGAGGACGGCGGAGGCGCCGCCGTGCAGGAGTCCGTAGGGCTGGGTGTTGCCCTCGACCGGCATGGTGCCGACGACGCGCTCGGCGGAGGCCTCGGTGATCCGGACGCCCATGCGTTCGCCGAGGTGGCCGGCGGAGAAGAGGGCGGGCAGGTCGACGCCGAGTGCGGCGTACTCGTCGATGATCTCCTGGGGGAACGTGGGTGCGGTGTGCTCGCCCATGGGTCCGCCTTTCGTCTCTGTGTGGTGCTCGTCCGCGTCGTTCTTATCAGACGGCTGAGCGGTCGCTTAGCGTGCGGGCTCGAAGCGCACCACGACGGACTTGGAGGCGGGGGTGTTGCTGGTGTCGGCGGTGGAGTCCAGGGGGACCAGCACGTTGGTCTCCGGGTAGTACGCGGCGGCGCAGCCCCGGGCGGTGGGGTAGTGGACGACCCGGAAGCCCGGGGCGCGGCGCTCCACGCCGTCCTTCCACTCGCTGACGAGGTCGGTGTAGGACCCGTCGGTGAGGCCGAGCGCCGCCGCGTCCTCGGGGTGTACGAGGACGACGCGGCGGCCTCCCCTGATGCCCCGGTAGCGGTCGTCCAGGCCGTAGATGGTGGTGTTGTACTGGTCGTGGGAGCGCAGGGTCTGGAGCAGCAGCCGGCCCTCGGGGAGTTCGGGGAATTCGACGGGTGCGGCGGTGAAGTTGGCCTTCCCGGTGGCGGTGGGGAAGCGGCGGGAGTCGCGGGGGCCGTGCGGAAGGGTGAAGCCGCCGGGGTGGGCGATGCGCGCGTTGAAGTTCTCGAAGCCGGGGACGACCCGGGAGATGCGGTCCCGGATGGTCGCGTAGTCCCTCTCGAACTCCTCCCAGGGCGTGGCGGATTCGGCTCCGAGGACGGCGCGGGCGAGGCGGGCGACGATGGCGGGCTCGGAGAGCAGGTGGGGGCTCGCGGGGGTGAGGTTGCCGCGCGAGGCGTGGACCTTGCTCATGGAGTCCTCGACGGTCACGAACTGCTTGCCGCCCGCCTGGACGTCCCTGTCGGTGCGGCCGAGGGTGGGCAGGATCAGCGCGCGGGCGCCGGTGACGGCGTGGGAGCGGTTGAGCTTGGTGGAGACGTGGACGGTGAGGCGGGCGTTGCGCATGGCTGCCTCGGTGACGTCGGTGTCGGGGGTGGCGGCGACGAAGTTGCCGCCCATCGCGAAGAAGGCCTTGGCGTCGCCGTCGCGCAGGGCGCGGATCGCGCGGACCACGTCGTAGCCGTGGTGGCGCGGCGAGGTGATGCCGAACTCCTGGTCGAGGGCGTCGAGGAAGGCGGGCGCCGGGCGTTCGAAGATGCCCATGGTGCGGTCGCCCTGGACGTTGGAGTGGCCCCGCACGGGGCAGACGCCGGCGCCGGGGCGGCCGATGTTGCCGCGCAGCAGGAGGAAGTTGACGATCTCGCGGATGGTCGGCACGGAGTGCTTGTGCTGGGTGAGGCCCATGGCCCAGCAGACGACGGTGCGCCGGGAGGCCAGGACCATGGCGAGGGCCTGTTCGATGGCGGCGCGTTCGAGTCCGGTGGCGGCGAGCGTCGTGTCCCAGTCCGCGTCGGCCGCCGCGGCGGCGAACTCCTCGTAGCCATGGGTGTGTTCGGCGACGAACGTCCGGTCGACGGCGCCCTCGGTCTCCAGGATGAGCTTGTTCAGGAGGCGGAAGAGGGCCTGGTCGCCGCCGATCCGGATCTGGAGGAAGAGGTCGTTGAGCGGGGTGCCCTTGAGCATGCCGTGCGGGGTCTGCGGGTTCTTGAAGCGTTCGAGGCCGGCCTCGGGCAGCGGGTTCACCGAGATGATCTTCGCGCCGGCCGCCTTGGCCGCTTCCAGGGCGGAGAGCATCCGGGGGTGGTTGGTGCCGGGGTTCTGTCCGGCGATGATGATCAGGTCGGCGTGGTGCAGGTCCTCCAGGGAGACCGAGCCCTTGCCGACGCCGATCGTCTCGGTGAGCGCGGAGCCCGAGGACTCGTGGCACATGTTGGAGCAGTCGGGGAGGTTGTTGGTGCCGAATTCGCGGGCGAAGAGCTGGAGGAGGAACGCGGCCTCGTTGCTGGTGCGCCCGGAGGTGTAGAAGACGGCCTCGTCGGGGGAGGCGAGGGCGCCCAGCTCCTCGGCGACGATCTCGAAGGCCCGCTCCCAGGTCACGGCCTCGTAGCGGTCGGCGCCCTCGGGGAGGTAGACGGGCTGGGTGATACGGCCCTGCTGGCCGAGCCAGTAGCCGCTGCGCCCGGCGAGGTCGGAGACGGGGTGGGCGGCGAAGAAGTCGGGGGTGACCCGGCGGAGCGTGGCCTCCTCGGCGACGGCCTTGACGCCGTTCTCGCAGAATTCGGCGGTGTGCCGCTTGTCGCCCTCGGGCCAGGCGCAGCCGGGGCAGTCGAAGCCGTCCTTCTGGTTGACCTTGAGGAGGGTCTGCGCGGCGCGGCGCAGGCCCATCTGCTGCTGGGCGACGCGCAGGCTGTGGGCGACGGCGGGCAGACCGGCGGCGGAGTGCTGGGCCGGTCCGACCCGGGGGGCGTCCTGGACGGGGTCTCCTGCGGGCGGCTTGCCGGCCATGGTGCTCCTCTACGGGTGTGCTGCGGGACCCCGTCAGGTGCCTCGGGGGTCCGCCGGGGGTGTTTCCGTCCCTCGATCCTGGCACGCGGGGCGGGCCGGGCGCCCGGTGAGGCCGCGCGGGCGGTGGCCGGTCCGGATTGTCAGTGGGCCGTGGCAGGATCGGGGTGTGGCTGAGACGGCATCGAAGAAGACGGCAGACAACCGACCGCGCCTGCTCCTGATGGACGGGCACTCCCTGGCGTACCGGGCGTTCTTTGCGCTGCCCGCGGAGAATTTCACGACGGCGGCGGGCCAGCCGACGAACGCGGTGTACGGCTTCATGTCGATGCTCGCGAACACCCTGCGTGACGAGGCGCCGACGCATTTCGCGGTGGCGTTCGACGTGTCCCGCAAGACGTGGCGGGCGCAGGAGTTCCCGGAGTACAAGGCGAACCGCTCGAAGACCCCCGACGAGTTCAAGGGCCAGGTCGAGCTGATCGGCGAGTTGCTGGACGCGATGCGCGCGGACCGGTTCGCGGTCGAGGGCTTCGAGGCGGACGACATCATCGCGACGCTGGCCACGCAGGCCGAGGCGGCCGGCTTTGAGGTCCTGATCGTCACGGGTGACCGGGATTCGTTCCAGCTGATCACGGACAACGTGACCGTGCTCTACCCCACCAAGGGCGTCTCCGAGCTGACCCGCTTCACCCCGGAGAAGGTCGTGGAGAAGTACGGGCTCACCCCCCGGCAGTATCCGGACTTCGCGGCGCTGCGCGGTGACCCGTCGGACAACCTTCCGAGCATTCCCAAGGTCGGTGAGAAGACCGCCGCGAAGTGGATCAACCAGTTCGGCTCGTTCGACGAGCTGATCGCGCGGGCCGACGAGGTCAAGGGCGTGGCCGGGCAGAATCTCCGCGACCACCTGGACGCGGTGAAGATGAACCGCGTGCTGACCGAGATGGTCCGGGACGTGGAGCTGCCGAAGACCCCGGAGGGGCTGGAGCGCGCTCCGTACGACCGCACGGCGGTCACCGGCATCCTCGACATACTGGAGATCCGCAACCCGAGCCTGCGCGAGCGGCTGCTCGCGGTCGACCCGGGCGCGGCGGAGGCCGAGCCGCCCGCGCCCGCCGCCGGGATCGAGCTGGACGGGGCCGTGCTCGGCACCGGCGAGGTCGGCCCCTGGCTGGCGGAGCACGGCGCGCAGCCGCTCGGCGTCATGACGGTCGACACCTGGTCGCTCGGCGCCGGCGCGGTGACCGAGGTCGCGCTCGCCGCCGCCGGCGGGGCCGCCGCCTGGCTGGACCCGGCGCAGCTGGACGAGGCCGACGAGCTGGCGTTCGCCGCCTGGCTCGCGGACCCGGCCCGGCCCAAGGTCATGCACAACGCGAAGAGCGCGATGCGGGTCTTCCCGGAGCACGGCTGGCACCTCGACGGCGTCACGATGGACACCGCGCTCGCCGCGTACCTGGTGAAGCCCGGCCGGCGCTCCTTCGCGCTGGACGCGCTGGCCGTGGAGTATCTGGGCCGGGAGCTGGCTCCGGCCGCCGCGGCCGACGGTCAGCTGGCGTTCGGCGCCGACGACCGGGCGGAGGCCGACGCCCTGATGGCGCAGGCCCGCGCGGTGCTGGATCTCGGTGACGCGTTCACGGAGCGGCTGAAGGAGGTCGGCGCGGCCGGGCTGCTGCACGACATGGAGCTCCCGACGTCGATTCTGCTGGCCCGCCTGGAGCGGCACGGCATCGCGGCGGACCGGGCCCATCTGGAGGGGATGGAGCAGCAGTTCGCCGGGGCCGTCCAGCAGGCGGTGAAGGAGGCGCACGCGTCGGTGGGCCGGGAGTTCAACCTCGGTTCGCCCAAGCAGCTGCAGGAGGTCCTGTTCGGCGAGCTGGGTCTGCCGAAGACCAAGAAGACCAAGACCGGTTACACGACGGACGCGGACGCGCTGGCCTGGCTGGCCGCCCAGACGGAGCACGAGCTGCCCGTGCTCATGCTCCGCCACCGCGAGCAGGCGAAGCTGCGGGTCACGGTCGAGGGCCTGGTGAAGTCGATCGCGGCGGACGGCCGCATCCACACCACGTTCAACCAGACGGTGGCGGCGACCGGCCGTCTGTCGTCCACCGACCCGAATCTGCAGAACATCCCCGTCCGCACGGACGAGGGCCGGGCGATCCGCCGCGGCTTCGTCGTCGGCGAGGGTTTCGAGACGCTGATGACGGCGGACTACAGCCAGATCGAACTGCGCGTGATGGCCCATCTCTCCGAGGACGCGGGCCTGATCGAGGCGTTCACCTCCGGGGAGGACCTGCACACCACGGTCGCCTCGCAGGTCTTCGGCGTCGAGAAGTCCGCGGTCGACCCGGAGATGCGGCGCAAGATCAAGGCCATGAGCTACGGCCTGGCGTACGGCCTCTCCGCCTTCGGCCTCTCCCAGCAGCTGAACATCGAGGCGGGCGAGGCCCGGGTCCTGATGGACACCTACTTCGAGCGGTTCGGCGGGGTCCGCGACTATCTGCGCCGCGTGGTGGAGGAGGCCAGGGCCACCGGGTACACGGAGACGATCTTCGGCCGCCGCCGCTATCTCCCCGACCTGAACAGCGACAACCGCCAGCGCCGTGAGACCGCCGAGCGGATGGCGCTCAACGCCCCGATCCAGGGCACCGCCGCGGACATCGTCAAGGTCGCCATGCTCCAGGTCGACCGGGCGCTGACCGAGGCGGAGCTGAAGTCGCGGATGCTGCTCCAGGTGCACGACGAGATCGTGCTGGAGATCGCCGACGGCGAGCGGGAGCGGGTCGAGGGCATCCTGCGGCACGAGATGTCGACGGCCGTGCGGCTGCGGGCCCCGCTGGACGTGTCCGTGGGCGTCGGCGACGACTGGGAGTCAGCGGCGCACTGACCGCTTCCGGCCGGGGCCCGCGGGGGCCCCGGCCGTCTCCGCCGCTCGTCGCGCGGGGGCCAGGCGCACCGCCGCCGCGTACAGCAGGAGCCCGGCCGCGAGGCCCGCGCCGGCGCCGAAGCAGGCCGTCGGGATGATGTCCAGCGGCGTGTCGACGTGCCCGTGGTACGCGTACCAGCGGGCGCACCGGTGCGCGGTGCCCAGCACGGCGCACAGCCCGATCGAGGCGAGCGCCCAGCCCCGCACCCGCGCGGTCAGGACCGGCACGGACGCGGGCACCGGCCGGTCCCCGGTCCGCCGCAGCCCCGACACCGTGAACCAGGCGAGCAGCAGCAGGGCCGGGGCGGACGTGCCGTACTGGACGAGCGTGAAGACGGGATACCCGGCCACGCTGCCGTCGAGCCCGGGCACCAGCCGCACACCCCACCGGCCGTGATGGGTGAAGGCGTCCCACACGACATGGGTGGCGGACCCGATCACCGCCGAAGCCGCGAACCACGCGGCGTCCCGGACGCCGGGCCCCCGCCGCCCGGGCCCGTTCGCGGCCCCGCCGCCCCGCAGCCAGGTGTGCACGCGCCTCCGCCACCGCGGCGGCATCAGCGCCACCAGCGGGTCGCGCAGCAGCAGCCACAGCCCCAGCGCCAGCGCGGTGATCAGCACGTCCACGGTGACGACGCCCCACACCGCGTGGGTGACCTCGCCGAACTCCATGGCGCCCGGGACCACCGAGTCCGCGAAGTACGTCAGATCGGGGGCGAACGACCCGGCGACCAGGGCCGAGGCGAGCAGCGGGCCACGGCCGGCGCCGTCGCGCCGGATTCCCGGGAGCACGGCGGCGGCATGGCTGAGCGTGAAGGGCATGCGGGCAGTATGCGTGACCCGGCGGGGCAGGCACGGGGTGGCCCGTGGGGCAGCAGGGTTCGTCACGGGAATGTCCGCACGTGGACAACTCGTGTTCAGGAAGGTGAGAAAGCGGTAAGAACCGGCCCGCCCGCCGTGTGCGCGCCGGAGGACGTGCCGTAGGGTCGCCTGAGTCCAGGCGCAGGGGAGCGCCGACCGTGACGAGGGGGAGGGCCCACACTTCATGGCAGCGCAATTCGGTCGCCGACTGTACAGAGGAGCGGCCACCACGGCCGTGGCCGCCGTCGCCGTGGCGGCGCTCTCGGCCTCGCAGGCCCCCGGTGCCCCGTCCCCGCTCGTCGCGGCGGACGGCGAGCACCCGTCCGCGGGCGCCACGACCCCCGCCGACCAGGGCGGCGGCGTCTCCGGCGACTCGCCGTACTACACGGACCTGCCGCCGCTGAACACCCCGGACAAGCCCGGCAGTTCGGCCAACCTGCCCGTCACCGGCAGCGCCGAGTCCGGGATACCCGCCTCCGTCCTCGCGGCGTACAAGAGGGCCCAGGAGACCGTCGCGGGCACGGACCCGTCCTGCCGGCTGCCGTGGCAGCTGCTCGCCGCGATCGGCAAGGTCGAGTCCGGCCAGGCCCGCGGCGGCCGGGTCGACGCACAGGGGACCACGCTCTCCCCGATCCTCGGCCCCGCCCTCGACGGCAACGGCTTCGCCCTGATCAAGGACACCGACAACGGTGCCTACGACGGCGACCGGACGCACGACCGGGCGGTCGGCCCGATGCAGTTCATCCCGTCCACCTGGGCGACCTGGGGCCAGGACGGCAACGGCGACGGCCGCAAGGACCCCAACAACATCTACGACGCCGCGCTCGCCGCCGGACGCTACCTCTGCGCCGGCGACCGCGACCTGTCGACCGCCACCGACCTGGACCGGGCGGTCCTCAGCTACAACCACTCCGACGTGTACCTGCGTACGGTCCGCTCCTGGTTCACGTACTACAACCGGGGCACGCACGAGGTCCCCGACGGCACCGGCGTCCTCCCGGCCGGCCCCACCAGCCGCGACCCGGGCCCCAGCCGTCCGGGCCCCAGCCGTCCGGGCGGCGGCCCGTCGAGCAGCCCGTCCCCGACGCCCTCGCCGTCCGGGACGCCGCAGCCGGGCACCTCCACCGAGCCCACGCAGCCGTCCGACCCCAGCCCCGAGCCTTCGAAGCCGAAGCCCCCGACGCACACCCCGACGCCGGCGCCCACCCCGTCGCAGCGCGTGGCGGCCCTGCAGAACGACGGCACCGGCACGCTGACCGCCACGGCCGGCGAGAAGTTCGGCGCGGGGGTCAAGGTGCGGGCCCGCGACGGCCTCGGCAAGACGGTGGCCGAGGCGAAGGTCACCTTCACCGTCGTCGGGGACACCGACACCACGTTCGACGGCGGCTTCAAGACGGTCACCCGCGCCACCGGAGCCGACGGCAGGGTGTCCTCGCCGGTGCTCCGCGCGGGCGAGAAGACCGGCGAGTTCACCGTGCGGGCCACCGTCGACGGCACCTCCGTCGCCACCACCTTCAAGGTGACCGTCACCGCCCGCCAGGCCGACGCCATCACCAGGACCGGCACCACGAAGCTGACCGCCGTCGCCGGTGAGACCTTCGACCCCATCACCGTCGCCGCCACCTACCAGGGCAAGGCCGCGGGCAAGGTCGCCGTCACCGCCACCGTGATCACCGACGGGGACACCCCGGCCGTCAACGACAAGGGCCCCTACTGCACGAACGACGCGGGCAACCCCGTCCGCACCATCGAGCTCACCACGGCGGCCGACGGCAGCCTGAAGCTCCCGACGTTCTACGCGGACGGCCCGGCCGGCACGTACAAGCTGCGCCTCACCACCGAGGGCGGCGCCACGGTCACCATCGACCTGACCGTCGAGGAGCGCCCGGCCACCGCCGCCTCCTGACCGGGGACCCGCCCGGACAGCCCCTCCGCCGCCCGCCGGCCGAGGGGCTGTCCCCGCTCACCCCCGCTTCGGCCGCGCCTTCGTGAACCGGGTCGCCTCCGCCGCCGCCGGGTCCTCGGGCCACGGGTGCTTCGGATACCGGCCGCGCAGCTCCGCCCGGACCGCCCGGTAGCCGTCGCGCCAGAACGACGCCAGGTCAGCCGTCACCGCGGCCGGCCGCCCGGCGGGGGACAGCAGGTGCGCCAGCACCGGCACGCCCGCCACCCGCGGGGTCTCCTGGAGGCCGAACAGCTCCTGGAGCTTCACCGCGAGCACCGGCTGCTCCCCGCCGTAATCCACCCGGACGCGCGAACCGCTCGGCACCTCGATCCGCTCCGGCGCCAGCTCGTCCAGGCGGGCCGCCTCGCCCGTCGCCCACGGCAGCAGCCGGCGCAGCGCCTGCCCCGCGTCGACCGCCGCCAGGTCGGAGCGCCGCCGCGCCCGCGACAGCTCCGGCTCCAGCCAGGCCCCGGGGTCCGAGAGCAGCGCCCCGTCCGACACGTCCGGCCACGGCCCGCCCAGCACCCGGTGCAGGAACGCCAGCCGCTCCCGCAGCTGCCCCGCGTCCCGGCTCCACCGCAGCAGCCCCACACCCTCCCGTCGAAGCCCCTCCACCAGGGCGTCGCGGACCAGCGCCGGATCGGGCCGCTCCAGCGGGCGGGCGGCCAGCTCGACCGCCCCCAGCCGCTCCACCCGGCGGGCCACCACGTCCCGGCCGTCCCAGCGGACCTCCTCGCCCGCGCACCGCAGCGGCCCCGCGGCCAGCAGCGCGGTGTCCTCGTCGATGACGGCCGCCAGCCGCACCCGGGCGGACGCCGCGTGCGCGGGCCGGTCCGCGACCGCCACGGCCAGCCAGGGCGCCCCGCGCAGCCCGGACCCCTCGCCGGGCTCCGCGCCCGTGCCCGACGCCATCAGGAACGCCCCGCCGCCCCGCGCCCGTGCCACCCGCTCCGGGAAGGCGAGGGCCGCCACCAGGCCCACCGCCGCGTCGTCCGGGACGGACCGGCCGCCGCCCCCGTCGCCCTTGAGCGCGGACGACAGGCGCCGCACCTCCTGGCGCCAGCGCCCCGCGTAGGCGTCCTGGCCCCGGCGCGCGGTGCGCAGCGCGACCGCCAGATCGTCCCCGTACGAGCGCG
The DNA here is from genome assembly GCF_007096885.1 of Streptomyces sp. 130. Lineage (GTDB taxonomy): Bacteria > Actinomycetota > Actinomycetes > Streptomycetales > Streptomycetaceae > Streptomyces. The sequence continues at coordinate 113,036 of NZ_VJNO01000009.1, read as the reverse complement.
GCGGCTCCTCGCTCAGCAGCGCCACCACCTCGGCGGCCCGGCGCCCGCCCACCTCGGCCGCCCCGTCCAGCAGCGCCCGGGCCAGCCGGGGGTGCAGCCCGAGCCGGGACATGCGTACGCCCCGCTCGGTGACCCGGCCGTCCGGGTCCACCGCGCCGACCGCGCCGAGCACCTCGCGCGCGGCGGCCATCGCCCCCTGCGGCGGGGCGTCGAGCAGCGCGAGCCCGGAGGCGTCCGGGTCGCCCCAGCAGGCCGCCTGGAGGGCGAACGCCGTCAGATCGGCCACCCTGATCTCCGGGGCGGGATACCGGGCGAGCCGGCCGTCCTCGGCCCGGTCCCAGCAGCGGTACACCGTCCCGGGTGCCTCGCGCCCCGCCCGGCCCGCGCGCTGCCGGCCCGCCGCCTGCGAGGCCCGCACGGTGGTCAGCGCGCTCAGCCCCCGGGCGTGATCGGTGCGCGGCTCCCGGGCCAGCCCCGAGTCGACCACGGTCCGCACCCCGGGGACCGTCAGCGAGGACTCGGCCACCGAGGTCGCCAGGACCACCCGGCGTCCCCCGGACGAGCCGGCCAGCACCGCGTCCTGCACCGCCGCCGGGGCCCGGCCGTGGACCTGGAGCACTTCGGCCCCGACGTCCGCCAGCTGTCCGGCGACCCGGCCGATCTCGCCGACGCCGGGCAGGAAGCACAGCACGTCGCCGTCCCGCTCGGCGAGCGCCCGCCGCACCACGGAGGCGACATGGCTCAGCAGCGCCGGATCGACCCTCGTGCCGTGCGGCGGCCGGACCGGCGCGGACGGCGGGGCCCACACCACCTCCACCGGATGCGACACGCCCCGCGCCCCGATCACCGGGGCGTCCCCGAGCAGCCGCGCCCAGCCCTCCGCGTCCGTCGTCGCGGACGCCGCCACCAGCCGCAGGTCCGGGCGCAGCGCCGCGCGCACGTCCAGCAGGAACGCGGCCACCGTGTCCGCGTCCAGGTGGCGTTCGTGGCACTCGTCGATGATCACCGCGTCCACCCCGGCCAGCTCCTGGTCGCGCTGCAGCCGCTGGAGCAGCACCCCGGTGGTGACGACCTCGACGACGGTGTCCGGGCCGGCCGCCCGCTCGCCGCGCACGGTGAACCCGACGCGCTCCCCGGTCCGCTCGCCCAGCAGCCACGCCATGCGCCGGGCCGCGGCGCGGGCGGCGATCCGGCGCGGCTCGGCGACGACGACCCGGCGCACCGGGCCCTCGCCGGTCAGCCCGGCCAGGGCGAGCGGGACGAGGGTGGTCTTGCCGGTGCCGGGGGGTGCGCACAGGACCGCGGTCCCGTGGTCGTCGAGCGCCCGCCGGAGCGCGGGGACGGCGGTGCGGACGGGCAGCCGGTCGAGGGCGTCGGTGCGGATCACGTCCCCAGTCTCGTACGGGAGCCGCCCGCGCCCCGCACCGGCCGGTGACTCAGTCCCGTACGCAGACGAAGATCGCGGTCCCCGGGATCAGGTTGCCGCGCAGCGGGGACCAGCCGCCCCACTCCCGGTCGTTCCAGGCGGGCCACTCCGGCTCGACCAGGTCCACCAGCCGGAAGCCGCCCGCGACCACGTCCCGGACCCGGTCGCCCAGGGTGCGGTGGTGCTCCACGTAGACCGCGTCGCCGTGCTCGTCCTGCTCGACGTAGGGGGTGCGGTCGAAGTAGGAGGCGGCCACCGACAGGCCCTCGGGGCCCGGCTCGTCCGGGAAGGCCCAGCGGACGGGGTGCGTCACGGAGAAGACCCAGCGGCCGCCGGGGCGCAGCACCCGGCGCACCTCGCGGAAGACCTGGACCGGGTCGGCGACGAAGGGCACCGCGCCGTAGGCGGAGCAGGCCAGGTCGAAGGAGGCGTCGCGGAAGGGCAGCCGCCCCGCGTCCGCCTCGACCAGCGGGACGTCGTCGCCGATGCGCAGGGCGTGCTGGAGCTGGCGGTGGGAGAGGTCCAGGGCGACGGGGCGGGCGCCCTGCGCGGCCAGCCAGCGGGAGCACTGGGCCGCGCCGGCGCCGATCTCCAGGACGTCGAGCCCCTTCAGCCCGGCGGCGGGGCCCAGGAGCCCGGCGGTCGCCTCGTCCAGGCCCTCGGGGCCCCAGACGAAGCGGTCGTCGCCGAGGAAGGCGCCGTGGTCGCTCTGGTACTCGTCGGCGTTGCGGTCCCACCAGCCCCGGCTGGCCCGGCTGCTCTCGGCGGTCCCGGCGCTGCGGCGGGTCGCCTCGGGTTCGGCGGCGTACATCTCTTGGCTCATCGTGTCCGTCGTTGTAGTTTGCCTTCACCCCGTCGTACGCGGTACGTACCAAGGGGGCCTGCGCGGTGCCGCACCGGTGTGTCCGGACGTCGCCGGACACGATCTGGCCTCGGTGAACCCGAGTTGTGCCGGATATGGGGCTTTCCGCCTGTGGTGTCCGCCTTCGCGCATTGACCGTGCTCTGCTGCCCCCGTATGCTACAAGTTGCGCTGCGAGCCTGCGCTCCTCAGACCTAGCAGGCCGCGCTCGCATCTGTTGCTAGTCCCCTCGGTTCACGAGGCGCCTTCCGGTCACGGAATTGGCGCTTCCCGGGCTGTCCGGCTTAGGCAGAGGCGATACGGGCTTTCGGCGTAGCAGTACCTACGACTCACTGTCCGTACCGGAGCCCTTTCCCACATGACGAGCAGCACCGAGACCACCGCCACCACTCCGCAGGTTGCGGTCAACGACATCGGCGACGCGGACGCGTTCCTCGCGGCGATCGACGAGACGATCAAGTACTTCAACGACGGCGACATCGTTGACGGTGTCATCGTCAAGGTTGACCGGGACGAGGTTCTCCTCGACATCGGTTACAAGACCGAAGGCGTCATCCCGAGCCGCGAGCTCTCGATCAAGCACGACGTCGACCCGAACGAGGTCGTGAAGGTCGGTGACGAGATCGAGGCCCTGGTTCTCCAGAAGGAGGACAAGGAAGGCCGCCTGATCCTCTCGAAGAAGCGCGCTCAGTACGAGCGTGCCTGGGGCACCATCGAGAAGATCAAGGAAGAGGACGGCATCGTCACCGGTACCGTCATCGAGGTCGTCAAGGGTGGTCTCATCCTCGACATCGGCCTCCGCGGCTTCCTCCCGGCGTCGCTCGTCGAGATGCGTCGTGTCCGCGACCTCCAGCCGTACGTGGGCAAGGAGCTCGAGGCCAAGATCATCGAGCTGGACAAGAACCGCAACAACGTGGTCCTGTCCCGCCGTGCCTGGCTCGAGCAGACCCAGTCCGAGGTCCGCCAGACGTTCCTCACGACCCTCCAGAAGGGTCAGGTCCGCTCCGGCGTCGTCTCCTCGATCGTCAACTTCGGTGCCTTCGTGGACCTGGGTGGCGTCGACGGTCTGGTGCACGTCTCCGAGCTGTCCTGGAAGCACATCGACCACCCCTCCGAGGTTGTCGAGGTCGGCCAGGAGGTCACCGTCGAGGTCCTCGACGTCGACATGGACCGCGAGCGCGTCTCGCTGTCGCTCAAGGCGACGCAGGAAGACCCGTGGCAGCAGTTCGCCCGTACGCACCAGATCGGGCAGGTCGTCCCCGGTAAGGTCACCAAGCTCGTTCCGTTCGGTGCGTTCGTCCGCGTGGACGAGGGCATCGAGGGCCTGGTCCACATCTCCGAGCTGGCCGAGCGCCACGTGGAGATCCCGGAGCAGGTCGTCCAGGTCAACGACGAGATCTTCGTCAAGGTCATCGACATCGACCTCGAGCGCCGTCGCATCAGCCTCTCGCTGAAGCAGGCCAACGAGGCGTTCGGCGGCGACCCGGCCTCGGTCGAGTTCGACCCGACCCTGTACGGCATGGCCGCGTCCTACGACGACCAGGGCAACTACATCTACCCCGAGGGCTTCGACCCCGAGACCAACGACTGGCTCGAGGGCTTCGAGACCCAGCGCGAGATCTGGGAGACCCAGTACGCCGAGGCGCAGCAGCGCTTCGAGCAGCACCAGGCCCAGGTCATCAAGTCCCGCGAGGCCGACGAGGCCGCCGCCGCCGAGGGTGCCGCCACCCCCGCCGGCAACACGCAGGCCGCCTCGGGCGGCAGCGGCGGCTCCTACTCCTCGGAGTCCTCGGACAACTCCGGCGCCCTGGCGTCGGACGAGGCCCTGGCCGCGCTCCGCGAGAAGCTGGCGGGCGGCCAGAGCTGACGCTCTGTCCCTCCGGCCGGTCATCGGCTGCGGTAGGTAAGTGACCGTGAGGCCCGCTCCCTTCGGGGAGCGGGCCTCACGCGTTTCCGGAGTGAAAGAGCGTGTACGGGGAATGACCAAGAGACCCGGGGCGTTCTTCTCCAGGAACACAAGGAGGAGCGGTAACCGTGCCTGATCCGCAGAGTTTGTACGAATGGGAGCCGAAGGGCCTGGCTGTGGTCGACATGGCGCTCGCCCAGGAGTCGGCCGGCCTGGTCATGCTCTACCACTTCGAGGGCTACATCGACGCGGGTGAGACGGGCGAGCAGATCGTCGACGGCCTGCTCGAATCGCTGCCGCACCAGGTCGTCGCCCGCTTCGACCACGACCGCCTGATCGACTACCGCGCCCGGCGCCCGCTGCTGACGTTCAAGCGCGACCGCTGGACGGCGTACGCGACCCCCGCCCTGGAGGTCCGCGTCGTCCAGGACGCCACGGGCGCGCCGTTCCTGCTGCTGTCCGGGCCGGAGCCGGACGTGGAGTGGGAGAAGTTCGCCGCCGCCGTCGAGGAGGTGGTCGAGCGCCTGGGCGTCCGCCTCGCGGTCAACTTCCACGGCATCCCGATGGGCGTCCCGCACACCCGCCCCGTCGGCATCACCCCGCACGGCAACCGCACCGACCTCACGCCCGGCCACCGCAGCCCCTTCGAGGAGGCGCAGGTCCCCGGCTCCGCCGAGGCACTCGTCGAGTACCGGCTGATGGAGGCGGGCCACGACGTGCTCGGCGTGGCCGCCCATGTGCCGCACTACGTCGCCCGCTCCGCCTACCCGGACGCGGCGCTCACCGCGCTGGAGGCGATCACCGCCGCGACCGGCCTGGTCCTGCCGACCGTCGCGCACGCCCTGCGCACCGAGGCGCACCGCACCCAGACGGAGATCGACCGCCAGATCGGCCAGGGCGACGAGGAGCTGGTCTCGCTGGTCGAGGGCCTCGAGCACCAGTACGACGCGATCGCGGGCGCGGAGACCCGCGGCAATCTGGTCGCCGAACCGGCGGACCTGCCGTCGGCGGAGGAGATCGGCCTCGAATTCGAGAAGTTCCTCGCCGAGCGCGAGGGCGACGTCTGAGCGCGTCCCGCGCCCGCCGCCCGTGCCCCCCGCCCGCGGGGACCACGGGCAGCGGGACACCTTAGGCTGTCGGACATGCTGAATGTGGGCCTGACCGGTGGCATCGGAGCCGGCAAGAGCGAAGTGTCCCGGCTGCTCGTCGGCCACGGTGCCGTCCTCATCGACTCGGACCGCATCGCCCGCGAGGTGGTCGGACCCGGCACCCCCGGACTCGCCGCCGTGGTCGAGGAGTTCGGCCCCGGCATCCTGACCCCGGACGGCGCGCTCGACCGCCCGGCGCTCGGCGCGATCGTCTTCACCGACCCGGACCGCCTCGCCGCGCTCAACGCGATCGTCCACCCCCTGGTCCGCGAGCGCTCCGCCGAACTGGAGCGGGCCGCCGGACCGGACTCCGTGGTCGTCCACGACGTCCCCCTCCTCACCGAGAACGGCCTCGCCCCCCTCTACGACCTGGTCGTCGTGGTCGACGCCGACCCAAAGACCCAGCTCGACCGGCTCGTCCGGCTGCGCGGCATGACCGAGGAGGACGCCCGCGCCCGCATGGCCGCCCAGGCCACCCGCGAGCAGCGGCGCGCCGTCGCCGACCTGGTCATCGACAACGACGGACCGGTCGAGGAGCTGGCGGACCGGGTCCGCGAGGTCTGGGCCCTGCTGACCCGCCGGGCGGCGGAGAAGGGCTGAGCCCGCCTCCGTACCGCCTCATCGGCCGGCCGCGCGCCCGCACCGGAATACCCGCGGCCGGGTCCGCGTTCACCCCGGGACGGACCAGGGAAGGATGCCACCGTGCCCGAGAGGAACCCGGAAACCGACGTCATCGACTTCCGTGCGGCCGAGCAGCTGCTCGCCGCGCGCGATCCCCGGGGCGCCGTGCGGCTGCTCGACTCGGTGATCGCCGCCCACCCCGAGAACACCGCCGCCCGGCTGCTGCGCGCCCGCGCCTTCTTCGCCGCGGCGCAGCTGCGCCCCGCCGAGCTGGAATTCGAGCTGGTGCTGGAGCGCGAGCCGGACAACGCCTTCGCGCACTTCGCCCTGGCCCGCACCTTCGAGCGCTCCGGCCACCCCGAGCGCGCCACCCGCCACTTCCGGCTGGCGGCGGCGCTCGACCCGAAGCCGGAGTACCTGCGCGCGGCCCGCTTCGAGAACTAGCGGGGACTAGGGAGTGCCCGGCGGCGGCCCCTTGCCGCCCCCGGGGCCGTGGTCGGGATCGTAGGGGGGAATGGAGCGGCCCGGCTGGTAGTGCGCGCCCTGGCGCAGCCGGTGCACGACCACGCACAGGTCCACCAGGACCAGCGCGAGCAGCACCCCGCAGACGACGGCCCAGCCGGTGCGGCCGTTCACGGCGAACGCCGTCACCCCGAAGACGGCCCAGGCCAGGCCCCACAGACTCAGCCAGAGCCGCATCCGCAGCGGACTGCGGGCGGTCGTCGGTTCATTGCCGGTACGCATGGCATCGCCTCCCTACCAGCATGGACCCATGCCCGGTCGGGTGCGGCATCGCGGGAGCGGCCGACCGCGCGAGGAAACGCGGCCGGCCGCTCCCCGTACGCGGGTCAGTCGGTCAGCAGCTTCGCTCGCAGCGCCGCCACGGTCGCGTCGTCGAGCTTCAGCCCCTCCCGTACGTACGTGTCGAAGTCGCCGTAGATCTGGTCCACCTCGGCGTACGCGGCGCGCAGCCAGCTCAGCTCCACGGCCTCCGGGTCGCCGGTGTACTGGTTGCTGGCCAGGAAGTCCGCCTCGACCGTGGCCCGGGGGACGCCGAGCAGGGTGAGCAGGACGGCCGTGCCCCAGCCGGTGCGGTCCTTGCCCGCGCTGCAGTGGAAGACCGTGGCGCCCGAGGTGTTCGTGGCGACGGCCGTGACGAGGTCGTGGAAGGCGTAGTCCGCGCCCACGAAGTTGACCATGAACGGGTAGCCGATGGACTGGCCGAGGTCCGACGAGCCGGAGAAGAGCCCGGCGGCGATCGCCTCGGCCAGGGTCATCAGGGCGGAGTCGTGGAAGCGGATGCCGTGGGCGAGCGAGACGACGTCCGCGACCTGGTAGCGCACCCCGGCGGGCAGCCGGTCCGGTTCCTCGTACCGCTCCTGGACGTTGCGCAGGTCCACGTCGAGCGTGAGCTTCTGGGAGACCAGCCGCTGCTGCTCCGCGTCGGTGAGCTTGCTCAGCTTGTTGGAGCGGTAGACCAGGCCCGGGCGCACCCAGCGCCCGTCCGTGGTCCGGTAGCCGCCGATGTCCCGGAAGTTGCGGGCCGAGGCCAGGCCGAGCGAGCGGTCGGCGACGACGAGCGGGCTGCCGCTGTCGGGGACCAGCCGGAAGTACCAGCGCCCGGCCTCGGGGAGCGTGCCCGGGGCGACCGTCAGCGAGCCGGTGCCGGGGGCCGTGCCGAGAGCGGTGCCGGTGGTGGCGTCGGGCGAGGTCACGGCGGTGACGGTCACCGAAGCGGCGGGCGACGCCCAGGTCAGGGTGTGGCCGCCGTCGGCGGTGCGGGTGGCGGTGGCGGCCGTGAACGGGACGGCGGACTGCGCGACGGCGGCCGTGGCGGTCGCGGGCGGCGCGGCGAGGGCGGCCGGGGCCATGACCGTACCGGTCAGGAGGGCGGTGGCGAGGACGGCGCCGGCGATGCGGTGCGTACGCATGGTGCTCCTTGTCGTGACCCTGCGGGGCAGGGGAGGCGTCAGGAGGTCGGTGTGGCGGTGCACGGGGTGGTGCCACAGACATTGATGACCCGGCCGGTGGTCAGGAAGGTGGCCTTCTGCTGACGTGCGGCGGGCGAGTTGCGGGGATCTTCGTGCGGGTCGTGCCCGTACGCGGGAGCGGCGGGCGGTGTGTTGGTGACCGGGGGAGCGGGCGTACCGCTGTCCCAGACGGTCATCGCCGAGCCCCGGTAAGGCAGTTGGCGCGGGGAGACGGTCCGGATGCCCCAGTACGGCACGGCGTCGGGGCTGCGGCCGGCGGCGAGCGCGGGGGTGAGCAGCCGGGCGCCGATGGTGCGCGCCTCGACGTCGGCCGCCGCGTTCGCGACCTGGTGGTCGCCGTACGCGATGTGCATCAGGACCTGGTGGTGGTCGGTGAGGTGGTTGGCGTACGCGTTGGTCTCGCCCCGGTCCCAGACCAGCTGGAAGAGCTGGAGGACCAGTTGCTGGTGCAGCTTGTCCGGGTAGGCGGTGTCCAGGACCTGCTGGAAGGGCGCGAAGTCGGCGCTGCGGTTGAGGAGCAGCCCGTAGTTCATGCCGGTCACGCCGAGCACCCCGCGCCGGATGTCGGGCGAGGCGGCGAGGAGCGCGCCGCCGAGGATGCCGCCCTGGCTGTTCCCGTCGTACGCGAGGCCGTGCCGGATGCCGAGGAGCGGGCGCCCGTCGGCGGTGCGGAAGGCCGGGTCGGTGGTGAGGCCCTTCGCGTGGATCAGGGCGCGGCCGAGGAACAGGGCGTTGAGCATGCCCTGCTCGCTGCGCTCGGGGACGGCGGGGAAGAGGCCCGGGTCGCCGAGCGCGGCCATGACGACGGGGATGTCCTCCCGGGCCATGCCGGTCCAGTCCGTCGCGCAGAACGTGAAGTCGTGCTCGGCGGCCATGTCCTTGACGTTGCCCGCGCCGACCTCGTCGCGGGAGCCGAGCAGCCCGTGCCCGTACAGCGAGGGGTGCGACGGCTCGCGGAAGGCGGCGCGCGGGATCTCGCAGCGGAACGCGGCGGTCAGAGTGCTGCCCGGGAGCCCGCGCGGCGTGCCGTGCCGGTCGCGGCGCAGCACGGAGCCGGGCGGCCCGCCGGGCGCGTCCAGATAGTTGGGGACGGTGATCTCACCGGTGACCTCCCGGGCGATCCGGGCGTCCTGCTCCCGGGTGCGGTCGGTGACCCCGGTGACCTCGAAGGCGGGCGCGCGGTCGCCGAGCCGGCGGAACGCGTCGTCGCGGATGGTGAACAGGTCGCCGGTGAGGCCGCGCGTCGAGGCGACCGTGAAGTCCCAGGCCAGGTAGAGCCCCTGGGGCGGGACGCCCGCCCGGCGCAGCGCGGACAGCGCCGGCCGCAGTTGGTCCTGGCGGGCGCGCAGCGGGTGGTGCGCGGGCAGCCGTTTCCCGGCCACGGCGGCGAAGGGGGCGGCGGCCGGAATCGTATGGCCGGCCCCGTCCTTGAGACGGCGCAGCGCCACGGCGTAGTGGTGGCCGTCCAGGAGGTTGCGGGCCGGGTGGATCAGCAGCGCCCGGCGCGCGGGGTCGGTGGCGTTGCTGTCGGGCTCCGCCCAGTACGGCCACCGCTCACCGGTCGTGGTGTCCAGCAGGACGACCGGCGCGTCCCGGTCCAGGGACCGGCCGATGTCGGTGAGCGGGGCCGCGCCGGTCCTGGCCGGGTCGAGCCCCGGCACCTGGGCGATCAGGGTGGAGCCGGGGGAGAAGCCGTCGGACCGGTTCCAGGCGGTGGGGTCGACGGCCCGCCCGGTCGCGGGCCGGGGCAGCGCCGAGGCGTCGAAGGCCACCCGGCGGCCCGTGTCGGTGCGCGGGTCCGGCCGGGTGTACCAGTCGTTGGGGAACGGCAGCAGGCACTCGGCGGGTGCCAGCGGGTCGCAGCCCCGCGCCGGGGAAGGGCCCGCCGGGGCCGCGTGGGCGGGCGGGGCGAGGAGCGCGGCGGCGCCGAGCGCCGCGGCGAGCAGCCCGTGGAGCATCCGCTGCCGCACGGCTCAGCTCCCCTGGAGGTGGGCGCCGATGATGCGCGCGTAGGCGGCCTCGCCCCGCTGGTTCGGGTGCAGCGGGGCGGCCGACGCGGTCGGCACGTATCCCTCGACCCACTTGTCGGACGGTGCCTGGCAGGCGTCGTGGCCCACGCTCGGCGTGGCTACGTCGATGTACTCGGCGCCGTGTGCGGCGCTCTGCTCGGCGATCACCGCGTTCATCCGGTTCACGCTGCCCTGGAGGAAGTCGGCGTCGACCGGCAGCACGGGCTGCAGCGGCCAGCAGCCGCCCGGCTTGATGTAGAGCCCGTATCCCGTCACCAGGACCCTGGCGTGCGGCGAGCGCTGGTGGATTCCGTCCAGTACGGCTCCGAGGCGCGGCGCGAAGGCGTCGATCCGCTGCGCCACCTGGTCGACCCCGCCCTCGGTCAGCTTGTCCCTGCACGGGGTCGCGGTCGGGTCGAGCTGCATGCAGTCCTGCGCGATCCCGACGAGACCGGCGTCGTTGCCGCCGATGGTGAGGGTCACCAGGTCGGTGTCGGCGCGCAGCGCGTCGAACTGGGGCGCCGCCGAACCCATCGGCACGTCGAGCAGCGACAGGGACTGCTTTTCGGTCATGTGCTTGGACTGGGCCCCGCTGCACGTGACGTCGCGCAGTGAGGCGCCGATGCTCGCGGCCAGTTCGTGCGCGTAGTTGTGCGTGGAGCGACCGCAGGCCAGCGGTCCCGTGATGCCCGGGATGAGGGGCCCCGAGGCCATCGAGTCGCCGAGGGCCACGTACTGCACGGGGTCGTCCGCGGTCGCCGCCCAGGCGCCGGTCGCGGTGGTGCCCACGGCCAGCGAGGCCAGGGCGACGGCGGTGGCGGCTCCTGTGACAGTACGACGGAAAGCCTTGTTCCAGGACGATTTCACGACGACCTCCGGTGCGCTGTGAGTGGGGGCATGGCGGGTGTCGCCGGTCATCATGCAGACTCGAACGCCGTCCTTTAACTGGTGGGTAACGCAGACTTCGCCGGGGGCTTTTGTGACGCGTGACAAAGAACGGGCCGTGGACCAGGGGCCGTTGGCCATCGCCGGACGCCCGGTGGCGGTACGGCTGAGGGCCCGGGTCCCCGCACTGACCGCCCGGGTGGTCGCCCGTCTCCTCAGCGACCTCCCGGTCTACGCGGAGCTGCCGCACGAGGAGATCGCGGGCGACATCGCGGACATCGTCCAGCACAATCTGCGGCTCTTCGCGGACGTCCTCGAACACCGCCGGGCCGCCACCGACGGCGAACTCGCCCAGCAGCGCGACTCGGCGGCCCAGCGCGCCGAGGAGGGCGTGCCGCTGGACGCCATCCTCACCGCCTACCAGGTGGGTGTCGCGATGTGCTGGGAGGAGACCGCGCAGGACGCCGGGCCCGGGGACCTGCCCGCCGTGCTGGAGATCATGGACCGCATCCTCGACCTCCAGCAGCAGCTGACCTCCGCGGTGAGCGGCGCCTATCTGGAGGCCCGGCAGATCCTGGACAGCCAGGAGCACGGCGGCCGGCACGCGCTGATGGCCGCGCTGCTGACCGGTGAGGACCTGGACGGCTTCACCCGCCGCACCGGGCTGCGCCCGGCCGCCCGCTATCTGACGATGACGCTCGCGCTGGCCCCGCACCCGGACGAGGCGGGGGCGGGCCCGCCGCGGGGGCCCGGGGCCGGTCCGGTGTCCGGCCCCGGGGCGGGCGCGGGCGTGGCCGCCCGGCGGAAGATACGGCGCATCCGGACGGCCCTCGACCGGTTCGCCGGGACGCCCGCGCTGACCGCCCTGGACGCGTCCGGCGGCACCGTGCTGCTGCCGGTCGCGAAGCCGCCGCCGTGGGAGGGGCCCGGCGGACTGTGCGACCTGATCGCCGAGGCGACCCGGGCGGCGGGCGTCCCGGTCACGGCCGCGGCCGAGACCGCGTCACCGGACGGGGTGCCGGCCGCGGTGGCGCGTAACGCCGAGATCGTGGACCTGGTGGCCCGCACCGGCCGGGCGCCCGGCCTCTACCGGCTGGCCGACGTGCTCCTGGAGTACCAGCTGAGCCGGCCCAGCGAGGCGCTGCGGGGGCTCGCCGGGCTGCTGAGCCCGCTGGACGCCAAGCCGGAGCTGCTGCACACGCTGGAGACGTACCTCGGACACGGCCTGGACCGCCGGGCCGCGGCGGCGGCGCTGCACGTCCACCCCAACACCGTCGACTACCGCATCCGCCGCATCGACCGCCTCACCGGCCTCTCCCCGGCCCGCCCCGCCGACCTCCAGCACCTCAGCGCCGCCCTGGTGGCGCGCCGCTCGGTCTGAGGGGGCGGGAACCACCGCCCCCGTACGGTCGTTCGGCAGACATGAGCGGACAACGGGTACGCGAGGGGTACGCGGGGACCGGGCCGGGCGCGATCACCCCGGACGGCTGCGCGGTCGAGTTGTACGCCCGGCTGGCCGTGGGTGACGAACCGGACGTGATCGAGGCGGCCGTCCCCGCCGGCGCGCACATCCTGGAACTGGGCTGCGGGGCGGGCCGGGTGACGCACCCGCTGGTGCGGCGCGGCTTCCGGATGACCGTCGTGGACGAGTCGCCGCAGATGCTGGAGCGGGTGCGCGGCGCGCGGACGGTGTGCGCCCCGATCGAGTCGCTGGACCTCGGCGGCGAGACGTTCGACGTCGTCGTGCTCGCGTCGTTCCTCGTCCACGCGGGCGACGAAGAGGTGCGCGACGGACTGCTGCGGACCTGCCGCCGCCATGTGCGCGAGGGAGGCGTGGTGCTCCTGCAGCGCGAGGGGGCGGACTACCACGCCGCGCTCCCGCGCGAGCGCGTCCACCCCGCCGGCTACGCGGTGCGCGTCGTCTCCTCGGAGCCGGCCGGCGACGGGGTGCGCTCGGTGCGCGTGGAGTACGAGTTCGCCGACGCCCGGTGGACGCAGACCTTCCGGTCCCGGCCGCTGACGAAGGAGGCGTTCGAGGGGCACCTGGAGGCGGCGGGCCTGGCGGTGGACCGCTATCTCACGGACGACGGCGTCTGGGTGCGGGCCGTGCCTGTGTAGTGGCCGCCCGGGCGGTCAGTGGATGGTGCTGAAGCTGCGCCAGGGGCCGGCGTTCGGCGCGTTGACGTCCGAGAAGGTGGTGGCGACGTACGTCGTTCCCTTGCCGGTGCAGTCGGGCGTCCGGTACAGCACGATGTCGACCAGGGTCTCGTTGGCCACCGCCTTCGCGCCGGCCGGGGCGAGCCGGTGGCAGCCCTTGACCGAGGGGCTGTTCACCTCGACGACGGCGTCCCGCTCGGTGGTGTAGATGACCGGGCCGACAGCGGTCCGGCCGAGGCCCGAACAGCCTGCGACGGTGAGGGTCAGGAACACGGCCTGGGCGGCGATGCCGAGCAGGCGGCGTCGGCGGTCGATCACGGGCATGGGCGGATCCTCGTCTGTCTCGTCACCACGCACACCGCGGTGCACGTGCCGGTGCCGCTCACCCTGCCCGCTCCCCGGGCCCCCGGCATCCGGGAAGCGGCCGGGTGGGGGAGCACGGCCGCTTCCGGCGTACGCAAGGGGTTCGACCCGGAGCGAAACCAGGCATAACGTGGTATTAGCGCACGAAGAGGTGCGGCGCCGAGAGCCGGGCTCCTCCGGCTGGCAGGGGGCCGTCATGGTCGAGGCACTCGTGATCGCGGTGGTCGCGGCAGCGGCGGTGGGCGCCCTGTATCTGGCGGCGGCCGCCAGGGTCGTCAGGCAGTACGAACGGGGCGTGGTCCTCAGACTCGGCCGGCTCCGCGACGAGGTCCGCCCGCCGGGGTTCACGATGGTGCTCCCGGGCTTCGACCGGCTGCGCAAGGTCAACATGCAGATCGTGACCATGCCCGTGCCGGCCCAGGACGGGATCACCCGGGACAACGTCACGGTCCGGGTGGACGCCGTCATCTACTTCAAGGTGGTCGACCCGGCGAGCGCGGTCGTCGAGGTCGAGGACTACCGCTTCGCGGTCTCGCAGATGGCGCAGACGTCACTGCGTTCCATCATCGGCAAAAGCGATCTGGACGACCTCCTGTCCAACCGGGAAAAGCTGAACCAGGGCCTGGAGCTGATGATCGACAGCCCGGCGGTCGGCTGGGGCGTGCAGATCGACCGGGTCGAGATCAAGGACGTCTCGCTGCCGGAGACCATGAAACGCTCGATGGCCCGCCAGGCCGAGGCCGACCGCGAGCGGCGCGCCCGGGTCATCAACGCGGACGCCGAGCTGCAGGCGTCCAAGAAGCTCGCCGAGGCGGCGTCGGAGATGTCCGCCCAGCCGGCGGCGCTCCAGCTGCGACTGCTGCAGACCGTGGTGGCCGTGGCGGCCGAGAAGAACTCCACGCTGGTGCTGCCGTTCCCGGTGGAGCTGCTGCGGTTCCTGGAACGCGCCCAGCAGCAGGGGGCGCCCGCTCCCGAGGCCGCGCAGGCGCCGGACCCCGGTACGCCGGACCCGCGCCCGGCCGCCCCCTCCGAGCCGTACGCCCACCACTGACCGGTCCGCGCGCGTCGCTCTCCGGCCGCCGCCCGATCCGTACGAGCTGCGGGAACGGCGGCGTCCGGGCCTCGCCGAAGCCTGCCACCGACCGGTTCGCGCGCGTCGTTCTCCGGCTGCCGCCCGATCCGTACGAGCTGCGGGAACGGCGGCGTCCGGGCCTCGCCGAAGCCTGCCACTGACCGGTTCGCGCGCGTCGTTCTCCGGCTGCCGCCGGACGCGTACGAGCTGCGGGAACGGCGGCGTCCGGGCCTCGCCGGGGCCTGCCACCGACCGGTTCGCGCGCATCGTTCTCCGGCTGCCGCCGGACGCGTACGAGCTGCGGGAACGGCGGCGTCCGGGCCTCGCCGGGGCCCGTTGTCAGACCCCCCGCCTAGACTCGCGGAGCAGTGGGACCGGTACGGAGCATCCGTGCTGACCAGCGACGAAGCATGCGAGGGGAGGAACCGGTGAGCACCGCACCGCCGCCGCGGGACGCGGACGACAGCCGTCTGCCGCGCTGCGCCGCCGTCTTCCTGCCCGGTACGCCCCCGCGCCGAGGACGCGTCGCCTTCTGGGACCCGCTCGACGCCCCGCTCCCCCGGACCGACGGCGCCCGGAGCGAGGAGATCACGGTCGTCCGGCCGTCCGGCACCGGGGGTGAGGTCCGCCTGCAGGCCGTGCCCGCGCTCCTGCTCACCGTCGCCGACGCCCTGCCCCTGCTCGCCCGCGCCCGCCACCTGCCCTCCGCCCACCCGGCGACCCGCGCCTGGGGCGCCGCCGCCCTCCACGCGCTGCACCTGGTGGCCGGCGGCCGGGTGCTTCCCGGGCTGACCGCCGACGACCACGACGCCTGGCGGGCCGGCCCGCGCGCCGCCGGGGACGTCGCCCACCTGCGCGCGGTGGCCGCCGCCCTGCCCTGGGAGGGGCACGCCGTCCCGCTGCCCGGCCACACCCCGCCCCGGCTGCCCGACCCCGAGGCGCTGATCGGCGCCTTCCTCGACGCCGTCGCCGACACCCTGCCCCGGACGCCCGCCGCCGCGTTCGCCATGGGCGCCCCCTTCGCGGCGGCCGAGCCCCAGCACCTGCCCGGCGCCAGGGAATGGGCCGTCGAGGTCGCCTCGGGCCTGGACGCCGGGGTCCGGGTCTCGCTCCGCCTGGACCTCTCCGCGTACGAGCTCTTCGACACGACCGGCACGACCGGCACGACCGACACGGCCGGCACGGCCGGTCCCGGCGCGGCGGCCGACGGGACCGCCCGGCGCGCCGCCGCCGCGGTCACCCAGGTGCACAGCCTCGCCGACCCCACCTACGTGGTCGACGCCGCCGCCCTGTGGGCCGGTGAGGCGGGCGAGCCCTTCGGGCCCCGGACCCGGGTCGACACCGCGCTCGCCCTGCGCCGCGCCGCCCGCGTCTGGGCCCCGCTCGAACGGCTCCTGGACCAGCCCGTCCCCGATGTGCTGGCCCTCGGCGAGGACGAGCTGTACGAACTCCTGGGCGACGCCGGGAGCCGGCTCGCCGCCGCCGGAGTGAGCGTCCACTGGCCCAGGGAGCTGGCCCGCACCCTCACCGCCTCGGCCGTGGTCAGGCCCGCGCCCGGGACGGCCACGGACGGCACCGCGTTCTTCGACGCGGAACAGCTCTTCGCGTTCGACTGGCAGCTCTCGCTCGGCGACCAGCAACTCACCGAGGCGGAGATGGACGTGCTCGCCGAGGCCCACCGCCCCGTGGTGCGGCTGCGCGACCAGTGGGTCGTCGTGGACCCGGCGCTCGTCCGCAAGGCCCGCAAGCGGGAGCTGGGCCTGCTCGACCCGGTGGACGCCCTGGCCGTCGCCCTGAGCGGCAGCGCCGAGGTGGACGGCGAGCAGGTCGACGCGGTGCCCGCCGGCGCGCTCGCGGAGCTGCGCGACCGCCTCCTCGCCGACGACACCGCGCTCGCCCCGCCGCCCGGACTGCACGCCACGCTCCGGGACTACCAGCTGCGCGGCCTGGCCTGGCTGGACCGGATGACCTCCCTCGGCCTCGGCGGCTGCCTCGCCGACGACATGGGCCTCGGCAAGACGATCACCCTGATCGCGCTCCACCTCCACCGCGCCCACCCCGCGCCCACGCTCGTCATCTGCCCCGCCTCCCTGCTGGGCAACTGGCACCGCGAGATCAACCGCTTCGCCCCCGGCGTCCCCGTGCGCCGGTTCCACGGCACCGGCCGCACCCTCGCCGGGGCCGGCCGGGGCTTCGTCCTCACCACCTACGGCACGATGCGCTCCAGCGCCACCGAGCTGGCCGCCCACCGCTGGGGCCTGGTCGTCGCCGACGAGGCGCAGCACGTCAAGAACCCCCACTCCTCCACCGCGAAGGCCCTGCGCACCATCCCCTCCCCGGCGCGCGTCGCCCTCACCGGCACCCCCGTCGAGAACAACCTCTCCGAGCTGTGGGCGCTGCTCGACTGGACCACGCCGGGACTGCTCGGCCCGCTCAAGGCTTTCCGGGCCCGCCACGCCCGGATCGTGGAGAACACCGGCACGGCGGCGGGCCTCGGCAACGACGAGGCGGTCGAGCGGCTGTCCCGGCTGGTCCGCCCGTTCCTGCTGCGCCGCAAGAAGTCCGACCCCGGGATCGCGCCCGAGCTGCCGCCCAAGACGGAGACCGACCACCCCGTCTTCCTCACCCGCGAGCAGGCCACGCTGTACGAGGCCACGGTCCGCGAGACCATGGCGTACATCGAGGCGTCCGAGGGCATCGCACGGCGCGGACTGATCATGAAGCTGCTGGCCTCGCTCAAGCAGATCTGCAACCACCCCGCGCAGTATCTGAAGGAGGACGCCGCCCGGCTCACCGGACGCTCCGGGAAGCTCGCCCTCCTGGACGAACTGCTCGACACGATCCTCGCCGAGGACGGCTCCGTGCTGGTCTTCACCCAGTACGTGACGATGGCCCGGCTGCTGTCCGCCCATCTGACCGCCCGCGCGATCCCCTCCCAGCTCCTGCACGGGGGCACCCCGGTGGCCGAGCGGGAGCGGATGGTGGACCGCTTCCAGTCCGGCGAGGTCCCGGTCTTCCTGCTCTCCCTCAAGGCGGCGGGCACCGGCCTCAACCTCACCCGGGCCGCCCATGTCATCCACTACGACCGCTGGTGGAACCCGGCGGTCGAGGAGCAGGCCACGGACCGGGCCTACCGCATCGGCCAGACCCAGCCGGTCCAGGTGCACCGGCTGATCGCCGAGGGCACGGTGGAGGACCGGATCGGCGAGATGCTGCTCGCCAAGCGGGCGCTGGCCGACGCCGTCCTCGGCAGCGGCGAGAGCGCGCTCACCGAGCTGAGCGACCGCGACCTGGCCGACCTCGTCTCCCTCCGGAGGCCGTCATGAGCCCCGCCCCCCGCCGCCCCGGCGCCGCCCGCCCCACCACCGGACCGCTCGCCGCCCGCCGGGACGCCCGCCCCGGTGCCCGCTCCCGCCCCGGCCCCGACGACCTGCGGCGCACCTTCGAGGCCGTCCCGGCGCGCACGTCCGGGGAGGGCGAGCCGTTCGCGGAGAGCTGGTGGGGCCGGGCCTGGGTGGCGGCCCTGGAGTCCCTGTCGATGGACGGCCCGCGGCTCGCCCGGGGCCGGGACTACGCGGACGGCGGCCACGTCGCCGCGATCACCGTGACACCGGGGCACGTCGTCGCCTACGTCCACGGCAGCCGCCCCCGCCCCTACCGGGCGGAGCTGCGGCTGCGCGCCTTCACCGACCCCGACTGGGACACCCTGCTCGACGCGGTCGCCGCCCGCCCCGGCCACCTCGCCGCGCTCCTCGCCAAGGAGATGCCGCACTCCCTGGCCGACACGGCGACCGAGGCCGGGATGACCCTGCTCCCTGCCCCGGGCGACCTCGACCCCGCCTGCACCTGCCCCGACCGCGGCAGGCCCTGCAAGCACGTCGCGGCCCTCAGCTACCAGATGGCCCTGCTGCTGGACACCGACCCGTTCGTCCTGCTCCTGCTGCGCGGCCGGGGCGAGCGCGAACTCCTGGAGGAGCTGGCCCGGCGCAACGCCGCGCACTCCGCCCGGGAGCGGCCCCCCGCCCCGGACACCCCGTCCGTCCCCGCCGCGCAGGCGGTGGCCGGCCGCTTCCTGCCCCCGCTGCCCGCGCCCTTCCCCGTGGCCCCGCACCCGGGCCGCCCGCCCGCCTACCCCGTCCTGCCCGGCGCCCGCGACCCGCTCGCCCTGGACCAGCTCGCCACCGACGCGGCGGCCCGCGCGCACGCCCTGCTGACCACCGGCCACGACCCGCTCGCCGGGCTCACCACCTGGCAGGACGCCGTCCGTCTGGCCGCCGCCGGACCCACCGCCGGGCTCACCGCGACCACCCGCGCCCTCTACCGCGAGCTGGCCTCCGCCACCGGCCGCAACACCACGGACCTGGCCCGCGCCGTGGCCGCCTGGCGGCAGGGCGGGGCCGAGGGCCTCGCGGTCCTGGAGACCCCGTGGGACCCCCCGGCCGGTCCGTTCGACCGCGCCCGCCCGGCCCTCGCCGCGGCCGGGTTCCCCCGCTTCCAGCCCTGGCACAACCACCTCACGCACCCCGGCGGCGCCCTCCAGCTCCGCTTCGGCCGCGACGGCCGCTGGTACGGCTACGAGTCGGACCCGGGCCAGGACGAGTGGTGGCCGCGCGCCGCCCCGGACCACGACCCGGTCGGCGCACTCCTGGAGCTGACCGGCGGCTGAGGCGGCCTCAGGTCCGCCCGGCGGGCAGTACCGCGTCGACCACGGCGGCGGCGAACCCGGGTGGGACGGCCTCGTTCCGGAGCGCCGCCCGCACCCACACGGCCCCGGCGATCAGGTCGAGCAGCAGCTTCGGGTCGGCCCCCGGCAGCAGCTCCCCGCGTGCGGCGGCCCGGGCGAACACCGGCTGCTCGCGCGCGAACCGGTCCGCGAAGAAGTCCCGGGCCAGCGCGGCGAGCTCGTCGCCGGCCAGCCCCGACCCCGAGGCCAGGGCCCGCACGACCGCCCGGGTCCGCACGCCGGTGACCAGTGCGGACACGTGTTCGGTGAGGGCGATCAGGTCCCCGCGCAGCGAACCGGTGTCGGGGATGTCGATGTCCAGTACCCGGGCCCGCAGCAGCGCCGCCCGCAGCAGCGCCGCCTTCGACGGCCACCAGCGGTAGATCGTCGTCTTGTTGACCCCGGCCTCCTGGGCGACGGCCTCGACGGTGAGCCCCGCGTACCCGCGCTCGGCGAGGAGCCGCAGTGTGGCGTCGAAGATCGCCTCGGCGGCGCGGGGGCCCTTTCCGGGGCGGGGCGGCTGGGGAGGGGCGGACATGGCGGCTCCAGACAGAAATGCAACGCAACGTTGCGTTGCATTATAGGCTGTGGCCGACCACCGGCACACGGCACGCGGAGGGGCACTCATGAAGCACGACAGGTCGTCCGGGGTTTCCCGGGCGGTGACCTGGGGGCTGCTGGCCGCCTGGGCGGCCAATGACCTGGAGGAGACCGCCACCATGGCGGGCTGGCTCCGGACCGCGCGGCCGGGGCTCAGAAAGCGGCTGCCCCGGGTGCCCGACCGGGTGTGGGACCGGGCGGACCTCTCGCAGCGCGAGGTGAACACGGCCATCGGCCTGATGGGCGTGCTCGTCGCGGTGGCCGCCGCCGACGGGGCACGCACGGGCGGGCGCAGCCCCTTCTTCCGTACCGTCCTGGCCGGGTTCGGGCTCCACGGGGTGGTGCACCTCGCGCAGTCGGCGGCGTACGGCGGCTACACCCCGGGCGTGGCCACCTCGCCGACCGTCGTCATCCCGTACTCGCTCTGGGCGCTGCGCCGGCTGCGGGCGGCGGGCATCCCGGCCGGCGGCGCCCGCGAGGCGGCGGCCGGACTGGCGCTCCTCCCGGCCGCCGTGGCGGGCGCGCACGCGGCGGCCCGGGTGCTGGCCCGGCCCCGTGGCGCCGGCGCATGAGACGGCCGGCCCGGCGCGGGGACGGGGCCGGGCTCAGAAGTCGGCCGTCAGCCGCTCCTCCAGCCGGGCCACCGCGTCCTGGGCGTACTCCTTCTCGTAGGCGTCGCGGATGCGCTCGATCTGGCGCCCCCGCAGCCGCGCCTCGGAGGCGGGGTAGAGCAGCGTCAGCTCGTAACTGCGCTCGCGCTCGATGACCCCGCGGGAGTCCCGCCACTGACCCCGGCCGTCCTGAACGGTCAGCCCGTTCGGGAAGCGCGGGGTGACCTCCTCGTCGATGAACGCGAGGAACTGCCGGTCGGTCACCTCCGGCCCGCCGTCGGGCCGTTCGGTGCCGAAGAGCAGCCGGGTCTCGATGTAGTCCTGCCCCCGGACGGCCCCCACGGCCGGGCGGGGCTCCGGCGAGGCACCCGAGCCGAGCGTGGCGTACGCGACGGGCGTGCCCACCGCCAGGACGGCGAGCCCCGCCGCGGCGGAGACCAGCGCGGTCCGCCGTGGCCGGCGCCGGCCGCCGGGGGAGCCGGCCGGGTCGCTCGCGACGGCCGTGCGGGACAGGAGAGGCATGGCGGAGCCCTTCGTTCCGGAGTACGGGGAAGGCGCGGAAGCGCGGGCCTCACTGTCGCAAGCGGGCCCCGGCGGAGGGCGGCGGAAGCCGGGAGTCACCGGGAAACCACTCGATCGGGCGGGCGTGCACCGGCGCACGGGAGGGCGGCGGCCCCGCCGAAAACCTTTGGCCCAGGCGTGGTTGGCGCTGCTAGTTTCCACGGCGTGGCGAAACTCAATCAGATCATCGCAGTGGAGAAGGGTGTCAAGTCCAAGGCACACCAGGACCTGACGGCGGCGCACCACGGCCTCCAGAAGGCCGGACTCCTCGCCGGGATCTCCCGGACCTACCAGCCGAAGGACGAGGAGGGCGAGCAGCTGCCGCCCGAGTCGACGCCGGTCCAGGTCAAGGCCGAGGACGTGCTGCGGGAAACCGCCAGGACGCTCACCCGCCTGTTCGACGTGACCGCCACGAAGGACTGGGCGAACTGCGCGGCCCGCGCCGACGTGACGGTCGACGGCCGGGTCCTGGTGAGTGACGTACCGGTGTCCTACCTGCTCTTCCTGGAGAAGCAGCTCACCGACCTCAACACCTTCGTCCGCAAGCTGCCGGTGCTCGACACCGCCGAGGCGTGGACCCAGGACCCGTCCACCGACGCCTGGAAGACCGAGCCGGTGCGCACCCTGCGTACCAAGAAGGTGCCCCGCAACCATGTGAAGGCGGAGGCCACCGACAAGCACCCGGCGCAGGTCGAGGTGTACTACGAGGACGTGCCGATCGGTTACTGGACGACCGTGAAGTTCTCCGGGGCGCTGCCCGCGCGCCGGGTCAACGAACTGCTCGACCGGGTCGAGAAGCTGCAGCAGGCCGTCAAGTTCGCCCGCGAGGAGGCCAACGGCGTGGAGGTCACGGACCAGAGGGTGGGTGACGCCGTCTTCGGTTACCTCTTCGGGTGACCGACCATGGATTCCCCGGCGGCGGTCGAAGCCGTCGGGGTGCGCGAGGAGCGCAAAGCTGAAACTGAAGTTTGTCGTGACGAAGCGGCTCCGGTGGAGACCGTGATCAATCTCAGACTCTCGCTCCAGGCTCAGCATGCGCCGCCCATCGCCGGATCAAACGGGCCCGTGCCCGTGGGCGTCGAGATGCCGGTTCGACTCCGGCCCGTGGAGCTTCGGTCCGCGGTCGTCTAAAGGCAGGACGCGACGACATGAAACTGATGCGGGCCCTTAAACGTGCCGGCGTGTCACGCGGGCGGCAATCACAGGGCTCGGGGGCCGGCTACGCCCCCGGGCCCGCTCCTCATTCCGGCGGCCCCCCGGCCCTCACTGCCGGTACCCCGCCAGGAACCGCCCGATCCGGCTGATCGCGGCGTCCAGGTCGTCCGCGTGCGGCAGGGTGAGGATGCGGAAGTGGTCGGGGCGCGGGTAGTTGAAGCCGGTGCCCTGGACCACCTGGATCTTCTCGCGCAGCAGCAGGTCCAGGACGAACTTCTCGTCGTCCGCGATCGGGTGCACCTTCGGGTCGATGCGCGGGAAGGCGTACAGCGCGCCCTTCGGCTTCACGCAGGACACGCCCGGGATCTCGTTCAGCTTCCGCCAGGCGCGGTCGCGCTGCTCGTACAGCCTGCCGCCGGGCACCACCAGGTCCTTGATCGACTGCCGGCCGCCGAGCGCGGCCTGGATGGCGTACTGGGCGGGCGCGTTGGGGCACAGCCGCATCGAGGCGAGCATCGTCAGCCCCTCCAGATAGCTGCGGGCGTGCTGCTTCGGGCCCGACACCACCATCCAGCCGGAGCGGAACCCGGCCACCCGGTACGTCTTCGAGAGCCCGCTGAAGGTGAGGCAGACGAGGTCCGGGGCGAGCACCGCCACGCTGTGGTGCTCCGCGTCGTCGTAGAGGATCTGGTCGTAGATCTCGTCGGCGAACACCATCAGGCCGTGCCGGCGCGCCAGGTCGAGGATGTCCAGAAGGACCTCGCGCGGATAGACGGCACCGGTCGGGTTGTTGGGGTTGATGATCACCACGGCCCGGGTGCGGTCGGTGATCTTCGAGGCCATGTCGGCGACGTCCGGATTCCAGTCCGACGCCTCGTCGCAGGTGTAGTGCACGGCCTTCCCGCCGGCCAGCGTCGTGACCGCGGTCCACAGCGGGTAGTCCGGGGACGGGATCAGCACCTCGTCGCCGTCCTCCAGGAGCCCCTGGACGGCCATCGAGATGAGCTCGGAGACGCCGTTGCCGAGGAAGACGTCGTCCACGCCGACCTCGGTCAGGCCCATCGCCTGGTAGCGCTGGACCACCGCGCGCCGGGCGGACAGGACGCCGCGCGAGTCGGTGTAGCCGTGCGCCTGCGGGAGCATCCGGATCATGTCCTGGACGATCTCCTCCGGCGCCTCGAAGCCGAAGAGGGCCGGGTTGCCCGTGTTGAGCCGGAGCACGCTGTGGCCCGCCTCCTCCAGGGCGTTGGCGTGCTCGATGACGGGGCCCCGGATCTCGTAACAGACCTCGTTGAGCTTGCTGGACTGGCGGAATTCCATGCGGTGCCTCCCCGACCCGATTGCGATACTTGGTTTTACCAAGCCCGGGCTTGGAAAGTCCAACAACATGTCTAGACTGCGTCGCATGCCACGTCAGCCACAGCCAGCGACCCGCCCGGCCCGCCGCCGGAGTTACGACCAGTTCTGCGCCGGTGCCCGGGCGCTGGACGCCGTCGGCGACCGGTGGACGCTGCTGATCGTCCGTGAACTGCTGGCCGGTCCCCGCCGGTACACCGATCTCCACGCCGACCTGCCGGGCGTCAGCACGGACGTGCTGGCCTCCCGGCTCAAGGACATGGAGCAGGGCGGCCTCGTCACCCGCCGCAGGCTCCCGCCGCCGGCCGCCGCCACGGTGTACGCGCTCACCGCACGCGGGCACGGCCTGCTGCCGGTCCTCGCCGCGCTCGCCGAGTGGGGCGCCCCCGCGCTGGCCGAGCGGCGGCCCACGGACGCGGTCCGGGCGCACTGGTTCGCGCTCCCCCTGCTGAGCGCCCTGAAGGGGGCGGCCACGGGCGTGCTCGATGTACGGCTGGACGAGGGCGAGTTCCACATCCGTACGGGCGAGGTGGCCGCCGGCGAGCCGGTGTACGGGGACGGGCCCGCCGCCGACGCCGACGCGCGCATCGTCCTCGACGCGGAGCTGTGCCTGGCGCTGGGGCGCGGCGAACCGACGTTCGCCGAGGCGGTCGGGGACGGCCGGATCGAGGTGTCCGGGGACGGCGCGCTGGCCGAGGAGCTGCGCGGTCGCTGACGGCGGTTGGGCCGGATGCCGGTGGTGTGATTCCCGCGGCCCCGTTCCGGGTAACGTCGGGACATTTGCGACGGCCGTGACACCAGAAGGCGGGAGAGGCGCGTGGGGACCGACGGACAGCGGAGCCTGACGGGGCAGCAGGGACGGCGGGGACGGCAGGGGCGGCCGGGCCGGGCGCTCGTCACCGCGGCGGGCGTGGCCGCGCTCGCCTTCGTACCGACGGCGGCCGGTGCAACGCCCGGCAGCGGGGTGACCGCCACCGTGGTCGCCGAGGGCACCTCGCCCGGCCCGCTCAGGGTGGAAGCCCCCGAGGGCCGGGCGGACGTCACCTTCACCACCGCCACCATCGCGCCGGGCGGCTCCACCGGCTGGCACACCCACCGGGGCCAGCTGATCGTCGTCGTCAAGTCCGGCACGCTCACCCGCACCCTGGACGACTGCACGGTCGAGGAGACGCCGGCCGGCACGACCTTCGTCGAGCCGGCCGGGCGGAACCACCGCCACATCGGACGCAACCTCGGCAGCGAGCCCGTCGTGCTCTGGGTGACCTATCTGCTGCCCGAGGGCAGCCCGCTCTCCGACGACGCCGATCCGGTGGAGTGCCGGCCGGGGAGGTGACCCCTCGCGGCGGCGCTCGCCCGGCGGCCCGCCGTCAGCGGGCGAGCGTCTCCCCGTACGCGCCGAGCCCGGCGACCACCAGCCCGTCGCGGAGGGTCAGCACCTCGTACACCCGGCCGCCGATCTGGTTGCGGTAGTCGATCACGAGCGTGTCGACGCCCGCCCGGACGTCCATCACCTCGAACTCCAGGTCCGGGATGAGTTCGAGCCCGCGCTTCCAGTACGCCCGCAGGGCGTCCTTTCCGCGCACGGTCCCGGACGGGTCGCCGGTGAACCGCGCGATCATCGGGGAACTGAAGGTCACGTCCTCGTGATAGTGCGTCAGGATGCGCTCCAGGTCGCGGGAGTTCCAGTCGTCCTGCCAGCGCGCCGCGAACTCACGGGCGAATGCGAGATCCATGGCCACGACGTTAACCGCCGAGGCGGTTTCCGGCGGCGGGATTCCGGCATCCGGCCACCGGGCGGGACGCGCGATGATGGACGGGTGCGATTCGAAGCGATCACCTGGGAACGGCTGACGGACGCGCTCGCCGCGCACGCCGACGCGCTGGAACCGGCCGACGGCGGACCCTGGCTGAAGATCGCCGTCGACGGCGCCCCGGCCGCCCGCCCCGGCGACCTGGCCGAGTCGGCCGCCGAGGCGCTGCGGCTGCGGGGCCGCGCCGTGCTCCCCGTGTCCACCGCCGGATTCCTGCGGCCGGCGAGCCTGCGCTACGAGTACGGGAAACGGGACCCGGACTCGTACTTCGGCAGCTGGTTCGACACCGGCGCCCTGTGGCGCGAGGTGTTCGGCCCCCTGGAACCGGGCGGCAGCGGGCGGGTGCTGCCCGACCTGTGGGACCCGGCGACGGACCGGGCCACCCGCAGCCCGTACCACCGGCTGCCGGAGGGCGGGGTGCTGCTCCTGCACGGCCCGCTGCTGCTCGGGCACTGGTTCCCGTTCGACCTCGCCGTCCACCTGCGCCTCTCGGCGGGTGCGCTGCGCAGGCGCACGCCGCAGGACGAACTGTGGACCCTGCCCGCCTTCGAGCGGTACGAGGACGAGGTGGCGCCCGCCGACGGCGCGGACGCGGTGGTGCGCGCGGACGACCCGGCGCACCCGGCGTGGACGGGACTGCGGTGAGACGTGCGGGTTCGAGTCCCGCTACTCACCCGGCAACGGCGGACGCCCGCCCACCGTCGCGACGGCCTCCGCCCCCGCCCGGCACCCGGCCGCCGCCGCGGCCCCGTCGTCCGCGCCCGCCAGCCGGGCCGCGAGGAAGCCGCCGGTGAACGCGTCGCCCGCGCCGGTCGAGTCCACGGCCCGCCCGACCGGCTCCGCCGGGACCCGGCCGGTCACCGCGCCCCCGGTGGCGAGCAGCGCCCCGCCCTCGCCGAGCGTCACCACGACCCGGCGGGCGGGCATGCTCAGCTTGGCCGCCGCGTCCGCGGGGTCCGGCAGCCCGGTGAGCAGCCGGGCCTCGTCCGCGTTGGGCAGCAGCAGGTCCGCCCGCTCGGTCAGGGCGAGGAACCGGTCGACACCGAGCTGCGCCAGGAAGCCGGCCGACGCGGGGTCCACGCTCACCGGAACGTTCCGCCGCACGGCCTCCCGCAGGGCGAGCAGGGCCGTCGCCCGGCTCGTCGCGGCGAACAGCAGATAGCCCGACAGGTGGAGATGGGCGACCCCGTCGAGCAGCGCGGGCGACCAGTCATCGGGGGAGAGCCGCAGCACCGCGCCGCTGTCGGTGAGGAAGGTGCGCTCGGCGGCGGCGTCCACCAGGGCGACGACGGTCGCGGTCGGCGCCTCCGGGTCCACCGCGAGCAGCCCGCGCACCCCCGCCCGCCGCAGCAGCCCGCGGTGCCAGTCCGCCGAGTCGGCGCCCACCCGGGCCAGCAGCCGCACGTCCCGGCAGCCCGCGCGCGCCGCCCAGCAGGCGACGTTGGCCCCCGCGCCGCCCGCCCGGGTCCGGATCACGGCCGCCGTGTCCGTGCCGTGGGCCAGCGCCGATCCGTGCCGGGCCACCACATCGGTGACCACGTCCCCGACGACGAGGAGGCCGCCGCTCACCGCGCCGCCCAGGCGGTGGCGATCCGGGCGGCGAGTGCCACATTGCCCCGGACCGCCGCGAGGTTCGCCTCCAGCGAGGCGCCCCCGGTGCGCCGCACCAGATGGTCCAGCAGGAACGGCGTGACCGCCTGCCCCGTGACCCCCCGCTCCCGGCACGCCTCCAGCGCCTCGGCCAGCACCCGGTCGTGCAGACCGGGGTCCAGCTGCGCCTCCTCCGGTACGGGGTTGGCCACGATCAGCGCGGCCTCGGGGCCGCCCAGCGCGTCCTGGGCGCGCATCACCTCGGCGACCTCCTCGGGCGAGGTCACCGTCCAGTCGACCGGCTCGCCGGAACTGCTGAGGTAGAACCCGGGGAACGTCCCCGTGCCGTAGCCGAGCACCCCGACACCGAGCGTCTCCAGCCGTTGCAGCGTGGCCGGGACGTCCAGGATCGACTTCACGCCCGCGCAGACCACGGTGATCCCCGTCCGCGCCAGCAGCCGCAGGTCCGCCGACTCGTCCTGCGTCTGCGTCCAGCCCCGGTGCACCCCGCCGAGACCGCCGGTCGCGAAGACCCGCAGCCCGGCCCGGGCCGCCAGGAAGGCGGTGGCCGACACGGTCGTCGCCCCGCTCGCCCCGGCCGCCAGCGCCGGGGCGAGGTCGCGGTGCCCCAGCTTGCGCATCCCCGGGTCCTCGGCCACCCGCTCCAGCTCCGCCTTGTCCAGACCGATCCTGGCCCGCCCGTCCAGCACCGCCACGGTCGCGGGCACGGCCCCCGCGGACCGGACGAGCCCCTCCAGCTCCCCGGCGACCCGCAGATTGCGGGGGCGAGGGAGGCCGTGGGCGATGATCGTCGACTCCAGGGCGACGACCGGCCGGTGCGCGGCGAGGGCGGCCCGCACCTCGGCGGAGAGGACCGGCGCGTACGGGGTGGCGTGGAGGGGCGCGTTGAGTGACATGTCCACATCCCTGTCGCGGGTGGGCGGGACTCAAACGTGAGCGGCCCCGGCCGGTGGCGCGAAACTTCCCGTCAGCGGCGGCGCGCCGGGGCCTAAGGTCGGCCCATGCCTTCCGCGACCGGCCGGCCCGCCTCCTCCGTACGTGACTTCTACGACGGCCTGGCCTCCGACTACGACCTCATGTACGCCGACTGGCAGGCGAGCATCGAGCGCCAGGCCGCCGCGCTGTCCGGCCTGATCGGCACGGCGCTCGGCGCGGGCGCCGCGTACGACGTGCTGGACTGCGCCTGCGGCATCGGCACCCAGGCCCTCGGCCTCGCCGCGCTCGGGCACCGGGTCACCGGAAGCGACCTGAGCCCCGCCGCGGCGGCCCGCGCCGCGAAGGAGGCGGCCGCGCGCGGCCTGCACCTGCGCACGACGGCCGCCGACATGACCCGGCTGCCGTTCGCCGACCGCTCCTTCGACGTCGTCGTGTGCGCCGACAACTCGCTGCCGCACCTGCTCACCCCGAAAGCGGTGGAGGCGGCGCTCGGCGAGATGCACAGGGTGCTGCGCCCCGGCGGCGTACTGCTGGTCTCCACCCGGCCGTACGACCGGCTGCGCGGCGAGCGGCCCGCGTCCACGCCGCCGCAGGTCAGGGAGGAGCCGGGCGGCCGGATCGTCACCTTCCAGCTGTGGCACTGGCGACCGGACGGCGAGCGCTACGACCTGGAGCACTTCCAGCTGCACCCCGCGGCAGGGGGCGGCGACGGCTGGGACGTGCGCACGCGCCGCACGACGTACTGGGCGCTCACGCGGGACCAGCTCACCGGATTCGCCCGAGGGGCCGGCCTGACGGAGCCCGTCTGGCACGACCCGGCGGACACGGGCTTCTTCCAGCCGGTGCTGGTCGCGCACCGGCCGGACGCGGACCCGGACCCCGCCTGACGGCACCGCTCAGAACAGCGGCTCCGGCAGCACCCCTTCCAGCGCCAGCAGCCGCCGCTTCGTCTCCAGGCCGCCGCCGAAGCCGCCGATCCCGCCGTCGCTCTCCACCACCCGGTGGCACGGCACCACGACAGGCAGGGGATTGGAGCCCATCGCCGCGCCGACCGCCTGGGCCGCGCCCGGCTGCCCCACCCGCCCGGCCAGCTCTCCGTAACCGGCGACCGTCCCGTACGGCACGCCCCGGGCCAGCTCCCGCAGCACCTGGCGGTTGAAGCCGGCGGTCAGCGACCAGTCCAGGTCGAGCGAGAACTCCCGCAGCGTCCCCGCGAAGTACGCCGCGAGCTGGCGTATCGGCTCGGCCAGCCGGGCGGAGCCGGGGGCCTCCACCGGCTCCGCGCCGAGCCGGCCGCGCAGCCGGTCCAGCACCTCGTCCCGTATCTCCGGGCGGGCGTGGAAGACCACGCAGACCAGTCCGGTCTCCGTCGCGGCCAGGAGCAGCGGACCGATGCCGCTCTCGACCACGACCCACTCGACGACCCCGTTGCTGTCCATGCCGCCACCGTACGGCCGCCCACTGACAACGGGACCCGGAACCGCCTCAGCCCCGCGTGGCCGCGCGCACCACGTCGGGGGTGTTCGTGATGATCCCGTCCACCCCCATGTCCTGGACCCGGCGCGCCGCCGCCGCGTCGTTCACCGTCCAGGGGTTGACCTGGAGCGTCTTGCCGTGCGGGCCCTTCAGGGCGTGCGCCGCCTTCACATAGCCGCCCGTCAGGCCGGCGTACGAGGGGTTGATCTGGTCGGCGAACGCGGCGTACGCGGGCAGCTCGGAGACGGCCGGGGCGCCGAGGAAGCCGGTGACCACGTCCGGGCGCAGGGAGTGCACCGTCCGCACGCTGTCGGCACCGAAGCTCTGGATCACCAGGCGGCCCTGGACGTGGCTCCGGTCCAGCCAGCCCTCCTCGTCCAGCACCCGCAGGGTCGCCCGCTCGATCCCCGGGTAGCTCTCCGGGCTCTTGATCTCCAGCAGGAGGTTCTGGCCGTTGTGGCCGAGCCGCTTCAGATACTGGCGCAGGGTCGGCACCCGGCTCCCGGCGTAAGCGGGCCCGAACCAGCCGCCCGCGTCCAGCCGGGAGATCTCGGCGGCCGTGAAGTCCTTGACCGCCCAGGGCGCGCGGTCCGGGAACACCTCCTCGGCGTTCGTCGTCCGTCTGAGGTCCGTGTCGTGGATCACGACCACCACCCCGTCCCTGGTGAGCTGGACGTCGTTCTCCACCCAGGTGAAGCCCAGGGCGTCGGCCTTGTCCACGGCCGTGAGCGTGTTCTCGGGGGCGTACGCGGAGGCGCCCCGGTGCGCGTAGACGCGCGGGTGGTCCGCCGCCGCGTCGGCGGCCGTGCGGACCGGGGCGATCTGCCGGACCGGGTGCCGGGCCGGCGGGGCGTCCGTGACCGGGGTGCCCGGATTCGACATCAGCAACGTGCCGGCGCCCATGACGGCGGCGGCGGCGACGGAGGCGGTAGCGGTGCCAGGGGACACGTGGACTCCTTGCGTCAGGGTTGCGGCCGGCACGAGCGTCCCAGCCGCCCCCGAACGGGGGACAGGCGAAGGATGGCCACCGTGTGAACGCCCCTCGGGGACCGCGTCACGCGCTGTCGGCCAGGTCGATAAGATGCGGCACTTCAGTTGTGACCGCCGGGCCTTGCGCCCGGACGACGGGCCCTGGGATCGTCCTGACCCGGGCTTGCTGCTGCGAAGGGCGTACAAGGATGCAGGGCACGATCGACGGCTTCAGCTACGGGGCGGTGACCCCTGTGGCGGCGTTCCTCATGGCGTGCCTCGGCGCGGCGCTGGGCCTGCGCTGCACCACACGGTCACTGCGTACCGAGCGTTCCTTCAGGGCCGGCTGGCTGGCTCTCGGGGCGACCTCCATAGGTTCGGGCATCTGGACCATGCACTTCATCGCGATGACGGGCTTCTCCGTCGAAGAGGTGCCGATCGGCTACGACAAACCGATCACCTTCGCCAGCCTCGCCGTCGCGGTCGTCATGGTCGGCATCGGGATCTTCCTGGTCGGGTACCGGGGCGCCACCCGCATGGCCCTGGTGACGGGAGGCACGATCACCGGACTCGGTGTGGCCTCCATGCATTACCTCGGCATGGCCGGGATGAGGCTTGATGGGCGGTTCGAGTACGACACGGTCACCGTGGCCCTCTCCGTGGTCGTCGCCGTCGTCGCCTCGACCGCCGCGCTCTGGGCCGCCGTCTCCATCCACGGCTTCCTGCCCAGCCTCGGCGCGAGCGTCGTGATGGGCGTCGCCGTGAGCGGCATGCACTACACCGGCATGGCCGCGCTCCGGGTCCATCTGCACCCGTCCGCCGCGACCGCGGCCCACGCCCCCGGCGACAGCCCTGGATCGCTGCTCGTGCCCATGCTGCTCGGCCCCGTCTGCTTCCTGCTGCTGGCCGCCGTCGTGGTCATGTTCGATCCGCTGGTGGTCATGGGCACGCCCGACTGGGACGACCCGCGCGCCGCGCGGGTGCCCGGCGTCCCGCCACGGAGCCAGGTCCCGCGCTTCGGCACGTACGCCGACCCGGCCTCCTTCCACTCCCGCCCGCGCGACGCCGTGGAGTCCGCGGACTGGTGAACCGGCCCCGTTGTCAGTGGCGGGTCGTACGGTGGTTGCATGCGGCCAGTCTCGAAGATCGAACGTACGGTGGCGCCTTTCGAGGTCGTCAGCCCCTATCAGCCCAGCGGCGACCAGCCCACGGCCATCGCCGAGCTGGAGAAGCGCGTCCGCGCGGGTGAGAAGGACGTCGTGCTCCTCGGCGCGACCGGCACCGGCAAATCCGCGACCACCGCGTGGATGATCGAGAAGCTCCAGCGCCCCACCCTGGTCATGGCGCCGAACAAGACGCTCGCCGCCCAGCTGGCCAACGAGTTCCGCGAGCTCCTCCCGAACAACGCCGTCGAGTACTTCGTCTCGTACTACGACTACTACCAGCCCGAGGCGTACGTCCCGCAGTCGGACACCTACATCGAGAAGGACTCCTCGATCAACGAAGAGGTCGAGCGGCTGCGCCACTCCGCGACCAACTCGCTGCTCACCCGGCGCGACGTCGTCGTGGTCGCCTCCGTCTCCTGCATCTACGGCCTCGGTACGCCGCAGGAGTACGTCGACCGCATGGTCCAGCTCAAGGTGGGCCAGGAGATCGACCGCGACGCGCTGCTGCGCCGCTTCGTGGAGATCCAGTACACGCGCAACGACCTGGCCTTCACCCGGGGCACCTTCCGGGTGCGCGGCGACACCATCGAGATCTTCCCGGTCTACGAGGAGCTCGCCGTCCGCATCGAGATGTTCGGCGACGAGATCGAGGCCCTGTCCACGCTGCATCCGCTGACCGGCGAGGTCATCAGCGAGGACCAGTCCCTCCACGTCTTTCCCGCCAGCCACTACGTGGCGGGGCCCGAGCGCATGGAGAAGGCCGTCAGCGGCATCGAGCGGGAGCTGGAGGAGCGCCTGGCCGAGCTGGAGAAGCAGGGCAAGATGCTGGAGGCCCAGCGGCTGCGCATGCGTACGACCTACGACATCGAGATGCTCCGCCAGATCGGCACCTGCTCCGGCGTCGAGAACTACTCGATGCACTTCGACGGCCGTTCCCCCGGCACCGCCCCCAACACCCTCCTCGACTACTTCCCGGAGGACTTCCTCCTGGTGCTGGACGAGTCGCACGTCACGGTCCCGCAGATCGGCGCCATGTACGAGGGCGACGCCTCCCGCAAGCGGACCCTGGTCGACCACGGCTTCCGGCTGCCGTCCGCCCTGGACAACCGCCCGCTGAAGTGGGAGGAGTTCCTCCAGCGGATCAACCAGACGGTCTACCTCTCCGCCACCCCGGGCAACTACGAGATGTCCCGCGGCGACGGATTCGTGGAGCAGATCATCCGCCCGACCGGCCTGGTCGACCCCGAGGTCGTCGTCAAGCCCACCGAGGGCCAGATCGACGACCTGGTGCACGAGATCCGGGCGCGCGCCGAGCGCGACGAACGGGTCCTGGTCACCACGCTCACCAAGAAGATGGCCGAGGACCTGACCGACTACTTCCTGGAGCTCGGCATCCAGGTCCGCTACCTCCACAGCGACGTCGACACGCTGCGCCGCATCGAGCTGCTGCGCGAGCTGCGCTCCGGCGAGTACGACGTCCTGGTCGGGATCAACCTCCTGCGCGAGGGCCTGGACCTGCCCGAGGTGTCGCTCGTGGCCATCCTCGACGCCGACAAGCAGGGCTTCCTGCGCTCGGGCACCTCGCTGATCCAGACCATCGGCCGCGCGGCGCGCAACGTCTCGGGCCAGGTCCACATGTACGCGGACAAGGTCACCCCGGCCATGGCGCAGGCCATCGACGAGACCAACCGCCGCCGCGAGAAGCAGATCGCCTACAACACCGAGCGCGGCATCGACCCGCAGCCGCTGCGCAAGAAGATCAACGACATCGTCGCCACCATCGCCCGCGAGGAGATCGACACCGAGCAGCTGCTCGGCACCGGCTACCGCCAGGGCAAGGAGGGCAAGGCGCCCGTGCCCGCCCTCGGCAAGCACGCCGTGCCGGGCGACGGCAAGGCGGCGACGGCCGGGAAGTCCGCGAAGGCCGGCAAGGCGGGCAAGGCGGGCCGGGAGGCGCCGGCGGTCACCGACCGGCCGGCGACCGAACTGGCCGGGATCATCGAGGAGATGACGGACCGGATGCGCGCCGCCGCGGCCGATCTCCAGTTCGAGGTCGCCGCCCGGCTGCGCGACGAGGTGGGCGAGCTGAAGAAGGAGCTGCGCCAGATGCGCGAGGCCGGTCTGGCCTGACCGGCCGGGCGGTCCGGGCCGCATGTTGCAGGACCGACACAAAACGGCCCAGGCCCTCCGCGCGGATGACACCACTGCGTAGGGTGCTGGGAAACCGCACAAGGACGGTTGCGGGGAATGCGGAGAGGGGACAGCGCGTGACGGTCAACATGACCAAGGGTCAGGCCATCAGCCTGCAGAAGAGCGACGGGGGGACCCTGACCGCGGTACGGATGGGGCTCGGCTGGCAGGCGGCACCGCGCCGCGGCCTGTTCGGCTCGCGCACCCGGGAGATCGACCTGGACGCCTCGGCCGTCCTGTTCGCCGACAAGCAGCCGGTGGACGTCGTGTTCTTCCGGCACCTCACCAGCGACGACGGCTCGGTGCGGCACACCGGGGACAACCTCGTGGGCGGTGCCGGTTCCGGCGGCGACGACGAGGCGATCCTCGTGGACCTCCAGCGGGTGCCGGTCCACATCGACCAGATCGTCTTCACGGTGAACTCCTTCACCGGCCAGACGTTCCAGGAGGTGCAGAACGCCTTCTGCCGCATCGTGGACGAGACCAACGGCCAGGAGCTCGCCCGCTACACGCTGGACGGCGGCGGGCAGTACACCGCGCAGATCATGGCGAAGGTGCACCGGGCGGGCAACGCCTGGAAGATGACCGCCATCGGCACCCCGGCCAACGGCCGCACCTTCCAGGACCTCATGCCGGCGATCCTGCCGCACCTGTAGGACGGCACACCGGACCGCGAGGTCCGCAGCACGGTACGGGCAGCTCCCGGCGGCATCGGCCACCGGGAGCTGCCCGCGTACTTCACCAACACCAGCGGTAACACGTCGAGGGGACAGGGCAATGACGGCCGAGCTGGTCCGGGGGCAGAACCACACCTTGCCCCAGACCCGTCTGGAGATCCGGATATCGGCCGGGACGCCCGTCGTGGCCGGCGCCACGCTCGGCGACGAGCACGGCACAGTGGCCGGCGCCGAGTGGGTCGCCCACCCCGGATCGCCGCAGCTGCACGGCCTCGAAGTGTCCCGGCAGGCCGCCGCCGGCCACCGCCTCGCCGTCGACCTCGACGCCCTGCCCGCCGGGGTCCACCGGGTCACGGTGCTGCTGGCCCTCCCGCTCGGCGCCGGCGGGCCGACCCGCTTCGGCGCCGTCGCCTCGCCCTTCGTCGCGGTGACCGCCCTCGACGGCACCGAGATCGCCACCTTCACGCTGACCGGCCTCGACAGCGAGTCCGCGGTCGCCGCCCTCGAGCTGTACCGCCGCCAAGGCGCCTGGAAGGTCCGCGCGGTCGGCCAGGGGTACGCGGGCGGCCTCGCGGCCATGCTCGCCGACCAGGGCCTGGACCGGGCCGCCGAGCTGGCCGGGACGATCCAGGAGGCGGTCGCCCGGGGCCTGGCCCGCTCGGTGTCCCCGCCGCCCCGCACCCCGGAGGGCGACCGGGTCAGGCACGCGCCCACCCCGGCCCCCGCCCCCGGCGACGGGCAGCCGCCCGTCCCGCCGCCCGCGCCCCCGCAGCCCGAGCCCCTGGCGGAGCCGGCCGCCCCGGCCGGCCCGATCGACTACGCGCACCCGCGCCGCCTGCCCACCGCGCCCCCGCCGCCGCCCCCGGCCGCGCCGCCCGCGCAACCGGGTCAGCCCGCCCAGCCCGTCGCCGGGGACGCGACCGGCTGGTCCATGGACGAGCGCCTGTACAACCAGGTGTGGGGCATGTTCGAGGACCTGGCCCGGGCCGTCGCCGCCTACCGCAGCGCCGTCGACTTCGCCGAGTCCCGGATGGACCAGGAGCTGGAGCGCACCCTGTCCGACCCGCGCAGCCGCATCGGGGGAGCGGGCGACCGGGCCCGCGAGGAGGCCCGCGCCAAGCGGGACGAGCTGACCGCCCGGGCCCGTGAGTCCCTGGACCGCGACCTCGCCCAGCTCGACGCCGAGTCCGCCGTCGTGGAGCCCGCGCTGCCGGCCCCCTACGCGGGCTGGGACAACCCCGTCTGGCACGGCTACCGGGTGCCGATGGAGATCCCCATGGCGCTGCGCATCGGCGACCTCCACCTCCCGGAGCGCGCCGATCTGCGCATCCCGCTCCTCGTCCGGCTGCCGCTGGAGCGGGGCATGTGGATCGACAGCGGGCGCACGGCCTCCGAGGCCGCCGCGCTGACCGGCCCGGACCAGCTGCGCAGGCTGGCGATGGAGACCGCCGTGCTGCACGCGGCCCGGCTGCTCGCGGTCTACCCGCCGAACGAGTTCACCGTCCACGTCATCGACCCGGCCGGGTCGGCCGCCGAAGCGCTCGCCCCGCTGGTCCGCTCCGGGGTGCTGCCCTCGCCGCCCGCCGCCGGGGCCCAGGGCGTCTCCTCGGTCCTCGCCCACCTCACCCGGCGGGTGGACCTGGTGCAGATGGCGATCCGGGCCGGTGCCGCCGACTCGCTGCCGCCGGACCTGGACCCGGCCGAGCAGCTGCTGATCGTCAACGACTTCCCGCACGGCTTCGACGACCGGGCGGTGACCCAGCTGCGCTACCTCGCCGACGAGGGACCCTCGGTGGGCGTCCACCTGATGATGGTCGCGGACCGGGAGGAGGCGTCCGAGTACGGCCCGGTCCTGGACCCGCTGTGGCGCTCGCTGCTGCGGGTGACCCCGGTCGCCGACGACCATCTGGCCGACCCCTGGGTCGGTCACGCGTGGACGTACGAGCCGCCCAGGACTCCGCCGGGGAGCACGGTCCTGGACCAGGTGCTGGAGAGGGTGGCCCACGCCCGCCGCACCGGGTCCCGCTGAGCCGCCGCTCGCCCCCGTACGGCTCGGTGCAGACTCGTAAACCCCTGGCAAAACACAGCTGACTTGCGGTTTTGGAGATTATTTAGACTTCTCTTTACCTTTCCTTGGTATTTCCTGTACCGTTCATGGAGCGGAGGGGAGTACTCCCATACGCGGCGTTCCCGTCAGTACGGACTGTGACCGGTCCCGGGGCGCCGGCCCGGCGCGCAGCCCGCGCGCCCGGGTGGAAGAGACCTCCGGCAGCGACGACGCTGATCAGTAGCCCGTAGCGAACTGCCGGAGGCGCAGTGGACGTTTCATGGACCCTCTGGGCGCTGACCATCTTTGGTCTGTGCGCCCTCATCGCCGTCGACTTCTTCATCGGGCGCAAGCCCCATGACGTGTCGACCAAGGAAGCCGGGATCTGGACGATCGTCTGGATCGCGCTGGCCGCCCTCTTCGGTCTCGGGCTGCTCGTCTTCGGCGAGACCCAGGCGTCGGGCGAGTTCTTCGCCGGCTACATCACCGAGAAGTCGCTCAGCGTCGACAACCTCTTCGTCTTCGTGCTGATCATGGCGAAGTTCTCGGTGCCCTCCCACCTCCAGCAGCGGGTGCTGCTGATCGGCGTGCTGATCGCGCTGGTGCTGCGGGCGGTCTTCATCGCCGCCGGCGCCGCGGTCATCGCCAACTTCTCGTGGATCTTCTACATCTTCGGCGCGTTCCTGATCTACACCGCCTGGAAGCTGATCCAGGAGGCGCGGGCCGACGAGGAGGACGAGGAGTTCGAGGAGAACCGCCTCCTGAAGAGCATCGAGCGCCGCTTCGGCGTCTCCGACCGGTACCACGGCACCAAGCTCTTCATCCGCAACAACGGCAAGCGCGTCATGACCCCGCTGATGGTCGTCATGCTCGCCATCGGCACCACCGACGTGCTGTTCGCGCTGGACTCCATCCCCGCGATCTTCGGCCTCACCCAGGACCCGTACATCGTCTTCACCGCCAACGCGTTCGCCCTGATGGGTCTGCGCCAGCTGTACTTCCTGATCGGCGGGCTGCTGGAGAAGCTGGTCCACCTCAGCTACGGGCTGTCGGTGATCCTCGGCTTCATCGGCGTCAAGCTCGTGCTGCACGCCCTGCACGAGTCCGGGGTGCACGTCCCCGAGATCTCCATCCCGGTCTCGCTCGGCGTGATCTGCGGGGTGCTGATCATCACCACGATCACCAGCCTCATGGCCAACAAGAAGAAGGCCGAGGCCGAGGCGCGCGAGGCGGAGACCGGCGACAGCGTCCAGTCGCGGGGGTAAGGGGACGACGAGGACGGCCCCGCCTCACCAGCCCCGGGCGCGCCACTCGGGCAGGTGGGGCCGTTCGTCCCCCAGCGTGGTGTCGCGCCCGTGGCCCGGGTAGACCCAGGTCTCGTCCGGCAGCGGCGCGAAGAGCTTGGTCTCCACGTCGTGCAGCAGGCTCGCGAACGCCTCGGGGTCCTTGCGCGTGTTGCCGACGCCGCCGGGGAAGAGGCAGTCCCCGGTGAACAGATGCGGGGCCCCGTGCGGGTCGTCGTACAGGAGCGTGATCGAGCCCGGGGTGTGACCGGTCAGATGGCGGGCGGTGAGCGCCACCTCGCCGACCCGGATGGTGTCGCCGTCCTCGACCAGGACCTCCGTGGGCACCTCGATGCCCTCGGCGTCGAACCGGCCCGCGTAGGTGCGCGCCCCCGTGGCCGCGACGACCTCGGCCAGCGCCTGCCAGTGGTCGCGGTGCCGGTGGGTGGTGACGACGGAGAGGATCGAGTCGTCACCGATCAGCCGCAGCAGCGTCCCGGCCTCGTCGGCCGCGTCGATCAGCAACTGCTCGCCGGTGGCCCGGCAGCGCAGCAGATAGGCGTTGTTGTCCATCGGCCCGACGGCGACCTTCGAGATCATCAGGTCCGTCAGCTCGTGCACATCGGCGGGCCCGCCGACCCTGACCGCTCCGCTGTACGTCATGCTCCTCAGCCTATAGCGGGCGGCGGCCTAGAGCGGGGGCAGCGCCGGGAGCGCTCCGCCCTCGGCGGTCAGCGCCGAGCCGTCGCGCCGCCCGCTGAGCCAGCCCAGCAGCTCGGGCGCCGCGCCCCGGACCCCGACCGGCCCGCCCGCGGCGCCGCCGCCGGTCGTCCACGTCCGCCCGGTGTCGTCCGCGAGCGTCGTCGGCGCGACCTCCGGGTGCCCGGCGAACCGCTCGGCCAGGAATTCGATCTCCCGCGCGGTGAACTCGTCCGGCAGGTCCTCCAGCTCGTAGCCGATGCCCAGGTCGACGTGGTGCAGCTCCACCTCGACGCGGCGCCGGAACGGCAGCCGGGACGCGGAATCCGTCACTCCGTTGCGCAGGGTCACCGTGCGCGACCAGTCCGCGGGCTCGGCCGCCGCGTCGGCGAAACGGGCCGCGGTCGCCGTCAGGTCGGCCAGCTGCTGCGCGTGGGACCGGGAGGCGTCGCGCTCGATGTCGCGGTCGCGGGTTTCGCTGTCTGCGTACATCGGCAGGCCGCGGAGAACATTTACGAGCGCGTCGGCGTTACGGGAGAGGTGCGCGAGGACATGACCGCGGCTCCAGCCCGGAAGCCGCGACGGCTCGGACAGCGCCGCGTCGTCCAGTTTCGCGGTGGCGCCGCGCAGTCGGTCCGTCGCTTCCCGGAGTGCTGCCAGGTCGTGCGCGTGATCAGTCATGGGGCCGAGCCTAGCCTCGGCCACTCGTTCGGGTGAAGGAGTTCTCAGCCGTCCGTAATTCGAATGTGCGTGCTATACGCTCGAAGTCGAAAGCTTCGTACACCGCTGTGGCGCCGCCCATACCCTGGGCCAGGGGCTCAGTTCCCCCGCTTCTCTCTAGAAAGGTGCGGACCGGCGTGGCCGACCGTCTCATCGTCCGTGGCGCTCGCGAGCACAACCTCAAGAACGTCTCGCTCGACCTCCCCCGCGACTCCCTCATCGTCTTCACCGGGCTCTCCGGGTCGGGCAAATCGTCGCTCGCGTTCGACACGATCTTCGCCGAGGGCCAGCGGCGCTACGTGGAGTCGCTCTCCTCGTACGCCCGGCAGTTCCTCGGCCAGATGGACAAGCCGGACGTCGACTTCATCGAGGGCCTGTCGCCCGCCGTCTCCATCGACCAGAAGTCGACCTCGCGCAACCCGCGCTCGACGGTCGGCACCATCACCGAGGTCTACGACTACCTCCGGCTGCTCTTCGCCCGGATCGGCAAGCCGCACTGCCCCGAGTGCCACCGCCCCATCTCGCGCCAGTCGCCACAGGCCATCGTGGACAAGGTCCTCGGCCTGCCCGAGGGCAGCCGCTTCCAGGTGCTCTCGCCGCTGGTGCGCGAGCGCAAGGGCGAGTTCGTGGACCTGTTCTCCGACCTCCAGACCAAGGGCTACAGCCGCGCCCGGGTGGACGGCGCCACCATCCAGCTCTCCGAGCCGCCCACGCTCAAGAAGCAGGAGAAGCACACGATCGAGGTGGTCATCGACCGCCTCACCGTGAAGGACAGCGCCAAGCGCCGGCTGACGGACTCCGTCGAGACCGCGCTCGGCCTCTCCGGCGGCATGGTCGTGCTCGACTTCGTGGACCTCCCCGAGGACGATCCCGAGCGCGAGCGGATGTACTCGGAGCACCTCTACTGCCCGTACGACGACCTCTCCTTCGAGGAGCTGGAGCCGCGCTCCTTCTCCTTCAACTCCCCGTTCGGCGCCTGCCCCGACTGCACCGGCATCGGCACGCGCATGGAGGTCGACCCGGAGCTGATCGTCCCGGACGAGGAGAAGTCCCTGGACGAGGGCGCCATCCACCCCTGGTCCCACGGCCACACCAAGGAGTACTTCGGCCGCCAGATCAACGCCCTGGCCGAAGCCCTCGGCTTCCGTACGGACATCCCCTGGGCCGGGCTGCCGCAGCGCGCCAAGAAGGCCCTGCTGCACGGCCACAAGATCCAGACCGAGGTCCGCTACCGCAACCGGTACGGGCGCGAGCGCGCCTACACCACCCCGTCCTTCGAGGGCGCCGTCCAGTTCGTCAAGCGGCGGCACTCCGAGGCCGAGAGCGACTCCAGCCGGGAGCGCTTCGAGGGGTACATGCGCGAGGTCCCCTGCCCGACCTGCGAGGGCACCCGGCTCAAGCCGATCGTCCTCGCGGTCACGGTGATGGAGAAGTCCATCGCCGAGGTCTCCGCGATGTCCATCAGCGAGTGCGCCGAATTCCTCGGCCGCCTCAAGCTGAACGCCCGCGACAAGAAGATCGCCGAGCGGGTCCTCAAGGAGGTCAACGAGCGGCTGAGGTTCCTGGTCGACGTCGGCCTGGACTACCTCTCGCTCAACCGCGCCGCGGGCACCCTGTCCGGCGGCGAGGCCCAGCGCATCCGGCTCGCCACGCAGATCGGGTCCGGCCTCGTCGGCGTGCTGTACGTGCTGGACGAGCCCTCCATCGGACTGCACCAGCGCGACAACCACCGGCTGATCGAGACCCTGGTCCGGCTGCGCGACATGGGCAACACGCTCATCGTCGTGGAGCACGACGAGGACACCATCAAGGTCGCCGACTGGGTGGTCGACATCGGCCCCGGCGCCGGTGAGCACGGCGGCAAGGTCGTCCACTCCGGTTCGCTCAAGGAACTGCTGGCCAACGACAAGTCGGTCACCGGGCAGTACCTGACCGGCAAGAAGTC
Organism: Streptomyces sp. 130; assembly: GCF_007096885.1. Lineage (GTDB taxonomy): Bacteria > Actinomycetota > Actinomycetes > Streptomycetales > Streptomycetaceae > Streptomyces. The sequence continues at coordinate 72,061 of NZ_VJNO01000009.1, read as the reverse complement.
GATCCCCGTGCCCGAGGTGCGGCGGCCCGTGGACCCCGCGCGGCTGCTCACGGTGCACGGCGCCCGGGAGAACAACCTCCGGGACATCGACGTCTCCTTCCCGCTCGGCGTGCTGACCGCCGTCACCGGCGTCTCCGGCTCCGGCAAGTCGACACTGGTCAACGACATCCTCTACACCCACCTGGCCCGCGAGCTGAACGGCGCCAAGTCGGTGCCCGGCCGCCACACCCGGGTGGACGGGGACGATCTGGTCGACAAGGTGGTGCACGTCGACCAGTCGCCCATCGGCCGTACGCCCCGGTCCAACCCGGCCACGTACACCGGCGTCTTCGACCACGTCCGCAAGCTGTTCGCGGAGACGATGGAGGCCAAGGTCCGCGGCTATCTGCCGGGCCGGTTCTCCTTCAACGTCAAGGGCGGCCGCTGCGAGAACTGCTCCGGCGACGGCACCATCAAGATCGAGATGAACTTCCTGCCCGACGTGTACGTCCCGTGCGAGGTCTGCCACGGCGCGCGCTACAACCGGGAGACCCTGGAGGTCCACTACAAGGGCAAGTCCATCGCCGAGGTGCTGGACATGCCGATCGAGGAGGGCCTGGAGTTCTTCGAGGCGGTCCCGACCATCGCCCGCCATCTGCGCACGCTCAACGAGGTCGGCCTCGGATACGTCCGGCTCGGCCAGTCCGCGCCGACGCTCTCCGGCGGCGAGGCCCAGCGGGTGAAGCTCGCCAGCGAGCTCCAGAAGCGCTCCACCGGCCGCACGGTCTACGTCCTGGACGAGCCGACCACCGGTCTGCACTTCGAGGACATCTCCAAGCTGATCAAGGTGCTCTCCGGCCTGGTCGACAAGGGGAACTCGGTGATCGTCATCGAGCACAACCTCGACGTCATCAAGACCGCCGACTGGGTGGTCGACATGGGCCCCGAGGGCGGCAACGGCGGCGGCCTGGTCGTCGCCGAGGGCACCCCGGAACACGTGGCGGGCGTCCCCGCCAGCCACACCGGGAAGTTCCTCCAGGACATCCTGGACGCCGACCGGATCAGCGAGGCCGCCGTCCCGGCCGCCCGCAAGCCCGCCGGGAAGAAGGCCGCGAAGTCCGCCCCGGCCGCCAGGAAGACGGCGACGGCCGGCACGGCCGCGGCGAAGAAGACGGCCGCCAAGAAGACGGCCCGGGCCCGCAAGGGCTGACACCGGACACCCGGTGCGAGGCGGCGGCCCTTGCCGAAGGGGCCGCCGCCTCGCCGCGTTCCCGGCGGTCCCCGCCCGCCCCCGGCCGGCCACGACCGCCACGACCGGGCCGCGCGCGGGGGCGTCCGTCTCCGCCGGTATGGTCGGTTACGTCACCGATGCCGCGGCCACCCCCGGGCAGCCCCGGCACGGTCCCCGATCTGACCGCCCGACCCGTGGAGACCGCATGTCCGGCCAGCCCGCCGCCCGCCGCACCGTGCTGAAGGGCGCCGCTCTCGCGGGCGTCGCCGGGCTGGGAGCCGCCGCCTGCTCGACCGACTCGAAGCTCGGCCACGCCCAGACGCCGACCCCCACCGCCCCCGTCGAGCTCGGCGCGCCCGACGAGATCCCCGTCGGCCAGTCCAAGCTCTACCGCGAGCAGCGCGTCGTCGTGACCTGCCCGGCCAAGGGGGAGTTCAAGGCGTTCAGCGCCCAGTGCACCCACGCGGGCTGCCTGCTGGACAAGGTCGAGAAGAACGAGGGCCACTGCCCCTGCCACGGCAGCGTCTTCGACACCACGACCGGCAAGGCCCTGCACGGCCCCGCGACCGTGCCGCTGCCCGACGTCCCGGTCCGCGTCGAGGGCGGAAAGCTGATCGCGGGCCCCGACGCCTGAACCACCGGTCCCGCCCGGCTACTCCCAGTCCCAGTCGATCCCCACCAGCCCCGGCCGCACCCCCTGCTCCACCAGATGCACGGTGCGGTGCCGGCCGGTCAGCGTGAGCTCCGCCCGCGCTCCCCGGGGCGCGCCCGCCGATGCCTGGGCGAAGCTCCGGCACCGCACCGGCAGCGCCTCCTCGGCGAAGCCGACCTGGAGCACGTACTGCCCGCCGCCGAAGGTGAAGCCGCGCAGGTACTCGCCGCAGGGCCCGCCCGTGCCGTCCTCGAAGCCGTAGCCGAAGAGATACGTGTCGCCCGCCCGCAGCCGGGTGTCGAACAGCAGCTCGGCGACCAGCACCCCGGTCTCCCGGTCCCAGCGGACCCGGCCCGTCCGGCAGTTCTCCCGGGCGCGCACCGCGACCCGCGCCGGATCGCAGCCCGGGTCCCCGACGTACACCGCGAGATAGCGGTCGATGCCGTCCCGGTGGGCACGCACCACGTGCTGGGAGGCCCGCCGCAGCATCTCGCGTCCCGGCCCGATCCGTACCCGCTCCTGGTGGCCCACCGTGTGCAGCCCGCCGTCCGCGGGTGACTCCAGGTCCGCGAGCAGCCCCTCCACCGCCCCGGAGGTCGCCACCAGCGAGCGGTACGTGCGCGCGGGCGGGCGCTCGGCGTCAGGGCGGGGCTCCTCGGCGTCCAGGAGGCCGAGCAGCGAGTCCGGCGGCAGGGCGAGGACCTCCTCCAGGGCCTTCACGGCGCGCAGCGACTCCGGGCGCCGCGGGCGGCGGGCGCCCCGCTGCCAGTAACTCAGGCTCGTCACGCCGAGCTCGATCCCCCTGTGCGCCAGGTGGTGCCGGACCCGCTGGAGCGGCAGCCCGCGCACCGACAGCGCGGTGCGCAGGGCCAGATGGAACGGTCCGGTGTGCAGCACCTGCGCCAGTTCGGCCTCGGTGTGCCGCATGGGGTCCTCCAGGTGAACGTTCACGCCGGCCGGGCGCGGGGCCGCGCCGGCGGGGGGCCGGTCCGCAGGTGGCCGGGGGCGCGCGTTCACACCTCGGCCCCGGGCGTTCACACCGCGGTGTTCACCCGCATTCAAGCGTGTTGACCCGTCCCCGACAACGGTTGATGCTCCTCCACAGCGTCCGGCCGCGCTCCTCACCACCCCCACCCCCCCGCCCCGGGAGGAACGCCATGCGCAACCCAGGAACCAGGCCCGCCCGGCTGTCGCTGACAGCCGTACTGGCCGCCGTGCTGCTCGCCGTCCCCACGGCGACCGCCACCGCCGCCGACCAGCCCCGCACCACCCCGGTCCGGGCCGCCGACCGGGCCGCGTCCGCCCCGACGGCCGCCCTCGCCGCCACCCGGCGGCTGAACATCACGATGCAGGCGCAGCAGAAGTCCAACTGGTGCTGGGCAGCGTCCGGCAACACCATCGCCACCTGGTACGGCCGCGACTACAGCCAGAACCAGTTCTGCAACGCCGCCTTCGGCCGCGCCCAGGGCTACGAGTGCCCCAACTCGCAGGCCACGCTCGGCGACGTCCAGAACGGCCTGTACTGGGCGGGCATCAACCCCGGCTCGTACGTCAGCGGCTGGCTGCGCTACTCCACCGTGCAGACCGAGATAGCCGCCGGGCGCCCGGTCGAGACCCGCATCCAGTGGTCGTCGGGCGGCGGCCACATGCACGTCCTGTACGGCTACGACGACGCCGACGGCCTCGTCTACTGGGGCGACCCCTGGCCCTCCAGCAACCGCTACAACTGGGCCTCGCACGCCTGGTACGTGAACAACGGCGAGTTCTCCTGGACCCACTCGCTCTACCGGATCGGGGCGTGACGCCATGACCACCACCAGCCCCCGGCGCACCCGCCGCCCCCTCGCCGCCGTGGCCGCCGCCGGTCTCCTCGCCGGCACGGCCCTGCTCACCGCCGCCCCGCAGGCGTCCGCCGCGGACGGCCCCCAGACCGGACCCGCGGCCCTGGCCGCGGCCCACGAGGCGGCCACCGACGCCACCACCCTGCGCACCCTGTCCCGGTTCTTCGCCCGCGAGGGGGCCGTCAGCGAGAAGGCCGCCGCTCCCCGCATCCAGGGCGGGGCCGTACCGGTGCGCACCCTGTCCGCCGAGTTCGTCGCGGGCGAGCCGGGCGCCCCCGTCGCCTCCCTCGACTACCTGGCCAGCACCGCCGTCTCCTCGGACGGGCGGAAGGCGTCGCTCTGGACCCTGCCCGAGCCCGGCGAGAACGGGGACTGGCAGGTGGTGAACATCGCCACCGGCGACGACGAGGCCCGCTACACCGCGGCCGGCGCCCGCGAGCTGCCCGGCGGCACCGTCTTCCGCGAGCCCCAGATCGACGCCTGGTACGTGCAGAAGGGGGACCGGGTCCTCCCGCTCGACCAGGACGCCGTCCGGGCGGTCGGCAAGCGGGGGACGACGCTCTCCGCCTACCGCACCCGGGTCCACGACGCCTACGCGGACAAGCTCCCCGGCTCCGCGTACGCCCGCAAGGGCGAGGCCGGCGGCTACGGACCCGGGGCGGAGAAGGCGACCGGCCCCGCCGTCGCCGCCACCCCCCAGGCCGCCCTGACCGCGGGCTCCGCCGGGGGCGCCGCCGCCGCACTCGCCCTGTGCGGGGCCACCGCCCTGCGCCTGAGGAACCGCCGCCGGACCGGGTGACCCGCCCGGCCCCCTGACCCCGCGCTCCGGGACAGGTGCTCCCCACCCCCGTCCCGGAGCGCGGCGCCGTCCGGGCACCCCGCGCTGTCACTGCCCGCAAGTAGGGTGGGGAGCATGGCAGACCCCTCCAGCTACCGCCCCAAGCCGGGACAGATCCCCGACTCCCCGGGGGTCTACAAATTCCGCGACGAACACCGCCGGGTGATCTACGTCGGGAAGGCCAAGAGCCTGCGCCAGCGCCTGGCCAACTACTTCCAGGACCTCGCCGGCCTCCACCCGCGTACGCGCACGATGGTGACCACGGCCGCCTCCGTGGAGTGGACGGTCGTCGCCACCGAGGTAGAGGCGCTCCAGCTGGAGTACTCCTGGATCAAGGAGTTCGACCCCCGGTTCAACGTCAAGTACCGAGACGACAAGAGCTACCCCTACCTGGCGGTCACGCTGGGCGAGGAGTTCCCCCGCGTCCAGGTGATGCGCGGCGCCAAGAAGAAGGGCGTGCGCTACTTCGGCCCGTACGGACACGCCTGGGCGATCCGCGAGACGGTCGACCTGATGCTCCGCGTCTTCCCCGTCCGCACCTGCTCCGCCGGAGTCTTCAAGAACGCCGCCCGGACCGGCCGCCCCTGCCTCCTCGGCTACATCGGCAAGTGCTCGGCCCCCTGCGTCGGCCGCGTCACCCCCGAGGAACACCGCGAACTGGCCGACGACTTCTGCGACTTCATGGCCGGCCGCACCGGCACGTACATCCGCCGCCTGGAGAAGGACATGATGGCGGCCGCCGAGGAGATGGAATACGAGCGGGCCGCGCGGCTGCGCGACGACGTCGAGGCCCTGAAGCGCGCGATGGAGAAGAGCGCCGTCGTCCTCGCCGACGCCACCGACGCCGACCTCATCGCGGTCGCCGAGGACGAGCTGGAGGCCGCCGTCCAGATCTTCCACGTGCGCGGCGGCCGGGTCCGCGGCCAGCGCGGCTGGGTCACCGACAAGGTGGAGAACGTCGACACCTCCGGCCTCGTGGAGCACGCCCTCCAGCAGCTGTACGGGGAGGAGAGCGGCGACTCCGTCCCCAAGGAGGTCCTGGTCCCGGCCCTGCCCGAGGACCCGGCGGCGGTCTCCCAGTGGCTCGCGGACCGGCGCGGCTCCCAGGTCAGCCTGCGCATCCCGCAGCGCGGCGACAAGAAGGACCTGATGGTCACCGTCCAGCGCAACGCCCAGCAGGCGCTCGGACTGCACAAGACGAAGCGGGCGTCCGACCTCACCACCCGCTCCCGGGCCCTGGAGGAGATCGCCGGGGCCCTGGGCCTGGACACCGCCCCGCTGCGCATCGAGTGCTTCGACATCTCCCACCTCCAGGGCGACGACGTCGTCGCCTCCATGGTGGTCTTCGAGGACGGCCTGGCCCGCAAGGGGGAGTACCGCCGCTTCCAGATCAAGGGCTTCGAGGGCCAGGACGACGTCCGCTCGATGCACGAGGTGATCAGCCGCCGCTTCCGCCGCTACCTCCAGGAGAAGGAGCGCACCGGCGAGTGGGAGGAGACCCCGGCGCCCACCGGCCCCGTCCCGGCGGCCCCGGACGCCGCGGACGGGGGCGCGCCGGCCGCCGGGGAGGCCCGCGAGGACGACGGCCGCCCCAAGCGGTTCGCGTACCCGCCGCAGCTCCTCGTCGTGGACGGCGGGCAGCCGCAGGTCGCCGCCGCCAAGCGGGCCCTGGACGAGCTGGGCATCGACGACATCGCGGTCTGCGGCCTCGCCAAGCGGCTCGAAGAGGTCTGGCTGCCCGATGACGACGACCCGGTGGTCCTGCCCCGCTCCAGCGAGGGCCTGTACCTCCTCCAGCGCATCCGCGACGAGGCGCACCGCTTCGCCATCACCTACCAGCGCGCCAAGCGGGCCAAGCGCATCCGTGCCAGCCCGCTGGACGCCGTCCCCGGCCTCGGAGACACCCGGAAACAGGCCCTCATCAAGCATTTCGGCTCCGTCAAGAAGCTGCGGCAGGCGACAATCGAGGAGATCTGCGAGGTTCCCGGGATAGGCCGCAGGACAGCGGAGTCCGTGGCCGTCGCCCTCGCGGCGGCCGCCCCGGCCGCACCCGCCGTGAACACGGCCACAGGAGAGATCATGGAAGAGGACGACGGGGGCAGCACCACATGACCGAGCACGAACATACCGAGCACGCGCAGGAGCACGGGCACGACCGCCCGGACCGAGCAGACGGAGCAGCACACGTGAGTACGGCCACCCCGACCGAGACGGGCGACGCCACCGCGGCCATCCCGGAGCTGGTGATCATCTCCGGCATGTCCGGTGCCGGACGCAGCACCGCGGCCAAGTGCCTGGAGGACCTCGGCTGGTTCGTCGTGGACAACCTGCCGCCCGCGCTGATCCCCACCATGGTGGAGCTCGGCGCCCGCTCCCAGGGCAACGTGGCCCGGATCGCCGTCGTGGTCGACGTGCGGGGCCGCCGCTTCTTCGACAACCTGCGCGAATCCCTCGCCGACCTGGACGCCAAGGGCGTCACCCGCCGGGTGGTCTTCCTGGAGTCCTCCGACGACGCCCTGGTCCGCCGCTTCGAATCGGTCCGCCGCCCCCACCCGCTCCAGGGCGACGGCCGCATCGTGGACGGCATCGCCGCCGAGCGCGACCTGCTGCGCGAGCTGCGCGGCGACGCCGACCTGGTGATCGACACCTCCAGCCTCAACGTCCACGAGCTGCGCGCCAAGATGGACGCCCAGTTCGCCGGCGACGAGGAGCCGGAGCTGCGCGCCACCGTGATGTCCTTCGGCTTCAAGTACGGCCTGCCGGTCGACGCCGACCTGGTCGTCGACTGCCGCTTCCTGCCGAACCCGCACTGGGTGCCGGAGCTGCGCCCCTTCACCGGGCTCAACGAGGAGGTCTCCTCGTACGTCTTCGACCAGCCCGGCGCCAAGGAATTCCTCAACCAGTACACCGAACTGCTGCAGCTCGTCGCCGCCGGCTACCGCCGCGAGGGCAAGCGCTACGTGACCATCGCGGTGGGCTGCACGGGCGGCAAGCACCGCTCGGTGGCCATGTCCGAGAAGCTGGCGGCCCGGCTCGCCACGGAGGGGATCGAGACCGTGCTCGTACACAGGGACATGGGGCGCGAGTGACCAGTCGCAATCTGCGCCTGCGCCGGCTGCGGGGCGCGGCGCCCGCGCTCTCCGTGCGCAAGCGCGGCGCCCAGCCCAAGGTCGTCGCCCTCGGCGGCGGCCGGGGCCTGTCGGCCTCCCTCACCGCGCTGCGCCGGATCACCGGCGACCTGACCGCCGTGGTCACCGTCGCCGACGACGGCGGCTCCAGCGGCCGGCTGCGCGAGGAGCTGGGCGTCCTGCCCCCGGGCGACCTGCGCAAGGCGCTGGCCGCCCTCTGCGGCGACGACGAGTGGGGCCAGACCTGGGCCCAGGTCATCCAGCACCGCTTCCAGTCCAAGGGCGACCTGCACGAGCACGCCGTCGGCAATCTGCTGATCGTCGCCCTCTGGGAGCAGCTGGGCGACCACGTCCAGGCCCTCGACCTGGTCGGCAAGCTGCTCGGCGCGCACGGCCGGGTGCTGCCCATGTCCGCCGTGCCGCTGGAGCTCCAGGCCCTCGTCAAGGGCCACGACCCGGACCGCCCGGAGGACGTGGACACCGTGCGCGGCCAGGCCACCGTCGCCCTCACCCCGGGCGAGGTGCAGTCCGTGCACCTGGTCCCGGCCGACCCGCCGGCCGTCCCCGAGGCGGTCGCCGCCGTCCGGGACGCGGACTGGGTGGTCCTCGGCCCCGGCTCCTGGTTCTCCTCGGTCATCCCGCACCTGCTCGTGCCCGAACTGCTCGACGCGCTGATCGAGACGAAGGCCCGCAAGGTCCTCTCGCTGAACCTCGCCCCGCAGCCCGGCGAAACAGAAGGCTTCTCACCGCAGCGTCATTTGGAGGTTTTGGGACGACACGCCCCTAAACTCGCCCTGGACGTGGTGCTGGCCGACGAGGCCGCCGTGCCCGACCGCGAGTCCCTCGCCGACGCAGCCAAACGGCTCGGTGCCGCGGTCGAGCTGGCGCCCGTGGCCTCACCCGACGGCGTTCCGATCCACGATCCGGAGCTGTTGGCCGCCGCGTACGACCGTATTTTTCGGATGCATGGAAGGATCGGCCCATGGCGATGACGCCGGCGGTGAAGGACGAAGTCTCCCGGCTTCCCGTGACCCGGACCTGCTGCAGGAAGGCAGAGGTCTCGGCGATTCTCCGGTTCGCGGGCGGCCTCCACCTGGTGAGCGGCCGGATCGTGATCGAGGCGGAGCTGGACACCGCGATGGCGGCACGCCGGCTCAAGCGGGACATCCTGGAGATCTTCGGGCACAGCTCGGAGCTGATCGTGATGGCCCCCGGCGGACTGCGGCGCGGTTCGCGCTACGTCGTACGGGTGGTGGCGGGCGGCGACCAGCTGGCGCGCCAGACCGGGCTCGTCGACGGCCGGGGCCGCCCCATCCGCGGCCTGCCCCCGCAGGTGGTCTCGGGGGCCACCTGCGACGCCGAGGCCGCCTGGCGCGGGGCGTTCCTGGCGCACGGCTCGCTCACCGAGCCGGGCCGCTCCTCCTCCCTGGAGGTGACCTGCCCGGGCCCGGAGGCCGCGCTCGCCCTGGTCGGCGCCGCCCGCCGGCTCTCCATCGCCGCCAAGGCCCGCGAGGTGCGCGGCGTGGACCGGGTCGTCGTCCGCGACGGCGACGCGATCGGCGCCCTGCTCACCCGGCTCGGCGCCCACGAGTCGGTGCTGGCCTGGGAGGAGCGCCGGATGCGCCGCGAGGTCCGGGCCACCGCCAACCGCCTCGCCAACTTCGACGACGCGAACCTGCGCCGCTCCGCCCGGGCCGCGGTCGCCGCGGGCGCCCGGGTGGGCCGCGCCCTGGAGATCCTGGGCGAGGAGGTCCCGGAGCACCTGGCGGCGGCCGGGCGGCTGCGCATGGAGCACAAGCAGGCGTCGCTGGAGGAGCTGGGCGCCCTCGCCGACCCGCCGCTGACCAAGGACGCGGTCGCGGGCCGCATCCGCCGGCTCCTCGCGATGGCCGACAAGCGCGCCCAGGACCTGGGCATCCCCGGTACGGAATCCACTCTCAGCGAAGAGCTGGCCGACGGCCTGGTCGGCTGAGCCGGGCACCGGGCCCGCGCCCCGTGAGGGGAACGGCCCCCCGGCCCGCGGCCGTTGACGCTGAGTAACCGCTGCGCGGAAGGCCGGACGCCACCGGAGGCCCGTATTCCTACTGGGGAGTACGGGCCTTTCGCATGCTTTCCGGCCCCGCTCGATGTCACCCCGGCGGCTCCGGAGAGGTAGGGTCGGAGGCGGTCGGGGACATCCCATACAACTCGCCGGCGTCGAAAACCGGCGTACCTAACGAGGAGATCGGTTCGTGACGATCCGCGTAGGCATCAACGGCTTTGGCCGCATCGGTCGTAACTACTTCCGCGCGCTGCTGGAGCAGGGTGCGGACATCGAGATCGTGGCTGTCAACGACCTGGGTGACACCGCGACCACGGCCCACCTGCTGAAGTACGACACCATCCTGGGTCGCCTGAAGGCAGAGGTCAGCCACACCGCCGACACCATCACCGTCGACGGCCACACCATCAAGGTGCTCTCCGAGCGCAACCCGGCCGACATCCCCTGGGGTGAGCTGGGCGTCGACATCGTCATCGAGTCGACCGGCATCTTCACCAAGAAGGCCGACGCCGAGAAGCACATCGCCGGTGGCGCGAAGAAGGTCCTCATCTCGGCTCCGGCCAAGGACGAGGACATCACCATCGTGATGGGCGTCAACCAGGACAAGTACGACGCGGCCAACCACCACGTCATCTCCAACGCGTCCTGCACGACCAACTGCGTCGCCCCGATGGCCAAGGTTCTGGACGAGAACTTCGGCATCGTCAAGGGCCTCATGACGACGGTCCACGCGTACACCAACGACCAGCGCATCCTGGACTTCCCGCACAAGGACCTGCGCCGCGCCCGCGCCGCCGCCGAGAACATCATCCCGACCACGACCGGCGCCGCCAAGGCGACCGCTCTGGTCCTGCCGCAGCTCAAGGGCAAGCTCGACGGCATCGCGATGCGCGTCCCGGTCCCGACCGGCTCGGCCACCGACCTGGTCGTGACCCTCCAGCGCGAGGTCACCAAGGACGAGGTCAACGCCGCGTTCAAGAAGGCCGCCGACGACGGCGACCTGAAGGGCATCCTGTACTACACCGAGGACCCGATCGTGTCCTCGGACATCGTCAGCGACCCGGCGTCCTGCACCTTCGACTCCTCCCTGACGATGGTCCAGGAGGGCAACACGGTGAAGATCCTCGGCTGGTACGACAACGAGTGGGGCTACTCCAACCGTCTCGTCGACCTCACCGTCTTCGTCGGCGGCCAGCTCTGAGCACCGCCGCACCGGCAGGCATCTCGATGTGAGCACGGGGCTCGAACAGCGCGACGCTGCGCTGTTCGAGCCCCCTCGCATGCTCACTCGTCCTCCAAGGAGTCCAGACAGATGAAGACGATCGACGCACTTCTCGCCGACGGGGTCGCCGGCAAGCGGGTATTCGTCCGCGCCGACCTCAACGTGCCGCTGAGCGGCACCACCATCACCGACGACGGCCGCATCCGCGCCGTCGCCCCGACCGTCCGCAAGCTGGCCGAGGCCGGCGCGCGGGTCGTCGTCGCCTCGCACCTGGGCCGCCCCAAGGGCGCCCCGGACCCGGCGTTCTCGCTGGCGCCCGCCGCCACCCGGCTCGGCGAACTGCTGGGCGCGGACGTGGCGTTCGCGACCGACACGGTCGGCGAGTCCGCCCGCGCCACGGTCGCCGCGCTCACCGACGGCCGGGTCGCGGTCATCGAGAACCTCCGCTTCAACCCCGGCGAGACCTCCAAGGACGACGCCGAGCGCGGCGCGTTCGCGGACCAGCTGGCCGAGCTGGCCGACCTGTACGTGGGCGACGGCTTCGGCGCCGTCCACCGCAAGCACGCCTCGGTCTTCGACCTCCCGGCCCGCCTCCCGCACGCCGCGGGCGACCTCATCGCCACCGAGGTCGGCGTCCTGAAGAAGCTCACCGAGGACGTCCAGCGCCCCTACGCGGTCGTCCTCGGCGGCGCCAAGGTCTCCGACAAGCTCGGCGTCATCGACCACCTCCTGGAGCGCGCCGACCGCATCCTGATCGGCGGCGGCATGGCGTACACCTTCCTCAAGGCCCAGGGCCACGAGGTCGGCAGCTCGCTGCTCCAGGAGGACCAGATCCCGGCGGTCCAGGAGTACCTGCGGCGCGCCGAGGCGAAGGGCGTGGAGTTCGTCCTCCCCGTCGACGTCGTCGTCGCGCCCTCCTTCCCGGACCTGAAGACCAAGGCCCCGGCCCACCCGGACACCGTCCCCGCCGACGCCATGCCGGCCGGGCAGATGGGCCTGGACAACGGTCCGGAGACCAACAAGCTCTACGCATCGAAGCTCGCCGACGCGGCCACCGTCTTCTGGAACGGCCCGATGGGCGTCTTCGAGCACCCCGACTTCGCCGAGGGCACCCGGGCCGTCGCCCAGGCCCTCGTCGACTCCTCGGGCTTCAGCGTGGTCGGCGGTGGCGACTCCGCCGCCGCGGTCCGCATCCTGGGCTTCGACGAGAACGCGTTCGGACACATCTCGACCGGTGGCGGCGCCAGCCTCGAATATCTCGAGGGCAAGACGCTGCCCGGCCTCGCCGCTCTGGAGGACTGACCTTTCATGACCACCCGCACCCCGCTGATGGCGGGCAACTGGAAGATGAACCTCAACCACCTCGAGGCCATCGCCCACGTCCAGAAGCTCGCCTTCGCCCTGGCCGACAAGGACTACGACGCCGTAGAGGTCGCCGTCCTGCCGCCCTTCACCGACCTGCGCTCCGTGCAGACGCTGGTCGACGGCGACAAGCTGAAGATCAAGTACGGCGCCCAGGACATCTCGGCGCACGACTCCGGCGCGTACACCGGTGAGATCTCCGGCCCCATGCTCGCCAAGCTGAAGTGCACCTTCGTCGCCATCGGCCACAGCGAGCGCCGCCAGTACCACGGCGAGACCGACGAGGTCTGCAACGCCAAGGTGAAGGCCGCGTACAAGCACGGCCTGACGCCGATCCTGTGCGTCGGCGAGGGCCTGGACGTCCGCAAGGCCGGCGAGCAGGTCGCGTACACCCTCGCGCAGCTCGACGGCGCCCTCAAGGACGTCCCGGCCGAGCAGGCCGAGTCCATCGTGGTCGCCTACGAGCCGGTCTGGGCCATCGGCACCGGCGAGGTCGCCACCCCGGAGGACGCGCAGGAGGTCTGCGGTGCGATCCGCGCCCGCCTCGCCGAGCTGTACTCGCAGGAGCTGGCCGACGCGGTCCGCATCCAGTACGGCGGCTCGGTGAAGTCCGGCAACGTCGCCGCGATCATGGCCCAGCCCGACGTCGACGGCGCCCTGATCGGCGGCGCGGCGCTCGACGCGGACGAGTTCGTCAAGATCGTCCGCTTCCGCGACCAGTGAGTATGCGGTAGCGCGGATCCGTCGTACCCTTGCGGGGGCCGGGGAGGGCGACCTCCCGGCCCCCGTTGTTCGCACGCTGTCGGTATTTCCGGAAAGTAGGGACCAGCCGTGATTCTGGGGTTCGAGATCGCCCTGATCGTCTTCAGCCTGTTGCTGATGCTGCTGGTGCTGATGCACAAGGGCAAGGGCGGCGGTCTCTCCGACATGTTCGGTGGCGGCATGCAGTCCTCCGTCGGCGGCTCCTCGGTAGCCGAGCGCAACCTCGACCGCATCACCGTCGTGGTCGGTCTGGCCTGGTTCGCGTGCATCGTGGTGCTTGGTCTGCTCATCAAGCTCGACAACTGACCCGTCGTACGCGTTTCCCGGTGCGGGTGTAACTCCTTCCCCTGGACGCGCGTTGGGCCTTACGTAGACTGGGGCATCCTCGAGCACCATCACGCAGGGAGTTACGACCGTGGCAAGTGGCAACGCGATCCGGGGGAGCCGGGTCGGGGCGGGGCCGATGGGGGAGGCCGAGCGCGGCGAGTCCGCGCCACGGCTCCGCATCTCCTTCTGGTGCTCGAACGGGCACGAGACGCAGCCCAGTTTCGCCCATGACGCGCAGGTACCGGACACCTGGGACTGCCCCCGCTGCGGTTTCCCGGCCGGCCAGGACCCGGAGAGCCCGCCCGACCCGCCGCGCACCGAACCGTACAAGACGCACCTCGCGTACGTACGCGAGCGCCGCAGCGACGCGGACGGCGAGGCCATCCTCGCCGAGGCCCTGGCGAAACTCCGCGGCGAAATCTGAGACCTCCACCGGCCGGGCACCCCACGGGTGCCCGGCCGCAGTGCTTCCGACGTGCCGCAGCCCGCCGTTGTCACGTCCGGCCGCCTGATCAATTAGGTTGGAGGGGCAGCGGGGAACTGCGGTTACGAGAGAAGTGGGCTGATGTCCGGGATGAACGCAACAAGCCGTACCAGGCTCAACCAGACGCCGGAATGGGCCGCGCTGGGCAAGCACCGTGAGCAGCTCGGGTCGACCGGTCTGCGCCAGCTGTTCGCGGACGACCCGGAGCGCGGCACCGGGTACGCCCTGCGGGTCGGCGACCTGTACCTCGACTACTCCAAGCACCTGGTCACCGACGAGACGCTGGCGCTGCTGCGCGAGCTGGCCGCCGCGACCGACGTCGCCGGGCTCCGGGACGCCATGTTCCGCGGCGACAAGATCAACACCACCGAGGACCGGGCGGTCCTGCACACCGCGCTGCGCGCCCCGCGCGACGCCGTCATCGAGGTCGACGGCGAGAACGTGGTGCCGGCCGTGCACGCGGTGCTCGACAAGATGGCGGCGTTCTCCGACCGGGTCCGGTCGGGGGAGTGGACCGGCCACACCGGCAAGCCCATCAAGAACATCGTCAACATCGGCATCGGCGGCTCGGACCTCGGCCCCGCCATGGCGTACGAGGTGCTGCGCTCCTTCACGGACCGCTCGCTCACCTTCCGCTTCGTCTCCAACGTGGACGGCGCCGACCTGCACGAGGCCGTCCGCGACCTCGACCCGGCCGAGACGCTGTTCATCATCGCCTCGAAGACCTTCACCACCATCGAGACGATCACCAACGCCACCTCCGCCCGCAACTGGCTCCTCACCGGCCTGAGGGCCGGTCAGGAGGCCGTCGCCAAGCACTTCGTGGCGCTGTCGACCAACGCGGAGAAGGTCGCGGACTTCGGCATCGACACGGCCAACATGTTCGAGTTCTGGGACTGGGTCGGGGGCCGCTACTCGTACGACTCCGCCATCGGCCTCTCGCTGATGATCGCCATCGGCCCGGACCGGTTCCGCGAGATGCTCGACGGCTTCCACCTCGTCGACGAGCACTTCCGCACCGCCCCCGCCGAGGAGAACGCCCCGCTGCTGCTCGGCCTGCTGGGCGTCTGGTACGGCGCGTTCTTCGACGCCCAGTCGCACGCGGTGCTGCCCTACAGCCACTACCTGTCCAAGTTCACCGCGTACCTCCAGCAGCTGGACATGGAGTCCAACGGCAAGTCCGTGGACCGCGACGGCAACCCCGTCGACTGGCAGACCGGCCCGGTCGTCTGGGGCACCCCGGGCACCAACGGTCAGCACGCCTACTACCAGCTGATCCACCAGGGTACGAAGGTCATCCCGGCCGACTTCATCGGCTTCGCGCAGCCGGTCGAGGACCTGCTGCCCGGGCTGGTCGCCCAGCACGACCTGCTGATGGCCAACTTCTTCGCCCAGACCCAGGCCCTCGCCTTCGGCAAGACGCCCGACGAGGTGCGCGCCGAGGGCGTCCCCGAGGAGCTGGTGGCGCACAAGACGTTCCGGGGCGACCACCCCACGACGACGATCCTCGCCGACCGGCTCACCCCGTCCGTGCTGGGCCAGCTGATCGCCCTGTACGAGCACAAGGTCTTCGTCCAGGGCGCCATCTGGAACATCGACTCCTTCGACCAGTGGGGCGTCGAGCTCGGCAAGGTCCTCGCCAAGAAGATCGAGCCCGTGCTGACCGAGGGCGAGGGCGGCGAGCAGCTGGACAGCTCCACCGCCGCGCTGGTCTCGGCCTACCGCGAGCTGCGGGGGCGCTGAGGTCCCGCCCGAGGGGGCCCGGCCGGACGGCCGGGCCCCCTCAGCCGTGCGTCGTGTCGATGACGCAGAAGCGGTTGCCCTCCGGGTCGGCCAGCACCACGAAGTCCGGGTCCTCGGGATACAGCGCCCAGTCGACCTCCGCCGCGCCGAGCGCGAGCAGCCGGGCCACCTCGGCGTCCTGCTCCCGCGTGTACAGGTCGAGGTGGACGCGGGGCACCTCCTGCACCGGGGAGTCGCTGCGGCCCAGGGCGAGCCCGGCACCCGGCCCCTCGGCGGGGACCAGCACCACCCAGTCGTCCCGGGCCGGTTCCCGCTCCACGTAGCCCAGGGCCGCCTTCCAGAAGGCCGCCGCCCGCGCCACGTCCGACGCGCCCATCACCACGGTTCCGATACGCATGGCGCCGAGCCTTTCACGTCAGCGCCCGGGAACGCGCCGGGCCCGGCCCGTCCCGAAGGACGGACCGGGCCCGTGGGCGGCCCGCCGGCGGCCGGTCAGGCGGAAGCCGGCGGATACAGGGCGCGCGGGAGCCGGGAGGCCGCCGCCGCGTCGAGCAGCCACAGCGTGCGGGCGCGGCCGTACGCACCGGCCGCCGGTGCCTGGACCTCGCCGGCCCCGGACAGGGCGATGGCGACCGCCTCCGCCTTGTCCTCGCCCGCGGCCAGCAGCCACACCTCGCGCGCCGCCCGGATGGCGGGCAGCGTCAGCGACACCCGGACCGGCGGCGGCTTGGGCGCACCGTGCACACCGACGACGGTGCGCTCGGTCTCCCGCACCCCGGGCAGTTCCGGGAAGAGCGAGGCGACGTGCGTGTCCGGGCCGACGCCCAGCATCAGCACGTCGAACTCCGGCACCGGGCCGTGGTCCTGGGGCGCGGCGGCCGCCGCCAGCTCGGCCGCGTACCCGGCGGCCGCGGCGTCGGCGTCCGGACCGTGGGGGCCGTCCGAGGCCGGCATCACGTGCACCCGTGAGGGGTCCAGGGGCACGGCGTCCAGCAGGGCCTCGCGGGCCTGCGTGACATTGCGCTCCGGGTCGCCCTCCGGCAGGAACCGCTCGTCGCCCCACCACAGGTCGAGCCGCGACCAGTCGACCGCGTCCCGGGCCGGCGCCGCGGCGAGCGCGGCCAGCAGGCCGTTGCCGTTGCGCCCGCCGGTGAGCACCACCGAGGCGTCGCCGCGCGCGGCCTGGGCGTCCACGATCTTCGTGATCAGCCGGGCCGCGGCGGCCTGCGCCATCAGCTCCTTGTCGCGGTGCACGACGAGCTGCGGGACTCCGGTCACTTCGCCGCCGCCTTCTTCGCCGGGGCGGCCTTCTTCGCTGCGGGGGCCGGGGCGGGCGCCTTGGCCGGCTCGCCCGGGCCCGCCTTGTGGAGGCGGTCCACGCCGAACTTCACGGTCGACTCGTAGATGTTGTCCGGGTCCAGGCGCCGCAGCTCCTCCGCGAGGAGCTCGGCCGTCTCGCGGCGCTTGAGCGCCACCGCGCGGTCCGGCTGGCCCACCATGCAGAGCGTGGCGAGCGAGCCGTCGGCCCGGTCCAGGACGATGTCGCCGTTCTTGGTGACCATCCGGACGGCCGTCAGACCGGGGCCGCCGGACGTGGTGCGCTCCACCGGGACCCCGAGCCGGTCCGCGAGCCACATGGCCAGCAGCTCGCAGCTCGGGTTGTCCGACTCGCCCTCGACCGTGGCCGAGACGACCTCGGCCGGCTGCTGGTCGAGCGCGGCGGCCAGCATCGAACGCCACGGCGTGATGCGCGTCCACGCCAGGTCCGTGTCACCGGGCCGGTAGGTGTCGGCGCGCACTCCCAGCTCGTCGAGCGGGTGCTCGGCCGAGTAGGTGTCGGTGATCCGGCGCTGGGCCAGCGCGCCGAGCGCGTCCCTCGCCGGGTCGGCGGGGGAGTCCTGCGGCCACCACACCACCACCGGGGCGTCCGGCAGCAGCAGCGGCAGGACGACCGACTGGGCGTGGTTGGCCAGTTCGCCGTGGAGCCGGAGCACCACGGTCTCGCCGGAGCCCGAGTCGGAGCCGACCCGGATCTCGGCGTCGAGCCGTGCGTCGCGGCGGGTGCGCGGCGACCGGCTGAGCCGCTTGATGACCGCGATGATCCGCGAGGGGTGCTCCCGCGAGGAGTCGCTCGCCGCCTTCAGCGCGTCGTAGGCGTTCTCCTCGTCGGTGACGATGACGAGGGTGAGGACCATCCCGATCGCCGGGGCGCCGACCGCGCGCCGGGCCGAGATGAGCGCCTGGTTGATCTTGCTGGACGTGGTTTCGGTGAGATCGATCTTCATGGCCGGCGCCAGCTCCGTCCGTCGCGTGCGAGCATCTCGTCCGCCTCGGCCGGACCCCAGGTGCCGGCCGGGTACTGGGCGGGCTTGCCGTGCTTGTCCCAGTACTCCTCGATCGGGTCGAGGATGTTCCAGGAGAGCTCGACCTCCTGGTGGCGCGGGAAGAGGTTGGCGTCGCCGAGCAGGACGTCGAGGATGAGCCGCTCGTACGCCTCCGGGCTGGACTCCGTGAAGGACTCGCCGTACGCGAAGTCCATCGTGACGTCGCGCACCTCCATCGAGGTGCCGGGGACCTTGGAGCCGAACCGCACGGTGACGCCCTCGTCCGGCTGCACCCGGATGACCAGGGCGTTGCCGCCCAGCTCCTCGGTGGCGCCGGACTCGAACGGCAGGTACGGGGCGCGCTTGAAGACGACCGCGATCTCCGTGACCCGGCGGCCGAGCCGCTTGCCGGTGCGCAGGTAGAACGGCACGCCCGCCCAGCGGCGGTTGTTGATCGTCAGCTTGATCGCGGCGAAGGTGTCGGTCTTCGACTTGGGGTCGATGCCGTCCTCCTCCAGATAGCCGACGGCCTCCTCGCCGCCCTGCCAGGCGTGCGTGTACTGGCCGCGCACGGTGTGCTTGCCCAGGTCCTCGGGCAGCTCCACCGCCGTGAGCACCTTGAGCTTCTCGGCGACCAGGGCCTTCGGGTGGAAGGAGCCGGGCTCCTCCATCGCGGTCAGCGCGAGCAGCTGGAGCAGGTGGTTCTGGATGACGTCGCGGGCGGCGCCGATGCCGTCGTAGTAACCGGCCCGGCCGCCGATCCCGATGTCCTCGGCCATCGTGATCTGCACGTGGTCGACGTAGCTGCGGTTCCAGATCGGCTCGAACATCGTGTTGGCGAAGCGGAGCGCCAGGATGTTCTGGACGGTCTCCTTGCCGAGGTAGTGGTCGATCCGGAAGACCTCGTTCGGCGGGAAGACGTCGTGCACGATCTGGTTGAGCTCCTGCGCGCTCTTCAGGTCGTGGCCGAACGGCTTCTCGATGACGGCGCGCCGCCAGCTGCCTTCCTTCTGGTCGGCCAGCCCGTGCTTCTTGAGCTGCTGGACGACCTTGGGGAAGAACTTCGGCGGGACGGACAGGTAGAAGGCGAAGTTGCCGCCCGTGCCCTGCGCCTTGTCCAGCTCCTCGATCGTGGCCCGCAGCGTCTCGAAGGCCACGTCGTCGTCGAAGTTGCCCTGCACGAAGCGCATGCCCTGGCTGAGCTGCTGCCAGACCTCTTCGCGGAAGGGGGTACGGGAATGCTCCTTGACGGCGTCGTGGACGACCTGGGCGAAGTCCTCGTCCTCCCAGTCGCGGCGCGCGAAACCGATGAGCGAGAAGCCCGGCGGCAGCAGGCCGCGGTTGGCCAGGTCGTAGACGGCGGGCATCAGCTTTTTACGGGACAAATCGCCCGTGACGCCAAAGATGACCAGGCCCGACGGCCCCGCGATGCGCGGGAGCCGTCGGTCCTGGGCGTCACGGAGCGGGTTGGCTCCGGGAACACCAGACAAAATGGTCAGCCCTTCGAGGGAGCGAGGCGCTGCAGCTCCGCCTCGGTCGACTTGAGCAGGTCGTTCCAGGCCGTCTCGAACTTCTCGACGCCCTCGTCCTCCAGCACCTGCACGACATCGTCGTAGTCGACGCCGAGCTTCTTGATGGTGTCGAGGTCGGCACGGGCCTGGTCGTACGCACCGGCGACGGTGTTGCCGGTGATCTCTCCGTGGTCCGCCACCGCGTCCAGAGTCGCCTCCGGCATGGTGTTGACCGTGTTCGGCGCGACCAGGTCCACGACGTACAGGGTGTCCTTGAGGGCCGGGTCCTTCACGCCGGTCGAGGCCCACAGCGGACGCTGCTTGTTGGCGTGCGCCTTGTCCAGGGCGGCCCAGCGCTCACCGGCGAAGACCTCCTCGTACGCCTCGTAGGCCAGCCGGGCGTTGGCCAGGGCGGACTTGCCCTTCGCGGCCTTCGCCTCGTCGGAGCCCACGGCGTCCAGGCGCTTGTCGATCTCGGTGTCCACGCGGGACACGAAGAACGACGCCACCGAGTGGATCTTGGAGAGGTCCAGGCCCGCGGCCTTCGCCTTCTCCAGGCCCGCCAGGTAGGCGTCCATGACCGCGCGGTAGCGCTCCAGCGAGAAGATCAGCGTGACGTTGACGCTGATGCCCCGGCCGATCGTCTCGGTGATCGCGGGCAGGCCCGCCTTGGTCGCCGGGATCTTGATCAGCGTGTTCGGGCGGTCCACCAGCCAGGCCAGCTGCTTGGCCTCGGCGACCGTGGCCGCCGTGTCGTGCGCCAGACGCGGGTCGACCTCGATGGAGACCCGGCCGTCCTGGCCCTCCGTCGCGTCGAAGACCGGGCGCAGGATGTCGGCCGCGTCGCGGACGTCCGCGGTGGTGATCATGCGGATCGCCTCCTCGACGGTCACCTTGCGGGCCGCGAGGTCGGCGAGCTGCTGGTCGTAGCCGTCGCCCTGCGAGATGGCCTTCTGGAAGATCGACGGGTTGGTCGTGACCCCCACGACGTGGCTCTGGTCGATCAGCTCGGCGAGGTTGCCCGAGGTGATCCGCTTGCGCGAGAGGTCGTCGAGCCAGATCGCCACGCCCTCGTCGGAGAGGCGCTTGAGTGCGTCTGTCATGAGAAATGCATCTCCTACTAGTCGTATATGGGCGTCAGCGCGTGGCGGCGGCGAGGGATTCCCGGGCGGCCGCGGCGACGTTCTCGCCGGTGAAGCCGTACTCGCGGAACAGGACCTTCGCGTCCGCCGAAGCGCCGAAGTGCTCCAGCGAGACGATCCGGCCGGCGTCCCCCACGTACCGGTGCCAGGTCAGGGCGATGCCCGCCTCGACGGCCACCCGCGCCTTGACCGACGGCGGCAGGACGCTGTCCTTGTAACCCTGTTCCTGCTCCTCGAACCACTCGACACACGGCATCGACACCACACGGGTCGGAATTCCGGCCGCCTGGAGCTCCTCGCGCGCCTCGACGGCGAGCTGGACCTCGGAGCCCGTACCGATCAGCACGACCTGCGGCTCGCCGCCCTCGGCGTCGAAGAGCACGTAGCCGCCCTTGGCCGCGTCCTCGTTCGCCTCGTACGTCGGCACGCCCTGGCGGGTCAGCGCCAGACCGTGCGGGGCACCCTCGCCGAACACCTTGGTGTGGCGGCGCAGGATCTCGCGCCAGGCGATGGCGGTCTCGTTGGCGTCGGCCGGGCGCACGACGTTGAGGCCCGGGATGGCGCGCAGCGAGGCCAGGTGCTCGACCGGCTGGTGGGTCGGGCCGTCCTCGCCGAGGCCGATCGAGTCGTGCGTCCACACGTAGGTCACCGGCAGGTGCATCAGCGCGGACAGGCGCACGGCGTTGCGCATGTAGTCGGAGAACACCAGGAAGGTGCCGCCGTAGACGCGCGTGTTGCCGTGCAGCGCGATGCCGTTCATCGCGGCGGCCATGGCGTGCTCGCGGATGCCGAAGTGGATCGTGCGGCCGTACGGGTCGGCCTCCGGCAGCGGGTTGCCCGCCGGGAGGAAGGACGACGTCTTGTCGATCGTGGTGTTGTTCGAGCCGGCCAGGTCGGCGGAGCCGCCCCACAGCTCGGGGATGATCCCGCCGAGCGCCTGGAGCACCTTGCCGGAGGCGGCGCGGGTGGCGACGCCCTTGCCGGTCTCGAAGACCGGGAGGCTGTCCTCCCAGCCCTTGGGCAGCTCGCCCGCGGCGATGCGGTCGAAGTCGGCGGCGCGCTCCGGGTTGGCGGCCCGCCAGGCGTCGAAGCCCTTCTGCCACTCGGCCTTGGCCTCGCGGCCCCGGTCCAGGGCACGGCGGGTGTGCGCGATGACCTCGTCGGCGACGTCGAAGGACTTCTCGGGGTCGAAGCCGAGCACCTTCTTGGTCGCGGCGACCTCGTCGTCGCCGAGCGCGGAGCCGTGCGACGCCTCGGTGTTCTGGGCGTGCGGGGCCGGCCAGGCGATGATCGAGCGGGCCGCGATGAAGGACGGGCGCTCGGTCTCGGCCTTGGCGGCCAGCAGCGCGTTGTAGAGGCCCTCCGGGTCCAGGTCGCCGTTGGGCAGCTGGTCGACGCGCTGGACGTGCCAGCCGTACGCCTCGTAGCGCTTGACGGTGTCCTCGGAGACCGCGGTCTCCGTGTCGCCCTCGATGGAGATGTGGTTGTCGTCCCACAGCAGGACCAGGTTGCCCAGCTTCTGGTGGCCGGCCAGCGAGGACGCCTCGGCCGAGATGCCCTCCTGGAGGCAGCCGTCACCGGCGACGACCCACACCATGTGGTCGAACGGGGAGGTGCCGGGAGCCGCCTCGGGGTCGAACAGACCGCGCTCGTAGCGGGCGGCCATGGCCATGCCCACGGCGTTGGCGACACCCTGGCCGAGCGGGCCGGTCGTCGTCTCCACACCGGTGGTGTGGCCGTACTCCGGGTGCCCCGGGGTCTTGGAACCCCAGGTGCGGAACGACTTGAGGTCGTCCAGCTCCAGGCCGTAGCCGGCCAGGTAGAGCTGGATGTAGAGGGTCAGGCTGCTGTGGCCCGCCGAGAGCACGAACCGGTCGCGGCCGGTCCAGTCCGCGTCCGCCGGGTCGTGCCGCATCACCTTCTGGAAGATGGTGTACGCGGCGGGAGCCAGGCTCATCGCCGTGCCCGGGTGGCCGTTTCCGACTTTCTGTACGGCGTCCGCGGCGAGGACGCGGACGGTGTCCACGGCCCGCTGGTCCAATTCGGTCCACTGGAGGTCTGTGGTGGTCGGCTTGGTGCTCACCCTGAGTCAGGGCTCCTCTCCAACTGTTGTAGACCGGTGACTGTGACCGCACCGGATGCTGTCGAGCCTACCCCCGTCCGTACCCGTGTTTTCCGGCTCCTACCAGGGTGCGGGCGGCCCGCGGAATCCGCCTCCCGTATGAGCGGAAGGGCTCACCGATGGGCTTCTCCGATGAGCGCGGAGACCCACTCCTGGGCGCTCCGAAGAGCGGCCCCGGGCGCGGTTGCCGAGGGCCCGCAAGGGGGTCGCGCGAACCCTGCGACACCAGTGCGTCACTCGTGCGTACGAGGGGGCCCGCGGCGGCCGTCCGCGCCACATCAACACGACCCCACCCCCGCGAAGGGCGGCCTGTCCCCAACGTCTACAGTGGTCGGGTTCGCGCAAGTCTTTACTGGGCCCTCACGCCCGGAGCTTGCTGGGATTTCTCTGTCAGGGGTGTGCGTGACGGCCGTCGAGTCCCGACCCGCAGGGGTCGCCTTGACTCCGAGCCCAGGGGGCCAACGCCCATTCGGGGCCCGTGTCAAGGCATTCGTGGCACTGACCAAGCCTCGGATCATCGAGCTGTTGCTGATCACCACTGTTCCGGTGATGTTCCTGGCCGCTCAGGGTGTACCCGACCTGTGGCTCGTGCTCGCTACCACCATCGGCGGCTATCTGTCCGCCGGCGGTGCCAATGCACTGAACATGTACATCGACCGCGACATCGACGCGCTGATGGACCGTACGTCGCAGCGCCCGCTGGTCACCGGAATGGTCAGCCCGCGCGAGTGCCTGGCCTTCGGCATCACCCTCGCGGTGGTCTCGACGGTCTGGTTCGGGCTGCTGGTCAACTGGCTGTCGGCGGCCCTGTCGCTGGGCGCCCTGCTCTTCTACGTCGTGATCTACACGATGCTGCTGAAGCGCCGCACCGCGCAGAACATCGTCTGGGGCGGCATCGCGGGCTGCATGCCGGTCCTCATCGGCTGGTCCGCCGTGACGAACGAGATGTCGTGGGCCGCGGTGATCCTCTTCGCCGTCATCTTCTTCTGGACGCCGCCGCACTACTGGCCGCTGTCGATGAAGGTGAAGGACGACTACGCGCGCGTCGGCGTCCCGATGCTGCCGGTCATCGCGTCCAACCGGGTGGTCGCCCGCCAGATCGTCGCCTACAGCTGGGTGATGGTCGCCGTGTCGCTGCTCCTCACCCCACTGGGCTACACCGGCTGGTTCTACACGGCCGTGGCGCTGCTGACCGGCGGCTTCTGGCTCTGGGAGGCGCACGCGCTGCTCGGCCGGGCCAAGGCCGGGGTGACGGGCGCGAAGCTCAAGGAGATGCGGCTGTTCCACTGGTCCATCACCTATGTGTCGCTGCTCTTCGTGGCCGTGGCCGTGGACCCCTTCCTGCGGTAGGACCCCTGCTCCGCCCGTCGCCGGTTGATCTACCCGCCGGTAGCATCCTGTCCATGGCAGAGACGGCAGAGGCTGAGACCCAGCGGGTGGACGGCAGGCGGGCGGCGCGCGCGGAGCGCACGGCGGCCCGGCTGGCCAAGCAGATCGGCGCCTTCGCGAAGGCGCACGGCGGTGCGGAGGGACAGGTCGCCTACCTCGGGCAGATGGGTGCCCGGATCGTCCTGGTGGGCGAGGACGGCGGCTGGGGCGATCTGGTCGCCCCCTCGTACGAGGTCGCCGAGAGCGCGGCGCGGAAGTCCGGGATCACGCTCCACGAGTCCTTCGACGGCGAGTTCGCGGCGAAGGTGCGCACGGGCCCGTACGAGTGGAGCCGGATGGCCGGCATCCAGGTCGGCGGCCCGTCCAACGCGGCCTGACACGCGATACGGACCGGGGCTCCCGCTCCGGCGGCGTAGAGCCGCGGAGCGGGAGCCCCGGTCCGTATCCGTGCGCCCCGCGTCAGCCGGCCGCGGCGGGCTCCGCCCGCTCGACCGCCGGCTCCGGCAGCCGCGCGACGGCCACCGGCCGCTCGCGCAGCGACAGCAGTACGCGGACGACCCCGATCCACACCAGGCACGAGCCGAGCATGTGCACGCCGACCAGGATCTCCGGCACGTCGGTGAAGTACTGCACATAGCCCACGATCCCCTGGGCCATCAGGATCAGGAACAGCTCGCGGGTCCGGTGCAGCGGGCCGATGGGCGCGTCCACGGCCTTCAGGACGAACCAGAGCGCGACGGTCAGCGCCACCACGCCCCAGGCCAGGTCCGCGTGCAGCTGGGCGACCGTCTTCCAGTCGATCGGGATGCGGTGGACGTCGCTGGAGTCGCCCGCGTGCCGCCCGGCGCCCGTGACCACCGTGCCCACGGCGATCAGGAGCCCCGCCGCGACGGCCAGCAGCCAGGCCAGCTGCGCGACCGCCTTGCCGACCAGCGGCCGCGGCGCCTCGTCCCCCTCGCGGACCCGCTGCCAGGTCATCAGGGCGACCGTGAGCAGCGCGGTGGACAGCAGGAAGTGCGCGGCGACGGTGTACGGGTTCAGCCCGACGAGCACGACGATGCCGCCGAGCACCGCGTTGCCCATCACGATCCAGAACTGCACCCAGCCGAGCCGGGTGACGCCGTGCCGCCAGGGCTTCGCGGACCGGGCCGCGATGATCGCCCAGCCCACGGCCGCGCACAGGACGTACGTGAGCATGCGGTTGCCGAACTCGATGGCGCCGTGGAAGCCCATCGCGCTCGTCGCCGTCAGGCTCTCGTCGGTGCACTTGGGCCAGGTCGGGCAGCCGAGGCCGGAGCCGGTCAGCCGGACGGCGCCGCCGGTCACGACGATGACGACGGCCATCACGACCGCGGACATGGCCGCGCGGCGCACCGTCCTCGGCTCGGGCGTCCAGCGTTCGGCGATGTACAGCAGCGGGTTGCGCAGGGCTTGAGCGACTTCGGCTCGGGTCAGCTTGGGCACGCGCACCATGGTAGGACGCCGCTTGTGCAAGCTTTCACGAGGGGACCCCGCCCTGACCGGCGCGACGCCCCCCTGGGGGGACGAGTTGGCGGAAAGGGCGACGGACCGCGTTCGCCGGCTCACTCCCAGCGGAAGAAGCGGGCCGCCGCGCCGAGCCCCAGCACCGTCCAGACCGCGAGGATGCCCAGGTCGCCCCACGGCATCCCGGCGCCGTGCTGGAGGACGTCCCGCAGCCCGTCCGAGAGGGCCGAGATGGGCAGCAGGCCCAGCACCGACCGCACCGCGTCCGGGAACTTCTCCAGCGGCACGATCACCCCGCCGCCCACCAGGAGCAGCAGGAAGACCAGATTGGCGGCGGCGAGCGTCGCCTCCGCCTTCAGCGTCCCGGCCATCAGCAGCCCGAGCCCGGAGAAGGCGGCGGTCCCCAGCACCAGGAGCAGCAGCACGGAGAGGGGGTTGCCGTCCGGCGACCAGCCCAGCGCGAAGGCGATCACCGTCAGCAGGACCACCTGAAGCACCTCGGTGACCAGCACGGACAGGGTCTTCGCGGTCATCAGGGCCCAGCGCGGCAGCGGTGAGGCGCCGAGCCGCTTGAGCACCCCGTAGCGCCGCTCGAAGCCGGTGGCGATGGCCTGGCCGGTGAAGGCGGTCGACATCACGGCCAGCGCCAGCACACCGGGCGTGAGGAAGTCGACCGGCTCGCCCGCGCCGGTGTCGACGATGTCCACGGAGCTGAAGAGCACCAGCAGCAGCGTCGGGATGACCACGGTCAGCAGCAGCTGTTCGCCGTTGCGCAGCAGCATCCGCGTCTCCAGCGCGGTCTGCGCGGCGATCATGCGCGGCAGCGGGGCGGCGCCCGGCCGGGGGGTGTACGTACCGGCGCTCATGCGCGCAGCTCCTTGCCGGTCAGTTCGAGGAAGACGTCCTCCAGGGTGTGGCGCTCGACGGAGATGCCGGAGGGCATCACGCCGTGCTGCGCGCACCAGGAGGTGACGGTGGCCAGCAGCTGCGGGTCGACGTCGCCGGTGATGCGGTACGTGCCGGAGCTCAGCTCGTCCGCCCGCGTGCCGTCGGGCAGCGCCTTGAGCAGCGAGCCGAGGTCGAGCCCGGGGCGCCCGGTGAAGCGCAGGGTGTTCTCGGCGCCGCCCCGGCACAGGGCCTCGGGGGAGCCCTGCGCGACGATCCGGCCGGCGTCGATGACGGCGACCTCGTCGGCCAGCTCCTCGGCCTCGTCCATGAAGTGGGTGGTGAGGACCACGCTCACGCCGTCGGCGCGCAGCTCCCGGACCAGGTCCCAGGTGGAGCGGCGGGCCTGCGGGTCGAGCCCCGCGGTGGGCTCGTCCAGGAAGACCAGCTCGGGCCGGCCGACGACCGCCATGGCCAGGGCGAGCCGCTGCTGCTGGCCGCCGGAGAGCCTGCGGTAGGAGGTCCGGCCGCAGGAACCGAGGCCCAGGCGTTCGATCAGGGCGTCGACGTCGAGCGGGTGGGCGTGCAGCCGGGCCATGTGGCGGAGCATCTCGTCGGCTCGGGCGCCGGAGTAGATCCCGCCCGACTGGAGCATCACGCCGATCCGGGGGCGCAGCCGCGCGGCGTCGGCGACCGGGTCGAGGCCGAGGACCCGGACGGTGCCGCCGTCGGGGCGCCGGTAGCCCTCGCAGGTCTCGATGGTGGTGGTCTTGCCGGCGCCGTTGGGGCCGAGGACGGCCGTGACCGCGCCGGCCGGGATCTCCAGGTCGAGGCCGTCCACCGCGGTCTTGTCGCCGTACCGCTTCACCAGGCCGCTGATCCGGACGGCCGGGCGGGGCTCGCTGTTCATGGCGAATGAGTCTAGGCAGCCGCCGGCCGGTCTCCGGCCCCGGGGCTCGATTAGGTGACCCTAAGTGATGGAGAGCACCGTTGATCGTTTCGGACCGTGGTTGTCAGGGCCGGAGGAATTACGCAACAATGGCGTTGTGAAATACGCGGGCGAGGCTCCCCAGGAGGAACTCGCGACCGGTGAGCGCTCGACGCGCAACCGCGTCGCGCGGTCCATCCTGGACCACGGCCCGTCCACGGTCGCCGACCTGGCGAAGCGGCTGGGGCTCACCCAGGCCGCCGTCCGCCGTCATCTCGACGCGCTCGCCTGCGACGGCGTGGTCGAGGCCCGCGAGAAGCGGGTGTACGGGGCACGGACCCGGGGCCGTCCGGCCAAGGTCTTCGCCCTCACCGACTGCGGCCGGGACGCCTTCGACCAGTCCTACGACACGCTCGCCGCGGACGCCCTCCGCTGGATCGCCGAGACCGCGGGCGACGAAGCGGTCATGGCGTTCGCCCGGGCCAGGACCGCCGAGCAGTCGGCGGCCTACCGCGCGGCGATCGAGGCCGCGGACCCCGACGCCCGTACGGAGGCGCTGGCCAGGGCGCTGTCCGCCGACGGGTACGCTGCTACGGCGCGCAGCGCGCCGGGCCCGCAGCAGGGTGAGCAGCTGTGCCAGCACCACTGCCCGGTCGCGCACGTCGCCGAGCAGTACCCGCAGCTGTGCGAGGCGGAGACGGAGATCTTCTCCAGCCTCCTGGGGACCCATGTGCAGCGTCTGGCCACCATCGCCCACGGCGACGGGGTGTGCACGACGTACATTCCGCGCAGCGGACACCCCACCCCACAGACCACCGATTCAGCATCTGCAAGCACAGCCGGGAGGAACCCCGCATGACGCTCCCCACGGAGACTGCCCACCCTGAGCTCGAGGGCCTGGGCACGTACGAATTCGGCTGGGCCGACTCCGACGAGGCAGGCGCGGCGGCCAAGCGCGGCCTCTCCGAGGCCGTCGTCCGCGACATCTCGGAGAAGAAGAACGAGCCGGACTGGATGCTGAAGCTGCGGCTCAAGGGCCTGAGGCTCTTCGACAAGAAGCCGATGCCGAACTGGGGCTCGGACCTGTCGGGCATCGACTTCGACAACATCAAGTACTTCGTCCGCTCGACGGAGAAGCAGGCCGCCTCCTGGGACGACCTGCCCCAGGACATCAAGAACACCTACGACAAGCTCGGCATCCCGGAGGCGGAGAAGCAGCGCCTCGTCGCCGGTGTCGCCGCGCAGTACGAGTCCGAGGTCGTCTACCACCAGATCCGTGAGGACCTGGAGGAGCAGGGCGTCATCTTCGTCGACACCGACACCGCGCTGAAGGAGCACGAGGAGCTCTTCAAGGAGTACTTCGGCACCGTCATCCCGGTCGGCGACAACAAGTTCGCGTCGCTGAACACGGCCGTGTGGTCCGGCGGCTCCTTCATCTACGTGCCCAAGGGCGTCCACGTGGACATCCCGCTCCAGGCCTACTTCCGTATCAACACGGAGAACATGGGCCAGTTCGAGCGGACCCTGATCATCGTCGACGAGGACGCCTACGTCCACTACGTGGAGGGCTGCACGGCCCCGATCTACTCCTCGGACTCGCTGCACTCCGCGGTGGTCGAGATCATCGTGAAGAAGGGCGGCCGCTGCCGCTACACGACGATCCAGAACTGGTCGAACAACGTCTACAACCTGGTCACCAAGCGGGCCGTGGCCTACGAGGGCGCGACCATGGAGTGGGTCGACGGCAACATCGGCTCCAAGGTCACCATGAAGTACCCGGCCGTCTACCTGATGGGCGAGCACGCCAAGGGCGAGACGCTGTCCATCGCCTTCGCGGGCGAGGGCCAGCACCAGGACGCCGGCGCCAAGATGGTCCACATGGCCCCGAACACCTCGTCCAACATCGTCTCCAAGTCGGTGGCGCGCGGCGGCGGCCGTACCTCCTACCGCGGTCTGATCGAGATCGGCGAGGGCGCCCCGGGCGCGAAGTCCAACGTGCTGTGCGACGCGCTGCTCGTGGACACGATCTCCCGGTCCGACACCTACCCCTACGTCGACGTGCGCGAGGACGACGTGTCGATGGGCCACGAGGCGACCGTCTCCAAGGTCTCCGAGGACCAGCTCTTCTACCTGATGAGCCGCGGCATGACCGAGTTCGAGGCCATGGCGATGATCGTGCGCGGCTTCGTCGAGCCGATCGCCAAGGAGCTCCCGATGGAGTACGCGCTGGAGCTCAACCGGCTGATCGAGCTGCAGATGGAGGGTTCCGTCGGCTGATACGCCGCGAACGCGTCCTGAAGAGTTCTTGACAGAGAAAGCGAGCACTACGACAGCCATGGCTGAGGCTCAGAACATCCCTGCGGGGTCCACCACCGCCGGTTCCATCGCGGTGGCCGCGGAGTCGACCGTCGCCACGCGCATGAGCGCGCCCCCGTCCTTCGACGTCGCGGACTTCCCCGTCCCGCACGGCCGCGAGGAGGAGTGGCGGTTCACCCCGCTGGAGCGGCTGCGCGGCCTGCACGACGGCACCGCCGCCGCCACCGGGAGCGGTGTGAAGGTCGCCATCGAGGCACCCGAGGGCGTCGTGGTCGAGACCGTCGGCCGCGACGACGCCCGGCTGGGCAAGGCCGGCAAGCCGGTCGACCGGGTGGCCGCCCAGGCGTACACCTCCTTCGAGCAGGCCCACGTCGTCACGGTCCCCAAGGAGGCCGTGCTGACCGAGCCGATCCGGATCGCCGTGCACGGCGAGGGCGGTGTCGCCTACGGCCACCAGGTCGTGGAGCTGGGCGCCTTCGCCGAGGCCGTCGTCGTCATCGACCACACCGGTGACGCGGTGCTCGCCGCCAACGTGGACTACGTCCTGGGCGACGGTGCCAAGCTGACCGTCGTCTCCGTGCAGGACTGGGACGAGCGCGCGGTCCACGTCGCCCAGCACAACGCGCTGGTCGGCCGGGACGCCTCGTTCAAGTCCGTCGTCGTCACCTTCGGCGGCGACCTGGTCCGGCTGCACCCCCGGGTCGCCTACGCGGGCACCGGCGGCGAGGCCGAGCTGTTCGGCCTGTACTTCACCGACAAGGGCCAGCACCAGGAGCACCGCCTCCTGGTCGACCACAACACCCCGCACTGCAAGTCCAACGTGGCCTACAAGGGCGCGCTCCAGGGCGACGAGGCGCACGCGGTGTGGATCGGCGACGTGCTCATCCAGGCCGCCGCCGAGGGCACCGACACCTACGAGATGAACCGCAACCTGGTCCTCACGGACGGCGCGCGGGTCGACTCCGTGCCGAACCTGGAGATCGAGACCGGCGAGATCGTCGGCGCCGGCCACGCCTCCGCGACCGGCCGCTTCGACGACGAGCAGCTGTTCTACCTCCAGTCCCGGGGCATCCCGGCCGAGGAGGCCCGCCGCCTCGTCGTGCGCGGCTTCTTCGCCGAGCTGGTCCAGCAGATCGGCCTGCCGGACGTCGAGGCCCGGCTGCTCGACAAGATCGAGGCCGAGCTGGAGGCGTCGGTCTGATGGCCTTCGTCAAAGCCTGTGCGCTGAGCGAGCTGGAGGACGACACCCCCAAGCGGGTGGAGCTCGACGGCACGCCGGTCTCCGTCGTCCGCACCGAGGGCGAGGTGTTCGCGATCAACGACATCTGCTCGCACGCGAACGTCTCGCTGTCCGAGGGCGAGGTCGAGGACTGCTCGATCGAGTGCTGGCTGCACGGATCGAGCTTCGACCTGCGCACCGGCAAGCCGTCCGGCCTTCCCGCGACGCGCCCCGTCCCCGTATACCCCGTCAAGATCGAAGGGGACGATGTGCTCGTCTCCGTCACCCAGGAGTCCTGAGTCACCCATGGCAACGCTTGAAATCCGCGACCTGCACGTCTCCGTCGAGGCCGACAACGCCACGAAGGAGATCCTCAAGGGCGTCGACCTGACCGTGAAGCAGGGCGAGACCCACGCCATCATGGGCCCCAACGGGTCCGGCAAGTCCACCCTCGCGTACTCCCTCGCAGGCCACCCCAAGTACACGATCACCAGCGGCACGGTGACCCTGGACGGCGAGGACGTCCTGGAGATGTCCGTGGACGAGCGGGCCCGCGCCGGCCTGTTCCTCGCCATGCAGTACCCGGTCGAGATCCCCGGGGTCTCGGTCTCCAACTTCCTGCGTACCTCCGCCACCGCCGTGCGCGGCGAGGCGCCCAAGCTGCGCACCTGGGTGAAGGAGGTCAAGGAGACGATGGCCCAGCTCCAGATGGACCCGGCCTTCGCCGAGCGCAACGTCAACGAGGGCTTCTCCGGCGGTGAGAAGAAGCGCCACGAGATCCTCCAGCTGGAGCTCCTCAAGCCGAAGGTCGCCATCCTGGACGAGACCGACTCCGGTCTGGACGTCGACGCCCTGCGCATCGTCTCCGAGGGCGTCAACCGGGTCCGCGAGACCGGCGAGGTCGGCACCCTGCTGATCACGCACTACACCCGGATTCTCCGGTACATCAAGCCCGACTTCGTGCACGTCTTCGCCAACGGCCGGATCGCCGAGTCCGGCGGCGCCGAGCTGGCCGACAAGCTGGAGAACGAGGGCTACGAGGCGTACGTGAAGGGTGGCGCTGCCGCGTGACATATCTGCCGGGCCTCCTCGACACCGAGGCGATCCGCAAGGACTTCCCCCTCCTGGACCGCACGGTCCACGACGGCAAGAAGGTCGTCTACCTGGACAGCGCGGCGACCTCGCAGAAGCCGCGCCAGGTCCTCGACGCCATGGGCGAGTACTACGAGCGGCACAACGCCAATGTGCACCGGGGCGTGTACACGATCGCGGAGGAGGCCACGGCGCTGTACGAGGGCGCCCGTGACAAGGTCGCCGCTTTCATCAACGCGCCCAGCCGCGACGAGGTCATCTTCACGAAGAACGCCTCCGAGTCGCTGAACCTCGTGGCCAACATGCTCGGCTGGGCCGACGAGCCCTACCGGGTCGACCACGAGACCGAGATCGTCACCACGGAGATGGAGCACCACTCCAACATCGTTCCCTGGCAGCTGCTCTCGCAGCGCACGGGCGCGAAGCTGAAGTGGTTCGGCATCACCGACGACGGCCGCCTCGACCTGTCCAACATCGACGAGATCATCACCGAGAAGACGAAGATCGTCTCCTTCACGCTGGTCTCGAACATCATGGGCACGCACAACCCGGTCGAGCAGATCGTCCGCCGCGCCCAGGAGGTCGGTGCGCTCGTCTGCGTCGACGCCTCCCAGGCGGCCCCGCACATGGTGCTCGACGTGCAGGCGCTCCAGGCCGACTTCGTGGCGTTCACCGGTCACAAGATGGTCGGCCCGACCGGCATCGGCGTGCTCTGGGGACGGCAGGAACTCCTGGAGGACCTGCCGCCGTTCCTGGGCGGCGGCGAGATGATCGAGACCGTGTCGATGCACTCCTCGACCTACGCGCCCGCGCCGCACAAGTTCGAGGCGGGTACGCCCCCGATCGCCCAGGCCGTCGGCCTCGGCGCGGCCGTGGACTACCTCTCGGCGGTCGGCATGGAGAACATCCACCGCCATGAGCAGGCCATCACCGGTTACGCGGTCAAGCGCCTCCTCGAAGTGCCGGACCTGCGCATCATCGGACCGGCCGACGCGGAGGACCGCGGCGCGACGATCTCCTTCACGCTCGGCGACATCCATCCGCACGACGTGGGGCAGGTGCTGGACGAACAGGGCATCGCGGTCCGGGTCGGCCACCACTGCGCCCGGCCGGTCTGCCTGCGGTACGGAATTCCTGCGACGACGCGAGCGTCGTTCTATCTGTACTCCACGCCCGCCGAGGTCGACGCCCTGGTGGACGGGCTGGAACACGTCCGGAACTTTTTCGCCTAGACGCGGCTGGGGATTAGAACTCGTGAAGCTGGATTCCATGTACCAGGAAGTGATCCTGGACCACTACAAGCACCCCCACGGGCGCGGCCTGCGGGACGGCGACGCCGAGGTGCACCACGTCAATCCGACGTGTGGTGACGAGATCACGCTGCGGGTGCGGTACGACGGCGAGACCATCGCCGACGTGAGTTACGAGGGCCAGGGCTGCTCCATCAGCCAGGCCAGCGCCTCCGTGCTGAACGAGCTGCTGGTCGGCAAGGAACTGGGCGAGGCGCGGAAGATCCAGGCCGCGTTCCTGGAACTGATGCAGTCGAAGGGGCAGCTGGAGCCCGACGACGCGATGGAGGAGGTGCTGGAGGACGCGGTCGCGTTCGCCGGCGTCTCCAAGTACCCGGCCCGGGTGAAGTGCGCGCTGCTGAGCTGGATGGCGTGGAAGGACGCGACGGCGCAGGCGCTGTCCGAAGGGAAGACCGCATGAGCGACAACGAGACCGTGACCACCAAGCCGGCCACCGAGGAGGAGGTCCGCGAAGCGCTGTACGACGTGGTCGACCCCGAGCTGGGCATCGACGTCGTCAACCTGGGGCTGATCTACGGCATCCACATCGACGACGCCAACATCGCCACCCTCGACATGACCCTGACGTCCGCGGCGTGTCCGCTGACCGATGTCATCGAGGACCAGGCGAAGTCCGCGACGGACGGCATCGTCAACGAGCTCCGGATCAACTGGGTCTGGATGCCGCCGTGGGGCCCGGACAAGATCACGGACGACGGCCGCGAGCAGCTGCGCGCGCTGGGCTTCAACGTCTGAGCGTCCGCGTACGACGCCGTACGACCCGCAGGACCGCAACGGCCCCGGCACCCGCCGGGGCCGTTGCGGCGTTGTGGCCCGGGACTCCGCCGGGCAGAC
Source organism: Streptomyces sp. 130 (assembly GCF_007096885.1). GTDB lineage: Bacteria > Actinomycetota > Actinomycetes > Streptomycetales > Streptomycetaceae > Streptomyces. The sequence continues at coordinate 37,894 of NZ_VJNO01000009.1, read as the reverse complement.
TGTGCCCATGGCTCTCCGCTTCCACCAACTCGCCGTCGACGCCCACGACCTCCCCGCCCAGGCGCGCTTCTGGTGTGCCGCCCTGGACTGGCGGGTGCTCTTCGAGGACGAGGACGAGATCGTCATCGGGGCCGACGAGACCGCGCTGCCCGGCATCTGCTTCCTGCCCGTGCCCGAGGACAAGGCGGTCAAGAACCGGCTGCACATCGACCTCTCGCCGGACGACCAGGCGGCCGAGGTCGAGCGCCTGATCGGGCTCGGTGCCCGGCGCGTCGAGGTCGGCCAGCCGTCGGACGTGACGTGGGTGGTGCTGGCCGATCCCGAGGGCAACGAGTTCTGCGTACTGCGCCCGAAGAAGACGCTGACCGACTGAGGACGGGCTACCGCGGCGGTACGGCGGCGGCCTCGGCGAGCACCGGGCCCAGGTCCTCGGTGCGGATGCGGCGGTCCACGTACAGCAGCCCCGTCACCAGCGGCGGGAACACCGCGACGATCAGCTGGCTCACCAGCTGGCCGAGCACCCCGACGACCAGGTAGCCGCCGAGCAGGGTGAGGATCGCGGCCGGGTGGGTGTTCTCGTCGAAGGCGGCGCCGCCCAGCGCGCCCGTGAACACGCCGAGGAGGCTGAAGGGCAGCTGGATGATGTAGCTCGCCGCCGCGGAGATCACGCCCGCGAGCAGCGTCATCCCGCAGATCCGCCACCAGTCGCCGCGCACCAGCTGGGCCGAGCGGCGGATCGAGGCCACGGGCCCCTGGTTCTCGAAGACGGCGGCCGAGGGGGCGAGCGTCAGCCGCACCCCGAGCCAGAGGGCCAGCGGGACGAAGGCGAGGAAGCAGACCGCGCCGACGACGATCAGTGCCACCGCGCCCCCGCTGCCGTCCGTGGCGACCGCGGCGATGATGCCCCCGGTGAGCGCGGCCACCGCCAGGGCGATCGGCACCATGGTGATCAGCCCGGCCAGCAGCACGGTGCCGACCACCGCGGGCGTCCGCGCCCAGGCCCGCCGCCAGACCGCGGAGAACGTCGTCGGCCGGCCCAGCACCGCCTCCTGGAGGACCGCCGGCACCGCCGCGTAGACGACGGCCGAGGCGATCACCATCGCGAGGATTCCGGCCAGCGCGACCGCGCCGAACGCGACGATTACCGGCACCACGTCCCCCGAGGCGGCGCTCTCGCCCTCCTCCAGCTCGAACAGCCGGTCCAGATGGTCCGAGACCGCCGAGTACGCGACGGCGACCGCCACGCCCACCACGACCAGCGCCCCGCCGTACAGGGCCGCCCCCACCGCGAAGAGCTGCTTGCCGTAGCGGCCCAGCGTCGAGAACGCGCCGTTGAATATGTCCCCCAGCCTCAGCGGGCCCAGGGGTATGACCCCCGGCTTCGGCGGCATCCAGCCACCGCCGCCCCAGCCGCCCCACCCTGCGTCCTGCGCCACTGCCGATCCGCCCGTCTGTTCGATCCTGTGCTGAACCGACCACGGTAGCGGCTAGGCGTTGCGTACACTCGTACACATGGGATACGGACTGCTTGCCGCGGCCATCGCCGCGGAGGTGGCGGGGACGACCGCCATGAAGTACAGCGAGGGATTCACCCGGCTCTGGCCCTCACTGATCACCGTCGCCGGCTATCTGCTGGCCTTCTCCCTGCTCGCCCAGACCCTCAAGACCCTGTCCGTCGGCACCGCCTACGCGATCTGGGCGGGCGTCGGCACCGCGGCCGTGGCCCTCATCGGCATGTTCTTCCTGGGGGAGTCCGCCAGCCCGCTCAAGGCGCTCGGCGTCGTGCTGGTCATCGCCGGCGTGGTGGTGCTCAACCTGGGCGGGGCGCACTGATGGTGCGGCGGTACGACCCCGAGCGGCGCGACCGGATCATCGACGCGGCGATCCGGGTGGTCGGCGAGCGGGGGATCGCCGGGCTGAGCCACCGCTCCGTCGCCGCCGAGGCGGATGTGCCGCTGGGCTCGACCACGTACCACTTCGCCTCGCTGGACGAACTGCTGATCGCGGCCCTGCGCCGGACCAACGAGAACTTCGCCGCCGTCCTGCGAGCGAGCCCCGCCCTCGCCGACCCGGACGCCGACCTCGCCGCCGAACTCGCCCGGCTGCTCGGGGAGTTCTTCGCGGGCGGGCGCGGCCGGGCGGAGCTGGAGTACGAGCTGTATCTCGCCGCCGTGCGCAGGCCCGCGCTGCGCCCGGTCGCCGCCGAGTGGACCGACGGCGTGACCGCCCTGCTCCGCCCCCGCACCGGCCCGGCCACCGCGCGCGCCCTGGTCGCCCTGATGGACGGCATCTGCATCCAGGTGCTGCTCACGGACGGCGCGTACGACGAGGCGTACGCGCGCGAGATGCTGGGCCGGGTCGCGGGCTGAGGGCCCGTCAGCGCGGGGACGGCCCGGCGAACCGGCGCACGATGCGCGGGGTGGCCGCCACGTCCGCCCCCGGGTGGCGCGAGCCGTGGTGGTCGGCCGCGCCGAGGTCCGTGCCCGGGGCGCGCACCCCGTCCCGGGCCGGGGCCGCGCGGGGCCCAGTCCGCGCAGACCGCGTCGGTGGTCCGCAGCGCCTCGGGCAGGGCGCCCGTCGGGTGCGCGAGCGGGGCGTGGCCGTGCCCGGTCAGCAGCTCGTCCGGCGTCTCCGGGGTGCCCGCCATCCGCTCCTGGCCGGTGTGCGCGCCGTCGAAGAGGGCCTCGACCGTACCGGCGTACGGCTCCCGGAAGACCTCGGCCGGGTCGGCGTGGACGGCGTGCAGGCGGTTGCAGGCGACCAGCGTGTACGCGGCGTAGACCACGCTCGGCTTGGCGTCCGGCCCGCCCGCGAGGAGTGCGCGACTCCGCGCCGCCGAAGTCGTTACGCCCAGCTGACCGGCGCCGGCGCGCCGCGCCGGAATCAGCGGTCCTCGCCCGCCTGGAGTGCCCGGCCGAGCCCGAGGGCCGTGGACGCGTCCTGCGAGAAGCCGGTGACCAGGACCTCGCGGTCCAGGACGTGCCCGGTGCGGGGCGCGAAGGCGCGGGCGGCCCGGAGCATGCCGGGAAAGGCCGTGGTCTCGGAGCCGATGTCCATCCAGGGGCCCGCCGACGCGCAGGGCCGCTCCGGAGCCCGTACGCGGGCGCCTCGGTCAGCGGTCAGGCCCGCGTCGCTCCGGCGGTGCGTCGCCCGGACGCTGAGACCGGTTCGCCCGCGCGGCTCCGGTCCGGTTAGGTTTCTGGTCATGACCGACACGACTTCCACCCGTACCACCGGCGCCGTCGCCGCCGGCCTCGCCACCATCGCCGGCGACGGTGCCGTCCTCGACACCTGGTTCCCCGCCCCCGAGCTCACCGCCGAGCCCGGCCCCGCCGGAACCGAGCGGCTCGGCCCCGACCAGGCCGTCAACCTGCTCGGGGAGGGCGCCGCCAAGGCCATCGGCGTGGACGCCCGCCGCGGGGTCGAGGTCGTCGCCGTGCGCACGGTCATCGCCTCGCTGGACGACAAGCCGCTCGACGCCCACGACGTCTACCTGCGCCTGCACCTGCTCTCGCACCGCCTGGTCCAGCCGCACGGCCAGAACCTGGACGGCATCTTCGGCCACCTCGCCAACGTCGCCTGGACCTCGCTCGGCCCGGTCGCCGTGGACGATCTGGAGAAGGTGCGGCTCAACGCCCGCGCCGAGGGCCTGCACCTCCAGGTGACCTCCGTCGACAAGTTCCCGCGCATGACGGACTACGTGGCGCCGAAGGGGGTGCGGATCGCCGACGCCGACCGGGTGCGCCTCGGCGCGCACCTCGCCTCCGGCACGACCGTGATGCACGAGGGCTTCGTCAACTTCAACGCCGGCACGCTCGGCACGTCCATGGTCGAGGGCCGCATCTCCGCCGGTGTCGTCATCGGTGACGGCTCGGACATCGGCGGCGGCGCCTCCACCATGGGCACGCTCTCCGGCGGCGGCAAGGAGCGCATCGTGATCGGCGAGCGCTGCCTGGTCGGCGCGGAGGCCGGGGTCGGCATCGCGCTCGGCGACGAGTGCGTCGTCGAGGCCGGGCTGTACGTCACCGCCGGGACGCGCGTCACCATGCCGGACGGCCAGGTGGTCAAGGCCCGCGAGCTCTCCGGCGCCTCGAACATCCTCTTCCGCCGCAACTCGGTCACCGGCGCCGTCGAGGCCCGCCCGAACAACGCGGTCTGGGACGGCCTCAACGACGTCCTGCACAGCAACGACTAAGCGGACACGAGGAGTTCCTCGTACGCCGCGCGCAGCCCGTCGGACGCCTCGCGCCCGGCGGGCTGCAGCGGTTCGCGCACCGGGCCCGCCGCCAGCAGCGCCTTCGCGGTCACCGTGCCGGGCAGCCCGGACGCCATCATCAGCGCGGTCAGCGGCGCGAGCCGCGCGTTCAGCCGGGCCGCTCCGGCGGTGTCCCCGGCGTCGAACGCGTCCAGCACCGCCCGCAGCCGGCCGGGCACCACGTTGGCGACCGTGCTGACGAACCCCGCGCCGCCCACCGCGTACAGCGGCAGGTTCAGCTCCTCGCAGCCCGAGTAGTAGGCGAGCCCGCCGGCGGCGATCACCCGGGTCGCCGTCAGCAGGTCCTGCGAGCAGTCCTTCACGGCCACGACGCGCGGGTGCTCCGCGAGCCTGAGCATGGTCTCCGGCTCGATGCGGGTGCCGGTGCGGCCGGGGATGTCGTACAGCATCACCGGCAGGCCCGCCTCGTCCGCGATCCGCCGGAAGTGGGCCTCCACCGCCGCCTGCGGTGGCCTGCTGTAGTACGGAGTCACCACCAGGAGCCCGTCCGCGCCCGCGCGTTCCGCCTGACGGGCCAGCTCGATCGTGTGCCGGGTGTCCGCGGTGCCGACGCCCGCCACCAGCGGTACGCCGGGGCCGACCGCCTCGCGCACCGCGCGCAGCAGCTCCGCCTTCTCGCTGTCGGAGGTGGTCGGGGACTCCCCGGTCGTGCCGCTGAGCACCAGCCCGTCGCAGCCGCCCGCGACCAGGGCGGCGGCGTGCGCGGCGGCGGCCTCCCGGTCGAGGGCGCCCTCGGCGGTGAACGGCGTGATCATGGCGCAGAGGGCGCGGCCGAAGGGGCGCGGGCGGGCGGAAGCGGAAGGTGTCATACCCGCAGTCTCGGGCGCCGGATCGTGAAGGTCCACTTAGATCTGCTGCGGGTGAAGGTGAAGCAACGCTCAAGAATGGGCGATGATCCGTACGGCAGGTGTCCGGGGCCCGGGCCCCTTGCCCGCATTCCGGTCGGCACGCGGCGAAATGCGTTTACGCTTGGGGCGTGTTCCGCCCGCGCCCCGCCGAAGGTCCTGGGCCGCGGCACACGTCCTGAGCCGGCCCGGCCCGGCGACCAGCCCCCGCACGTTCCGAGGAGACCCCCTGATGTCCGCAGAGCGCCCGACCCTGCCGCCGGTCCGGCTGCACACCGAGGCCGAGCTGGCACGGGACGCCCTTGCCGCGCCGCTGCTCGCCCGTGCCGCACGGCTCGCCCGCTGGGCCGGCCCGGACACCAGGGTCGGCGCCGGCGGCGAACTGGTCGACGCGCAGCTGCCCGCCGCCGCCGAACACCTCGGCCTCACCCCGGACGAGGACGGCGCGGCGGAGGCCAGTGAGGCGTGGCGGCTCGCCGTGGACACCGGCCTGGTCGAGGTCGAGGACCCCGCCGGTGAGACGGGCGACCCGGACGACGGCTTCGGCGGGGACGACGGCTTCGGCGACGAGGAGGCCGGGGACCAGGAGCCGGCCGGGACGGTCACGGCCGGGGAGAACCTGGCGCTGCTGACCGGGGGTTCACCGGCGGACGTCCTCGCGATCTGGCTCGACGGCCTGGAGGCCGCGTACGCCGACGCCACCGCGCCCGCCTTCGACGACTTCGCCGACCTCATCGGCGAGGACGGCTCGGTCGACTTCGACGCGCTCGACTGGGACCCGGAGACCGAGGCGGAGTTCCTGGACGGCGTCCTCGGCAATCTCTACCTGCTCACCGTCGGCGAAGGGGCGGACGGGGCGCCCGTGCCGCTGCCCGCGCTCGCCGCCTCGATGATCGTCCCCGACGACATGGGGGAGCCCACCGACGACGTCCTGGAGCAGATCTCGGACGCGATGATGCGGCTGGACGACCAGTTCCGGGTCCTCGAACCCATCGGCATCGTCGAGTACCAGCCGGTGGACGAGGCGCTGCTGGTCGAGGAGGGCGAGGGCGCCCTGTCCCCGGGCGACGAGGAGGACGTCACCCGGTACGGCATGGTCCGGCTGACGCCCCTCGGCCTCTACGGCATCCGCGCCCGGATGCTGGACGCCGGGGTGGACGCCCCGGCGATCGGGGACCTCGCGGACAAGGGCGCCGACGCGCTCCTCGGCGGCGTCGCCCACTACCCGGAGGCCGCCGCGCGCGCGGAGATCCAGCTGTGGCTCACCCACCGGGGCCCGGACGGCGCCGCCGCCGAACTCCTGGACGCGGCACGGGGCGCGGACGAGCTGGGACCGCTGCGCCGGCTGCACTGCCAGCAGGCGCTCGCCCTGGTCGGCGCCGAGGCGGAGCCCGCCGTGCGCGCGGTGCTCGACGACGCGGAACTCGGCGGCCTGGCCCGGGTCTGGCTCGCCGAACGCGGCGCGGAGGACGTCCCGGCGCCCTCGGAGGAGATGATCTTCTGGCTCGCCATCGACACGATCGCGGCCCAGCTGGAGGCCGCCGGTGACCTCGACGAGCTCCAGGGCCTGGTCGAGGGTCTGTCCGGCCAGCACAGCGGCTTCTTCGAGGAGGCGTGGCGCGTCGACCACCCGGCCACGGCGGACGTCCTGGAGGCGATGGGGCGGCTGCACAGCGACAAGAAGCAGGCCAAGGACGCCCGCAAGGCCGCGTTCAAGGCACGCTCACGCGGCGGTTCGGCCGACTGAGCGGGCGTAGCGCGACGGGGTGAGGGGCGGCCGAAGTTCACCGAACGGGTCGCCCCGAAGTCGTCGCGGGTTCAACTGGTGTTGGGGAACGGACGGAACGGTGAGCCCGTCAACAGCACGCCCCCGCAGCACCAGGAGTACGTGATGGCCTTCACGCGCAGGGAATTCACCAGACAGTCCGCCCTCACCGGCGCAGGCATCGCCCTCACCGGAACCGTCGCCGCGCTGGCCACCGCGCCCGGCGCCCTCGCCGCCGGGGACCCGAAGCACGGCCACGGCCACGACGGCCACGGCCACGACGACCACGACGGCCACGGCCACGGCGGTCACGACAACGGACCCGGGTACGGCCCGCTGCGCCCCGACCCGAAGGGCATACTGGCGCTGCCCGCCGGCTTCTCGTACCGGATCATCACGCGGTGCGGGGTCACCAAGCTGGAGAGCGGCGAGTACACGCCGTCCAACCACGACGGCACGGCCGCCTTCGAGGGCCCGCGCGGGGTGACCCTCCTGGTCAACAACCACGAGCTGAGCGGCACCCGGGCCGGCTGGGAGCACCCCGTGCCCCTCACCGACGGCCTGGTCTACGACCCGGTCGCGGCGGGCGGCTGCACCGTCGTGGAGACCCGCCGCGACGGCCGCACCGCCGAGTGGGTCGGCATCGCCGGCACCTCCACCAACTGCGCGGGCGGCGCCACCCCGTGGGACACCTGGCTGACCTGCGAGGAGACCGAGGACAAGGCCGGCAAGAACGGCCTCCTGAAGGACCACGGCTACGTCTTCGAGGTCGACCCGTACGACAAGCGCGCCAACCGCTCGCCGCGCCCCATCAAGGCGTTCGGCCGGTACGCGCACGAGGCGGTCGTCATCGACCCCAAGCAGGGCCACGCCTACCTCACCGAGGACGCCTCGGGCCCCAACGGCCTGCTCTACCGCTGGGTGCCGCCGCACGGCTTCCGGCACGGCCGGGGCAAGCTGCGCACCCTCGCCGACGACGCGGGCGTGCTCCAGGCGTTCAAGTGCTTCGACAAGCAGGGCAAGTTCGTCGACGACCTCTCGCGCGCCACGAAGACCGGCACGGTGTACGGCGTGGACTGGGTGGACGTGCCGGACCGCGACGCGAAGTCGGTCTCGGTGCGCAAGCAGTTCGCGGACGGCCAGGTCACCCGCGCCCGCAAGCTGGAGGGCATGTGGTGGGCCGACGGCGGCGCGTACGTCGTGTCGTCCTTCGCCCGTGACGAGAGCCCCGTCCAGCACGACGGCCAGGTCTGGTTCTACGACCCGAAGCGCCGCACGCTGACCCTGAAGGTGCTCCTCGGCGTCAACCCGGACCCGTCGAAGGACGGCGCGTTCGACGGCCCGGACAACATCACCGTCTCGCCGTACGGCGGCCTGGTCATCGCCGAGGACGGCGAGGGCGTCCAGCACCTCTTCGGGGCGACCGAGAGCGGCCGTACCTACCCGATCGCGCGCAACGAGCTGAACATCGGCAGCGAGGAGGAGCCGGAGTACAGCGAGTTCACCGGGGTCACGTTCTCGCCGGACGGGCAGACGCTGTTCGCCAACATCCAGACCCCGGGGATCATGGTCGCGATCACCGGCCCGTGGAAGCGGCAGCCCAACCGTTAGCAGCGGGGCATGGCGCCGGGGGCGCCGGGGGCGCATACTCGACCTCAATGAAACAGTCAGCCGGCTCCCGGCGCCACCTGCCGTCCAGTCCCTTCAACCGCCCGGCCCAGGCGGCCCCACCGGTCGAATTGTTCGACGTGGGTGACCGGGTCTCGCACGACCAGTTCGGTCTCGGACGCGTCCTCGCCGTCGAGGGCGACAACGACGCGGTGCTCATCGACTTCGCGGGCCGCCAGGGCCGCATCATGAGTCCGTACTCCAAGCTCACGAAGCTCTGAGGCCGTCTCAGGGGCCGTCCGCCAGCCGCGCGGACGGCCCCTGAACCGTGCTCGGGGCCCTACAGGGCCTGGGCGGCCGGCTTGACCATGCCCCGGACGGTCCGCGACTTCACGAAGTCGCCCATCGCGGTCATCTCCCACTCGCCGGAGAACTGCTTGATCAGCTTGGCCATCATCACGCCGGTCTGCGGCTCGGCCCCGGTCAGGTCGAAGCGGACCAGCTCCTCGTCGGTGGCGGCGTCGACCAGCCGGCAGTACGCCTTGGCCACCTCGGTGAACTTCTGGCCGGTGAAGGAGTTGACCGTGAACACCAGGCCCGTGGCCTCCGCCGGAATCCGGCCCAGGTCCACGACGATCACCTCGTCGTCCCCCGCGCCCTCACCGGTGAGATTGTCCCCGGAGTGCTTGATCGCGCCGTTCAGGACGGAGAGCCTGCCGAAGTAGCAGCTGTCCAGGTGGTTGCGCTGAGGTCCGTAGACGATGACCGAGGCGTCCAGGTCGATGTCCTTGCCGCGGAAGGCGGGCTCCCAGCCGAGGCCCATCTTGACCTGGGAGAGCAGCGGGCGCCCCGCCTTGACCAGCGAGACCGTCTCGTTCTTCCGGAGGCTGACCCGGCCCTTGTCCAGGTTGATCCGGCCGGGCGCGGGCGGCGCCGCGGGGGCGGCGGCCGGCGGCGGGGGAGCGGGGGCGGTGACCGGGGCCGGGGCGGCGGCCGGCGGCGGGGGCGCCGGGGTGGTGGCCGCGGGCGCGGCGGGGGGCTCCTCGACCGTGACGCCGAAGTCCGTGGCGATGCCGGCCAGGCCGTTCGCATAGCCCTGGCCGACCGCGCGGACCTTCCAGGCGCCGCCGCGCCGGTAGACCTCCATGATCACGAGCGCGGTCTCGGCGCCCAGCCGGGGCGGGGTGAAGGAGGCGATCACGGCACCGCCGTCCGCGTCGCGCACGGTGGCGGTCGGCTCGATGCCCTGAAAGGTCTGGCCGGCGGCGTCCGGGCTCGCCGTGACGACGATCTTCTCGATGCCGGCGGGCACCGAAGCGGTGTCCACGACGACGGCGTCCGGCGCGCCGCCGCCGGAGCGGTAGCTCACGCCGGGGCCCGTGGGCTGGTTGTAGAAGATGAAGTCGTCGTCGGAGCGCACCTTGCCGTCGGCGGTGAGCAGCAGGCCCGATACGTCGAGCCGCACGGGCGCGGCGACGTCCACCGCCACGCGGACGGCGGTGAGCGGGAGGTTCGAGCCGGGTGTCATAGCGGTCATGTCCGGATGAACGAACGACCCGGCTTTGCCGTTCCCTTACCTTTCGACGGCTTCGCCCGGACGGCGGAACGCCCCGCTCCGGCCCTTCGGTCAGTGCGGCCAGATCGGCGGGTTGGTGCAGAAGTGGCCGCCGAGGTGGGCGTGGTCCGGGTTGTCCGGGTCCAGCTCGCCCTGGTCCGCGACGAGCTGTGCCGCGTACGGCTCCGAGTCGTCGCGCGGCTCGTAGCCGAGCGCCCGGGCCGAGCTGAGGTCCCACCACAGCCGGGTGTTGTCCGACGAGCCGTACACGACGGTGTGGCCGACGTTCTCGGCGGTGAGCGCGGCGTCGAAGAGCCGGGCGCCGTCGGCGGGGCTCATCCACACCGACAGCATCCGGACGGACGTCGGCTCCGGGAAGCAGGAGCCGATGCGGACGGAGACCGTCTCCATGCCGTGCAGGTCCCAGTACAGCTGGGCCAGGTCCTCGCCGAACGACTTGGAGAGGCCGTAGAAGGTGTCCGGGCGGCGCGGGGTCTCCACCGGGATCAGCGGATCGCCCGGGAGCGGGCGCGGGGTGAAGCCCACCGCGTGGTTGGACGAGGCGAACACGACGCGCCGCACGCCTGCCTCGCGCGCGGCCTCGTACAGGTTGTACGTGCCCTCGATGTTCGCCTTGAGGATCTTGTCGAACGAGGCTTCCAGGGAGATGCCCGCGAGGTGGATGATCGCGTCGACCCCCGTCACGGCCGCGCGCAGCGCCTCCCGGTCCCCGAGGTCGGCGGTGATCGCGTCCGGCTCGCCCTCGATCGGCACCATGTCGAACAGGCGCAGGGTGTAGCCGTGGGCGGGCAGCAGCTCGCGCATCAGCGTGCCGAGGCCGCCGGCGGCGCCGGTGAGCAGGACGGTGCGGGGCTTTTCGGCGGGCATGCGGGGTCTCCTCTTGGATCAGGTTCACATGCGTGGACAAGGTATGCGGGGGGTCGGGGGGCGTCAAGGGAACCCGGTGTCGGGATGGCCCGGACCAGGGTGTCGGCGCCTTGACCCCGGCGCCCCGGCGGGCCTAGCTTAGGCGTCGTTCATGAATATGGACGTTAATCAGAGATGCGCACGCCTCAGGAGGCGCCCGTGAGCTCAGACCCGCTTGCCGCCCGGCTCACCGCCGTTGCCGGGCCGCTCTTCTTCCCCGTCACCGCCTACGACGCGGCCGGCTCCGTCGACCTGGACGCCTTCCGGGCGCACGTCCGTCAGGGCGTCGACGCGGGCGCGGCGGCCGTCTTCGCGTGCTGCGGCACCGGGGAGTTCCACGCCCTGGCACCGGAGGAGTTCCGGCGCGTCGTCGCCGCCGCCGTGGCGGAGACCGCCGGGCGGGTGCCGGTCGTCGCGGGAGCCGGATACGGCACCGCGCTGGCCGTCCACTTCGCCGAGCTCGCCGAGGAGGCCGGCGCGGACGGACTCCTCGCCATGCCCCCGTACCTGGTCCACGCGGACCAGGAGGGGCTGCTGGCCCACTACACCGCGCTGGCCGGGGCGACCGGCCTGGAGACCATCGTCTACCAGCGCGACAACGCCGTCTTCACCCCCGAGACCGTGCTCGCCCTGGCCCGGACCCCGGGGATCATCGGGCTGAAGGACGGCTACGGCGACCTGGACCTCATGCAGCGCATCGTGAGCGCGGTGCGCACCGGGCTGCCCGGGCAGGACTTCCTCTACTTCAACGGGCTCCCCACCGCCGAACTCACCGGCCTCGCCTACCGGGGCATCGGCGTCACGCTCTACTCCTCGGCCGTCTTCGCCTTCGCCCCGGACATCGCGCTCGCCTTCTACCGCGCCCTGGACTCCGGCGACGACGCCCTGGTCAACGCGCTGCTCGACTCCTTCTACCGGCCGCTCGTCGAACTCCGGGCCCGGGGGCGCGGCTACGCCGTCTCCCTCGTCAAGGCCGGCGTCCGGCTCGGCGGCCTGGACGTGGGGCCGGTCCGCAGCCCGCTCACCGAGCCGCCCGCCGCCCACGTCGAGGAGCTGACGGAGATCATCGCCGCCGGCCGCGCGCTGCTGGAGCGGCACCGGACGCAGGGGCGCGGATGAGGACGTCCGCCTTCCTCTACCCCTGGGACGTCGTCGGCGACCCGGACGCCGCCGCCCGCGTCGCGGACCTCGGTGTCCAGCAGGTGACGCTGGCCGCCGCCTACCACTCCACCCGGGCGCTGACCCCCCGCCACCCCGGCCACCGCATCGTCACGGCCGAGTACGCGGCGGTCCTGTACCCGCCGGACGAAGGCCGCTGGGCGGGCCGGGCGCTGCGCCCGTACCGGCAGGCGTGGACCGCTTCCGACGACGCCTTCGCCGAGGCCGCCGAGGCGCTGTCCGGCGCCGGTCTCGACGTGCACAGCTGGGTGGTCCTCGCGCACAGCTCCCGGCTGGGCGCGGAGCACCCGGACACCTCCGTGGTCAACGCCTACGGGGACCGCTACCCGTGGGCGCCCTGCATCGCGCGCCCCGAGGTCCGCGCCTACCTGGTGGACCTGGCGGCGGAGGCGGCGGTACGCGACGGGGCGCGGGGCACCGAGCTCGAGTCCTGCGGCTGGTACGGCTTCGCCCATCTGCACGCCCACGACAAGGTGGCGGGCGTCGGGCTCGGCGACGCGGCGCAGTACCTGATGTCGCTCTGCTTCTGCGCCGTCTGCCGGGCCGGTTACGCCGGACAGGGCCTCCACCCCGACGAGCTGGGGGCGGCCGTGCGCCGGGCCCTGGAGCCGGTCTGGTCCGGGTCCGGATCACCGGACGCGGGCTGGGACGCCGTCGGGAAGCTGCTGGGCGCCGGCCTCGCGGAGGCGACGCTGCGGTGGCGCACGGAGACGGCCCGCAGCCTCCAGGAAGCGGTGACCGGCGCGGTGCGGGCGGCTGCCGCGCCCGGGTTCCAGGTGCTGCTGCACGCCGACCCCGCCCCGTACCGCTGCGGGGCCAACGCGGGCGTCGATGCCGGGCACATCCTGTCCGTGGCGGACGGGGTGGTCCTGCCGTGCACCGGGGCGGACGCGGCGCGCGAGGCGGTGCTCGGGCCGTTCGCCGGCGCCTCCGGCGCGGTCGTCGCCGCCAACCTCACCGTGGTGCGCGGCATGGGCGGCAGCCCGGACACGCTGGAGCGGGACGCCGCGCACGCCGCCTCGCTCGGCGCCAACCAACTCCGCCTGTACCACGCGGGCCTGGCCTCCGACCCGGACCTGGCCACCGTCAGGGGGGCGCTCTCGCGCCTCGGCTGAGACGGGCGGGCCGGCGGGTGCCAGGGGGCCCCGCCGGCCCGTCACCAGCGGCAGCGCCGCCGTCGGCACCGCCCCCGCGCCCACGGGCGGCAGCCGCACCGTGACGCGTCCACCCACGCCACCGGCCCCGCTCCCGCCCGGGTGCCGCCGCGCGGGCCGGCACGAGCCCGCCGCCCCACCGCGATCCCGGACACCGCGCCACCGGTCCCGCTCCCGCCCGGGTGCCGCCGCGCGGGCGGGCACGAGCCCGCCGCTCTACCGCGCTTCCGGACGCCGCGCTCCCGGTCCCGTTCCCGCCCGGGTGCCACCGTGCGGGCCGGCATGAGCCCGCCGCTCCACCGCGCTTCCGGACGCCGCGCTCCCGGTCCCGCTCCCGCCCGGGTGCCACCGTGCGGGCCGGCGCGAGCCCGCCGCTCCACCGCGATCCCGGACACCGCGCCACTGGTCCCGCTCCCGCCCGGGTGCCACCGTGCGGGCCGGCGCGAGCCCGCCGCTCCACCGCGATCCCGGCCGCCCCGCGGACACCCGCCCCGGCAGCCGGGGCATCGGCGCGCCCGCGAACAGGCCGACCGCGACGGCGTACGGCGCCGCCCCGTTGAGCGCGGCGTACGGCATCGTGTCCGAGGCGGAGGAGGCCGCGCCCGGAGCGCTACGGCCGGCCCCGCCATCTCGCCTTCCTGACCTGCGCGTTCGTCAGGCGGCCAGGCCGGCGGCCGAGGTCCCGGCGCGGCCCGGGCGGATGCCCCGCGCCGGTGAACTTCCGGCGGGCACACCGCAATCCGTGTACGGCACATGTCCTCGTTCCACGAAGTTCTTTCGTCAGAAGCGTTGACGAAACATTCGCGGCGGCCCTAGCTTCATCGCGTCGTACTCCGTACGTCATATATGAGACGCGATACGCGAGATGTGAGAGCCCTGCACCCATGACCTTTGCGCCCACCCCGATTCCGTCCCGCACCCAGTACGTGCTGGAGGCGGTCAAGCACGCGATCCTCACGGCACAACTGAGGCCGGGGCAGGCGCTCGTGGAGACCGAGCTCGCCGCGCAGTTCGGGGTCTCCAAGACCCCCGTCCGCGAGGCGCTGAAGACCCTCGCCGGCACCGGACTCGTCGTCATGAGCCAGTACAAGGGCGCCACCGTCCGGCTGGTCGACGCGGCCATGGCCCGCGAGGTGTACGACGTACGGCTGCTGCTCGAGCCCGAGGCGCTGCGCCGCTCGATCACCCGCAAGGCGTCGCTCGACGAGGCGCAGGAGGCCCTGGAGCGGGCGGACTCGGCGGGCGACAAGGCCGACCGGTCGCTCGCCAACCGGGACTTCCACCGCGCGCTCTACCTGCCCTGCGGCAACCCGCTGCTGGCCCGGATGCTCGACGAGGTCCGCGACCAGGCGGCGCTCGTCTCCACGGTCGCCTGGTCCACCATCCCCTCCTGGGAGCGGGAGGCGGCCGAGCACCGGGAGATCCTGCGGCTCGCGCTCGCCGACGACGCGGACGCGGCGGCCGGGGCCCTGCACGACCACATCGCGTCGTTCGTCCGCCGCGCCTTCCCCGACGACGAGGACGGGGGCGGCGCGGCGTGAACCGGCACACCGACGAAAGGCCAGTCCGCATGGACCTCACACCGCTGAAGGCGGCCCTCGCAGATGTCGTGGCGATCCCGGTCACCCCGTTCGCCGGGGACGGGACCGTCGACACGACGGCGCACCGCGCCCTGCTGCGGAGACTGCTCGACGGCGGCGTGCGCATCGTCACCCCGAACGGCAACACCGGGGAGTTCTACGCGCTCACCCCCGAGGAGCGGCGCACCGTCACCGAGCTGACCATCGACGAGGCCGGCGGCCGTGCCACGGTCCTGGTCGGCGTCGGGCACGACGTGCCGACCGCCGTCGCCGCCGCCGAGCACGCCCGGGACGCCGGGGCCGAGATGGTGATGGTCCACCAGCCCGTCCACCCGTACGTCTCGCAGGACGGCTGGATCGACTACCACCGGGCCATCGCGGAGGCCGTCCCCGGACTCGGCGTCGTCCCGTACATCCGCAACCCGCACCTGGACGGCTCCTGCCTGGCCGTGCTCGCCGACAGCTGCCCCAACGTCATCGGCGTCAAGTACGCGGTGCCGGACGCGGCCCGCTTCGCCGCCTTCGCCCGCGACGCCGGGCTGGAACGTTTCGTCTGGATCGCCGGGCTCGCCGAGCTGTACGCCCCGGCCTACTTCTCGGCCGGCGCCACCGGCTTCACCTCCGGGCTCGTCAACGTGGCGCCCGGCGTCTCGCTGGCCATGCTGGAGGCGCTGCGGGCAGGCGACCACCCGGCGGCCATGAAGGTCTGGGAGCAGATCCGCCGCTTCGAGGAGCTGCGCGCCGACCGCCAGTCCGCCAACAACGTCACCGTCGTCAAGGAGGCCCTGGCCGCCCTCGGGCTGTGCGACCGCTCGGTGCGCCCGCCCAGCCGGGTGCTGCCCGAGGCCCAGCGCGCCGAGGTGGCCGACCAGATCGCCGGGTGGTCCATATGACCGGCCGCATCGCCCCCGAGGAACTGCGCAGCCACCAGTGGTACGGCACCGACGGGCTCCGCTCGTTCAGCCACCGCGCCCGCACCCGCCAGCTCGGCTACCTCCCCGAGGAGCACCTGGGCAAGCCGGTCGTGGCGATCCTCAACACCTGGTCGGACATCAACCCCTGCCACGTACACCTGCGCGACCGGGCGCAGGCCGTGAAGCGCGGGGTCTGGCAGGCGGGCGGCTTCCCGCTGGAGTTCCCGGTCTCCACGCTCTCGGAGACCTTCCAGAAGCCGACCCCCATGCTCTACCGCAACATGCTGGCGATGGAGACCGAGGAGCTGCTGCGCTCCTACCCCGTCGACGGGGCGGTGCTGCTCGGCGGCTGCGACAAGTCCACCCCGGCGCTGCTGATGGGCGCCGCGTCCGTGGACCTGCCGGCCGTCTTCGTACCGGCCGGGCCGATGCTGCCGGGGCACTGGCGCAACGAGGTCCTGGGCTCCGGGACCGACATGTGGAAGTACTGGGACGACAAGCGCGCCGGGCTCATCGGTGACTGCGAGATGGGCGAGCTGGAGAACGGCCTCGCCCGCTCGCCCGGCCACTGCATGACCATGGGCACCGCGTCCACCCTCACCGCCGCCGCCGAGGCGCTGGGCGTCACCGTCCCCGGCGCCTCCTCGATCCCCGCCGTCGACTCCGGGCACGACCGGATGGCCGCCGCGTCCGGACTGCGCATCGTCGAACTGGTGTGGCAGCAGCGGAAGCTGTCGCAGATCCTCACGGCCGATGCCTACGAGGACGCCGTCGCGACCGTCCTCGCGCTCGGCGGGTCCACCAACGCGGTCATCCACCTCATCGCGATGGCCGGCCGCTCCGGGATCAAGCTCACCCTGGACGACTTCGACCGCATCGCCCGCACCGTCCCGGTCCTGGCCAACCTGCGCCCCGGCGGGAAGTACCTGATGGAGGACTTCCACTTCGCCGGCGGGCTCCCCGGCTTCCTGGCCCGGATCGCCGACGTCCTCCACCTGGACCGGCCCACCGTCGCCCACGACACGCTGCGCGAACAGCTCGACGGGGCGCTCGTGCACAACGACGACGTCATACGGGAGCGCTCCAACCCGCTCGCGGACGAGGGCGGCGTGGCGGTGCTGCGCGGCAACCTCTGCCCGGACGGCGCCGTCATCAAGCACATCGCCGCCGAGCCGCACCTGCTGCGCCACACCGGGCCCGCGGTCGTCTTCGACGACTACAAGGAGATGCAGCGCACCATCAACGACCCGGCGCTCGCGCTCACCCCCGACCACGTCCTGGTCCTGCGCAACGCGGGCCCCAAGGGCGGTCCCGGGATGCCCGAGTACGGCATGCTGCCGATCCCCGACTACCTGCTCAAGCAGGGTGTACGGGACATGGTCAGGCTCTCCGACGCCCGGATGAGCGGCACCAGCTACGGGGCGTGCGTGCTGCACATCGCGCCCGAGTCCTACGTCGGCGGGCCCCTCGCCCTCGTCCGCACCGGTGACCTCGTCACCCTGGACGTCGAGGCGCGGCTGCTGAACCTCGACGTGCCCGACGAGGAGCTGGCGCGCCGCCGCGCCGAGTGGACCCCGCCGCCCGTCCGGTACGAGCGCGGCTACCAGGCGCTCTACCAGGACCAGATCACCCAGGCCGACACCGGCTGCGACTTCGCCTTCCTGGCCCGGCCGGGAGAAGTGCCCGACCCGTACGCCGGCTGAACGGCCCCTCAGGAATTCCGGCGCCCCCTTGTTCGGCATGCCGAACACCATGCGGGAAGCGCTTGCGTACTACACGCACCACCGGCTCCGCCGCGTAACACCGCACCACCCGCACCCCCGTACAGAGAGAACGGAGACGTGTCATGGCCCAAGCCTCCGCCGCGGCCACACCGCCCAAGGTGCCCAGGCGCCGCTCCGCGAGCCCCCGCAGGCTGCCGTATCTGCTGATCGCCCCCGCGGGGCTGCTGATGCTCGGCTTCATCGCCTATCCGGTGGTCAGCGTCTTCTACTACAGCCTGCAGAACTACAACGTCACCAAGCCGTGGCGGAACGGCTTCGCCGGCTTCGACAACTTCACCCGGATCTTCACCGAGGACGACCAGTTCTGGACGACGCTCGGCTTCAGCGCCCAGTGGGTCTTCGTGCAGGTCGCGCTCCAGCTCACGCTGGGGCTCGCACTGGCCCTGATCGTCAACCAGAGCTTCATCGGCCGGGGCATCTCCCGCGCCATGGTCTTCTCGCCGTGGGCCGTCTCCGGGGTGCTGACCAGCACCATCTGGATTCTGCTCTACAACTCCTCGACCGGCTTCAGCCGCTACCTCGCGGACGCCGGGATCGGTGAGTACGGCACCTCGGTGCTCTCCGACACCGGCACCGTCTTCTGGGCCGCGACCGTCTCCGAACTCTGGCGCGGCGTCCCCTTCTTCGCCATCCTCATCCTCGCCGACCTCCAGTCCGTCTCCAAGGAGCTGTACGAGGCCGCCGCCGTGGACGGCGCCGGACGGATGCGGCAGTTCTTCCACATCACCCTGCCCCACCTGCGGGACGCGATCATCCTGTCCACGCTGCTGCGCGGGGTCTGGGAGTTCAACAACGTCGACCTGCTCTACACCCTGACCGGCGGCGGACCGGCCGGCGAGACCACCACCCTGCCGCTCTACGTCGCCAACACCGGCATCGAGGGCCACGACTTCGGCTACGCCTCCGCGCTCACCACCGTCGCCTTCGTGATCCTCCTCTTCTGCTCGATCGTCTATCTGCGCCTGAGCAAGTTCGGAGGCGACCACAAGTGACTGCCGCCCTCGCCGAGAAGAACGGCACCCACGCCGCACGGCCGGCCGCCCCCGAGGGCCCGCCGCCCGCCAGGCCCCGCCGCAGGCCCGGCCGCGAACGCGCCTTCGACGACGTACCGCGCTGGCAGATCTACGTGCCCCTGGGCATCTACCTGATCTTCACGCTCGTCCCGTTCTACTGGATGTTCCTCTTCGCCGTACGGCCCGCGGGCTCCACCTCGCTGGTGCCGTGGCCGATGACCGGGGAGCACTTCTCCAAGGTCTGGAACGAACGCAGCTTCGCCGTCTTCTTCCAGAACAGCATGATCGTCGGCGTCTGCACCCTGGTCGCCACGACCCTCGTCGCACTGGCCGGCGGCTACGCCCTCGCCCGGTTCGACTTCAAGATCAAGAACGGCTTCATGCTGGCGCTGCTCTGCTCGCAGTTCATCCCCGGCGCCCTGATGCTCGTCCCGCTCTTCGAGATCTTCAAGAACCTCCAGATGATCAACTCCCTGGGGAGCGTGGTCATCGCCGAGACGGTCTTCCAGCTGCCGCTCTCCATCATCCTGATCAGCGGATTCATCAAGAACGTGCCGCCCTCCCTGGAGGAGGCCGCCTGGGTGGACGGCTGCTCGCGCTTCCGGGCCTTCTGCGCGGTCGTGCTGCCGCTGCTGCGCCCCGGCCTCATCGCCGTCGGCTCGTTCGCCTTCGTGCACAGCTGGAACCACTTCCTGTTCGCGCTGATGTTCCTCAGCGAGCAGGACAAGCAGACGATCCCGGTCGGCCTGAACACCCTCATCGGCGCGGACAGCGTCGACCTGGGCGCGCTCGCCGCGGGCGGGGTGATCGCCGCGGTGCCCGTGGTGATCGTCTTCGCCTTCATCCAGAAGTGGCTGATCACCGGCTTCAGCGCCGGCGCCGTGAAGGGGTGACGGACATGACCTCGCTGCCCCCCACCGCCACCCCCGTCCCGATCGTCCTCGCGGGCGCCCGGGGCCACGGCCGCTGGCACCTCGCCAACATCCGCCGCCTCCAGCACCAGGGCCTCGTCCGCCTGGCCGGCATCTGCGAGCTCACCCCGCTCGACGCCACCGAGCTCGACGCCTTCGCGGACGAACCCCCCGAGCAGTCCGCCGACTTCGGCGCCCTCCTGGACTCCACCGGGGCCCGTGCCGCCGTCATCTGCACCCCCATCCAGACCCACACCGCCCTCGCCCTGACCGCCGCCGGGCGCGGCGTGCACCTCCTCCTGGAGAAACCGCCCGCCGCCACCCGCGCCGACTTCGACCGCATCCTCGCCGGGGTGCGGGAGGCGGGCACCGCCTGCCAGGTCGGCTTCCAGTCCTTCGGCTCGCACGCCGTCCCCGCCATCCGGGAACTCGTCGCCGCCGGCGCCATCGGCACCGTCCGGGGTTACGCGGCGGCAGGCGCCTGGGTCCGCGACGACGCCTACTACCGGCGGGCCCCCTGGGCCGGGCGGCGCCGCATCGGGGACACCGACGTGGTGGACGGCGTCCTCACCAACCCGCTCGCCCACGCCGTCGCCACCGCCCTCGAACTCGCCGGCACCACCGCCGAGGACGTCACCGCCATCGACACCGAGCTCTTCCGGGCCCACGACATCGAGGCCGACGACACCTCCTGCCTACGCGTCACCACCGCGTCCGGGCCGCCCGTCACCGCCGCCGTCACCCTCTGCGCGGAACAGGCGGGGGAGCCGTACGTCATCGTCCACGGCGACCGGGGCCGGGTCACCTTCTGGTACAAGCAGGACCGCGTCCTCGTCCAGCGCGCCGGACACGGCCCCCTGGAGACCGTGCACGGGCGCACCGACCTCCTGGAGAACCTGGTCGCCCACCTGACGGACGGCACCCCGCTCCTCGTACCGCCGGAGCGCACCGGCGCCTTCATGGAGGTCGTGGAGGCCGTACGCACCGCGCCCGAACCGCGCCCCCTGCCGTCCGGCGCCTGGCACACCGTCCCCGTGCCCGGCACCGGCGCCACCCGCCGGGTGGTGCGCGGCATCGACGCCCTGGTCGCGTCCGGCGCCGAGACCCTCGCGCTCTTCTCCGAACTCGGCGCGCCCTGGGCGCTCAGCGAGGTGGCCTCCTCATGACGACCACCGCCCTGCTCAGCTGCGCCGGCCGCCCCGTCGGCCGCTACACCTACCTCCCCGCCGACGCGGGCCGCCCCTACCTGCACCCCGTCACCACCCTCGCCGGCATCCCCGTCACCGAGGAGCGCCCGGCCGACCACATCCACCACCTCGGCGCCTCCGTGGCCGTCCCGGACGTCTCCGGGCACAACTTCTGGGGCGGGCGCACCTTCGTCCGGGGCCAGGGGCCCACCGTGCTCGACAACCACGGGACGCAGCGCCACCTGGGCTGGAAGCTGTGCGACCCGGACGGCTTCGTGGAGGAGCTCGGCTGGGAGGCCGGCGGCGGCGAACTGCTGCGCGAACACCGCACGGTGGCCGCCACCGCCCTCTCCGACACCGCCTGGGCGCTGGACCTGTCCTTCTCGCTCACCAACCCCGGCCCCGGCGACCTGTCGATCGGCAGCCCCGCCACCAACGGCCGCCCCGGCGCCGGATACGGCGGCTTCTTCTGGCGCGCCCCCAAGGAGGCGTCCCCGCCCGCCGTGTTCGGCCCGGCGGCGGACGGCGAGGAGGCGGTGCACGGGCGGGCCGCCGACTGGGTCGCGCTCTGCGGCGACGGCTGGTCCCTGGTCTTCGCCGGGGCCACCGAGGAGACCCGCCGCGACCCGTGGTTCGTGCGCACCGCCGAGTACCCGGGCGTCGGCTCCTCCCTGGCCGCCGCCGAACGGCTGCCCGTCCCCGCCGGCGCCACCGTCGTACGCCGCGTCGTCACCGTCGTCGCGGACGGCCGGCTCGACCGGGCCGGCGCCGCCGCCCTCGTCCGCCGGGCGGTGACCGCGTGAACGGAACCCGCCCCTGGACCGCCGACCTCGGCGACACCTACCGCAACCCGGTCCTGAACGCCGACTGGTCCGACCCGGACGTCATCCGCGTCGGCGACGACTTCTACCTCACCGCCTCCAGCTTCGGCCGCGCCCCCGGGCTGCCGCTGCTCCACTCCCGCGACCTCGTCAACTGGACGCTGACCGGGCACGCCCTGGACCGCCTGGAGCCCGCCGCCGAATTCGCGGTGCCCCGCCACGACTGCGGGGTGTGGGCGCCCTCGCTCAGGCACCACGCCGGACGGTTCTGGATCTTCTGGGGCGACCCCGACCACGGCATCCAGCAGATCAGCGCCGAGGACATCCGGGGCCCGTGGACCACCCCGCACCTGGTGAAGGCCGGACGCGGACTGATCGACCCGTGCCCGCTGTGGGACGAGGAGACCGGCGAGGCGTACCTCGTGCACGCCTGGGCCAAGTCCCGCTCCGGGATCAAGAACCGGCTCACCGGACACCGGATGAGCCCCGACGGGCGGGAACTGCTCGACGGGGGCAAGACCCTGATCGACGCCGACACCCTGCCCGGCTGGTTCACCCTGGAGGGCCCCAAGCTCTACCGGCGCGGCGGCGAGTTCTGGATACTCGCCCCGGCCGGCGGGGTCGCGACCGGCTGGCAGGGCGCCTTCCGCTCCCGCGACTTCTTCGGCCCGTACGAGGAGCGCGTCGTCCTCGCCGAGGGCCGGACCGGGGTCAACGGCCCGCACCAGGGCGGCTGGGTGACCACCCCGTCCGGCGAGGACTGGTTCCTGCACTTCCAGGAGCGCGGGGCGTACGGGAGGCTGGTGCACCTCCAGCCGATGCGCTGGGACGCTGACGGCTGGCCGGTCATCGGGGACGCCGGCGAACCCGTCGCCACGCACCGCAAGCCCGCCCTGCCCGCCCAGCCCGTCGAGGCCCCGGCCTGCGACGACGGCTTCCCGGGCGGCCGGTACGGCAGGCAGTGGCAGTGGACGGCGAACCCGCGCCCCGGCTGGACCGTCGAGCACGCCGGGGACGGGCTGCGGCTGAGCTGCGTACCGGCCCGGGACGCGCACGACCTGCGGCTCCTGCCCCACGTACTGGTCCAGCGGCTGCCCGCCGAGACGTTCACCGCCGAGGTCGGGCTCGCCCTGGACAGCGAGGCGCCCGGGGCCAGGGCGGGGTTCGCCGTGCTCGGCGACGCCTACTCCTGGATCGGCCTCGAACGCGAGGCGGAGGGCGGGGTGCGGCTGGTGCACCGGTTCGCCGAGACCACCGCCACCGCCGAGCGCGACGCCGGGCACGCCAGGCCGGCGCCCTCGGGCACGGCGCGGCTGCGGATCGAGGTGGCGCCCGGCGCCCGGTGCCGCTTCCTCGCCGACACCGGGGACGGGGGCGGGTTCCGGCCCTCCGGGCAGGTCTTCGCCGCCACCCCGTGGCGCTGGGTCGGCGCGCTGCTCGGACTGTTCGCCACCGCGCCGCCCGGGACGGGCCCGACCGGGACCGCCCGCTTCACCGGCTTCCACGTAACCGCGTAACCGGACCACCGTCCGGCGCACAACCCCCCATGCACGCGCACGACCCGAGAGACCCGAGAGAACCGAGAGAGAAGAGCCGATCATGAACATCTCGAAGACGCAGCGGGGGCGCGCCACGGCCGCCGTCTCCCTCGCGGCGGTGCTCGCCCTGACGGCGACCGCCTGCGGCGACGACGGCAGCGACAGCGGCAACGAGGGCAGCGGCAAGGGCGAGATCACCTTCTGGGACAACAACGGCGGTCCGCGCACCGCCGTCTGGAAGGAGATCATCCAGGACTTCGAGAAGAAGTACCCGGACATCAAGGTCAAGTACGTGCCGATCCCGATCGCCGACGTGCAGTCCAAGTACGACACGGCCATCGCGGGCGGCGGCGTGCCGGACGTCGGCGGCGTCGGCACCGCCTACCTGGCCAACATCGTCTCCCAGGAGGCCCTGGAACCGCTGGGCGACCGCATCAAGGACTCCTCGCTGAACGGCAAGCTCGTCGAGGGCATGGTCGAGAGCGTCAAGGACGCGGCCGGCCGGGGCGGCGAGATGTACACCGTGCCGACCTCCGCGAACAACGGCGCGCTGTGGTACCGCACCGACCTCTTCAAGGCGGCGGGCCTCGAAGCGCCGACCACCTGGGCGAAGTTCTACGAGGCGGCCGAGAAGCTGACCGACGCCGGGAACAACAAGTTCGGCTACACCATCCGCGGCGGCGCCGGCTCGATCGCCCAGGCCATCGACGCGGCGTACGGGCAGTCGGGCATCACGGAGTTCTGGAACGGCGACAAGACCACCCTCAACGACCCGAAGAACGTGGCGGCGCTGGAGAAGTACGCCGCCCTCTACAAGAAGGCGACGCCGTCCGCCGACGTCAACAACGACTTCACCAAGATGGTCGCCCAGTTCGACACCGGCACCATCGGCATGCTGAGCCACAACCTCGGCTCCTACCAGGACCACCTGAAGGCCCTCGGCAAGGACAAGTTCGCCGGCATACCCAACCCGATCGGCGACGGCGGCACCCGCGTCCAGGTCTCCAACCCGGTCGACGGCCTCGGTCTGTTCAAGGCGAGCAAGAACAAGACGGCCGCCTGGAAGTTCATCGAGTTCGCCGCCTCGCACGAGTCGAACAGCAAGTGGAACGAGTCCGCCGGCGCCATCCCGGCCAACACCGAGGCCGCCAAGGACCCGTGGATCAGCGAGGCCGCGCCGACCGAGCTGGCCGCGAAGGCCCTCACCGACGGCTCCACCAAGATCGTGCAGCTGCCGTACTACCTGCCCGACTGGAACAACATCAGCAAGGCCGACAACGAGCCGGAGTTCCAGAAGCTGCTGCTCGGCAAGGTCACGGCCAAGGCGTTCCTGGACAAGATGGCCGACGAGCTGAACGCGGCCCAGAAGGAGTGGAAGGAGCGGAGCGAGGGCTGACCCCGCTCCCGCCGGCGCGGGGCCGGCGGCGGGACCGTCCCAAACGGCCCGCCCCGCCCCGCCGCCCCTGCCCTTCTGCGTACCCACCCACGAGAGAGGCAGTTCCCCCGTGTCACTCACCCGCAGGCAGACCGCGGCAGCGCTCGCCGCGCTGCCCCTGGCGCTCGCCGCCACCCCGGCGACGGCGCACGGCGCCGCCCGCCGCACCCGCACCGTGCACATCGCGGGCGACTCGACGGCCGCGCAGAAGTACGCCGACGCCGCCCCCGAGACCGGCTGGGGCATGGCCCTGCCGTTCTTCCTCGGCCACGGGCTCACCGTGGCCAACCACGCCGTGAACGGCCGCAGTTCCAAGAGCTTCATCGACGAGGGACTGCTCGCCGCCCTGCTGCCGGACGTCCGCCCGGACGACCTCCTGCTGATCCAGTTCGGGCACAACGACGAGAAGACCGAGGACCCGGCGCGCGGCACCGACCCGTACACCACCTACCAGGACCACCTGCGCGTCTACATCGCCGAGGCCCGCGCCCGGCGCGCCCGGCCCGTGCTCATCACCCCGGTCGAGCGCCGCAGGTTCGCCGCCGACGGCACCGCGAAAGCCACCCACGGCGACTACCCGGCCGCCATGCGCGCCCTGGCCGCCGAGCAGCGGGTCCCCCTGCTCGACCTCCAGGCCCGCACCCTCGCACGCTGGCAGGAACTCGGCCCCGACGGCACCGAGGCGTACTTCAACTGGCTGGCGCCCGGCGAGTCCCCCAACTACCCCGACGGGCGGCAGGACAACACCCACTTCCGGCCCGCCGGCGCCGTCGAGGTCGCCCGGATGACGGCGCACGCCCTGCTCGACGCGCGCGTGCTCGCCCCGCGTGAACTGCGCCGGCTCGGCGCCCGCATACCCGAGACGTGGATCAGCTGGCCGCCGGCCTCCTGACGCCCGCGCCACCCCCCTTTCTCCTCCTTCCACAGGTCCCGCACCAGAACCGAGGATTTGTCATGTCCGCATACACCTCTGCTCGCAGGAACCGCGCCCGTGCCGTCGCCGTCGCGATGGGCTGCGCCTCGCTGGCCCTCGCCCTGAGCGTCCCCGCCCAGGCGGCCCCGCACCCGCACGGAAAGAAGGGCATCGAGCGCGCCGTCCTCGCCAAGGGCGACGGCTGGGCCTCCGCCGAGGGCTCCACCACCGGCGGTGCCGCCGCGACGCCCGACCACGTCTACACCGTCCACAACCGCGCCGAACTCATCGCCGCCTTCGAGGACGCGGGCGACGCGCCGAAGATCGTCCGGATCGCCGGGACCATCCACGGCAACGCCGACGCCGAGGGCAACCCGATCGACTGCGAGGCCTACCAGACGGACGGCTACACCCTGGACAAGTACCTCGCCGCCTACGACCCCGAGACCTGGGGCCGCGAGGAGGTCCCCTCCGGGCCGATGGAGGACGCCCGGCTCGCCTCCGCCAAGCTCCAGAAGGCCGCCGTCAACGTCTACGTGCCGTCCAACACCACGCTGATCGGCGTCGGCAAGGACGCCACGGTCATCGGCGCCTCGATCCAGATCCAGAACGTCTCCAACGTCATCGTCCGCAACATCAGCTTCGAGGACACCTACGACTGCTTCCCGCAGTGGGACCCGACCGACGGCGAGACCGGCCACTGGAACTCCGAGTACGACAACCTCGTCGTCTACGGCTCCGACCACGTCTGGGTCGACCACAACACCTTCAGCGACGGGGACCGCTCCGACGCCGACCAGCCCCGCTACTTCAACGAGCTGTACCAGCAGCACGACGGGCTCTTCGACATCGTCAAGGGCGCCGACCTGGTCACCGCCTCGTGGAACGTCCTCAAGGACCACGACAAGACGATGCTGATCGGCAACAGCGACAAGGCCGGCGACACCGACCGGGGCAAGCTCCGCGTCACCCTGCACCACAACCTGTTCAAGGACCTCAACGAGCGCGCGCCCCGCGTCCGCTTCGGCCAGGTCGACTCGTACAACAACCACTTCGTCGCCACGAAGGGCAGCGTCTACGGCTACACGTACGGGATCGGCGCCGAGTCCCACCTGGTCGCCGAGCACAACGCGTTCTCGCTGAGCGGCGAGTTCGACAAGGCGAAGATCCTCAAGAAGTGGTCCGAGTCCTCGCTGACGGCCTCCGACAACTGGGTCAACGGCCGCCGCACGGACCTGATCGCCGTCCACAACGCGGGCGTTCCCGAGGAGCAGCTGACCACGGGCGCCGGCTGGACCCCGACCCTGCGCAACCGGGTCGACCACCCGCTGCTGGTCCCGCTCACCGTGGGCCTCGGCGCGGGCGCGGGCCGGCTGCCCGGCGCCTGACAGCCGCCCCCCTTCCTCCGCCGGCGCCCGCGCGGCGCCGGCGGAGGCCGCCCCCGCAAAGGAGTACCCATGCCCACCCGCCGTGCCGCCCTGGCCCTCCTCGCCGGCTCCACCACCGCACTCGCCCTCTCCACCGCCCCGCCCGCCGCCGCCCACGCCCGCCCCTTCGGCCGCTACGGCTCACCCGCCCGCCGCCTCGACCGCGCGACCCTGTACGTCGACGCCCGGGGCCGGGGCGACCACACCACCGTCCAGGCCGCCGTGGACGCGGCCACCGGCACCGGGCGCACCCTGGTCATCGCCCCGGGCACCTACCGGGAGACCGTCGACATCCCGGCCGACCGGACCGGCCTCACCCTCATCGGCGCGAGCGGCGACCCGCGCGACACGGTGATCGTGTACGACAACGCCAACGGCACCCCGCGCCCCGACGGCTCGGGCACCTACGGCACCAGCGGGTCCGCCACCGTCACCGCCCGGCCCGCCGGACTCACCGCCCGCGATCTGACCTTCGCCAACGACTGGCTGCGCGCCGACCACCCGGACTACACCGGCACCCAGGCCGTCGCCGTCAAGGTGACCGGCGACCGCTCGTCGTTCACCGGCTGCCGCTTCCTGGGCCACCAGGACACGCTGTACGCGGACTCCCCGTCGCTCACCGTCTTCGCCCGGCAGTACTACCGCGACTGCTACGTGGAAGGGGACGTCGACTTCGTCTTCGGCCGGGCGTCGGCGGTCTGGGACCGCTGCCACTTCCGCACCCTGGTCCGCACCGACCTGGCCGGGCCGCCCCACGGCTTCGTCTTCGCGCCCAGCACCGCCGGGACCAACCCGCACGGCTTCCTGGTGCTGCGCTCCCGCGTCACCAGCACCGCCCCCCGCGGGTACTTCAAGCTGGCCCGCCCCTGGGTGCCGTCCTCGGACCTCACCGCGCACCCGATGCTGACCGTGCGCGAAAGCCACCTCGGCGCGGGCATCGACACGGACGAGCCGTACGGCACCATGTCGGCCGGCTTCCCGTGGCAGGACCAGCGGTTCGCGGAGTACCGCAACACGGGCCCGGGCGCCCGCGTCACCGTCCCCGCCGGCCGGCCGCAGCTCTCCCGGACCGAGGCGCGGGAGCACACCCCGGCCGCGTGGTTCGGCGACTGGCGGCCGTAGGGGGCCGGGGGCCGGTCAGCGCGAACGCCGGAAGCGGTCGCCCACCGACGCCTTTCCGCCCGAGGCACGGACCGCGTGCGCGGTCACGTAGTCGCCGGTGGCGTCCCGGTCGCCCTCCGCGTGGTTGTACTGCCCGGCGAACGTGTGCGTGCCGGCCGGGACGGTCCGCCCGGCACGCAGCGTCCACCGGTAGACCAGAAAGCCGCCGCTCTCGTTCACCGAGACGGTGAAGTCCGGCTCGGGCAGCGAGCGCCAGGAGCCGGTGCTGTTCACCCCGCCGGTCTGGGCGACCCGCAGCTCCACGGTGAGCGCGGACAGCGGCTCGGTGGTCCGCAGCGTGACGTTGCTCTGCGCCCAGTACGCGTTGGAGTGCGGGTCCACCACGCCACCGGTCCACAGCGGTCCGTCCTCGGGCCGCAGCCCACCGGGGGCCGCCGCGTCACCGGGTGCCTTCGCGGCGGGGGAGTCCGGCGCCGGGGAGTCAGGGGCCCCGGAGTCAGGGGCGGCGGAGGGCGCCGAGGCCGCCTGCCCGCCGCGCGCCCGGTCGTCGTCGCCCGCCGTGGTGACCGCGAACGCCCCGGCCGCCAGCACCCCGCAGACCGCCGCCGTCGCCCCGGCCACGCGCAGCCACGGGCGCACCGCGCGCGGCGGGCGCACGGACCGGGGTGCCGGGCCGCCGCCCGCCATCCCGCGCTCGATCCGGGCCAGCATCCGGGCCCGGTCGGGGCGGTGGGCCCCGGCGGCCTCCCGCAGCCGCCCGGACAGCTCCTCGTCCTTCACCGGTCTCCTCCGCTGCGCTGCGCCTCGACGGCCGTCCGGACCCGCGCGGCGGGCGTCCCGGTCCCCGGGGGCGTCTTGCCGATCATGGCCGGGTCCGCGACGCCTGGCACGGCATCTCGCCGCGTCGCCGGAACATCCCGATGGCTCCGCCGTCACGACGCTCCGGCGCCTCGCTGCGCACCGCACCGGACGCCGCGGCCCGTCCGACCCCGACCGGCAGGACGCCCCCGAGCAGCCGCTGCAGTTCCGCGACGCCGCGCGAGGTCTGGCTCTTCACCGTGCCCACCGAGATCCCCAGCACCAGCGCGGTGTCCCGCTCCGAGAGGTCGAAGGCGTGCCGCAGCACCACGCAGGCCCGCTTGCGGAACGGCAGCCGCCGCAACGCCTCCTGCACGTCCACCACCGCCGGCACGTCGGGCCCCTCGGCCACCCCGTCGTCCCCACCGCCGCGCGGCGCCCAGAAAAGGGCGATCCGGCGCCGCTCGCGGACCGCGCTGCGGATGCGCGTCCGGGCCAGGTTGGCGACCACGCCCCGCGCGTACGCCACCGGGTGCCCGGCCTCGCGGACCCGGTCCCAGCGGTGCCAGAGCGCGAGCAGGGCGTCGGCCGCGAGATCGTCGGCGGCGTCGGCCTCACCGGTCAGCAGATGGGCGAGGCGGGCCAGTTCCGCGTAATGGGCCTCGAAGAAGTCGTGGAACTCGGCGGCGGCGGCATCGTCGACTGCTGTGCCCACGGCTACCTCGTCCCCCTGCGCTCGCACGCCCGGCCCGTCCGGATACGCCCCCGCCGGGGCGTGAGCGTACCGCAAGCGCTTCGACAGCGGGACGGGGCTACCGCCGCAGCGCCGCCTCCATCATCTTCCTGGCGACCGGCGCCGCGAGCCCGTTGCCGCTGACCTCCGACGCCGTCGAGCCGGAGTCCTCCACGACCACCGCGACCGCGACCTCCTGGCCGCCGGACTTCGCGTACGAGGTGAACCAGGCGTACGGCGTGTTGCTGTTGTCCACGCCGTTCTCGGCGGTGCCCGTCTTGCCGCCGACCTCGGCCCCGGCGATCCGGGCGTTGGTGCCGGTGCCCTTCTCCACCACGGTCACCATGGCGCTGCGCAACTGCTTCGCGGTGTCCTCGGAGACGATCCGTTCGGTGTCGCCGTCCGCGAAGTCCTCCAGCGTGCCGCCGTCCCCGTCGGTCACCTCGGAGACCATGTGCGGGGCGGCCAGCTCACCGCCGTTGGCGAGCGCGGCGGAGACCATCGCCATCTGGAGCGGGGTCGCGGTCACCTCGAACTGGCCGATGCCCGTCAGCGCCGTCTGCGCCTTGTCCATGTCCGTCGGATACACGCTCGTCGACGCCCGCACCGGCACGTCCAGCTTCTCGTCGTCGAAGCCGAACTTCTCCGCCATCGCCCGCACCTTGTCCTGGCCCAGGTCGGCGGCGGCCTTGCCGAAGACGTTGTTGCACGAGTACTGGAGGGCGACGCGCAGCGAGGCGTTCTCGCAGGGGGCGGACGCGCTCTCGTTCGGCAGGGGGGTGCTGGTGCCCGGCAGGGTGTACGGGACCGGGCTCCGCGTCGGCTCGTCCACGGAGTCGTACAGCCCGTACTCCAGCGCCGCCGACGCCACGACCAGCTTGAACGTCGAACCGGGCGCGAGCGGCTGCCGCATGGCGCGGTTGACGAGCGGCTTGTCCTCGTCGGCGAGCAGCTTCGACCAGGTGTCGCCGTCGTTCGTGCCGCTGATGTCCGTGGGGTCGTACGACGGGGAGGACACCATGCCCAGGATCTGCCCGCTCCTCGGGTCGATCGCCACGGCCGCGCCCTTGTCGTCGCCGAGCGCGTCGCTCGCCGCCTTCTGGACGTCCGGGTCGATCGTCGTCACCACGTCACCAGGGGCGGACCGCTCGCCGGTCAGCGCGCCCAGCGGACTCTTCAGCCGGTCGTCGGTGCCGTCCAGCACATGGCTGTAGATCCCTTCCAGCTGCGTCGAGCCGTACGCCTGCGAGCTGTAGCCGGTCACGGCCGAGTAGAGGCCGCCCTGCCGGTAGGTGCGCTGGTACGCGAGATCGCCGCCCTCCGTCCGCTTCGAGCCCGTGACCGGCGAACCGGCCACGATGATGTCCCCCAGCGGCTGCGCGTACTGCGCGATGATCTTCCGCCGGTTGTGGTCGTCGTCTGCGAGCGCCTTGGCCTGGTACGCCTGCACCCAGGTCGCCCGCCCGAGGAGGGCGAGGACCAGCAGCAGGCAGAAGACCGAGGCGCGCCTGATCGTCTTGTTCATCCTGCTCGGCAGACGAGCGGGGCCGGGCGAGTCGTTCCCGGTTGTGCCGCTTCTCACCGATTCCTCATACGGTGACCGCGGCGTTCACGGCCGGGCGGGCGGCGGGGCGCGGGATCAGAGCCGGCGGGTGGCGAGCGTCAGCCGGTCGCGCGCGTCGAACAGCGCGTCCTTGACCATCTGCTCGTGCGCGGGGGTCAGCCGGGCGACCGGCACCGAGCAGCTGATCGCGTCCCGGGCCGGGGTGCGGTACGGGACGGCGACGCCGAAGCAGCGCAGCCCCAGCGTGTTCTCCTCGCGGTCCACCGCGTACCCCTGCTCACGGATCTGGTGCAGCTCCTCGATGAGCTTCTCGCGGTCGGTCAGGGTGTGTTCGGTGAGCGCGGGCAGCGTCTCGGGCAGCATCTTGCGGACCTGCTCGTCGCTGTAGGTGGCGAGGAGCGCCTTGCCGAGCGAGGTGGAGTGGGCGGGCAGCCGGCGGCCGACGCGGGTGAAGGGGCGCAGGTAGTGCTGGGACTGGCGGGTCGCGAGGTAGACCACGTTGGTGCCGTCGAGCCGGGCCAGGTGGATGGTCTCGGTGGTGTCGTCGGAGAGCCGGTCCAGGGTGGGGCGGGCCGCGGCGACGACCTCGTCGCCGTCGATGTACGAGGTGCCGACCAGCAGGGCCCGTACGCCGATCCCGTAGCGCGTGCCCGTCGCGTCGGTCTCCACCCAGCCCAGCTCGACCAGGGTGCGCAGCAGCATGTAGAGGCTCGACTTCGGATAGCCGACGGCCTCCTGGACCGCGGCGAGCGAGTGCATGCCGGGCCGCCCGGCGAAGTACTCCAGCAGCTCGACCGTCCGTACCGCGGACTTGACCTGTGCCCCACCCGACTCGGGAACCGACATCGCCCTGTGCCCCTTTCACCCCGCCGACGAAACCCCGCGACTTCTTGCCAACACCGAAGGCCCGGAAATAGAGTCGCTTCACATTCACGTTCAGGAACGCTGTTCAGAATACCGAACAGCTTATACCGGACGACTTCTGATGTGCGGCAGTGGAGCGGAAGGAAACACGGTGGCAGCAACACCAGTCTGGAGCGTCGACCCCCGCACCGGGAACCCGCGCGAGCAGGTTGCGGTGGAGGCCACAGCGGAGGAGGTCGACCGCGCGGTCCGCGCCGCCCACGCGGTACGCGGCTCCCTCGCCGACCGCACCGCGCGCGCCGCGTTCCTGCGCACGGCGGCCGAACTGCTCACCGAGGCCGGGGAACACGTCATCGAGGCCGCCGACGCCGAGACGGCCCTCGGCCCGGCCCGGCTGACCGGCGAACTCGCGCGCACCGCCGCCCAGTTGCGGGCGTTCGCGGAGGTCGTCGACGAGGGCGCCTACCTGGACATCCACATCGACCACGCGGACCCCACCCGCACCCCGCCCTGGCCCGACCTGCGCCGCTACAAGATCCCGCTCGGCGTCGTCGCGGTCTACGCCGCCAGCAACTTCCCGCTCGCCTTCTCCGTGCCCGGCGGCGACACCGCCAGCGCCCTCGCGGCCGGCTGCCCCGTCGTCGTCAAGGCCCACCCGGACCACCCGGCGACCTCCGAGCTGTGCGCCTCGATCCTGCGCCGGGCCGCCGCGCGCACCGGGCTGCCCGAGGACGTCGTCACCCTCGTCCACGGCTTCGAGGCCGGGGTCGCCCTCGTCCGCCACCCGCTCGTCGCCGCCGCCGGCTTCACCGGCTCGGTGCGCGGCGGACGCGCCCTGTTCGACGCCGCCGCCGCCCGCCCGGTCCCCATCCCCTTCCACGGCGAGCTGGGCTCCCTCAACCCCGTCGTCGTCACCGAGGCCGCCGCCGCCGAGCGCGGCGAGGAGATCGGCGCGGGCCTGGCCGGCTCGATGACCATGGGCGTCGGCCAGTTCTGCACCAAGCCCGGATTCGTCCTGGCCCCCGAGGGCGAGGGCGGTGACCGCCTGCTCAAGGCGCTCACCGAGACCGTCAGCGGCACCGAGGCCGGCGTCCTGCTCGACCACCGCATGCGCGACGCCTTCCTCGCCGGGGTCACCGAGCGCGCCGCGCTCCCCGGGGTCGAGGCGCCCGTCACCCCCGGAGCGGGCGGCGAGCACACCGTCGCGGCCGGCTTCCTGACCGTCCCGGCCCGCGAGCTGACCGCCGAGGGCCCGCACGACACGCTTCTGGAGGAGTGCTTCGGCCCGGTCACCGTCGTCGCCCGGTACGCCTCCGAGGACGAGATCACCGCCGTCCTGACCCGCCTGCCCGGCAACCTCACCGCCACCCTCCACATCGCCACCGAGGAGGCCGGAGGCGGCGCGGCGGACCTCCTCGCCGCCCTCACCCCGCTCGCCGGGCGGGTCCTCGTGGGCGGCTGGCCGACCGGCGTCGCCGTCGCCCCCGCCCAGCACCACGGCGGCCCCTACCCGGCCACCACCTCCACCTCCACCTCGGTCGGCGCCACCGCCATCGAGCGCTGGCTGCGCCCGGTCAGCTACCAGACCACCCCCGACGCGCTGCTGCCGCCCGAACTGCGCGACGCCAACCCGCTGGGCCTGCCCCGCCGCGTGAACGGAAGCCCCGCGTGAACCTCCCCGAACTCCCCTTCGCGCTCCGGCCGTACGGCCCCGACGGCGGCTGGACCTACGCGGACGGCGTGCTCACCGGCCGCGCCGGCGCCCGCCAGGACCGCTTCGTCCCGCCGGGCGGCGACAGCCTGGAACCGGCGAGCGACGCGCCCCGGCTGCTGGGCGCCGCCCCGGCGGGCGACTTCCAGCTCATCGCCCGGGTGAAGGTGGGCTTCGCCGCCGCCTTCGACGCGGGCGTGCTCTACCTCCACGCCGGCGACCGGGAATGGGCCAAGCTCTGCCTGGAGCTGTCCCCGGAGCGCCCGACCATCTGCACGGTGGTCACCCGGGGCCACTCCGACGACGTCAACTCCTCCGTCGTGGACGGCGACACCCACTGGCTGCGGCTGAGCCGTACCGGACACGCCTTCGCCTTCCACGCCTCGGCCGACGGCGAGAAGTGGACCTTCGTCCGCGTCTTCACCCTCGGCACCCCGGAGCAGGCGGCCACCGCGTCCGTCGGCTTCCTCGCCCAGTCGCCCACGGGCGACGGCTGCGAGGTGGCCTTCGACCGGATCGCCTTCCGGCCGGAGGGCCCGGCGGACCTCCGCGACGGCAGCTGACCGGGGCCGGGGCGGCGGAACCGGCGCCCCGGCCCGTACGTCCTCCCCACCATGATCCGTACAGCGAGGCGGGACGACCTCGACGCGATAGTCACCCTGCACACCGAGGCCAGGGCCACCTACTACAGCGGCCACCTCGCCGAGGAGGAGTACGCGGGCGCGGCCGAGGCCGGCCGGAGCCGGGACGGCTGGGCCCGCGCGGTGGACCGGGAGGAGACCACCGTGCTCGTCGCCGAGGAGGACGGCGCCCTCGTCGGCGTCGCCGCCCACTCCGTGCGCGACGGGTGGACCTGCCTCACCCAGCTCCACGTCTCCCCGGCGCACTGGCGCGAGGGGGTCGGCAGCGCCCTGCACCTCGCGTGCGTCGCCGACTGGCGGCGGCGCGGAGTCACGCGGGCCCGTCTGGAGGTCTTCGGGCCCAACGAGCGGGCCCGGGCCTTCTACTCCGCCTGCGGCTGGGTCCCCGACCCGGAAACGCCCCGGCACGGCGACCATCTGGTGCTGCGCCTCGCGGTGGCGGAAGCGCCGGGGAGAGGCTGAGCACATGGGCCCGGGCGCGGGAATGGCGCGGGCCCGTCATACGTTTGGGCGGGGAGCGGAGGGTGCCTCCGCGCCCCGCCGCAGCCGTCGACGAGTCCGGAGAGAAGAAGAGTCATGCGCGTCGAGATCTGGAGCGACATCGCCTGCCCCTGGTGTTATGTCGGAAAGGCCCGTTTTGAGAAGGGTCTCGCGGGCTTCGCCCACCGCGACGACGTCGAGGTGGTGCACCGCTCCTTCGAGCTCGACCCCGGCCGCGCCAAGGGCGACACCGAGCTGGTCACCGACATGCTGGCGCGCAAGTACGGGCGCACCCCCGACGAGGTCCGCTCGATGGAGGCCAATGTCGCGGCCAACGCCCGGGCCGAAGGGCTCGGCTATCTCACCGAGGGCCGGGACCACGGCAACACGTTCGACATCCACCGCCTGCTGCACCTCGCCAAGGCCCGTGGCCGCCAGGACGAGCTGCTGGCCCTCGCCTACCGGGCCAACTTCGCCGAGGAGCGGTCCGTCTTCGACGACGCCGTCCTGCTGGACCTGGCCGTCGAGGCGGGGCTGGACGCCGACGAGGCGCGCGCGGTGCTCGCCGACCCGAAGGCGTACGCCGACGAGGTGCGCGCCGACGAGCGGGAGGCGGCCGAGCTGGGCGCCAACGCGGTGCCGTTCTTCGTGTTCGACCGGCGCTACGGCATCTCCGGCGGCCAGCCCGCCGAGGTCTTCGCCCAGGCGCTGGAGCAGGCGTGGAAGGACCGCCCGGTGACCGCCGCCGCCGACGCGGCGGCCTGCGACGCCGACGGGGCCTGCGAGGTCCCCGCAGCCACCCGGAACGCCTGACCCGCCACGCGGGCCGTCCCCGGCGGCCCGCGTTCCCGGCGGTCCGCGTTCCTGGTGGTCCGCGTTTCTGGTGGTCCGCGTCCACGGCGGTCCGCGTCCTCGGTTCCGGACGCATAAGCATCGCTTGGGGCCGCCGTGAGTTTTTGTCAATTGACCCCAGGTCGGCGAGGGTTCACGCTGAGCTCATGACGCACTCTCCGCTCAGCCGTGCCGTAGCCGCCGAGTTCGCGCCCGAGACCACCTACCTCAACACCTCCACCTGCGGGCTGCTGCCCCGCCGCACCGTCGACGCCGTGAAGGCGCTTGCCGACGAGGGCGCCTCCGGCCGCCGCGCCGGTTCCGGAGACTTCGAGGCGGTGGACCGCGCCAGGGACGGCTTCGCGCGGCTCGTCGGCGTAGGGGCCGGCCGGGTCGCCGTCGGCAGCTCCGTCGTCGCCCACGTCGGGCTGATCGCGGCCTCACTGCCCCCGGGGGCCGAAGTGCTCGCCCCCGAGGGCGAGTTCAGCTCTGTCGTCAGCCCCTTCGCGGTCCGCGGCGACCTCGACATGCGGTACGTGCCGCTGGAAGGGCTGGCCGGGGCCGTGCGCCCCTCCACCGCGCTCGTCGCCTTCTCCTCGGTGCAGTCGGCGGACGGCCGCCGCGCCGACCTGGACGCGGTCCGGGCCGCCGCGGCGGCCCACGGCGCCCGTACGCTGCTGGACGCCACCCAGTCCGCGGGCTGGCTGCCGCTGGACGCGGGGGCCTACGACTACACGGTGACCGGCGGCTTCAAGTACCTGCTCTGCCCGCGCGGCACCTCGTTCCTCACCGTCACCGAGGACGCGCAGGAGAGCCTGAAGCCGGTCGACGTGGGCATGGCCGCCTCGGAGGACCCGTGGGGCAGCGTGTACGGACCGGTCGCCAAGCTGGCCTCCGACGCCCACCGCTACGACGAGCCGCCCGTCTACCTCGCGTACCACGGCGCCGAGCACTCCCTCGCCCTGCTCCACGAGATCGGCGTCGACGCGCTGCACGACCACGCCCTCGCGCTGGCCGGCCGCTTCCGCGCCGGGGTGACGGCCCTCGGGCACGAGCCCGTGGCGGCGGACACCGCCGTCGTCGCGGTGCCCGGCCTCGGCGACCGGGCACCGGAGCTCCAGCGGTCCGGGGTGCTGGTCGCCGGCCGGGCGGGCAATCTGCGCGCGTCCTTCCACCTCTACAACACCGAGGCGGACGTGGACCGCGCGCTCGACGTGCTCGCCCGCTGATTCAGGCCAGCGGGGCGCTGTGCCACTTCCACGACGTCACGCGCTCGCGCCCGGGCAGCTCGCCGCGACCGGTGGACCAGAGCAGCACGGCCCACCGGTCCCTGTCGTCCGGCGCGCCGGGGAAGAGCCGGGCCAGCGCCCGGTCGCACAGGGCGGCGGGCGGTTCCCAGGAGACGCCCAGGGCCGAGGCGATGTCATGGGCGTGCACCAGGGTCTCCACGACGCCCATGGCCGCGAAGCCCTCCGCGTCGGAGACCCCGTAGCTGTGGAACGAGCGGGTGGCCGGCGAGGCCGTACGGACCATCGCGGCCAGCAGCGCGCCGCTCGCCTCCACGGTCTGGAGCAGCCCCGCCACACCCGCCTCCGGGTCCGCGAAGACCGCGTTCCACGGGCCGCCCTCGCGCCGGGGGCCCCAGTGGTACGGCACCTCGGTCTCCACCGACGGCGTACGCGGGCCCAGCTGGACGGCGTACGCGAAGAGGTCGTCGCTCAGGTGCTCCGCGGTCTCCCGGCAGTCCCACGTCAGCGTCCCGGCCGGGACGCGCCAGTCGCCCTCCGCCGCGCCGGTGAGGGCGTCGACCGCCAGCCGGACCGCCCGCGTCACGTCGTCCGCGGTCACCGGCAGCCGCGTACCGCTGAGCGCCGCCCGCTCGGCCGCGCCGCACTCCACGCAGAACTCGTTGCCCTCCGGGTCGGCCAGCGTCGCCCAGCCCCGTCCGTTCGGTTTGCGGTGGTCGGCGACCAGGGTCGCGCCGAGGGCCAGCAGCCGTTCGACCTCCTCGTCCCGGGTGCGGTCCTCGGGCTTGATGTCCAGGTGGACGCGGTTCTTGCCCTGCTTGCGGTCCGGCACGGTGACGAACAGCAGGGCGGCGCCCGGCGCTTCGACCAGGGCCTCGGGGTCGCCGGGGTGGTCCTCGTCGGAGAGCGGGGCGCCGAGCACGGCCGACCAGAAGGTGCCCAGCGTGTAGGCGTCGGCGCAGTCGATGGTGATGTGTTGCACGTGGGATGTCATGCGCTCACTGTCGCCGCCGGTCCCGCGCCGGTCCACCGAGATATGCCGGAGGGGGGTGGCACGGGAATCCGTGCCAC
>NZ_VJNO01000093.1 GCF_007096885.1 Streptomyces sp. 130 | reverse complement strand
CAGGACCTCCACGAGATCTACGAGGGCGAGGTGCGCTACGCCCGCGACGCCTTCGAGGGCCTGCGCCTGATGGACGCCCTCATCGCCGTCAAGCGCGGCGTCCCCGGAGCCACCCTGCCGCCGCTGAAGCAGCGCCGCGTGCCGCTGAGGGAGCCGGAGTTCGAGGAGCCGGCGGACGCCGGCCGGTCGGACGTCGCCGTCGACAACCCCGTGCCCGCCCCGCCGTTCTGGGGCACCCGGGTCGTCAAGGGCATCCCGCACAAGGAGTACACCTCCTGGCTGGACGAGGCCGCCCTGTTCAAGGGCCAGTGGGGGCTGAAGGGCGACACGATCGAGACGGAGGGCCGGCCGAGGCTGCGGATGTGGCTGGACCGGCTGCGCACGGAGAACCTGCTCGAAGCGGCCGTCGTGCACGGCTACTTCCCCTGCGTGTCCAAGGGCGACGACCTGATCATCCTGGACGAGAACGGGCACGAACGGACCCGGTTCACCTTCCCCCGCCAGCCGCGCGGGCGCCGCCTGTGCCTGGCGGACTTCTTCCGGCCCGAGGAGTCCGGCGAGACGGACGTGGTCGGGCTCCAGATCGTGACCGTCGGCTCGAAGAT
This sequence comes from Streptomyces sp. 130, assembly GCF_007096885.1. GTDB lineage: Bacteria > Actinomycetota > Actinomycetes > Streptomycetales > Streptomycetaceae > Streptomyces. The sequence goes on along the minus strand of NZ_VJNO01000093.1, from coordinate 1,350 downwards.
CGGCGAGGCCACCGCGGAGCTCTTCGCCTCCGGCTCGTACCGCGACTACCTGGAACTCCACGGGCTCTCCGTGCAACTGGCGGAAGCACTGGCCGAGTACTGGCACGCGCGCGTCCGGGCCGGACTCGGGATCGCCGGCCGCGAACCCGACGGCCTGGACGGCATGCTGCGCACCGAGTACCAGGGCTGCCGCTACTCGCTGGGCTACCCGGCCTGCCCGGACCTGGAGGACCGCGCCAAGATCGCGGACCTGCTGCGGCCGGAGCGGATCGGCGTCCACCTCTCCGAGGAGTTCCAGCTCCACCCGGAGCAGTCCACGGACGCGATCGTCGTCCACCACCCCGAGGCGTCGTACTTCAACGCGGGCCGGGCCGGGGGTGGCCGGTGATGGAGCTGGTCACGGACCGCCCGACGTTCTCCTTCGAGTTCTTCCCGCCCCGCACCGCCCAGGGCGAACGGACCCTGTGGCAGGCCATCCGCCGCCTGGAGCCGCTGGGCCCCGACTTCGTGTCCGTCACCTACGGCGCGGGCGGGTCGTCCAGGGACCGCACCATCGACGTCACGAAGCGCCTGGTGACCGAGACGACCCTGCGGCCCGTCGCCCACCTGACCGCCGTCGGGCACTCGGTGGCCGAGCTCCGGCACATCATCGGCCAGTACGCGGACGCCGGGGTGCGGGACGTACTGGTCCTGCGGGGCGATCCGCCCGGCGACCCCAAGGGGGAGTGGACCGCGCACCCGGACGGCTTCCACCACGCCTACCAGCTGGTCGAACTGGTCCGCTCGCTGGGGGACTTCACCATCGGTGTCGCCGCCTTCCCGGAGCGGCACCCGCGCTCGCCCGACTGGGAGAGCGACATCCGGCACTTCGTCGCCAAGTGCCGCGCCGGCGCCGACTACGCCATCACGCAGATGTTCTTCGACGTGGAGGACTACCTGCGGCTGCGGGACCGGGTGGAGGCGGCCGGCTGCGCCACCCCGATCATCCCGGAGATCATGCCGGCCACCGACGTCCGTCAGATCCGCCGCTTCGCGGAACTCTCCGACGCCGCCTTCCCCGAGGACCTGGCCCACCGCCTGGAAGCCGCGCAGCACCGGCCGGACATCGCGTACGAGATCGGCGTGGCCCACGCGACGCTGATGGCCGACCGGCTGCTCGCCGAAGGCGCCCCCGGGCTGCACTACATCACGCTGAACAAATCCACGGCGACCCTCGACATCCACCGCAACGTCATGAGCACTAGGAGCCTCCATGCCAGTTGAGACCATCGATTTCAAGGTCGCCGATCTCTCCCTCGCCGCTTTCGGGCGGAAGGAGATCACGCTTGCCGAGCACGAGATGCCGGGTCT
>NZ_VJNO01000131.1 GCF_007096885.1 Streptomyces sp. 130 | reverse complement strand
ACTACGGCGTCATGGCCGTCGGCGTAGTCGTACCAGGTGCCGAAATCGTCGCGCCCGTCGCCGTTGAAGTCACCGGACTGGACCTTGATGCGATCCCACGTCCACTGGCCGGCAGGCACGGCGCAGGAAGTGACGGGCACGGAGAACTTGCCATCTCCAGTGGCCAGCCAGGTGAACAAGGACTGCCGAGGCGCTGGCCCGGAAGTCGGCAACCGCCGCCAACGAAACACGAGATGCCGCCAACGCGGCTACCACCCACGCCGAAAACAGCGCAGATGCGGCGGATTACGCGGCCGATCACGCGGGCGAGGCAGCCGACCCGGCTGCAGAAGCCACTACGCCCAAGCAGTGTTCTCGGCATAGTACGCGCGCACCTCGGCCTACGAGGCGAACGAGGCAAGCGACCGAGCCCGCGCCGACGCGATCGCCGCAGGAAAG
>NZ_VJNO01000092.1 GCF_007096885.1 Streptomyces sp. 130 | reverse complement strand
GAAGCCCGGTAACGGGTGGAGCTGACTGGTACTAATAGGCCGAGGGCTTGTCCTCAGTTGCTCGCGTCCACTGTGTTGTTCCCAGGCCACGAACAGTCGTGCTGGTTGAACAACGTCACTCATAAATTGAAAAGTGTGCTTGTTCGCTAAGTGCCGATACTCCGCTTTCTGGCGGAGTGGCCGATAGTGTTTCGGTGGTCATTGCGTTAGGGAAACGCCCGGTTACATTCCGAACCCGGAAGCTAAGCCTTTCAGCGCCGATGGTACTGCAGGGGGGACCCTGTGGGAGAGTAGGACGCCGCCGAACAATTTTTGAAGGACCCTTGGTCCCAGCGTTCAGCGCTGGGACCAAGGGTCCTTTTTGTTTTGCCCGAAGCGCGTCGGGTGTCCGGCTGCGTAAGAATGTCTGTAGTACCCCGATGACAGGAGCTCCACCCATGTCCACCAACTCTCCCGACGATCGTTCGGAGCGCGAGCCGCGTCGCCGGGACGGCGGTGACCGGGGCGGCTTCGGCGGCGGTCGCGACGACCGTTCGCGCGGTCCGCGCCGGGACAACGACCGCGGTGGATACCGCCGCGACGACCGCCCCTCCGGGGGCGGCTTCCGCCGCGACGACCGGGACCGCGACCGGGATCGTGGGCCGCGCCGCGACGACCGTCCCTCCGGCGGTGGTTTCCGCGGTGACGACCGGGGCGGTTCCGCTGGTGGTGGCTTCCGGCGCGATGACCGCAGTGGCGGCTACGACAACCGTGGCGGAGGCTTCCGTCGTGACGATCGTGCTCCGCGTCGTGATGACGATCGTGGTGGCCGGCCGGGTGGCTACGAGCGCCGTGACGACCGGCCTCGTGGCCCCCGCCGGGATGACGACAACCGCGGCGGCGGGTTCCGTCGCGATGACCGTCCCTCCGGTGGTGGCTTCCGGCGCGATGACCGCAGTGGCGGCTACGACAACCGTGGCGGAGGCTTCCGCCGTGACGACCGCGCCCCGCGCCGGGACGACGACCGCGGAGGCTTCCGCCGTGACGACCGTGCCCCGCGCCGGGACGATGATCGTGGTGGGTTCCGTCGTGACGATCGTGCTCCGCGTCGTGATGACGATCGTGGTGGCCGGCCGGGTGGCTACGAGCGCCGTGACGACCGGCCTCGTGGTCCCCGCCGGGATGACGACAACCGCGGCGGTGGCTTCCGCCGGGACGACCGCGACCGTGGCCCCCGGCGCGACGACAACCGGGGCGGCGGCTACCGCGGCCAGCGGGACGACCGTGACCGGGGTGGCTACCGGGGCCGCGACGACCGCGGCGGCCGGTCCGGCGGCTACGAGCGCCGGGACGACCGCGACCGCGACCGCGCGCCCGTCAAGCGGCTGCCCATCCCGGACGACGTCACCGGCCACGAGATCGACCAGGACGTCCGCCAGGAACTGCTGAGCCTGCCCAAGACGCTGGCCGAGGACGTCGCGCGGAACCTGGTCATGGTGGCCCGGCTCATCGACGAGGACCCCGAGCAGGCGTACGCGTACTCGCGCATCGCGCTCCGGCTCGCCTCGCGCGTCGCCGCCGTCCGCGAGGCCGCCGGTTTCGCCGCCTACGCGACCCAGAAGTACGCGGAGGCCTTGGCGGAGTTCCGGGCGGCCCGGCGGATGACCGGGTCCGTGGAGCTGTGGCCGGTCATGGCCGACTGCGAGCGCGGTCTCGGCCGGCCCGAGAAGGCCATGGCGATGGCCGGTGAGCCCGAGGTGCAGAAGCTGGACAAGGCCGGCCAGGTCGAGATGCGTCTCGTCGCCGCCGGCGCCCGGCGGGACATGGGGCAGCTCGACGCCGCCATCGTCACCCTGCAGAGCCCCGAACTCGCCTCGAACGCCGTGCACCCGTGGACCCCGCGCCTGCGCTACGCGTACGCCGACGCGCTGCTCGAAGCGGGCCGTGAGGACGAGGCGCGCGAGTGGTTCGGCAAGGCGCTGGAGGCCGACAAGGACGGCGCCACCGACGCGTCCGACCGCCTCGCCGAACTGGACGGCGTGGAGTTCGTGGACGCGCTGGACGACGACGAGGACGAGCCCGTCGCAGACGAGGACGGCAGCGCCCAGGCGTAACGCATGAGAGGAGGGGGGGCCCCCCCCCCGGGGGCGGCCCGCCCCCGGGGGGTCGCCCCAAGGAGGGGGGCCGGGGCGCCCCCCCCGGCGCGGGGCGGGCGCCCCCGCCCGCGCGGGGGGGGGGGGGGGGGCC
>NZ_VJNO01000130.1 GCF_007096885.1 Streptomyces sp. 130 | reverse complement strand
CCCCCTTCGACCTCGTCCTCGACACCCTCAACCCCACCCGCACACTCGCCCGCCACCCCCTCTTCCAGATCTGCCTCTCCCTGGAAACCGGAGGCGTTCCGGAGCTCCGGCTCGGGGACACCACGGTCACCGCGATACCGGACGTCACGAGCGGTGCGGCCAAGTTCGACGTGGAGTTCCTGCTCCGTACGGACGACGGCCGGGGGCTGCGCGGCACGGTGCTCTACGCGGAGGACCTGTTCGACCGCCCGACCGTGGAGCGCATGGTGACCGTGCTCGGCACGGTGCTGCGCCAGGCGCTGGCCGATCCCGAGCGGCGCCTCGGTGAGCTGGACGTGGTGTCGGACGCCGAACGGCAACTCGTTCTCGGGCCGTGGGCGGGGTCCACCGCCGAGATCGGCGACGCCTCGCTGGTCGCGCGGTTC
>NZ_VJNO01000091.1 GCF_007096885.1 Streptomyces sp. 130 | reverse complement strand
CCTGCGCTCTCTGCCCGCCCTCGCCGACCACGCCAACGTAGAGGCCCGCCTCGCCGACATCGAGGCCGACCTGAAGGCCCGGGGAGGTGGTTCCCGTGGCATCGCGGCATGAGCACCGCCTACGCGCCCTGGAAGCCCGCCTGAAGCCCTCGCCGGAGCGCAAGGCCCGCGCGCTCGAACTCCTCAACCGCCTGGAGGAGCTGGAGCCGGGCGGCGCCGCGTCGGCGGTCCGTCAGCTGGGCTTCGCCGACCGCATGCCCCTGGTGGTCGCGCAGTCCGACCGGCACGCCGGCACCCACGCCGCGGGCGCCCCCTGCGAGCACTGCGGGGGTGCGGCATGACCACCCGCTACACCAGCCGCCTCGCCCGCCTGGAGCAGCGCCTCGCCGCCGCCAACGGGGCCGACACCGCCGACACCGTCGACGTCGTCCTTGTGGCCTCCGCACTGGCCGCGTGGCGCCCCGGCAACCCCCTGCCGACCATCCCGCCCACCCCGGCCCCGGACACCGTCCAGGACCGCAGCGAGCGAGCCTGGCGCGTCCTGCTCCACAACAGCGCCGGACACACCACGACCGGCACCACCTGCCACACCTGCACCCCCACCCCCGACGCCCCCAAGGTGAACCGATGATGTCCCGCCGCCGCCGCAACACCCCCGACCCCCAGCCCGAGCCCACCCAGCCCCCCGCCACCCCCGCCCCGGACGCGGCCATCCTCGAACGCCTGGCGACGCTGGAGAAGACCATCAGCGGCCAGGACACCGGCCCCATCGCCGTCCACAACCGGCAGGTCCTGGAGGAGCAGGCGCGCGACACCCGCCCGGCCGGCCCCGGCCCCGTCCCGCACTGCTCGTACTGCGGCCTGCAGGACTCCTCCACCGGGTGGCGCCGCACCCCCAGCGCCCGCGGCGGGTGGGCCTGCACCGGCTGCTCGCTCGTTGCCAACCCCCCGTTCGTCAACGGCCGCCGTACCGTCCCCCACAGCCACGACGTGCCCGGCCTGCTCGCCTCCGCCTACTTCGACATCGAGCCCATCCCGTGGCTGCTCAAGTTCGGCCAGCGCTTCGGCCTCGACTGGCCGTACGCGACCGAGCCCAGCACCACCGCGTGGGCCCACGTCGGCGACCTCGCCCAGTGGCGGAAGGTCGCGGCCCTCGCCGTCGACCGGAAGCGGGTCGGCATGAACTACCTGCCGCCGTTCGACTGGGAGGCGTGGCACAACCGGCCGGAACCCGACATGCGGCGGGTACTGGTGGGCGGTGGCCATGGCGAGATCCCCCGTACGCAGCTGGTAGAGGTCCAGCCCGAGGCCCCCGACCCTGCCGAGGTTGAGCGCCAGGCCCTCGCCCAGCTCGCTGCTGAGGAGAAGGACGTCGCGCGACGCCTGAAGGCCCTGCGACGGCAGGAGAAGGAGGCTGCGGCTGCGGCCTCCGAGGCCGCAGCCAAGGCCGTGCGGATCGAGGAGATCCGAACCCACTACCACGTTCACCGCGACCGCCTCGAAGGGCAGTACAAGGTCGGCTTGGAAGAGCTGCGCCAGGCCCTGCACGTTGCCCTGGAGCGCGAGGGCCTGGCCTGACCCACACCCCCGGGCCCGGGCGACCACCGCCCGGGCCCACCGATCGAGCAGGAGGAAAGACCATGGCGATCAAGTACGCGCTGTACGACCCGGACACCGACAACGACGGGCTTCAGGAAGCTCCCCGGCAGTTTCGTCGGGTGGAGCCCGGTGACGTGGTGTTCGGCCGTGCCGGCCTGTACGTGGCGGCCGACACCCTCCCGAACTTCGTCGGGTTCGTGAACCGGGACGGCACCCCGTGGGTGAACCCGTGACCGGGCCTCGGATGCGGGTGATCCGCGACGGCGACAGCGTCACGTACGTGGCGCCCGGTGTCCTGCTGCCCGAGGAGCGCGCCCTCCTCGCTGCCGCCGGCCGCCGGGCGCCCAGCCCGACCACCGTCGCGCGGGCTTCGCTCGCCGCCCAGCTGCGGGCCCTGGACGCCTCCATGACGGCCCTGAAGAAGGCCCAGCAGCCGTACTCCGACGGCGTCGCCCTCGCCCGCCGGTACGGCTACCTGAACTGACCACCGCCCCTGTAGCGGTCCCCTCCGAGGCCGCCAGCCGGGCTCACCCCGAAGGAGGGGACCATGGCATCACAGGCCGAAGTCGACCTGATCGTCAACGCCACCCGCACGCTGCCGGACCTGGAACGGGACCTGGACCGT
>NZ_VJNO01000090.1 GCF_007096885.1 Streptomyces sp. 130 | reverse complement strand
TGGCATCACAGGCCGAAGTCGACCTGATCGTCAACGCCACCCGCACGCTGCCGGACCTGGAACGGGACCTGGACCGTGTCCTTCGCGCGGCGCAGGCTGACATGTCCGATCTGGACGTCGCGGCCGTCCTGGACCAGACGACGACGCTGCGGCAGCTCGACCGCGACCTCAGCCGCGTCATCGGTACCGCGACCGCCGACAGCGACGACGTCCTCGTCACCGCCGCCCTCAACCAGCGGGCCTCGATCCGCAACGTCCTCTCCGACCTCGACAACCTCGTCAACCAGGTCGACACGGGCGGCCGGGTCGACCCCGTCCTGATCACCGCCGCGCTGAACGGGCCAGCGTCGCTGCGGCAGGTGCGCCGGGACGTCGATGAGGTGGTGGCGCTGGTGCAGGCCACAGCCCCGGACATCGACATCGACGTGGACGTTGACCGCAACCTCACCCGCAACCTGCTGTCGGCGGCCGGCGGCCTGGGCCGGGTCACGCAGAACGTCACCCAGCTGAGCGCCGCTCTGGGGGCTGCGGCGCCGCTGCTGGCGTCGGTGGCTGGGGCGATGCAGAACCTGCTGCCGGCCACAGCGGTGGCGACGCAGGGCATCCTGTCCGTGGTCCTCGCGACCGCCACGCTGAAGCTCGGCATGATGGGCGTGTCCGATGCCGTGAAGGACGCGTTCGACCCCGGGACCAAGCCCGAAGACTTGGAGAAGTCCCTCAAGACGCTGGCGCCCGAGGCCCGGAAGTTCGTGCGCGAGCTGATCAGCATGAAGTCCGAGTTCAAGAAGCTCCAGCTCGGCGTGCAGAACAGGCTCTTCAAGGACTTTGACGAGGCGGTGAAGGGTCTCGGGGACGAGGTGCTGCCCCGGGTCGGGAAGGCCCTGAACCAGACCGCTACGACGTTCAACAAGATGGGCATCGGGGTCGCGCAGGCGGCGGTGAAGCTCAGCCGTGACGGCACCCTCGGCAAGGCCCTCGACGGGGCCACCAAGGGGCTGCAGAACCTCGTCAAGGTCCCGGCCCAGGCAACGACCGCATTCGGTCAGCTCGCTGCTGCTGCCGCCCCGGCGTTCGACCGGGTCACGAAGGCCGTCGCCCGGGCCGCAACGAAGTGGTCGGACAAGATCGACGCCGCGTTCAAGGACGGCTCGTTGGAGAAGGCCATCGACCGGGCGGTCAGCGCTGTGGCCCAGCTCGGCAGGGTGTTCGGGAACGTCTTCAGCGGCCTCGGCAACATCATCCGGTCCGTGTCGGTAGAGGGCGACGGCCTGTTCGGCACGCTGGAGAAGGTCACGCAAGGGTTTGAGGACCTGACGAAGAACGCGGACGTGCAGGCCGGGTTGAAGGCGCTCGGCGAGACGGCCGCACTCGTCTCCAAGACCGTGCTGCCGCTACTCGCCGAGGCCATCAAGATCGTGGGCCGCGTGCTCGTCAGCTTGCAGGGGCCCATTCAGGAGGTCGTCACCCTGCTCGGTGCCGCTCTCGGTGACGCGCTTAAGGCGCTCGGGCCCGTCCTCGTCACGGCTGGGCGCGCGGTCGGGGACCTGCTTCGCGCCCTGTCGCCGTTCATCACCCTGGCCGGGACGCTCGTCTCAGCCCTGCTGCCCGTCCTCAACCCGCTCCTCAGCGGCATGGGCGACATCTTCCGCGCCGCCGCGCCGTTCATTCAGGAGGTGGCCACCGTCCTGTCGAGCCTCTTCCTGCCCGTCCTTCAGCAGCTTCCGGACATCCTCGCCCAGATCATGCCGGTTCTCACCACGTTCTTCGAGGAGACGTTCCCCGAGCTGAAGAAGCAACTGGAGCTGGTCGCGCCCGTTTTCGCGGACCTGGGGCTCCAGATCGCGGACGTAGCGATTGCCCTCGCTCCGCTGATCGTGCAGGTCCTGGAGTTCGCCACGGTCATGTCCGCCGATCTCCTGCCGCTGATCACCGGCGCGGTGATCGGCACGCTGGGCCTGCTGGCCGGGTCTCTGACCGGTATCAGCGTGGCCATCGAGGACTTCGTCATCCCCAGCCTGAGAATCTTCGTCGGGTTCCTGAACGGCGACGTATTCGACGCGTCGACGTATGCCGGCCGTGCGGTGAGGGACTTCGCGGACGCGGCCAAGACCAAGATCCGTGAGCTGGTCGACAGTGCATCGGAGCGTTTCGGCCACTACTACAACGTGGCGAAGGACAAGTTCAGCGACGCCAAGGACTCCGCGCTCGACTCCATCTCAGACATGGTGTCCGACGCGGTCGACTACCTGTCCGACCTGCCGGGCCGGGCGGCGAACGCGGTTGGCGACCTGGGCCACGTGCTGTACGACGCGGGCGCGAGTCTCATCAGCGGACTCATCGACGG
>NZ_VJNO01000008.1 GCF_007096885.1 Streptomyces sp. 130 | reverse complement strand
CCCCCCCCGCCGCCCCCCCCCCCCCCCCCGCCCGCCCCCCGGGCGGGCGCGCCCCGCCCCCCGCGCGCCCGGGCCCCGGGGGGGCCCCCCCCCCCCCCCCCCCCCCCCCGGCGCCTCTTCCCCCCTCTATGCGCGTAGAGTCAACAGGGCCCACGCGCACCGTACGTACCGGCCGGAAGGACGCCAGACCATGGACGCCATCTCCGTCATCCGCACCAAGCGGGACCGAGGCGAGCTGACCCCCGAGCAGATCGACTGGGTCATCGACGCGTACACCCGCGGCGAGGTCGCCGACGAGCAGATGTCCGCACTGGCCATGGCGATCCTGCTGAACGGCATGAACCGTACGGAGATCGCCCGCTGGACCGCCGCGATGATCGCCTCCGGCGAGCGGATGAACTTCCGTACGCTCTCCCGCCCGACCACGGACAAGCACTCCACCGGCGGCGTCGGCGACAAGATCACCCTGCCGCTCGCCCCGCTGGTCGCCGCCTGCGGCGCGGCCGTCCCCCAGCTCAGCGGCCGGGGCCTCGGCCACACCGGCGGCACCCTCGACAAGCTGGAGTCCATCCCCGGCTGGCGCGCCCGGCTGTCCAACGCCGAGATGCTGGACGTCCTCGACACCACCGGCGCGGTCATCTGCGCGGCGGGCGACGGCCTCGCGCCCGCCGACAAGAAGCTCTACGCGCTGCGCGACGTCACCGGCACCGTCGAGGCGATCCCGCTCATCGCCAGCTCGATCATGTCCAAGAAGATCGCCGAGGGCACCGGCGCCCTGGTCCTCGACGTCAAGGTCGGCTCCGGCGCCTTCATGAAGACCCTGGACGACGCCCGCGAGCTGGCCTCCACGATGGTCGCCCTCGGCACCGACAGCGGCGTCCGCACGGTCGCCCTGCTCACCGACATGTCCACCCCGCTGGGCCTCACCGCCGGAAACGCCCTGGAGGTCCGCGAGTCCGTCGAGGTCCTGGCCGGCGGCGGCCCCAAGGACGTCGTCGACCTCACCCTGGCCCTCGCCCGCGAGATGCTGGACGCGGCGGGCCTCAAGGACGCCGACCCGGAGAAGGCCCTGAGGGACGGCTCCGCGATGGACGTCTGGCGCCGCATGATCTCCGCCCAGGGCGGCGACCCCGACGCCGCGCTCCCGGTCGCCCGCGAGCAGCACGTCATCAAGGCCTCGTCCTCCGGCATCCTGACCCGCCTGGACGCCTACGACATCGGCGTAGCCGCCTGGCGCCTCGGTGCGGGCCGCGCCCGCAAGGAGGACCCGGTCCAGGCCGGCGCGGGCATCGAGCTCCACGCCAAGCCCGGCGACGCGATCACCGACGGCCAGCCGCTGCTGACGCTGCACACGGACACCCCGGAGAAGTTCGACTACGCCCTGAAGGCGCTCCCGGACGCGTACGACATCGAACCCGCGGGCACGCCGTACACGGCGACCCCGGTGGTGCGGGAACGTATCGCCTGACCTGCGGCTTCCCCATACGGGTGAACGGGACCGGTGGACTGCCGCCGGTCCCGTTCGGCATGCTGGACGGGGGTGTCTGACCCATCCCCGTGGAGGAAGGAGCGGCGTCTGGTGCGTGCGATCGCAAGGCGCCGGGAAGGCCTTGTAGCGGAGCTACCAGGGCTTTTCGGCAACGCCGCGAGCGTGCGTGCCAGGCGTCGCGACGCCGCGGGGATGGGTCAGACACCCCCTGGGCGACGCACCGATAAGAGGAGACCGCCATGAGCGCACTCACCGTCGATCCCGCGCCGGGCCCGGGACAGGGCCAGGAGTGGGACGACCTCGTCCGGATCTGGGAGGGGACGGACGCACCCGAGGGCTGCAAGGTGGAGATCATCGAGGGGATCGTCACTGTGTCGCCGCCACCGTCCAAGGACCACAATCTCACCGCAGCCCTGCTCCAGCGCAGGCTCTACTCCGTGATCCCGGAGGACTTGGAGATCTTCCAGACCCTGGGGGTCTCGGTCCCCGGCCGGGCCGGGCTGTACATCCCCGACCTCGTGGTCGTGCCCAGAGCCGTGGCGACCGGACCGGGCAACCGCGTCCCCGCCGAGGAAGCGCTGCTGGTCGTCGAGATCACGTCGCAGCACAACGCCAACCACGACCGCATCGGCAAGGTGCACGGCTACGCGAAGGCGGGCGTCGCGCTCTTCCTCCTGCTGGACCCGTGGCACTCGGGCCGCCCCACCGCCACGCTGTACGGGGAGCCGCAGGACGGCACGTACCGCCAGCTGGCCACGGTCGAGTACGGCGACAAGCTGGCCCTGCCCGACCCCTTCGGGCTGGACCTGGACACGGGCATCTTCCCGGTCAGCTGAGAAGGGCCGCCTCGGACGCGGTGAGTTCCGGCGCGGCCCCGGGTCTGCCAGGGTATGGAACCCCCGCCCCCGGCCGCGCTCATCGTCTCCGGCCGCCTCACCCGCGACGCCGTCCCCCGCCTCTGCGCCGACCTGGAAGCCCTCCTGCGCACGTCGCCGGACCCCACCACGGTGTACTGCGACCTGAGCGGCGTCGTCCACCCGGACCTGACGACGGTCGAGGCGATCGCCCGCCTCTCCCTGACAGCCCGCAGGACGGGCGCCCGCCGGCTGCGCCTGTGCGGGACCCCGCCGGAACTGCGGGTGCTGCTGGAGCTGGTGGGGCTGGAGGTGCCCCTCACGCAGGGTGACGGTTAGTTGACGAGCGAGTGCGCGCTTTCAGCCGACGGGTCCTGCGGGAAACAGGTCGGTCCCGTGGAGGTCCGCAAGCGTTTTCCGTCTACAACTATGCTTTCGCGGTGCACGATCGAAGCATCCTGGCTCCTCCGCTTCATCGCTTCTTTGTGCCCGCCTATGGCATCAGTGGCCTGTTCTTAGCGGTAGTAGCCCTTACATTCCGCAGGCGCCCATCGCGCTGCGTAACGAAAGGGGTTTGCTGCAAAAAGGGAGTCTCGGTAACTCCGCCGTCAATCGACCTTTTTCTGCTCGTAGCGGCTTCGGGCCCGGTGTTCACAGATGCCGTGCCGGCCGCTGCGGCGGCGTGCGCGGGTGTCGGCTCGGACTACAACGGTGACGGGCTGATCGACAACGTAGTCACGGACCCGCAGGCGACGGTATCCGGTGCCAAGGAAGCCGGCCTCATCCGGGTCATCTACGCGGGAGATGTGCCCGCTACGGAAATCTCGCAGGCCTCCCCGAACATGGGAGCGGTGGCACCCGAGCAGGGTGACCGCTTCGGATCGGCCATAGCCTGGACGGACTTCAACGGCGACGGCTGTACGGACCTCGCGGTGGGGACCCCGCGCGAGGACACCGGGGACGGCGGCACCGCGATCAAGGACGCCGGCATCCTGCACATCATCTACGGATCGCCCTCCGGGCTGGGGGCGGGCCAGGCGTCGGCGTTGTACAACCAGGCGACCTTCTCACCGGGTACGAGTGAGGCCGGTGACCTGTTCGGCTACGCCCTGCAGGCCGGCACCACCGCGTCCGGGCAGCCCTACCTCGCTGTGGGCGCCCCCGGCGAGAACGTCGCCGCGGACGGGGTCGGTCACCCCGGCGCCGGTGCCGTCGCTTACATGCAGGGCGGAACCACGGTCACGATCACGCAGGACAGCCCCGGTGTGCCCGAAGGAGTGGAGAGCGGCGACCAGTTCGGTGCCGCGCTGGCAGGGACCAACCGCTACTTCGCCGTCGGAGAACCGGGGGAGACCCTGGAAGATGCCGCTGCCACGGGCGGAGTCACAATCTTCAGCCACACACTCACCGAGGCATGCCCACCCCGCTCACCTGGATCGACCAGGGCGAAGGGCTCACCGGCGTCATCGAATCCGGTGACCGCTTCGGGTCCGCGCTGTCGATGACCAACTACCGCCCGTCGAACCCGTACCTACAACACAGATCCCAGCCCTCGGGCACGCTGCCTGTAACCTCAGCGCGAATAACCGAGGGGCGCCGGGTGCGGGTAGGTCGTGTGCTGACCGAGGTAGTTGTGGGGCGCCGTACGGAAGGAAGGACTAGGGAAGGGTGATTAGGGTGGAGCCGTCGGCGTTGCAACCGACTATCCGATTGCTGGCGGGCAAGAAGACTTCAGGTGAACCCGTTTTCGAAGAGGTTCCCGTCGAAGAACTGACTCCACCTGGTGAGTACCGGCTGTTGGCGTCGCCAGGTCTGGTCCTTGGTGTGGCGTGCGGCGACGTTGTCCGTGTGGACTCCACTACAGGAGAATTTGATGTTCTCCTCCGTGGAGGGAACCTTTGCATTCAGTTGTATGGGCCGCCACCTGTTGGCGATTCCGTAGCCCAGGCGATTGAGTCACTCGGCGGGTGGCGGGATGGGAGAGCATCAAAGCTCACCGTCTTCACCCTTCCGGCGGTGCGCGGTTTCAGCGAGGTGGAGAACGTCTTGAACTCCGTGGCCGAAGAGAATTCCGGGGTCGAGTGGTTCTATGGGAACGTGTACGAAAAGGATGGCGTGACGCCGCTGAACTGGTGGAAATGAGTCTTGAGGTAACGTCCCTGGTGGCGGTCCGGCAGGTGCTTCGGTGGGCCGCCACCAGGCTTCACTCAGGTCACATCAGAACTGAAATAAGGCTTGTTCCGGGGGGCTCAGAACTCCTAACGGAATGAGCTTCGAGGTGGTTGGATCGCTCCGGAAGTGGCGATCCGCGATCCGGGGGTGTGGGGTGGCTCGGCCGAAGCCGTGGCATGTCGACGACGCGCTGTGGGTGGTGATCGAACCGCTGCTACCGAAGGTTGAGTGCCGCACCCCGCTACCTTCGGATGCGCACTGATCTGCTGGCGACGCCTGAACACGCCCCGCTGCATCGAGGCCGCGGCGGTTGTTGCAGGATCTGGGAGTCGGGACCCAGCTCCGGGAGGCACCCCATCGCCATCATCCCGCACGAGGACCCGATCGGCCGGGGCCCCACCAACTACATGATCCACGCCGACCTGTCGGACCGGCAGGACGGCTGGCGCGAGCAGCTGTGGACCCGTCAGCTCACCGACGGCACGTTCGAGGTGGCCTGCCTGCCGTTCTTCACCTACGGAATCTGCTATCGCGACGTCGTGACCACAGACAGCAACCACCTGTTGACCAGGATCGTGCGCAAGTCCGGCCACCGGACCCTTCGCGTCGCACTCGTCGTGGAACATGCGGACCGAGACGAGGTACATGAGCTCCTGCATGGCAAGGCCGTCGACGTCGGCCTGCCACACGAGTGGCTTCAGGGCACCTACCTCGCGGTGGACCTCTCGCCCGGAACGGATGAGGCGTCCTTCGTCGAGGCGCTGGAACCCCTTGCTCAGGCCGGGGCCCTCCACTGGGAGATCGACTCCTGACGCGAAGCTCATTCCGTTAGGAGTTCTTCATTGGGTCAGTGACTGATCTGAAGGAAACGGTGTGCCCCCTCGCAGTCGGAACGCCACGGTCAGGCCGCCCCCAACCGCTCCGGGAACCCGAACAGCGGGAACCAGCGGTCCGCGTCCAGGAAGCAGTGCAGGCCCGTGACCGCGCCGTCCGTGATGTCGATGACCTGGAGCGCCCACGGGACGAAGCCCGGGCCTTCCGGGTCCGGCTTGTACTGGGCGAAGGCCGGGGCGCCGTTGGCGGAGGTCGCGAGGAGGCGGGAGCCCGCGCAGCTCGCGCCCAGGGACGTCATGAAGCCGGTGATGTCGTCGTGGCCCCGGAGCCACAGGTCGAACGGCGGCATCGTCATCACCGCGTCCTCGTGGAGGAGGGCGGTCAGCGCCTGCATGTCGTAGCCCTCGAACGCCGCCACGTACCGTTCGAGCAGGGCCGTCTGCTCCGCGTCCAGCGGGTCCGCCGCGTCGGCCGCCACCGACTCGTGGTCGGCCAAGGTCGCCCGGGCCCGCTGGAGGGCGCTGTTGACCGAGGCGACCGAGGTGCCGAGCAGCTCCGCGACCTCCGCCGCCTTCCACGCCAGCACCTCGCGCAGGATGAGCACCGCCCGCTGCTTCGGCGGCAGGTGCTGGAGCGCCGCGACGAACGCGAGGCGCACCGACTCGCGCGCCACCGCCGCCTCCGCCGGGTCGTCGGTCGTCGGGATGATCCGGCCGTCCGGCATCGGCTCCAGCCAGGCGTTCTCCGGCAGCGGATTGAGCGCCGCCTGGGCGAGCGGCGTCGGCCCGGTCAGATCGACCGGCCGGGCCCGCCGCTTGCCGGCGTTCAGCATGTCCAGGCAGACGTTGGTCGCGATGCGGTACAGCCAGGACCGCAGCGAGGACCGGCCCTCGAACTTGTCGAAGCCGCGCCAGGCCCGTACCAGCGTGTCCTGGACCGCGTCCTCCGCCTCGAACGCCGAGCCGAGCATCCGGTAGCAGTAACCGGTCAGCTCGACCCGGTGTCCTTCCAGACGGCTGTCGATGTCGCCCGGGGCGCCGGTGCCCGTGCCGGGACCCGCTGCCGCCGCTGTCAGTTCAGTCATCGCCGATCCACCCTGTCGTGCCGTGACACCGCTCACTTCGTCCAGCACTTCGGAAGCTACAGCGGGGCACTGACAACGGGGCGGGCGAGCGGCAGCCGTCAGGTCCCCGGCTTGCGGCCGTACACGTAGACGTCGTCGCCGTTCTTCAACAGATTCCAGTATGACTTCGCGTCCGAGGTGCGCATGTTGACGCAGCCGTGCGATCCCGGCGGATTCCACATCTTCACGCCGACCGCGTGGAACGCCTGGCCGCCGTCGAAGAACTGCGAGTACGGCATGGCCACGTGGTAGATCGACGACACGTGGTTCTTGTGACGCCAGTAGATCTTCTTGGCGCCCGTCCGCGTCTCGTACTTGTCCCGCCCCGTCCGCACCGGCACCGGCCCGAACTTCAGCTTCTTGCCGTCCTGGATCCAGCTGATCTGCCGCGTCAGGTCGACGCAGGCGATGCGCCCCTTGTTGGTCGGGCACTTCCCGGCCTTGTTCGGGTTCTTGCCGGCCGCCTTCTGCGCGGTGAGCGTCTGCATCGTGCGCCAGGTGACCGGTCCCGCGTAACCGATGGTCGGAGTGACGCCGTAGGTGCTCTGGAACGACCGGATCTTCTTGCAGTCCGCCGCCGACTGCCTGCCGTCCACCTTCAGGTGCAGGTACTTCTCGACCTGCTTCTGGTACGGGCCCGTGGACGTCGTGCAGGACGCAGCCTGCGCGGCCGTGCCCGTACCGAGGACGAACGCCGGTATCGCGGTCAGACCCGCGACGGACATGACGAGCCCCCTTCGCACCCGTACGCCCGCAATGCCCCTTATATCCCGCATGTTCTTCCTGACTCCCATGTACGCCAACTCCCCTTCGCGCGCACCGCGGTGATTCCGCCTGCTAGATGCGCGAAGGGGAGCGGTTGGTTGTGCGCCGAATGTCTCAGTTCTGTACGGGCGCCACGGCGGCGGGCCGCAGCCGTTCGGCGCGGGCGGCCCGCGTCCCGTACAGCGTGATGGATACGACTCCGAGGACCGCGAGCAGACCCAGCGCGACCGTGCCCGCCCAGCCGCCGGCGTGGAAGGCTACCGCGCCGAGCGTGCCGCCCGCGCTGGAGCCGAGGTAGTACGCCGACTGGTACAGCGCCGAAGCCTGGGCGCGGCCCGTCGTCGCCGTACGGCTCACCGAGGACGAGGCGACGGCGTGCCCGGCGAAGAAGCCGGCCGTGATCAGGACCAGGCCGAGGAGCACGGCGGCCAGCGCGTCGCCCAGCGAGAGCAGCAGCCCGGCGGCCGTGGTCGAGACCGCGAGGTACAGCGCGCCCCGCCGCCCCAGCCGGCCGACCAACCGTCCGGCGGCGGCGGAGGAGACCGTACCGACCAGGTACACGAGGAAGATCGAACCGACGATGCCCTGCGGCAGGTTGAACGGGGCTTCGACCAGCCGGTACCCGATGACCGTGTACACGGCCCCGAACACCGTCATGAACAGCGCGCCGATCGCGTACAGCCGCCGCAGCAGCGGGTTCGCGAGGTGCGAACCGACGGTACGCGCGAGCGCCTTCGGGTTCAGCGTCCCGGGGGTGAAGTTCCGGGCGCGCGGGATCATGAAGTGGAAGACGACCGCGCAGGCCACGGCCAGCAGCCCGACCGCGCCGACCGCCGCCCGCCAGCCCCACAGCTGCGCGATCCAGCCGGTGAGGATGCGGCCGCTCATCCCGCCGATGCTGTTGCCGGCCACGAACAGCCCGATCGCGGCGACGAGCGCCTTGGGCCGCACCTCCTCCGCCAGGTACGCCATCGCGGAGGCGGGCAGTCCGGCCAGCGCGGCGCCCTGGACCGCGCGCAGCGCGATCAGCCAGCCCAGCGAGGGGGCGAACGGAACGAACAGGCCGACCGTCACCGCGACCACCAGCGAGGCGGTCATCATCTGCCGCCGCCCGAACCGCTCGGACAGCGCGCTCAGCGGCAGCACGCACAGCGCCAGCGCCCCGGTCGCGGCGGACACCGTCCAGCTCGCCTGTCCGGCCGTCGCGCCGAAGGACGCGGAGACGGCGGGCAGCAGCGCCTGCGTGGAGTAGAGGAGCGCGAAGGTCGCGACACCGGCGGCGAAGAGGGCGAAGCTCATCCGGCGGTAGCCGGGGCGCCCGGGTTCGAGGCGGTCGGTGGTGTCGGCGACGGGGGACGACTGGGTCGAGGCGGCCACGGTGAGGGTGGACGCCCCGGTACTGGCAGGAGGCATGCAGGGAACGTATGCCGCAGGCGATTCATGCGTCCAATGCACAAACAGCGAATAATCAATCCCATGGCGCATCAACGCAGCTCACAGCCCCGGCTGTCACCGAGCAGTTACGAAGAAGACATCCGCGCGGTCCTCGCACCGCGGCTCGCGTACTTCGAGGCGGTGGCCCGGCACGAACACGTCACCCGCGCCGCGCAGGAACTCGGCGTCCCGCAGTCCACGCTCTCCCGGGCGATGGTGCGGCTGGAGGACGACCTGGGCGTCGCCCTGTTCGCGCGCAAGGGCCGCACGGTCTCCCTGACCCCCGCCGGCCGCACTTTCCTCGGCTCGGCCGAGCGCGCCCTCGCGGAGGTGGAGAAGGCCGCCGACTCGGTACGCGCCGACGCCGACCCCACCGCGGGCAAGGTGGCCTTCGGCTTTCTCCACACGATGGGCTCCGAAACCGTCCCCGCCCTCATCCGCGCCTTCCGGGCCGACCACCCCCGGGTCCGCTTCCAGCTCGTCCAGAACTACGGCGAGGCCATGATCGAACGCCTCCGTGCCGGCGGCCTCGACCTCTGCCTCACCTCCCCGGTCCCGGACGCCCCCGACCTGGTCACCCGCCGCCTCGACGAACAACGCCTCCGCCTGGTCGTCCCCGACGACCACCCCCTCGCCACCCGCCGCCGCATCCGCCTGGCCGAAGCCGCCGATGAAACGTTCGTCACCCTCGAACCCGGCTACGGCCTCCGCCGCATCACGGACGACCTCTGCGCCCAGGCCGGCTTCGTCCCCCGCGTCGCCTTCGAGGGCGAGGAGGCGGAGACCCTGCGCGGCCTGGTCGCGGCGGGCCTGGGCGTGGCCCTCCTCCCACCTCCGGCGGTGGCCCGCCCGGGCGTGGTGGAGCTGACGGTGACGGCGCCGCGCGCGGTGCGCGAGATCGGCGTGGCCTGGCTGGACGGCCACCCGGACACGGCCCCGGTGGCGGCGTTCAAACGGTTCCTGCTGGGGCGGCGGGGGAGTTTGCTGCCGGGGTGAGGGGGTCTCCGGCGCGGGCGCCGGTTCCTCGGCGAGCGCGAGGGCGGTGCGGCCCTCGTCCGTCACGCCCAGGGCCGGCCGGCGGCCGTCGGCATGCCCGCTGCGGATGGTTCACAGCGGGCGGTGCGTACGGAGACCGACGGCGGGGAGGTGGGCGGGGGACGTCGCCCGCGCAGTGGAAGCTGTGCCCCGGCGACCAGCCCGCAGTCGTCGCGGCGGCATCGCCGCGCGCGTGCGGGGAGCAGGCTGGTCCGGGGAATCGGAACGGCTCTCGTGGGGGTCGGCCCCGCGCGTGCGGGGAGTCATGCGCCTCGGGCGGCAACTGGACCGTCGCGCAAGCTCGTTGAGGATGTCCCAAACCTCGAACCGCGCGGGCGTCCGGCTGCTAGCGTCCTGTCTCGTTCGAGCAGGGAACCGTTAAGAGCATGAGGAGACGGTGGAGCGTGGCCGGATCAAGTGCCTTGTCCGAGACGGACTTACGACCCCGATGGGACCCCCGGCAATCGCCCTGCGTTCCGGTCCTGACCCTGGACGGCCGGCTCGTGGAACTGAGCCTGGTGGAGCTGTTCCACGATGCCGATGACCTCCGGAGTCTGGAAGGCGGCACGCCGGGGGAGAGGGTCGCCGTCATCGAGTTCCTGCTGGCCATCTGCTACGCCTCCGGTACGTATCCGGAGTCGGCCGCGCAGTGGCCCGCCTGGGTGGACCGGAAGGACGCGCTCCGGCCCGTCGCCGACTGGCTCGCCCAGCGCCCGGAGGGCGAGGTCTGGGATCTTTTCCACCCCGAGGAACCCCTGGGGCAGAACGCGCTGCTGCGCCCGTACATCGAGGAGCACGGGGCGGGTCCGGCGCAGCTGGTGATCGAGCGGGTGGGCGACTACAACCAGTTCTTCGACCACCACCACCTGGAGCACCCGGCTCCGCTCCCGGTCGCCGAGGCGTTCCGGGCCATGCTCACCCAGCACGTGTACGGTCCGGCCGGACGCGCCCGGGTCTCCGGCAAGAAGACGCTCGGGCCGACCCTCACCAACCTCGCTGCCACCCGCCTCGGCACACGCATTCGCGTGATCGCCCTCGGGGACACCCTCGGCGAGACGCTGCGCCTCAACCTCGCCCCGGTCCCGGGTCCGCCCGGCGAACTGAATCGCACGTGGACCAGGGGCAAGGAGCGCCGAGGGTTCACCGCCAAGCCGAGCGGCCGGGCGGTCACCGGTCCGGCCGATCTGCACAGCTGCCTCGGCCGGTCGGTCCTTCTGCGCCCCACCCGCACCGGGGACCACGTGGACCGGGTGCTCCTCGGGGCGGGCGAACTGCTCGCACTGAGTGAGGAGCATCTGCAGGACGCCGTTTACGCGAAGCGGGCCGACGGAATCAGGAAGCCGCTGTGGGCCTCCGCGACCCGGGCCGTCTGGCGGGAGGCGCACGCCCTCTACGCCGCAGTGGCCGAAGCGCGGTCGCACCCGGCGGGCGGCAACGACGGGGGCACCCTGTACCGGCGGCTCGCGCTCTTCCCGGCCCAGGACGTCGCGCCCGAGCCCGGACAGCAGCCCGCACGTCGCATCGACCTGTGGGCGGTAGGGCTGGTGGCCAGGCAGACCACGGCCATCGCCTGGGTCGACGGCGTCTTCCCGTTCGCGCCGGGCCTTGAGGCCAGGCTGTACACGGCTTCCCGCGAGGGTTCGGAGATCGCCGAGTACGTGGCGTCCGCTCTGTCCAAGGCGGCCTACGCGGCTTGGACCGTGGCGTACCCGAATCCCAAGCCTGCAGACAAGGCCGCCCAGCTCGACCGCTTCGACGCCCGCGCCCAGCACTGGGCGGCGACCCGGGAGCCGTTCGATCTGCTGATGGAGGAAACGACGCTGGGCGAGGACGTCCACGCCTCCCTGCGCGAGTACGCCGCCACCGTCACCGCCGCCGCCCGCCAGTTCCTCGCCGAACGCCTCGACGCGCTGCCCAGAAGCGCGCAGGGGGCGAAGACCCGGGCAGTCGCGCTGAGGCGGTTCGACGCCGAGCTGAGCGCGCCGAAAGCCCCGGCCGAAATCCGAGGGGGAGGAACGACATGACCACCCGCACGGGCGCCGACGCCCGCACCAGCGAGAGCGGCGCCGCGCTCACGGCCTGGCTCGCCAGCTTGGTCCACAACAACGACTACGCGAGCCTCGCCGAACTGCGACGCCCCCGCGCCCAGCGGGAGCCCCAGTTCCGGGCCCTCTGGTACAGCCCGACCGAGGCTCAGCACGAGATCTACAGCCAGGTCGCCTTCCTTTTCGCGGTGTACCACCAGGGCCGGCCGAAGCCCGACTTCGGGTACGGCAGTCTCGGCGAAGCGGCCCGCCGTATCGGTGGGGCGGCCGGACGCGGTCCCGACGATCCCGGCGCGGCCCGGCTCGTGGACCGCATCGTGTCCAGCCGCCGTATCCCGTGGCGCCATCTGCAGCATGCCGTCGCACGCCTGCGCTCCTGCGACCGGCATCCGCCGTCCTGGGCGCGGCTCGTGGACGACCTCTCCCTGTGGCACGACCGCAAGGCCCGCATCTCCTACGAGTGGGGCGCGGCCTTCTACATGCCGCCCGCCCGGACCGCCCCGTCGACTGCCGCCGCCGACCTCGAGAAGGACTCCCTCGCATGACCAGCAACGCCGCATCCTCCGGCAGCCAGTTCCTCTCCCTGCACCTTCTGGAGACGCTGGTGGCCGTTCTGCCCGTGCGTGACGAGAACGGGGCGCCCAAATCGATCGTGTACGGCGGCTATGAACGCCACATGATCACGAGTCAGGCGCGGCGCAGGGCCGAACGCGTCCACACCCGCAACCGGGCCAACGCGGGTGTCGGCGCCCTGGCCGGCCACCGCACCGGTGTCCGGACCCGTGAGTGGGCGCTCACCACCGCGCGCGAACTGGTCTCCGCGCACGGCTGGGAGTGGGACGAGGCCGTCCGTACCGCCCGCGCCGTCATCGAGGCTACGGGCCTGAGATTCGGGGACCCCGCCAAGAAGACCGTCGCCAATCTGACCAAGGTGCTGCTGTTCGCCCCCGAGGACGCGGGCACACGCATCGCCGCCCACATCGAGGAGCAGGCCGCGACGCTCCGGCCCTGGACCGAGGAGTACGTGACGGCGCAGACCGCCGCCGCCAAGGCGAAGAAGGGCGCCCGCAAGGGCGCCGTCCAGGACGAGCCGGTCGAGGGCACGGACACCTCGGCGGCCGACGCGAAGCTGCCCGTGCTGCCCGGCCCGACCCGGGCGGCGGTCCTCACCGCGCTCGCCCCGCGCGACGCCGTCGACATCGCGCTGTACGGACGCTTCCTCGCCGAGATCGCGGACTCCCCGAACGTCGACGGTGCCGTGCAGAGCAGCCACGCCTTCACGGTGCACGAGGCGGAGCAGGTGGACGACTTCTACGCCGCCGCCGACGACGCGAAGCTGGACCGCAAGGCCAACGCGCTGGACTTCATCGATGCGGCGGACGACGCCGGGGCGGGCATGACCGGCTACCAGTCCCTGATCACCGGCACGTTCTACCGGCACGCCGTCCTCGACCGCGTCAAGCTGCGCAACAACCTCCGCGCGGCGGGGATGTCCGCCGAGGAGGCGGAGGAGGCGTCCGTCGCGGCCGAGGCCGAGTTCGTCACCGCCTTCATCGACGCCTTCCCCGAGGCGAAGAAGAACTCGACCGCCTCCACCGGTTCGCTGCCCGCCCTCGTCCTCGCCTTCGAGGGTGAGCGCCCCTACAACTACGCGGCCGCTTTCCAGGCACCCATCGACGAGAACCCGGTCGACAAGGACGGCGAGGGACCCGCGGGACCGGCCGCGGTGCGGCGGCTGCTGAAGCACCACGCCTTCGTCAGCCGCCGTCGTCCCGACATCAGGACCGGCCGTGTCCTCACCTACGATCCCCGGATCGACGAACTCCTCGGCACCCTTGAGGACACCGGCGCCCTCGCCGTCACCTCGGCCGAGGAGCTGACGGCGTGACCACGCACGTCTTGCTCGTACGGCTCGCCGCGCCCCTCCAGTCCTGGGGGGTGGCGTCCCGGTTCTCGCACCGAGACACCCATGCCCGCCCCACCAAATCGGCGGTCATCGGCATGTGTGCGGCAGCCCTCGGCCGGGAACGCACCGACCCTGTGGACGACCTGGCCGCGCTCGTCTTCGGCGTACGCGCCGACCATCCCGGGACACCTGTGCGCGACTACCACACGGTCGGCGCGGGCCGGTTTCCGCTGCGGCCCCGGGACATCATCACCGACCACCGTCGGGCCGCGGCCGTCGCCGCGAGCATGGAGGCGGCCGACGGCGAGGGCTTCGGGCACCACGAACTGGCGGGCTGGTACGGGGCGCCGAAGAAGATCACCGCCGATCCCGTCTCTGGGGCGCTCGTATCGGCCGAGCTGTCGCGTACGGCGATGATCACCGAGCGCTGGTATCTGTCGGACGCCGCGTTCGTCGTCGGTCTCCAGCACGAGGAACGGGCGCTGCTGGAGACCATCGCGTACGCCCTCGAACACCCGAAGCGGCTGCTGTGGCTCGGCAGGAAGTCCTGCCCGCCCTCCGGCACCCTCGCCGCGGAAATCCTGCCCGGCACGATCGCCACCGCGTTCACGGGCAAGCTCCTGCTTCCCGGGCCCGAGGGACCCGACACCTCGGGGCGTCGTCCCTGGGCCTGGATCCAGGCTCCGCCGGGCACCCGGGGCGCGCTCCAGGTCAACGACCAGCCGGTCAGCTTCGACCCGGACCGGCGGGCCCATGTCACCCGCTGGGAGACCCGTACGCGCATCACCATCGCACCGACCGCAACCGGATGGGACATCATCCCGTGAAGAGCCCCGGGGCCTCGACGGCCCGTTTCGTCGCCACCCACTCCGTTCTCTCCCTGAACGCCCGCCACCCCTTGGTGGCCAAGTCCCTGGTCGACGCCCAGGAGATGCACCGCACGGTGATGAGCGGCTTCCGGGGCTGGGTCGAGGACGGGGCGCCCGAGGCGCGCGCCCAGATGGGCGTCCTGTCCACCTGGTCGGTGGACCTGAAGGCGGGGGCCCTCGTCCTGGTCGTCCAGTCCCGGGTCCCGGGCGACTGGACCCGCATCCCCCGCGAAGCCTTGACGACGGCACCGCACATCATCACCGTCGACCGCACCTTCGAGCGGGGCGACACCTTCGGCTTCCGCGCGGTCGTGAACCCCACACGCAGCAGGCCGTCGGGCCGCCCACCCGCTGAGAAGGTGCGTGGCACCCGTACCGCCCACACCACCCCGGAACACGTGAAGCGCTGGTTCGCCCGCCGCCTCCAGGCCGTCGACGAGCCCCCGGCCGCCGAGGACGGCGTCACCCGCATCGGCGCGACGGCGGACCCGGAGACCCTGGGCATCCGCATGCTGCCGACGGTGTCCAGCGCCCACCGCTCCAAACCCGTCCGCATCGGCCGTGCCGAAATCCGCGGCACCCTGACGGTCACCGCTCCGGAAACCCTGGTGGCGTCCCTGTCGAACGGCCTGGGCCATGCCCGGGCGTACAGCTGCGGGCTGATATTGGCGCGTTGACCGGCGGAGAGCATCCCCGCGCACGCGGGGGCCAAGGAGGCGCTGCTCCTAACGGGGGTCATCCCCCGCGCCTGCGGGGAACCTCCGGCAAGGGCAGAGAGTAGGCCCTTGGCCCCCACCGCGACCAGCCCTGCGGGCATCACCGCTTCCCACCGCCACGCCGCAGCAGGATCGTCAGCGTCGCCCGCGCGTCGCGCCGGCGCTCCGGGCTGCGGAAGAGCACGGAGGAGGCAGCGACGGTGACGACGGCTCCGACGTAGGCGAGGCCGGTGGCGGCAGTTCCTTGCAGGACGGATTCGAGGACGGGCGGCAGGCCGGACATGTGGATCTCCTCACGGGTGTCGCCCGGGGCTTCTCCGCCGGGCGGCGTGCCTCAGATATCGGCCATGAACCCAGTATCCGGCGAAGTCCGCTGACGCGAAACAGTGCAGTATCCGCAGGTCAGAGGGGAATGAATATGTGTCCGGTGAAGTCTTCGGCGGGCGACGGACGAGGCGAGCCAGCACAGGGGCCCACCTTCATGAGCAAGTTCAAGGAGTTGTACGAGGCCGCGGGCGGCCATTCCGGGGTGGGATATGCGCGCCTCGTGAGCCACGCCGCCAAGCACGGCTACGAGGTGGACAAGAGGCGTTTCACCGACTGGTTCAACGAGACGCCCCCGACGAAGGCGGAGTACGCCAAGTGCGTCCGGGACGTGCTGATCCCCTTCTTGGAGGACCGTGCGGAAGGGCTTTCACCGGGGTACCGCAAGGCACCGCCGGGCTTCTGGGCCGCCTGGCTGACGGCGGCAAAGGACCTCAGCAACAGCGGGAGGGGCGGCCCCGGGCCGCGCGTTCACGGGTCTTCCCGGGGCCGTCTGCTCCGTGGAGCGTCGCCTGCCCTGCTCCAGGTGCTTCCCGGCGTTCTCGACGGCCGGGACGAGGAACTGGCGGCACTCCAGGCATTTGTGAAGGCGCCCGACGGTGCACCCTCCTACCTGTGGTGGCAGGCGGGCCCCTGGGCCGGGAAGACGGCCCTGGTGAGCTGGTTCGCAATCCATGCACTGCCCGCTGGGGTGGATGTCGCGCACTACGTCATCTCGCGCCGCCTGGCCACCGACCACCGAGACGGCTTCGTACAGGCGGTCAAGGAACAGCTGGCCGTCGCGGCGGGGAAGAGGCGCTACCCCTCAGTGTCCGTCCAGAAGCCGAACCTTGAGCCGTTGTACAAGGCAGCGGCCCAAGAATGTGAGCAGCGTAAACGGCGGCTCGTGCTGATCGTTGACGGGCTCGACGAGGACGCCGACGTGGATGTGGTCAGCACAGGCATCGCCGGGCTATTGCCGAAGGCTCCCCCGCACAACATGCGTGTCATCGTCACCGGGCGTCCTCACCCACGGGTGCCGGTGAACCTGGCTCCGGACCATTGCCTACGGGACCCTGCCATCGTCCGGCAGCTCACCCCCTCACCTGCGGCGCAGATCATCCGCGACATGGCCGTGGCAGAATTGCGCGTCCTTCGCGACGACCGCGCCATCGGTCGCCCACTGCTGGGTCTGCTGGCCGCCGCGCGAGGTGCCCTCACCGCAGAGGATTTGGGGGAACTCCTTGAGATCCCGGCATGCGATGTCGAGGACAGACTCCGTACCGTCGTCAGCCGTTCTCTGGCGCCGACACGCGCCGACCTCCTGCCCCTGGACGTCAGGACTGCGGAGGAGGCGCGAGCCGGTCGACAGACTCTCGTACTGGCCCACGACGTTCTGCTCCAATCCGCGTGCCAGGACTTGGGAAAGCCCTTTCTCGCCCGGAGCATCCACAGCCTGCACCGCTGGGCGCTGGTGTACCGGGACCAGGGCTGGCCAGAGAGCACACCCAACTACCTCCTGACCGGCTACATCCGCCTCCTCCAGGACACCTCGGACGCCGCGCGTCTCGACGCTCTCGTCCTCGACCCCCGCTTCCAACTCCGCCTCGCCGACCGCTCCGGCGCCGATGTCGCTCTCGCCCATCTGTGCCTGCTCGCCCACCGTCACAGGGAGCAGGCGCCCCTGGGCCCGGCCGTCGCGGCCGCCGTTTCCCGGGAGATGCTGCTGGGCCAGGTGCGGCCGATGCCCGGGGCCGTCGCGCAGGCCGTTGCCCGGCTCGGGGACCCGGGGCGGGGGCGAGCGCTGGCGGCCGCGTCGGGGAGTGCCGTGGACAAGGCGCTGCGGCTGGCCGACCTCGCGGAGACGGTGCGGGTGACGGATGTTCAGGAGGCCGCCGCCACCGCCCGGGAGGCGGAGCGGTGGGCGCGTACGGCACTGCGGGAGGCGGACCGGGGCGGCTACGTCACCGATGAGGCGGAGGGTGCGGCAGCGCGGGCGGCCCTCGCCCTGCTGACGACGGCGACAGGCCGCGACCAGCAGAAGCAGCACGCGGACGGTCTCGCCCTGCTCCGTTCCACCCGGGGCACCGGATCGGCCCGCATCGACGCATGGGCATCGGCCGCTGCCCTGCTGGCACCGGAGCATCCGCAGGACGCGGCACGGCTCCTGGACGAACTGGAACAGCGGGCCGAGCCTGGGGACGGCAGCGGCGTGGCCGTCGCGGTGCAGGTCTGGCAGACGGTGGCGGCCGCGGACCCCGACCGCGCCGGCCGTCTGCACGACCTCGCGCTGGAGCACGTAACGAGGGTGTGGCAGGAGGCCCCCTCACTGGAGGCCGTGGCCACGCTCGCCGCCACCGCGTCGTTCGTGGCACCCACCCGTCCTGCGCAGGCCCGGCAACTCGCGGCCACCGCCCGCGACCACCTCGAAAGCGTACTGCGCGCGGATGCCGGGGAGCGTTCGCCGGCGGACGCCTTCCACCTGGAATTCGGTTTCCAACACACGCTCGCCGTGCTCGCCCAGGCACTCACCGACGTGAGGACGCCGGAGGAAGCCACCCGCATTCTGGAGCTCGGGCAGCGCGCCGTGGCTCCTGAGCCCGTGCTCGCCCCGGAAGAGCCCGCCGCCGAGGATCACGCGTTCACCGAGGCCACCGTGCTCGCTGAACAAGCCGTCCTCCTCGCCGGACGCGGAGCCGTGGACGACGCGGAGCACCATCTGCAGCAGGCGCTGGCCCTCCTGCCCCTGGCGGGGTCCGGCGACCGGGGGCCCGTCTGGCTGCCGGACCTGGCGGGCGCGCTCGTCCGAACCGACGCGGCCGCCGATCCCGAGCAACTGCTCGGCCTGGCGCGACACTCGGACGAGCGGGTGCGCGTACACGCGGCCATGGCCCTGGCCCATGCGGACCGCCACCGGCCGGCCGAGGCGCGCCGTCATGCCCGGGAAGCGGCCCGTGGGGCTGTCGGCAGGAGCTGGGCGTTTGTCGCGCAGGCTTTCGCCCGGGTAGGGGAGGTGGCGGCCGCCGTCGACCACGTCGAACGGCACCGGCAACCGCAGAGCCCGGGCGGACGGGCCGCCTGGCGGACGGCGGACCGGGCGGCGCGGGCCGCCGTCGCCGCCGAACTCGCTTCACACGACCCGGAAGCAGCGTACGAACTCGTCCGTCCGGTGCTGGAACGCTTGCACGCGTCCCGGAAGGCGATCCGAAGCCTCGGGCTGCTGCCCGCGCTGGCGGAACTCCTCCCCGCCGTCGCAGATCTGCCGCCCCACCAACAGCAGCTGTTCCACGAGGTCATGGCAGCCGAGCGGGAGCAGGCGACGCGGAGCGATCCGGCCACCTGGCGCCCCGGAGATGTCCTGGTGCAGGCGTTCCTGCGCATCGGTGACGGGGAAGAGCCCGTACATCAGCTGGAGTGGCTGACGCGGGACTTGAGCAGTCGCGGGGCAGCCCATTTCCCCACCGCCGCACTGGCCGTGCTGCACGCCACCCTGGGCGACCACACCGCCGCGCACCGCGTGGCCATGCTCCCTTCCGCCCCGCACCGCAGGGCCGTGGCGCTTACAGCGGTGGCCGCACACCACGCCCGCGTACCCTGCCGCCCCTGCCCCGTCCCTGACCCGATCGGCACGGACGCGTTCACACACACCATCCAGTACCTGGCGCTCCACACGACCCCGGCCGTACCGGCCGCCGTGCAACCCGCCACGCGAGCCCTGCGACACGCCCTGACCACACCTGGCTGGCATCACACGATCCCGGCCCTGTCCCACATCGCTCCCGAAACCATCGCCACCATCGGCGGCATCACGAAGACGCACCTGTGCACAGCAGGCGAAGCCGGGAATCGCTAGCCCCTCACCCCGCCCCCAACGACTCCCCGAACCCCGCCGCCAGCGGCATCCGCAGGCCCAGCGGCGGCGGTGCCGCCAGTGCGTCCGTGACCGGGCGGGCGTACGCGTGGCCGAACAGCGTGCCGCGTACGAAGTCGGCGGCCAATGCCGCTACCTCCGCGCGGTGCTGGCGTAGCGCGTGGCCGTCCGAGTGGACCTCGAAGCGGCAGGTGTCGCGGTTGGTCTTCTTGGCGCGTTCGGCCAGGCGGAAGGAGAGGTCCGGGGCGCAGCGGGCGTCGTTGGTGCCGTGGACCAGCAGGACCGGGCGGCCGACCAGGTGCTTGACCGGTTCGGGGGCGGCGGACGGGTCGCCGGGGAGCCAGGGGGCCATGGCCAGGACCGCGCCGACCGCCGGGTGGCCGCCCGCGCGGAGGGCCGCTCGGGCGCCCATGCCGTGGCCGGCCAGGCAGAGGGGGACGTCGCCGTAGCGGCGTACGGCCTCGTCCACCGCCCACTCGGCATCCGCCGCCAGGTGGGCGTCGTCCTCGTTCCAGCCGCGGCAGCGGTAGCGCACCACATGGGCGGTGAGGCCGTCGGCGCGGCCCGCGTGCGCCAGGGCGCGGGCCAGCGGGAGCAGGCGGGCGTGGGAGAGGGCGGAGGGGCGGCGGTGCGAGTGGGGTTCGCCGTCCGGGAGCAGCAGGACCACGCCGCCGACCGTTGCTGTTCCGGCCGCCGCTGTGACGGCCCGTCCCAGCCGTGCCGCCGGCTGGGGAAGTGCGCGCTGTGCCATGGCGTAACAGTGGCAGACGAGCGCGGGCACGCCACCCCTGTTCGCGGGGTCTGTTACGGAGCGGGGCGCGGGAAGGCTCGACCGTACCGTTATGCAACGACAAGCCCGCTCTACGCGCGTAGGCGCTACAGTGCCTGGATGATGAGCCAGACCCTTCACGTGCCCGGCCCGGACCAGATCCGGCGCGCCCCCAAGGTCCTTCTGCACGACCACCTCGACGGCGGTCTGCGTCCCGGAACGATCGTCGATCTGGCGGCGGCGACCGGTTACGACGCGCTTCCCGAGAACGAGCCCGACAAACTCGGCGTCTGGTTCCGGGAGGCCGCGGACTCCGGTTCGCTGGAACGGTATCTGGAGACGTTCGCCCACACCTGCGCCGTCATGCAGACCCGTGACGCGCTGGTCCGGGTTGCCGCCGAGTGCGCCGAGGACCTGGCGGCCGACGGGGTCGTCTACGCCGAGGTGCGGTACGCCCCCGAGCAGCACCTGGAGGCCGGGCTGACCCTGGAAGAGGTGGTCGAGGCCGTCAACGAGGGGTTCCGCGAGGGCGAGCGGCGGGCCCGGCAGGACGGCAACCGCATCCGCGTCGGCGCCCTGCTCACCGCCATGCGGCACGCCGCGCGCTCCCTGGAGATCGCCGAACTCGCCAACCGCTACCGGGACCAGGGCGTCGTCGGCTTCGACATCGCGGGCGCCGAGGCCGGGTTCCCGCCCACCCGGCACCTGGACGCGTTCGAGTACCTCAAGCGCGAGAACAACCACTTCACGATCCACGCGGGCGAGGCGTTCGGGCTGCCGTCGATCTGGCAGGCCATCCAGTGGTGCGGCGCCGACCGGCTCGGGCACGGGGTCCGCATCATCGACGACATCGAGGTCGCGGAGGACGGCTCCGTGAAGCTGGGCCGGCTCGCCTCCTACGTACGGGACAAGCGCATCCCGCTGGAGATGTGCCCGACGTCCAACCTCCAGACCGGCGCCGCGTCCTCGTACGCCGAGCACCCCATCGGGCTGCTCCGCAAGCTGCACTTCCGGGCCACGGTCAACACGGACAACCGGCTGATGAGCGGGACGAGCATGAGCCAGGAATTCGAGAAGCTGACCGAGGCTTTCGGATACACGCTCGATGACATGCAGTGGTTCACCGTCAATGGAATGAAGTCGGCATTCATTCCTTTCGATGAACGTCTGGCGATGATCAATGACGTCATCAAGCCCGGGTACGCCGAGCTGAAGTCCGAATGGCTTTTCGAGCAGACCGCTGCGACCAGCATGTCTTCCTCGCTGGCCGGCTGACGACGGCGTATGGGGAACGGCCGGGGGAAGTTTTCCCCGGCCGTTTTCCGTGGCGGCGGATGTTTGCGGAGCGGGGTAGCGGCTGACTACGTTGCGAAGCCGCTCACATCCCCTTCCCCAAGGATGAATGTCATATGAAGCAGTCTGCCGCCAGGACTCTCGGTGTCGCCGCTCTCGGTGCCGCTTTCGCCGCTGCCGCCGCCGGAACCGCGTCCGCCTCCGTGCTGCCGCTGGAGACCGCGACCAGCGTCGTGCCCGTCGCCGGTGCCGTGGCCGACGCCACCTCGACGCTGCCGGTCCAGGAGACCGCCGACCAGCTCCTCGGCACCAGCCAGACCAAGGTCATCGGCGACGCCACCACCCCCGTCAAGGGCCTCCTCGGCGGCCTGCCGGCCGGCGGTCTGACCACCAGCGGCCTGTCCGCCAACGGTCTCCCGATCGGCCGCTGAGCCGAAGCCGAAGCCGAAGTCGGAACACGCCCTGTGGGCGGGCACCCTGACCGGGGGCCCGCCCACAGGCATGTGCACCGGAACGGCTACCAGGCGGCCGAGGACGACGGCCGCTCCTGGGGCAGCAGCAGCCACAGCGCCAGGTACAGCAGGAACTGTGGGCCCGGCAGCAGGCACGAGACCAGGAAAATGACGCGCATGGTCCTCGCCGACGTGCCGAAACGCCGCGCCAGCGCCGCGCACACTCCGCCGATCATGCGTCCGTCACGGGGGCGGGCAAGTGCGGCCATGGTGAGCTCCTTCGCGAACCGTTGCGGGGAGCAGTCCGTTGTGCTCCCGATGCCTCCATCGTCGCGCGGCGAACCGGGCGAAGCGTCGCTCTACGGGGCCATCCCGACCCCGGAAATCGTCGGGGTCGAACCCTGAGGGGCCTCGTGCCCGCCGCGCGGCACCACCTGCGGCTCCGGACCGACGCGCCGGCGCAGCCGCGCCCGGCACGCGGGGACCACCAAGGCATGGGCGAGGGCGACGCCCGTCGTGTTCAGGAACAGCGAGTCCACGTCCACCACCTGGCCGGGCACCCCGGTCTGCCCCAGCTCGATGGCCAGCGAGATCAGCGAACCGGCCGCGACCGTACGGGCCAGCGAGAGCCACGGGGACACGTACAGCCGGCCCCCGGCCATCGGGAGCAGGACGCCCAGCGGCGCCAGCAGCAACAGCCCGCCGCCGATCCGGCGGAACGCGGCGGCGGGGCCGAGCGACAGGTCGGCCCTGATACCGGCGAACGGTGACAGATTGGCGGCGTCCATCCACGGCACGTCCAGCGGGCGCAGGGTGAGCCACCCGACGAGCAGCAGATGCGCGAGGAGCAGCGACACCCCGGTCGCGCGGAAGCGGATGACGGCCCGGCCGTCCGTACCTTGACGCACGAAGCCCTAGACGCGGGCGGCGGCAGGATCGGTTCCGCAGGCCCCGGGGAGACCTGCCTCACCCCGGGCCGCCCCGCCACGGGCTGCCCCGCCACGGGCCGCCCCGCCACGGCCGCCTCACCAACGACCGCCCCCTACGGCACCCCCACCGTGCTCGGCACCGCCTTCGGGCTGGCCTTCGTCTCCGCCGTGCAGAGGTAACCGCGGGCCGGGTAGTCGCCCGGGCCGCCCAGGGTCACCGTGTCGCCGGGGGTCAGGGACTCGCTGTCCGCGAAGGTGCAGACGACCTGGGCCAGGGCCTCGGCCGACAGGTCCTCCGGCTGCTCGTTGAGCCGCAGCGCGTCCTTCGCGTCGCCCACCCGGGGGCCGAAGACGCGGAGCGATGCGGGCACCTCGGTGGAGAAGCCCGCCTGCCGTTCGTCCGCCGTGGGCTGCCTGCGCAGCTCGTCCAGCAGATCCGTGGCGATCGCCGGCCGGTCCGACCCGGCCTCCCGCGCCCGCACCGTCCGGTCCACCGTCACCAGCTGCGAGGCGCAGATCAGGTACACCTGCACGGGGATGCCCCGCCGGGCCTGGGCCGCGGCGTCCTCGGCGGGCATCGCGCACGGCACCCGGGACGGGGCGGCGCCCGCGTCCACCGGCACCGAGGTCGTACGGATGCCGCAGCCCGCCGCCAGTACGGCACAGAGTGCGGCACCTGCCAGGGCGGCGGCGGTTCGGTGTCCCCGGCGTTCGCTGCGCCTCACGTCGCGTCGTCCTCCTGGTGGTCCGGTATCGGTGCGTCGTGATCCCCGGCGGTACGGCTCGGCGCGCCGGGGTCGCGCGGCAGGCGCAGCACGAAGATCGCGCCGTCGCCGTCGGGGGAGTTGCGGGCGGTGATGTCGCCGTTGTGGATGTGCGCGTTCTCCATGGCGATGGAGAGCCCGAGCCCGCTGCCGTCCGAACGCGGCCGGGACGCGCTCGCCTTGTAGAAGCGGTCGAAGACGTGCGGCAGGACGTCCTCGGGGATGCCGGGGCCGTGGTCCCGGACCTCGATGACCAGCTCATCGCCCTCGATGCGCACCGAGACCCGTACCGGCGAACCGCCGTGCTTGAGCGCGTTGCCGATCAAATTGGCCAGGATCACGTCGAGCCGGCGCGGGTCGAGGCGGACCATCGTGCCCCGCTCGGCATCCAGTTCGACCGCGTCCAGCCAGGCGCGGGCGTCGATGCAGGCGGTCACCTGGTCGGCGACGTCGACGTCGTCCAGGACGAGACGGGCGGTGCCCGCGTCGAAGCGGGTCACCTCCATGAGGTTCTCCACGAGGTCGTTCAGCCGGCGGGTCTCGCTGACCACCAGGTTCACCGCGGGGGCGATCATCGGGTCGAGGCTGTCGACCTCGTCCTCCAGCACCTCCGTGACCGCGGTGAGCGCCGTCAGCGGCGTGCGCAGCTCGTGCGACATGTCGGCGACGAAGCGGCGGCTGGCCTCCTCGCGGGCGCTCATGTCCGCGACCTTCTTCTCCAGCGAACTGGCGGTCCGGTTGAACGTCCGCGACAGATCGGCCAGTTCGTCGGTGCCGGAGACCACGAGCCGGGTGTCGAGCTTGCCCTCGCCGAGCTTGCGGGCCGCGTCCCCGAGCCGCTGCACCGGCCGCAGCACGGTCGTCGCCGCCGCCTGGGCGAGCAGCGCCGAGCCGACCAGGGCGAGCGCCGTGGCGATCCCCAGCGACCAGGCGAGCGAGCTGAGGTCCTGCCGCTCCTGGTCGAGCGACTTCAGCATGTAGCCGGTCGGCCCGCCGCCGATGATCTTCGTACCGGCGACGAGATACGGCGTGCCGCGTATCGAGGTGCGCTGCCAGAACAGGTGGTACTCGTACTTGTTGCCCGCCTTGACCGGCTGCTTGCGGTCCACCTGCTCCCGCAGCGACAGCGGTACGTTGTCGCGGGTGAAGGTGTCCAGGTCGCTGTTGCCGACGATGGGCTTGCCCGGGTCGCGCTCGTCGATCAGGAGCACGCTGTAGCCGGCGCTGCTGCTCGCCATCTGCACGGCGGCCGTCTGCAGGTCCTCCTTGGTGGGACGCAGCGGCAGCGAGGCCGCCCGGGACTGCATCTCCTGGCGGAAGTCCCCGAGCGCCGCGTCCTGCGTACGCGTGAGCACGGCCTCGCGGTTGAGCCAGTAGGCGATGCCGGAGGCCGAGACGGCGGCGGTCAGCGCGACGAGGCCGAAGACGATGACGAGCCGCAGCCGCAGGCTGGTCCAGCGGAGCCCGGCACGCAGGCCCCGCCGCACAGCCGTGCTCACTGCGGCGAGTCCAGCCGGTAACCCACGCCCCGCACCGTACGGATCAGGGTCGGCGACGACGGCACGTCCTCCACCTTGGCGCGCAGCCGCTGGACACAGGCGTCGACCAGCCGCGAGTCGCCCAGGTAGTCGTGCTCCCAGACCAGACGCAGCAGCTGCTGGCGGGACAGGGCCTGACCGGGCCGGCGGCTCAGTTCCAGCAGGAGGCGCAGCTCGGTCGGGGTGAGCTGCAGGTCCTCGCCGTTCTTGGTGACGGTCATGGCGGAGCGGTCGATCACCACGTTCCCGAACGTCGCGGAGTCGGTCGACTCCCGTTCGCCGCGGCGCAGCACCGCGCGGATACGGGCGTCGAGCACCCGGCCCTGCACGGGCTTGACCACGTAGTCGTCGGCGCCGGACTCCAGACCCACCACGACGTCGATGTCGTCGCTGCGGGCGGTCAGCAGGATGATCGGCAGCTGGTCGGTGCGGCGGATGCGCCGGCACACCTCGAAACCGTCGATCCCGGGCAGCATCACATCCAGCACGACCAGGTCGGGGCGCTGCTCGCGCAGCAGATTGAGGCCGTCCTCTCCCGTCGCCGCGGTGGCCACACGGTGGCCCTGGCGTGACAGCGAGAGTTCGAGGGCCGTGCGGATGGCGTCGTCGTCCTCGATCAGCAACAGGAAAGGCACTTGGTCATTCTGACCCATGGGGCCTCCCAGTTCGACAGTCGGTCCCCCCGGATGCCCCCGAGATGTGCCCCTTACGTCCCTCATGCATCCGGAAGCGCGGATTCGTGCCACCGCCGGGCCCTGTGACAGCCCTGTGACAGTCGGCGGACAGCGCCATGAAACTGCCCCGGCAAGCTCGTTGGCACAAGGAACGGACGGACTCCACCGATGGGGGGCGCGAGATGAACGCAACTCACAGCATCAACGCAAGCGCAGTTGTCACGCGTCTGCACGATGTCGGGCGGAGCACCGAGAAGTCCGGCGCCGCGGTGAACGGACGGGGGTGCGTTCGAGGCGCCGGGCGTCAGCACACGTCATTCATGACGGTGGTTGACGCGGGTAACGGGGGAAGCGCGTACGGGGAGGGCTCGGGGGAGCGGAAGGCACCGGAGCGGTCCGGGGACGCCGAAGCGGCGTTCACGGCCTACGTCCGGGAGCGCCGCGCCTCCCTGTACGCCACCGCCTACCACCTGACCGGTGACCGGTTCGAGGCCGAGGACCTGCTCCAGAGCGCCCTCTTCTCGACGTACCGGGCCTGGGACCGCATCAGCGACAAGGCCGCTGTCGGCGGTTATCTGCGCCGCACGATGACCAATCTGCACATCAGCGCCTGGCGCAGGCGCAAGCTGAACGAATACCCGACCGAGGAGCTGCCGGAGACGGCGGGCGACACGGACGCGATGCGCGGTACGGAGCTGCGCGCCGTGCTCTGGCAGGCGCTGGCGCGCCTCCCCGAGCTGCAGCGCACGATGCTCGTCCTGCGGTACTACGAGGGTCGTACGGACCCCGAGATCGCGTCCATCCTCGACATCAGTGTCGGCACGGTGAAGTCGAGCATCTGGCGGTCGCTCCGCCGGCTGCGCGAGGACGAGGTCCTGAGCTTCGGCCGTGACGAGGAGGAGTCCTTCGGCGAGCTGGTGGCCTGAAGGCTGAGGGGGAAACGGGGGCGGGGGCGCTGCCGCGCCGGGGGGACGCGGTGGTGTTGTCACGGGGGAGGCTACGGGGGGCCCGAGGGATACGGGGGTATCTCGGGGGACAACGGGGATACGGGGAAGCTGCGGGGTCGGACGGGCCGGGGGGCCTTTCCGGCCCCGCGGCGTTTCCGGCCTCGTTACCCGCCCGGCCCGGGTTCGGACCTCACCGGCCGGTGCGGTCAGCCGTACAGCAGGCCGGCGAGGTAGGCGGCGTCCGGCCCGTCGCACACGTGGACCAGGTTCCGCGGCGGGTGCTCGCCGGGCTCGCGGTCCACGAGCATGTGCCGGGCGTACGTCTGCCACCACTGAAGCACGCACGGGTCCTGCCGCCCTGACAGCAGCCAGACCTCCACGGGATCGGAGGCCGGGTGGTGCATGAGGCCGGCGCGGACCCGCCCGGACTCCACGGTGGTGGCCGCCCCGCCGTAGACCGCCCCGACCCCGGCCTCGCCCAGCACGACCCGCCGCTCGGCCTCCACCTCGAACCCCAGCAGTCGGACGGCCCGCCGTACGACGTCACGGATCTGCTCCGGCCCGTCCCACAGCAGGCGCCCTGCCTGCCGGAGCCGTTCGGCAGCGGCATCGGGAGCCACCACCGTGGCCCTGAACGCCTCCTCGGTCCGGGCTCGTTCAGCGATC
This sequence comes from Streptomyces sp. 130, assembly GCF_007096885.1. Lineage (GTDB taxonomy): Bacteria > Actinomycetota > Actinomycetes > Streptomycetales > Streptomycetaceae > Streptomyces. The sequence goes on along the minus strand of NZ_VJNO01000008.1, from coordinate 188,471 downwards.
CGGGCGGCGGCCCGCCGTGCGCTAGTACGCCACGGCTCGGCCAGGCCCTCCGGGCCGTCACCGGCACACTGGGCCGCCAGAGCCGCGTAGAAACCAGCAGCACGGTGGCCGCGCACCGTGCTGTGCGGACCGTCGAGCGCGTCGGGCTCGCAGAACACCACAGGCATGCCCAGGACTTCACACCGAACTCCACCGCCGGGCAAACCGTTTCCGGTCACCCGGCCCGCCACCAGGCGCACGGCTTCTGGTCCGACGACACCGGCGGCGCACCGCTCCGCGAGGAAAGCGCCCCGGGACTACCGCGCCGCCGGCAAACGGCACCGCCCCGCGGCCGCCGCCGCCAGGCGGCCCAGCGCCTCCGGCTTCGCGCAGGCGTGCGCGCCCAGCGCGACGTGGCGGGCCACGATGCGGCGTTCCGTACGCATCAGGCGCCAGCCCCGCCGCAGCAGGAACGGGACCGACTTGCGGCCCTCGCGCAGGTCGCGCAGGAGGCGGCGGCGGAAGGTCGTGGAGGGGCGGCCGCGCAGGCAGAGGGCGTCGGCCAGCAGGTCCAGGGACTGGCAGCGGTCGATGATGTCGGCCGCGAAGATGCCCTCGGCCACGAAGAGCGGGGTACGCCCGATGTGCAGGACCTCGTGCCCGGTGCGGGAGCTGGTGGCGATGTCGTACACCGGGACGTCGGTGCGGCCGGTCCGGCAGAGTTCCGTGATCGCGGTGACGGCCGCGTCGGCGTCCCAGGAGTCCGGGGAGTCCCAGTCGATGTCCGTACTGCCCTCGACCAGCGGCAGGGTGGGGTCGCCGGCCTCCTTGTAGAAGTCGTCGAGCCGCAGGACCGGAAGGCCGGTGCGGGCGGCGAGGGACGACTTGCCGGAGCCGGAGGGGCCCGTCAACAGGACGACGCGGGTCGAAAGCGCTTGGGAACTCACAGGACACCAGTGTGAGGCATTGACCCGAACAAGGGACCCCCCGGAGGTCCTGTTGGTCTCACTCCGCACACCTCAACTACTCTTTGCGTCCGGTTGATTACCCGACCGATGGTCCGATCGTCCCGATCAGGTGGGAAATCCATGGCACGTCACGCACTTTCCAAGTCCCGGCGGCGCACCCTGCTGCGCGCAGGCCTGACCGTCACCGCGGTCGGCGCCGCGCTCGGCGCGGGGGGTGCGGCGGCGCAGGCCGCCCCGCTGCCCGTCGTCCAGGAGACCGGGGCCGACGTCGGCCTCGCGGAGGCCACCGAGGCGGCCGGCGGCGCGGTCACCGGGGCGCTCGGGCAGTCGCTGAAGCACAGCGTCGCGCCCGTCACCCATCTGCGGCTCGACCCGCTGGCCGACACCGGCACCGACCCGCTGGACAACGAGGTGGGCGCCCAGGTCGCCGACTTCAAGCCGCTGTCCACCGCGCTGGTCACCGACCCGCTGACGAGCGGCGGCGCCATCAAGGACCTGCCCGTGGTGGGCCCGGCCGTGGAGGGGCTGCGCGGCTGAGCTTCCGCCGGCGGCGGGACGGCCCGTTCCCCGGAGGCGCCTCCGGGGAACGGGCCGTCGCCGTGTGCGGTTAGTACGAGGAGCCCGAGGCGCCCAGCGCGCCCGTCGGGTGCCAGACCGTCTTGGTCTCCAGGAAGGCCGTCAGGCGGTGCGTGCCCGGGTCGGCCGTCCAGTCGCTGTCCACAGGCTGTGGGCGCGAAACGCGCTTCAGGTTGTCCGCCGCCGCGATCTCCAGCTCCTTCGCCAGCTCCGCGTCCGCCCCCGTGAGGTCGATGCCGTTCACGTCCTGGTGGGCGGCGAGCGGGGCGGCGATCTCCGCGGTCTTCCCCGACAGGATGTTGACCACACCGCCCGGCAGGTCCGAGGTGGCCAGCACCTCACCCAGCGACAGGGCGGGCAGCGGGGACTTCGCGGAGGCCACCACGACCACCGTGTTGCCGGCCGCGATCACCGGGGCGATGACCGAGACCAGGCCGAGGAACGAGGACTCCTGCGGTGCCAGGACCGTGACCACACCGGTCGGTTCGGGCGTCGACAGGTTGAAGAACGGGCCCGCCACCGGATTCGCGCCGCCCACGACCTGGGCGATCTTGTCCGTCCAGCCCGCGTACCAGACCCAGCGGTCCACCGCCGCGTCCACGACGGCCGCCGCCCTGGACTTCGACAGGCCCTCCGCCTCGGCCACCTCGCGTACGAACTGCTCGCGGCGGCCCTCCAGCATCTCCGCGACGCGGTAGAGGACCTGGCCGCGGTTGTACGCGGTCGCGCCGGACCAGCCGCCGAACGCCTTGCGCGCGGCCACGACCGCGTCGCGCGCGTCCTTGCGGGAGGACTGGGGCGCGTTCGCCAGCCACTTGCCCTTCGAGTCCGTCACCTCGTACACCCGGCCGCTCTCGGAGCGGGGGAACTTGCCCCCGACGTACAGCTTGTAGGTCTTGAAGACGCTCAGTCGGTTATCGGACATCGAGGTACGCCTCCAGGCCGTGACGGCCGCCTTCGCGGCCGAAGCCCGACTCCTTGTAGCCGCCGAACGGCGAGGTCGGGTCGAACTTGTTGAACGTGTTGGCCCAGACGACGCCCGCACGGAGCTTGTTCGCCACCGCGAGGATGCGCGAGCCCTTCTCCGTCCAGATGCCGGCCGACAGGCCGTACTGGCTGTTGTTCGCCTTGGCGACGGCCTCGTCCGGCGTGCGGAAGGAGAGCACGGACAGCACCGGGCCGAAGATCTCGTCGCGGGCGATCGTGTGCGCCTGGGTGACGTTGGTGAACAGCGTCGGGGCGAACCAGTAACCCGCCGAGGGGAGTTCGCACGGCGCGCTCCAGCGCTCCGCGCCCTCCGCCTCGCCGGTCTCCGCGAGCGCGGTGATCCGGGCCAGCTGCTCGGCGGAGTTGATCGCGCCGATGTCCGTGTTCTTGTCCAGCGGGTCGCCGAGGCGCAGCGTGGACAGGCGGCGCTTGAGGGCGTCGAGCAGCTCGTCCTGGATCGACTCCTGGACCAGGAGGCGCGAGCCCGCGCAGCAGACCTGGCCCTGGTTGAAGAAGATGCCGGTGACGACGCCCTCGACGGCCTGGTCGATCGGGGCGTCGTCGAAGACGATGTTGGCGCCCTTGCCGCCCAGCTCCAGGGTGACCTTCTTGTCCGTCCCCGCGACCTGGCGGGCGATGGCCTTGCCGACGGCCGTCGAACCGGTGAAGGCGACCTTGTTCACGTCCGGGTGCTCCACGAGCGCCTGGCCCGCGTCGCCGTACCCCGTGAGGATGTTGACGACACCCTTGGGCAGGCCCGCCTGGCGGCAGATGTCCGCGAAGAACAGCGCGGACAGCGGCGTGGTCTCGGCGGGCTTCAGGACCACCGTGTTGCCCGTGGCGAGCGCCGGGGCGATCTTCCACGCGAGCATCAGCAGCGGGAAGTTCCACGGGATGACCTGGCCGGCCACGCCCAGCGGACGCGGGTTCGGGCCGTAGCCCGCGTGGTCCAGCTTGTCGGCCCAGCCCGCGTAGTAGAAGAAGTGCGCGGCGACCAGCGGGAGGTCCGCGTCGCGGGTCTCCTTGATCGGCTTGCCGTTGTCCAGGGTCTCCAGCACGGCCAGCTCGCGGGAGCGCTCCTGGATGATCCGGGCGATCCGGAAGAGGTACTTGGCGCGCTCGGAGCCGGGCAGCGCCGACCACTTCTCGAACGCGCGGCGGGCCGCCCTCACGGCCCGGTCCACGTCGTCGGCACCGGCCCGGGCGACCTCGGACAGCACCTCCTCGGAGGACGGGCTGACCGTCTTGAAGACCCTGCCGTCGGCCGCGTCGGTGAACTCACCGTCGATGAACAGGCCGTACGAAGGGGCGATGTCGACGACGGAGCGGGACTCCGGCGCCGGTGCGTAATCGAATGCGGATGCCATGGGTATCAGTCCACCGTCACGTAATCGGGGCCGGAGTAACGGCCGGTGCTGAGCTTCTGGCGCTGCATCAGCAGATCGTTCAGCAGGCTGGAGGCGCCGAAGCGGAACCAGTGGTTGTCCAGCCAGTCCGCGCCCGCCGTCTCGTTGACCAGCACGAGGAACTTGACCGCGTCCTTGGAGGTCCGGATGCCCCCGGCCGGCTTCACGCCGACCTGCACGCCGGTCTGCGCGCGGAAGTCGCGCACCGCCTGAAGCATCAGCAGGGTGTTCGCGGGCGTGGCGTTCGTCGCCACCTTGCCGGTCGAGGTCTTGATGAAGTCCGCGCCCGCCAGCATCCCGAGCCAGGAGGCCCGCCGGATGTTGTCGTACGTGGACAGCTCGCCGGTCTCGAAGATCACCTTGAGCCGGGCGGACCCGCACTCCGCCTTCACGGCGACGATCTCCTCGTACACCTTCAGATACCGGCCGGCCAGGAACGCGCCCCGGTCGATCACCATGTCGATCTCGTCGGCCCCGGCCGCCACGGCGTCCCGGACGTCCGCGAGCTTCACGTCGAGCGCGGCGCGCCCGGCGGGGAAGGCCGTCGCCACGGACGCCACCTTCACGCCGGAGCCGGCCAGGGCGGCGGCCGCGGTGGCCGCCATGTCGGGGTAGACGCAGACCGCGGCGGTGCGCGGCGTCGTGCGGTCGGTGGGGTCGGGATTGACGGCCTTGGCGGCGAGGGCCCGGACCTTGCCGGGGGTGTCCGCGCCTTCCAGCGTCGTCAGGTCGATCATCGAGATGGCGAGGTCGATGGCGTACGCCTTGGCCGTCGTCTTGACCGACCTGGTTCCGAGGGCGGCGGCGCGCGCTTCGAGACCGACCGGGTCGACGCCGGGCAGCCCGTGCAGGAAGCGGCGCAGCGCACTGTCGGACGCCGTCGCGTCGGCGAATGCGGGGAGGGTGGTGGGCATGGTCACCAGAGGAGCATATCTACGCGCGTAGCAGCCTGTACAGGGACCCAGGTCACCGAGGGGCGCCGCACCCGGCCCCCGCTGTCCGCCCGGCCGCCCCGGCGCCCCCGTGCCGCGTCAGGCACAATCGGGCTCATGACGAGCCCCACGCCTGCCGACGAGCCCACCTACGCCGACCGGACCTTCCGGTCGCCCGCCGGGCTGGCCGGGGGCGCCCTGCTGCTCCTGCTCGTCCTGCTGATCGGCGGCGACGCCGTGGTCCGGGGCAGCGGGCGGACGCCGTGGATGGCGCTCGCCGGGATGCTTCTCGCCGTGCCGCTGGTCGTCGCCTTCACGCTGCGCCCGGTGGTGGCCGTCAACGACCTGCGCATCCGCATCCGCAACCCGTTCCGCACGATCACGCTGCCGTGGAGCGACGTCGCCGACGTCCGCGCCGGGTATTCGAGCGAGCTGTTCACCCACGACGGCAAGAAGTTCCAGCTCTGGTCCGTGCCCGTGTCGCTGCGGCAGCGCAAGAAGGCCGCCCGCCAGCAGTCCCGGCAGGCGATGGACGACCCCTACCGCCGTACGTCCACGATCGCCGACGTACGCGACGCCAAGGCCCGCACGGCGGTCGCCGACCAGACCGTCGCCGACCTGCGCGAGCTGTCCGAGCGGGCGGGCGACAAGCCCGCGGCCGGCGCCCCCGCCGCCTCGGTGCGCTGGGCGTACGAGGTCATCGCCCCGGCCGTGGTCGGCGCGGTGCTGCTCGTGGTGCTGGGCGCGCTCGGCTGAGCCACGGGCGCCCGAGGACGACGCCCGGATGTATGCCGGGCGGCCTAGGCGCAACCAACGGGTGAAACCCGACCGGGTAGGCGGTTTTCCGGTGCCCCGGTCACCTCCGTCTCCTTACATTGCGCCTGCCGCACCGGCAACCGACCGGGCGGCGGGGGGTGGATTGCGATGACGGACGGCGCGAGAGCCGAGGCCGGCGGGGCACGGTGCCGGGTCGACGTGGGGGCCGACGGCGGCTACGAGTGGCGGCTGATCGCGCAGAACGGCCGTGTGGTCGCCGTGTCCGCGGGGACCGAGGACACGTACGCCCGGTGTCTGGCCGAATTCGGCGAGGTCTGCGCGCGGGCCGGGCAGCTGAGCGGCGGGGTGCAGCACGCCCCCGGCGGCAACGGCTGGATCTGGGTGCTGCGCGACGCGGACGGGCGGTCCGTGGCCGCGTCCGCCCGGTCGTACGAGCGGTACTCGACCTGCCGGGCCGCCTGCGAGCGGTTCCGGCTGCTCCTGGGCGAGCTGGGCGGCGTCACCGGAAGTTGCCCTTAGGGAACCCCTCGTTCACACACCAGTGCGAGCCCGGCCACCGCATCCCGCGACCGTCTGCCGCGTGACGAGAGATACGAGTGGGGCCGAGGTCGAAGTGCCCCGGCGGCTGTACGCGGATTCCGGGCTGCCAGACCGCGTCTTCCGCGGGGTGGCGCGCGGCGGCGGCGGACTGATCCTCGCCGTGATGCTGCTGGTCGGCGGGTTCCTGCTGTACCGCGCCTGGCAGGCGCTGACCCGGGCCGGCTGGTCGTTCCTGACCACCGAGACCTGGGAGCCGGACGCCGGACGCTTCGGGATCGCCGCGGTGCTCGTCGGGACCGTGCTGATCGCGGTGGTGGCGATCGGCGTCGCCGTACCGCTGGCGGTCGGCGGCGCGCTGTACATCTCCGAGTACGCCCCCGCCCGGCTGCGCCGCACCCTGATCAGCGTCGTGGACCTGATGGCCGCCGTGCCGTCCGTGGTGTACGGGCTGTGGGGGCTCTTCTTCTTCGAGGGGAAGATCCTGCCCACGGCCCGCTGGATGGCGACCTACCTGGACTGGATTCCCTTCCTCCATGTGAAGGGCGCCGATCCGGACGACCCGCTCGCCCCCGAGACCGTCTACACCTCCTCGACCTTCATCGCCGGAGTCGTCGTCGCGCTGATGGTGGCCCCCATCGCCTGCTCGGTGATGCGCGAGGTGTTCTCGCAGGCGCCCGTCGGCGAGCGGGAGGGCGCCTACGCGCTGGGCGCCACCCGCTGGGGCATGATCCGCAGCGTCGTCCTCCCGTTCGGCAAGGGCGGCATGATCGGCGGGACCATGCTCGGACTCGGCCGGGCGCTCGGCGAGACCATCGGCGTCTACCTGATCATCTCGCCGGTCTTCGAGATCCAGTGGCACGTACTGCAGAGCGGGACCAGCTCGGTCGCCGCGCTCATCGCCCTCCGGTACGGCGAGGCCAGCGAGTTCGGCATGTCCGCCCTGATGGCCGCGGGCCTCGCGCTCTTCCTCATGACCCTCGTCGTCAACTTCGCCGCGTCCTCCGTTGTCGCCCGCAGCCGCTCCGGCGCGGCGAGCGAATAGAGGCTGGAGACCCATGACCCTCGCACCCGAGAGACCCGCCGCCGCCGTGGAGCGGACGCAGCCGGCGGGGGAGCGGCGCCGCTCCACGCACCTGATGCGCGCCACCGACGTGTACGCCCTGCTGGGCGCCGCAGCCGCCGCGCTCTCCGTCACCGCGCTGCTGTTCACCCGGCTGCTGCCGTTCAGCGGCGCGGTCGGCTTCCTCGTCGTCGCCTACCTGCTCTTCCTCGGCCTGTACGCGCTGCTCGTGTCCTTCGACGAGAACGGCCCCGCCGTACGCGACCGGCTGGCCGCCGTCGTCGTGCAGAGCCTCGGCCTGGTCATGGTCGTGGCGCTCGGCTTCGTCATCGTGTTCACGCTGTGGCAGGGCCGCAAGGCGCTGCCGCACCTCAACTTCTTCACCGAGGACATGGCGAAGGCCGGCCCGCTGGACCCGCTGTCCGCCGGCGGCATCCTGCACGCCATTCTCGGCACGCTGGAGCAGATCACGATCGCCCTGGCCCTGACCGTCCCCAGCGGCATGGTCTGCGCGGTCTTCCTCAACGAGGTCCCGGGCCGCTTCGCCCGCTTCGTGCGCACGGTCGTCGAGGCGATGACCGCGCTGCCGTCCGTCGTCGCAGGGCTCTTCGTCTACGCGACGGTGATCCTGGCCCTCGGGCTCGACCGGTCCGGGCTCGCCGCCTCCCTCGCGCTCGCCGTGATGATGCTGCCGATCATCATCCGGGCCGCGGACGTGGTGATCCGGCTGGTCCCGGGCACCCTGCGGGAGGCCGCGTACGCGCTGGGCACCTCCCGCTGGCGCACCGTCTGGCACGTCGTGCTGCCCACCGCCCGGTCCGGACTGACCACCTCCGTCATCCTCGGCACCGCACGCGGCGTCGGCGAGACCTCGCCCGTGCTGCTCACCGCCGGATTCACCGCCGAGATCAACGGCGATCCGCTCTCCGGGCCCCAGGTCTCGCTGCCGCTGGCCACCTTCGAGTTCGTCAAGTCACCCGAACCCACCATGATCGCCCGCGGTTTCGGCACGGCGGCCGTCCTGATGGCCCTGGTCCTCGTGCTGTTCGTCATCGCCCGCGTCATCGGCGGGCGCGGCCCCGGCCAGCTGAGCAGGCGCCAGGAACACCGCCGGGTCCTGGCGTCGCGCCGGGACGCCGAGCGCTTCGCGGCCCGGTCCCCCGAGCCCCCGGCCCCGGCCCGGCCGATATCCACCGACACAGGAGTGAGTGACCAGTGAGACCGGCAACCGTCTCCCGACTGACCACGGCGGTGGCGGCACTGGTGTGCGCGCTGCTCGCCCTGCACCAGCCACCCGCCCAGGCGGCCGGATACACGAAGATCAGCGGCGGCGGCTCCACCTGGAGCTCCAACGCGCTCGACCAGTGGCGCCGCAACGTCTCCGCCAACAACGGCATGACGGTCAACTACGCGGCGGTCGGCTCCTCCGTGGGCCGCGAGCAGTTCAAGAACGGCACCGCCGACTTCGCCGTCTCCGAGATCCCGTACGGGCTCACCGAGGCCGGGATGCGCGACGCCCCGCCCAAGCGCGGATACGCGTACATGCCGATCGTCGCCGGCGGCACGGCCTTCATGTACAACCTGAAGATCGGCGGCAAGAAGGTCACCAACCTGCGGCTCTCCGGCGAGGTCATCACCAAGATCTTCACCGGGACGCTGACCATGTGGAACGCCCCCGAGATCAAGGCGGACAACCCGGGGCTCGCGCTGCCCGCCCGCCGCATCATCCCCGTGGTGCGTTCCGACGGCTCCGGGACGACCGCCCAGCTCACCACCTGGCTGGCCAAGGAGCACGCCGGGCTGTGGGACGCGTACTGCCGGCGCGCCGGGCGCTCCACCCCCTGCGGGATGACCTCGTACTTCCCCGTGGTGCCCGGTTCCTCCACCATCGCCAAGTCCGGCTCGCTCGGCGTCTCCGGCTACACCAAGCAGGGGCACGCCGAGGGGGCGATCACCTACGTCGAGTACTCGTACGCGATCAAGACCGGCTTCCCGGTCGCCAAGATGCTCAACGCCTCGGGCTACTACGTCGAACCGACCGCTTCCAGCGTCGCCGTCGCCCTGCTGAAGGCCCGGATCAACGAGGACAAGGGCTCCGAGAACTACCTCACCCAGATCCTCGACGGCGTCTACCGCTCCGGCGACCGCCGCGCCTACCCGCTCTCCTCGTACAGCTACATGATCGTGCCCACGGCCGCGGAGGCCCCCTTCACCACGGCCAAGGGCCGCACCCTCGGCACCTTCGCCAACTACTTCCTCTGCGAGGGCCAGCAGCAGGCCGAGGAGCTCGGATACTCGCCGCTGCCGAAGAACCTCGTCCAGGCGGGCTTCAACCAGGTGCGCCGCATCCCCGGCGCGCCCGCGTCGAGCGTCGACATCACGAAGTGCCGCAACCCCACGTTCTCCGCGGACGGCTCCAACACCCTGGCCAAGAAGGCCCCGTATCCCAAGGACTGCGACAAGCGCGGTCGCACCCAGTGCTCGGACGGCACGGCGGGCGCCAAGCAGCAGACCCGGGTCAGCTCCTCCGCGACCGGCGGCGCCTCCGGAGGCGGCGGCACCGGCGGTGGTACGGGCGGTGGCTCCGGCGGCACCGGCGGTACGGGCGGCGTCACGGGCGGCGGCTCCACGGGCGGCACGGCGACCGGCGGGGCGGCGGCCGACGGCGGTGCGGCGGCGGGCGGCGCGGCCACCGGCGCGGTCGACCCCGACACCGGGGAACTCCTCGACGCCACCGGCGGCGGCCAGGGCGGCGACGCCTCCGTCGTCGGCAACCCCGTCACCCTCGCCGCCGGCGACTCGCTCGGGCTGCGCGGCGCGCTGATGGCGCTCTCCGGCCTGCTGCTCCTCGGCGTGGTCGTCGGACCACCCCTCGTCGCGCGGGCCCTCGCCGCGCGTGGCCGCCGCACGGGAGGAGGGCGATGAACCGCATACGGGTCACGACCGGGATCGGCGCCCTGCTCGCAGCGCTGGTGATCGCCCTGCTGCCGCTGCCGGCCACCACGGCCCCCGCCCGCGCCGACTCCGGCTCCGACTCCGACTCAGCGGTGACGGTGAGCGGGAAGAAGGGGCAGTTCAACGACTTCTCGGACCTGAGGGTCACGGTGGGGCAGACGAAGAACCTGCGCGCCCAGGGGATACGGATCACCTGGACCGGAGGGAAGCCGACGCAGACCGGCTTCCGGGGCGACTACCTCCAGCTCATGCAGTGCTGGGGCGACGACGAGACCGGCCCCACCCGCGAGCAGTGCCAGTTCGGCGCGGCGCAGAACCCGGGAGCCTCCTCCGGCTTCACCAATCTGCGCCAGCTCTCGGTCGCCGACCCCGCCGAGACGCAGTACGTCGACAACGGCACCTTCGAGTCCTACGTACCCTTCCGGCCCGCGGACGGCGGGAAGCCGACCACGGGCTCGCGCGACTGGACCTACTTCAGCTCGCTGGACACCAACGAGGAGCCGTACGCCATCACCCACCAGGACGGCACCGGCGAGTTCACCTTCGCGGTGCAGACCCTGCGGGAGGCGTCCCAGCTCGGCTGCGGCGAGCCGGTGACGAAGCAGGGCAAGGTCACCGGACGGTCCTGCTGGCTGGTGATCGTGCCGCGCGGCGACACGGACACCGACGGCGTGCACAGCGCGACGACGGAGCTGCGCTCCTCCCCGCTGAGCGCCTCCAACTGGGCGACCCGCATGGTCGTCCCGCTGGACTTCCTCCCGGTCGGCGACACCTGCCCGGCCGACCGGGCCGAGCGGCGGGTGATCGGATCGGAACTGGTCACCGACGCGATGAGCTCCTGGCAGCCGGCGGTCTGCTCGGCGAAGGGCGGGGCGAAGTTCGCCTTCACCCAGGGCGGTGAGGAGTACGCCCGGGAGACGATCGCCCAGCCGCGCTCCGGAGCGCCCGGACTGGCGTTCACGGTGGCACCGGCCGAGGGCGGCGGAGCGGCCGGGACCCCCGTGCACGCACCGCTGGCCGCCGGCGGACTCGCCATCGGCTTCTTCGTCGAGATGCCGGGCAGCGGGCAGCTCGCCAGCATGAAACTCACTCCCCGGCTCGTCGCGAAAATGCTCACCTCCTCCTACCAGAAGGATGTGACCCGGGGCCGGAGAACGGTTCCCGAGCACATCGCGAAGAATCCCCTCAGCCTTTTCCACGACCCGGAATTCCAGCAGCTGAATCCCGCATTCGCGGACTGGAAGACGAACTCGCCCGCGCCCATGAGTCTCATGGTGCAGCTGGAGAGCTCCGACACGTCCGCACTGGTCTGGGAATGGCTCAGGTCCGACACCGAGGCCAGGGAATTCCTCTCCGGCACCCCGGACCCCTGGGGCACGAAGATCAACCCGTACTTCGAGGAGCTGGGGCTGGCCACGGACACCACCGTGTCCGACTTCCCCAAGGCCGATCCGACCCGCACATCGGTGACGATCGGAGACGAGGTGCTGGAGTACGGGACCACGGAGGTCGCGCCGTACGTCCAGGACATGCACGAGGGCGCTCTGCGCGCCCGGCGCGGCAACAACGGGGCCACGACGACCGCCGCGCTGGGCGGAAACGGCACCCCGGCCAAGCTCGTGAACACCCAGCCCCTGGCCGGCCAGCGCATGGTCCTGGCCCTCGTCGACCTCGCCTCGGCCGAGCGCTACGGGCTGCAGACGGCGGCCCTGCGCAACGCCGACGGCCGCTTCGTGGCGCCCACCGACGCGTCCGTGCTGGCCGGCGTCGCGGCGATGAAGGACTCCGCCGTGCCGGGCGTGCTCGACCCGTCACCCGGCGTCGCCCGGGGAACGGCCTACCCGCTCGCCGCGGTGGTCTACGCGGCGGCCTACCCGACCCTCCCGGCGGCCGACCGCGAGGACTACGCCGCCCTCATCCGGTACGCGGCCGGCGCCGGCCAGACCCCGGGCCTGTCCCCCGGCCAGCTCCCACCGGGCTACGCCCCCCTGCCCGCCGCCCTCCGCACCCGGGCGCTCGCCGCCGCCGACCGGCTCCAGAACCCGGGGCCGGCGGCCGGTGACCCGGACACCGGCCCGGCGTCGGGCCCGGGGAGCACCGGCGGTACCTCGGGCGCCACGGGCTCGTCGGGCTCGTCCGGCGGCTCCGGGGGAGCGGGCGGCGGCGCGGGCGGCGCGGCGGACGCGGGCGGGGGAGGGGCGGACCCCGACGCGTCCCGGGCACCGGCCCAGGCGGCCGGCGGACCGGGCGACCCCGCCGAGCAGAACGTCGCCGCCCGGTCCGCCGGCCTGACACCCGCCACGGTCCTCGGCATCATCCGCTGGGTCCTGCTCGGCGTCCTGGTCGCGGGCGGCGCCGCCGCCCTCTGCGGCCCGGTCCTGCTGCGCCTCTCGCTGCGGAAGGCCGTCCGGGCGGACTGAGTTCCCCCGGTGTCACCTCGTACAGGAATTCGTAACCTGATCAACCGTCGCCGTTGGTGGTCGCCGATATGAGAATCCGGAAAGGTAATCGGTGGCCGGCCGACGGGTCGGCGGCAAAGGGATTCGAATTCTGCAGAATTCCGAACCCTGCTCGAATTTCTTGAACGTCCATTCCTTCCATTCCTCGTATCCGTAACCACGGAGGAGAACAGAAGTGAACGTCAAGTCCCGCGCACGCATCGGTGCCGTCGCCGGCGCCGCAGCCATCGCCCTCGGCACCATGGCCGCCCCGGCCTTCGCCAACCCGCCCGCCGGCCAGTACCGGGTCCTCGCGGGTGTCGGTTCCGACACCACGCAGGACGTCGTCAACGGCCTCGGCGACGCGGTCGACAGCGGCACGCTGATCGCCTCGTACGACGCCACCGGCTCGGCCACCATCAAGACCCGTGCCACGGGCTGTCAGATCCCCCGGCCGAACGGTTCCTCGGCCGGTATCAACGCGCTGCGCAACGCCGTCGACAACAACACCGGATGCCTGGACTTCGCGCGTTCCTCGCGCGGCGTCGCGGACACCTCCTCGACGGACCTGACCTGGATTCCGTTCGCCAAGGACGCGGTCACCTTCGCCGTCCGCTCCGACAGCGCCCTGCCCAAGGCGCTCACGAAGGCCCAGCTCGTCTCCATCTACACCTGTGACACGACCACCCTCAACGGTGTGGCGCTGACCCCGCTGCTGCCGCAGGCGGGCTCCGGCACCCGCTCCTTCTTCCTGGCCCAGCTCGGCCTGACCGAGGACACCTTCGGCTCCTGCGTCGACGACACGGTCCAGGAGCACAACGGCGAGGCGCTGGACAGCGCGGGCGACATCGCCCCGTACTCCATCGCCCAGTACATCGCCCAGGGCAACGAGATCGACGGCGTCGTCGACCGGCGCGGCTCCGCCGTGCTCGGTTCGATCGACGGTGTGGACCCCCAGCTGGCCGACGGCACGCTCAACACCGCCTTCCCCTTCAACCGTGACGTCTACAACGTCGTCCCGACCGCGAAGCTCGGCGACCCGGTGATCGCCGCCGCCTTCGTCGGGACCTCGTCCAAGGTCTGCCTGCAGTCCGCCGTGATCAACACCTACGGCTTCGGCACCATCGCCACCTGCGGCGCCACGACCCTCAAGGGCGAGAGCTGACCACCACCTCACCACCGCGCGACGGCCGGGCACCCCGTGGGTGCCCGGCCCCCCGGCGTATCCACCACCACATCCCTTGGGGGGACCGACCACCATGCGACACCTCGCACCACCGAGAACGCCCGCGGCGCTGCTGCTGTGCTGCTCTCTCCTGCTCGCCGCCGCCGCGACCGTCCTCGGGCTCGCGCCGTCCGCGCACGCCGAGGACGTGCTGGGCAAGCTGACCCTTCCCGTGACGTCCGGCAAGATCGCCGACAACCCGACGTTCCCCCGGGTGACGACGGACGGCCCCTGCCCGTCCACGAACGCCGCACAGGTGTCGCTGGTCCTGGCCAAGCCGACCGGCGGAACCGTCACGCTGGGCAAGACGACGGTCGGGGCCCCCTTCGACCAGGGGCCGTTCGGCGCGGACATCCTGGCGGGCAAGTCACTGGAGTCGCTGGTGCGCGCCTGGATTCCCACCGGGTCGCTCGACGGCACCTACGACATCCGGCTGATGTGCCGCACCACGGGCAACGTGGGCGGGCAGTACTTCGCCGCGAAGGTCGTGGTCACCGGTGACTCCTGGGCCGTGCAGGCGCCCGTCGCCGCGACCACCACCACCCTCACCGCCGCCCCCGCCACCACCGCGCCCGCCGGCGCCGAGGTCACCCTGACCGCGGCCGTCACGCCCGCCGCGGCGGCCGGCAAGGTCACCTTCCTGGACGGCACCACCGAGCTCGGCACCGCGGACACCGCCTCCGGCACCGCCACGCTGAAGACCGCCGCGCTCGCCCAGGGCGCCCACACCCTCACCGCCTCCTTCGCCCCGGCCGACACGGCCGCGTACGCCGCGTCCGTCTCCGAGGCCGTCGCGTACACCGTGACCGCGCCCAGCTCCTCGCCCTCGCCGGACCCGGACGACACCGGCAGCCCCGGCCCGACCCCCACCGCGTCCCCCGACCTCGACGCCACCGACGCGGACGGCACCGCCCTGGACGTCAACCCGACGCTCACCCCGGGCCAGAAGGTCCTGCTCACCGCGCGCGGCTACACCGGGGGTGCCACGGTCAAGGTCACCCTCGCCGACAGCGAGGCCGCCTTCCCCGACGCCACCGCCGACGGCCAGGGGACCGTCACCGCCTACGCGTTCACCGTGCCGGAGGACAGCGAGGACGGCTCGTACACGCTCAGCCTCACCGAGGACAAGGCGGACGGCCACACCGTCGAGTTCATGTACAGCGTCGGCGACGCCCCGGACCCCGGAGCCGATCCGAGCGGCTCCGCCACCTCCGCCGACGGCGGTACGACGGACGGGGCGGACGGCGGGGGCTCCGGCGGCGCGGACTCCGGCGGCTCCACGGGCGGCGGCGGCGCCACCGGCTCGCTCGCCTCCACCGGCACCAGCGCCCTCGCACTCGGTGCCGCCGCACTCGCGCTCTGCGGGCTCGGCACGGCGTTCGTGACGCACGCCCGCCGCAAGGGCCTGCTCCGGTTCTGAAACCCCGGGGGGCGGGGCAAGGTTCCGCCCCCCCCCCGCCCACCCCGTGCCCGTCCTGCGAGGAGCGCATCCGCCGTGACCACCGTGCTGACTCCGCCGCCCCCACCGGTGACCCCCGCCCCGCCCGCCACACCCCCGCCCGCGACGGGGCCCGCCACCCCGCCCGCCCGTCCCGGCCTCGCCCTGGCGGGAGCGGCGCTCTGCGTGCTCGCCGCCGTACTCCTGGGCTTCGCGGCCAACCTCACCGTCGTCGGCCACCTCCAGCACGCCCGCGACCAGCGGACCGGCTACGCCGAACTGCGCAAGCAACTCGCCCTCGGCACCGCACCGGTGGGCCAGCGCACCTACGACGGCAAGGCCCTCGCCCCGGGCGCCCCCGTCGCCCTGCTGCGCATCCCGGCGCTCGGACTGCGCGAGGTCGTCGGCGAGGGCACCACCTCCGGGGTCCTCATGTCCGGGCCCGGGCACCGCCGCGACACCCCGCTGCCCGGCCAGGCCGGGACCAGCGTCGTCATGGGCAGGCAGTGGGGCTACGGCAGCCCCTTCCACGCCCTCGGCAAGCTCCCCGCCGGGGCGACGATCGAGGTGACGACCGGCCAGGGCAAGGCCGTCTACCGGGTGCTGGGCGTACGTCGGTCCGGCGACCCCCTCCCCGAACCCGCCGGCACCCGGGGCCGGCTGACCCTCGTCACCGCCTCCGGCGGCCCGTACACCCCCAGCGGGGTGCTCTACGTGGACGCCGACCTCACCACCCCGGTCCAGCCGAACCCGCCCCGGGCCCTCCGCCTCGGCTGGACCGGCGCGGCGGAAGAGGCGCTCGGCCGGGAGACCGGCGCCTGGCTCGCGGTCTTCCTCTGGTCGCAGGCCCTGCTGATCGCCGCGCTCCTCACCGTCTGGCTGTACCGCGTCTGGGGCAGCTGGCAGACCTGGATCGCCGCCGGGCCCGTGCTGCTCGCCCTCGGCCTCGCCGTCTCCGGCGCCGCCACCCGCCTGCTCCCCAACCTGCTCTGAAATTCCAGGAGTTGACCGAACGCCATGACCGAAGCGCTGTACCGGACCGCCGTCGCCCGCACCGTCACCGCCGCGCCCGCCACCCTGGAGGCCGAGGAGGTCTCGGCCTGGTTCGGCGACCACAAGGTCCTGGACCGGGTCTCGCTCGCGATGCCCGCCCGACAGGTCACCGCTCTCATCGGCCCCTCGGGCTGCGGCAAGTCGACCTTCCTGCGCATCCTCAACCGGATGCACGAACTGGTCGGCTCCGCCTCCCTGGCCGGGCGGGTGCTCCTCGACGGCGACGACATCTACGACCGGGGCCGCCGCATCACCCGGGCCCGCCGCGAGATCGGCATGGTCTTCCAGAAGCCCAACCCCTTCCCCGCGATGTCCCTGTACGACAACGTCCTGGCCGGACTGAAGCTCAACGGCATCAAGGCCGCGAAGGGCGGCAAGGACGACCTCGTCGAGGAGTGCCTGACCAGGGCCGGGCTCTGGCGCGAGGTCAGGGACCGGCTCCGCCAGCCGGGCGGTGCGCTCTCCGGCGGCCAGCAGCAGCGCCTGTGCATCGCCAGGTCGCTGGCGGTACGGCCCCGGGTGCTGCTGATGGACGAGCCCTGCTCCGCGCTCGACCCGACCTCCACCCGGCGCATCGAGGAGACCATCGCCGAACTCCGCGAGGACGTCACCATCGTGATCGTCACCCACAACATGCAGCAGGCCGCCCGGGTCTCCGACCGCTGCGCGTTCTTCCTCGCCGAACAGGGCACCCCGGGCGTCATCGTCGAGCACGGTCTGACCGACGACATGTTCCACCGCCCGCAGGACAGCCGGACCGCCGACTACGTCAACGGCCGCTTCGGATGACCCCGCGCCCGGGGCCCGGTCCGGGCGGTCCGGCCGCCCGGATCAGATCCCGGCCGCTGCCGCCAGGTCGCGCCTGATGCCGTTCAGCAGTTCCGCCGCCCGGGCCCGGGCGGCCGGCAGCCCGGCGGCCGAGCCGACCGGCACCACGACCTCCAGATAGCACTTCAGCTTCGGCTCGGTGCCGCTCGGGCGGACGATCACCCGGGCGCCGTCCAGCCGGTAGCGGAGCCCGTCGGTCGGCGGCAGCCGGTCCGCGCCGCGCGACAGGTCCTCGGCCGAGGTCACGGGCAACCCCGCCAGGGCGGCCGGCGGCTGCTCGCGCAGCCGGCGCATCGCGTCCGCGATGACGGACAGGTCCTCGACCCGCACCGACAGCTGGTCGGTCGCGTGCAGCCCGTGTTCGAGCGCGAGGTCGTCCAGCAGGTCCAGGAGCGTACGCCCCTGCTCCTTCAGTACGGAGGCGAGCTCGGCGACGAGCAGCGCGGCCGTGATGCCGTCCTTGTCGCGGACCCCCTCCGGGTCCACGCAGTAGCCGAGCGCCTCCTCGTAGCCGTAACGCAGCCCCTCGACGCGGGCGATCCACTTGAAGCCCGTCAGGGTCTCCTCGTGACCCAGGCCCGCCTTCCCGGCGATCCGGCCCAGCAGCGAGGACGAGACGATGGACTCCGCGAACACGCCGGTCGCGCCCCGGCGCACCAGGTGCGCGGCGAGCAGCGCGCCGACCTCGTCGCCCCGCAGCATCCGCCAGCCGCCGTCCGCCGCCGGGTCCGGCACGGCGACGGCACACCGGTCCGCGTCCGGGTCGTTGGCGATGACGAGGTCCGGGTTCACGCGGCGCGCGGTGGCGAACGCGAGGTCCATCGCCCCGGGCTCCTCCGGATTGGGGAAGGCCACGGTGGGGAAAGCGGGGTCCGGCTCGGCCTGCTCCGCGACGAGCACGGGCGCGGGGAAGCCGGCCCGGTCGAACGCGGCGGTGAGGACCGAGGTGCCGACGCCGTGCATCGCGGTGTACACGGTGCGGGCGGTGCGCGGCGAGCCGGCGCCGAGCACGGCGTCCGTACGGGTCAGGTAGGCGTCCAGGACCTCGTCGCCCAGGGTCTCCCAGCCGGTCTCCGGGCGGTCCACGGCGGCCAGCGGGCCGACCGCCGCGATGGCCGCGGCGATCTCGCCGTCCGCCGGCGGCACGATCTGCGAGCCGTCGCCGAGGTAGACCTTGTAGCCGTTGTCGCGGGGCGGGTTGTGGCTGGCGGTCACCTCGACGCCGGCGACGGCGCCCAGGTGCCTTATGGCGTACGCGAGCACGGGGGTGGGCAGCGGGCGGGGGAGGACCGCCGCGCGGAGGCCGGCGCCGGTCATCACCGCGGCGGTGTCCCGGGCGAAGTCGGCGGACTTGTAGCGGGCGTCGTAGCCGATGACGACCAGCCCGCCGGCCTGCCCCTGACCCTTCAGGTACGCGGCGAGGCCGGCGGCGGCGCGGATGACCACGGAGCGGTTCATGCGCATCGGGCCCGCGCCGAGCTCGCCGCGCAGCCCGGCGGTGCCGAACTGCAGCGTGCCCGCGAAGCGGGCGGTGAGCTCGTCGGTGTCCTCGGCGGCGATGAGCCCGGCGAGCTCTGCGCGGGTGTCGGGGTCGGGATCCTCCGCCAGCCAGGCGCCGGCGCGGGCGAGGAGGTCCGGGGGTGTCGTCACGGGGTGCCTTTCGTGTGCGCTACCTGTAAGCCCCTCCGGCGATCGAGGAGCGGGGGTCTGGGGGCGGCGCCCCCAGGACAACCTCAGATCCGGTCCAGCACCCGGGCCAGCAGGGACCCCATCCGCGTCGCGGAATCGCGCCCCGCCTGAAGGACCTCCTCGTGGTTCAGCGGCTCCCCGCTCAGCCCCGCCGCCAGGTTCGTCACCAGGGAGATGCCGAGGACCTCGGCACCCGCCTCGCGGGCCGCGATCGCCTCCAGGACCGTGGACATGCCGACCAGGTCGCCGCCCATCACGCGGACCATGCCGATCTCGGCCGGGGTCTCGTAGTGCGGGCCGGGGAACTGCACGTAGACGCCCTCTTCGAGCGTCGCGTCCACCTCCTTGCACAGCGCGCGCAGGCGCGGCGAGTACAGGTCGGTCAGGTCCACGAAGTTCGCGCCGACGATCGGCGACGCCGCCGTCAGGTTGATGTGGTCGCTGATCAGGACCGGCTGGCCGGGGCGCATGCCCTCGCGCAGGCCGCCGCAGCCGTTCGTCAGGACGACCGTCCGGCACCCCGCGGCGACCGCCGTGCGGACCCCGTGCGCGACGGCGGCGACGCCCCGGCCCTCGTAGTAGTGCGTGCGGCCAAGGAACACCAGGGCGCGCTTGTCGCCGATCACGTGCGAGCGGATCGTGCCGCCGTGGCCCTCGACGGCGGGCGCGGGGAAGCCGGGCAGGGCGGTCACGGGGAACTCGGCCGCCGGAACGCCGAGCGCGGCAGCGGCCGGCGCCCAGCCGGAGCCCATCACGAGGGCGACGTCGTGAGTCTCGGCACCGGTCAGCTCGCGCAGGCGGGCGGCGGCGTCGGCGGCGGCGGCGTACGGGTCGCCCTGGATGTGGTCCGGAATAACTGATGCGTTCACGCGGATGAGCGTAACCGCTGAATCCCTACGCGCGTAGATCCCCCCGCACAGAGTCTTGCGGGATTCGTTTGTGTCTTCCGACAATCGGACCGGCGACGGGGCGGCCCGTCAGCAGGGTCGCTTGCGCAGTTCCATCACGTAGTCGTGCGGCGCGCCCGCCGATTCGGCCGCGTCCGCGATCTCGCCCAGATAACGGGCGGACGGCAGGCCGCCCTCGTAACCGTTGAGCACATAGATCCAGGCCGGCTCCTCGCCGTCCAGCGTGTGCACCCGGATGCGCATGCGCCGGTAGATGTCGAGGCCGACGCCCTCCCAGCGGTCCATGGAGTCCTCGTCCATGGGCGCCAGGTCGTACAGGGCGACGAACACCTGCGAGCGGGGCGCCTCCACCACGGTGGCCAGCGCGCCCTCCCAGCCCATCTGCTCGCCGCCGAAGGTCAGCCGCCAGCCGTTCAGCCAGCCGGTGCCGCGCAGCGGAGAGTGCGGGGCGCGGCGCGTCATCAGCCGCGCGTCGAGGTTGCCGGCGTACGCGGCGTAGAGCGACATGGGATCGAGGGTACGGGAGGTGGCGGCGGGCACGCCGGTTCCTGCGGGGAACGCCCCCCGAGGGGAGGCGCGAACCGGGGCGGACGCGTCCGCCGCACCCGTGCGCCGTGCGCCCCGGCGCACGTATGGAGGGCCCCGGGGAGAATCACCTTGGCGCGTGCGGGACAATGAAGTACGTACTGCATTCCCCCGGGGCGATCCCCCGGACCCCGGCCGGGGCAGCAGACGGCCGTGGGACGAGAAACGCGAGGCGGACTTTTCGTGACCCGGATCGTGATCATCGGCGGCGGACCCGGCGGGTACGAGGCGGCCCTGGTGGGCGCCCAGCTCGGCGCGGAGGTGACCGTCGTCGACTGTGACGGCCTCGGCGGCGCGTCCGTCCTCACCGACTGCGTGCCCTCGAAGACCCTGATCGCGACGGCCGAGGTGATGACCACCTTCGACTCCTCCTACGAGGAGCTGGGCATCATCGTCGCGGACGACACCCCGCACCTGGAGCAGGCCGCGCGTGTGGTCGGCGTCGATCTGGGGAAGGTCAACCGCCGCGTCAAGCGCCTGGCGCTCGCGCAGTCCCACGACATCACCGCCTCCGTCACCCGCGCCGGCGCCCGCGTCATGCGCGGACGCGGCCGTCTGGAGGGCCTCCAGGCCGCCGACGGCTCCCGCCAGGTGGTCGTCACGGCCGCCGACGGCACGGAGGAGACGCTCACCGCGGACGCCGTGCTGATAGCGACCGGTGGCCACCCCCGGGAGATCCCGGACGCGCAGCCGGACGGCGAGCGCATCCTGAACTGGACCCAGGTCTACGACCTCGACGAGCTGCCCCAGGAGCTCATCGTCGTCGGCTCCGGTGTGACCGGCGCCGAGTTCGCCGGCGCCTACCAGGCCCTCGGCTCGCGCGTCACGCTCGTCTCCTCCCGCGACCGGGTGCTGCCCGGCGAGGACCCCGACGCGGCGGCCGTCCTGGAGGACGTGTTCCGGCGGCGCGGCATGAACGTCATGGCCCGCTCCCGCGCCCAGTCCGCCAAGCGCGTCGGCGACCGGGTCGAGGTGACCCTCGCCGACGGCCGGGTCATCTCCGGCACGCACTGCCTGATGGCCGTCGGCGCCATCCCGAACACCGCGGGCATGGGGCTGGAGGAGGCCGGCGTCCGGCTCAAGGACTCCGGGCACGTCTGGACCGACAAGGTCTCCCGCACCAGCGCACCCGGCGTCTACGCGGCCGGCGACGTCACCGGCGTCTTCGCGCTCGCCTCCGTCGCCGCCATGCAGGGCCGCATCGCGATGTACCACTTCCTCGGCGACGCGGTGGCCCCGCTGGACCTCAAGACGGTGTCCTCCAACGTCTTCACCGACCCGGAGATCGCCACCGTCGGTTACACCCAGGCGGACGTCGACGCGGGCAAGATCGAGGCGCTGGTCGTCAAGCTGCCGCTGCTGCGCAATCCGCGCGCCAAGATGCAGGGCATCCGGGACGGCTTCGTCAAGATCTTCTGCCGCCCCGGCACCGGCATCGTGGTCGGCGGCTGCGTCGTCGCCCCCCGGGCCAGCGAGCTGATCCACCCGATCTCGATCGCCGTCGACAACAATCTGACGGTCGAGCAGATCGCAAACGCCTTCACTGTGTACCCGTCCCTGTCGGGATCGATCGCCGAAGTGGCCCGCCAGTTGCACAGCCGTAAGCGCACGGGCGAGGCGTGACGGGGCCGGGGACCCGGGCCCGCTGCCCGGCAATCCCCGGCAACTCCCGCCAAGTCGGGCGTCCCGCGACGGCGTTCGATCAGGAGGCGACAACAAGGCGGCCTCCTATACCACTTGGTGACCGGCTGTATATGCAACTTCTGCAATTCGGCGCAAACTGCTGAAAAGTCTCGCGCGGTCACGTTACTGTCAGTTTCGTGTTCGCTGCAGAACGTCGTCAGTTGATCCTCGAAATGGTGCGCGCCAACGGGGCGGTATCGCTCCGTGAGCTCGCCCGCGTCGTCCAGACCTCCGAAGTGACCGTACGGCGGGACGTGCGGGCGCTGGAGGCAGAAGGACTCCTCGACCGCCGGCACGGCGGTGCGGTCTTGCCGGGCGGTTTCACGCGGGAGTCCGGCTTTCCGCAGAAATCCCATCTCGCCACCGCGGAGAAGACGGCCATCGCCGACCTGGCCGCCGGCCTGGTCGAAGAGGGCGAGGCCATCGTCGTCGGTGCCGGTACGACCACGCAGGAGCTGGCCCGCCGGCTCGCGCGCGTCCCCGGCCTGACCGTCGTCACCAACTCCCTGCTCGTCGCCCAGGCGCTGGCCCATGCCAACCGGGTGGAGGTGGTGATGACCGGGGGCACCCTCCGCGGCTCCAACTACGCCCTCGTGGGCAGTGGGGCCGAGCAGTCCCTCCAGGGGCTGCGGGTCTCCCGCGCGTTCCTGTCCGGGAGCGGGCTCACCGCCGAGCGCGGGCTCTCCACGTCCAACATGCTCTCCGCGAGCGTGGACCGGGCGCTGGTGCAGGCCGCGGCGGAGGTGGTGGTCCTCGCGGACCACACGAAGCTCGGCTCCGACACCATGTTCCAGACCGTGCCGACGGACCTCATCACCCATCTGGTGACCGACGAGCCCGCCGCGCATGACGACCGGTCGGCGGCGGAGCTGCAGGCGCTGGCGGACCAGGGCGTACGGATCGCTGTCGCGGGAGGCGGGACGTCCGCGGCCTCGTCGGCCGCGGACCCGGGCGCGGGCGGGCGGCCCGCCCGGCGCGAGATGCCGCTGCCCGGGCAGCGGCGTACGCAGGGGCAGGGGCAGGGGTTGCGGGCGCTCGGGGAGCCGGGGGCCGGTGACCGGGAGCGGGCGCGGGTGGCGGATCTGCGGCGGCGGTAGCCCGGGGGCGCTGTCGCCACGGACCGCCGCTCCTCAATCGCCGGAGGGGCTTGATCCGCCATCGGTGGGGCTTGAGTTCGCCAGGCCCCGTAGCGTCAGTCTCAGCAGGCGGGCGGCGAGTCCCGGGTCGTCCGGGGACTGCTCCGCCGCCAGGGCGATCGCGTTCGTCAATTGCATCAGGTCGTCTATGGAGACGTCCGGCCGCACCGCCCCCGACGACTGGGCGCGGTCCAGGAGCGTCGAACCCGCCTCGCGCAGCGGGGTGTTGCAGCGGGCCAGGGCCGAAGTCTCGTCGCGGCAGGTGGACATGAGGGCCTGGGCCACACCGCGGTACTCGCCCGCGTGGGTGACGATCGCGCCCAGCCACTCCACCAGCGCGGCGCACGGCCGGTCCGAGCCGGCCAGTTCGCGGGAGCGGGTGATCAGGGCGGTCACCGCCTCCTGGAAGACCGCGCTCATCAGCGCGTGCCGGCTCGGGAAGTGCCGGTACAGCGTGCCGATGCCCACCCCCGCGCGCCGGGCGACGTCCTCCAGGGACGCGTCGGTGCCGTGTTCCGCGAAGGCGGCACGGGCTTCCGCCAGCAGCCGGCCGTAGTTGCGGCGCGCGTCGGCACGCATGGGCCGGGCCGGTGCCCCTGCCTGGCTCGTCGCCATCGTGCGGTCCCTCCTGTCTCCCCGGTCTCCAGGATGCCATCGCGCGGGTGGCCGCCGTCCCCCGAATGCGCCGGTGCCCCGGTCACGTCCGACGACATGACCGGGGCACCGGCGGCGAAGAGGCGGGGTCAGTCCTTGATCTCGCAGATGACGGCGCCCGAGGAGATCGAGCTGCCGACCTCGGCGGCCAGACCCTTGACCGTGCCGGAGCGGTGCGCGTTCAGCGGCTGCTCCATCTTCATGGCCTCCAGGACGACGATCAGGTCGCCTTCCTTGACCTCCTGGCCCTCCTCCACGGCGATCTTCACGATCGTGCCCTGCATCGGGGAGGCGAGGGTGTCGCCGGAGACGGCCGAGCCGGACTTCTTCGCCGCGCGGCGCTTGGGCTTGGCGCCCGCCGCGAGGCCGGTACGGGCCAGGCTCATGCCGAGCGAGGAGGGCAGCGAGACCTCCAGGCGCTTGCCGCCGACCTCCACGACCACCGTCTCGCGGCCCGACTCCTCGTCGGCCTCCGCCTCGGCGGGCGCGGCGAACGGCTTGATCTCGTTGACGAACTCCGTCTCGATCCAGCGGGTGTGGACGCGGAACGGGTCGGCGGTGAACGCCGGGTCCGCCACCACCGCACGGTGGAACGGGATGGCGGTCGCCATGCCCTCGACCCGGAACTCGGCCAGGGCGCGGGCCGCGCGCTGGAGGGCCTGTTCCCGCGTCGCGCCGGTCACGATGAGCTTGGCGAGCAGCGAGTCCCAGGCGGGGCCGATGACCGAGCCGGACTCCACGCCCGCGTCCAGCCGCACGCCCGGACCGCTCGGCGCCTCGAACCGGGTGACGGTGCCGGGCGCCGGGAGGAAGCCGCGGCCCGGGTCCTCGCCGTTGATCCGGAACTCGAAGGAGTGACCGCGCGAGGCGGGGTCGTCGTAGCCCAGCTCCTCCCCGTCGGCGATCCGGAACATCTCGCGGACCAGGTCGATGCCGGAGACCTCCTCGGTCACCGGGTGCTCCACCTGCAGGCGCGTGTTGACCTCCAGGAAGGAGATCGTGCCGTCCATGCCGACCAGGAACTCGACCGTGCCGGCGCCGACGTAGCCGGCCTCCTTCAGGATCGCCTTGGACGCCGCGTACAGCTCGGCGTTCTGCGCGTCGGACAGGAAGGGGGCCGGGGCCTCCTCCACGAGCTTCTGGTGGCGGCGCTGCAGCGAGCAGTCCCGGGTCGAGACGACGACCACGTTGCCGTGGGTGTCGGCCAGGCACTGGGTCTCCACGTGCCGCGGCTTGTCGAGGTAGCGCTCCACGAAGCACTCCCCGCGCCCGAACGCGGCGACCGCCTCGCGCACGGCGGAGTCGTACAGCTCCGGGATCTCCTCCAGCGTCCGCGCCACCTTCAGACCCCGGCCGCCACCGCCGAAGGCGGCCTTGATGGCGATCGGCAGGCCGTGCTCCTCGGCGAACGCCACGACCTCCTCGGAACCCGAGACCGGGTCCGGGGTGCCCGCGACCAGCGGGGCGCCGGCGCGCTGCGCGATGTGGCGGGCGGCGACCTTGTCACCGAGGTCCCGGATCGCGTGCGGCGGCGGGCCGATCCACGTCAGACCCGCGTCCAGCACGGCCTGGGCGAACTCGGCGTTCTCCGAGAGGAAGCCGTAACCCGGGTGGACCGCGTCCGCCCCGGAGTCCTTGGCCGCCTGCAGCACCTTGGCGATGTCCAGGTAGCTGGCCGCCGGGGTGTCACCGCCCAGAGCGAACGCCTCATCGGCCGCGCGGACGTGCAGAGCGTCACGGTCCGGATCGGCGTAGACGGCCACGCTCCCGATACCCGCGTCCCGGCAGGCCCGGGCAACACGGACAGCGATTTCGCCACGGTTGGCGATGAGCACCTTGCGCACGATGGCTCCCTCCTTGAAACAAGCTGAGTTTAGGGACTACCGACACGGTCCTACGACCCGTCCCCAATGGTGAGCTTGCCCACACGGAGTGTGATTCGAAGTGTGCTCGAGTCGCTGAATCCCTTGTGGCACCACGGTACGCCGGGTACTGAAACCGCACAGTAGCGACCGGGTGTGGCCCAGGTCTCTATCGGCACGGGCAGCGACCTGCCGCAATTCTTTGTGGGGTTTCCACTAAGGGGTGGGGAATTCTTTGCCCGACCCACGAAAGCCCGGAGAGGTAGGGGCCGGTCCGGGTTGCGCATGGCTCTTGTCGTGGCCATTACTCGTTAGTAGGGTCCGCGCTGTCGCACGTACTGCTGGTAACAGGGGGTGAGCGTCGTGGTGCGCAGGCTGGTGGCCTTCTTGGCCGCGCTCGTGCTGGCCGCGGAGGCCGTGGGCGTCGTGGTCGTCAACGTGGTCCTGGGCACGGTCGTGCGGAACCAGGAGATGTCCCTCGCCGGAACGGACCCCGAGGTGATGTCCAGGGGCACCTGGGTGCTCGGCGGGGTCTTCGGGGCCTTCCTGCTGCTGTGCGCCGTGCTCCTCGTGCCGGCGGGCGCCCGCGACCGCGCTCCGGGGCGCGTCGCCCGGATCGTGCTGGTCTGCTGCGCGGTCGTCCACGGCGTGCTCGGCGCGCTGACGGTCGGCCTCGTCGGCTGGGCGGCGTTCGCCTGGATGATGGTGGCGCTCGGCCTGATCGTGTTCGCCCTGGTGGCGTACGGACCCGAGCCGGCCCGGGCCGAGCCGCGGCCCGAGCCCGAGCAGCCGGCCGCGCCCGCGCCGGCTTGACCCCTCCTCAGGCCCAGAGGTCGGTGATCGCGATCCCCAGCTCGCCCAGCAGGCGGCGCAGCAGCGGCAGCGAGAGCCCGATGACGTTGCCCGGGTCGCCCTCGATGGATTCCACGAACGGTGCCGAGCGCCCGTCCAGGGTGAAGGCCCCCGCCACGTGCAGCGGTTCGCCGGAGGCCACGTAGGCGGCGACCTCGGCGTCCGTGGGCTCCCCGAAGCGCACCGTGGTGGACGCCGTCCGCGAGACCGTGCGGCCGGTCGTGGTGTCCGTCAGGCTGTGCCCGGTCCGCAGGATGCCGGTCCGGCCGCGCATCGACTTCCAGCGGGCGGTGGCCTCCTCGGCGTCGGCCGGCTTGCCGAGCGCCTGTCCGTCGAGCTCCAGCACCGAGTCGCAGCCGATGACCAGGGCGCCGGCGGCCTCGGGGAGCGCGGCGACGACGGCCGCCTTGGCCTCGGCGAGGACGAGGGCGAGTTCGGCGGGGGTGGGGGCGGTGAGGGCGTCCTCGTCGACGCCGCTGACGATGACCTCCGGGGCGAGGCCGGCCTGGCGGAGGAGGCCGAGGCGGGCGGGCGAGGCGGAGGCGAGGACGAGGCGTCGGGGTGCGGTCATGGGCGCCATCGTACGGACGCGGGGCGTTTCGGGGGCGCCGCCCCCGGCCCGCCGCTCCTCGGTCGCCGGTGGGGCCGGGAACGGCTCAGCGGGTGCCCAGGACGAACATCGCGACGACCATCGCCAGGGCCAGGACCAGTCCCGCCCGGCGCATCATCGTCTCCGCGTCGCGGAGTTCCTCGGGGGGCTTGTTCTCGGGGTCGGACCAGAGCATGATCCGATCCTGCTGCTCAGGCCTCGGGCGGCGCCTGAGTACGCGTACTCAGCCGCCGCCCCACGCGTCGCCGGCGGTTATCCGGGCCAGTACGTACGGGCCCAGGCGCGCGGGCCCGGCAGGTGGCGGCCGCGCCGGGCCAGCCGGCTCGGGTGGGACCAGCCGGCCGGTGGTTCCGGGGTGTTGGAGCCCGCCGCTGACACCGCGGCGGCACGCGCCCGGACGACCGCGAGCGCGGCGGCCAGTTCCTCCGGGGTCGGGTTGCCCCGTACGACCTTGATCATGGTCAGGACCCTTTCTAGAGGGGGATGTTGCCGTGCTTCTTGGGCGGCAGCGCCTCGCGCTTCGTACGGAGCTGGCGCAGCCCCTTCACGATGTGGGCCCGGGTGTCCGACGGCATGATCACCGCGTCCACGTACCCGCGTTCGGCCGCGACATACGGGTTCAGGAGGGTGTCCTCGTAGTCCGCGATCAGTTCGGCGCGGGTGGCCTCCTGGTCCTCGGCGGCGGCGATCGTACGGCGGTGCAGGATGTTCACCGCGCCCTGCGCGCCCATGACGGCGATCTGCGCGGTCGGCCAGGCGAGGTTGATGTCGGCGCCCAGGTGCTTGGAGCCCATGACGTCGTACGCGCCGCCGAACGCCTTGCGCGTGATCACCGTGATCAGCGGGACCGTCGCCTCCGCGTACGCGTAGATCAGCTTGGCGCCGCGCCGGATGATGCCGCCGTACTCCTGGTCGACGCCCGGCAGGAAGCCCGGCACGTCCACGAAGGTGAGCACCGGCACGTTGAACGCGTCGCAGGTGCGGACGAAGCGGGCCGCCTTCTCGCTCGCGTTGATGTCCAGACAGCCGGCGAACTGCAGGGGCTGGTTGGCGACGATGCCGACCGGGTAGCCCTCGACCCGGCCGAAGCCGGTGATGATGTTCGGCGCGAACAGGGCCTGGGTCTCCAGGAACTCGCCGTCGTCCAGCACGTGCTCGATCGCGGTGTGCATGTCGTACGGCTGGTTCGCCGAGTCCGGGATCAGCGTGTCCAGCTCGCGGTCCTCGTCGCTGACCGCCAGGTCCGCCTCCTCCGGGAAGGCCGGGGCCTCGGAGAGGTTGTTCGACGGCAGGTAGGACAGCAGCGACTTGACGTACTCGACGGCGTCCTTCTCGTCGCCCGCCATGTGGTGCGCGACGCCCGACGTGGTGTTGTGCGTACGGGCCCCGCCCAGCTCCTCGAAACCGACGTCCTCACCGGTGACCGTCTTGATGACGTCGGGGCCCGTGATGAACATGTGCGAGGTCTTGTCGACCATCACCGTGAAGTCGGTGATCGCGGGGGAGTACACCGCGCCGCCCGCGCACGGGCCGACGATCAGCGAGATCTGCGGGACCACACCCGAGGCGTGCACATTGCGCCGGAAGATCTCCGCGAACAGGCCCAGCGCCGCGACGCCCTCCTGGATGCGGGCGCCGCCGCCGTCGTTGATGCCGATGACCGGGCAGCCGGTCTTCAGCGCGAAGTCCATCACCTTGACGATCTTCTCACCGTAGACCTCGCCCAGCGAGCCGCCGAAGATGGTGAAGTCCTGCGAGTACACGCAGACGGGACGCCCGTCGACCGTGCCGTAGCCGGTCACGACGCCGTCCCCGTACGGCCGGTTCTTCTCGATGCCGAAATTGGTCGAGCGGTGCCGGGCGAACTCGTCGAGCTCCACGAAGGAACCCTCGTCGAGCAGGAGGTCGACGCGCTCGCGCGCCGTCAGCTTGCCCTTCGCGTGCTGCTTCTCCACCGCGCGCGCCGACCCGGCGTGGGTCGCCTCGTCGATGCGGCGCTGCAGGTCCGCGAGCTTGCCCGCGGTCGTGTGGAGGTCGGTCTCTTCCGGCTCGGACATCGGGTGGCGGCTCCCTGCCTGGTCACGGGGACGACTTGGCTGCTGATCTGCTGACGAACAGCTACTGAGCCGTAGCGTATCGGCGCGGATACGGTTCGGCAGTGCGTCCTTTGCCACACCTAGGGTGGCTTGCATGACACCTTCGGATGCGCCACAGAGCCGTTGGTCGGACCTGGACCGGCCGCCCCTCAACGTCCCCGCGCTGCGCCGCGGACTGCTGCGGCCCGGCTCGCTGTGGACCGCCCTCGACGTGGTCGGCTCGACCGGCTCCACCAACACCGATCTCGCCGCGCGCGCGGCGGACCTCACCGAGGGCACGGTCCTCGTCGCCGAGGAGCAGACCGCCGGGCGCGGCCGCCTGGAGCGCACCTGGACCGCCCCGGCCCGCTCCGGCCTGTTCTTCTCGGTCTACCTGACCCCGGGCGACGTGCCCGCCGAGCGCTGGGGCTGGCTGCCGCTGCTCACCGGCGTCGCCGCGGCCACCGGCCTGGCCCGCGCGGCGGGCGTCGACATGGCCCTGAAGTGGCCCAACGACCTGCTGGTCACGGTCGAGGGGCAGGAGCGCAAGACCGGCGGCATCCTCGCCGAGCGCGCCGGCGACGGCGTCGTCGTCGGCATCGGCCTCAACGTCTCGCTGCGCGCCGACGAGCTCCCCGCCCCCACCGCCGCCTCCCTCGCCCTGGCCGGCGCCGTCTCCACCGACCGCGAGACGCTGCTGCGGGGCGTCCTGCGCTCGCTGGAGCACTGGTACGGGCTCTGGCGCGACGCGGACGGCGACGCGGCGGCGAGCGGGGTGCAGGAGGCGTACGCGGCGGGCTGCGCGACCCTCGGCAAGTCCGTACGGGCGCAGCTGCCCGGCGACCGCACGCTCACCGGCGAGGCCGTCGCCGTCGACGGGGACGGGCGGCTCGTCCTGTCCACCGGCGGCGGACCGCTCGAACCGGTCTCCGCGGGCGACATCGTGCACCTGAGGGGCGTGGCGGGCGGCCTGACCTGAACCGGGAGCGCCCCGGCCTCGTGGGCTGAGGACGTGAGGTAGGGCACACCTGCCGTATCGTTGAGGTGATCCACCGGCGGACAGATCGGCAGGGCAGTGCGCAGGGAACGGGCAGGAGGCGGCTGGTGACCGTCGACGACACGACCTCCGGCGATGGCGCGCAGCAGTCACCGGACTCCTCGGTGCACGCCACGCCGCACCACGAAGTCGACCACACGGCCGAGCCGACCGACGACCCCCTCGCGATCCGGCTGGAACAGCTGATCCTGGGCGCCGACCGCCGCTACACGCCGTTCCAGGCGGCCCGCACGGCCGGCGTCTCCATGGACCTGGCCTCCCGCTTCTGGCGGGCCATGGGCTTCGCGGACATCGGGCAGGCGAAGGCGCTCACCGAGGCCGACGTGCTGGCCCTGCGGCGGCTCTCCGGTCTCGTGGAGGCCGGGCTGCTCAGCGAGCCGATGGCGATCCAGGTCGCCCGGTCGACCGGGCAGACCACCGCCCGGCTGGCCGAATGGCAGATCGACTCCTTCCTGGAGGGCCTGACCGAGCCCCCCGAGCCCGGCATGACCCGCACCGAGGTCACCTACCCCCTGATCGAGCTGCTCCTGCCCGAGCTGGAGGAGTTCCTGGTGTACGTGTGGCGGCGCCAGCTGGCCGCCGCCACGGGCCGGGTCGTGCAGGCGGCCGACGACGACGAGATGGTCGACCGGCGCCTCGCCGTGGGCTTCGCGGACCTCGTCGGCTTCACCCGGCTCACCCGCCGCCTGGAGGAGGAGGAGCTCGGCGAGCTGGTCGAGTCCTTCGAGACCACCTGCGCCGACCTGGTCGCGGCGCACGGCGGCCGGCTCATCAAGACCCTCGGCGACGAGGTCCTGTTCGCCGCCGACGACGCGGGGACCGCGGCCGAGATCGCGCTGCGCCTGGTGGAGGCGATGACCGTGGACGAGACCATGCCGGCGCTCCGGGTCGGCATCGCCTTCGGCACGGTCACCACCCGGATGGGCGATGTCTTCGGCACCACGGTGAACCTGGCCAGCCGCCTCACCTCGATAGCGCCCAAGGACGCGGTGCTGGTCGACGGGGCGTTCGCCGAGGAGCTGACGCGTACGGGCGACGCCCCGGTCTCCGAGGCGCGGGCGGCGGAGGAGGCCGCGGCGGCGGCCGAGCGGGCCGGGAAGGAGGGCCCGGACGCCGATGTGGTCCCGGTCCCGAAGTACCGCTACGGCCTCCAGCCGATGTGGCAGCGCCCGGTGCGCGGCCTCGGCGTGGTCGAGCCCTGGCTGCTGGCCCGGCGCGGTTCCTGACGCCGGCACGTCCTGACCCGTCTCGGACTGACGTGTCTCGGACTGACGTGTCTGGGGCTGATGTGTCCCGGGCGAACCTGTCTCGGGCGGACCTGTTCTCGGGCTGCTGCGTCGGGCTGACGTGTCTCGGGCCGACGTGTCTCGGGCGGGCCTGTTCTCGGACTGCTGCGTCGGGCTGGCGTGTCCCGCGACCGATCTGTCCCGGGCTGCTGCGTCGGACTGACGTGTCTCGGACCGACCTGTCTCGGGCCGACCTGTTTCGGACACCCTTTCGGGGGAGAGCTCTAAGATCCGTCGGGTAACGCTCGTTAACCGACAGGGGTGCAGCCATGACCGTCACGTCCGAGCAGCGGTTCGGGGAGTTCGTCGCCGTCCGGGCCCACGCGGGGCTCGATCACGTCGCCGAGCTGGTTCTCGACCGGCCGAAGGCCATGAACGCGGTGTCCACGGACATGGCCCGCTCGATCGCCGCCGCCTGCGACGCGCTCGCCGCCGACCGGGACGTACGCGTCACCGTCCTCACCTCCAGCCACGAGCGGGCGTTCTGCGTGGGCGCGGACCTCAAGGAGCGCAACTCCTTCAGCGACGCCGACCTGGTGCGCCAGCGGCCCACCGCGCGCGCCGCCTACACCGGTGTGCTGGAGCTGCCGATGCCGACGATCGCCGCCGTGCACGGATTCGCCCTGGGCGGCGGTTTCGAGCTGGCCCTGTCCTGCGACCTGATCGTCGCCGACCCGACCGCCCTGGTGGGCCTGCCCGAGGTCTCCGTCGGCGTCATCCCGGGCGGCGGCGGCACCCAGCTCCTGCCCCGCCGGGTCGGGGCCGCGCGCGCCGCGGAGCTGATCTTCAGCGCCCGCCGGGTGCCGGGCCCCGAGGCGCGCGAGCTCGGTCTGGTGGACGAGCTGGTGGCGGAGGGCGAGGACCGGGCCGAGGCGCTGGCCCTGGCCGGCCGGATCGCCGCGAACTCGCCGGTCGGGCTGCGGGCGGCCAAGCGGGCGCTGCGCCTCGGGCACGGGCTCGACCTGCGGGCGGGCCTGGAGGTCGAGGACTCCGCGTGGCGGTCGGTGGCCTTCTCCGGCGACCGGGCGGAGGGCGTGGCCGCGTTCAACGAGAAGCGGAAGGCGAACTGGCCGGGGGAGTGACCCTGGGTGCCCGTTCACGGGCGAAGTGATCACGCTCCGGAGTCGCCGAGTGATCACGGCGTCCATATCGCCCTAAACTGGCGCAATGGGTGGTGACGACGCACGACTGCGCGCCGTGGTCTCGCTGGCGCAGACGATGGCCGCGGCGCAGACGCCCCGGGGGTGCTGGCGAGCCGCCGCCCTGGGGGCCTGCGAGGCGCTGGGCGGCGGCTTCGCCGCGCTCTCGGTCTGGGAGCGCGACCGGGGCCGGCTGAGGGTCCTGGTCAACGCGGGTGAGCGGGCCGAGGGTGAGGAGGAGTTCCCCGAGGAGGAGGTCTATCCGGTCCACCGGTTCCCGGAGATCACCGAGTTCCTGCACGAGCGGTGGGCCGGCGGCGGTGAGCCGGACGCCTGGGTGGAGACCGCCGAGGGCCCGGTGGAGGGGGAGCCGGGCGGGGAGGCGGCGAGCGGTGCGCACGGGTACGGGCCCGGCTACTGCCACCAGCGGGTCGCGGCGCTGCGCCGGCGCGGGCGGGGGTGCTGCGTGGTCGCGCCGATCGTGCTGCACGGGCGGGCCTGGGGCGAGCTGTATGTGGCGCGGCCGGTGGGCGCACCGGTCTTCGGCCGGGCGGACGCCGACTTCGCGACGGTGCTGGCGGCCGTGGTGGCCGCCGGGCTCGCCCAGACCGAGCGCCTGGAGGAGGTCCGCAAGCTGGCCTTCACGGACCCGCTGACCGGCCTCGCCAACCGCAGGGCCGTCGACGTGCGGCTGGACGAGGCGCTGGAGCGGCACCGGGCGGACGGCGCGGTGGTCAGCCTGGTCGTCTGCGACCTGAACGGGCTGAAGTGGGTCAACGACACCCATGGCCACGCGGTGGGCGACCGGCTGCTGGAACGTTTCGGCTCGGTGCTGTCGCGGTGCGGGGCGATACTGCCCGGCGCGCTGGCGGCCCGGCTGGGCGGCGACGAGTTCTGCCTGCTGGCGGTGGGCCCGGGGGCGGACGAGGTGGTCACCGTGGCCACCGAGCTGTGCGAGCGGGCGGCCGGGCTGGAGTTCGGCAACGGGGTCGCCTGCGGGATCGCGTCCACCGGTGACGACATCGGCCCGGTGGTCTCGGCCCGGCGGCTGTTCCGGCTGGCGGACGCGGCGCAGTACCGGGCGAAGGCGGCCCGCTCGGCGCGCCCGGTGGTGGCGGGGCGCGACGACGAGGTCATCCGGCTGGCGGACTCCCCGCCGAAGTCCCCGCACGACCGCCGCCGGCTGCGCGGCAACCCGCCCGGCCACTGACCCGTACGGCCGGCGTCCGCGTAAGGGGTCAACCCGCCGACCACTGGTGACATGCAGGGTTTCAATCCGTACGCTGCTGAATATGGATATGCATACAGTCGTGGTGGGGACGTCCGGTACCACCGCTCAGGACGTCATCGCCGTGGCCCGCGGCAACGCCCGTGTCGAGCTCTCCGCCGACGCGGTGGCCGCGCTGGCCGCCGCCCGCGAGATCGTGGACGCGCTCGCCGCGAAGCCCGAGCCGGTCTACGGCGTCTCGACCGGCTTCGGCGCCCTGGCCACCCGCCACATCAGCCCCGAGCTGCGCGCACAGCTCCAGCGCAACATCGTCCGCTCGCACGCCGCCGGCATGGGCCCGCGCGTCGAGCGCGAGGTCGTCCGGGCGCTGATGTTCCTCCGGCTGAAGACGGTCGCCTCCGGCCACACCGGCGTACGCCCCGAGGTCGCGCAGACCATGGCCGACGTGCTGAACGCCGGGATCACCCCGGTCGTCCACGAGTACGGTTCGCTCGGCTGCTCCGGCGACCTGGCACCCCTGTCGCACTGCGCGCTGGCCCTGATGGGCGAGGGCGACGCGGAGGGGCCCGACGGCACCGTCCGCCCGGCCGGCGAACTGCTCGCCGCCCACGGCATCACCCCGGTCGAGCTGCGCGAGAAGGAGGGCCTGGCCCTCCTCAACGGCACCGACGGCATGCTCGGCATGCTGATCATGGCCCTCGCCGATCTGCGGACGCTCTACACCTCGGCCGACATCACCGCCGCCCTCTCGCTGGAGGCCCTGCTCGGCACGGACAAGGTCCTCGCGCCCGAGCTGCACGCCATCCGCCCGCACCCCGGCCAGGGCGCCAGCGCGGACAACATGCTGCGGGTCCTCGCGGGCTCCGGCCTCACCGGTCACCACCAGGACGACGCGCCCCGCGTCCAGGACGCCTACTCGGTGCGGTGCGCGCCGCAGGTCAACGGGGCGGGCCGGGACACCCTCGCGTACGCCGCGACCGTCGCCGACCGCGAGCTGGCCGCCGCCGTGGACAACCCGGTGGTGCTCCCCGGCTGCGGCCGGGTCGAGTCGAACGGCAACTTCCACGGGGCGCCCGTCGCCTACGTCCTGGACTTCCTGGCCATCGCCGCCGCGGACCTGGGCTCGATCACCGAGCGCCGGACCGACCGGCTCCTCGACAAGAACCGCTCGCACGGGCTGCCGCCGTTCCTGGCCGACGACGCGGGGGTGGACTCCGGTCTGATGATCGCCCAGTACACCCAGGCCGCCCTGGTCAGCGAGATGAAGCGGCTCGCCGTCCCGGCCTCCGCCGACTCCATCCCGTCCTCCGCGATGCAGGAGGACCACGTCTCCATGGGCTGGTCGGCCGCGCGCAAGCTGCGTACCGCCGTCGACAACCTCGCCCGGATCGTCGCCGTCGAGCTGTACGCGGCGGCCCGCGCGGTCGAACTGCGCGCCCGGCAGGGGCTGACCCCGGCCCCCGCCACCCGCGCCGTCGTCGAGGCGCTGCGGGCCGCCGGTGTGGAGGGCCCGGGCCCCGACCGCTTCCTGTCGCCGGACCTGGCCGCCGCCGACGCCTTCGTGCGGGCGGGCGGGCTGGTCGCCGCCGTGGAGCCGGTCACCGGCCCGCTGGCCTGAGACCTCAGAGGGCGGGCCGCGGGTCCGCCCGACGGGTCGCATACGTCACAAGGCCGGCCCCCGCGCCCCGGACGGCGACCCCGCCGAGCCCGTCCGGGGCGGGGGCGACGCCCGGCCCCGTCTCGGCGAGTACGCCGGAGTCCGCGTCGTCGCCCGCCGTCGCCGCGGCGCCGGCCGCCGTGCCGGGCGCGGCGCCCGTATCGGCCGTGGCGTCGGCCGACGGGACGAACCACAGGGCGCACAGCAGCGTCCCCGCGGCGGTGGCGGTCAGGAGCGGGCGGCGGGCGATGGCCAAGGAATCGGACCCCCTTGCGACGGCCGGACGTCCGGCTCGTCCCGATGCTAGGGCTGCCGTCCGGATCACGCCAGGGCCCCGCGGAACGCATGGCGGCGGGGCCGTCCGGGAAGGCGTGCACGGCGAGGCGCGCACCGGGCGTCCCGCACAATGGGAGGGAGGCCGACGGCTGCGGCGGCCCGGAGCGACGGGCCCGACCTGCGGAAAAACCGCCCCCGCCGACTCGTGGCGGAGCGGGGCGGGACCGTGCCGCGGACGCGGGAACCACCGCCTCCGGCACGGCGTCGAAGAGTGGTGTTCCCCACACATTCGGCGGACGTGGAACGGGAATTCCGCAGAAGGGGTTCTTGGAACATTGACGGGGTTTCGCCGGTGGACGGCCTCGTTCGGGGTTTTGGGGATTTCGGCAACGATGGAGAAGCGTGTGAAGACGGACAGCAAGCGGCGCAAGGGCCTGATGGCCGCGTCCGCACTGCTCGGCGGCGTACTGGTGCTTTCCGCCTGCGACGACGGCGGCGACAAGGGCGGTCCCAGCCCCGAGAGCTCGAAGTCCCAGGCGGCCGACGTCGACAAGGCGGCGGCCCAGGAGACCTCCGAGGCGCAGATAACGATCGCGCCCAAGAACGGCGCGACCAACGCGAGCATCAACAACGCCGCCAAGGTCACCGTCGCCAAGGGCAAGCTGACCTCCGTCACCATGACCACGGCGGACGGGAAGAGCGTCGCGGGCACCCTCTCCGCCGACGGCACGAGCTGGAAGCCGGACGCCCAGCTGGAGCGCTCGACCACCTACAAGGTCAGCGCCACGGCGAAGGACGCCAAGGGCCGCGAGGCCCACGAGAACTCCTCCTTCACCACGGTCTCGCCCGACAACAGCTTCATCGGGAACTTCACCCCCGAGGACGGCTCCACGGTCGGCGTCGGGATGCCCGTCTCCATCAACTTCAACAAGCCGATCACCGACACCAAGGCCGTCCAGGACGGCATCAAGGTGACGTCCAGCAGCGGTCAGGAGGTCGTCGGCCACTGGTTCAACAACCAGCGCCTCGACCTGCGCCCCGAGAACTACTGGCAGGCCGGCTCGACCGTCACCCTGAAGCTGTCCCTGGACGGCGTCGAGGGAGCGGACGGCGTCTACGGCGTCCAGCAGAAGACGGTCACCTTCAAGGTCGGCCGCGCCCAGGTCTCCACCGTGGACGCCAAGACGCACATGATGACCGTCACCCGGGACGGCAAGACGATCAGGACCATCCCGATCTCCTCGGGCTCGCCCGACAACCCCACGTACAACGGCCAGATGGTGATCTCCGAGAAGTACAAGGAGACCCGGATGAACGGCGCCACCGTCGGCTTCACGGACGACGACGGCAAGGGCGAGTACGACATCAAGGACGTGCCGCACGCCATGCGGCTGTCCACGTCGGGCACCTTCATCCACGGCAATTACTGGGGCAAGGGCATCTTCGGCAAGGTCAACACCAGCCACGGCTGCGTGGGCCTGGAGGACGCCCAGGGCGCCGGCGACCCCAACACGCCCGCCGCCTGGTTCTACAACAACTCCATGATCGGCGACGTCGTCATCGTCAAGAACTCCCCGGACAAGACGATCCAGCCCTCCAACGGCCTCAACGGCTGGAACATGAGCTGGGCCGAATGGACGGCGGGCAGCACCGCCTGACCCGCCGGGCCGAACCCCACCCCGTACGCCGACGGCGGCGGCACCGCGCACCGGTGCCGCCGCCTTCGGCGTACACACTGTTCTCATCCGGCTCTCATGGTGGCCTTAACCCAGCATCACGAGCCGTTCCTAGCCTCGCGCCATGTTCTTCACCTATCTCCGGCGCGAGCTGCGCCGCCGCAGAAAGGCGGCGCTCGTCGTCGCCTCCGGGCTCGCCCTCGGCATTGCGCTGGTCATCGTCGTCAGCTCCGTCTCCTCGGGCATGAGCAAGGCCCAGGACAAGGTCCTCGAATCGCTGTACGGGCTCGGCACCGACATGACCGTCACCAAGGCGGCCGAGGCGCCCGAGTCGGGTACCACCGGCCGCCCGAAGTTCCGGTTCGACGCCAAGGACAACGACGACGACGCGACCCAGAGCACCGACCGGGTCATGGTCCAGGGCTTCCAGACCCTGGCCTCCTCCACGGTCGGCAAGGTCGGCGAGCAGGACGGCGTCGCCGGCGCGGTCGGCGGCCTGAGCCTGTCCGTCATGAAGGTGGACGGGCAGTTCAAGCGCGGCGAGTTCAAGCAGGAGGGCGGTACGGGCCAGGGCGGCGGCGGACGCGGACCCGGCGGCGGCAGCGGCATGCCGCAGGGCGAGGTCAAGGGCGGCGGCGCCTCCTTCGACGTCGACTCCTACACCGTGTACGGAACCGACGTCACCCAGCAGGACCTCGGCCCGCTCACCTCCTCGAAGATCACCTCCGGCCGGACGTTCAAGACGACCGAGACCAACGCGAAGGTCGCCGTGGTCGACTCCGCGTACGCCAAGGAGAAGAGCCTCGCCACCGGCAAGACCGTGACCGTCCACGGGACCGAGTTCAAGATCATCGGCGTGGCGACGGCCGACAGCGGCGACGCCGCCGCCAACCTCTACATCCCGCTCAAGCAGGCCCAGACCCTGTCCGACTCGAAGGACAAGGTCACCACGGTCTACGTGAAGGCCGCGGACTCGCAGCGGATCGACAGCGTCAAGTCGGCCATCCAGAAGAACATCTCCGGCACCACGGTCACCACCTCCGCCGACCTCGCGGACACCGTGTCCGGCTCCCTGTCCACCGCGTCCGACCTGGCCGCCGGCGTCGGCAAGTGGCTGTCCATCGCGGTCCTGGCCGCGGCCTTCCTGGTCGCCGGGCTCCTCACCTCGTCCGCCGTCAGCCGCCGGGTCCGCGAGTTCGGCACGCTGAAGGCCCTCGGCTGGAAGAGCGGCCGGGTCACCCGCCAGGTCGTCGGCGAAGCCCTGGTCAACGGCCTCATCGGCGGCGTGCTCGGCATCGCCGTCGGCCTGGCCGGCGCCTACGCGGTCACCGCCGTCAGCCCCACGCTCACCGCCGAGCTCGGCTCCTCCGGCGGCGGCGCAACGCGCGGCGGAATGATGGGCGGCGGCGGGCCCGGCTTCGGCCGGCAGAGCGCGTCCAAGGCCCTCGACATCGCGCTCACCGCGCCCGTCTCGCTCTCCGTCATCCTGACCGCCGTCGCCCTGGCCGTGGCGGGCGGGCTGATCGCGGGCGCCTTCGGCGGCTGGCGTGCTTCCCGGCTGCGCCCGGCGGACGCGCTGCGCCGCGTCGAGTAGCAGCCCGGACCCCACACCCCGTCAGGAGAACACCCATGTACACGCTTCACGGCGTCACCAAGCAGTACCAGCGCGGCAAGTCCACCGTGCACGCCCTCGCCGGCGTCGACCTCACCATCGAGGACGGCGGCCGGCTCGTCATCCAGGGCCCCACCGGCGGCGGCAAGTCCACCCTGCTCCAGATGCTCGGCGGCCTCGACCGGCCCACCGGCGGCAGCATCGAGCTCGACGGCATGGACCTGGCGAAGCTCAGCGAGGCCAAGCTCACCAAGGTGCGCGCCGAGAACATCGGCTTCGTCTTCCAGAGCTTCAACCTCATCCCGACGCTCACCGCCCAGGAGAACGTCGAGACCGCGCTCGTCCCCCTCGGCGTCAAGGCGTCCGAGCGGCGCAGAAGAGCCGCCGAGGCGCTGGACTCCGTCGGGCTCGGCGAGCGCCTGGGCCATGTGCCCGGCGAGATGTCCGGCGGCCAGCAGCAGCGCGTCGCCATCGCCCGGGCCCTGGTCAAGCGGCCCAAGGTGCTCCTCGCCGACGAGCCCACCGGCAACCTGGACGAGTCCATGCGCGACGAGATCATGGAGGTCCTGGAGACGCTGTGGAAGGAGCACGGGCTCACCTTCGTCATGGTCACCCACGACAGCTCCATCGCCCGCCGCGCCCCGCGCCTGGCCACCATCCGCAAGGGCAAGGTCACCATCACGGAGAACGCCGCGGCCTGACCGCATGACCTCAGGGGTAATCGACGCCCTCCGGCGTCCCCGGCAGCATGGAGCCCATCAGCCGACGGACGAACCGGAGGGCCCGACATGACCGCCTACGCCATCGCACACCTGTACCCCGAAGGCCGCCCCAACGCGGAGGTCATCGACTACATCGAGCGCATCCAGGCGACCCTGGACCCCTACGGCGGCCGTTTCCTGGTCCACAACGCGCCGGTCGAGGTGACCGAGGGCGCGTGGCCCGGCGCGGTGGTCGTCGTCGGGTTCCCCTCCATCGGTGAGGCGCGGGCCTGGTACGCCTCCCCGGCCTACCAGGAGCTGGTGCCGCTGCGGGCCCGGAACATGGCGGGGGACGTGGTGCTCGTGGAGGGCGTCGCCCCGGACTACGACCCGGGGGCGACGGCCGCGGCGCTGCGGGCGGAGGCGGCGGCCACCCCGGTGGCGTAACGCCCGGGTTTCCGCGACCTCACCGCCGAGACGGTGCGGCTGTGAGATTCACCACTTCGGCGGCGGCCCCGGTGAGGCCCCGAACCGGCCAATCGTGCCCGGAAACGGCCTCGTACAAGGCCGTTGGCCCAGGTCCGGGGCATCCGGGCGCCCGATCACCAGGTGGACGCCACGGGCCCGGACGGCGGGCCACTGGGAGAATCGGTACGCCACGACGGTCCTGTCACGCCGCGCTCGCGAGCGGTACACGCGATGTTCCGGCGACACCCTCAATGGGGAGGGGGACCTGGCGCCCCTCGGGATGGGGGCGCCCCCGCGTATGAGCCGACCCATGGAAGGTCTTGATCAGATGCCGGTCACCCCTGACTCCGCCACCTCGCACGCCGCCGAGAACCGCATCATCGAGCCGTTGTACGCCGAGGTGCTGCGCCGCAACCAGGGCGAGAAGGAATTCCACCAGGCCGTCCGGGAGGTCCTGGAGACCCTCGGCCCGGTGCTGGCCAAGCGGCCGGAGTTCGTGGACGCCCGGGTCATCGAGCGCATATGCGAGCCGGAGCGCCAGCTCATCTTCCGGGTGCCGTGGTCGGACGACTCGGGCGACATCCACGTCAACCGCGGCTTCCGCGTCGAGTTCTCCAGCCTGCTCGGCCCCTACAAGGGCGGTCTGCGCTTCCACCCCTCGGTCAACCTCGGCATCGTGAAGTTCCTCGGCTTCGAGCAGATCTTCAAGAACGCCCTCACCGGCATGCCCATCGGCGGCGGCAAGGGCGGTGCGGACTTCGACCCGAAGGGCCGCTCCGACGCCGAGATCATGCGGTTCTGCCAGTCCTTCATGACCGAGCTCCACCGCCACGTCGGCGAGTACACCGACGTCCCCGCCGGTGACATCGGGGTCGGCGGCCGGGAGATCGGCTACCTCTTCGGCCAGTACAAGCGGATCACCAACCGCCACGAGTCCGGCGTCCTCACCGGCAAGGGCCTCGGCTGGGGCGGCGCCCTGGTCCGCACCGAGGCGACCGGCTACGGCTGCGTCATGTTCACCGCCGAGATGCTGCGCAGCCGGGGCGAGTCCCTGGACGGCCAGCGCATCTCCGTCTCCGGCTCCGGCAACGTCGCGATCTACGCCATCGAGAAGGCCCAGCAGCTCGGCGCGACCGTCGTCACCGCCTCCGACTCCGGCGGCTACGTCGTGGACGACAAGGGCATCGACCTCGACCTGCTCAAGGAGATCAAGGAGCGCGGTCGCGGCCGGATCTCCGAGTACGCCGAGCGGCGCGGCGCGCACGTGAAGTACGTCGAGGGCACCGGTGTCTGGAACGTCCCCGTCGACGTGGCCCTGCCCTGCGCCACCCAGAACGAACTGCACGAGGCCGACGCGCTCACCCTCGTCCGCAACGGCGTCAAGGCGGTCGCCGAGGGCGCGAACATGCCCACCACCCCCGAGGCCGTCCGCGTCTTCCAGGACGCCGCGGTGGCCTTCGCCCCCGGCAAGGCGGCCAATGCGGGCGGTGTGGCCACCAGCGCCCTGGAGATGCAGCAGAACGCCTCGCGCGACTCCTGGACCTTCGCCCACACCGAGCAGCGCCTCTCGGAGATCATGCGCCACATCCACGACTCCTGCTACACCACCGCCGAGAAGTACGGCAGCCCCGGCAACTACGTCGTCGGCGCCAACATCGCCGGCTTCGAACTGGTCGCCGACGCGATGCTGGCGCAGGGGCTCATCTGACCCCGCCCACGACGCGCGGAACGGGCCCGGGGACGCTCCCCCGGGCCCGTTCCCGTATCGCTCAGCCCTCCGCCGGGGCCACGCCCACCGGGCAGGAGACGCCCGTGCCGCCGATGCCGCAGTAACCGGCCGGGTTCTTGTCCAGGTACTGCTGGTGCGCCGGTTCGGCCGGGTAGAAGGGGCGGCCGTCGGCCGGGAGGATCTGTGTGGTGATCTCGCCGTGGCCCGAAGCCGTCAGGACCCTCTGATACGCCTCGCGGGACGCCTCGGCTGCCGCCGCCTGCCCGGGGGAGTGGGTGAAGACCGCGGAGCGGTACTGCGTGCCCACGTCGTTGCCCTGGCGGAAGCCCTGGGTCGGGTCGTGGGACTCCCAGAACAGCTTCAGCAGCTCCGCGTACGTGACGGTCTCCGGGTCGTACACGACGCGGACCGTCTCCGTGTGGCCGGTGAGGCCCGAGCAGACCTCCTCGTACGCGGGATTCTCCGTGTAGCCCCCCTGATAGCCGGCGAGCGTCGTCCAGACGCCGTCCGTCTGCCAGAACTTGCGCTCGGCGCCCCAGAAACAGCCCAGCGCGAAGTCCGCGGTCTCCAGACCCTCCGGGTACGGGCCGAGCAGCGGGTTCCCCAGCACCGTGTGGCGGGCCGGGACGGTGAACTCGGGGACGGGACGGCCGCGCAGGGCCTCCTGCGGGGTGGGGAGCTGAGGGGTGCGGCGGTACAGGAACATGCGGGGGCTCCTCCTGGGTCGGACGTGCTGTCCGTACAACGTTCCGGGAACCCCGCGGATTCCTCGCGAGGGCTCAGCGAGGCAGCGACGCCGGGCTGCCGCCGTTCGCCTCGTACCCCGCGACCGCCAGCGCCCGGTACACCGCGTACTCGGCGGCCGGGTCCTCGCTCGCCGTCCACGGCAGCGCGCCCACGTACCCGTCGACGCGCACCAGCTGGTGCACCGCCTCCGCCCAGCGCTCCATCCGCACCAGGAACAGCACCAGCAGGTGCCGCACGTGCGGCAGCATCGGGTCGTCGCCGCGCGCCGCGTGCACCGCGAACATCGCGCCCTCCACGGCCCGGGTCACCACCTGGCTCTCGTAGAAGCCGCGCACCAGATTGACCTCGGGCAGATGCTCGTACACCGCGAACAGCGGCAGCCCGGCCAGCAGCGAGCCCTGCGGGGCGCGGGCGGCGGCGGCCGTCGCGAAGCGGTCGGCCTCCTCGCGCGAGCCGTGCCACCGCTCGCTCCAGAAGTGCAGCGCCGCGATGTGCGCGCCCATGTGCGCGGGCGCCCGGTCGATGATCTTCGCCCACAGCCGGTCGAACTCCTCGCCGGAATAACCCAGTCCGCGCGCGACCGCCAGCTCCACGATGTACGGCACGGGGTCGCCCGGGGCCAGCAGCGCGGCCTCCCCGGTCACCGTACGGGCCTCCTCCAGGATGATCCGGAAGTCGTCCGTACCCGCCGTGGACGAACGCCACGCCTGCTGCACCAGGAACTCCGCGTGCACCGCCGCCGCGCCCGCGTCCTTCGGCGCCTCCGCGCGCCACTTGCGCAGCCACGCCCCGCCGACGCCCGGCTGTCGCAGCAGCTCCAGCGAGGCCGCCCCGGCGAACGCCTGTACCCGCTGCCAGCGCAGCTCACCCTCCTTCGGCGTCCCGGCCAGCAGCTGGGACGCGGCCCGCCACTCCTGCGTGTGCTGCACGACCTCCAGCACGTCCAGCAGGTCCTGGTCGGGCCCCGGCGTCCGGACGTCCAGCTCCTCCTGGCGTACGAAGCCGTAGTCCTGCGGGTCGGCGGCGTCGGGGGAGCCGGGCGCGGCCAGCCGGATGCCGCCGCCGCGCCGGCGCAGCACGTACGGGCCGAGTGCGGCGGTCAGCAGGCACAGCGCGAGCAGGAACCACAGAA
Source organism: Streptomyces sp. 130 (assembly GCF_007096885.1). Lineage (GTDB taxonomy): Bacteria > Actinomycetota > Actinomycetes > Streptomycetales > Streptomycetaceae > Streptomyces. The sequence continues at coordinate 144,547 of NZ_VJNO01000008.1, read as the reverse complement.
TCTCCATGCCCCCATTGTCACCGGACGGCCATGTGACCCGTGAGCCCCCTCGTGACGAACTACGCTCGGCCCATGAGCGACCAGCACAGCTTCGAAACCCGCGCGATCCACGCGGGGAACACCGCCGACCCCCTGACCGGCGCCGTGGTCCCGCCCATCTACCAGGTGTCCACGTACAAGCAGGACGGCGTCGGCGGGCTGCGCGGCGGCTACGAGTACAGCCGCAGCGCCAACCCGACCCGCACCGCCCTGGAGGAGAACCTCGCGGCCCTGGAGGGCGGCCGGCGCGGGCTCGCCTTCGCCTCCGGCCTCGCCGCGGAGGACTGCCTGCTCCGTACGCTGCTGACCCCCGGCGACCACGTGGTCATCCCGAACGACGCCTACGGCGGCACGTTCCGGCTGTTCGCGAAGGTGGCCTCGCGCTGGGGGGTGGAGTTCTCCGTGGCCGACACCTCGGACGTGGCGGCGGTGCGGGCGGCGATCACCCCGCGCACCAAGGCGGTCTGGGTGGAGACCCCGTCCAACCCGCTGCTCGGCGTCACCGACATCGCCGCCGTCGCCCAGGTCGCCCGCACCGCCGGGGTCCGCCTCGTCGTGGACAACACCTTCGCGAGCCCCTACCTCCAGCAGCCGCTGGCGCTCGGCGCGGACGTCGTGGTGCACTCCACCACCAAGTACATGGGCGGCCACTCGGACGTCGTCGGCGGCGCGCTGATCGTCGACGACCCGGACCTCGCGGACGAACTGGTCTTCCACCAGAACGCGATGGGCGCGGTGGCCGGCCCGTTCGACGCCTGGCTGGTGCTGCGCGGCATCAAGACGCTCGCCGTCCGCATGGACCGCCACAGCGAGAACGCCACCAAGGTCGCCGAGCTGCTGACCCGGCACCCCAAGGTCACCCAGGTCCTCTACCCGGGCCTGCCCGGGCACCGGGGCCACGAGGTCGCCGCCAAGCAGATGCGGGCCTTCGGCGGCATGGTGTCCTTCCGCGTCGAGGGCGGCGAGGAGGCGGCGGTCGAGGTCTGCAACCGGGCGGAGCTGTTCACCCTGGGCGAGTCCCTGGGCGGCGTCGAATCGCTGCTCGAACACCCCGGCCGCATGACGCACGCCTCGGCGGCCGGCTCCCCGCTGGAGGTCCCGGCCGACCTGGTCCGCCTCTCCGTCGGCATCGAGAACGCGGACGACCTGCTGGCGGACCTGACGCAGGCGCTGGGCTGAGACGCGCGGGGCCGGGTGCCCCGGCTCCCGGGCGTCAGGGTGGGGTCGGGTGCGCCGGCTCCCCGCGCCGGGGCGGGGTCGGGTGAGCCCGGTTCCCCGGCGTCAGGGTGGGGTCGGGTGCGCCGGCTTCCCGCACCGGGGTGGGGTCGGGTGCCCGGTTCCCCGCGCCGGTGCGGGGTCGGTGTGTCCGGCCCCCCCGGCATCGGGATAGGGCCGGTGCGCCCGGCCCCCGGCGTCGGGACAGCGCCGGTGCGCCCGGTTCCCTGCGCCAGGGCGGGGTCGGTGAGCCCGGTTCCCCGCGCCAGGATGGGTCGGGTGTGCCGGCTCCCCGCGCCAGGGCGGGGTCGGTGTGCCCGGTCCCCGGCGTGAGGGTGGGTCGGTGCGCCCGACCCCCGGCGCCAGGGCGGGGCCGGGTGCGCCAAGCCCCCGGGATCAGGACTCGGCCGGCGTGCCGGCCCCCTCACCAGGTTTCCACCGGCGGGGTCGTCCCCGGAGGCTCCTCCCACGGCCGGGCCGTCAGCGCCCACACCGCGAACACCGCCACCGCCGCGACCAGCGCCAGCACCCAGAGCCGGCGCAGCGCCCGTCGGCGCCGCAGCAGCCGGGCCCCCCGCTCCGCCGCCGACGCCGCGAGATCGGCGGGCACCTGCGGATGCGGGCCCTCCAGCATCCGGCGCACCTCGTCCTCGCGGCGCCCGGTGCCGCTCACGGGGCGGCCCCGAGGAGGCGCGCCGGGCCCCGGCGCGCGGTCGGGGTCCTGGTGCCGCGCATCGTGGCCACCGACCGGTTGCAGACCGCGCGCACCCGGTCCTCGGGCAGCCCGAGCAGGGCCGCCGTCTGCTCCTCCGGGACCTCTTCGTACAGCCGCAGCACCAGGACGAGGCGTTCCTGCGGGGTCAGCCGGGACAGCAGGCCGCCGCGCGGCCGGTGGTGGCGCCACGCCTCGCGGGCGAACCGGGCCGCCAGCTCCTGCCGGGTGCGGTCGTACGGGTCCTCGTCCCGCAGCCGCTCCCAGTCGGCGAACGTCCGGGCCAGCGAGGCCGTGAGCAGCCGCCGCGCGTGCGGGCCGGCGCCGGGCCCGTCCGCCGGTTCGGCGGTGAGCAGCGCGGCCGTGTGCAGCAGACGGCCCGCCGCGCCCGCGACGAAGGACTCGAAGTCCTGGGCGCGGCCCCGCAGCGGGCCCGCATGACGCTCTCGCACACGTCAATCCGAACGCGCCGCGGCCCTCAGGTCAACCCCCCGGAAACCACCGGGTGTTCAGTTGGCGGAGGCCGTCTGGTGCGCCGCCTGCCGGGCCGCGAGCGCCGCGTTGAACCGGGTGAGCAGCGCGCAGAAGGTGTGCCGCTCCTCCTCGGTCCACCCGTCCGTCACCTGCGACATCAACTCCCGCCGAGACTCCCGGACCTCGTCCAGCCGGGCCTGGCCGCGCGGCGACAGCTGGAGCACGACCGCCCGGCCGTCCTCCGGGTGCGAGGTCCGCTTCACGAAGCCGGTGTCCACCAGCGGGGCGACCTGCCGGGTCACCGTGGACGAGTCGATCCCCATCCCGGCGGCCAGCGCCTTGACGCCCATCGGCCCCTCCAGGTCCAGCCGGTTCAGCAGCAGATACGCCGCCCGGTCCATGGAGTTGCGGACCTGGCCCACACCCCCGAGGCGGGTTTGCTCGGCCCGGCGGGCGAATACGGCCACCTGATGCTGGAGGGTGTCGAGAACGTGGTCGGGACCCGGGTTTTCCGGGGCAGCGCCCCCGGAAGGAGGCGAGGCAGTCGTCATGTCCTGAGGGGGCATGGCCGGGGGCTCTCTTCGTGCGGTGTCGGATGGGTGGGGGACAGAGTACGCGGCCCCGGGGCAACGCGTACCAGCGCTGCACAAACCTGCGGACATCGGCGCAGGACGGCCCGGCCTGCGGCGGCCGGGGCCCGTGCGAGCTGCGAGACTTGTGGGATGAACTTCCCGTCGCCCGGCAGCTTTCCCTCCGTGATCCTCGACGACGTGCGGGGGGCGCAGAAGATGCTCTCCGGGGTCGCCAAGGTCACCCCGCTCGAAGGAAGCCGCCATCTCTCGGGCCTGGTGGGCGCCCCCGTCCTCTTCAAGTGCGAGAACCTCCAGCGGACCGGCTCGTTCAAACTGCGGGGCGCCTACGTACGCATCTCGGGACTCACCCCGGTCGAACGCGCCGCGGGCGTCGTGGCCGCGAGCGCCGGAAACCATGCGCAGGGTGTCGCCCTCGCGTCTGCGCTCCTCGGCGTACGCTCCACGGTCTTCATGCCCGTCGGGGCACCGCTGCCGAAGGTCGCCGCCACCCGGGAGTACGGGGCCCGGGTGCGGCTGCACGGCACCGTCGTGGACGAGACCCTGGCCGCCGCGCAGGAGTACGCGCGCGAGACCGGCGCGGTGTTCATCCACCCCTTCGACCACGCCGACATCATCGCCGGACAGGGCACGGTCGGCCTGGAGATCCTGGAGCAGTGCCCCGAGGTCCGGACGATCGTCGTCGGCATGGGCGGCGGCGGGCTCGCGGCCGGCATCGCGGTCGCGGTCAAGGCCGTCCGGCCCGACGTGCGCGTCGTCGGTGTGCAGGCGGCCGGTGCCGCGTGCTACCCGCCGTCCCTGGCGGCCGACCGCCCCGTCTCCATCGGCATGCTCCAGACCATGGCGGACGGCATCAAGGTCGGACGCCCCGGCGACGTGCCGTTCGCCCTGGTCAGGGACCTGGTGGACGAGGTGCGTACGGTCTCCGAGGACGAGCTGTCCAGCGCCCTGCTGCTCTGCCTGGAGCGGGCCAAGATGGTGGTCGAACCCGCCGGGGCGAGCCCGGTGGCCGCGCTCCTCAGCGACCCGAAGGCGTTCCACGGCCCGGTGGTGGCGCTGCTCTCCGGCGGCAACGTGGACCCGCTGCTCATGCAGCGCATCCTCACCCACGGCATGGCGGCGGCCGGCCGCTACCTCAGCCTGCGGCTGCGGCTCACCGACCGGCCCGGCGCGCTGGCCGCGATGCTCGGCGTCCTGTCGGTCGCCGACGCCAACGTCCTGGACGTCAGCCATGCCCGTACCGACCCCCGGCTCGGCCTCACCGAGGCGGAGGTGGAGCTCCACCTGGAGACGAAGGGGCCCGAGCACTGCGACGACGTGAAGGCCGCGCTGCGGGACGCGGGGTATCTGGTGATGGGCTGACACGTATGCCCCCACTTGTGTGTTCGTCGGGCATCGGGCCCCCGGCGTCCCTAGGATCTGGACCTCAGAGGTAGCCACTCGAACGCACTGGGGGAATCCCATATGCCAGGCGCCATCTACGCCGAAGGGCTCGTCAAGACCTTCGGTGATGTACGAGCACTCGGCGGCGTCGACCTCGACGTGCCGGAAGGCACCGTGCTCGGACTCCTCGGCCCCAACGGGGCCGGCAAGACGACCGCCGTCCGGGTCCTGACGACGCTGCTCAGGCCGGACAGCGGCAGCGCCTTCGTGGCGGGGATCGACGTCCTGAAGCATCCCAACGAGGTGCGGCGCTCGATCGGGCTCTCCGGCCAGTTCGCCGCCGTCGACGAATACCTGACCGGCCGCGAGAACCTCCGCATGGTCGGCCAGCTCTACCAGATGAGCACACGCGCGGCGAAGGCCCGGGCGGGCGAGCTGCTCGACCGCTTCAACCTGGCCGACGCGGCGGACCGCCCCGCCAAGACCTACTCCGGAGGCATGCGCCGCCGCCTCGACCTGGCAGCGGCGCTCGTCGTCTCGCCGCCGGTCATGTTCATGGACGAGCCGACGACCGGGCTCGACCCGCGCAACCGCCAGCAGCTCTGGGAGGTCATCGAGGAACTGGTCGCCGGCGGCACGACCCTGCTGCTGACCACGCAGTACCTGGAGGAGGCCGACCACCTCGCCCACGACATCTGCGTGATCGACCACGGACGCGTCATCGCACGCGGCACCTCCGACCAGCTCAAGGCCCGCATCGGCGGCGAACGCGTCGAGGTCGTCGTACACGACCCCGAGCAGATCGAGCCGGCCCGCGCCGTCCTCAGCCGGCTCGCCAAGGGGGAGACCGCCGTCCTGCCGAACATGCGCAAGCTGACGGTCCCGGTCGACGGCGGCGCCAAGCTCCTGGCCGAGGTCATCCGCGACCTGGACGCCCAGGGCGTGGAGATCGACGACATCGGACTGCGCCGCCCCACGCTGGACGACGTGTTCATCTCCCTCACCGGCCACGCGGCCGAACAGGAGCAGGAGAAGGACGAGGCGGGAACCCCCGGATCGGAGACGGAGAAATGAGCGCCCTCAGCGACACCGCCCGCGCGGGAGCCCCCCGCCCTGGCGGCGGCATCGGCCAGTCGGTCCGCGACTCACTGGTCATCGGCAAGCGCAACCTCATCCGCATGACCCGGATTCCCGAGATGATCCTGTTCGGGATCATCCAGCCGGTCATGTTCGTGGTCCTCTTCACGTACGTCTTCGGCGGCTCGATCGCCATCCCGGGCGCGGGCGTCAGCGCCGGTGCCTACAAGGAATTCCTGATGGCGGGCATCTTCGCGCAGACCGTGACCTTCGCCACCGCGGGCGCCGGCGCGGGCATCGCGGAGGACATGCACAAGGGCCTCATCGACCGGTTCCGGTCGCTGCCGATGGCGCGGGGCGCGGTGCTGACCGGGCGGACGCTGGCCGACCTGGTGCAGACCGCCGTCACGCTCGTCGTCCTCGCGGGCGTCGCGCTGCTCGTCGGCTGGCGCACCCACGAGAACATCGGCAAGGTCATCGGCGGCTTCGCCCTGCTCCTGCTGCTCGGCTACGCGTTCACCTGGATCGGCGCGCTGATCGGCCTCTCCGTCCGCACCCCGGAGGCGGCCACCTCGGGCGGCCTGATCTGGCTCTTCCCGCTGACGTTCATCTCCAACGCCTTCGTACCGGTCAACGGCATGCCGGCGTTCCTCCAGTACGTCGCCGAGTGGAACCCGTTCAGCGCGACGGTGGCGGCGGCCCGCGAACTGTTCGGCAACACCATCGAGGGCGTCCCGAAGTCGGTGACCGGCGCCTGGCCGATGGAGCACCCCGTCTGGGCTTCGCTGATCTGGTCCGTGCTGATCATCGTGGTCTTCCGGACCCTGGCCGTACGCAAGTACCGCTCGGTCTCCCACTGAGCGGTCCCGGACACGGAAGAACCCGGGACACGGAAGAGCCCGACACGGAAGAGCCCCGGCCGCGCGATGCGGCCGGGGCTCCTCGCCGTGCTCGACGGGTCAGCCGGTGTACGGCTTCGCCGAAAGGATCTTCACCGTGGCGGTCTTGCCGTTCGGCAGCTCGTAGTCGGCGTCGTCACCGGTCTTCTTGCCGTTCACGCCCACGCCGAGCGGCGACTGCGGCGAGTACGTCTCGATGTCCGCGCTCGCGTACTCACGGGAGGCCAGAAGGAAGGTCATGGTGTCGTCCTCGTCGCCGTCGAAGGCGATCGTCACGACCATGCCGGGCTCGACCACGCCGTCGTCGGCCGGCGCCTCGCCGACCTTCGCGTGCTCGAGGAGCTGGGTCAGCTGGCGCACCCGGAGCTCCATCTTGCCCTGCTCCTCCTTGGCCGCGTGGTACCCGCCGTTCTCGCGCAGGTCGCCCTCCTCACGGGCCGCCGCGATCTTGACGGCGATCTCCGTGCGCGCGGGACCAGACAGGTACTCCAGCTCGGCCTTGAGCTGGTTGTACGCCTCCTGCGTGAGCCAGGTGACGTTATCGCTGGTCTGGGTCACAGGGTGCTCCTCGTCGGTACTGGGAATACAAAGCAACGCCCTACCCGCAAGCATGCGCTGCTACGGGTGGGCGAAACCACGAGCCTAACAATTCACCGGGAAAAGGGGGAGAAGGTAAAAGACCCGACCATGGAAACCGCAGGTCAGAGCCGGTTAAATGGGGTTACGACGGGCGCGCTGCGGTCAACTCGACGCCCCGCCGTCCTCCGTGCAGCCCAGCAGCTCGACGGCGGTCGCCCGGGAGGTCGTCCGCAGGGTCAGGATCTTGTCGATCCGGCCGCTGGCGTCATCGAAACGGAAGTCCTTGCGGGCGACCTCCGTGCCGTCCTCGCTCAGCGAGCGGAGGGTGCAGTAGCCCTTGTCGTCCCGGCCCTTGCGGACCTCCAGGTGCACCTCGACGCGGTCGTCCGCGGTGACCTTGAACTTGATCATCTCGGCGCTGAGGCCCTTGCCGCCCACGTAGTCGTAGCCGATCCAGCCGACCACGCCCAGCAGGACGACGCCGAGCACCGCGCCGATGACCTTGAGCCTGCGGTCCGCGCGCTGGTCCGCGGAGCGGCCGTAGCGGTTCTCGGGAAGCGCCTCGCGCACCGCTGTCATGATCGTTCCTCCCGTGCCGGGGATCGAGGAATTTTCCACCCCCCGGTTCGGTCACTATAGAAGTTGCCCACCCGTCACCCGACCGCCGCCCCGAGACCGGCGTCCCTGCGGGACGGCACCACTGATGGCGACCAATGACTGAGGATCGAGTCTTGACTGAGCAGCTTCGACTGATGGCCGTACACGCTCACCCCGACGACGAGTCGAGCAAGGGCGCGGCCACCATGGCCAAGTATGTGTCCGAGGGGGTGGACGTGCTGGTCGTGACCTGCACGGGAGGCGAGCGCGGCTCCATCCTCAACCCGAAACTCCAGGGCGACGCCTACATCGAGGAGAACATCCACGAGGTGCGCCGCAAGGAGATGGACGAGGCGCGGGAGATCCTGGGCGTCAAGCAGGAGTGGCTCGGCTTCGTCGACTCCGGCCTGCCCGAGGGCGACCCGCTGCCGCCGCTCCCCGAGGGCTGCTTCGCCCTGGAGGACGAGACCGTCGCGGCCGGCCGCCTCGTCGCGAAGATCCGCGCGTTCCGGCCGCAGGTCATCACCACGTACGACGAGAACGGGGGCTACCCGCACCCCGACCACATCATGACCCACACCATCTCGATGATCGCCTTCGAGGGCGCGGCGGACACCGAGAAGTTCCCCGAGGCGGAGTTCGGCCCGGCCTGGACCCCGCAGAAGCTCTACTACAACCAGGGCTTCAACCGGCAGCGCACGGTCGCCCTGCACGAGGCGCTGCTGGCGCGCGGCATGGAGTCGCCGTACGGGGAGTGGCTGGAGCGCTGGAAGGAGTTCGGGCGCCCCGAGCGCACCCTGACCACGCACATCCCGTGCGCGGACTTCTTCGAGATCCGCGACAAGGCGCTGATCGCGCACGCCACGCAGATCGACCCGGACGGCGGCTGGTTCCGCGTCCCGATGGACGTCCAGCAGGAGGTCTGGCCGACCGAGGAGTACGAGCTGGCGAAGTCTCTGGTCGATACCTCCCTCCCCGAGAGCGACCTCTTCGCGGGCATCCGCGACAATGCCTGATATGTACGCGACTCAGGCACTGACGAACCTCGTCCCGCTCGCCGAGGAACTCGACAAGAACAAGGTGACCCCCGGGGTCCTCGGCTTCATCGTCTTCGCGGCGCTCGCCGTGGGCGTGTGGGCGCTCATGAAGTCGATGAACCGGCACATGGGGCGGGTGAACTTCGAGGAGTCGGCCGAGCCGGCGTCAAAGGAGACGGCCGAGCCGGTGTCCGGGTCCGCGAAGCGGAAGTAGGACGGGCGGGGCGCCCGGCCGCGCCCCGCCCGTCGCCGGCCGGGGTCAGACGCTCACGCCCATGATCTCCCGGGTCCGCCGCGACGGGACCAGGTCCAGCGACCACGCCTGCCAGCCCGTTTCCAGGTCCGCGCCCCGGTCCAGGACCACCCGGTAGGTGTCCGCGCAGTGGTCCAGCTCGGGGTCCCTGGCCGGGTGGCCGGCCGCGCGGAGCTCGGCCAGCTCCTGCTGGGCGACGACCGTGCCCACCTCGGCGCCGCCCGGCGAGGCGTACGGCAGCAGCGTGCAGCGCAGGAAGCGCGCCCAGTCCGCGCCGCGCGCGTCCCCGTACGACTCGAACAGGGCGACCGCCTCGTCGCACAGCCCGAGGGCCTGGGGCGTCCGCTGGTTGCCCGCGTCGACCAGCGCGAGGTCCAGGCAGGCCCACGCCTCGCCGTGCGCGACCCCGATGCGCCGGAAGTCCGCCCGCGCGTCCGCCAGCAGCTGGCGGGCGAAGCCGGAATTGCGCAGGTTGCCCGTCTGCGCGGCCCGCTGGTCGCGGGTGACGCGCCCCGAGTGGTGCCGGGCGCACGCCAGACCGTAGACATCGCGCATCCGCGAGAACATCGTCCGGGCCCGCTCCAGCTGCCGCACGGCTTCCACCGTGTCGCCGGTCTCCTCCAGCGCCTGGCCCAGGTGGTACAGGGTCCACGCCTCGCCGCGCGCGTCCTCGTTGTCGCGGTGGCGGGCCAGGGCGGCGGTCAGCCGCTCGACGGCCGCGCCCGGTTCGCCGGCCAGCAGCCGGGCCCGGGCCAGCTGGGTCGTCGCCCACGCCACCCCGCGCTCGTCCCGGGTCCGCCCGTACAGATCGAGGGCGGCGCGCAGCGCGGTCTCCGCCCCCTCCGCGTCGCCCAGGCGCAGCCGGACCTGGCCCAGCTGGAAGCGGGTCCACGCCTCCCCGTGCAGCGACTCGCCCTCGCGGTGCAGGGTGAGCGCGGTGTCCAGCAGGGCGACCGCTTCGGCCAGGCCGCCCCGGTCGCGTTCGACGGCGGCCAGCGCGTGCAGCGACCAGGCCCGGTCCGCGTCCTGCCCGGCGGCGAGCTGGAGCCCCATCGCCTCGCGGAGCCGGGCCGCCGCCTCGGTCAGATTGCCCTGGTGGTGCAGCGTGATGCCGAGGGAGCACAGCGCCAGCGCCGTACCGGCGTCGTTCTGCGCCTCCCGGTACAGGCCGACGACGGAGGACAGCGTGGTGCGGGCCCTGTCCAGCTCACCGAGCTGCCGGGCGGCGATGCCCGTACGCCACCGCACCGACCGTTCCAGCAGCCCCTGGTCGACCGCCTGCGTCAGCTCGCTTATCTCGCCCAGCCGGTAGAGGTCGCCGCGCAGCAGGCAGTAGTCGCACAGCGCGCCGAGCAGCGCGAGCACCGCCGCCTGGTCGACGCCCTCCGCGTGGCGCAGGGCCGAGGTGATGAAGCTCGACTCGTCGTCCAGCCAGCGCAGGGCCGCGTCCAGCGAGCTGAAGCCGTGCGAGCCGAACTGGCCGGCCCGGGTCGACATCTTGCCGTCCACCATCCGGATCACCGCACCGGCCAGCTCCGCGTAGTTCGCGATCAGCCGTTCCTGCGCGGCGGCGCGCTCGGCCGGCTCCTCCTCGTCCAGCAGCCGGGCCAGGGCGAAGCCGCGCACCAGGTCGTGCAGCCGGTAGCGGGAGCCGCGTACGTGGTCGAGCAGCCCGGCCCCGGACAGGGCCGTCAGCAGCCGGCCGGCCTCCTGCTCGTCGGACGCGAGCAGCGCCGCGGCCGCCGCCGCGCCCAGGCTCGCCCGGCCGGCCAGCGCGAGGCGCCGCAGCAGTCGCCTGGCCTGCTCGGACTGGTCGGTGTACCGCAGCCACAGGGCGCGCTCCACGGGCGGCACCGGACCGTACGCGGCGAGGTCGGCCGCCAGCACGTCCGCCGTACGCGCCCCGAGCGCGGAACCGGCGACGCGCAGGGCCAGCGGCAGCCCGCCGCACAGCTCGGTGATCGCCTCGCTCGCCGGATAGTCGTACGGACCCGGCTCGGCCTCCTGCGAGATCCCGCGCAGCAGCTCCTCCGCGCCGCCCGGCCCGAGGGCCCCGACCTCCAGCCGGTGCACCCAGGCGGGCAGGGAGTCCGGCAGGTCCAGCGGCTCGCCGGCGGTGACCAGGACCAGGCTGTCGGAGCGCTCCGGGATCAGCGCGGCCACCTGCTCGGCGTCCCGGGCGTCGTCCAGGACGATCGTCACCGCCGTGCCCGTCAGATGCTGGTGGTACAGCTCGCCGAGCCGGCGCACCTGCTGCTCGGCGGACGCGCTGTCCCGGAACAGCAGCTGCTCGCGGGGCGCGCCCAGCCGGTTCAGCAGATGCAGCAGCGCGTCCCGGGTCGGCAGCGGCGCCTCGCCCTCCGCCGCACCGCGCAGGTCCACCACGCACGCGCCCTTGAACTGGTCCTTCAGCTCGTGCGCCGCCCGCACGGCGAGCGTGGTGCGCCCGGAGCCCGGCGGGCCGTGCAGCACGACGACGGTCGGCTTCGTCTCGGTCGACGCGCGGGCCGCGTGCACCCACTGCCCGATACGGGCCAGCTCGCCCCGCCGCCCCGCGAACACCCCCTCGGCGGCCGGGAGATGGCCGAACGACTGCTCCAGCAGCGACCGCCGCCGCGCCGCCGCGCTGCGGTCCCCGCCACGCCACGGGGTGCGCGCCTTGGCCGCGGCCTTCTTCGCCGGGGCGCGGGTGGTGGCGGCGAGCATCCGCTGCTGGTCGAGGAACGGGCGTATGCCCCGTACATCGAGGGCGGCCAGCCACTGGAGCCGCAACTGATCCGGACGGGCCCCCGCCCGGTCGGCCGGCCGGTGCGACGCGGTGGCCTTGGCGACCGTCGCGGTCGCCCCCGCCACGGCCACGACCGCCCCAGCGCCGAGCGCGAGGCCGGACGCCGTGCCGAACGCCACGTCGGCGCCGAAGGCCGCGGCGGCGGCGACCCCGGTGACCAGCAGCGGCGTCGCCATGCTCTCCCGGTTGAAGCGCTGCCCGCCCGCCGAGGCGTCGAGCGCCCGTACATACGCCGCGTACTCCTCCGCCGCGCCCTCCGCGATGGTGTCGAGGGCGGCCCGCGCCCGGGTCAGCAGAACGGACGGATCGGTCCGCCCGCCGCTGCGTCGTGCTTCCTCCTCCACGGCCCGCACCAACAGCCGCTCCGCGTCGGCCCGGTGACCGTCCCGCATCCGCATCCGTCGTCCCCCTCCGGCTCCGGTGGTCGCGAGATACCAGTGTCCTTGGTGCGGCCCGCCCACGCGAGGGAGAGGCCCGGCCCGTCGGCCGTGAACGCCGTTGGGATGCTGTCGGGTTGAGCCGGAGGGACCGTCTCGGCGGCCCTGATCACGCCGATGATCGCTGACGGCGGCGAACCGCGGACCCAGCGGTCGACGGGGCTCACCCGCCTCTGTGATCACGCGCTTCCCGCAGAGCTTCGACGAGTCGTCACGGTCGGCGTTCAGAACGATCCGTCCCGTTCACCGCTCTGGCGAGGGCGTCCCGGGCGGCGATCACGTAGACACGCCGGCGGGCCCGGGTCGCACCTACGCCGAACGGCCTGACCGCCCTTCAGGACACCGCCGCAGGCCACCGCCTCGGACGGCCATGACGGCGCAGAGGAGGGTGAAGGCGATGCACGCGTAGACCAGCGGGTTCACGAACGCCGGGACGAAGCTGTAGGTGCGTCCCCCGTCCCAGTGGCAGGTGGCGGTCAGCGGGAAGGAGCCCTGTTCGAACCAGTCGGCGTTCCGGGGCGGGCGGACGGCTTCGTGGCCGCAGCCCTTGGCGAAGTCGACCGAGCTCACGAAGAGGAGTCCGGCCGCGTAGACGACGATCGAGCCCCCTGCGGAGATCAGGAGGCCGGCGGCCCAGCGGCTTCCTCGGCGCCAGAGGCCCACTCCCCGTCCGACGAGTACGACCGGTGCGACGAGGGCCACCAGGATCACGATGGCGATGAAGTTCAGCATTGGTGTCTCCCTGCCGGGCCGTTACGCGCTCTCGAGTGCCGCCCGTGAGACGAGCACGTCCGCGTAACCGTGGCAGAACTCGGTGAGCTTGTCGCTCGGAACCGCGCCGGGTGGCATGGCGGACACGGTGCCCGATGTCTTCTCGCGGCAACACTTACCAGTCGATGGCGACGAAGAAGAACCGCTGCGCGCGGATCAACCGGCGCGAGGTGACTCGCCTGGTGAAGTGCTGCGGGATTCCAAGGACACCTTCCGCATTCCCCCGGTGATCCCGACCGCCTTGCTCGGTGAACGGGTCCAGGTCTACGACACTGCCCGCAGACAAGAGCGTCGAGCTCCGGCAGGAACTCTTCGGCGACGGGTTCAGGGCACCGACATGACGGCAGCGGCCTCCATCGCCAAGGCGGGGCAGCTGGTCTCGACGGAGGCGGTCCCCCCTGCCACTGGTGCCAATGACTTAACACCCCAGGCAGTTCTGACCTGGGGTGTTTCCGGAAAGCACTGGCGTGCATGAGCGCACCAGGTATCGGGGGCGGCATTACGTGGAGGTATGGATCGTCAAGGACGGCAGGGTCGTCGCCAGTGATCACCACGACGTAGTGATCCGCTGACGACGCCACGCCATCAGGGTGACGGGCATGAAGCGGGGGTGGCTCCCCATGCGGCTCGTCCCCGGCGAGAACGCACAGGTCGGCACCTGGTTGAAGCTGTCCGGCTTCCCTCCGGACCGCCTACGACGGGTCCGGGCCGAGCTGGGGGCCGATGCCCAGAGGTCCCCGGTTGCGGACATGTCTCAGCCCACAGAGCGTCGGAGGCGCCGAGGGCGGGGGCGGTTCCCCGTTGCTCACAGGGCCCCAAGACCGACCGTGACAGGGAATGGCGCGGTGGCCTTCACGGTGCCGGTGAACACCTCGCCGTCCCGGTAGGCCCTGGTGGCTGGGTCGAGGACGTAGGTGTAGACGATCGGAACGCCGGTGGCGGCCTGTTCGACCCGCCAGTAGAAGGGGATGCCGGCCTTGGCGTACTGGTCCACCTTCACGATCCGGTCCGTGGTCTCCGAGCCGGGCGACACGACCTCGACGACCAGGAGCACGTGCTCGGGGCGGGTGGGTGTGAGGTCGATGGTCTCCGCCCGGTAGACGATGACGTCAGGGCGGCGGTTGGTGAGGGGAACGTCCTGCAGGCGGACGTCGAAGTCGGTGTCGGCGTTCCAGTCCGGGCCCGCGGCGGCGTCCAGGGCGTTGGCCAGGATGCGGGCCAGCCGGTTGTGGCGCTTGGAGGCGCTCGGGCTCACGACGACCATCCCGTCCACGATCTCGATGCCGGCGCACTGCTCCTCGGACCAGGAGTCGTACTGTTCCGCGCTGATCTGCGTGTGCATCCACGCGGGCGCCACCATCTCGGCGCTCATGGTGTACCTCCTTCGAGGGGCATCGGCAGTCTTGGCGCTGCTGGGTTCAGGCTACTGACCGATGGCACCCAGGTGCCCGGCTCCGGCACCGCGCGTCTGTCTTGCCCGGCCGTTCGCACCCCGCCCCGTGGCGCGCGGCTCCCGTGGGGGAGGGTGCGCGAGGATGGGGGCCATGGCCAACCGACTTGCGCAGACCACCTCCCCGTACCTCCTCCAGCACGCGGACAACCCGGTCGACTGGTGGCCGTGGTCGCCCGAGGCGTTCGAGGAGGCCAGGCGCCGCGACGTACCCGTCCTGCTGAGTGTCGGGTACGCCAGTTGCCACTGGTGCCACGTCATGGCGCACGAATCCTTCGAGGATGACGACACCGCTGCGTACATGAACGAGCACTTCGTGTCCGTCAAGGTGGACCGCGAGGAGCGGCCCGATGTGGATGCGGTGTACATGGAGGCGGTGCAGGCGGCCACCGGGCAGGGTGGGTGGCCGATGACCGTGTTCCTCACCGCGGACGCCGAGCCGTTCTACTTCGGGACCTACTTCCCGCCCGAGGCGCGGCACGGGATGCCGTCCTTCCGGCAGGTGCTCGAAGGGGTCACCGCCGCCTGGACCGACCGGCGGGACGAGGTCGGGGAGGTGGCCGGGCGGATCGTGCGGGACCTGTCCGAGCGCAGCCTCGCCCATGGCGGGGACGGGCCGCCCGGGGAGGCGGAGCTCGCGCAGGCGCTGCTCGGGCTGACCCGGGACTACGACGAGAAGCGGGGCGGGTTCGGCGGGGCGCCCAAGTTCCCGCCGTCCATGGCGCTGGAGTTCCTGCTGCGCCACCACGCCCGGACCGGCGCTGACGGTGCCCTTCAGATGGCCGTCGACACCTGCGCGGCGATGGCCCGGGGCGGGATCTACGACCAGCTCGGCGGCGGGTTCGCCCGGTACGCCGTGGACCGGGAGTGGGTCGTCCCGCACTTCGAGAAGATGCTCTACGACAACGCGCTGCTCTGCCGCGTGTACGCGCACCTCTGGCGGTCCACCGGGTCCGGGCTCGCCCGGCGGGTGGCGCTGGAGACCGCCGACTTCATGGTGCGCGAGCTGCGGACGCCGGAGGGCGGGTTCGCCTCCGCGCTCGACGCCGACAGCGAGGACGCGCACGGCAGGCACGTCGAGGGCGCGTACTACGTGTGGACGCCGGAGCAGCTGCGCCAGGTGCTGGGCGAGGAGGACGCCGCGTTCGCCGCCGAGCACTTCGGGGTGACCGACGAGGGCACCTTCGAGGAGGGCTTCTCGGTGCTCCAGCTGGCCGGCGACCTCGACGACCCCCGCGCCGCCGGCGTGCGGGAGCGGCTGCTGGCCGCCCGGGAGCAGCGGCCGCGTCCGGGGCGCGACGACAAGATCGTCGCCGCCTGGAACGGGCTCGCGATCGCCGCGCTCGCCGAGGCGGGCGCCTTCTTCGACCGGCCCGACCTGGTCGAGCGGGCCACCGAGGCGGCCGACCTGCTGGTCCGGGTGCACATGGGGCCCGTCGCCCGGCTCGTACGGACGTCGAAGGACGGGCGCGCCGGTGACCACGCCGGGGTCCTGGAGGACTACGGGGACGTCGCGGAGGGCTTCCTCGCGCTGGCCGGAGTCACCGGCGAGGGCACCTGGCTGGAGTTCGCCGGTTTCCTGCTGGACATCGTGCTCCAGCACTTCCGGGGCGAGGGCGGCCAGCTGTACGACACGGCGGACGACGCCGAGCGGCTGATCCGGCGCCCCCAGGACCCCACCGACAGCGCGACCCCGGCCGGCTGGACGGCCGCCGCCGGGGCGCTCCTCTCGTACGCCGCGCACACCGGCTCCGAGCCGCACCGCACCGCCGCCGAGGAGGCGCTGGGCGTGGTGAGGGCGCTGGGCCCGCGCGCCCCGCGCTTCATCGGCTGGGGGCTCGCGGTGGCCGAGGCGCTGCTCGACGGGCCGCGCGAGGTGGCCGTCGCCGGCCCGGTCGGCGGGGAGCTGCACCGTACGGCCCTGCTCGGGCGGGCGCCCGGCGCGGTCGTCGCGGCGGGGGAGCCGGGCGGGGCGGAGTTCCCGCTGCTGGCCGGCCGGCCGATGGCGGACGGCGCGCCGACCGCGTACGTCTGCCGGCACTTCGTCTGTGACGCGCCGACGACGGACGCGGAGGCGCTGGCCCGCGCGCTCGGCGGGGTCTGATCGGGCGGCGGGGGCGCCCCGGGGCGCCCCCGTGGCGGTCCGGCGGCGCGGCTCAGCTGTGGGTGTACGCCACCAGCGAGATGCCGACGTAGTGGACCACGAACGCGGCCAGGGTCAGCGAGTGGAACACCTCGTGGAAGCCGAACCAGCGCGGTGACGGATTCGGCCGCTTGATGCCGTAGATCACGCCGCCCGCGCTGTAGAGCACGCCGCCGATGACCACCAGCACCAGCACCGCGACCCCGCCGGTCCGCATGAAGTCGGGCAGGAAGAAGACCGCCGCCCAGCCCATCGCGATGTAGCACGGTGTGTACAGCCAGCGCGGGGCGCCGACCCAGAAGACCCGGAACGCGATACCCGCCAGCGCCGCCGCCCACACCGCCCACAGGAGGGGCGTCCCGGTCGATTCGGGGAGCAGGAGCAGGGTGAGCGGGGTGTACGTCCCCGCGATGATCAGGAAGATGTTGGCGTGGTCGAGCCGGCGCAGTACGGCCTCGCCGCGCGGCCCCCACGTGCCCCGGTGGTAGAGCGCGCTCACCCCGAAGAGCAGACACGCCGTCAGAACATAGATCGCGCAGGCGACCCGGCCCCGGGGGCTGTCCGAGAGGGCGACGAGCACCAGGCCCGCTATGACCACGGCGGGGAACATCCCGGCGTGCAGCCAGCCGCGCATCCGCGGCTTCAGCGGGGCGTCGGCGAGCGTGACCGGGCGGGGACCGGCGGTGTCGGGCACGGCGGCAGCAGTCATTCCCGCATCGTACCTACGCCCCCGTAGGGACCGGATATGGGCGAGGACCGAGTGCTGATGCTCACATGGGCGGCCCTCTGGACATATGGGCGCGAGGGTCGGATGATCAAATGAGTGCGGTCGGCACCGGATGAGCGCCAAGGGGAATTCGAAGGGGTACACGCATCCGGGTCGCAGCCCCCACGGGGCACAGGCACCAACCGAATACACCCTCACCAAGGAGCGATCGTGGCGCGCGACTTCGCGGCTCCCCTCACTGTTCCCACCAACCACCAGGAGCTGATCTCCTGGGTGGACGAGATCGCAGCACTCACCGAGCCGGACCGGGTGGTCTGGTGCGACGGTTCCGAGGCCGAGTACGAGCGCCTGTGCGGGGAGCTCGTCGCCAAGGGCACGTTCACCAAGCTGGACGAGATCAAACGCCCGAACTCCTACTACGCGGCCTCCGACCCCAGCGACGTCGCCCGCGTCGAGACCCGTACGTTCATCTGCTCCGAGAAGGAGGAGGACGCCGGTCCGACGAACCACTGGAAGGACCCCGCCGAGATGCGGGAGATCTTCGTGGGGGAGCGGGGCGTCTTCCGCGGCTCGATGCGCGGCCGGACCATGTACGTGGTCCCGTTCTGCATGGGGCCGCTCGGGTCCCCGCTCTCCGCGATCGGCGTCGAGATCACCGACTCCGCGTACGTCGCCGTCTCGATGCGCACCATGACGCGGATGGGGCAGCCCGTGCTCGACGAGCTGGGCTCCGACGGCTTCTTCGTGAAGGCCGTCCACACCCTGGGCGCCCCGCTGGAAGAGGGCCAGGAGGACGTCCCCTGGCCCTGCAACGAGACCAAGTACATCTCGCACTTCCCGGAGGACCGCGAGATCTGGTCGTACGGCTCCGGCTACGGCGGCAACGCGCTGCTCGGCAAGAAGTGCTACGCGCTGCGCATCGCCTCCGTCATGGCCCGCGACGAGGGCTGGCTCGCGGAGCACATGCTGATCCTGAAGCTCACCCCGCCGCGCGGTGAGTCGAAGTACGTGGCCGCCGCGTTCCCGAGCGCCTGCGGCAAGACGAACCTCGCGATGCTGGAGCCCACGATCTCCGGCTGGACCGTGGAGACCATCGGCGACGACATCGCCTGGATGCGGTTCGGCGAGGACGGCCGGCTGTACGCGATCAACCCGGAGGCGGGCTTCTTCGGCGTCGCGCCCGGCACCGGCGAGCACACCAACGCCAACGCCATGAAGACGATGTGGGGCAACTCCGTCTTCACCAACGTCGCGCTCACCGACGACGGCGACGTCTGGTGGGAGGGCATGACCGAGGAGCCGCCCGCGCACCTCACGGACTGGAAGGGCAACGACTGGACCCCCGCGTCCGGGACGCCCGCCGCCCACCCCAACGCCCGCTTCACCGTGCCGGCCGGGCAGTGCCCGATCATCGCGCCCGAGTGGGAGGACCCGAAGGGCGTGCCGATCTCGGCCATCCTCTTCGGCGGCCGGCGCGCCTCCGCCGTCCCGCTGGTCACCGAGTCCTTCAACTGGCAGCACGGCGTCTTCCTCGGCGCCAACGTCGCCTCCGAGAAGACCGCCGCCGCCGAGGGCAAGGTCGGTGAGCTGCGCCGCGACCCGTTCGCCATGCTGCCGTTCTGCGGCTACAACATGGGCGACTACATGGGCCACTGGCTCAAGGTCGGCGCCGACAAGCCGGACCAGTCGAAGCTGCCGAAGATCTACTACGTGAACTGGTTCCGCAAGAACGACGCGGGCAAGTTCGTCTGGCCCGGGTTCGGTGAGAACAGCCGCGTCCTGAAGTGGATCGTCGAGCGCCTGGAGGGGAAGGCGGAGGGCGTCGAATCGCCGATCGGCATCCTTCCCGCGAAGGGCTCGATCGACACCGAGGGCCTGGATCTCTCCGAGGCCGACCTCGACTTCCTGCTGAAGGTCGACAAGGAGGTCTGGCGCGAGGAGGCGGCGCTGGTCCCCGAGCACCTCAACACCTTCGGCGACCACACGCCGAAGGAGCTGTGGGACGAGTACCGCGCGCTGGTCGAGCGCCTGGGCTGAGTCCTCGGGTACGCACGGCGACGGCCCCCGAAGCCGCTTCGGGGGCCGTCGGCCTGTCCGACCCGCCCTGTTCGTACTGGTGTTGTGACCCTACGGAGTTACGGGAGTGATGCGCGCGGCCGTACGGTTGCCCCGGTCGCGCCGCCGGTGCGCGGAGGCGGAGGGGGCGTCGGCATGCGGTATCCGCCGTACCCGGACACGTCGCAGGGCGGCCCGCCGCTCTTCCCCGGGCGCCGGACGGGCGGCGGGACGGTGGCCCTGATCACCGTGGGCGGGCTGGTCGGCGCGGCGGTGGTGGGCCTGCTCGGCACCCTGTTCGCGTACATCTGGGTGTCCGGCAGGGTCCACGAGAACCTGCGGTTCCCGGTCGAGGACGTCACCGTCACCTCCTGTGCCCGGGACGAGGTGACGGGCCGCCCGGTGGCGGGCGTACGGGTCACGAGCGAGGCGGCGCGGCCCGGGACGTACACCGTGCACGTGGTGTTCCGGGACCTGCGGGGCGGCGGGGGGCGTGGGGCGGACGCGGGGGAGGGCGGTGTGACCGTGGCCGATCTGGCGGTGGGCGCCACGGCGTCCCGGCGGGTCACCGGCCCTGTCCCGGTGTGGGGCGGCGCCGAGTGCGAGCTCGGTGACGTGACCTTCGAGTCCACGCGCACGGCCCGGGAGGCGACTTCGCGCGGCCGGTGAGGGGCCTGGGCGGCACCCGGTCCTCGCGCCCCGGGAGGTGCGCGGACCGGGGCCGTTCAGCGGGCGCCGACCGGGGTCCGCGCGTCGGCGGCGAGCGCCTCGGTGTGGGCGTCCATGCGCTCGGCCGAGAGGATCGCGACCGCCGTGTCGGCGCGGGACGCCGCCACCACCAGGGCCCGGCCCGCGAGGGCGTGGGCGCGGCGGTGGAGGGCGGTCGCGGGGGCGTCGCTCAGTCCGGCGTGGCGGACGGGCGGGGCACCGCGCAGCCTGGCCACCTGCCCGGCGATGCGGTCGCCCGCCTCGCCGAGACCCAGCTCGTCGGTGACCGCGAGCAGGGCGGCCAGGTGTCCGGCGAGCTGGATGTCCAGCTCCTCCTCGCGGGTGCGGTGCGGGAAGTCGCCGGCGTGGTCGGCCGGTGTGTGGACCGATTTGGTGCGGATCGGTTCGTACATGGATGGCCTCCTGGTGGTGCTGTGAGGGACCATCCTACCTTGGATTCAGTCTAAAGTTGTTTGTCTTCGAGAGAAGCTGGAGCGGCCGGAGGGCTACACCTGGCTGTAGCCGTCCAGGAAGTGGGCGATCCGGCC
This sequence comes from Streptomyces sp. 130, assembly GCF_007096885.1. Classification (GTDB taxonomy): domain Bacteria; phylum Actinomycetota; class Actinomycetes; order Streptomycetales; family Streptomycetaceae; genus Streptomyces. The sequence continues at coordinate 124,065 of NZ_VJNO01000008.1, read as the reverse complement.
GATCGCATCCGTCAGGTCCTCCGTCGAGGGCAGCGTCACCACACGGAAGTGGTCGGGGTCCGGCCAGTTGAACCCGGTGCCCTGCACCACCATGATCTTCTCGGCCCGCAGCAGGTCCAGGACCATCTGACGGTCGTCCTTGATCTTGTAGACCTTGGGGTCGAGCCGGGGGAAGAGGTACAGTGCGCCCTTCGGCTTCACGCAGGTCACGCCCGGGATCTGCGTGAGGAGGTCGTACGCCGCGTCGCGCTGCTCCAGGATGCGTCCGCCGGGCAGCACCAGGTCGTTGATCGACTGCCGCCCGCCGAGCGCGGTGGCGACCGCGTGCTGCGAGGGCATGTTGGCGCACAGCCGCATGTTGGCCAGGATCGTCAGCCCCTCGATGTACGAGGAGGCGTGCGCCTTGGGGCCGCAGACGGCCATCCAGCCGGAGCGGTAGCCGGCCACCCGGTAGTTCTTGGACAGCCCGTTGAAGGTGAGGACCATCAGGTCGGGGGCGATCGTCGCGGTCGGGGTGTGCGTGGCGCCGTCGTACAGGATGCGGTCGTAGATCTCGTCCGAGCAGACGACCAGGTTGTGCCGGCGGGCGATCTCCGTCAGACCGCGCAGCATCTCGTCGTCGTAGACCGCGCCCGTCGGGTTGTTCGGGTTGATGATCACCATCGCCTTGGTGCGGTCGGTGATCTTCCGCTCGATGTCGGCGAGGTCGGGCATCCAGTCCGCCTGCTCGTCGCAGCGGTAGTGCACGGCCGTGCCGCCCGCCAGCGAGACCGAGGCCGTCCACAGCGGGTAGTCCGGGGCCGGGACCAGCACCTCGTCGCCGTCGTCGAGGAGAGCCTGCATCGACATCTGGATCAGCTCCGAGACGCCGTTGCCGAGGTAGACGTCCTCGACGTCCAGGTCGATGCCCTTGGTCTGGTAGTGCTGCATCACCGCCCGGCGGGCGGACAGCAGCCCCTTCGCGTCGCCGTAGCCGTGCGCCCCGGAGAGGTTGCGCAGGATGTCCTCGAGGATCTCGGGCGGGCACTCGAAGCCGAACGCGGCGGGGTTGCCGGTGTTCAGCTTGAGGATGCGATGCCCGGCCGCCTCCAGCCGCATCGCCTCCTCGAGCACGGGGCCGCGGATCTCATAGCAGACGTTGGCGAGCTTCGTGGACTGGATGACCTGCATGCCAGCGAGCTTACGACTGTGTCCCACGGGCCGCCCGGGCTTCGCCCGCCGGTTGGCCCGCCCGGGCGGGGGCGTACCTCCGCGCGGGCTTTCATCGCCATGCGCCGCCTCCCGCGAACCGTGGGAACGCCGGTCACGGCGGGCCCGGGGCTTGGAAAGGGGTGGCGCGGCGGTGTGACGGACCGGAACGGGTGACTTACGCCACGGAGTGGTGTGCGCAGGGGGTCGCGCGGGAAGCGTTCGCGCCCCGGCCGGCGTTCGCACCGGGCCGCCGTCGCGCGGTGCCGCGGTGGTGCGCCGGTCCGGGGGAGGAGCGGTCCCGGTCCGGCGGTTGCGCACCGCCCGTACCTCTGGAGTAGCTCAATCCCCGTGACCGCGAAGGCGCTTTCGGGGAGGGTCGGCACATGATCGGAAACGGGAAGCAGGACATGGCCGTGATCGTGGTGCGGGACGCGGACGCCGTGGCCGCCGCGCTGCGCGAGGAGCTGGGGCGGGCGTCGGACGCGGACCGCCCCGGCCTGGAGCGGGCCCTGGCCCTGGCCGAGGCGCGGAACGGGGTGCCGGACGCCGAGCTGCGCGGGCGCTGGGCCGGGCGGCGGATCAGGGCGGGCGGGTACGACGGCCCCCTCGACGCGGTGGCGGCCGTCAGGGCGCTGCGGCAGGCCGAGCCGGGGCTGAGCCTGCGGCAGGCCGTGCGGCTGTCGCGGGAGGCGGCGGCGGTGTCGGCGGCGGTGTCGAAACCGTAGCCCGGGCCGCGCTGTCCCCCGTGCGAGCTACGCGCAGGTGTCCACCCAGCGGTGACGCTTTCGGCGCCGGACGTCCATAGCGTTCAGGGGCAGCCGCGGCAGGTCGCCGCGGGCATGTCCGAGGGGGACCCATGAGAGTGGTCTGGCAACTTCTGGCCGTCGTGGCGGTCTGGGCGGTCGGCGGTCAGTGCGTCAACGCGGTGGACGGCAATCCGTGGCTCACGCTGGTGACCGGCCTGGTGACGTCGGTGCTCGCCGTCCTGCTCTACCGGTGGGTGGTGGGGCGCACCGAACGCCGCCCGGTCACCGAGCTGGCCCGGGAGGGTGCGCCGTCGGCCGTGGGGCGCGGTGCGCTGATCGGGCTGGTGCTGTTCACGGCGGTCATCGCGAACATCGCCCTGCTCGGGGACTACGAGGTGAACGGCCTGGGCTCGGTCACGGGAGCGGTCGGGTTCGTCGGTTTCATGGCCGCTGCCGCCGTCACGGAGGAAGTGGTGTTCCGGGGGGTGCTGTTCCGGCTCGTCGAGGAGCGCGCCGGCACCTGGATCGCGCTGACGTCGACCGGGTTGCTGTTCGGGCTGATGCACCTGGTCAACCCGGACGCGAACCTCTGGGGCGCGCTCGCCATCGCGATCGAGGCGGGCGGCATGCTCGGCGCCGCGTACGCCGCCACCCGCAGCCTGTGGCTGCCCATCGGCCTCCACTTCGCCTGGAACTTCGCCGCGGCGGGCATCTTCAGCTCGGAGGTCTCGGGCAACGGCGCCTCCCAGGGCCTCCTGGACTCCACGGCCACCGGCTCCACGCTGGTCACCGGCGGCGGCTTCGGGCCGGAGGCGAGTGTGTACTCCGTGATCTTCGGGACGCTCGTGACCCTCGCGTTCCTGTGGCTGGCCCGCCGGCGCGGCAATCTGGTGCCGCGTGGCGGACGGCGCCCCGCCCCGGCCCCGGCCGCCATTACAGTGCCCCGGTGATCAGTCTCCGCGAAGTCCCGGCCCGGTGGCGCAGGTTGGGCGCCGCCGTCCACCGGCCGGCGCGGTGGCAGCGGCTCGACACCACCGTCCGCGACCTGCCGTTCGGGCTGCTGCTCCTCGCCCTTTCGCTCATCCCGGCCTTCCACCGGCACGGGACGGAGCTCGGCGCCGTGGCGGAGCGTCCGTTCGACGCGCTGGCCGCGACGGCCGCCGCGCTGGAGAGCCTGTCGCTCGCCCTGCGGCGGCGGTGGCCGGTGCTCTGCCTGGCCCTGGTCTCGCTGGGCTTCGCCGTCGACCAGCTCGGCGGCTACCACCTGGTCGCCGGGACCGCGCTGCCCTTCGCGGTCCTGAGCACGGGGGCCCACCTGGAGCGCCCCCGGCGCCTGGTGGCGCTCGCCGCGACCGCCGCGTACGTGCCGCTGGCGCTCGCCCTGCACCGGTACGGCACCGAACCGGTGGACGAGTTCCTGACGTTCTACCTGGTGCTGGCCCTCGTGTGGGGCGTCGGAACGTGGCTGCGCGCCACCCGGGCCGCCGAGGCCGACCGCAGGCTCCGTGTCGCCGAGGAGAGCCGTACCGCCGAACGCACCCGCATCGCACGGGAGTTGCACGACGTCGTGACCCACCACGTGACGGCGATGATCGTCCAGGCCGAGGCGGCCCGCTATCTGACCGCCGCGCCCGACCGGCTCGACCACGCCCTGAGCAGCGTCACCGACACCGGGCGGCGGGCCGTCAACGACCTGCGCCACCTGCTCGACCTGCTCGACCCGGGCCACGGCGCCGGCGAGAGGGCGCCGTCCGCCGGCCGCATCCCGGTCCTGGTCGAGCAGGCGCGCCGGGCCGGGCAGAGCGTGGACTTCAGCGAGGAGGGCGCCCCCGCCGAGTCCACCGGGAGCGCCGAGCTGGTGGCCTACCGCGTGGTCCAGGAGGCGCTGACGAACGCCCTCAAGTACGCCCACGGCAGCCGGACCTCGGTGCTCGTGCGGCACGGCGGAAGGGAGATCACCGTGGAGGTCGGTACGGACGGCTCCGGGACGCGCACCGAGGTGCCGCCGGGCAGCGGGCGGGGGCTGGCCGGGCTGCGCGAGCGGGTCGGCGTCCTCGGCGGCGAGTTCCGCGCGGAGCCCGGTCCGGACGGCGGCTTCACCGTGCGGGCCCGCATACCCTCGGGGAGCGCCTCGTGACCGCGCCCGCCCGCGTCCTCGTCTGCGACGACCAGGTGCTCGTCCGCACCGGCCTCGCCACGATCATCGACGCCCAGCCGGACCTGGAGGTGGCGGGCGAGTGCGGGGACGGGCGGACCGCCGTCGAGATGGCCGGGCGGCTGCGCCCGGACGTCGTGGTGATGGACATCCGCATGCCCGAGCTCGACGGCATCGAGGCGACCCGGCTGCTGGCCGGGGCGGGCGTGGAGCGGCCCGCCAAGGTGCTCGTGGTGACCACCTTCAACCTGGACGAGTACGTGTACGAGGCGCTGCGCGCCGGGGCGAGCGGGTTCCTGCTCAAGGACGCCCCGCCCGCCCAGCTGCTGCACGGCATCCGGACCGTGCACACGGGCCAGGCGCTGATCGACCCGGAGGTGACGCGCCGGCTGGTCGGCCGCTACGCCGCCCGCATCCGACCCGCCGGGGACACCGCCTCGGACATCCCGCTGACCCCGCGCGAACTGGAGGTCCTGCGCCTCATCGCGGACGGCTTCTCCAACAGCGAGATCGCCGCCGCCCTCGTGATCAGCCAGGAGACCGTGAAGACGTTCGTCTCGCGCATCCTCGCCAAGCTCGGGCTCCGCGACCGGGTCCAGGCGGTCGTCTACGCCTACCGGCACGGCCTGGCGACCTGAGCGCGCGGCCGGAAACCGCCCCTTGTGCGCCCCCTCTCCATGCGCCAGCATGCGCATGTCAAACCGAAGGAACTTCGGTCGCAGAGGCCAGTCGCGCTCTGTTCAGTCGCAAGAGGGGACCCCCACATGAAAAAGCCTCTCGTCGGTGCGCTCTTCGCGGTGCTGCTCCTGGGAGCGGGCATCGCGCCCGCGACCGCGGCCACGAGCCACGGGGCGGCACCGGCCGCCCGGACCGCGTCCGAGAAGCCGGTACGCGCCAAGGCGGTGAACTTCGCCGGGACCGTGGCGCTCAGCAACTGCTCCGGCTCGGTCGTCCGCACACCCTCCTCGCAGCCGGGCGACCCCGCCCTCGTGCTGTCCAACGGGCACTGCCTGGAGACCGGCTTCCCGGCCCCCGGCGCGGTCGTCTTCAACCGCTCGTCCAGCCGCACCTTCACCCTGCTCAACGCCTCGGGCAGCGGCGTCGGCACGCTCCGGGCGAGCAAGATCGCGTACGGGACGATGACCGACACCGACATCTCGGTCTACCAGCTCACCTCCACGTACGCGCAGATCGAGAGCCGCTACGGCATCAAGGCGCTGGAGCTCAGCACCACGCATCCCGTCGCGGGCACCGCGATCACCGTCGCGTCCGGGTACTGGAAGCGCATGTACAGCTGCGCCGTGGACGGCTTCGTCTACCGCCTCAAGGAGGGGGACTGGACCTGGAAGGACTCGGTCCGCTACACCTCCGCCTGCCAGACCATCGGTGGCACCTCCGGCTCGCCGGTGATCGACGACGCCACCGGCAAGGTCGTCGCGGTCAACAACACCGGCAACGAGGACGGCGGGCGCTGCACGGACAACAACCCGTGCGAGGTCGACGAGAACGGCCAGGTGACGGTCCGCCAGGGCATCAACTACGCCCAGGAGACCTACGGCATCGCCGCGTGCGTCGGCACCGGCAACGTCTTCGACCTGAACCGCGCGGGGTGTGCGCTGCCCAAGCCGTGACCCGCGGCCGTGAGAAGGGGCGGGCGTGGCAGCATCCTGCACGGCGTCGGCAGGTGACTGCCCTTCCGCGCGCCGCCGCCCCGCCCCTTCCGCTGCCAGACTCTGCCGCGACGGACCGGGCGGTGCGACGCCCGGATCGAGTGACGGACGTCCGCGAGAGCCGGGGCGGGAAAGACGGGGGCACATGAGCATCAGGAGCACGCGTCGTACGGTGTTCGGCGGTCTGGCCGCCGCACTGCTGGCGGTGGTCGTCGCCGGGGCGGGCCAGCAGGCGTTCGCGCCCGCCGGGCCGGGGGCGAAGGGCACGCACCTCGGCGCTGTGGGGTACGACCCCCGGACCTGTGACGCGAAGTGCGTCGCCAACGGCTGGCAGAAGGACGGCCGGTAGCAGGAGCGTGCGGGGTCAGACCCAGCCGCGCTCACGGGCCAGCAGGGCCGCGTGGGCGCGGTTCTCCGCACCGAGCGTCTGGAACAGTTCCGAGACGTGCCGCCGGTAGGTGCGCAGCGAGATGCCCAGCTTCCGGGCCCCCGTCTCGTCCTTGGCGACCGTGCACATCGCCTCCAGGACCCGCAGTTGCAGCTCCGAGACGGCTTCCTCACCGGTCCGGTCCTGCCCGACGGCGGTCTCGAAGTCCTCCGCCGCGCTCCAGAGCCGTTCGAAGTTGTTGATGATCGTGGTGACGATGCCGCGTTCGCGGGAGCAGAGCGCGCCCTTGGCGGTGTCCGCCGGGTCGATCGGCACGAGCGCGGTGTGCCGGTCGTAGATCAGGATGAGCTCGTCCAGTGTGTCCAGGACCCTGATCCGTGCCCCCGCGGCGCTCAGCTCGCGCAGATAGGACAGCGTGGCCGGGTCGGTGAGCGCCGCGGCCCGGACCAGATTGCGGATGGCCACGCCCCGGCGCAGGCACCGCATGTCGAGCGGCCGGGCGTGCGCGATGTTCTCCGGTGTCAGCGCGTCGTAGGGCTCCGCCGACTGCACCTCGGAGCGGGCGAAGAAGGAGAGTTCGTCGAGCCGGGTGCGGATGTCCGCGATGTCGGTGAGGCGTTCCGTCGGCCCGTCCGCCGGGTCGGCCTCCTCGGCCGGGACCTCGTCGGCCAGTGAGTCGATGATCGGCTGGAGGTGGGACAGCGTGCGGATGCTGTCGTACAGCTCCTCCAGCCGCTGCTCGGCCAGCCTGCCCACGACGACCTCGGGGGCGCGGGCGGACACGGAGCCGCCGTCCTCCCTGAGCAGGCCCAGTTCCCGGAAGCGCCGCAGGGCGCTGTCCGTCTCCTCGGGCGCGCAGCGCAGCAGGATGTGCAGGTCGTCCGGTTCGGCGCCGGGATTGCGCAGCAGATGCCGGTAGACGTCCTCCTCGGCCGCTGTCAGCCCGAGTACCTGCATGGTGTGCGCCAACACGGCATGCCCCCTGCCCCGTGGTCAGCCGGCCCTCGCGGGCCGTTTGTCGAGGGAGTGTAGGGCGCATGCAAGGGATCGGTAAAGGATCTTCCGAGGGCCGTCATGCCGCCTTGCGCGGGGCGGCCCCCGGCTCGGGGCTCAGATCCTGCGCCACCGCGCGTTCGCCAGCGAGAACAGGCCGAAGGCGATCAGGCCCGCGGCGACGAGGCCCAGCAGCCACGGCCCGGCCGGGGTGGCGCTGAAGGAGCGGAGGGTGTCGTCCATGCCCTTGGCCTCGCCGGACCGCGCCTTCACCGCCGCCGACACCGCGAAACCTCCCGCGACCGCGAAGACGAGCCCGCGGCTGACACCGCCGGCGACCCCGGTGATGTCGACGGTCCGCCGCACGGCCGGTGACATGTCGCCCAGGCGCAGGTGCTTGTGGAACTTGCGCAGCGCCGCGCGGCCCGCGATCCACAGGCCCGCGCAGGCGATGCCCGCACCGGCCGCGCCGACCAGCCACCGGCCGCCCGGCATGTCCAGGGCCCGGGCCGTGACGTCCTGCGAGCGGGCGTCGCCGCTGCCGCTGCCGCTGCCCTTGTCGCCGGCGGCGAACATCAGCACCGAGTAGGCGACGAAGCCGTAGAACACCGCGCGTCCGCCGGAGGCCAGCCGTTTCGTCGCCTTGTGCCCGTCGGGGCCCGCCGCGCCGAACGCCGCCTCGGACAGCCGCCACAGGGCCATCCCCGCGAGCGCGATGCCCAGGACCCACAGCAGCACGTGCCCGAAGGGCTTCTGCGCGATCTCCGCGAGCGCCCCGCCCCGGTCCGCCTGCTTCCCGCCGCCGCCCTTGCCGTCGCTGTCGCCGCCGTTGAACGCGATGCGCAGCGCGAGGAAGCCGACCAGGAAGTAGATGGCCCCGCGTGCCGCGAACCCCGCGCGGCCGGCCGCCTCCACGGCTGTGCTGTCGCCCGCCCGCCGCGCCTTCAGGTGACTCTTCGAGGCTCTCGCAGAGATGTCCATGGGGGCCGGTTGCCCCGGCGGGGGCCTCGGAAACGAGGCGCGGCCCGCCGGGACCGGACAGGAGTGGCCGGTGTGCTCAGCGGGCGCACTTGAAGAGCGTGGTGCCCGCCATGTGCGCCCACTTCATGGCCATGCGCGTGTTGTACCCGTACACGCCGTCGGACGCGACGCCCATCTTCGTCTGGGCCTTCTTCAGCGCCGCGAACGTCGCCGGGCCGAAGGAGCCGTCGACGGCGATGCTCTGCCCGTAGCACTTCTTCAGGGTCAGCTGCAGGGCGCTCACCCCGCTCCCGTGGTCGCCCTGGTGGAGCTTGCAGTTGTAGCCGAAGCCCCAGCTCATCGGGATCTTCACGGTCTCGACGACATGGTTGGCGTTGTCGGACGAGGTGTCGGCGTAATACGTGTTGCAGAAGTACGGGTCGTCCGCCGCCGCGGCGGACGGTGCGAGGGCGACGGAGGCGCCGATCAGGGCGGCGGCCGAAGCCGCCACACCGGCGGCACGGGTGAACCTGTTGGTGCGGATGCGCATGGGGAATCCGTTCGGTACGAGGGTCGCGGAGCTCTCGCTCCCCGGGCCGCCCGGGCCCGGCGGCACCGACGATTCCACCCGGCACGGCCCGCCTCGGGCGCCCCCGCTGGCATCTTCCGGCGCCCCCGTGGCAGCATCCGGCCACCCCGGTGCCCGTACGTACCCGGCACCGGGAGCCGCTCAGCCCCGCGGCCGGTCCGTGCTCCGTACGGACCGCCCCGCCAGCACCTGGGTGCGCCGGCCGTCCTCGATCACGAAGCGGCCGTCGATCAGCACGTGCGGGATGCCCACCGGCAGGGTGCGGGGCGCCTCGAACGTCGAGCCCGCCGCCACCGTCGCCGGGTCGAAGAGGACCAGGTCGGCGCGGTAGCCCTCGCGCACGAGACCCCGGTCGGGGAGCCGCAGCCGGGCCGCCGGGCGGGCGGTGAGGTGGGCGACGCACTCCTCCAGGGAGAGGATGCCCAGCTCGCGTGCGTACCGGCCCAGGTAGTGGGGAAAGGTGCCGTACGCGCGGGGGTGCGGCTTGTCACCCTGGAGGATGCCGTCGCTGCCTCCGGTGTGCACGCGGTGGCGCATGATCTGCCGGACGTTCTCCTCGTGGCCGACGTGCTGGAGGATCGTCGTCCCGAGCCGGTCCTCCACCAGCAGCCGGCGCGCGGTCACCCAGGGCTCCTCGCCCCGCAGGGCCGCCGACTCGGCCACCGTACGCCCGACGTATCCGGCGAGTGCGGGCTCGCCGGTGCCGGAGATCTCGATGGTGTCCCACTCGATCGGCACGCCGTGGCAGCCGTCCGACCCCACGACCTCCAGGTCGTGGCGGATGCGGGCGGCCGTCCCCGCGTCGGCCAGCCGGGCCAGGACCGCTTCCGGGCCGCCCTCGCTCGCCCAGCTGGGCAGCATCGCGACGAGGGTCGTGCAGCCGGGGGTGTACGGATAGGTGTCGAGGGAGATGTCGGCGCCCGCGTCGAGCGCCTCGTCCAGGAGGGCCAGCAGCTCGGGGGCGCGGCCCTCGTTGACCCCGAAGTTCATGGTCGCGTGGGCCAGGTGCAGGGCACAGCCCGCGCTGCGGGTGAGCCGCACCATCTCCTCGTACGCCTCCAGCGCCCCCGCCCCGTACGAGCGGTGGTGCGGGCAGTAGTAGCCGCCGTGCGCGGCCACCACCCGGCACAGCTCGGTGAGTTCGGCGTCGTCCGCGTACATGCCGGGGGTGTAGGTCAGGCCCGAGGACATGCCGACCGCGCCCTCGCGCATGCCCTGGTCCACGAGCTGCCGCATCCGGTCCAGCTCGGCTCCGGTCGCGGGGCGGTCGTCCCAGCCGACCGCGTACATCCGGACCGTGCCCTGCGGGATCAGATAGGCGGCGTTGACCGCGATGCCCTGGCGGTCGAGGCGGTCCAGGTAGCCGCCGACGGTCCGCCAGTCGAAGTCGATGTCCTCGCCGTCGCCGTTCCACCCGGAGATGGAGCGGCGGACCTGGGCGAGGGTGCGGTCGTCCACGGGCGCGTACGACAGGCCGTCCTGGCCCAGGACCTCCAGCGTGACGCCCTGCGCGGCCTTCGCGCTGTGGTCCGGGTCGCGGAGCAGCGCCAGGTCGCTGTGCGCGTGCATGTCGATGAAGCCGGGGGAGAGGGCGAGGCCGCCGGCGTCCAGGGTGCGGTGCCCGGTGGGGCGGGGGCCGGGGGAGTCCTCGCGGTGGATCTCCGTGACGCGGCCGTCGGTGACGGCCACGTCGGCGCGGTAGGAGGGGGCGGCGGTGCCGTCGATGACGCGGGCGTCGCGGATGACGAGGTCCATGGCTGCCTTTCGGGGACGCGGCTCAGAAGAACGTGCGGACGAAGTCCGTGACCGTGCCGTCCGCCTCCACCAGCGGGATCAGCTGCCACTTGTCGAAGCTGGTGCAGGGGTGGGACAGGCCCATCCCCACCCAGTCCCCGACCTCCAGACGCGCGCCCTCGTCCGTGCGGACCCAGGTGTGCTGGTCGGACAGGCCGGTCACGGTGATCCCGTCGGCCGGCCGCTCCGAGCCGTCCCGGCCCGAGCGCACCACCTGCGCCTCGGGCAGGTCCAGGTCGTACGCCGCGTCCCGCTTGCCCGCGTTGAGGAACGCCTGCCCGGCGGACGGGCGCGACACCACCTGCGCCCACAGCCGGAACGCGGGCCGCAGCGCGCCCTCGTCCGGGACGCGGTTGAACGGCGTGAGGTGGCGGTAGTGCCCGTCGTCGTGCGAGACGTACGCCCCCGAGCGCAGCAGCTTCAGCACGGGTGCGGAGAGCTCCGGGACGCCGGCGAACACGTCCGCCACCGCGTCGAACCACGCGCTGCCGCCCGCGCTGATCACGATGCGCTCGCCGGCCCCCAGCGCGCCGAAGCGGCCCGCCGCGTCGAAGTCCGCCGCCAGCGCGACGAGCCTGCGCAGCCAGGCCCGGACCCGGTCACCGTCCGCGTCCGGCACCTCGCCCTCGTAACCCGCCACGCCGACCAGGCGCAGGGCCGCCGCCCCGGCCACCGCGTCCGCCACGGCCGCGCACTCCGCCTCGGTCCGGGCGCCGGTGCGCGCGCCCTCGCCCGCGCCCAGCTCCACCACCACGTCCACCGGGCGGGAGGCGCCCGCCGCGCGCAGGGCCTCGTCCATCAGCTCGACCCCGCGCACGGAGTCCACGTAGCAGACGAAGGAGAAGTCCGGGTCGGCGTCCAGCTCGCCCGCGAGCCAGCGCAGCGCGGCGGCGTCGACCAGCTCGTTGGCGAGGAAGATCCGCCCGATCCCGAACGCGCGGTAGACCCGCGCCTGGTGGGGAACGGCGGCCGTGATGCCCCACGCGCCGTGCTCCAGCTGGCGGGCGAAGAGCTGCGGGGACATCGACGTCTTGCCGTGCGGGGCGAAGGCGAGGCCGTGGCGCTCCGCGTACGTCTCCAGGAGCGCGAGGTTGTGCTCGACCGACTCGGCGGACAGGGCGAGCACGGGGGTCGTGAACCCGCCGTCGAAGAGGTTGCGGCGCTCGGCCGCCAGGGCGCCGGTGGTCAGGCCCTCGGCGTCGGGCGGGAGGCCCTTGAACCGGTGGTCGACCGGTTCGTCGGCGAGAGCGGTCACGTGGTGCGCGGCGGCCATGGGGGTCTCCTCGGTCCGGGTCCGGTCAGGGGGTGATCCGGTCAGTGATCCGGTCAGGGTGCGATTGCAGCATATGCAACACCCATTGCGTATATCGCTCAGGGCTGTCTAACATCCGAGCCGACGCCCGGTCAATGGTGAGTACCGGTGCCGCCCGACTGCTGAGGAGCCCCGCGTGTCCGGAACCACGCCCGCCGACGTCGTGTGCCTCGGTGAGTCCATGGTGACGTTCCTGCCCTCACGCCCCGGGCGCCTCGCCGACGTGCCGTCCTTCGACCGGGGCATCGGCGGCGCCGAGTCCAACGTCGCCTGCGCGCTGGCCGCGGCCGGCCACCGGACGGCCTGGGTCAGCCGGGTCGGCGCGGACGGCTTCGGCGACCACCTGGTGGCGGCGGTCGCGGCGTACGGCGTGGACACGTCCTTCGTACGGCGCGATCCCGCGCGGCCGACCGGGATCTACTTCCGCACGGCCACGGACCGGGCCACGGACGTCCACGAGGTGGCGTACTACCGGGCCGGGTCCGCGGCCTCCGCGATGTCACCGTCCACCGTGCCGTTCGACGCGCTGCCCGCCGGGCGGATTCTGCACCTGTCGGGCATCACGGCCGCCCTGTCGGCGGACTGCCTGGCGCTGCTCCGTGAGCTGACCGCTCCGCGCGAGGGCCGGCCGCTGCTCTCGTTCGACGTGAACTTCCGGCCGGGGCTGTGGCGGGGGGAGTCCCCCGCGGTGCTGCTGGAGCTGGCGCGGCGGGCGGACGTGGTCTTCGTGGGGGAGGACGAGGCGGAGGAGGCGTGGGGCGTCGTGGGCGCCGCCGCGATCCGGGAGGCGCTGCCGGAGCCGGGGGTGGTGGTCGTGAAGCGGGGCGCCGACGGTGTGACGGTGTTCTCCCGTGAACCGGGCCTCCGTCCCGGACCCCGCGCTTCGAACGCCGGCGGGGCTGAAGAGGTCACCCACGTCCCCGCGCTCCGCGTCGACGTCGTCGCCCCCGTGGGCGCCGGCGACGCCTTCGCCGCCGGGTTCCTCTCCGCCACCCTGCGCGGGCTCCCGGTCCGGGACCGCGCCCGCCACGGCCACCTGATGGCCGCCGCCGTCCTCACCGTCCCCGGCGACCTCACCGCGCCGCCCGCCCGCGAGCACGCCGACCGGCTGGCGGCCCTGGACGACGACGCGTGGGGGAGACTGCGTCTCGGCCCCGGGTGGACGGGGGACGACACGGAGGTACGTACGCCATGAGCCAGACCGTCGACCGCGCGCTGAGCATCCTGCCGCTCCTCGCCCAGGGGCCCGCCGACCTCGGACAGGTCGCCGACCGCCTCGGCGTCCACAAGTCCACCGCGCTGCGCCTGCTCCGCACGCTCCACGAGCACGGGCTCGTCCACCGGCAGCAGGACCAGCGCTACCGCCTCGGCGCCCGGCTGTTCGCGCTCGCGCAGGAGGCCGTCGAGAACCTCGACGTACGCGAGATCGCCCACCCGTACCTCGCCGAACTGAACGAGCAGTGCGGGCACACCGTCCACCTCGCCGTGTACGAGGAGAACGAGGTCCTCTACATCGACAAGGTCGAGAGCCGCTACCCGGTCCGGATGTACTCGCGGATCGGCAAGCCCGTCGCGATCACCGTCGCCGCCGTCGCCAAGCTGCTCCTGGCCGACCTGAGCGAGGCCGAGCGGCGGGCCGTCGCCGACAAGCTCGACTACCCCATGTACACGCCCCGTTCGACGCCCGGCGCCGCCGCGTTCCTCAAGGAGCTCGCCGTCGTACGCGAACAGGGCTGGGCCACCGACCTCGGCGGCCACGAGGAGTCCATCAACTGCGTCGGCGCCCCCATTCGCGGTGCCGACGGGCGCGTCGTCGCCGCGATGTCGGTCTCCGCGCCGAACGTGGTCGTGACGGCCGAGGAGCTCCTCACCCTGCTCCCCCTGGTCCGTCGTACCGCCGACGCCATCAGCCGGGAGTACTCCGGCAGCAACCGACCCAAGAAAGCCTGATCCCCCATGACCGAGAAGACCGCGCTCACCCCCAGCACCCACACCACCCCGCCCGCGAAGTTCTCGCACGGCGTGCGCAAGGGCAACATCCTCCAGGTCGCCGGCCAGGTCGGCTTCCTGCCCGCCGTCGAGGGCCAGGCGCCCACCCCGGCCGGCCCCACCCTGCGCGAGCAGACCCTCCAGACCTTCGCCAACGTCAAGGCGATCCTGGAGGAGGGCGGCGCGAGCTGGGACGACGTGATGATGATGCGCGTCTACCTCACGGACGTGGACCACTTCGCCGAGATGAACGAGATCTACAACGCCTACTTCGCCGAGCAGAACCTCAAGGAGGCCCCGGCCGCGCGCACCACGGTCTACGTCGGCCTCCCGAAGGGCCTCCTCATCGAGATCGACGCCCTCGCCGTCCTGGGCTGAGCCATCCCCGTAGTCCGCACCCCGCCCGGCACGGCGCCGCGTCCCCCCGCAGCGCCGTGCCGCGGTCCCCCCTGCCCAGAAACATGGACGAACAACGGAGTTACCCATGCAGCTCGCCGCAGGCCCCACCCCGCCCGAGACGCCACCCCACACCGGTGGACTCCTGCTGCTCATCGACGGCACCCCCGGTCTGCTGACCGTCGCCGTCCTCGGCATCGCGCTCCTCCTCTTCCTGATCATCAAGGTCCGGCTCCAGCCGTTCGTCGCCCTGCTCGCGGTCTCCATAGCCGTCGGCCTGGGCGCGGGGCTCTCGGTCACCGAACTCTTCGGCACCGTGCAGAAGTCCGCCGCCGTCTCCGTCATCGAATCCGGCATGGGCGGCATCCTCGGCCATGTCGCGATCATCATCGGCCTCGGCACGATGCTCGGCGCGATCCTGGAGGTCTCCGGCGGCGCCGAGGTGCTGAGCGCCCGGCTGCTGCGGCTCTTCGGGGAGCGGCGCGCCCCGCTCGCGATGGGCCTGACCGGTCTGATCTTCGGCATCCCGGTCTTCTTCGACGTCGGCATCTTCGTCCTCGCGCCGATCGTCTACGCCGCCGCCAAGAGGTCCGGCAAATCGGTCCTGCTGTACTCCATGCCGCTGCTCGCGGGGCTCTCCATGACCCACGCGTTCCTGCCGCCGCACCCCGGCCCGGTCGCCGCCGCCGGACTCTTCCACGTCTCGCTCGGCTGGGTCATCCTGATGGGCGCCCTCGTCGGCATCCCGTCCGTGCTCGCCGCCTGGGGTTACGCCGCCTGGATCGGCAAGCGGATCTTCGTGGACGTCCCGCAGGACATGGTGGAGGCCGCCGAGGAGGCGAAGGCCGCCGTCATCGCCGAGCAGCGGGCCGCCGGGGTCACCCCGCGCGAGGAGCCGGTCGCGCTCTCCACCGTGCTCGCCATCATCGGCACCCCGCTGATCCTGATCCTCGCCGCCACGTTCTCGTCGATCGCGATGGACCCCTCGACAGGGCGTTCGGTGATCGAGTTCTTCGGGAACCCCTTCGTCGCCCTGACGATCGCGCTGCTCCTCGCGTACTACCTGCTCGGCATCCGGCGCGGCTGGTCCCGCAAGTCCCTGGAATCCGTGTCCACTTCCTCGCTGAAGCCGGTCGGAAACATCCTGCTCGTCGTCGGCGCGGGCGGCGTCTTCGGCGCCGTGCTCAAGGGCAGCGGCATCGCGGACGCGCTCGCCGACACCTTCAACGACGTCGGCCTGCCCGTCATCCTGCTCGCCTGGCTGATCTCGGCCGTGCTGCGCATCGCCCAGGGCTCGGCGACCGTCGCCATCGTCACCACCGCCGGCATCGTGGTCCCGCTCGTGGAGAACCAGGGCTTCTCGCAGGCGCACCTCGCGCTGATCATCATGGCCATCTCGGCCGGCTCGATCATCGCCTCGCACGTCAACGACGGCGGCTTCTGGATGGTGTCGAAGTACTTCGGCATCTCCGAACGCGACACCCTGAAGTCCTGGACCGTGCTGGAAACCGTCCTGTCGGTCGCCGGGTTCGCCGTCGCCGCCCTGCTCAGCCTGGTGATCTAGCCGTACGCGTACGCGTACGAGTACGCGTCGGAGTTGCGGGCACGGGTCAGGCCGCCGAGGCGCAGATGATGCTGCGGCCCTGGTTGACCTGCCAGTACCAGAACCGCTCGCCGGGCCCCGCCGGACAGGTCCAGTTCTGTCCCTGCTTCGGGGCCCGGTAGAAGCCGGTGATCCGCAGGATGGACTGGCCCGCCTTCGGCACCTTCGACGCGTTGCAGCGCCACACCACCGTCAGGTCCGCGTTGGTCTCCCCGTTCACCTTCGCCGGGAAGCACTGGCCCGCCCGGTACACCCGGTCCAGGCACAGCGTCCGCGTGATCCCGTCGTCGCCCGACCGGCTCCACCAGGTGTAACCCGCCCCCGTCGTGCAGGAACTGGACGCGCCGGCGCGGGTGCTCACCCGGCTGACGTGCATGTACGCGTTCGAGGCGCTGCACTTCACCCGGATCGGGCGGCTCGCGCTCATGTTGTCGTAGCCGTCGTTGTACACGTTGAGGCAGTCGCCCGCGCGCACGGCGGCGAACGCCCGGTCGGTCGCATCCATGGTGGGCTTGGGGGTCGGCTTCGGGGCGGGGGTCCGGTCCTCCGTGACGGTGTCGTCGGAGTCGGAGTCGGAGTCGCTGTCCGCCGAGCCGCCACCGCTGCTCGATGTGCCCGTGCCCGTGTCCGTGTCGGCGCTCGCGCTGTCGTCCGTGTGCGTGTCGAGGCCGCTGCCCGAGGTGACGGAGCCGGACGTACGGCCGCCCGACGCCGCACCGCCGCCCGTCTTCTCCCACGGCTGCCACGTCAGCAGCCCCGCCACGGCGACCAGCGCCAGCAGCCAGCCCAGAGCGGTGCCGCCGGAGGACGACGAGCGCGTGCCCGGGCCCGCCGGGACGGGGGCGGGGACGGGCGAGCCGGCCCGGGCCCGCGCCCCCCGCCCGGCCCGGTCCCGCTCGGCGCGCTGCCGTGCGGCGCGTTCGCGGTCGGCGCGCTGCCTGGCCGCCCGCTCCCGCTCCGCCCGCTCCCGTTCGGCCCGCTCCCGCTCGGCGCGCTGCCTGGCCGCCCGTTCCCGTTCGGCGCGCTCGCGCTCGGCCCGTTCCCGCTCGGCGCGCTCACGGGCCGCGCGCTCGGCCTCCAGCCGGGCCGCCTCGCGGCGGTCGGCCTCCGCGCGCGCCCGCTCCGCCTGCCTGGCCGCTTCCGCCTGCCGGCGGGCCGCCCGCTGCGCCTCCTCGCGCTCCGACTGCTCCCGCTCCGCGCGCTGCCGCTCGGCCAGCTGGGCCAGGGCCGCCATCTCGCGGCGGGTGCGGTCGCGGTCGGCCCGGGCCTGCCGCTCCGGCGAGTACACCAGCGTCGGAGGCGGCTGCGGCACGGCGCGCGTCCGCTGCGTCACGGTCGGTGCCTGTGGCGGGCCGCCCCGCGACGGGCCGCCGGGGGGCGGGCCGCCGGGGGGCGGGCCGCCCGCCCATTCCCGGCCCTGGTGCGCGTAAGCGTCGATCAGCGCCGTCCAGCGCGGCGGCAGCCAACGCGTGCCGCTCGTCGTCATCGGCAGCCCGGCCTGCTGTTCCCGGAAGCGGGCCAGCAGCTCGGCGGGCGTCGGACGGTGCCGGGGCTGCACGGCCAGGCACGGCCGGACCGTCGCGACCAGCTCCTTGGGCAGCCCGGTCAGATCGAGTTCGCCGCGCTGCACCCGGGCCAGCAGCCGCAGGGTGTCGCCGTCCGCGCGGTAGGGCGCCCGGCCGGTGGCCAGCAGGAAGAGCGTGGCACCCAGCGAGTACACGTCGGAGGCGGCCGTGGACTCCTCGCCGCGCGCCTGCTCCGGCGAGGTGAAGGCGATCGTGCCCAGTGTGAGGCCCGTCAGGGTGAGGTCGCTGGCGTGCGAGATGCCGAAGTCGATGACCCGGGGCCCGTCCAGCGGCAGCAGCACGTTCTGCGGCTTCACGTCGCGGTGGACGATCCCCACCCCGTGCAGGGTGACCAGGGCCTGGGCGGTGCCGGCCGCGATCCACCGTACGGCCGAGGCGGGCAGCACCCCGCAGGAGCGGACCAGTTCGGAGAGCGGGGGCGCGGCGATGTAGTCGATGGCCATCCAGGGCCGCTCGGCGTCCGGATCGGCGTCCCGTACGCGCGCGGTGTAGGCGCTGTCCACCCGCTGCGCGAGCGCCACCTCACGGGCGAAACGCCGCCGGTCGGTGTCGCTGACCCGGCCCTCCGCGAGGAGCGTCTTCACGGCGACGAGGTCCCGGCCGCCGGACCGGGCCAGATAGATCCGGCCCATGCCGCCGGAGGCCAGCCGACCGAGCAGCCGGTACGGCCCGAGCGTCACCGGATCGTCCCCGCCCAGCGCTTCGATCCGCGCCCCGGCCATGTCACACTCCCCCCGTCGCCCCAGCACCGCGCCCCACAACGGTGCCACGTCCGGGCACGGACATCCATGCGGTGCGGCAACTCTCGTACAGGACTGTTGCGTTGGCGCCGTCGGAACCAGGCGTCCACACGCAGCAGCGCCGCCGGGGGAGCGGCGGCGCTGCTGGTCCGGGGGGTGTGGTCTACGGCAGGCCGTGGACGTGCGGGGCGACCGCGTTCGACCAGGCGTTGCCGGCCGTGGCGTCCCAGTTGGTCGACCAGGTCATCGCGCCGCGCAGACCGGGGTAGGTCTTCGACGGCTTGAAGCTGCCGCAGTTGGTGCCCTTGGTCAGGCAGTCCAGGGCCGCGTTCACGACCGACGGGGCGACGTAGCCGCTGCCCGCGCCCCGGGTGGAGGCGGGGACGCCGAGGCCGACCTGCGACGGGTCGAGACCGCCCTCCAGCTGGATGCAGGCGAGCGCGGTGAGGAAGTCCACCGAGCCCTGCGAGTAGACCTTGCCGTCGCAGCCCAGCATCGAACCGCTGTTGTAGTACTGCATGTTGACGACGGTCAGGATGTCCTTGATGTTGAGCGCCGTCTTGAAGTACTCGCCCGCGGTGGACTGCATGTCGATGGTCTGCGGGGCCATCGTGATGACGAGGCCGGAGCCCGCCTTCTGCGACAGCGAACGCAGCGCCTTCGTCATGTAGGTGGAGTTCAGGCCGTTCTCCAGGTCGATGTCGACGCCGTTGAAGCCGTACTCCTGGATCAGCGCGTAGACGGAGTTGGCGAAGGCGGTCGCGGACGCGTCGCTGTTGACCGAGACCGAGCCCTTCTCACCGCCGACCGAGATGATGACGTTCTTGCCGGCCGCCTGCTTCGCCTTGATGTCGGCCTTGAACTGGTCGACGGTGTAGCCGTTCAGGCCCGCCGTGTCCAGGTTGAAGGTGACGGCACCGGGCGTGGACGTCGCGTCGGCGAAGGAGACCGCGATGATGTCGTAGTTCGCGGGCACGGCGCTGAGCTTCTGGACGGTCGCGCCGTTGTTGAAGTTCTGCCAGTAGCCGGTGACCGCGTGCTTCGGCACGGAGGTGCCCGGATTCGGGTTGGTGCCGCCCGACTTGGCGGTCCGGCCGCTGACGGTCGCCGACTTCACGGACTCACCGGCCGCGTTGGTGGCGGTCACCGCGAACTGGTACGCGGTGTCGGCCGCGAGGCCGGTGACGGTCGCCGAGGTGCCGGTGGAGGTGGTCGCCTTCACGCCGTCCTTGTAGACGGTGTAGCCGGTCGCGCCGGACACCGGGTTCCAGGAGAGGTCGACGGAGGACGTGGTGGTCGAGCCGACCGCGAGCCCGGCCGGGGCGCCGGGGATCGACGGGCCGGGGTCGGTGCCGCCGCCGCCGTCGGGGCCGGTCACCGAGAAGTCGTCCACGAAGTAGGCCGCCTGGCCGTACCAGCCGTGCGTGTACACGGTGACGGACGTGGTGTTGGCGCCGGTCGTGAAGCTCGTCTTCAGCTGCGTCCAGCCGGTGGAGCCGGGCGTCCACGTCGAGACGTCGGTGGTTCCGGTGCCGCTGGCGCCCAGGTACGCGTAACCGCCCTGGACCCAGGAGCTCAGCTGATACGTGGAGTTGGGCTTGACGGCCACGGTCTGCGAGCACTTGGCGTTGTCCTGGCCGGCCGGGGTGGCCTTGAGGGCGGAGGTGCCGCCGTGCACGGGGGAGGAGACGGTGGTGCCGGAGTTTCCGGTACACGTCCAATTGGCGAGGCCCGATTCGAAGCCGGCGTTCTTGGCGACGTTGACGTCGGCGGCCTCGGCGCTGGTCACGAGCCCGGTGAGGGTCAGGGCGCCGGCCGCGACGACGGCCATGGCGGAGCCGAGGACCGGGCGGGTGCGGCGCCGTCTGCGGCTCGGGGCGGGGGAACGATCCACTTGCTGCCTCCGGGGGGAGTCGGGGATGGCGGGGGGACGACACGGGGGTGCCGGGGGTGTGGAATCGAGGAACGGTGGCCACCGCTGGCCGATAAACTGGTCCAGACCAATCAAGTTGTCAAGACCTCTGGCGGTCTCCGGTCCCCCCGGAGCCGCCGGGGCACCCCATCGCCCGTACTCCGCGGGCTTCTTGAAAGTGTTCTCTGTCCTGCCGTACGTGGATAAAGTGCTCAGGCGGGAGCGTCCGAGCGGAAGCACCCGGCGGGAGCGAACGCGGCCGGCGGTACGCGGCGGCCCGAGGAACGGGGAGCGGCGTGCCGACAGCAGCCATAGCAGTGACCGGTCCCGGCCTCGTGCTGCCCCCGCAGGACCGGCAGACGCCCCCGGCGGTCGTCCTGCGCGCCCCGGGCGAACAGTCCCTGGACCAGGCGCTGGACGACATGCAGCGCCTGCTGGAGCAGCACGGACACGTCATCGCCGTCTACCCGGCCGGCCTCCCCGCCGCGCACGAGCACCGGCTGCACACCGTGCGCTCGGTCCTGGAGAGCGACCGGATCGCCCTGCTCAAGTCGGACCTGCCGCCGCTGGGCGTGGCCGTACTGGTGCGCCAGTTACGGCAGTTGTCCGTCTGCGACTTCAGCGCCGGGGTCATCGCCTCCGCGGCGAGGCTCCTCTCCCACTACATCCACGCCGGGGCGCTGCTCAACTCCGTGACCCGGCTCGACCGGGTGCCCGTCAGCCTCAAGTCGCACGCCAAGTCCTGGGTCCCCGGCTCCCAGTTCGGCGTGCTCGCCAACCCGGAACCCCAGCTCGTCAGGGTCGGTACGGGTGAGCTCTCCGGCCCCCGCTTCGCCACGCATCTCCTGGTCGCCCGGGGGCAGTCCCAGTCGGAGTGGGTGACCGGGACGCTGGCCCAGGCGTGGCAGGTGCAGGCCGTCCACGAGGCCGTGCTGCCCGGCGAGTCCGCCGGCTGGTGGGGCACCTCGAAGCTGATCGAGTTCGTGGCCTACCTGCCCGACATCTCGCTGATCTACCAGCTGGTCTCCTCCGTGCGCAGAGAGGTCTGCACCTGGTGCGGGAACGAACTGATCGGCGACCGCTGCGGACTGTGCAACGCCCCCCTGAACCCGCCCGAGGACCGCACGCGCGGCCCCGCCGCCCTGAACCCCTGAGGCTCCCGCACCGCCCCGCTCCGTACCGACCGTCGGCCCACATAACCCAACGAGGTCGCTCCGCCCATGAATTCACGGCAACGCCGCGGCGTCATCCTGCTCCTCCTGTCGGTCCTGTGCGCCCTCGCCGCCTTCGCCGGTGTGATCTGGGTGATCGGTGACGTGAACGCGAAGGTGGGACCCGAGGTGACCGCGTACCGGGTCAAGACCACCGTCGCGCCCTACAAGCCCCTGGAGGCCGACCAGTTCGAGAAGATCTCGGTGCCCGAGCGCTGGCTCTCCAAGAGCGCCGTCACCGACCTCTCCGCCCTCCGCGGCAAGATCGCCGTCACCGAGCTGCACCCGGGCTCCCTGCTCCAGGAGGACATGCTGGTCGACCGCCCGAAGCTGGAGAGCGGGCAGCAGGAGATCGCCATCATGATCGACGCGGCCACCGGCGTCGCCGGCAAGATCCGGCCGGGCAACCTCGTCAACATCTACGCCACCTTCGCCGGCCGCACCGACAAGGAGAAGCCCACCTCGCGCGTCATCGTGGCCAACGCCCGGGTCATCGACGTCGGCCGGCTCACCTCCCTCGAACCCAAGCCGGAGGACCGCGGCGACGGCCCCACCGAGGCCGTGCCGATCACCTTCGCCCTGGACACCGACGACGCCCAGCGCGTCGCCTACGCGGAGTCCTTCGCCGAACACGTACGCCTCGCCCTGCTCCCCGCGGGCAGCCCCACCACCCTGCGCCCGGGCGAGGGCAGCTACGACCTCGACGAAGACAGGAACAAGTGAGGACCGGATGAGCACACGCATCCTCCCGGCCGTCGGTGACGCCGACGCCGCCCGCGCCGTCTCCGGGCTCCTCGGCCAGCTCCCCGACGCGGAGCCGGCCGCCCCGCTCGGCGACTCGACCTCACTGCTCGACACCCTCGCCCGGCTCGCCGCCGAATCCCTCGACGAGCTGCCCGAGGTCGTCCTCGTGCACGAACGGATCGGCCCGGTCCCGGCCCTGGAGCTGATCCGGGAGGTGGCCCTGCGCTTCCCGGCCGTCGGCGTCGTCCTCGTCACCGCCGACACCAGCCCCGGGCTCTACTCGGCCGCCATGGACTCCGGCGCCCGCGGCCTGGTCGGCCTCCCCCTCTCGTACGAGGAGCTGGCGCAGCGCGTCCAGGCCGCCTCCGGCTGGTCCGTCGGGGTGCGCCGCCACCTCGGGGCCGGTGCCGAGCTGCACTCCGGACCCGGCGGCACCGTCGTCACCGTCAGCGGCGCGAAGGGCGGCGTCGGCACCACGGTCACCGCCGTCCAGCTGGCCCTGGCCGCCGCCGCGTCCGGGCACACCGTCGCGCTGGCCGACCTCGACCTCCAGTCGGGGGACGTCGCCTCCTACCTCGACGTGCAGTTCCGCCGGTCCGTGGTGGACCTCGCCACCATCCAGGACATCTCGCCCCGGGTCCTCCAGGACGCGCTGTACAACCACGAGTCGGGCGTCGCCCTGCTCCTCGCCCCGGCCGACGGCGAGCGCGGCGAGGACGTCACCGACCGCGTCGTACGCCAGACCGTCAGCGCCCTGCGCCACCGCTACGAGGTCGTCGTCGTCGACTGCGGTACGCATCTGAACTCGGCCAACGCCGGGGCGGTCGAGATGGCGGACCGCGCCGTGCTCGTCACCACCCCGGACGTGATCGCGGTCCGGGCCGCCAAGCGCATGGTCCGGCTCTGGGACCGGCTCCAGGTCCGCAAGGCCGAGGAGACCATCACCCTCGTCAACCGCCACACCCGGAACACGGAGATCCAGCCCGCGCTGATCGAGAAGATCACCGCGACCAGGGTCGCCCGGACCGCCGTCCCGGCCGGCTTCAAGGAGCTCCAGGCGGTCGTGGACGCCGGACGCCTCCAGGACCTGGACGCCAAGTCCACCGTGAAGCAGGCCCTCTGGGGGCTGGCGGGAGAACTCGGCCTCGTCAAGAACGCGGAAGCGGCCACCCGAGGGAGCAGGCTCAAGGGCGAGCGCGGCCCGTCGGGCGGCCGGCGGGCGCGTGCGAAATGAACACCGAGGGGGAGTGCCGCGCCATGAACCTCTTACGCCCGGACGCGCGCCGTGACATGCGCGCCGAGCGCGGCCAGACCGCGATCGGCGTGCGCCGGGACGCGCGCCATGACATCCGCGCAGGCGGGGGCCGGACGGCGATCGGGTCGCGCCGGGAGGTGCGCCGTGACACCCGCGCCGAGCACGGCCAGACCGCGATCGGCGTGCGCCGGGACGCGCGCCGTGACCTCCGCGCCGACAGCGGCCAGACCGCGACCGAGTCGCGCCCGGACGTGCGCCGGGACTTCCGCGCCGATGGGGGCCGGACGGCGATCGGGTTGCGCCGGGAGGGGCGTCGTGACCTCCGCGCCGGCGGGGGCCGGACGGCGATCGGGTCGCGCCGGGAGGTGCGCCGTGACCTCCGCGCCGGCGGGGGCCGGACGGCGATCGGGGCGCGCCCGGACGTGCGCCGTGACCTCCGCGCCGACCGGGGCCAGACCGCGATCGAGTTCGTCGGCACGCTGCCCCTGATCCTGCTCACCCTCGCCCTGCTCTGGCAGGCGGGGCTCGTCTGTTACACGTACATCCTCGCGGGGAACGCCGCCGACAAGGCCGTCCGGGCCGCCGCCGTCGCGGAGGGGGACCCGGGCGCGGCCTGCGACCGGGCGGGGCGCGAGGACGTCCCGGGCGGCTGGTCGATACAGGTGCGATGCCGTGGGGGCTCCGGCGAGCTGGTCACCGCGACCGTGCGCGTCGACGTACCGCTGCTGTTCCCCGGGGCGTTCAGCGTGCCCATGCACGCCACGGGTGAGGCGAAGGCCAGGAACGAGAGGCGGGACGCATGGTGACCCGGTGCCGCTCCGGCTCCCGGCAGCGCGGGCAGGCCGCCGTCGAGTACGTGGGTGTGCTCACCCTGCTGCTCGTCGTCGCGCTCGCCGTCGTACAGCTCGGCATCGCCGTTTACGCCGCCCAGCAGGCGGGTACGGCCGCGCGGACCGCGGCCCGGGTGGCGTCGACCGACGGCCAGCAGGGCCGGGCGGCCGCCGTGGCGAAGCAGTCCATGAACGGCCGGCTGGCCGACGGGGCCAGTGTCGGCGAGGAGGCCGGCGCCGAAGCCGTGACCGTACGCGTGCGCGTGAAGATCCCCAGCCTGCTGCCGATGCTCTCCTTCGGCTCCGTCGAGAAGAGCGCCACCATGCCCCGCGACTGACCCCGGCCGAAGCGGCGCCGGCCGGAACCGAAGGAGTTGAGCACATGAGCCTGCGGGCACGCATCAGCAGCCCCGAACCCGCGAACGGGATGAGCGAGGAGAGCCGGCTCGTCGGCGCCTACCGCGCCAAACTGCTGGAGGAGATCGACCTCGCCGAGATGTCCGCCCTCGCGGCGGCCGACCGCAGGGCCCGGCTCGAACGCGTCCTCGGCCACATCATCAGCCGCGAGGGCCCCGTCCTGTCCTCCGTGGAGCGCTCGCAGCTCATCCGCCGGGTCGTGGACGAGGCGCTCGGCCTCGGCATCCTGGAACCGCTCCTGGAGGACGCCTCCATCAGCGAGATCATGGTCAACGGTCCCGAGCAGGTCTACGTGGAACGCGGTGGACGCCTCGAACTCCTCCCGATGCGCTTCTCCTCCCACGAGCAGCTGATGCAGACCATCGAGCGCATCGTCTCCACGGTCAACCGCCGCGTGGACGAGTCGAACCCCATGGTCGACGCCCGGCTCCCCTCCGGCGAACGCGTCAACGTCGTCATCCCGCCGCTCTCCCTGTCCGGCCCGATCCTCACCATCCGGCGCTTCCCCCGGGCCTTCACGCTCCAGGAGATGATCGCGCTCGGCTCGCTCGACGAGCACATGCTGCTCCTGCTCGCCGGATTCGTCCGCGCGAAGTTCAACGTGATCGTCTCGGGCGCCACCGGCACCGGCAAGACCACCCTGCTCAACGCGCTCTCCGGGCTGATCCCGGACGGCGAGCGCATCGTCACCATCGAGGACTCCGCCGAGCTCCGGCTCCAGCAGTCCCACGTCATCACGCTGGAGAGCCGGCCGCCCAACGTCGAGGGCAAGGGCCGGGTCACCATCCGCGACCTCGTCCGCAACTCCCTGCGCATGCGGCCCGACCGCATCATCGTCGGCGAGGTCCGGGGCGGCGAGACCCTCGACATGCTCCAGGCCATGTCCACCGGCCACGACGGCTCGCTCGCCACCGTCCACGCCAACAGCGCGGAGGACGCGCTGATGCGGCTCCAGACCCTCAGCTCCATGTCCGAGGTCGAGATTCCGTTCGCCGCGATCCACGACCAGATCAACAGCGCCGTCGACGTCATCATCCAGCTCACCCGGCACGGCGACGGCTCCCGCCGCGTCACGGAGATCGCGGTCGTGGACTCGTACGGCCGCGAGGACTACCGCATCGTCTCCGTCTGCCGCTTCGACGCCCTCCCGATGGCGGCCGACGGGCGTGTGTACGGGCAGTTCGCGTACTTCCCCGTGCCCCGCCGGGTCGCGGACCGCTTCTACATGGCGAACGAGACCGTGCCCCCGGCGTTCGGGGTCGCCCACACGAACGAGCAGCTGCTGACCCGTACGCCCACGGCTTGACCCCCCACTCCCGCTTGGAAGGCGCTTCCCGACATGGACAACCTCCCGCTCCTGACGGTCGGCGTGACCCTGCTCGCCTGTGTGCTCGCCGTCGTCGGCCTGCATGTCTTCGCCTCCGGCAGGGAACAGCAGCGGGCCCTCATCGACCGCCTGTCCCGGACCGGCCCCCCGGCGATCGAGGGGCGCGTCCGGCGCTTCCGGTCCGTCGACCGCAGGCTGCGGCGGACCCGCCTCGGTAAACGCATCGAACGGAAGCTCGCGGTCACCGGCCTCGACCTCACCCCCGGCGAGTACGCCGTGTACGTCGCCGCCGCCCTGCTCGGCCTCTACTTCGTCACCGCGGCCGTCTTCGCCCCGTTCTTCGGGCTGCTCGCCGTCCTCATCGGCGCCTGGGGCGGCAACGCCTTCCTCAACTGGCAGCGCGCCAAACGCACCGAGGCGTTCATCAGCCAGCTCCCCGAGCTCACCCGCGTACTCGCCAACGCCACCCAGGCCGGACTCGCCCTGCGCACCGCCATCTCCATGGCCGTCGAGGAGCTGGACGACCCCGCCCACGAGGAACTGCGGCGCGTCGCCGACCGGCTGGCCCTCGGCCACTCCCTGGACGACGCCCTGAACGAACTCGTGGAACGGCTGCCCTCCCGCGAGCTGACCGTCCTCGTCTCCACCCTCATCCTCTCCAACCGGGCGGGCGGCACCATCGTCTCGTCGCTGCGCAACCTCACCAACACCCTGGAGGAACGCAAGGAGACCCGGCGCGAGGTCACCACCCTCCTCTCCCAGGTCAAGGTCACCGCCGTCGCCGTCCCCGTCCTCGGGCTGCTCTTCCTGCTCCTCATCAACACCATGAGGGGCGGCGCACTGGACGACATGGCCGCCGCGACCCCCGGCCGCATCGCGATCGTCGTCGCCGCCGGCCTCTACGGCCTCGGCTTCTTCCTGATCAACCGCCTGACCCGCGTCCGCATCTGACGGCCGGAGAGGAGACGCACATGGAGATCCTGCTCGCCGCCGTCATGGGCCTCGCCGTCCTCGGCGCCTTTCAGGGCGTCCGCATGTACCGCGCGGACGCCAAGCTCCCCGGCGACCTGGCCGTCGCCCTGGAGATCGGCGCCACCCGCACCACCGCCGCCGGCTCGGCCATCGACCGGATCGGCATGCGGTACGCCCCCCGGGTCCTGTCCATGATGGGCCCCAAGCGCGTCGACCGGATCCGCCGCAAGCTCGACATGGCCGGCAACCCGCGCGGCCTGACCGTCGACCGCTACGCCGCCCGGCGCGCGGTCTTCGGCGCCCTCGGCATCCTGGCCGCGCTGGCGATGCTGATGAACGGGCAAGTGGTGCTGGCCGTCGTCCTGCTGGTCTACGGCCTGTTCTGGACGGACCTGATCATCCGGGCGGCCATCAGCCGCCGCAAGGACGACATCGAGCGCACCCTGCCCGACTTCCTGGACGTCCTCGCGGTCGTCGTCTCGGCCGGTCTCGGCTTCCGGCAGGCGCTGGAGCGGGTCGCGGAGAAGTACACCGGCCCGTGGTCCGACGAGCTCCGCATCACCCTGCGCCAGATGGACATGGGCGTCAGCAGGCGCGACGCCTTCGACCAGCTCCGCCGCCGCAACGAGTCCGAACAGGTCTCCATGTTCGTCTCCGCCCTCCAGCAGGGCGAAGAGCTGGGCGCCCCCATCGTCGACACCCTGATCCAGATCGCCAACGACATGCGCCGCACGGACGCCCAGAACGCCCGCCGCAAGGCGTCCAAGGCCGTCCCGAAGGCCACGCTGATCGTCACGAGCTTCATGCTCCCGGGCACGATCATCCTGATCGCGGTCGGTTTCTACTACGCGGCGAACGTGAACATCAATGAGATCTTCGGCAGCTGAGCCCACGAAGTGCCCACCCCAGGGGCCCATTTGTGGGACATTCGGAGCTGACGGGGGGCGGGAGGGACGGCATGGCTGAAAGCGATACGTCTGACGGGCCCCAGGACTGGGAATGGGCCCGGCAGCCCACGAAGAGGGCCGCTGCACCGACGTACCTTGCCCGCGACACACGGACTTACCGACCAACGTCGACCGATTCCCGGTCGGTCGAACCCGGAGGGGGACATCGCCATGAAGGACATCGCACTCAAGGCGACGGTGCGGACGCAGACTTACGTGCACCACTGGGCGAACACCACCGCGGACCGCATGAAGCGCCGGAAGGATGCGGGGCAGGGGGCGATCGAGTACGTCGGCATCACGATTCTGGTGGTGGCGATCGTGATTGCTCTGATCCGGACCAAGATGGGATCCACCATCGCCAACAAGTTCACATCGAAGATCAACTCTGTTCTCAACAAGTGAGTTCGGATTCCAGTAAGGACTGGGGGCAGGCCGCACCGTTGTACATTGCAGCGGTTGCGGGTCTGCTCTTCGCCGCATTGGTCTTCTTCGCGTTCGGTGAAGCCGATATTCGGCGCAATGGTGCGCAGAGCGCGGCCGATGCCGCCGCGCTGGCGGCTGCCAAGGAATCACGCAGCCTTATGGAAACGGATCTGAAGGCACACCTCGCGGACCCCGAATACTTCGAATCCGTGTTTAGCACATCCTTTCTCGGAGGAGTCGGCAATGCTTGTTCGAAGGCATCGGACTTCGCAGCCCGGAACAAGGCGGGTGGCGTTCGATGCCGCCCGCTGGCCGATGGCAGATGGGGCTACGAGGTCCGTCTGAAATCGGCCAAGGGGATGAGTACGGACATCGTGCCGGGCACGGAAGGAAGAAGGGCGGAGGCCATGGCTGTGGCCGTGATCGAGCCACGCTGCGTCTTTGTCCCGAAGGAGACTCCGGCCCCAGATTCCGACCCGGATGCGGACGCGAATCCGCCATCCGTGTCGATCGGCAGGCTCCGCTGTGACGGTGACCTGGATTGGTCGGTTGACCCGGAGGACCCGACGCTCGTGCCGGACATGGCCGACCTCTTCACCGTACGCCTGGCCGAAGACTGACTGAGACTGACCGTAAAGGATAGGGATCGATGACTGCTCGATACGTGAAGAAAGGGCGCCGGACCGGTGCCGCCGTGCTCCTGGTGGCGACATTGGCCTTCTCTGCGGCTGCGTGCGGCGGTGACGACGACGGCAGCGGCCAGGACAAGGCGGCGTCGAGTACTGCGACGTCACGGGATTCCGGGAAGGCGAAGAGCAAGTCCGGTGCGGCGCAGGAGGCAGACACGATCCTGGCGACGGTCAAGGGAGACGCCGGTGTGGAGATGGTCATCACTTCCGCGTTGCGGGATTCAGGTGGTTTCGTCACCGTGAACGGGCAGATCAAGAACACTGGTGGCGAGGCGTACACCACGCCGGTCCAGTGGGGCGGCGAGGAGGAGGCCCTCGCGGATGCCGACCGGTCGTTCGCTGGGATGACGCTGGTGGATTCCAAGGCGAAGAAGCGCTACTACGTCCTCCGTGACACCGACAACCGCCCTCTGACAACGAGCGGTTACGAACCGAGCATCGAGGCCGGTGCCACTCTCACGTTCTTCGCCCAGTTCCCCGCGCCCGAGGCGTCCACCCACGAAGTGGGTGTCCAGTTCCCCGGCTTCCCCAACGCAACGATCGAGATTTCCGGTTGACATCCTCCCCTCCCCGGAGGGAGGGGACTCCTACGGCTCGCGCCGTGGGGTTTTCCGCTTCATCGCCGACTGCCCGCCCGGAGAACTCCGTTGAGGTCTTACACCGGCTCCACAGACAGACACCGCCAGCCCGGCGGCCAAAAGGTTTCTCGCTGCGTTCACGTCCCGGCCGTGGGTCGTCCCGCAGTCGCACGTCCAGGTGCGGACGTTCGGCGCCATTTTGTCCTGCAAGGTGCCGCAGACGGAGCACAGCCTCATAGAGGGGAACCACCGGCCGACCGCGATCACTTCGCGCCCGTACCAGTGGGCCTTGTATTCCAGCATGCTCCGGAATTCGGCCCACGCCGCGTCAGAGATGGCGCGGGCCGGTTTGCCGTTCTTCACCATGTTCCGGACGGTGAGGTCCTTGATTACGATCGTCTGGTTCTCACGAACGAGCCGAGTGGTCAGCTTGTGCAGGTTGTCGCGGCGTCGGCCGGTGATGTGGGCGTAGGCCTTGGCGGCTTTCTCAACGGTCGACAGGGGCAGGAGGTGGTCGAGTCCGATGTCTACGCCGACGGCCGTTTCGACAGCGGGCAGCGGCTGCACCGTCGGGTCCTCGACCAGCAGGGACACGTACCAGCGTCCGGCCGCGTCCTGGGACACGGTCACCGTGGACGGCGGCGCGCCCTCGGCGAGTGGCCGGGGCCGCACGATGCCCAGTGGCTCCGCCAGGCAACGGCCGCAGTTGGGGGTGGACTCCGGTCTGCCCTGGCGGCGGACCGGCTTGCCCTGCCCTGCTCCGCAGGAGCTTCGTTTCCTCCCCCGGCCGAAGCCGGGGGTATCCATGAAGGAGAACCTCGATGACCTCCCGCAGCCTGGTGACAACTGTCCTCGCCGGGGTGGTCGCGCTGGGTCTCCTCGGGGCCCCGCAGGCATTCGCCGACGACAGCCCCTACCCCTCCGCGTCCGCCGAACCCCCCGTGGAGATCGACCCCCACGACACCGACCTCAAGCTCCCCGAAGGCGCCACCCTGGCCCCGCCCAAAGTGCTCGACATCAAGTCCGTCATCGAGGATCTCGGCGGCGAGGAGCGCCGTGAGGACACCAACGCCGACATCAAGTTCGCCCTCCAGGCGGAAGTGCTCTTCGGCAAGGACAGCGCCAAGCTCAGCGGTGAGGCCAAGGGGCGGATCAACGCCATCGCGGAGGAGATCAAGCGGCAGGACGCCAGGAAGGTCAGGGTGTTCGGGTTCACCGACGACCTCGGCACGTCCGAGCACGGTGACGTGCTGTCCAAGAAGCGTGCCGAGGCCGTCCACAACGTGCTCGACGAGGCGCTCGGCGGCTCCGGGATCACCTTCGAGATCCGGGGCTACGGCGAGGACTACCCGATCGCCAGCAACGAGGACGAGGAAGGCCGCCGGAAGAACCGCCGCGTGGAGGTCTCCTTCCAGCGCGGCGAGACGGAGACCGGCTCGCAGAGCTGACCCGCACCGTGCGGCGGCGGCACCGCGGAAGGGCCGCCGCCGCACGGGGGATCAGTACAGGGCCTTGTACGTGTTGTAGCCGTACCCGATCCGTACCCGCTTGTTCAGCTTGCCCGTCCCGGTGGACGTGTACCGGTACAGGTCGCCGTAGCCGTTGACCCCGACCAGGTCCGCCTTGCCGTCACCGTCGAGGTCGCCCACCGCGGCGAACTTGTTGTAGATGTCGAAGCCCGAGCCGATCGTGACGCGCGCCTTCAGCGGGGCGGACGCCTTCCCCGTGCCCTCGTACAGATACAGCGTGCCGTCCTTGGCGATCGCCACCACGTCGGCCCGGCCGTCACCCGTGAGGTCACCGGCGCCGACGATGTGGCGGTACGAGCCGTAGCCGTAGCCCACCTTGGCCTTCGCCGTGAGCGCGGAGCCCTCGTCCTTCCCCTGGTACAGGAACAGGTCGCCCTTGGTGTCGCGCGCGAGGACGTCCCCCACGCCGTCGCCGCTCAGGTCGCCGGGGCCGATGAGGTCGTTGTAGGCGCCCCAGCCGTCGCTGATCCGCTGGTACCCGTTGTAGAGCGAGCCGTCGCGCACCGCGAGGTTGTCGCGACGCCCGTCGTCGCCGAGGGAAGAGGCGACCCGCACCCACCCCTCGGAGAAGCCGAACCGCCTGTCACGGGGATAGAACTGGCCGTTGTTCTTCGGGTCGTACACATACCCGGAGCCCTCGGCGGTGACCCCCATGATGCCGCGCTTGCCGACGTCCGGGTTGCCGCCCGCTCCGACGAACATGGCCGCCTTCTGCCACCCGAACGTGCCGTGGATGCGCGCCCGGTAGTGGCCGTACCCGGAGAAGCGGTAGAGGTACGTGTCGCCGTTCGGCGTGCGGCCCATGAGGTCGCCGTAGCCGTCCCCGTTGATGTCGTCGACACCCACGAGCTGGTTGTACGTGTCGAACCCGTAGCCGATCTTGGACGCGGCCTTGAAGGGCTTCGACGCGTTCCCGGTGCCCATGTGGAAGTACAGGTCACCGGCGGGGGTCCGGGTCACGACATCGCCGATCCCGTCGCCGGTGGAGTCGTTCAGGCCGACGATCTGGTCGTACGTGTTCCAGCCGGAGGCCACCTTGACGGCGGGTTCGAAGGGCCGGCCCTCGATGCGTCCGGTGGAGACGTAGAGATAGACGTCACCGGCGGGCGTGCGGGCGATCAGGTCGTTGTGACCGTCACCGGTCAGGTCGCCCGGCGCGACGATCTTGTTGTACTTCTGCCAGCCCGTCCCGGACCAGGTGGGAGTGCCCCCCGTCGGGTCCATGCCCACCATCGGGTGCAGCGTGAGCGTGCCGGACGCCGTCAGGGTGAGGAGTTCCGGCATGCCGTCACCCTGCAGGTCACCGGGAGCGATGATGTCCTTGAACACCGTCGCTTCGTCTTTCGGGTCCGCGAACCCGACAGGGTAGTCCGCCACCACCCCGCCCACCGACTGGTACAGGTGGCCGTCGCGGGTCTGGTAGAGGATGTCGCTCTTGCCGTCGCCGGTGATGTCCATGCGCGGCGTCGACCCAACGGCCTTCGGCGCGTCGGCGTCCTTCGCGTCGTCGGCCGAGGCCGGGGCCGCCAGCAGCATGCCGGCGGAGAGGACGAGCGCGGTGCAGGCCGCGATGCGCCGCGCGCGCGTGGAGCGCGCGGCGCCGGTGCGGCCGGATTTCAGTGAAGACAGGTGCAAGGCCCCCCCCAGGGGTTGTCCATGAATATGTGGCCAGCGAGACAGAAATGATTCAGTCATCCGTCAGCTGGTGTTCATATGACCGGTACCGGACCCCTTTGGAGGGGCCCGGTTTCAGCCATCGAATCGATCACTTGTCGGCCAGTCAGGCCGCTCCTCCGTACGCTCCACCACCCGTCCGCCGTCCAGTTCCAGCCGCCTCCCGCGAAAGCGCTCCCGCAGCCGCCGGTCGTGGGTGACGACGACCACCGCACCCCCGAACCCGGCCAGCGCGCCCTCCAGCTCCTCCACCAGCGCCGGGGCGAGGTGGTTCGTCGGCTCGTCCAGCAGGAGCAGATCGACGGGTTCACCGACCAGGCGGGCCAGTTCGATCCGGCGCCGCTGCCCGTAGGACAGCTCACCCACCCGGAGGCGCAGGTCCGCCGGGCTGAAAAGGCCCAGCGACAGCAGGTGTTCCGTGTGCGCCTCCAGGTCACCGCCGCGCCCGTGCGCGTACGCCTCCGGGAGCGTCAGACCGGCCGGCCACGGCGTCTCCTCCTGGCGCAGATGCCCGACCCGGCCCCGCGTCCGCACGGTCCCCGTGTCCGGCCGCAGCTCGCCCGCGAGCACCCGCATCAGCGTCGACTTGCCGGCCCCGTTCGCCCCCGTGACGAGCAGCCTCTCCGCGCCCCCGATCCGCAGCGCGGGCACCGAGAGGCGGCGGCCGACGCGGACCCCGGCCAGCTCCGCCGCGACCGGGGGAGCGGACGCCCGGGCGGTGGTCACCCGGGCGGCGAACACCAGCGGCTCCGGCGGTGGCGCGACCGGCCGCTCCGTGAGCCGTTCGACGCGCTCCTTCGCGTTGCGGATGCGGACCATCGCCCCGTGCCCCCGCCCCCGCGCCCGGAACCCGCCGTGTCCGAACACGCTGAGCGGCACCTTGCGCGGGATCGCGTCCAGCCGGGCCACGTTGGACGCGGCCAGCTCGCGGTTACGGGCCAGCTCGTCGCGCCAGTCCGCGTACTCCCGCAGCCGGCGCCGGCGATCGGCGGCCTTCGCGGCGAGGTAGCCCTCATAGCCGTCCCCGTACCGGGTCACCCGGCCCTCGCCGACCTCCAGGACCGTCGTCGCGACCCGTTCCAGGAACACCCGGTCGTGCGTCACCGCGAGCACGGTGCCCCGGTGCGCCCGCAGGTGGTCCTCCAGCCAGTGCACCGCCCGGTCGTCCAGGTCGTTGGTCGGCTCGTCGAGCAGCAGCAGTTCCGGCCGGGAAGCCAGCGTCCCCGCCAGCGCCAGCCGCGACCGCTCGCCGCCCGACAGGGTCGACAGCGGCCGGTCCCGGTCGAGGCCGGGCAGCCCGAGACCGTGCAGGGCGATGTCCACCCGCGCGTCGGCCTCGTAACCGGCCCGCGCCTCGTACCGCGCGACGAGCCGCGCGTACGCCTCCAGCGCGGTGGTCAGCTCCGCCCCGGCCAGGCCCGCGAGTCCGGCCTCGGCCCGGCGCATCCGGGCCTCCAGCTCCCGCAGCCCGGCGAGCGCCGCGTCCACGGCGTCCTGGACGGTGGCCCCGGCGGGCAGGGCGAGCGACTGGGCGAGGTGGCCCGCGCCGCCGGGCGCGACGACGGTCAGCTCACCGTTGTCGGGCCGGTCGAGGCCGGCGATCAGCCGGAGCAGCGTGGACTTGCCGGCCCCGTTGTCGCCGATGACGCCGGCCCGCTCGCCGGGCCCGACGGTGAAGGTGACGTCGTCCAGCACGACACGGTCGTCGTAGCGGCGGGTGACGTTGCGAAGTGTGAGTTGTCCGGTGTGCAAGAGAAGCCCCCTGTGTCTCGGCCCGTGCCGATCGGCGCGCGGTGGTCGGGGCGCGCCCGCGCACGCCCGCGGCACACCGGGGCCGCGTGCCGGAAGGGCAGGCGGGCGCCACGGAGTCACGAAGGCGGGAGAACGCGGATGCGCGGGAGAACGCGCTGCTGCGGAGCCGAGCTCAACGCAGGCGCGGGGGGAATGTCACAGAGAACCCATGCACACCAAGGTAGGCAGGGGCATGACCACCGGCAAGCGGGTTTCGGGCGCTCAGCGATCGCTTTCCGACGCGAGCTCCGCCATGAGGTCCGGATCGCGCATCCCGGGCAGCTCGTACCCCCTGGCCTCGTCCCACTCGACGTCCAGGTCGTCCATGTGCACATGCCAGTCGGCGTCCGGCAGCACCCGGCGCAACTGAGTGACGGAGTCCAGCACATGGGCGATCACCGGCAGCAGCCGGCCGGGGTCGAACGGCATCTTGGTGGAACCGTCGAGAACGGTCCCCGGCCCGGCCGCCCGGGGGTCGTACACGTACAGGCTCTCCTCGTCCTCGTACGGGAACGACGCCTGGCGTGCGGTGACGACACGGGTGACGGCGGCCGACTCGGACCCGGTCAGCGGGGTCGCGCGGCGCGCGGTGTAGTAGAGGGAGACGCTCATGGGGGGAGCGTACGGGCGGGGTCCGACAACGGGAGGCGGGCGAGCTGCCGCCGGTGCGGAACCGGGTGTACCGGACGGGAAGGCGAGCAGAAGAGGAGAGGCGGGGAGCGGGCCGGCTCCGTACCCCGACGCAGCCCCTCCCACACCGCTCACCTCCCCGGAGCCGCGACCGTGTCCAGCCAGTCCGGCGG
The DNA here is from genome assembly GCF_007096885.1 of Streptomyces sp. 130. Lineage (GTDB taxonomy): Bacteria > Actinomycetota > Actinomycetes > Streptomycetales > Streptomycetaceae > Streptomyces. The sequence continues at coordinate 88,848 of NZ_VJNO01000008.1, read as the reverse complement.
CAGAGCCGCCGGGGCCCCGCCCCACCCGCGCAGACCCCCGCGGACCGTTCCCGGAAGGGCCCGCCGCTGGCCGCTCGCGCTGCGCCGCACGCCCGTCTCGCTGTGGAACGACGACGTGTCGGACTGGGCCGCGGCCCTCACGTACTACGCGATCCTCGCCCTGCTGCCCGCGCTGCTGGTGACCGTGTCCGTCATCGGACTCGCCAGCCCCGGCGCCACCGGTGCCCTGATCGCCGACATCACCGCCTTCGCGCCCGCCGAGGCCGCCGCCGCGCTGCGCGAGCCGCTGGAGGCCGCCACCCGGCAGCGCACCGCCGGCTGGCTGCTCGTCGCGACCGGGTCCGTCAGCGCGCTGTGGTCCGCGTCCAGCTATCTCGCGGTGTTCCGGCGGGCGCTGCACGCCATGCACGGGGTGCGCGACACCCGGCCGGCACTGCGCCAGGCGCACATCATCGCTGCGTGGGCGGTCGGGCTGCTCCTGCTGATGATGGCCAGCGCGTTCGCGCTCGTGCTCACCGGACCGCTGGCGCGCTGGGCGGGGCACCGTCTCGGCGTGACACGGGTGGGGGACGCGGTGTGGGCGGTGCTGAAGTGGCCGCTGCTGCTGTGCCTGGTCGCCGGGCTGATCACGGTCCTCTTCCGCACCGGCCCGGAGCCGGCCCGCCGGGCCCGGCGCGCCCTGCCCGGCGGGGTGCTCGCCGCGCTGCTGTGGCTGGCCGCGTCGGCGGGGTTCGCGCTGTACGCCACGTACATCGGCTCCTACAGCCGGCTGTACGGCTCACTGGCGGGGCTCGTGGTGTTCCTGATCTGGGTGTGGTTCACCAATCTGGCCCTGCTGTCCGGGGCCCAGTTCAACGTCGAGCTGGACCGGGCCCGCCGCGGCTAGCTAGGGCATGTCCGGCGGATCTTCGCGGGCCCGCGACGCCTGGCACGCACTCTCGCCGCACGCCCGAATCACCCAAGTACGTCCAGTACGAGGGCGATCCGGGCGCACGCCGAGAAGTGGGGTCTCCCCTGTTCGAGCGGAGCCGAGAACTTGGGGATGCACCAGACGCCGCGGGCTGATCCACGAAGATCCGCCGGACAGGCCCTAGTCCCCCGTCGTCCCGTCCACGATCTCGCGGATGATGTCGATGTGGCCGTTGTGCCGGGCCGTCTCCTCGATCAGGTGCAGCAGGATCCAGCGCAGATCGGGGTTGTTGCCGTCCGAGCGGGTCAGCTGCGCCCGTGTGCCCAGGTCATGGGCCGCGACCAGCTCCCGGTAGCGGGCGGACTGCTCCTCGTACTCCCGCAGCACATCGGCGAGCGGCATGTCCACGGCGATCCGCATCTCGCGGTCCGGGTCCTCGTCCGTCCACGGGCCCTCGTCCTCGCCGCCGAGGAAGACGACCTCGAACCAGTAGTACTCGACCCAGCGCAGATGGTTCACGACCCCCGCGAGCGTCATCAGCGGGGAGCCGGGCAGGGGGGCCCGTACGGCGTTCTCCTGCGAGACCCCTTCGCACTTGGCGACCGCGGTGGCCCGGGTGTAGTCGAGGAACGTGGTCAGCTGGGTGCGCTCGTCCCATGCGGGAGGCGTGTCGGTGCGTGTCATCGCGGCACAGCTTCCCGGGGGCCGGGCGGGCTTGTCCACCGCTTATCCGCCGGCGCGGGCCGGTTCCGCCGTACGCTCGGATACCGACCACCGCCGGCCCCCCACGCCGCCGCCCCGTGCGGTGTCGCGGGCGGGGCGGGCAGCCACCACGAGTACCGAGGTGACGCGCCGATGAGTGACGGTTTCTTCTGCTCGTACCACCTGTGCTGGAGCCGCCCCGACGCCGAGTCGCTGCTCGGCGACCTGGAGGCGGCGGGCGTGCGGGCGGACCACCCGGTCACCCGGCGCATCACCCTGATCAGCCCCGGCACCGACCCGGCCGGCACGCAGTCCTGGGTGAGCCGGGACCAACTCGTGCTGCTGACCGGGCTGCAACGCCTGGACCGGGTCGACTTCCTGCTCTGGCTGCCCGGCGGCGAGGAGATACGGGCCGGGATCAGCCGGGGCGACGACGGCACCGTGGAACTGCGCTTCGCCCTCGGGGCGCTGGACAGCGACGCCCGGGAACGGGTGGTGCGCGCGGTGCGCGAGGCGATCGGGCGGGCCTCGCTGCTCTGCGTGGGCTTCGTGCTCGACCGCGAGGGCGCGTCGGCGGCCACCGACTGGGCGGGCTTCATCGTCAAGGGGTCGGTCTACTTCGACTGCTGGCCGGACACGCTCGCTCTCCTGCCCGAAGTGGCCGCCGTCCAGCCGCAGCTGACGGGCGTGCACTCCTTCCAGCAGTCGCCGTGGGCCGTCTACGGCAGCGACGTGCCCCGCAGATAGCCCGCGCGGCACTACGGGGACTGCTCGACCCGGACCTGCACACCCGGCCGCAGCCCCCACGCGGCCATCGCGCCCGCCTCCGCCTCGATCACATGCCGGCCGCGCGCCCGGGGCAGCCCGAGCCGGCCCGGCTTCATGGTGTGGACCGCCAGCACGTTGAACTTCCGGTCCAGGTAGGCTACATCGATGGTGAACCGCATCCGGAAGGAGTGCACGCTCCCGCACGGCGTGATCATCAGCGCCCCGTCGACCCCGTCCCGCCCGAGCAGCCCGCGCGCCCGGTGCCGGTAGGACGCCGCGATCCGCAGCGGCACCCGGGTCTCGGTCGCCCCGTCCCGGTCCGTGATCGTGAGCGTCCCCGTGCCATCGCGCCATCGAGCCATGGCCCGACGGTAGCGCCGGCCGGTCGCCGCCGGGCCCGAATCCGCCGGGCCAACCCCCGCCCGGGCCAAGCCGATTAGGATCGCCGGGGTGTACGCCATGCTGACAGGGGTCGCCGCGCTCTGGGGCGCCGCGACCGGGCTCCTGGTCCCGCGCGCCGCCTACCGGTTCTCCGTTCCGCCCGGCGAACCCCGGCGGGACGCCTGCCCGGCGGGCCATCCCCTCACCGGCCCCGCCCGCGCCTGGCTGGGCGCGGTGCGCTGCGGCGGGTGCGCGGAGGGGGCGGTCGCGCCGGTGCGTACGGGCGCCCCGGGCACCGTTCCCGCCGAGGGCGGGCCCCGGCCCGCCCCGCGCTACGCCCCCCACCGCCTCGCCCCCGTCGTCACCGCGCTCGCCTGCGCCGCCCTCGCCCGGTCCACCGGGACGCGGCCCGAGCTGGCGGTCTGGCTGCTGCTGGCCCCGGTCGCCGTGCTCCTGGCGAGCATCGACCACCGCGTGCACCGCCTGCCGGACGGGCTGACCCTGCCGGCCGCCGGAGCCGCCGCCGTACTCCTGGGCCTGGCGGCCCTGCTCCCGGAACACGCGGGCTCCTGGCTCTCGGCCCTCCTCGGCGGGCTCGTCCTGGGGGCGTTCTACTTCCTGCTCTTCCTCGTCAACCCGCGCGGCATGGGCTTCGGCGACGTCAAACTGGCCCTCTCCCTGGGCACGGTCCTCGGCTGGTACGGCTGGCCCGTCGTCTTCGCGGGCGGCTTCGCGGGCTTCCTGTTCGGCGCGGTGTACGGGGCGGCGCTCGTCGCGCTGCGCCGCGCGGGCCGCAAGACGGGCATCCCGTTCGGCCCGTTCATGATCGCGGGGGCGTTCCTGGGTCTGCTGTTCGGGGGGCTGGCGGCCTGAGCGCGGCGGGGGCGGCGCGCCCGGGCACGCTCGAAATGCGGTCGCGGTCCGCCGGGGCCGGCTGCGACGATGGCCCCATGCCCGCAACGCCCGCCGCCACGCCCGGTGAAGCCGACCGCTTCGAAGCCCTCGTCGCCGAGGCCGACGGCGTTTCCGTCGACGGGTGGGACTTCTCCTGGCTCGACGGGAGGGCCACCGAGCAGCGGCCCTCCTGGGGATACGCGCGAGCCATGGGGGAGCGGATGGGGCGGGCCCGGGCCGCGCTCGACATCCAGACGGGCGGGGGCGAGGTGCTGGCCTCCGTCCCCGAGTTGCCGCCGCTCGCCGTCGCCACCGAGTCCTGGCCGCCGAACATCGCCCGGGCCACCGCCCTGCTGCACCCGCGCGGGGTGGCCGTCGTCGCGGACGAGGACGAGCCGCCGCTGCCGTTCGGGGACGGGGCGTTCGACCTGGTGGTCAGCCGGCATCCGGTGACCACGTGGTGGGAGGAGATCGCCCGGGTGCTGGCCCCCGGCGGCACGTACTTCTCGCAACAGGTGGGCCCCGCCAGCGTCTTCGAGCTGGTCGAGTACTTCCTCGGGCCGCAGCCGCCGGAGGTGCGCGCCGCGCGTGACCCGGAGCGGGCGCGGGCCGACGCCGAGGCGGCCGGGCTCGACGTCGTGGACCTGCGGTCGGAGCGGCTGCGCACCGAGTTCTTCGACATCGGGGCCGTCGTCTACTTCCTGCGCAAGGTGATCTGGATGGTCCCCGGCTTCACGGTCGAGGCGTACCGGCCCCGGCTCGCCGCGCTGCACCACCGTCTGGAGACCGAGGGCCCGTTCGTCGCCCACACCACCCGTTTCCTGATCGAGGCCCGCAAGCCCGCGTGAGACCAACGCCCCCTCCGGGCACGAAGGATGGCACTCTGGTCGCGAGCGCTCGCGGAAGGAGCAGGGCATGGAACTCGGCACCGGCGGGGACGCCGCGCACGGCCCGCGCCGGGGCGGCGCCGAGTGGCTCAAGGGGGCCAGGATCGTCGCCGTCCTCGGGATCTTCTACCGGCCGGAGGGCCGGATGGGCGAGCCGGAGGCCGTCTCGTTCGTGCTGGACGACGGCCAGTCGGTCCGCCTGACCTGCGCGTCCGACGGCACCCTGCACGTGGGCGCCGGCACCTGGCCGCGGCTGCCCGACTGGTGCGTGCCCGCCGCCCAGTGGGAGTTCGCCGCGCCGGCCGGTCTGCCGGAGGTCCCGGAAGGCGGCTGGACGGTGCTGAGCACGGACGAGCGCCGGGACGGGCGGGGCGAGGTCCACGAGGCCGTGATCCGCTGCGAGGGCGGCCGCTTCGTGGTCGTCGGCGGCGACACCGTGGGCGTCCGCTTCACCCGGGGCCACCGGGGCGCGGCGGCGCCGACGTGACGGAATGGCACCGGGGGCCAACTCCCGCCGCCGCGCGCCGGGTTCCCGCCCCATACTCGTACGCATGACCTCCGCGACACGTACGGCCGCGCTGCTCCTGACCGCCGCCGCCCTCACCGGCTGCGGTACGGAGCTGGTGGGCAGCGACGCCTCCGCCTCCCCGACCGCCTCCGTCGCGGACCCGGGCACGGAGCGGGGCACGGGCCAGGGCGGCGACGCCAATCCGCGTTACGCCGAGAACCACGCCTTCCAGTCCACCCTCGGCCTGTCCGAGGCGGACCGCGCCCGGGGCGAGGCGGAGGTGAAGCGGGTGAAGCGCGGACTCGCCGCGCTCGCGGAGGGGCGGAAGTCCACCGAGGACTCGGTCCTCCAGGCGCTCCACGCCCTGGGATACCCGGACGGATCGGTCACCACCAGCACCTTCGGCCCCCACCGCACCTCGTTCACCGTGGCCCTCGGGACCCTGTGCCTGGACGGGTCGCTGGACGGGGAGGCCGGCGCACTCGTCAACGCCGAGGTGCACGGTCGCTACATGGAGGGAACGGGCTGTGTGAAGCCGCGCGGCGGCCACTGACGAGCGGAATGTGGACATCCTGTGGACGTATCGGGCGTGTCTCCGGCGCCCCTCCGGGGCCGGGCGGCGTTCCCGCAGGTCAGGGCCGTACGGGAGAAGCGGAGACGTGACCGGAACCGGACCTCTCACTCTCGGAGAGTAATTATTTCGCGCCGCGGCGCCCAGCATCACTTACGAAGGGTTATGGTGGAAACCCCCCCTCGGGCCGGTCCGTAACCCCCCCCCACGGACCGGCCCGTTTTTTGTGCCCGGCGCCGGGCCGGGCAGGCGCTCAGCCCCGCGCGGCCCAGATGTTGGTGCCCTCGGTGTCGACGGCGAAGGCGTCGATCTCCTTCAGCTCCTCGGCCGACAGCTCCGGGCCCGCCAGCGCCGCGACGTTCTCCTCCAGCTGCCCCACGCTCGACGCGCCGATCAGGGCGGACGTCATCCGGCTGTCGCGCAGCACCCACTTCAGGGCCAGCTGGGCGAGCGACTGGCCCCGGCGGCGCGCGATGTCGTTCAGCCCGTTCAGCCGGCGCACCACCTCCTGCGACAGCAGGTCCGGGTCCAGCGACTTGCCCTGCGTGGCGCGCGAACCCGCCGGGATGCCGTTCAGGTACTTCCCGGTCAGCAGCCCCTGGGCCAGCGGCACGAAGGAGATGCAGCCCATCCCGGCCGCCTCCAGCGTGTCGAGGAGCCCGTCCTCCTCGGTCCAGCGGTTGATCATCGAGTAGGACGGCTGGTGGATCAGGGCCGGCACGCCCATCTCCCGCAGCAGCCGCGCCGCCTCGGCGGTCTGCGCCGAGTTGTACGAGGACACCCCGACGTACAGCGCCTTGCCCTGCCGCACGGCGGAGGCCAGCGCCCCCATCGTCTCCTCCAGCGGGGTCTCGGGGTCGAAGCGGTGGGAGTAGAAGATGTCGACGTAGTCCAGGCCCATCCGCTTCAGCGAGGCGTCCAGCGACGACAGCAGGTACTTGCGCGAGCCCCACTCCCCGTACGGCCCGGGGTGCATCTCGTACCCCGCCTTGGTCGAGATCAGCAGCTCGTCCCGGTACGGGGCGAAGTCCTGGCGGAAGAGCTTGCCGAAGTTCAGCTCGGCCGAGCCGGCCGGCGGGCCGTAGTTGTTGGCCAGGTCGAAATGGGTCACACCGAGATCGAAGGCGCGGCGCAGGATGGCCCGCTGGGAGCCGAGCGTCCGGTCGTCGCCGAAGTTGTGCCAGAGACCCAGCGAGACGGCCGGCAGCTTGAGACCGCTGCGTCCGCTGCGCCGGTACTCCATGGAGTCGTAGCGGGTCGCGGCGGCCTGATAGGGGGAAGAGGAATCAGTCACGATTATCTCTTTATCACGGACTTGTGACAGGCCGAGTTGGGTGGGCGCGGGGCCCGCGCAGTAGTGTGGCCTGACGGGACTGCCATGACACGGCGGGGCGATCCGCCCCCTTCCAGTGCGGCGACCCGATCCCCAGGGGAGGACCCCGGACCCCTGACGCGGGGCCGGCGGGCCCGCACGGAACCGAGAGGTGGACTCAGTGAACTTGCGCGACCTGGTGTACGGGCTCTACGCGCGCCGGGTGGAGGCCCGCCTCGACCACTCCCAGGTGCCCAAGCACATCGGCGTCATCCTCGACGGCAACCGGCGCTGGGCCAAGGCGTCCGGCGGCACGGCGGCCGAGGGCCACCAGGCCGGGGCCGAGAAGATCAAGGAACTCCTGGGCTGGTGCAGCGAGACCGACGTCGAGGTCGTCACGCTCTGGATGCTGTCCACCGACAACTTCGACCGGCCCGAGGCCGAGCTGACGCCCCTGCTCGGCATCATCGAGAACACGGTGCGCGGCCTGGCCGCGGACGGCCGCTGGCGGGTCCACCACGTCGGCACGCTGGACCTGCTGCCCGCCCACACCCAGACCGTCCTCAAGGAGGCCGAGCAGGCCACGCTCGGGGTCGACGGGATACTCGTCAACGTCGCCGTGGGCTACGGCGGCCGGCAGGAGATCGCCGACGCCGTGCGCTCCCTGCTCCTGGAGCACTCCGCCAAGGGCACCTCCTTCGAGGACCTGGCCGAGATCGTCTCCACCGACCTCATCTCCGAGCACCTCTACACGCGCGGCCAGCCCGACCCCGACCTCGTCATCCGCACCAGCGGCGAGCAGCGCCTCTCCGGCTTCATGCTCTGGCAGAGCGCGCACTCGGAGTACTACTTCTGCGAGGTCTTCTGGCCGGCCTTCCGCCGCGTCGACTTCCTGCGGGCGCTGCGCGACTACGCCGCCCGCCACCGGCGCTACGGAGGCTGAGCCGGGCGGGGCCCGCCCCGCCGTCCCCCGGAAGTGATCCGGTCGGCATGGCCGACCGGGTATGAGGGCATATCCCTGACAGGCCGGCGCCCGGTCACCAGCCAGGTGGGCGCCGATGACAAGTGGGATGCCACGCGACGCCCGCCGTCGCACCCCGACCTCTTCCGAGGGGGTACGTCCTTCCGTGGTGACCAGCACAAAGCGCCGTCTTCCCGACAGGCGCACCTACGTTCTCGACACCAGCGTCCTGCTGGCCGATCCGAACGCCATGGCCCGCTTCGACGAGCACGAGGTCGTGCTCCCGGTCGTCGTGGTCACGGAACTGGAGGCCAAACGGCACCATCCGGAGCTCGGCTACTTCGCCCGCCAGGCCCTGCGTCTGCTGGACGACTTCCGGGTCCGCTACGGCCGGCTGGACGCGCCGATCCCCCTCGGGGACCTCGGCGGAACGCTCCGCGTCGAGCTCAACCACTCCGATCCCGGAGTCCTGCCCGCCGGCTACCGGCTGGGGGACAACGACTCGCGCATCCTCGCGGTCGCGCGCAACCTCCAGGCCGAGGGGTACGACGTCACGGTCGTCTCCAAGGACCTTCCGCTGCGCATCAAGGCGTCATCGGTCGGGCTCCTCGCCGAGGAGTACCGCGCGGAGCTGGCGATCACCGACTCCGGCTGGACGGGCATGTCCGAACTGTCCCTCGCCGCCGACCAGGTGGACCTGCTCTTCACCGAGGAGACGCTGTACGTCCCCGAGGCCGCCGGGCTGCCCGTGCACACGGGCCTGGTCCTCCAGTCCGAACGCGGCAAGGCGCTCGGCCGGGTCACGCCCGAGGGCAACGTGCGGCTCGTCCGCGGGGACCGGGAGGCGTTCGGCATCCACGGCCGCAGCGCCGAGCAGCGCATCGCCCTGGACCTGCTGCTGGACCAGGAGGTGGGCATCGTCTCGCTGGGCGGCCGGGCCGGCACCGGCAAGTCGGCGCTGGCGCTCTGCGCGGGGCTCGAAGCGGTGCTGGAGCGCGGGCAGCACAAGAAGGTGATGGTCTTCCGCCCGCTGTACGCGGTGGGCGGTCAGGAGCTCGGCTATCTCCCCGGCAGCGAGGCCGAGAAGATGAGCCCCTGGGCGCAGGCGGTCTTCGACACCCTCTCGGCCGTCTCCGGGCGCGAGGTGATCGAGGAGGTGCTGGGGCGCGGCATGCTGGAGATCCTGCCGCTCACCCACATCCGGGGCCGTTCCCTGCACGACGCCTTCGTGATCGTGGACGAGGCCCAGTCACTCGAACGGAACGTCCTGCTGACCGTGTTGTCCAGGATCGGTACGAACTCCCGGGTCGTCCTCACACATGACGTGGCCCAGCGGGACAACCTCAGGGTCGGCCGTTACGACGGTGTGGTCGCCGTGGTCGAGAAGCTGAAGGGACACCCGCTCTTCGCCCATGTCACGCTCACGCGCTCGGAGCGCTCCCGCATCGCCGCCCTGGTGACCGAAATGCTGGAGGAAGGTCAGATCTGATACGGGTTGGGACGTTGACGCCGCCCGGCGGGCCAAGCAGCCTAGCCGGGCGGCGGCGTGTCACGGCGCCTTTTCCGAAATTCGGGTCCGCCAAACGAGGTGTGACCTTTCACACGCAACGGAGAATTGCTTCCCGCGGTCCCGTTCCGGCAGAGTCTTGCTTCCGTCAGGCCCCGCATACGGCACACCGGCACCTCCAGAGGCGCCACGCACCACACAACTCAACAACCGCCGTCCGTATGCCGCCCGCGAGCACCACGCGGCGCTTCCCCCGGGAAGCCGCCCACCGGGCCCGTGCCTCCCGTGACCCAAGCAGTAGGGAGGCCAGTGCCAGGGGCACGATTGCGCCCGCGAGGTCACCTAAGCGGGCGATGCTGGAAGGACACCGTGTGAGCCGGATTTCGGTCCGGGGGTTCGCCGTGGCATCCGCCACCGCGGTCACCACCGTAGGCGCCGTCGTAGGCGTTGCATCGGGCAGCACCCCTGCTGCCGACGACAACAACTTCGAGGCGACCGCAGCCGACACCACGCTGCTCGCAGACATCCCCGCGGGCCAGCAGGCCCAGGTCCAGACCGCTTCGCTGACGCAGCAGGCCGACGCCCAGGCGTCCGCCGCCGACGCCGCCGCGAAGAAGTCCGCGGAGGAGACCGCCCGCGTCCAGGCCGCCAAGGACGCGAAGTCCAAGAAGAAGGCCGCCGAGGACAAGCTGGAGCGCGAGCGCCAGCAGGAGAAGGACCGCAAGGAGCGCGAGCGCGCAAGCCGCTCCGAGGTCCGCTCCACCGCGTCGTTCGCCGTCCAGGGCTCGTACACCGTGGCCGAGGTGCAGGCCATCGCGCGCCAGATCGTGCCGGCCGACCAGTTCCAGTGCTTCAGCAACATCGTGAACGTCGAGTCGAGCTGGAACTACCGGGCGAGCAACCCGTCCTCGGGCGCCTACGGTCTCGTCCAGGCGCTGCCCGGCTCCAAGATGGCTTCGGCCGGTGCCGACTGGATGACCAACCCGGCCACCCAGATCAAGTGGGGCCTCAGCTACATGAACAGCTCGCGCTACGGCAGCCCGTGCGCCGCCTGGTCCTTCTGGCAGGCCAACCACTGGTACTAGAACCAGGGTTCACAAGCTCAACCCCGTGAAGCCCCTCGCCGTCCTTCGGTGGGGGGCTTCACGCGTGTACGGTCGTGCGGAACGCTCCCGGGGGAGCGGTGGGGAGAGCGGACGGGGGTAGAGGAACAGCTATGTCGAAACTGCCGGGGTGGCTCGGACAACTGGGTGCTGAGCTGAGCAGGCTGAGCGAGCGTCTTGACGAACGACGGGCCGAGTCGGAGGCCGACGACCCCCTCCTCGGGGGCACGGGCCCGGCGGAGGCGGGAAAGGGCGAGCCCGCCCACGTCGACCAGGTCCCCGCCCCGCCCACCTACGCGCCCACCGTGGCCGCGCGCCCCGACCCGGTCGCGGCGATCCCATGGGGGATGCGGGTCGCGGCCGAGGCGGGCTGGCGGCTGCTGGTGCTGGCGGGGACCCTGTGGGTGCTGATGCGGGTCATCAGCGCCGTGCAACTGGTCGTGCTGGCCTTCGTCGCCGCGCTGCTCGTCACCGCGCTGCTCCAGCCGACCGTCGCCCGGCTGCGGCGCCACGGGCTGCCGAGGGGCCTGGCGACCGCCGTCACCGCGATCTCCGGCTTCGTCATCATGGGCCTGGTCGGCTGGTTCGTGGTGTGGCAGGTCATGGACAACATCGACACCCTGTCCGACAAGGTGACGAAGGGGATCGACGACCTCAAGAACTGGCTCCTGGCCAGTCCGTTCCATGTGACCGACAAGCAGATCAACGACATCGCCAAGAACCTCAGCGACACCGTCGGCACCAACACCGAGGCCATCACCTCCGCCGGCCTCCAGGGCGTCACCGTGGTCGTGGAGTTCATGACCGGCGCGCTGCTCGCGATGTTCTCGACGCTCTTCCTGCTCTACGACGGCGCGCGCATCTGGCAGTGGGTGCTCAAGCTGGTGCCCGCGCAGGCGAGGCCCGGGGTCGCCGGGGCAGGTCCGCGGGCCTGGCGGACGCTGACCGCCTATGTGCGAGGCACGGTCATCGTGGCCCTGATCGACGCGATCTTCATCGGGCTCGGGATCTACTTCCTCAACGTGCCGATGGCGGTGCCGCTGGCCGTCTTCATCTTCCTGTTCGCCTTCATCCCGCTCGTCGGCGCGGTGGTCTCCGGGGCGCTGGCGGTGGTCGTCGCCCTGGTCACGGAGGGCGTGTTCACCGCGCTCATGGTGCTGGCCGTGGTCCTCGCCGTGCAGCAGATCGAGGGCCACGTCCTCCAGCCGTTCATCCTGGGCCGGGCGGTGCGGGTGCACCCGCTGGCCGTGGTGCTCTCGGTCGCGGCGGGCGGCATGATCGCCGGGATCGGCGGCGCGGTGGTGGCGGTGCCGCTGGTCGCGGTGACCAATACGGTGGTCGGCTATCTGCGGTCGTACGGGCAGGAGGAGTCGCGCCGTCACTCGCCGCCCCCGCACGGGTCGACCGCGCTCGACGCGGCGCCGGCGGCCGGCCCGGGCCCGGCGCCCGAGAAGAGCGGGGACGAACCGCCGCCGGACGCCTCGTAACGCGTACGCGCAGGAAGAAGGACCCCTCGGACGGTCGGTCGTCCTCGGGGCCCTTCTCCGTATTCAGGGTACGGCGACTACTCGGCGAGCACGGCCTCGGCTTCGAGGGTCACACCCACCGCCTGGATCACCGAGGCGATCTTGACGGCTTCCTGGATGGTCTCGCGGTCCACGCCGGCCTTGCGGAGCACCTGCTCGTGCGAGTCGAGGCACTGGCCGCAGCCGTTGATCGCGGAGACGGCGAGCGACCACAGCTCGAAGTCGACCTTCTCCACGCCCGGCTTGCCGATGACGTTCATCCGCAGGCCCGCGCGCAGGTTCCCGTACTCGGGGTCCGAGAGGAGGTGGCGGGTGCGGTAGAAGACGTTGTTCATCGCCATGATGGCGGCGGCCGACTTCGCGGCGGTGTACGCCTCCGCGGAGAGGTTGGCCTTCGCCTCCGGCTCCAGCTCGCGCAGCACCTTCGGCGAGCGCGAGGCGATCGCGCAGGCCAGGACGGTGCCCCAGAGCTGCTGCTGCGGGAGTTCGCTGTTGCCGATGACCGAACCGAGGTTCAGCTTCAGGTCCTTGGCGAAGTCCGGTATGGCGGACTTCAGTTCGTCGAGAGCCATGTCGTTATCAGCTCACTCGCCCGAGAGGAGCGCGACCGGGTCCAGGGTGCTCTCGCCCTTGGTCCAGTTGCAGGGGCACAGCTCGTCGGTCTGCAGGGCGTCGAGGACCCGCAGGACCTCCTTGGGGTTACGGCCCACGGAACCGGCGGTCACCATGGTGAACTGGATCTCGTTGTTCTGGTCCACGATGAAGACGGCGCGCTGCGCGAAGCCGTCCTCGCCCTCGATGCCGAGGGCACGCATCAGCTCGTGCTTCGAGTCGGCCATCATCGGGAAGGGCAGGTCGGTCAGGTCCGGGTGGTCCTTGCGCCAGGCGTGGTGCACGAACTCGGAGTCGCCGGAGAAGCCGAGGATCTGGGCGTCACGGTCGGCGAACTCGTCGTTCAGCTTCCCGAAGGCGGCGATCTCGGTGGGGCACACGAAGGTGAAGTCCTTCGGCCACGCGAAGACGATCTTCCACTGACCCTCGTAGGTCTTGTGGTTGATCTGCTCGAACTCCTTGCCGCTCTCCAGCGACACACAGGCGGTCAGGTCGAACTCGGGGAACTTGTCACCGACAGTGAGCACGCGCTCTCCTTGCAGCGTAGGTTCTCCCTTTTTGAGGGAGTTCCTGAGGGTTGGACGATCTCCACCATGGCACAGAGTGCATTGATCACGGAAATAGCTACACTCGGTCGTGATGATCGGAGGTACCTATCAGTGGTGCAGAGCAATCCGGGCAACCGGCTCAAACAGCCCAGCCTCTCGCAGCTGCGCGCCTTCGCCGCCGTCGCCGAACATCTGCACTTCCGGGACGCGGCGGCCGCAATCGGGATGAGTCAGCCCGCGCTCTCCGGGGCCGTGTCCGCGCTGGAGGAGGCACTGGGTGTCCAGCTCATCGAGCGTACGACGCGCAAGGTGCTCCTCTCGCCCGCCGGGGAACGGCTCGCGGTGCGGGCGCGCGTCGTGCTCGACGCCGTCGGCGAGCTGATGGAGGAGGCCGTGGCGGTCCGCGCGCCCTTCACCGGGGTGCTCAGGCTCGGCGTGATCCCGACCGTCGCCCCGTATCTGCTGCCGGCCGTGCTGCGGCTGGTCCACGAGCGCTATCCGGCCCTCGACCTCCAGGTGCACGAGGAGCAGACCTCCTCGCTGATCGAGGGGCTGGGCGCCGGACGGCTCGACCTGCTGCTGCTCGCCGTGCCCCTCGGGGTCCCCGGGGTCACCGAGCTCCCGCTCTTCGACGAGGACTTCGTGCTGGTCATGGACCGAGGCCACCCGCTCGGCGGGCGCGCCGACATCCCCCGCGACGCGCTGCGGGAGCTGCCGCTGCTGCTGCTGGACGAGGGGCACTGCCTGCGGGACCAGGCGCTCGACATCTGCCGCGAGGCCGGCCGCGCGGAGGGCGCCCCGGTCACCACGACCGCGGCCGGGCTCTCCACGCTGGTCCAGCTGGTGGCCGGGGGCCTCGGTGTGACGCTGCTGCCGCGCACCGCGGTCACCGTCGAGACCGCCCGCAACGAGGCGCTGACCACCGGGTACTTCACGGACCCGGCCCCCTCCCGGCGGGTGGCGCTGGCGATGCGGACCGGGGCGGCCCGGCAGGAGGAGTTCGAGGAGCTGGCGGCGGCGCTGCGCGAGGCGATGCGGGCGTTGCCCGTACGCGTGACGGAGAGCGGCCGGAGCTGACGTCCGGCCGCCCTGTGCGGTGTCACTCGCTGCGCAGCCCGTCCGGGCGCATCATGCGCCACAGCGGCGGCAGGGACAGCAGCGTGACCAGCAGGATGAGCGCCCCGCCCGCCCCGGCCAGCGGCAGGAACACCAGCCAGTCATCGACCGGCTTGTCGACCATCCAGCACAGCACCGCGCCCAGCGAGAGGCCGCCGGCCACCGCCACCGCGAGCCCGATGACGACCGGGAGCGCGGTCTGCCAGAGCACCGACCAGGCGAGGGTGGCCCGACGGGTGCCGAAGGCGACCAGGACCGACAGCAGCCGCTTGCGCTCGCGCAGCTGTTCCAGCTGGGAGACCAGCATGGAGGCGGCGATGAGCAGCAGCGTGACGGTGGCGCCGACCTGGAGACCGGTCTGGACGCTGGCGTACTGCCGGTCGCGCGAGACGGACGTCAGGGTGGCCAGGCGCATGCCGGGGTCGATGCGGGCCGCCGTGTTGCGTACGTACTCGGCGGCGTCCGGCACGCTCTCGTCGATGCGGATCTGCGAGACGGTGCTCGCGCCCGGCAGGGTGGTCGCGTCGATCGCCCCCGGTGTGACCATGATCCCCCAGCGGTCCTCGCCGACCGGGTCCTTGCGGCTGAGGACGGTCTTCGCGTCCGCGGGGAGGGTCCAGCGCAGCTTCCTGCCGCTCCCCGACTCGAACTCGACCTCCTTGCCCTTGCGGGCGGTCTGGTCCACCCAGTCGGCCATCTCCTTGTCGTTCCTGGGGTGCACGACGAAGGTGTCGCCGTCCTCGCAGGAGTCGATGCGGGCGACCTCGCGCAGGGTGGCGCAGTCACCGACGTTCAGCGAGGTGGTGGGCTGGACCTCGTCGTCGGAGTAGGTGCCGGGCTTGGTGACGTACGCCTCGACCATGCCGATGACCTGGGTGACGCCCTTGGTGGCGCGGAACTCCTCGATGGTCTCCACGGCGGCGTTGCCGCCGACCTGCTGCGACACGGCGTAGAACTGGGCGCGGCTGGGGTCCTGGCCGGTGACCTTGTTGAAGTCGGCGTTCATCGAGGCGAACAGCATCTGCACGGCGACCGCGCCGGCCACCGCCACGGTGACCCCGCTGACCGCGCGGGAGGCGGTCCCGCTGCTCAGCTGGAGCCTGCGGGTGGCGAGCTGCCAGGGCACCGGGCCGCCGCGCAGCCGGTTCACGCACGCCTCGACCAGCCACGGCAGCAGCAGGGCGAGCCCGAGGAGGACCAGGATCGCGCCGATGGCGATGGGGTACGGGTCGACGACCTCGAACTCGCCTGGCTGGCCCTCGAACGCGAGCAGGCCGAGCCCTGCGAGGGGGAGCGCCAGCCGCCACCACAGACGGCGCTTGCGGGCCCGGCCGTTGCGTACGACCCCGAGCGGCTCGATGGCCACGGAGCGCATGGCGGACAGCGTGACCAGCACCGCGGTCAGCGGCACGGCGAACGCGATGAGCAGGCACAGCCGCGGGTCGGGGGCGAGGTCCGCCGGGAAGGCGCTGACGTCCCAGACCTCGATGTGGCTCACGAACCGCCGCCCCACCAGGAAGAGGACGAGACCGATGAGCACACCGAGCACGGAGCCGAACAGGGCCTCGCCCGCCGCGATCCGCCGGGTCGACCTGATGTCCGTACCGACCAGGCGCAGCGCGGCCAGCCGGCGGTCGCGGCGGTCGCCGCCGAAGCGCACGGCGGTGGCGATGAAGATGGCGACGGGTGCGAGCAGCACCACGCAGCCCATGATCACCAGCACGACGAGCAGCGGGGCGAGCGGCGGGGCCGGCTCGGGGTCGCCGTATCCGGTGACGCGGTGGCCGCCCGAGGCCGTGGTCAGGGTGTCGCTGCCGGCGTAGAACCACAGTTCGTTGGGTGAGCGCAGTCCGCCGTCCGCGATGGTGCCGGTGATCTTGTACGGGTAACGCTCCCTGAGCAGGGCGTTGTCCGGGTCGTCCAGCAGCTCCTTCAGGGCGGGGGAGACGACCATCTCGCCGGCCGCGGGCAGGGCGTCGATGCCCGGCGGGAGCACCGGGTGGGCGCCCTCCGCGCGCATCAGGTAGCCGCTGATGCTGCGGTCGTGGTACTCCGAGTCCGCCCCGATCCGCAGGACCGAGGTGTCGGACTTCCTGCCCTGGGCGTCCGGGTTCTCGGAGATCCTGGTCTCGCTGCGGGCCGTGTCGCGGTCGTTGCGCGCGTCGAGCGCGTGCGGCACGGAGGCGGCGAGGAACAGCAGGGTGACGCCGAGGCCGACGCCGACGGCGGTGAGCAGGGTGCGGGTCCAGCCCTCGCGTCCGCCGGCGGCGGCGAACCGGACGCCGAGGGCGAGGTCGCGCAGCCAGGGGGCGGTGCGCGATGCGCGGGACGGCGGCGGCGCGGGCGCCGGGGCCGGGGTCCGCTTCTCGTCCAGGAGCGTCATACGGCGTGCTCCAGGTCGCGGGCCCGGCCGTCGCGCACGGTGATGTCGCGGTCGGAGTAGGCGGCGACGCGGGCCTCGTGGGTCACCAGGACCACCGCGACGTTGGCGGAGCGGGCGGCGTCGGTGAGCAGCTGCATGACCCGCTCGCCGTTGAGGGAGTCCAGGGCGCCGGTCGGCTCGTCCGCGAAGATCACCTTCGGGGACGCGGCGAGCGCGCGGGCCACGGCGACGCGCTGGCCCTGGCCGCCGGAGACCTCGCCGGGGCGCTTGGCGCCGATGTCCTCGACCTCCAGGCGCTCCATCCAGGAGCGGGCGGTGCGCTCGGCGTCCTTGCGGCGGATGCCGTTCAGCCGGAGCGGCAGGGCGACGTTCTCCACGCAGGTGAGCTCGGGCACGAGCTGGCCGAACTGGAAGACGAACCCGAAGTCGCTGCGGCGCAGGGCGCTGCGCTCCGCGTCGGACATCGCGGACAGCTCGCGGCCGGCGTAGGTGATGGTGCCGGAGTCCGGGGTGATGATCCCGGCGAGGCAGTGCAGCAGCGTGGACTTGCCGGAGCCGGAGGGGCCCATCACGGCGACGACCTCGCCGGGGTGGACGGAGAAGGAGGCGCCGTCGAGCGCGGGGGTCGATCCGTAGGTCTTGCGCAGGTCGTGCGCGGAGAGCAGGGAGCCGGCGGGGGTCACGGGGCCACAACCTCCCGGAGTCGGCCGAGGCGGGCGGCGGTCAGTTCCAGCCAGCGCAGATCGGCTTCGAGGTGGAACAGCGCGTGGTCGCAGATCAGCTGGTCGGCGAGGTCGCCGCGGCGCTTGCGGTCGGTGAGGACGCGCATCAGGCGCAGGTGCTCGGAGCGCTGGGCGTCGAGCACGTCGCCCGCGTCCCGGCCGGTGAGCATGGCCAGGACGACCTTGGTGTACAGGGTCGACTGGAGGTACGGCTCCGGCTTCTCGGGCCGCGCGAGCCAGGTGGCGACATCGGTGATGCCGGCGTCCGTGATCGCGTACCGCTTGCGCTCGGGGCCGCCCCCGCTCTCCACGCCGTCGACCTCGACGAGGCCGTTCTTCAGCAGCCGGGACATGGTCGAGTAGACCTGCCCGTAGTGCAGGGGGCGGTCGTGTCCGAACTTCTCGTCGAACGTCCGCTTGAGGTCGTAACCGTGGCGTGGCCCGGACTCCAGGAGCCCGAGCAAGGTGTGGCCGATTGACATGCCGAGCACTCTACATGGTGTGTATACCTACGGTGTATACACGGGGGGTGCAGTCGAGCGGCGGGGGCAGCCGAACGGCGGGGCGCAGTCGAACGGCGGGGCGGGGCGCAAACGAGCGGCGCACGTCGACGGCCCCCCCCCCCGCGGGGACGGGCCGTATCCGTCTCACTCCTCGCCCGGCGGCTCGGGCGCGGCCTTCGGCGGGCGCCCCCGGCGGGGGATGGGCGCCGCCCCGCCCGGCAGCCGGCCCGCCTCGGCGAGCGCCCGGCGCAGCAGGAACTCGATCTGCGCGTTGGCGCTGCGCAGTTCGTCCGACGCCCAGCGGGCCAGCGCGTCGTGCACGGCCGGGTCCAGCCGCAGCAGCATCTGCTTGCGCTGCCGCGGCCGGGCGCGGGGCGCTTCCCGCGCCTCCTCGGGGGGCTCCTCGGTCACTGGTAGAGCGTGCCCGTGTTGAGGACCGGCTGGGCGGCGCGGTCACCGCACAGGACCACCATCAGATTGCTCACCATGGACGCCTTCCGCTCCGAGTCGAGCTCCACGATGTCCTGCTCGGCGATGCGGGTCAGCGCCATCTCGACCATGCCGACCGCGCCTTCGACGATCTGCTGCCGGGCCGCCACGACCGCGCCGGCCTGCTGGCGCTGGAGCATCGCGGAGGCGATCTCGGGGGCGTACGCGAGGTGGCTGAAGCGCGACTCGATGATCCGCACGCCCGCCGCCTGCACCCGGGCGGTCAGCTCGACGGCGAGCTTCTCGGTGATCTCCTCGGCGTTGCCCCGCAGCGAGAGACCGTCCTCCTCGTGGGCGTCGTACGGGTACTCCAGGGCGATGTGCCGGACGGCGGACTCGGTCTGGGTGGCCACGAACTCCAGGAAGTCGTCCACCTCGAAGAGCGCCTGGGCGGTGTCCTCGACCTTCCACACGACGATCGCGGCGAGCTCGATCGGGTTGCCGTAGGCGTCGTTGACCTTGAGGACGGCGGTCTCGTGGTTGCGGACGCGGGTGGAGATCTTGCGGCTGGAGGTCAGCGGGTTCACCCAGCGCAGTCCGTCGGTGCGAATGGTGCCCACGTACCGGCCGAACAGCTGGATCACCCGCGCCTCGCCCGGTGCGACCATCTTCACACCGCCCATGCAGAAGAACGAGGCGATGGCGAGCAGGACGCCCAGGACGCAGAGCGGGATGCCCACGGCGTTGTTGCCGCCGCTGCCGATGACGCCCCCGACGACGGCGAGCGCGATGCCGGCGATCACGCCGAGCACGGTCAGCAGCAGTCCGAGGCCGCCGGCGATGCTGTGCGCCCTCACCTCCCGGACCTGCGGTTCCGGCATCTCGGGCGCGTCCGGGGCGAGTCCGGCGGACGGCTCGGCGGCGGTGCCGGGGTGGTGCGGATCGGTCATGGTGGCCCCCGTAGTGGTCGGCTAGCTGGTCGCTAGCAATGTGTTAGCACATTAACGCTTCTCGCAACCTTGCGCACCCCTCAGGAGTCGGTTCCATCGGAGACGGGTGCTGATTCTCACGTCCGGAAAACCTTGGATCGTCGGGTTTTCGGCCTTGCTCACGGTGTTAGCTGGCAGGTCGGAGCCGATTCGGCAGAGCAGAGAAACGGGAGCGACCAAGCGATGGGTCGAGCGGAAGCGCGACGAGCCCAGCGGCGGGCTGCGAAGAGCGGCGGCATACGCAGGCTCTTCACCTGGCGCAAACTACTGGGCACTGCCTTCGGGCTGATCCTGCTGTGCATGGGCGCCTTCGCCGTGCTCTACATGCTCGTGGACGTGCCCGAGGGCAACCCGAAGGCGCAGATGCAGGCGAACGTCTACAAGTACGCCGACGGGACCCTGCTGGCCAGGACCGGCGAGGTCAACCGCGAGATCGTGAGCCTCGCCGAGGTGCCCAAGGAGGTGCAGGACACCTTCGTCGCCGCCGAGAACAAGTCCTTCTACAAGGACCACGGCGTCGACTTCAAGGGCACCGCGCGCGGCCTGCTCAACACCCTGTCCGGCAAGGGCAAGCAGGGTGGCTCGACCATCACGCAGCAGTACGTCAAGAACTACTACCTGGACCAGGACCAGACGGTCACCCGGAAGCTCAAAGAGCTGGTCATCTCGCTGAAGCTGGACCAGAAGAAGACCAAGAAGGAAATCCTCGCCGGGTACATCAACACCAGCTACTACGGCCGCGGCGCCTTCGGCATCCAGGCCGCCGCGCAGGCGTACTACGGCGTGGACGCCAAGGACCTGAACGTCTCCCAGGGCGCCTACCTCGCCGCGCTGCTCCAGGCGCCGAGCCAGTACGACTGGGCCGTCGCCGGTCCGAACGGCAAGCGGCTCGTCAAGGCGCGCTGGGCGTACACCCTGGACAACATGGTCGAGGAGGGCTGGCTCGACCCCGGCAAGCGGCAGGGGCTGACGTTCCCGAAGCCGCACGACCCCAAACCGCTCAACGGCACGGCCGGGCAGAAGGGGTACATCGTCGAGGCGGCCCGCAACGCCGTGCTCAAGCAGACGGGCCTCACCGCGGACCAGTTCGACCTCGGTGGCTGGACGATCACCGTCAACATCGACAAGAAGAAGCAGCAGCAGCTGGAGAAGTCCGTCGAGACCAAGCTGCTCGACAAGCTGGACACCGAGAAGCGCAAGCTCGACCAGGACGTCCAGGCGGGCGCGGTCTCGGTCGACCCGAAGACCGGCGCGGTGCTGGCCCTGTACGGCGGGCGCGGCCAGAACGTCCACTGGACGTCGAACGCCACCCGCTCCGACTTCCAGCCCGCCTCCACCTTCAAGCCGGTCATCCTCGCCGCCGCCCTCGACGAGGAGTCGAAGACCCAGGACGGCGAGCGGATCACGGCGAACACCCGCTACGACGGCACCAGCAAGCGACCGGTCGTCGGCAGCGACATCCCGTTCAACCCGGAGAACGAGGACGACCAGAACTACGGGCAGATCACCGTCCAGGACTCGATGAACAAGTCCGTCAACTCCGTCTTCGCGCAGATGGGCGTGGACGTCGGCATGGACGAGGTGATGAAGACCGCCGGCAAGCTCGGCATGGACGTGGAGGGGCTGAAGGCCACGCCCGCGATGACCCTCGGCTCCATGGGCGCGAGCCCGATGGAGATGGCCGGGGTCTACGCCACCTTCGACAACCACGGCAAGGAGGTCACCCCGCAGCTCGTGAAGTCGGCGGTGCACCAGGGCGACGAGCCGCTGAAGATGCCCGACGCGATCGGCGACCAGGTCATCTCGCGCCAGGCCGCGGACTCCGTGACTTCGGTGCTCACGGGTGTGGTGGACGACGGAACGGCCCGCGGGGTCCGCAACGCCGAAGGGCTCGCCGAGCGGGAGATCGCGGGCAAGACCGGTACCTCCGACGACAACAAGTCGGCCTGGTTCACCGGCTACACCCCCGACCTGGTCACCTCGGTCGGCCTGTTCGGCGAGGCGGCCTTCGACCGCACCGGCGACGACGGCAAGGAGATCAAGAAGACCGCGCAGGTGACCCTCCAGGGCGCCGGCGGCGGCGGCCGGGTCAACGGCGGTGGCTTCCCGGCCGAGATCTGGGCCGACTACATGGGGCACTCCGTCGGCAAGGCCCGCAAGTTCGACCTCGACACCGACATGGGCGCCGCGGTCAGCCCGCCGCCCGCGTCCCACTCGCCGAGCCCCAGCACCTCGCCCTCCGACGACCCCACGCCCTCCCACTCGCCGTCCACGTCGCCCTCCTCCGAGCCGCCGCAGACCAGCGAGTCCCCGGAGAGCTCCCCGCCCGCCTCGCCCTCGGGCGGCGCGACGACCGAGCCGCCGCCCAGCCCCTCGACCCGGCCGGGCCCGGACCCCTCGTCCACCGCGGAGCTCCCGGACCTCTCGGGGGACAAGCGGCCGGACAGCGACGACGACAGGTGACCGGCTGACCCGCCGCCCCTGAGCACGGCAACGGGCGGTGTACGAGGAGGAGCCTCGTACACCGCCCGTTCGCGTCTCCCCGGGGCCGGGCGCTACCCGCGCAGCGGCATCTCGAACCACACCACCTTGCCCGTCGACAGGCGCGTCGCGCCCCACCGCCGGGCCAGCCGGTTGACCAGGAACAGACCGCGCCCGTTCTCGTCCATGTCCTTGGCGCGGCGCTGCCGGGGCAGCTGCGGGGAGTCGTCGCCGACCTCGCAGCGCAGCGTCTCGGTGCGCAGCAGCCGCAGGGTGACCGGGCGCTCCGCGTACCGCACGGCGTTGGTGACCACCTCGCTGATCAGGAGCTCCACCGAGTCCGACAGCTCGTCCAGGCCCCACCGGCCGAGCGCCCGGCGCGCCAGCCTGCGGGCCCGGCCGGGGGCGGACTCGTCCGGGTCCAGGAACCAGTAGGCGACGTCGCTCGGCGCGATCCCGTCGAAGCGGGCGGCGAGCAGCGCGATGTCGTCGTCGCGGTCACCGGGGCCCAGCATGTCCAGCACGTCGTCGCAGAGCGCCTCCAGCGGCGGCGAGTGGTCCGGGCCGGTCAGCCGGGCGGTCGCGGCGAGCCGTTCCCGCAGCAGCTCGATCCCCGTCCACACGTCCCGCAGCCGCGACTCGACCAGCCCGTCGGTGTACAGCAGCAGCGTCGCACCGGCCGGTGCGTCCAGCTCGACGGCCTCGAAGTCCACTCCGCCGACGCCGATCGGGGCGCCCGGGGGCACCCGCAGGACCTCGGCGCGACCGCCCAGGTGGAGCAGGACGGGCGGCGGGTGGCCCGCGTTGGCGACGGTGATGCGGTGCGCGACGGGGTCGTACACCGCGTACAGGCAGGTGGCCATGCGGTCGCTGCCGAGGCGCTGCGCCTGCTCGTCCAGGTGGTGCAGGACCTCCTGCGGGGGCAGGTCGAGGCCGGCCAGGGTCTGCGCGGTGGTGCGCAGCTGGCCCATGATCGCGGCGGAGGTCATGGAGTGGCCCATGACGTCCCCGACGACCAGGGCGACCCGGCTGCCGGGCAGCGGGATCGCGTCGTACCAGTCGCCGCCGACCCGGGCCGTCTCGGCGGCGGGGAGGTAGCGCGAGGCGAGTTTCACGCCGGTCGGCTGGGGAAGCGAGTCGGGCAGCATCGTGCGCTGGAGCTCGTCCGCGATGTACGCCTCGCGCCCGTAGAGCACGGCCTTGTCGATGCCGAGGGCGGTGTGCGTGGCCAGCTGGGCGGCGACCAGGAGGTCGTTGGCCTCGAAGGCCGGGCGCTCGGCGCCGCGCTGGAAGACCGCCGCCCCGATCACCCGCCGCCGGCCGCGCAGCGGGGCCAGGATCACCCGGTGGCCCGACGGCACCGTCCGGTCGGCGCCGAGCAGTTCGGGCAGCGCGACGCGGGCCGCCGCGGAGTCGCCGAAGACCGGCCGCACCCCGCGCAGCACCTCGGCGAGCGCGCTCCCGGCCTGCACCTCGCACAGCTCGGCGGCGGGCATCAGGTCGGCCTGCGGGTCGATGGCGGGCAGCCGCAGCCGCTCCGTCTCCGACAGGCTCTCCGGCTCCTCGTCGGTCAGCCGCAGCCGGTCCGAACGGCGCAGCCGCAGCACGAACGGGTTGACCGGCCGCTCGTCGCCGACGGGCAGCGGGTCGCGGAGGTAGACGAGTATGGCGTCGGAGAACGTCGGCACGCTGGCCCGGCACAGCCCGAGCACGATCTCGTCCAGGTCGATGCCCCGGGCGATCCGCCGGGTCGCGGCCCCCACGAAGCGCAGCCGGTCGCCCTCGCGCCGCGTCGCCGCCTGCGGGTCGGGGGCCGCGGTCGCGGGGCCCTTCGCGGGTCCCGGGATCGTCGTGGCGGCCGCGGCGGCCGCCACGGCGGCGTCCCGCTGCCGCGGCCGGGTGCGTTCCTGCGGCCGGGCGGCGAGAGGCTGCCGGCCTTCGTGGGAGGTGGGGTGCTCCGTCACGCGTGGGATTCCGTCCGTCCGGGCCGGTTGTATGGGGCAATCACCTTGTGGGGCGCTACTGTGCCCCGGCAGGAGCGGCGATAACAACGGCTGACATCGCCTTCCCCGCCGTACGGGGCCGAAACGCGATGTCCGGTCAGGATGCCCGTGACAACGTTTCCGCGGGGACGGCAGCGCTCGGCGGACACGTCTCCACCCCCTCGTAGTGGCTCATGCGGTGCGGGCAACTCGTGCGCCTCGTGACGCCGATGCGGCCCCTGAGGACGCGGTCCGCGCGACGAGCCGATGACGTACGGTCAGGTCCTGCACCCCGCCTGCCGGTTGGGATCCAGGACAGGCCCTGGCCGCGCTCCTCGGGACGATCCTACGTTTGCCCCCCTGGGGTGCATCAAGGGTCTCACGACGGCATGGCGGAAGCCGTACGGTCCGAGCCGTCCGGCCGGCGGTCCCAGTCGACCGGGAGTTCGGGCACCCGCCACGCCGGATCGGGCCGCCAGTCCTCCCAGCCGTCCCGGAACGGCGAACCCCAGGAGCGGATCAGCCCGACCGCGGCGCGCCCCGCCTCGCGCACCCGGCGCGCCGTGTCCGGTGTGATCAGGCCCACCCGCTGGGCCTGCTCGAACTCGTCCTCGTCGCGCCAGAGCCAGCTGCGGTCCGGGTAGACGGAGATGTCCAGGAAGTGGTCCTCGGAGTCGACGCCCCCCGCCCACCTGGTGCGCGGCTCCTCCAGATTCACGTACCAGCTGCGGAACTGCCAGCCGCGCTCCCAGAACAGCCAGACGGACCAGGGGTCGCCGGGCCTGGCCAGCTTCAGCACGCCGTTGCCCAGCCAGAGCGAACGGGCCGTCGTGCGCGGGGCGGTGTACCGGGTGGCGAGCGGTTCGGCGTGCACGTCGGTGCCGTCCGCCAGGACCGGCTTGACGCACTCGGTGCCGGGCGCGACCCACACCGCGAGCAGGTCCTCGGTGTCCCGGACGACCGTGACCGGGCGGCAGATGTGGAACGCGTGAGCGGCCGAATCCGGCCGCCGGGGGCCGTTGCCCCGGTAGCGCCACAGAATCTGGTCACCCGGCGCCCAGCGCTCGGTCTCTCCGCTACCCGTCATGGACAGATCCTACGGATCGGGCCTCCCCGGCACGGCGGCGCCCGTCACGGGCGGGTCATGCGCAGCACGTCCAGGGCCTCGTCGAGCTGCTGCTCGGTCAGGTCTCCGCGCTCCACATAGCCCGATTCGAGGACGACCTCACGGATCGTCCGGCGTTCCGCGAGCGACTTCTTGGCGACCTTGGCCGCCTCCTCGTAGCCGATGTACTTGTTCAGCGGGGTGACGACGGACGGCGAGGACTCGGCGTACTCCCTGGCCCGCTCGGCGTGCGCGGTGATCCCGTCCACCGTGCGGTCCGCGAGCAGCCGGGAGGCGTTGGCGAGCAGCCGTACGGACTCCAGCAGGTTCTTCGCGATGACCGGGAGCATGACGTTCAGCTCGAAGTTCCCGGCGGCGCCCGCGGCGGCGACGGTGGCGTCGTTCCCGGTCACCTGAGCGGCGACCATCAGGACCGCCTCGGGGATGACCGGGTTGACCTTGCCGGGCATGATCGAGGAGCCGGGCTGGAGGTCGGGCAGGGAGATCTCGGCGAGGCCGGTGCGCGGTCCCGACGCCATCCAGCGCAGGTCGTTGCAGATCTTGGTGAGCGAGACACCGATGGTGCGCAGCTGGCCCGAGGTCTCCACCAGGCCGTCCCGGGCGCCCTGCGCCTCGAAGTGGTCGCGGGCCTCGGTGAGCGGCAGCCCGGTGACGCGGGCCACCTCGGCGATGACGGCGGCGGAGAAGCCGGGCGGGGTGTTGATCCCGGTGCCCACGGCCGTGCCGCCGAGGGGGAGTTCGGCGAGCCGGGGGAGCGAGGCGCGCAGCCGCTCGACGCCGTGACGGATCTGGGCGGCGTAGCCCCCGAACTCCTGGCCGAGGGTGACGGGCGTGGCGTCCATCAGGTGGGTCCGTCCGGACTTCACCACCGTCGCGAACTCCTGCGCCTTGCGCTCCAGGGCGGCGGCGAGGTGGTCCAGGGCGGGGATCAGGTCGCCGGTGACCGCGGCGGTGGCGGCGATGTGGATCGAGGAGGGGAACACGTCGTTGGACGACTGCGAGGCGTTGACGTGGTCGTTGGGGTGGACCGGGCGGCCCAGGCGCTCGGAGGCGAGGGTGGCCAGGACCTCGTTGGTGTTCATGTTCGACGAGGTGCCCGAACCGGTCTGGAAGACGTCGACCGGGAAGTGCGCGTCCCAGCGCCCCTCCGCGACCTCCCCGGCCGCCTCCTGGACGGCCTCCGCGATGTCCGGGTCGAGGACCTTCAGTTCGGCGTTGACCTTGGCGGCGGCGGCCTTGATCCGGGCCAGGGCCTCGATGTGGGCGCGCTCCAGGCGCTGGCCGGAGACCGGGAAGTTCTCCACGGCGCGCTGGGTCTGGGCGCGCCACTTCGCGTCGGCGGGGACCCTGACCTCGCCCATCGAGTCGTGCTCGACGCGGTAGCCCTCGGCCGTTCCCTGATCCGTCATCGTTCAACCTCCTTGAAGCCGCTCGGCCGGTGGCGGTGACCGAGGCGGAGGCTCGTGCCGGTCCGGCCCGCAGCCTTCCCCAGGCCCTCACCGGCCAGTACTCGCCGAGGGTAACCGCCGAGGGGAAGGGGACGAGCGCCGCCGAGCGCGGAACCTCTGCGGCGCGGCGCCCACGGCCCGCCGGGGCCGCGCCCCCGCGACGGCACGGCGAAGCAGCGCCGCGCGCGCCGCCTCGGACGCGGGTACGGGGAAGGGCCCGCGCCGCTCTTCCCCGTACCCCCGGCCCTTACGCGGACGTCACGAAAGCCGTCATGATCGACGCCAGATGTCCCGGGTCCCGCGCCCCGCACAGTTCGCGGGCCGAGTGCATCGAGAGGCCCGGGACCCCCACGTCGACCGTCGGCACACCGAGCCGGGCCGCCGTGAGCGGGCCGATCGACGTGCCGCACGGCATCGCGTTGTTGGAGACGAACGGCTGCCACGGCGCGCCCGCCCGCTCGCAGGCCGAGGCGAACACGGCGATCCCGGTCGAATCGGTGGCGTACCGCTGATTGACGTTGACCTTGACCGTCGGGCCGCCGTTCGGCAGCGGCTGGTGGCCCGGGTCGTGGCGCTCCGCGTAGTTGGGGTGCACCGCGTGCGCCATGTCCGCCGAGACGCAGTACGCCCCGGCCAGCGCCCGCGACCAGTCCTCCGTGCTGCCCCCGCGGGCCGAGACGGAACGGCTCAGCACCCGCTCCAGCATCGGGCTCTGCGCCCCCGTGTCCGAGCCGCTGCCGACCTCCTCGTGGTCGAAGGCCGCCAGCACCGGGATGTACGCCGGCGGCTCGTCGGCCGTCGCCGCGGCCGTCAGCGCGGTGACCCCGGCGTGCACCGACACCAGATTGTCCAGCCGGGACGACACCAGGAACTCCCGCTCCGCGCCCAGATAGCCGGGCGGCTGCACGTCGTGCAGCATCAGGTCCCAGCCCAGTACGTCGCCCGGTTCCGCCTCGGCCGCCGCCGCGACCCGGCGCAGCAGCGCGCCCTCGTCGGCCGGGCCGAGCGACCAGACGGGCGCGATGTGGCGCTGCCGGTCCAGGGCGAGCCCGTCGTTGACGGTGCGGTCCAGGTGGATCGCCAGCTGGGGCACCCGCAGCAGCGGCTCGTCGATCTGCACGAGCCGCGACTCGGTCCCGCCGCCCGGTGCGCGCAGCGCCAGCCGGCCGGAGATGCCCAGGTCGCGGTCGAGCCAGGTGTTGAGCGGCACCCCGCCGTAGATCTCCACCGCGACCTGGCGCCAGCCCGCCGAGCTCGTGTCGGGCGTCGGCTTGACCCGCAGGTTCGGCGAGTCGGTGTGCGTGCCGACGATGCGGAAGGGGGTGTGGGCGGGCAGCGACTCGGGAACGTACCAGGCGATCAGGGCGCCCCCGTTGACGACGAACGCGCCGCCGGTGGTGCCCGTCCAGTCGTCGGTTCCGCGCAGTTCACGGAAGCCCGCCTTCTCCAGCCGCTGGGCCGCGCTCGCCACGGCGTGGTACGGGGAGGGGCTCGCGGCGATGAAGGAGAGCAGGTCGTCGGCATGGCTGCGGTGGGGGACCGGCGTCATGCGGTGTCCGCCTTTCCGGAGTGGGACGGTGAGGGGCGGCGCGGCCACCCGGGGTTCGGACGGCCGTGCGGGTTCGGACAGCCGCACGGGTGATGGCGGCCGTGCGGCGAGGGGCGGGGGTCGGCAGGGGCGTGGACGTCGGCGGGCCCGTGGGGGCGGGCCCGTGTCCGGCGATGGCACCGGGCCGGCCGCCCGGCGGTGCGGAGTTCTCCGGCAACGCCGGACAACCCACCGCATTCGCGTGGTCCCCCGCAAGCCCGGCGGACGGCCCGGTGCGCGAAAGCGGCGGTGCGCTGCGGGGCGCCGCGGAGACCGGACGGGCGTCCGTGGCCCCGCCCCGGTCCGTGCC
This sequence comes from Streptomyces sp. 130, assembly GCF_007096885.1. GTDB lineage: Bacteria > Actinomycetota > Actinomycetes > Streptomycetales > Streptomycetaceae > Streptomyces. The sequence continues at coordinate 60,581 of NZ_VJNO01000008.1, read as the reverse complement.
GGGTCCTCGCGGGCCCGGCCGACGCCGCCGCCCGGGCGCCGTGGCGCTCGCGCGAGATTGGCTGATTCTCGATGTACGTGTAGGGGCCCCGGACCTTGCGCCGGGCGCCGTGGCCGGGCGTCCGGCCTGGGTGCGATGAGCCGGTGACCGGGAGTGCGCCGAAGTGTTCCGGGGTTGCTGTCGGGGACAGTCTGGAGGGGGGCGCTTCCGGGGTTGGGCCGGCAGGGGCTGGAGGGGTGAGGCGTACGAGACCTCGGTCAGGCCGTCCGTCGCGCCCGCCGCCGGGACCCGGCGGACGCCGGGATGAACGCCGCCGACGTCACGCAGGCGCCGGGGCCGGCCGCGCCCACGGACCGGCCGGTGCGGCGCCCGTGGGGCTGGAGCACCTGCTGCGCCACGATGTCGCCGACCGCCCACCGGTACCGGAACGCGCTGACGGACAGCGCGGGGTGCGCGTCGTCCAGCGCGGCGGAGTGCGGGCAGCGACGGACGGGCGGACGCGAAGGGCCTCCGCCCGGGGGCCCGGCCTCGCACACGGACGCTTCCCCCGGCGCGCCCCTACCCGCACCGGCCGAGGCGAAGCAGCCCGCCACCGTCCCCGGCGCACGCCCGTCACTACGACGAGCGCACCCGGGTACGCCGCTCCTCGCCCGCCACCTCGGGCAGGCAGCCGCACAACGCCACCGTGTGCAGGACGGTGCCGCACGAGGAGACCGCGTACCCGGCCAGCGAAAAACGGTGCGAGCGCTTACGGCGTGCCGAGCTGGCCGCGTACCGCGTACCGCGCGCCGAGCCGGCCGCTCACCGCACGCCGAGCCGGCCGCTCACCGCATCCCAGCCGGCCGCTCACCGCGCGCCGGACTGGCCGCGTACGCGTGCCGAGCCGGCCGCTCACCGCTCACCGAGCCCGTCGCTCGCAACGTTCGGCGCTCCGTGCTAGCTCAGGCCCGGGCCGCGCACCGGGATGCTGGTGAACGTGGGCGCCGGGGCGGGCTCGGTGAAGAAGTCGTTGCCCTTGTCGTCCACGACGACAAACGCGGGGAAGTCCTCCACCTCGATCCGCCAGACCGCCTCCATGCCCAGCTCCTCGTACTCGACGACCTCGACCTTCTTGATGCAGTCCTGCGCGAGCCGGGCCGCCGGGCCGCCGATCGAGCCGAGGTAGAAGCCGCCGTGCTCACCGCACGCGTCGGTGACCTGCTTGGAGCGGTTGCCCTTCGCCAGCATCACCTTGGAGCCGCCCGCCGCCTGGAACTGCGCGACGTAGCTGTCCATGCGGCCGGCCGTCGTCGGGCCGAAGGAGCCGGAGGCGTAACCCTCGGGGGTCTTCGCCGGACCCGCGTAGTAGACCGGGTGGTCCTTCAGGTACTGCGGCATCTCCTCGCCCGCGTCCAGGCGCTCCTTGATCTTGGCGTGCGCGATGTCGCGCGCCACGACCAGCGGACCGGTCAGCGAGAGCCGGGTCTTGACCGGGTACTTGGTCAGCTCCGCGAGGATCTCGTCCATCGGCCGGTTCAGGTCGATCCGGACGACGTCGCCCTCGGTGTCGAGCTGCTCGTCGGTGGTGTCCGGCAGGAAGCGGGCCGGGTCCTTCTCCAGCTGCTCCAGGAAGACGCCCTCGGCGGTGATCTTCGCGGTGGCCTGGCGGTCCGCCGAGCAGGACACGGCGATGGCGACGGGCAGCGAGGCGCCGTGCCGGGGCAGGCGCACCACGCGGACGTCGTGGCAGAAGTACTTGCCGCCGAACTGCGCCCCGATGCCGATCTTCTGCGTCAGCTCGAAGACCTTCTCCTCCAGCTCCTTGTCGCGGAAGCCGTGCCCGGTGGGGGAGCCCTCGGCGGGCAGCTCGTCCAGGTAGTGCGCGGAGGCGTACTTCGCGGTCTTCAGCGCGAACTCGGCGGACGTACCGCCGACGACGATCGCCAGGTGGTACGGCGGGCAGGCCGCGGTGCCCAGCGACCGGATCTTCTCCTCCAGGAACTTCATCATGGACGCCTCGTTGAGGACGGCCTTGGTCTCCTGGAAGAGGAAGGACTTGTTGGCCGAGCCGCCGCCCTTGGCCATGAAGAGGAACTTGTACGCGCCGCCGTCGGTGGCGTACAGCTCGATCTGCGCGGGCAGGTTGGAGCCGGTGTTCTTCTCCTCCCACATGTTCAGCGGGGCCATCTGCGAGTAGCGCAGGTTCAGCTTGGTGTAGGCGTCGAAGATGCCGCGCGACAGGGCCTCCTCGTCACCGCCCTCGGTCAGCACGTTCTGCCCGCGCTTGCCCATGACGATCGCGGTGCCGGTGTCCTGGCACATCGGCAGGACGCCCGCCGCGGCGATGTTCGCGTTCTTCAGCAGGTCGAGCGCGACGAACTTGTCGTTGGAGGAGGCTTCCGGGTCGTCCACGATCCGCCGCAGCTGCGCCAGGTGCGCGGGGCGCAGATAGTGCGAGATGTCGTGCATGGCTTCGGCGGCCAGGGTGCGCAGCGCCTCCGGCTCGACCTTGAGGAACGTACGCCCGTCGGCCTCGAAGGTGGACACACCCTCGGCGGTGACCAGACGGTAGGGCGTGGTGTCCTCTCCCAGAGGGAGCAGATCGGAGTACGCAAACTCTGGCATTACGGCCATTCCTCACTCGGCAGACAGTGGCTGGCACCCTTGGACAGCGCACCCACCAGGGTAGGACGCGCCGGGAGCGGCGGGCCTGTGAGGTAGGGCTCACCGCCTCTGTCGCGATCTATCGCGTTTCGGTACGCTGGGGCGGTGGACCTCGACAAGCAGCCCCAGCAGCCCGCCGCGCCGGCGGACACCGACGCCATCCGTGCCTCCGACGCGGACCGCGACCGGATCGCGGACATCCTGCGGGAGGCGCTGGCCGAGGGCCGGCTGACCGCCGACGAGCACGCGGAGCGGGTCGATTCCGTCTACCGCGCCAAGACCGTCGGCGAGCTCGAACCGCTCGTACGGGACCTCCCGGCGCCGGGCGGCGCCCCCAGGGCCGCCGCGGGCACGCCTTACGCGCACGACCCCGGGCCCGCGGCCGGCCCCGCCGACAACCTCGTCGCGATCTTCAGCAGCTCGACCCGCAAGGGCCGGTGGCGGGTGGGCGCCCGCACGAACGCCTTCTCACTGTTCGGCAGTGTGGAAATCGACCTGACGGAGGCGCTTTTCGGACAGCGTCTCACCGTCATCAACGCGACATCGGTCTTCGGCAGCGTGGAGATCCGGGTCCCCGAGAACATTTCGATGCGCGGCAGCGGGACGGGCGTTTTCGGCAGTTTCGAAGTCCGCACGCTGGAATCGGCCGACCCGGAGGCGCCGGTGGTCGTCGTCAACGGGTATTCGGTGTTCGGCAGCGTCGAGGCGAAGCCGAAACGCGGCAAGTTCATCGCGGACCTGCAGGACCGGCTGCGCAAACACCTCGGCCACTGACGCTCTTTCGGCCCCGGCGCGCGGCATATTCGCCCGGGCCGAAAAGGGACTCGACCGCAAATGCGCGGAACGGACCTGAGTGCCACTCAGTGCATAGGCGCACGCACAGCGGGTAGGGACTGCTGCATCGTCTCTCGCTCGCGAAGCCGTCGTCAGGAGTGGACCGTGCTGCAACTGCCGCATCAGCCCCTGCAGGTCGCCGCCGTCCCCCCGCAGCGGGTCCCCGCTCGGGAGGACCAGGCAGGGCCCTGGCATTCGGAGGCGGTGTGCCGCCGGGACGAGGCCGGGCTGTTCTTCGCCCCGTCGAAGGAGCCGACCGCCGCCCGGCTCTCGCGCGAGGAGTCCGCGAAGCGGGTCTGCGCGCGCTGTCCCGTGATGGTGGAGTGCCGCGAGCACGCCCTGATGCAGCCCGAGCCCTACGGGGTGTGGGGCGGTCTCACGGCCGCCGAGCGCCGCGTGGCGCTGGCCCGGCGCAGACGGCGCGACGTGGAGCTGAAGGCCGCGGGCTGAGCCGGCCGCCGGACCCCGTGTCCGTACGTACGAAGAGGCGCCCCCACCGCACATGGGGGGCGCCTCTTCCGTCGGGTGCGCGGTGCTACTTCGCGCGGTCGAAGTCGATGGCGCTGTACGCCCGCAGCTTCGACAGCCGGTGGGTGGAGTTGATCGTCCGGATGGTGCCGGACTTGGACCGCATGACGATGGACTCCGTGGTCGCCGTCTCCGAGCGGTAGCGCACCCCGCGCATCAGCTCGCCGTCGGTGATCCCGGTCGCCACGAAGAACACGTTGTCCCCGCTGACCAGGTCGTCCGTGGACAGCACACGGTCCAGGTCGTGTCCGGCGTCCAGGGCGCGCCGCCGCTCGGCCTCGTCCTTCGGCCAGAGCTTGCCCTGGATGACGCCGCCGAGGCACTTTATGGCGCAGGCCGAGATGATCCCCTCGGGCGTGCCGCCGATGCCCATGAGCAGGTCCACGCCGGTGCCCTCGCGGGCGGCCATGATCGAGCCGGCCACGTCGCCGTCGGAGATGAACTTGATGCGGGCGCCGGTCTCCCGGATCTCCTTGACGATGCCGTCGTGGCGCGGGCGGTCCAGGACGACGACGGTGACGTCCTCGGGCGTGGAGTTCTTCGCCCGGGCGACCCGGCGGATGTTCGCCGAGACGGGGGCGTTGATGTCCACGAAGTCGGCCGCCTCCGGGCCGGTGACCAGCTTGTCCATGTAGAAGACGGCGGACGGGTCGAACATCGCGCCCCGGTCCGCGGCGGCCAGGACGGCGATCGCGTTCGGCATGCCCTTGGCGTTGAGGGTCGTGCCGTCGATGGGGTCGACGGCGATGTCCACCTCGGGCCCGGTGCCGTCCCCGACGTGCTCGCCGTTGAACAGCATGGGCGCCTCGTCCTTCTCGCCCTCACCGATGACGACCACGCCGTTCATGGACACCGTGGACACGAGGGTCCGCATGGCGTTCACGGCGGCGCCGTCGGCCCCGATCTTGTCCCCGCGGCCGACCCAGCGCCCGGCGGCCATGGCGGCGGCCTCGGTGACCCGGACCAGCTCCAGGGCTAGGTTGCGGTCGGGGGCCTCCGGGGAGACCTCCAGCTGGGACGGCAGATGATGTTCGGACATCGGAGCGCACCTTTCTGTACGGCGACGACCGGATGAGGGTGATCTGACTCTAACCGCAGGCCGATAAAATGAGCAGAGCGGGTCACGTTTGAGCGGGGGTGGCCCCCGGTTCGGACGCATGGAGGCTGATGCGACGATGGGGGTGTGGCAAGCAAGCAAGGCAAGCAGACCGTGCGGGACATGATCCTGTCGTTGTTGGCGATCGCCGCCGTGGCGGGTGTCGTCTACGTCTTCATCCCGCACGACGACAAGGCCGACCCGGTCAAGGCGGTCGACTACCGCGTCGAGCTCCTGACCGCGCGGCGCGCCGCCCCGTACCCGGTGGCGGCCCCCGACGGCCTGCCCGCGGGCTGGAAGCCCACCTCGGTCACGTACGAGCGGGACGAGGGCAACAGCTGGCACCTGGGCTTCCTCGACCCGGACGGCAAGTACGTCGCGGTGGAGCAGTCCACCGCCCCGGCGAAGTCCTACATCACCCAGGTGAGCCAGGAGGCCGAGGACACCGGGCGCACCCAGGAGGTCGCCGGGCGGACCTGGCAGCGCTGGGAGGGCCCGAAGTACGACGCGCTGGTGCGCGAGGAGAAGGGCGCCACGACGGTGGTGACCGGCTCGGCCCCGCCGGAGCGGCTGGCGGAGATGGCGGCGGCGCTGAAGACGTCCTGACCGCCGGGTGGTGCCACGGATACGGGGAAGGCCCCGGAGCGAGTGCTCCGGGGCCTTCCCCGTGTACAGGCCGGCCGTGCGCGACGGCCGCGGCTCAGACGGTCCTGACGGCTCAGACGGTCTTGACGACCTCGTCGAACGCCAGGCGCGGCAGGCGCGGGAACCAGGCGTCCTCGCCCGGCTTGCCGATGTTGACGACCATCAGGACGCTGTGGTCGCCGTCCAGGAACTCCTTCTCGATGCCCGCGGCGTCGTAACCGGTCATCGGGCCGGCGGCCAGGCCGGCGGCGCGGACGCCGATGATGAAGTACGCGGCCTGCAGGGCGGCGTTCAGCGAGGCGGCGGACTCGCGGACCGGGCGCTCCGAGAAGAACATCTCCTTGGCCTGCGGGAAGTGCGGCAGCAGGGCCGGCAGCTCCTCGTGGAACTCGTTGTCCGCGGCCAGGATCGCGACCAGCGGCGCGGTCGAGGTCTTGGGCTGGTTGCCCTCGGCCATGTGCTGGACCAGGCGCGCGCGGGCCTCGTCGGAGCGCACCAGCACGACGCGCAGCGGCGACTGGTTGAAGGCGGTCGGGCCGTACTTGACCAGGTCGTAGATGGCCTGGACCTGCTCGTCCGTCACCGGCTCGTCGGTGAACGTGTTGGCGGTGCGGGCCTCGCGGAAGAGGAGGTCCTGGGCGGCGGGGTCAAGAACGAGGGACATCGGGCGTATTACCTTCCGGACGTACACGGGGGGGATCGGGCCACGGACGCGGACGGTCCGGCCACGACGATCACCGTACGGCGAAAGTGCATTAATGTTCAACTAAACCGGGAGTGGGGAGGCTCACCCGGAGAGCCGGAACAAGCGGCTACTCCTCGTCCTGTGCCGGGCCCGCCAGCGCGGCGTCGAGCCGGGCGCGGGCGCCCTCCAGCCAGTGCCGGCACACCTTCGCCAGCTCCTCGCCGCGCTCCCAGAGCGCGAGGGACTCCTCCAGCGAGGTCCCGCCCGCCTCCAGCCGGCGCACCACCTCGATCAGCTCGTCGCGCGCCTGCTCGTAGCCCAGCGGGCCCGTCGCGGCGGCGGGCGCCGTCCCGTCGTCCGTCATGTCCTCCACCTTATGCGTCGTCATCCGTCCGGCCCCCGTCCGGCCTGTGCGCAGACCCCGGGGGCCGCTGTTCCGCGACCCGCACCGCGAACTCGCCCCCCGACACCCGGGCCCGCAGCGTCTCCCCGGCCCCGCCCGCGTCCGAGGGCTCCCGGACCACGTGCCCGTCGGCGCGCTGGAGCACCGCGTAACCACGCTCCAGGGTCGCGGCGGGCGACAGCGCGAGCACCCGGGCCCGGGTGTGGGCCAGCTCCGAATCGGCCCGGTCCAGCAGATGGCCCAGCACCCGCCGGGCGCGCCCGGCCAGCGCGTCGACGTCCGCCTCGCGCTCGTCCACCATCCGCTGGGGGTGCTCCATGCAGGGCCGCCCCAGGGCGTGGGCCAGGCCGCGCTCCTCCCGGTCGAGCAGCCCGCGCACCGTGCGCAGCGACCGGTCGCGCAGCTGCCGCACCCGGTCCAGCTCCTCGCCCACGTCCGGGACGACCTTCTTCGCCGCGTCCGTGGGCGTCGACGCCCGCACGTCCGCGACGAGGTCGAGCAGCGGGGAGTCCGGCTCGTGCCCGATCGCCGAGACCACCGGCGTACGACAGGCCGCGACCGTACGGATCAGCTCCTCGTCCGAGAACGGCAGCAGGTCCTCGACGCTGCCGCCGCCGCGCGCCACGACGATCACGTCCACGTCCGGGATGCCGTCCAGCTCCTTGACCGCCCGCACGACCTGGTTCACCGCGTGCACCCCCTGCACGGCGGTGTTGCGGACCTCGAAGCGGACGGCGGGCCACCGGCGGCGGGCGTTCTCCAGGACGTCGCGCTCGGCCGCCGAGGCCCGGCCGCAGACCAGGCCGATCAGCTGGGGCAGGAAGGGCAGCGGCCTCTTCCGGTCCAGGGCGAAGAGCCCCTCGGCGGCCAGCGACTTCTTCAGCTGCTCCAGCCGGACCAGCAGCTCGCCGATGCCGACCGGCCGTATCTCCGTCGCCCGCAGCGACAGCTGCCCCCGGGGGGCGTACCACTCGGGCTTGGCGAGGACGACGACCCGCGCGCCCTCCGAGACGACGTCGGCGATCCGGTCGAAGACCTGCCGGAAGCACGTCACGCTCACCGACACGTCGTGCGACGGGTCGCGCAGCGTCAGGAACACCACCCCGGCCCCGGGCCGCCGGGACAGCTGAGTGATCTGGCCCTCGACCCAGACCGAACCGAGCCGGTCGATCCAGCCGCCGATGAGCCGCGACACGTCACCGACGGGCAGCGGGGCTTCCGGAGAAGTGTTCAGAGCCATGCGAGCGAGCGTAACGGCCGGCACCGACAACGGAACCCGCCCCGGCACACGCGGCCCCGCCCCGCTGACCGCTGACGCCAGGCCCTACGCGGCCCCGCGCGGCTGACCCCAGACCCCGTCCAGGCCCTACGCGGCCCCGCGCGGCTGACCCCAGACCCCGTCCAGGCCCTACGCGGCCCCGCCCCGCTGACCCCAGACCCCGTCCAGGCCCTACGCGGCCACGCCCCGTCGTCCCCGCTGTGCCAGGACCACCACGAGACCCACGGCCAGCCAGCAGGCGCCCACCACCTGGGCGCTTCCCGTCGCCTCCACGATCACCGCGACCAGCACCCCCGCGCCCACCACCGGCACCACCAGATGCCGCCACCAGCTCGGCTCCCCCTCCATCCGCCGCACCACGAACCAGCCGACCACCGACGCGTGCAGCAGCACGAACGCCGTCAGCGCCCCGATGTCCACGATCGAGACCAGGTGGTCGAGCCCGTCGTCGCGCCGCGCCGCCCACACCGCCGCCACCAGCGTCACCACGGCCGCGATCAGGATCGCCGTCCTCGGCACCCCGGAACGCGGATCGACCCGCGCCAGCAGCCCCGGCAGCCGCCGCTCACGGGCCATCGCGAACAGCAGCCGGCCGGCCGCCGCCTGCCCCGCCAGCGCCGCGAACGCCGCCCCGACCGCCTTGCTCACCGCCACCAGATCGTGCAGCCAGGTCCCCACGGCGGCGTCCACCGTGTCGTAGAACGCCGAGCCCTGCGCCCCCGGATCGGCGGTCAGCTGCGCCGAGGTCATCGGCTCCAGCAGGGCGGCCAGATACGCCTGCGCCACGAACAGCGTCCCCGCGAGCACCAGGCAGAACAGCACCGCCCGCGCCACCTGCGCCGAGCCGCCCGTCACCTCCTCGGCGAACGACGCGATGGCGTCGAACCCCAGATACGACAGCACCGCCACCGACACCGCGCCCAGCACCGCCGTCGTGGAGAACCCGGAGTCCCCGGTGAGCGGCGACAGCCAGCCGCGCTGCGCCCCGTCCCGTACGAGCACCACCACGGCGGACACCACGAACACCAGCAGCACCACGATCTCCATCGCCAGCACCGCGAAACCGACCCGGGCGGCGGCCCGCACGCCCCACAGGTTGAGCAGCGTCGTCACGACCACCGCGAGCGCCGTCCACACCCACCGCGAGACACCCGGGACCAGCGAGTTCATCGCGATCCCCGAGAAGAGGTACGCCACCGCCGGGATCAGCAGGTAGTCCAGCATCGCCATCCACCCGGCGATGAACCCCGGCCCCTCGCCGAGCCCCTTGCGGGCGTACGCGAACACCGACCCGGCCATCGGGGCGACCCGCACCATCTGCGCGTAACTGAACGCGGTGAACGCCATCACGACGGTCGCGGCGACGTACACCAGCGCGACCGCCCCGTCCGACTTCGCGTCCAGCGTCCCGAACACGCCGACGGGGGCCATGGGAGCGATGAAGAGCAGCCCGTAGACCACCAGATCCCGGAACCCGAGGGTCCGCCGGAGCCGGGCCCTCTCCGTGGAACCTTCGCTGCGGGGTGCCGTACCGCCGTCGGCCATGAGCCCTCCATCGGTCGCGTCAAGATCAGTCTCCCGACCTGCTGCCCCCCGCGCCCGTCCGATACGGCCTTACGATGGGACGCATGACTGCTACGACCCCCCGACGCGTCCTCCTCGCCGCTCCCCGTGGCTACTGCGCGGGCGTGGACCGTGCCGTGATCGCCGTGGAGAAGGCCCTGGAGCAGTACGGCTCCCCGGTCTACGTGCGCCACGAGATCGTCCACAACAAGTACGTCGTACAGACCCTGGAGAAGAAGGGGGCGATCTTCGTCGACGAGACGGCGGAGGTCCCCGAGGGCTCGATCGTGATGTTCTCCGCGCACGGCGTCGCCCCGACCGTGCACCAGGAGGCCGCCGAGCGGAAGCTCGCCACGATCGACGCGACCTGCCCGCTGGTCACCAAGGTCCACAAGGAGGCCGTGCGCTTCGCCCAGGAGGACTTCGACATCCTCCTGATCGGCCACGAGGGCCACGAGGAGGTCATCGGCACCTCCGGCGAGGCCCCCGACCACATCACCCTGGTCGACGGCCCCGAGGACGTCGCCAACGTCGAGGTGCGCGACCCGTCGAAGGTCGTCTGGCTCTCCCAGACCACCCTCTCCGTGGACGAGACCATGGAGACGGTCGGCGCGCTCAAGGAGAAGTTCCCGCTGCTGATCTCGCCGCCGAGCGACGACATCTGCTACGCCACGCAGAACCGCCAGACCGCGGTGAAGCAGATGGGCGCCGACGCGGACCTGGTGATCGTCGTCGGCTCGAAGAACTCCTCCAACTCGGTCCGCCTGGTCGAGGTCGCCCTCGGCGCGGGCGCGGGCGCCTCCCACCTGGTCGACGGCGCCGACGAGATCGACGAGGCGTGGCTGGACGGCGTCTCCACGGTCGGCGTCACCTCCGGGGCCTCCGTGCCCGAGGTGCTGGTCGACGGCGTGCTGGCGTGGCTGGCCGAGCGGGGTTTTGAGGACGTCGAGATCGTGAAGGCCGCCGAGGAGTCGATCGTCTTCTCGCTGCCCAAGGAGCTGCGCCGCGACCTGCGCGCGGAGGCGGCGGCCCTGAAGGGCGAGTAGTCCGGGGCCTGCGCGTGCCGTTCCGGGAGTGAGCGCGCGCCGGTGCCCGTACCGTGGATCACATGGAGATCTTCGGCGTGGACATCGGCGGATCCGGGATCAAGGGCGCTCCCGTGGACCTGGACCGCGGAGACCTGGCGCGGGAGCGCCACAAAGTACTGACACCGCACCCGGCGACGCCCGAGGACGTGGCCGGGTGCGTGGCCGAGGTCGTCGGCCACTTCGACTGGAAGGGCCCGGTGGGGATCACCTTCCCGGGCGTCGTCACGGGCGGCTTCACCCGCACCGCGGCCAACGTCGACAAGGGCTGGATCGGCCAGGACGCCCGCACGCTCCTCGGCGACAGGCTGGGCCTCCCCGTCACCGTGCTCAACGACGCGGACGCGGCGGGCGTCGCCGAGATGACGTTCGGCGCGGGCCGGGGCCGCAAGGGCACGGTGATCATGCTGACCTTCGGTACGGGGATCGGCAGCGCGCTCTTCATCGACGGCGGGCTCGTCCCCAACACGGAGCTGGGCCACCTGGAGCTGGGCGGCCACGACGCCGAGAAGCACGCCTCCACGAAGGCCAAGGAGGACGAGGACCTGGGCTGGCACCACTGGGCCCGCCGGGTCCAGAAGTACCTGGCCCACGTCGAGATGCTGTTCTCGCCCGAACTGTTCATCATCGGCGGCGGAATCAGCCGCAAGGCCGACAAGTTCCTGCCCCTGATCGAACACGTACGGGCGGAGATGGTCCCGGCGGAGCTCCAGAACAACGCGGGGATCGTGGGGGCGGCGATGGCCGCCAAGGCCGCGGTCTCGGGGTGACCGCTCAGCGCTGCGACGGCCTGCGCGGGGCACGGGCCGTCGCGGCGCGGGAGGCCGGCGACGGCCCGGCCGCGGCCGGGCGCGCGGTCTGCGCGGCCAGCAGCATGCGCCGCTGCCGGGCCCGCATGAGCCGCACCTTGCGCACGGAGGCGATGAGGCCCGCGACGAGGGTGCCGCCGTACAGCCAGCCCGCGTGCACGGCGAGCGCGGTGACGACGGCCATCGTCTGCCCGCCGAGTCCGCCGGTGCCGCCGGAGATGGGGACGATGCCGAGCGCGAAGGCGATCGGCACACTGATCGGCGCGGTCACCAGGTCCGCGGGCCGCACCCAGAGCGCGGTCAGCGCGCTGACCGGCAGGAACAGCAGGCCGAACACGACCGGGGACTCGCCGAACAGCAGCCGGTCCAGGCACCCGACCAGGAACATCGCGGCGGCCGCGAAGAGCCCGGCGCCGATCCCGGTGAGCCGGGGATTGGGCAGCCGGCGCAGGACGGCCACGACGGGGGAGACCGGCCGCCCGGCGGGCGCGCTGATCACCCGGTGACCGAGGGCCCCCGTGCCACCGGCCTTCCTGGCTCCCTTGGCCGCCCCGAGCGGGGACGACGGGGCCTGCCGGGGCTGCCTGCGCTTCGGGGGACGTGTCCTGTGCTGCTCCACCGGGACAACGTAGGTCGCGGGGAGGCCGGAACCAGGTGCGGGACACGCGCTTTGGCCGACCTTGGCGATGAGTTCGATGCCACACGGCGCAACGGGAACCGGTCCGGGGCAGCCGCTTAGACTCGCTCGTATGGTCCGGCCGTCGTCCCCCGAGGTGAGCCCGGGGCTGTGGCGGCGCGAGGCGGGCACGGTGACGCGCCGGGCCGGGGCGCTCCCGGAGCGGGCGCCGGCCCCGGGCGCCGTCGTCGCGGAGTTCCGGATCGTCCCCGCCCCCACGGAGTGGGCCCAGCACGCGCACCGGCTGCACGAGCTCGTCTGGGTGCGCGGCGGGACGCTGACCTCCCGGGTGGGCGACCGGGTCTTCACCGTGTTCGAGGGCCACGGGCTCTGGATGCCCGCCGGAGTGGTGCACGTGGGCCGGGCGACGGAGGGCGCGCGGTTCCACAGCGCCTTCTTCGCCCCCGACCGCACGCCGTTCGCGTTCGAGGAGCCGAAGGCGATCGCGATGACCCCGCTCCTGGTGTCGCTGCTGACCCACCTGTCGCGCACGGACCTCGACGAGGCGGCCCGGCTGCGGGCGGAGGCCGTCGTGTTCGACGTGATCGAGCCGTCGCGGCACCAGCTCGCGCTGCGGCTGCCCGGCGACCCCCGGATCGACGCCATCGCCGAAGCCCTGCTGGACGATCCCGCCGACGGCCGCTCACTGGAGGAGTGGGCGCGGTGGCTGGGGACCAGCGACCGCACGATCACCCGCGCGTTCCGCCGGTCGACCGGGCTCTCGTTCGCGCAGTGGCGGCAGATGCTGCGGGTGCACCGGGCGCTGACGCTGCTGTCCGACGGCGTCGACGTGATGTCCGTCTCCGAGCGGCTCGGCTACGCGCAGCCCAGCTCCTTCATCGCCGCCTTCCGGCGCGTCATGGGCACCACGCCCGGCGCGTTCTCCGGGACGGTGGCCGCGGCCTCCCGGGATGTCCGGAATTCCGTATCGGGTGGCGAGAACACCGGATTGTCTGCCTGACAAGCGGAATATAGTCTTCTTCGAGTTAGGTAACCCTTAGTTGTTGCTCGCCGTGCCCGGTGCTGCCCGCGTACGCCCGTATACGGTGCTGCCCGCGCACCGGCGAGCGTGCGGCCCGGCCCGTGTGGGCCGGGCGGGGGGTGCCCCACTCCGCGCCCCTCCGATCCCCCGGACCTCCTCATGTTCACAAGCCCCTTCCGCCGTGCCGGAAGTCTCCCGGACGGCCCCGCCGCACCGGCCGCCGCGCTCCACGGGCGCGACCTGGTCCTGCGCTACGGCGGCGAGCCGGTCGTCCACGGCGTCTCGGTCACCTTGGAGCCGGGCCGCGCGACCGCCCTTGTGGGGCCGAACGGCAGCGGGAAGTCCACGCTGCTGCGCGCGCTCTCCCGGCTGCACCAGGTGGACGGCGGCCGGGTCACCCTCGGCGGCCCCGGGGAAGCGGCCGAGCGCGACGCGGCCCTGCTCAGCCCCCGCGGGTTCGCCCGCGAGGTCACCCTGTTCTCCCAGTCACGGCCCGCCCCCCAGGGGCTGACGGTCGCCGAGGTCGTGGCCTTCGGGCGCCACCCCTACCGGCGCGGCTTCGCCGGACCCACCCCCGAGGACGGCGCCGCGGTCGACCGCGCCATGGGCGTCACCGGCGTCCGGGACATGGCGGACCGGCAGGTCGGGGAGCTCTCCGGCGGGGAGATGCAGCGCGTCTGGCTCGCGGCCTGCCTCGCCCAGGAGACCGGCGTCGTGCTGCTGGACGAACCGACCAACCACCTGGACCTGCGCTACCAGTTCGAGACGCTCGACCTGGTCCGGGACCTCGTGGAGCGGCACGGCCTCGCCGTCGGCATCGTGCTCCACGACCTCGACCAGGCGTCCCGGGTCGCCGACACGCTGGTCCTCATGCACGCCGGCCGCATCCACGCGGCGGGCGCCCCCGCCGACGTGCTCACCGCCGAGAACATCGGCCTGGTCTACGACATCCGCGTCGACGTCGCCCTCGACCCGCGTACGGGACGGCTGCGCATCGACCCCCTCGGGCGCCACCTCTCCTGACGAGGCCGCCACCCCGACCGGAGCAGCCGTGCGGCGCTCCGGCGCACCCTTCGAAAATGCAAGAAAGTAGGACCCTCCATGCACCGCGCCAGCCGCCTCACGGCCGCAGCCACGACCGGGCTCGCCCTGTTCGCCCTCGCCTCCTGCGGTACGACCGAAGCCGACGACGTCACGGCCAAGAGCAGCGCCAGTGCCGCCCCCGCGTCGAAGAGCTGCGCCGACGACACCACCACCACCTCGACCGGGCCGGTCTCCCTCACCGACGGCGTCGGCCGGCAGGTGGAGCTCGACAAGCCCGCCAAGCGCATCGCGGTGCTGGAGTGGCAGCAGGTCGAGGACGCGCTGACCCTCTGCGTCACCCCCGCCGCCGTCTCCGACGCGAAGGGCTACCGCACCTGGGTCAGCGCGGAGAAGCTGCCCGGCGGGGTGACCGACATCGGCACCCGTGAGGAACCCGACCTGGACACCCTGTACGCGGCCGATCCCGATCTCATCGTCGTAGAGGCGTTCGACGCCAAGGACGAGATGATCAAGAAGCTGGAGAAGCGGGGCGTCCCCGTGCTCGCCACGCGCGGCGCGAACCCGAAGGACCCCATCGGGAACATGCGCCAGGTCTTCAGCATGATCGGCGAGGCCACGGGCCGCACCGAGCGCGCCGACCAGGTCCTCAAGGAGTTCGACGACCACCTCGCGAAGGCGAAGCAGCAGGTCACCGACGCCGACCTGCCGACGAAGGACTTCGTGTTCTTCGACGGCTGGCTGGAGGGCAACAACCTCACCGTCCGCCCCTACAGCGACGGCGCCCTCTTCACCGAGCTGGGCAAGGAACTCGGCCTGAAGCCCGCCTGGACCAGCAGCGTCAACAAGGAGCACGGCGACGGCGGAGTCGACCCCGCCTACGGCCTCGCGCAGACGGACGTCGAGGGCCTCGTCGCGGTGGGCGACGCCAACCTCTTCTACGCCAACGACGAGGGCGCCGGCGGCTATGTCGCCGCGCTGCGGAAGAACCCGATCTGGAAGAAGCTCCCGGCCGTCGAGGAAGGCCGCGCCCACTCGTTCCCGGCACGGGTCTGGGGCGCCGGCGGTCCCCGCTCCAACGAGCAGGCGATCGACGCCTACGTCGACGTACTCGACAAGCAGTGAGCGCCGTACGCGCACAGGGAGCGTCCGCCCGTCCCCCCGAGGACCGCGGCGGCGCTCCCGCCGGGGCGGCCGTCCTGGCCGCCCTCCTCGCCGCGACCGTCCTGGTGGGCCTGTGGCACCTGACCCAGGGCACGTCGGGCGTCGGCGTCGGCGACCTGATCCGCCACCTCGCCGGGCAGCAGGACAGCGCCGACGGCGCGCCGGTCGGCGAGATCCTCACCGGCTCCCGGCTGCCGCGCCTCTTCGCGGGCGTCGCGGTGGGCTTCGCCCTCGGCTGCGCCGGCACCCTCCTCCAGTCCGTCACGCACAACGCGCTGGCCTCGCCCGACACCCTCGCGGTCTCGGCCGGGTCCTACTTCGCCGTCTCGCTCGTCGCCGCCTTCGGCCTCTCCGTACCGCTGTGGGCCTCGGGCGTCGTCGCCTTCGCCGGCGGCCTGGTCGCGGCGGTGCTCGTCCTGCTCCTCGCGGGCCGGGCGGCGGGCACCACGGGCACCCGCCTCATCCTCGCCGGATCGGCCCTGGCGATGGCCCTGGACTCCGCGACCGGGATGCTCCTCATCCTGTTCAAGGAGAACACCACCGGCCTCTACGCCTGGGGCAGCGGCTCGCTCACGCAGCTCAACATCGACGCCTCGGTACGCGCCATCCCCCTCGTGGTCGTGGTCCTCGGCGCCGCCCTGGCACTGTCCCGGCGGCTGGACGTGATGAACCTGGGCGACGACACCGCCGCCACCTTCGGCGTGCCGATCCGGAGCACCCGGCTGCTCGCCGTGGGCTGCGCGGTCCTCCTGACCAGCACCGCGGTGACCCTGGCGGGCCCGATGGCGTTCGTCGGCCTCGGCGCCCCCGTCCTGGCCCGCCTGATCGCCGGGCGCGTCCGCGCGCTCCGCCGCCACCTGCTCCTGATCCCCGCGGCCGGCCTGCTCGGCGCACTGCTCATCCTGCTCGCGGACGCGGTCCTGCGCGCGGTGCAGGGGGCGGACGGGGCGGCCTCCATCCCGACCGGGGTGCCGACCGCCCTGCTCGGCTCCGTCGTGATCGTGGTCCTCGCGCTCCGGCTGCGCGACACGGGCCGCGCCCAGCAGCCCCCGAGGGCCCGGGTCGCCGCACGGTCTGGGCGCGCCTACCTCCTCGTCGTGACCGGCGCGGCGGTCCTGCTGGCCGCGGCCGCTCTCGTCGGCACCCTGGCGGGAAGCCTCTGGCTGAAGACCGGGGACCTCGCCCTCTGGCTCCAGGGCACCGCCCCCGACCTGATCGGGGCCGCCCTCGACGACCGGGTGCCCCGGGTCACCGCCGCCGTCCTCGCCGGCATGGCGCTCGGACTCGCCGGATGCGTGGTGCAGGGCACCGTACGCAACCCGCTCGCCGAGCCGGGCATCCTCGGCATCACGGCGGGCGCCGGTCTCGGCGCCGCGGGCGTCGTCACCTCGGGGCTCGGCGGCGGACGGACGGTGCTCGTCGCGGTCGCCGTCGCGGCCGGGCTGGCCACCTTCGCGGTGATCGCCCTGCTGGCCTGGCGCGGGGGCTTCCTGCCCGACCGATTCGTCCTGATCGGCATCGGCGTGGGCTACGGCCTCAGCGCCGTGACCACGTTCCTGCTGCTGCGCGCCGACCCGTACGACACCCCCCGCATCTTCACCTGGCTCTCCGGCACGACCTACGGCCGTACGTTCGCCGACACCGTCCCGGTCGCCGTCGCCCTGGCCCTCGCCCTCCCCGTACTGCTGGCCATGCGCGAACGGCTCGACCTGCTCGCCGTCGACGAGGACACCCCGCGCATCGTCGGCGTCAGGGTGGAGCGCACCCGGTTCACCGCCCTGGCGATCGCCGCGGTGCTCGCCGCGCTCAGCGTGATCGCCATCGGTGTCGTCGGCTTCGTCGGGCTCGTCGCCCCGCACCTCGCCCGTTCCCTGGTGGGCGCCCGGCAGGCCCGGGCGATCCCGGTCGCGATGCTGCTCGGCGGGGTGCTGGTGTGCGTGGCGGACGCGCTCGGGCGCACCGTCGCGGCCCCTTCCCAGGTACCGGCCGGGCTGATGATCGCGCTGGTCGGTGCGCCGTACTTCGTGTGGGTGCTGAAGCAGTCCCGCGCGTGACGTCCTCCGGAGCACTCGAATGCCGTCGTCCCTACGAGAAGGGTTCATGCCGTCCGTGAACAGCATCGTCATGCCGTACGAGCCCGGCGCCGCACCGGCCCCGCCCGGACCCGCGGAGGTGGCCGAGCGCTGGGCCGCCGTCGACCGCTCCGCCCACGCCCCGCGCCTCGTCGCCGTTCCCGGTGACGGCGCGGAGTGGACGGGCGCCGCGCTCGTGACCGCCCGCCCGGGCACGGCGTACCTGAAGATCGTGGACGCCGTGGGCGACGTACCGGCCGTCGTCGAGGCCGTCGCCGCCCACGCGCGCGACCGGGGGCTCGTGCAGCTGAAGTGGGAGGGGTGGACGGTCACACCGCAGGAGGCCGCCGCCGCGGGCTTCACGCCCCTCGGCCCGCCGCTCTCGCAGTCGGAGGGGGCGAACGGGCCGGCCGCCGGTTACGTCCGCTGGCTGAACGACGGGACGGTGACCCCGCCTCCGTACTACGGGCAGACCACCCACTTCAGCTGCGGGGCCGTCGCCGCCCTCGTCGCGCAGGCGCACGCCGGCCTCCTGCCGCGCGAGGCGCTGGACCGCCGGGCGGAGCTGACGCTGTGGCGCGACGCGACCAACTTCATGGCCTGCGAGCCCGTCGGCCTGGGCGTCGCCCTGCGCCGGGCACAGCCGTCGTCCCAGGTGACGGTCCACCTCGACACGGACCGGCCGGTCATGCTCGACCACCTCGCGCCGGGCGACCAGGAGTGGCGCGCGCTGCTCCAGCGGGTGTCCCGTACGGAGGCCGAGCGCATCGGCGTCCCGGTCGACCCGGACCACCTCTCCCTGAGCGCGGTCCGGGAGGCGATCGGCCGGCGGGAGCACGTGCTCCTGCTCCTCTCGCTCGCCGCGATGCACGGCTTCGAGGTGCCGCACTGGGTGCTCTGCCACGGCACCGTGCCCGGTGCCGTGGTGATCGACGACCCCTGGGCCAACGGCGCGACCGGGGACACCTGGGTCGACGCCCATCTCCTGCCGGTGCCGGACGCGTCGCTGGACGCGATGTCGAGGATGGCGCCCGGGGGCTTTCGCGGGGCCGTGACGCTGCGCTCCGCCCACGAGTAATCCCGGTGCGCCCGGCGCGGGACCACCCGTAGCCTGGCCCCTTTCCGTAACCCGAGGAGACGCGGCAGTGATAGAGATCCGCCCCACCACCGACGAGGACTTCGAGGCCTTCGTCGAGACCGTCCACACGGCCTTCGGGCAGTTCCCGGAGACCCCGGTCGCGGACGGCGGACGCTGGTGGTCGGCGCTGGAGATGGACCGCGGCCTGTTCGCCGTCGCACCGGACGGAAGGCCCGTGGGCACCGCCGCCGCGTACTCCTTCGAGCTCACCCTGCCCGGCGGGAAACCCGTCCCGGCCGCCGGAGTGACCGCCGTCGGCGTCGTGCCCTCGCACCGGCGACGCGGCGTGCTCGGCGCGATGATGCGCCACCAGCTCGCCGATGTGCGGGAGCGGGGCGAGTTCCTGTCGGTGCTGCTGGCCTCGGAGGCGGGGATCTACGGCCGCTTCGGATACGGCCCCGCGACGTCCACGGCGCGGCTGACGGTGCCGCGGCACCGGGCGGACTGGGCGGAGCCGCGGGGCGGAGCGGCCGAGGACGGCACCGGCACCGTCGAGGTCCTGCGGCGGGCCGACTGCGGCGACATCCTCGAAGCGGTCTACGACCGGTACCGCCGCGCGCAGCCCGGCGCGCTGTCCCGGCCGCACCGCTGGTGGGACCTCGGCGCCGGCCAGCCGCCGGTCTCCCGGGCACCTCGCTACGTGGCCGTACACCGGGACGCGGACGGTACGCCGGACGGGTACGCGAGCTACTCGACGGACTCCGGCACCCTGACGGTGGACGAGACCATCGCCGCCGACGACGCGGCCTTCACCGCCCTCGCCCGGTACGCCCTCGGCCACGACCTGGTCTCCCAGGTGGTGTTCCGGCACGTCCCGGCCGAGCACCCGCTGCGCTGGCGGCTCGCGGACCTCCGGGCCGGCGAGGTCGGCGGCGTCACCGACTGGCTCTGGGTGCGCATCCTCGACGTACCGCGTGCGCTGACGGAGCGCGGGTGGTGCACGGACGGGGAGCTCGTCCTGGACGTCGACGACCCCTTCCTGGGCGAGCACGGCCGCTACCTGCTGACCGTCCGGGACGGCGAGGCGGAGTGCGTGCCCACGGACCGGCGGCCCGACCTGTCGCTGGACGTACGGGACCTGGGCGCGGTCTACCTCGGCGGCACCCGCCCGAGCACACTCGTACGGGCCGGCCACATCCGGTCCCACGACCCGGCCGCCGCCGCCCGCGCCGACGCGCTGTTCGCGAGCGACCCCGCCCCGCACTGCCTGCACTGGTTCTGACCAAGGAGAGCTACGCGCTCCGGTCCCTGTACCGTGATACGCGCACGTGGACGATGGCGCGCCTGGGCTGCCGCCGCGGCCGACCCCACCCTTCTTGATCCTGAGCGGACGTTTGTGGCATGAGTACTAGTATCGGAATCGTCGGACTGCCGAATGTCGGCAAGTCGACCCTGTTCAACGCCCTGACCAAGAACGACGTGCTGGCGGCCAACTACCCGTTCGCCACGATCGAGCCGAACGTCGGCGTGGTCGGCGTCCCGGACCGCCGTCTGGACGTCCTGGCGAAGATCTTCGACTCGCAGAAGATCCTGCCGGCGACCGTGGACTTCGTGGACATCGCGGGGATCGTCCGGGGCGCGAGCGAGGGCGAGGGCCTGGGCAACAAGTTCCTCGCGAACATCCGCGAGTCGGACGCGATCTGCCAGGTCATCCGCGCGTTCAAGGACGAGAACGTCGTCCACGTCGACGGCAAGGTCTCGCCGAAGGACGACATCGAGACGATCAACACGGAGCTGATCCTCGCGGACCTCCAGTCGGTCGAGAAGGCGATCCCGCGCCTCCAGAAGGAGTCCCGCCTCCAGAAGGAGAAGGTCGCGGTCCTGGCCGCGGTCGAGGAGGCGCAGAAGATCCTCGAAGCCGGCGACACCCTCTTCCACGCGGGCATCACAGCCTCCACCGAGAAGGGCCGCCTCCTCCACGAGCTCCACCTCCTCACCACCAAGCCGTTCATCTACGTGTTCAACGTGGACGAGGACGAGCTGGTGGACGAGGACTTCAAGAACGAACAGCGCGCCCTGGTCGCCCCCGCCGAGGCCATCTTCCTGAACGCCAAGATCGAGTCCGAGCTGATCGAGCTGGACGACGACGAGGCCCTGGAACTCCTCCAGTCCATGGGCCAGGAAGAACCCGGCCTCGCCACCCTCGGCCGCGTCGGCTTCGACACCCTGGGCCTCCAGACGTACCTGACGGCAGGCCCGAAGGAAACCCGCGCCTGGACCATCAAGAAGGGCGCCACGGCCCCCGAGGCGGCCGGCGTCATCCACACCGACTTCCAGAAGGGCTTCATCAAGGCGGAGGTCATCTCCTTCGAAGACCTGGTGGAAGCCGGCTCGGTGGCCGAAGCCCGCGCAGCGGGCAAGGCCCGCATGGAGGGCAAGGAATACGTGATGCAGGACGGCGACGTGGTGGAGTTCCGCTTCAACGTGTAGTCGTGCGATTGCCGCACGTGAGGTGTTGAGTCAAACGCCGAAGCCGGAAGGGGTCGGGCTCTGTCGAGTCCGGCCCCTTCGCCGTCACCGTGCCGGATGGGGGTGATGGATGTCCTGACGGGTGGTCAGCACCACTCAGGTGTCGTAAACCGTAGAGCGGTGTTCCATATGGACGACCCCGACCACCGGTCCACCGTTGTCGATGGTGTAGACGACGTGGTGGTCGTCGACGCGCAGGGGCGCCGTTCGGGCTGGGACGCGAGTGCGGTGGTGTGGCAGCCGAGGGGGTCGGCCTCCAGCCCGGTCGGCTTGGCCAGGATGCGCTGCGCCATGTCGCGCGGGATCAACCGGAGTTCGGACTGCACCTCGGGGCGGAAGACGGTTCCGTACTCACTCACCGCGTGCCGGCGTCTCCCTCGTGACATCCTCGACCGGGATGCCGGGCGCCGGGTTGGCCATGCGCTCGTCGATGATCCGGTTGATCTCGCGCTCTTCCCGCTTCTGGTAGTTGCGCAGCACCTCGATGGAGACGACGGCGGCGACCTGCTCGCCCCGGCGGGTGATCACCGTGGGCGGGGCTCGGCAGAGTATGGGGAAGGCTTCGCTGTATCACCGGGCTGCGCTGACAGCATGCGGAAGGTGAGAGTCGGGGGGCCCGTGAAGGACGCTCGTTGATCACTGGCCGGGGGAGGCGTTCCGATGTCCGTCCCCTCGCTGCCTTCGCCCGTCACCCACCTGTGGATTTCGGCTGCACCGGGGGAGAGGGCCACCGACCGTGCCGGCCCGGTCGCGGAGCGGCACTTTGTGGGCCGTGTCAGTGGGGTCGGTTAGCCTTCGGCTGTGATTACGGGTGAGTTGAAGAGCAAGATCGACCGAGTCTGGGACGCCTTCTGGTCGGGTGGGATCTCGAATCCCCTGGAGGTGATCGAGCAGATCACCTACCTGATGTTCATCCGCCGCCTGGACGACCTCCAGACGGCGAAGGAGAACAAGGCCAACCGCACAGGCCGGTCGATCGAGAACCCGGTCTACACCGCCGAGACCGACCGGCTGCGCTGGTCCCGTTTCACCAACGAGGCACCGGAGAACATGCTCACCCTGGTGCGAGACGGAGTGTTCCCGTGGCTGCGCCACCTGGGCGGCGAGGGCTCGACGTACTCCCACCACATGCGGGACGCGCGGTTCACGATCACGACGCCGAACCTGTTGGCGAAGGTCGTCGACATGCTCGACGAGATCCCGCTCGGTGACCGGGACGTCAAGGGCGACCTGTACGAGTACATGCTCGGGAAGATCGCGACGGCGGGGCACAACGGGCAGTTCCGTACGCCGCGCCACATCATCCGCCTGATGGTGGAGATGACGGCCCCGGGGCCGAAGGACGAGATCTGTGACCCGGCCTGCGGGACGGCGGGCTTCCTCGTCGCCTCGGCGGAGTACGTCAGCCGGACCCATCACGAGGCTCTGCTGGAGCCGGCGCAGCGTCAGCACTTCAACGAGAGCATGTTCCACGGCTTCGACTTCGACAGCACCATGCTGCGGATCGGCTCGATGAACATGCTCCAGCACGAGGTGGAGAACCCGGACATTCGCTACCGTGACTCGCTCGCGGAGAGCGCGGCAGGAGAGGCTGAGCGGTACTCGCTGATCCTGGCCAATCCGCCCTTCGCGGGCAGCCTCGACTACGACGCGACGGCGAAGGACCTGCAGGCGGTCGTCAAGACGAAGAAGACCGAGTTGCTGTTCCTGGCTCTGTTCCTGCGCCTGCTCAAGCCGGGCGGCCGTGCCGCGGTGATCGTGCCCGATGGTGTGCTGTTCGGCTCCACCAAGGCACACAAGGAACTCCGGAAGATTCTCGTCGAAGATCATAAGCTCGACGCCGTGGTGAAGCTGCCGAGCGGTGTCTTCAAGCCGTACGCGGGTGTGTCGACGGCGATTCTCTTCTTCACCAAGACGAATAGCGGCGGCACGGACAACGTCTGGTTCTACGAGGTCACAGCCGATGGCTGGAGTCTGGACGACAAGCGCTCGCCGATGCTGTCCGAGGACAAACTCGGCCCCGTCCCGGCGGCGGGCAGGCTGATCGACGCGGAGCACGAGAAGAACAACCTTCCCGACGTGCTGCGCCGCTGGCAGCTCCGCAACGGCAGCGAGCAACAGCGTGACCGCACCGAGCAGAGCTTCTGCGTCCCGAAGGCAGACATCGCCGCGCAGGGCTACGACCTGAGCCTGAACCGATACAAGGAGATCGTCTACGAGGAGGCCGAGCACCGAGCGCCGGCCGAGATCCTTGACGAACTGGCGAGCCTTGAGGCCGAGATCCAGCAGGGCATGAGCGAGCTGAAGGGGCTGCTGGTATGAGCGCCTATCCAGTAGTGCCGCTCTCCGATCTGGTCACCGAGGCGAAGCCGGGATTCGCCTGCGGTGAGGAAGACCCCGACGGTGTCTTCCAGCTGCGGATGAACAACGTAACGCGGACGGGGGAAATCGACCTCTCGCGCAAGCGGTACGTTCCACGGGATCATGCGGCGTTGCCCTCCTCGACCTTGTCGGCGGGGGATGTGCTGTTCAATGCGACGAACAGCCCGGATCTGGTGGGGAAAACTCTTCACTTCCCTGGCTTGGAAGAGCCCGTCGCCTTCAGTAATCACTTCATTCGCCTCAGGGTGGAGAGCGAGAGACTGGAACCGCGTTTCCTCGCGCGCTGGTTGCAGAGTCGCTTCGAAGCGGGCCACTTCAAATCAATGTGCCGGCAGTGGGTGAACCAGGCGACTGTCGGCCGGGAGGCGCTGCTCGGCTTGAA
The DNA here is from genome assembly GCF_007096885.1 of Streptomyces sp. 130. GTDB lineage: Bacteria > Actinomycetota > Actinomycetes > Streptomycetales > Streptomycetaceae > Streptomyces. The sequence continues at coordinate 36,705 of NZ_VJNO01000008.1, read as the reverse complement.
GGTCGCGGTGCCGCCGATCGCCGCGCAGAAGCGGATCGTGCAGGTGCTCGACCAGGTGGATGCGCTGCGCGCCAAGCGCCGCAAGGCCGTCGCTCTCCTCGACAGCCTTGCCCACTCGATCTTCCTCGACGTCTTCCACGCCGATCTCCCCGGCTGCCGCCAGATGGAGCTGCCCGAAGCCTTCTGGTTTCAAGAGGGTCCCGGGATCCGGAAGTGGCAGTTCGTCGAGAGCGGCGTCAAGCTGCTGAACGTCGGGAACATCGAGAAGAACGGGGAGTTGAACCTCGGCAAGACTCATCGGTACATCTCTGCCGAGGAGGCGCACGGGCGATACTCCCATTTTCTCGTGGATGCGGGCGACCTGGTCATCGCCAGCTCCGGTATCTCCATCGACGATGACGGACTGCTGCGCACCCGCGGGTCCTTCGTTGACGGTGCGCTGCTTCCGCTGTGCATGAATACCAGCACCATCCGGTTCAAGTCGATCCCCGGGGTTTCCGACCTCTACTACTTGCGGTCTTGGCTGAACGGCGTGGAGTTCCGGAGTCAGATCACCCGGCGGGTCACCGGGTCTGCCCAGCTGAATTTCGGCCCCAGTCACCTGAAGGAACTGAAGATTTCCTTGCCGCCCATCGCGGTGCAGGAAGAATTCGCCGAGAAGGTCAAAAAGATCGACTCGATGAAACTTCTGCACCAGAATCATCTCGCCGAACTCGACGCCTTGTTCGCCTCGCTCCGGCAGCGCGCCTTCCGTGGCGAGCCGTGGTCGCAGGCCACCGTTCCCGCCACCTGACGGCTGCCGAGCCGTCCCCCTTGCACAGCCCGGCACCACACTCCGTCCGCACCAGGAAAGGGCACCACGTGAGCAACTTCGGGTTCCTCAAGGCCGAGTGGCCTGATCTCTGCGGCGAGGCGATGCGCGCAGAGCGGCTGGCCGTGGCGGATCCGAGGGCGGCGGTGTTCTATGCCCGGCGCGTCGTGGAGCTCGCGGTGACCTGGATGTTCGAGGTGGACGAGGCGTTGCGACGCCCGTACCGGGACGACCTGGCGGCGATGCTCTCGGAGCCGACCTTCGTCCGGGTCGTGGGCCCAGCGATCCGGACGAAGATGACCGTCATCCGGCGCCAGGGAAACGCCGCCGTCCACCGTAAGGCCCCGGTGTCGGCGAACGACGCGATGGGGGTCGTAGGTGAGCTGTTTCACGTCATGTACTGGCTGGCGCGCACCTACGCCACGGACCAGGCGCACCTTCCCGCCCCCGGGCTGGCCTTTGCCCCGACGCTGGTACCGCGACCGGAGCCGGCCGGCGTCCGACTGGCGAAGCAGGCCGAGCTGAAGAAGATGGCGGAGCAGTTCGCAGCGCAGCAGGAGGAGCTGGCGGCCGAGCGGCGGAAGAGCCAGGACCTCGACGCAGAGTTGCGGACCCTCCGCGCGGAGATCAAGGCCGCGAAGGCGGCCAACGAGGCGCGCGTCGACACGCACGACTACAACGAGTCCGAGACCCGCACGCTGATCATCGACCTGCTCCTGAAGGAGGCCGGCTGGGCGTTGGACCAGCCCAGCGACCGGGAGTTCCCGGTCACGGGCCTGCCGGAGTCGGTGTCCAAGACGGGCAGAGGCAGGGTCGACTACGTCCTGTGGGACAACGACGGGAAGCCTCTGGCGGTCGTGGAGGCCAAGCGCACCACGAAGGACGCGAGGGTGGGGCAGCACCAGGCCAAGCTCTACGCGGACGCGCTGGAGAAGCAGTTCGGGCAGCGCCCGGTCATCTTCTACACCAACGGCTACCACACCTATATCTGGGATGACCTGAACTACCCCCCGCGCGAGGTCCAGGGCTTCTACACCAAGGAGGAGCTGCGGCTCCTGGTGCAGCGCAGGGCCGGGCGGCAGAGTCTGGCGAAGCTTCCGATCAACGACCAGATCGCCGGCCGCGCCTACCAGTCGCATGCGATTCGCCGGGTGGCCGAAGCGTTCGAGTCCGACGCGGCTCGGCACGCCCTGCTCGTGATGGCCACCGGCTCGGGCAAGACCCGGACCGTGATCGCGCTGTCCGACCTGATGATGCGGGCGAACTGGGTCAAGCGTGTGCTCTTCCTTGCCGACCGCAAGGTGCTGGTCAAGCAGGCCGCGAACGCCTTCAAGAACCAGATGCCGGGCGCGCCCGTCGTGAACCTTCTGGATGAGAAGAACACCAACGCCCGGGTGTACGTCTCGACGTACCCGACGCTGATGAACCTCATCAACGAGGTGGACGAATCGGGGATGCGCCGCTTCGGGCCGGGGTACTTCGATCTGATCGTGGTGGACGAGGCACACCGGTCGATCTACCAGAAGTACGGAGCGATCTTCGACTACTTCGATGCCCTGCTCGTCGGTCTGACCGCGACACCGAAGGACGAGATCGACCGGAACACGTATCGGCGCTTCCAGCTGGAGGACGGTGTTCCGACTGACGTGTACAGCCTTGAGGAGGCCGTCGGCGACGGTTACCTCGTACCACCCCGGGCCGTGGAGGTGCCGCTGAAATTCCAGCGCGGCGGCATCAGGTACGCCGATCTCTCCGACGAGGAGAAGGAGCGCTGGGACGAACTCGACTGGGCCGAGGACGGCAGCGTCCCGGACGAAATCAGCTCCGAGGAGCTCAACAAGTACCTGTTCAATGCCGACACGGTGGACAAGGCCCTCGCGACCCTGATGGAGCAGGGCGTCCGAGTGGCGGGCGGAGACCGTCTCGGCAAGACCATCATCTTCGCGGCGAACCATGCCCACGCCGAGTTCATCGCCGAGCGATTCGATGTCAACTACCCCCACCTGCGGGGAGAGTTCGCCCAGGTCATCACGTACCGCAAGGAGTATGCGCAGAGCCTGATCGACCAGTTCTCCGATCCGGCGAAGGCGCCGCACATAGCGATCTCGGTCGACATGCTCGACACGGGCGTGGACGTGCCGGAGGTCGTGAACCTGGTCTTCTTCAAGCTGGTGCGTTCCCAGACCAAGTTCTGGCAGATGATAGGCCGCGGCACACGCCTGTGCCCGAACTTGTTCGGCCCGAACCGGGACAAGGACGGGTTCCTCGTCTTCGACCTCTGCCGGAACATCGAGTTCTTCAACCAGAGCCTGATGAAGGCCGAAGGGAAGCTTGGGCCGTCTCTGGCGCAGCGCATCTTCACCAGCCGTGCGGACCTGCTGTTCGCCCTGGACGCGAAGGACCCCGCACCGCGGGCCGTCGGCGAGGAGCAGCCCGACCAAGGCGGGCATGCTGAGGGGCGGCCGCCTGCCGCTGACGGCACGAACAGCCCCGCAGGGTTGCGGCAGGAGCTGGCCGAGCGGCTGCACCAGGAAGTCACGGCCATGAACCCGGACAACTTCCTGGTGCGTCCTGAGCGGGAGTACGTCGATGCCTTCTCCGGCTTGGACGCCTGGCTCGCGCTCACGCAGGAGACGCACGCCCAGGTCGTGGACCACCTCGCCGGGCTTCCCACGGCGTTCCGCGACGACGACAGCACCGAGGAAGCCAAGCGCTTCGACCTGCTCGCTCTGCGCTTGCAGCTCGCGGTCGTGAACGCGAACCCCGGCTACGACCGGCTGCGCGCACAGGTGCAGGAGATCGCCTCTGCGCTCCAGGACCAGTACACGATTCCGGCGGTACGGGCTCAGCAGGGGCTGATCGACGAGCTCGTCGGCGACGACTGGTGGGATGACGTGACCCCGCCGATGCTGGAGGCGATGCGGCGACGGCTGCGCAGTCTGGTCAAGCTGATCGAGAAGACCCGCCGAAACATCGTCTACACGGATTTCGAGGACGAGCTGGGCGAGCTGACGGTCGCGCGGTTGCAGGGCACGGTCATCGGCACCGACCTGACCCGGTTCGAGCAGAAACTCAGGATTTACCTGCGCGCGCACGAAGACCATCCGGCGATCCGGAAGATCCGCCGGAACCGGCAGATCACCACCTCCGACCTGAGGGAGTTGGAACGGATCTTCCTCGAAGCCGGCATCGGCACCGAGGCCGACCTCGATCGCACGCGTAACTCCGAGGGAGGGCTCGGCATCTTCCTCCGCTCCCTGACCGGCCTGGAGCGAGAGGCCGCCTGGAGCGCTTTCGAAGAGTTCCGGCGGGGACGGACCTTTTCCGGCGCCCAACTCCGCTACGTGGATCTGCTCGTCGACTACGTGGCCCGCAACGGCATGGCCGACGTTGCTGTGCTGTACGACCCGCCGTTCAGTGCCCTTGCCCCGCGCGGTCCGGAGGACCTGTTCACGGAGGCGGACATCGACACCATCGCGGCGGTCATCACGTCCATCCGGGCCACCGCCGTCGCCGCATAGAACCAGGTGGCGAGCGCCTCGCTGTCATGAGGTCCGGGGCGGCAAGGTCCCGGTGCCAGCCGCCCCGGCAGGTTCCGCACCGACCTCTCCGCGGGGCCCCGGCCCCGCGGAGAGGTGTGGGTCAGCAGGTGCCGAGGTCCTCCCAGACGCCCCACTCGCCCGTCGTGCCGGGCTGGTCGCCCTGGACCCACCACTTGGCGCGCCAGGTGTGCCCGTTGTACGAGACCGTGTCACCGCCGTTGTAGACGCGGCCGGCCTCCCACGCCGAGGCGGTGCAGTCGCCCGGGTCCCCGCCGTCACCGCCGCCGTCACCGGGGGTGCCGCCCCCGCCGATCTGGAGGTCGATGCAGGCGTAGAACGCGTTGGCGGTGTCCGCGATGTTCCAGACGGCCAGCACCTTCTGGCGGCCGCTGTAGCCGCTGAGGTTCACGTGGTGGGTCTTGGTGGCGCCGGGCTGGGCGCCGTTGTCGTTGAACTCCGCGATCTTCGAGCCGCCGATGTAGTACTGCCAGGTGCTCGTCGCGTGCCGGGCCGTCAGCGTCCAGGAGAAGTCCGCGGAGCTGCCGACCGGGGTGGCCTTCCAGCCCTTGCTGTCGTTGTCCAGCTCGGCGAACTGCGCGTTGCCTCCGCTGCAGCTCTTCAGGCCCTTGGGGCCCTCGACGCTCTGCGGCTCGTACTTGATCTGGCCGCAGTCGACCACGCCGGAGGCGCACTGCGCCTGGCGGCTCGGCGGCGAGGACACGTAGCCGTGCGCACTGGCCGTGGTGGCCGGCAGGACCACCGCGAGCAGGGGGGCGACTCCCGCACCGAGCACGAGGGCCAGTTTTCGCTTCGCGTTCATGCCAACTCCTTCGCTGGGGACTGCCGCGGGGTGACGGCAGCGGTCGGACACGCCCGCACCGGGCAGCGGCCTCGTGAGGGGGGTGCCGGCACGGTGGGGGCAGGGGTACGGCCGGTGGCGAGGGGGCGCCGCCCGCAGCCCCACGCGCGCCGCCGGCCGCCCAGGGCGACCGCGGCTCACCTTAGGTCTAGACCATACTCAAGGGTGGGTGGTCGTCAATAGGGCTTGTACACAAGGATCTTGGCGGCGTGTCATGTCTGCGGTCGGGTCATCGCGATCCGCGCGGCCCCGCCCGGCACTTCGCGCCCGGTGTGCGAGGGGTACGGGTGAGCGCCGCTCCCTCGGTCCGGTCGCGCTCCGCCCGTACCCCGTGTGGCCCGGACCCGGACCCGCGCCCCGTCGCCGGGATTGGACTGGACCAAATCTGGGCAGCGTTCGGCGGAATCCTCATCACTGGACCCCTCCACCGGACCCAAGGAGTCTCATGTTCGGGAAGCGCAGTGTGATGGGCGGCGCGGCCGTCGCCATGACCGCAGTCGGCGCGCTGCTGACGACGGCCCCCTCCGCCCAGGCGGCACCTACCGGCTGCACGGTCTCCTACGGAGGCGGTGCCGGCAGCACGATGTCCAGCCTGTGCACGGGCGGCACCGGCCACCACCGCGTCCACGCGGTGCTCAACGCCCTGGACCCGCGCCTTCCGCAGCGGATCGTCCTCGGCGACTGGGCCCCGGTCGGCCAGGCGTCCGTCGCCACCAACCCGTGGGGCTCGGGCTACATCCAGTCCATCTGGACGGAGACCGTCGACTGGTGACCGTACGCACGGCCGAGGGGCGGCCGCGCACCGGCAGCCGCCCCTCATGAGGTGTTCCTACCGGCGGGAGGTGAGCCCGCGGTCGACGGCCGTGATCAGCTCGCCGTCCTCCGTGTCACCGTCCAGCGACCAGAACATCGCGCCGCCGAGCCGGTGGTCGCGGATGTAAGCGGTCTTGGTGCGCAGCACCTGGGGGTCGTCGTACGTCCACAGCGTGGTGCCGTCGAACAGCCAGGCGCTGCCGTCGCGGACGTTGCGGTGCACCTTGTACGTACCGGATTCGGCCAGTTTCCGCAGGGCCTTGTAGTCCTCGTAACCGGCCGCCCAGGTCGCCGGGGCGGGGCCCGCCGCCGGCTGTCCGAGGCCGTCGCCGCCGCCGGTGACGCCCGTCCAGCCCTGGCCGTAGAAGGGCATGCCGACCACCAGCTTGCGCGCCGGCGCGCCCCGCTTCAGCCAGTCCCGCACGGTCCGGTCGACGCTGTAGTCGCCCTTCGCGTACAAGGCGGACTGCTGGGCCGTCTTCGCCTCGCCGGAGACGTGGAAGTCGTAGCCCTGGAGGTTCACGAAGTCGAAGTCCCGCATGATGCGGGGCACGTCGAAGCCCGCGTCGATCTTCTCGGGGGACGCCGGGACGAACGCCGAGAGCTCGTAGTGCTTCGGCTTCGCGCCGTGGTGCCGGCCCTTGCGTTCCTTGGCGGCCTTCTTCGCGTACGCGTCGAGCTGGGTGCGGAACTCGTGGACCAGGGCGGTGAAGTTCCGCTTGTCCTCCGGGCGGTACACCGTGTCGGTGTCACCGGCGGATCCCGGCCATTCCCAGTCGATGTCGATGCCGTCGAAGAGCCCGGCCGCCGCGCCCTTACCGCCGCGTGTCCCGTCCACCGGCAGGTCGCCCTTGATGTACAGGTCGATGCAGGAGGAGACGAGCGCCTTGCGCGACGCCGCGGTGCGGGCCGCGTCGGAGAAGTGGGTCGACCAGCTCCAGCCGCCGAGCGAGATCATCACCTTGAGGCCGGGGTGCTTCGCCTTGAGCTCCCGCAGCTGGTTGAAGTTGCCCGCGAGCCTCTGGTCGTCGGTGTCGGCGACCCCGTCCACGGAGTTGGCCGCGTCGAGCGGACGGACGTAGTCCGCCCAGGCGTCGGCCTCGCCGGGCACATTGCCGGTGAAGCACTTGCCGTCCGCGCTGATGTTGCCGAACGAGTAGTTGACGTGGGTGAGTTTGGCCGCGGTGCCGCTCGTCTCCAGGTCGTTGACCTGGAAGTCGCGCCCGTAGACACCCCACTGGGTGAAGTAGCCGACGCGCTTGTAGTCGGCGGACGGGCCATGGTGGTTGCGGTCGCCGCCGTGACTGCCGTGCCCGGAGGAGGCGTTGGCGGCGGGGGAGAGGGAGGCCGCGAGCGTGAGAGCGCAGGCGGCGATGGCGAGTGAAGACAGGGTTCTTCGACGCATGAGGCCAGAAGTTATTGGTCTGGACCAAACATGGTCAAGGGTTTGGCAAAGGCGGTTTAAAGGGGTTCTGGCCGAGGTGCCGCGAGCCATGCGCGGGCCCGCCGAATGTCATCACTTCGAGTGAAACTGTGGCCTGCGCTTGCGATTCGGAACCCACGGTTGCGACGCTGTCGCAGTCCGTCAACCTCTTGGGGAGTGGCCTGTGGCTTTCGGTGAGCAGCCCGCCTATCTGCGCGTGGCGAGCGATCTGAGAGAGAAGATCGTCAACGGTTCGCTGCCGCCGCATACGCGCCTGCCGTCGCAGGCGCGCATCCGCGAGGAGTACGGGGTCTCGGACACCGTCGCGCTGGAGGCGCGCAAAGTCCTGATGGCTGAGGGCCTGGTCGAGGGGCGTTCCGGTTCGGGGACGTACGTCCGCGAGCGGCCGGTGCCCCGCATGGTCGAGCGCTCCGGCTTCCGGCCCGAGGCGGGGGCGGGCCCGTTCCGCCAGGAGCAGGCGGCGGACGGGGTGCGCGGGACCTGGGAGTCGCGCAGCGAGCAGGAGGGCGCGAGCGCCGAGATCGCCGCCCGCCTCGGGATCGAACCGGACGACCGCGTCATGCGTACGCATTACGTGTTCCGGGAGGCGGGCGAGCCGGTGATGCTCTCCACCTCCTGGGAGCCCCTGGCCATCACGGGGCGCACGCCGGTGATGCTGCCGGAGGAGGGCCCGCTGGGCGGCTGCGGGGTCGTCGAGCGGATGGCCGCCATCGACGTGATCGTGGACAACGTGGCCGAGCGGGTGGGCGCGCGCCCGGGGCTCGCGGAGGAGCTCCTGGCGCTGGGCGGGGTCCCCGGACATGTGGTGATGGTGGTCGAGCGGACCTTCTACGCCTCGGGGCGGCCCGTCGAAACCGCCGACGTGGTGGTGCCGGCCGACCGCTACCGGGTGGGGTACCGGCTCCCCGTGAGGTGACCGGGGGCGGGCCCGCCGCTTCCTGATTGTCATGTCCCGCTCTCACTCCCGCCGCAACGCCCCGGGGGCGCATTCGCGAGAATGCGCCCCCGGGGCGTTGGTCCGTTCCTGGCCGGATCCGTGCCTCTTTGTGTAAAGACGTATCCGTTGCGTGAAGGTCAGGCGTAGGGTCAGGCATATGCGTACCGGGGTTTCCTGGAGTTTCTTAGAAGCGTGCACATCGTTCAGGGGAGGGGCGCGATGCTCGGGAGAAACACGATGAGTGACAGCGGTGCCGTGCTTCCCTGGCTGGTGATACGGCAGGACGACAACGGCAACCGCTACCGCGTGGGCAGGTACGCCACGCAGGGCGAGGCCCAGCGGACGGCCGACAAGTTGCAGGACCGGGGGCACAAACAGCTGTACTGGGTGGAGCGCGTCGGGCAGGCCGCCCAGTCGTAGGGGCCCGGCGCACGGGCTAATGCGCCGGTGCGCTCCCCGAATCGTTCCGGGGTGAGGGCCCGTCGGCTGCCGGGGCGGGAGTCCGGGGGGCTCCCGGACGCGCCGTGCGCCGGTACATGGCGGCGACGGCGGCGCACTGCGAGGCCGTCGAGAGGCCCATGGCCAGGCAGATGCCCGGCAGCCCCCACCCCGACATGGCGTACGCGAGCGCGAGTTGGGCGGCGACCCCGCAGGCGGTGACGCGGGCGAGGGCCGGGCTCGCGCCGCTGCCCTCGAAGACACCGCCGAGCGCGATGAAGCAGGCGAGCAGCAGCAGATACGGTCCCACGCAGCGCAGATAGAGCGCCCCGGCCCCGGCCACCGCCCCCTCGCTGCCGAAGGCCCGCATGATCCAGGGGGCGGCCACGAGGAGCGCCGTCGCGGCGGTGAGGCCGAGCGCCCCGGCCACCAGCACGGCCTGCCGCCCGATGGCCCGCCGAGCGTCGCGTCCGGCGCCGAGCAGATGGGCGGTGCGGATGGCGGCGGCCTGGCGCACCGCGTAGAAGGCCATCGTCGCGACGTACATCGCCTTCGTCGCGATCCCGTACGCGGCGACCTCGTCCACCCCGATCCGGGCGACGACGGCGACGAGCGCGAGCGCCCCCGCCATCCGCGCGGTGAACTCCGCCGACATGGGCAGGCCCGTGGCGGCGGTCCCGCGCGCGTCCGCGGCCAGGCTCCCGCGCACGCCGCCCGCACCGGCCGGGGCGGCGGCGGCCCACCGCAGCACGCCGTTGCGGCGCAGCGCCACGAGACCGCAGGTGAGCGCGGCGGCCCGGCCCAGCACCGTGGCGACCGCCGCGCCGCGCACCCCGAGCCCGAACCCCAGGATGAGCAACGGGTCCAGACCGAGGATCAGGCCGTTCGCGAGGAGCGCGAGCCGCATCGGGGTGCGGGTGTCGCCCGCGCCCTTCAGGATGCCGTCGACCACGTGGGACGCGAAGAACACCGCGATGCCCGGCAGCGCGATCGCGAAGTAGCCGGCGGCCAGGGCCGGTGCGCCGCCCTCGCCGGTCCCGAGAACGAGCCGGGCCAGCGGGGCGCGGCAGAGGTATCCGCCCACGGCGGCCACCGGCGTGACCAGGGCCCATAGCGCCCAGCCGCCCCGCACCGCCGAGCGCAGCGCCGCCGGGTCGTCCGCGCCCCTGGCCCGCGCGACGAGCACGGTCGTACCCGAGCCGGCGACCAGGATGACGCCGAGCAGCAGGTTCTCCACGTTGGTGGCGGCGGCGACCGCGGCGACCGCCGCCCCGCCCAGCCGGGCCACCCAGACCATGTTGATGATCCCGGCCGCGACCCCCGCGAGGAGCTCGACGTAGACCGGGCCCGCGAGTGCCACCAGCGTGCGCCGGTGCTCCACCGCCTCCATGACCGCCCCCTCTTTCCGCTGTACCTCGAATCGAGGTGCAGCGGAAAGAGATAGCATGAGCGCGCCGGACGGGCAAGCAGGGTGACGGACGAAACAAGGAGCTCGGCGCGTGCTGGAGCTGTCGATTCTGGGATTCCTCTCCGAGGAGCCCCTGCACGGATACGAGCTGAAGGCCCGCATCCAGGCCCTCAGCGGCCACATCCGCGCGGTCAGTGACGGGGCGCTCTATCCGGCCATTTCCCGCCTCGTGAAGGCGGGCCTGGTCGACCAGCGCACCGAACCCGGCACCGGGTCCGCACCCCGCCGGGTCCTCTCCCTCACCGAGGCCGGACGCGAGGAGCTGCACGCCCGGCTCGGGCACCCCAAGGAGGCCGAGATCACCGACGGGCAGCGCTTCTTCACGCTGCTCGCCTTCCTGCACCACCTCCCCGACCGCGCCGGGCAGGCGGCGGTCCTGCGCCGGCGGCAGGCGTTCCTCGACGCCCCCGCGAGCTTCTTCTACCGGGACGGCGAGCCGATGCGGGCCGAGGAGGCGCCCACGCTCTTCCGGCAGGGAATGCTGCGCATCGCCCGCGCCACGGGCACCGAGGAGAAGAAGTGGCTGGCCGAGGCGATCGGCGAACTGGAGGGCGGGGGCGCACCGGGGCTGATCGACACGGTGGCGTGGGTGCGGATCGAGGACGGCCGCATCCTGTGCGCGCGCCCGCGCGGAAAGGACGTCTTCTACATCCCGGGCGGCAAGCGGGAGGGTGCCGAGAGCGACCTCGACACGCTGGTGCGCGAGATCGAGGAGGAGCTGACGGTCCGCATCGACGCGGAGTCCGTCGTGCACGTGGGGACGTACGAGGCCGGCGGGCCCGGTCTCCCGGACGGCACGGTGGTCCGGATGGCCTGCTACACCGCCGGGTTCAGCGGCGAGCTGAGGGCCAGCAGCGAGATCGAGGACGTGGCGTGGTTCTCGTACGCCGACCGCGACCGCGTGCCGCCCGTCGACCAGCTGCTCTTCGACGACCTCAGGGCCTCGGGCGACCTCGCCTGAGCGGCGCGGGCGGGTCAAGGCGCGGCGCGGGAGCGGAACAAGGCGCGGCGCGGGAGCGGGTCAAGGCGCGGCGCGCGGGGGCGGATCAAGATGGCGGCGGGCGGGGGCGGATCAAGATGCGGCGCGTGGGGGCGGGGGTGTGCGCCCCCGCTTCCCGGGCACCCGTACGTGCGCGCCGCCGTACACCCGTACGCCCCGCGTGTCGAGGCCGACGGTATTCGCTCCTGAATATCGGGTATGTGGTGTTTGTCCCGCACAGACAGGGCGTCACCGTTGCCGGCTCTGGGAGTGATCGGCGTGACCGATACCGAAGGCGATCGCGCCGAGTGGAGCTTTCCGGCTGTGCCCGGTGCCGTGCGCACCGCCCGGCACGCCGTCCACGACACCCTGCGCGACTGGGGCCTCGACGCCGTCGTCGGTGACGAAGCGATGCTGCTGGTCAGTGAGCTGGTCACCAACTCCATGCGCTACACCCCCGGCCCCATCGGGGTGCGGCTGCTGCGCCCCCAGCCGGACGGGGACCGCTCCGCCGCCCGGTCCGGCCTCCTCGTCGAAGTCTCCGATCCCCTCCCCGATCCGCCCACCGAACGTACGGCGGGGCCCGACGCGGAGAGCGGTCGGGGACTGCAGCTCGTGGCCTGCGCGGCCCGGCGCTGGGGGACCCGGCGGGGAAAGACCGGCAAGACGGTGTGGTTCGAGCTGGCTCTGCCTGGTTAGGAGTGAGGTGGGACGCACAGCGATCACCGGAGGTCGGGGCCGAACCTGGCTGAAAGGGACTGAGACCGTGCTGTGATCGTGAACGCCGTGCCGGACGGGGCCGTAGTGCTGAATACTGCGGGCATGACCGGTCCGGTGTGTGAGCTGGAGGGGACGGTCGCGTGAGCGAGATACCTGGGACAGCGGGCGACGTCGTGTGGCAGAGCAGTCCGCCTGGCTCGATCTACGACTACATCAGAGTCGCCTCCTTCTCGATCGGGCCCGATGGGCTGATCGAGCAGTGGAGCCGCCGGGCCGCCGGTCTCTTCGGCGTGGCCGCCCACGAGGCCGTGGGCAAGGACCCCGTCGAGGCGTTCCTGCCCGGCGAGGTCCGCGGTGAGGGCCACCGCAGGGTGGGCGAGGTGCTCGACGGCAAGGAGTGGACGGGCCTCGTCCCGTTCCGGATGCCCGGGGAGGGCGGGGCGCACGGGCTCGCCGAGATCTATGTGATGCCCAGCGAGACGGCCACCGGCGAACGGGCGGCGGTCTGCATCGTCGTGGACGTCCGCGCCCTGCGCCGCATCGAGACGGACCTCGCCGCCTCGCAGGCGATTTTCGGCCAATCTCCCTTCGGGTTCGTCCTCTTCGGCACCGACCTCACCGTCGTCCGGGCCAACGAGCGCTTCGCCACCGTCTTCGGCGGCCGGGCCGACGACCACCGGGGCCGCACCGTCGGCGACTACCTCACCGGCGCCGAGGCCGACCGCCTGACCGCCACGCTCGAACGCGTCCTGGCGACGGGCAACTCCGTCACCGACCTCCAGCTCGTCGGTACGGCCCCCGGTGACACCGAGCGCCGCCACTGGTCGATGAACCTCTACCGGGTGCACAGCGGATCGGGCCGCCCCATCGGCATCGCCGGACTCGCCACCGACGTGACCCGGCGTCACACCGCCGCCCGCGAGGCCGCCAGCGCCCGCCGCAACCTCGCCCTGCTCAACGAGGCCGGCGCCCGCATCGGCAACTCCCTGGATCTGGAGACCACCGCCCGCGAACTCCTCGACGTCGCCGTCCCCGTCTTCTGCGACCTGGCCTCCGTCGACCTCTACCAGGCCCTGCTCACCGGGGACGAGGCGGCGCCCGGCGGCTGGAGCCCGTTCAGCCAGGAGGCGGTCGGCGGCTCCGCCGAACTGCGCCGCGTCGCCTTCGCCAGCGCCGTGTCCGACGCCCTGCCCCACCCGGCCCCCGGCGCCTCCGACTCCGGACCACCGGGCGACGCGTCCGCGCCCCCAGCCCTCGGCTCCGTCCACCGCTACCCCTTCGGCTCGCCGTGCGCCGCGGCGCTGCGCACCGGCCGGGTGAAGGACGTGCCCGGCGACGACCGGGGCTTCGTGCAGTCCACGCTGGCCGTGCCGATGGTCGCCCACGACAACGTGGTGGGCCTCGTCCGCTTCTCCCGTACGAAGGGCAGCGAGCCGTTCGACGACCGGGACCGGGCCCTCGCGACCGAGCTGGCCGCCCGCGCCGCCGTCTGTATCGACAACGCCCGCCTCTACCGCCGCGAGCACGAACGCGCCCTGATCCTCCAGCGCAGCCTGCTGCCCCCCGGCGATCCGGAGGCCGCCGGGCTCGACATCGCCTGCCGCTACCTGCCGGGCAACACCGCCAACGAGGTCGGCGGCGACTGGTTCGACGTGATCGAGCTGCCCGGGCACCGCACCGCGCTCGTCGTCGGCGACGTGATGGGGCGCGGCCTGCGCGCCGCCGTGGCCATGGGCGAACTGCGCACCGCCGTGCGCACGCTGGCCCTGCTCGACCTGGAACCCGCCGAGGTGCTGTCCGCGCTGGACGAGATCGCCCGGGGGCTCGGCGCCCCCGGCGCCGCCTCCGCGGCCGGCGGCGGGGGCGCCCAGTGGCCCGCCCGCGCCGCGCACAAGTCGCGGGAGGCCGACCTCTCCGAGGTGTATCTGGCGACCTGCGTCTACGCGGTCTACGACCCGGTCACCCGGCGCTGCACCTTCGCCAACGCGGGCCATCTGCCGCCCGCCGTGGTCGAGCCGGGCGAGGCCGCGCTGCTCCTCGACGTACCCCCCGGGATGCCGCTGGGCGTCGGCGGCGAACCCTTCGAGGAGGTCGAGGTCGAGCTGAAGGAGGGCGCGCTCCTCGCCCTCTACACCGACGGCCTCGTCGAGTCCCGCGACCACCCGCTGGACGAGGGCCTTGCCGCCCTCCGCAAGGCCCTGACCGAACCGGCCCAGCCGCTGGAGGACGTCTGCGACCGGGTCCTCGGCTCGCTGCACACCCGGCACGGCGAGGACGACATCGCGCTCCTGATGGCCCGCATCCAGGGCCTGCCCACCGAGGCCGTCGGCGACTGGCGGCTGCCCCGCGAGCCCCGCTCGGTCGGCCGCGCCCGCGAACTGGCCAGGGGCCAGCTCACCAGCTGGGGCCTCGACGACCTGGTGGACACCACGGAGCTCCTGGTCAGCGAGCTGGTCACCAACGCCCTGCGCTACGGCGAGGGCGAGATCCGGCTCCGCCTGCTGCGCGACCGCACCCTGGTCTGCGAGGTGTGGGACGCCGGTCTCGTCCAGCCGAGGCGCCGACGCGCCCGGGACACGGACGAGGGCGGCCGGGGTCTGCAGCTGGTGGGGCTGCTCAGCGCGGCCTGGGGGGCCAGGCGGACTCCGCGCGGCAAGACCGTCTGGTTCGAGCTGCCGCTGCCGGACGGGCGCCCGCCCGCCGAGCGCTCGGTGGAGGAACTGCTCAGCATGTTCTAGGACGTCACTTCGTGGTCTTCAGCGCGGCGAGGCGGGCCTCCACCTCGGCGCTGTCGCCCAGCGCGTCCAGCTCCTCGAACTGCGCGTCCAGCGAGGAGGCCGCCAGCTCCTGCTTGCCCAGGGCCCGTGCCTCCTCGCGCCGCACCTTGTCCTCGAACCGGCTCAGCTCGCTGGTCGGGTCCAGGACGTCGATGCTCTTCACCGCGTCCATCATCCGGTTCTGCGCCTGCGCCGACTTGGCGCGCGCCACCAGTTCGTCCCGCTTGGCCTTCAGCTCCGAGAGCTTCGCCTTCATCCGGTCCAGGCCCGCCTTGAGCTTGTCGACCACCTCGGTCTGCGCGGCGATGGCCGGCTCCGCGGTCCCGGCCTCCTTCTCGGCCTGGAGCTGCCGGCCCAGCGCGACCTTCGCCAGGTTGTCGAACTTGTCCGCCTCGGGTCCCGAGCCGCCCGCCCGCAGCTCGTCCGCCTTGCGGCTCGCGGCGAGCGCCTTGCCGCCCCACTCGCGGGCCGCCTCGACGTCCTCCCGGTGGTCCTGCTCCATCAGGCGGAGATTGCCGATGGTGGCGGCCACGGCCTGCTCCGCCTCCGCGATGTTGGCGGTGTAGTCGCGGATCAGCTGGTCCAGCATCTTCTGCGGGTCCTCGGCCTGGTCGAGCAGCGCGTTGATGTTGGCCTTCGCCAGCTGGGTGACACGGCCGAGGATGGTCTGCTTGCTCATGGGGTCTCCTGTGGGGTTGTGCTGCTCGTGGGGTTACGCGTACGGCTGTACGGGAAGCCCTCCGCGTCAGAAGCGTCCGCCGCCGCCCCGGCGGCCCCGTGTGCCCCCGCCGCCGAAGCTGCCGGGCCCGCCGCCCCCGCCGAAGCCGCCGCCCCCGAAGCCGCCCCGGAAGCCGCCGCGCCCGCCGCCCCCGCCCATCAGGCCGCCGAGGAGAATCCCGCCCAGCACCGCGCCGCCCATGCCTCCGCCGCCTCCGCCCGCCAGGCCGCCGGGGCCGCCGTACCCGTACCCGTACCCGTGTACGTCCTGCTCGGCCAGGCTCCGCGCCTCGCCGGCCAGCGCGTCCGCGCGGTTCGCCTCGGCCAGGGCGGCCTGCGCGTCGCCGGTGTCCGCGAGCGCGGCGGCCCGCTCCAGCCGGCGCTGCGCCTCGGCGAGCCGGGTCCGGGCGGTGCTGCCGACCGCGCCCCGGTGCGTCGTGACGAAGTCCGCGGCGGCGGCGACCGAGGAGCGCGCGGTGAGCAGCGCCCCGTCGAGCAGCGAGCGCGCCCGGGTGTCGCCCCGTTCCCGCTCGCGGGCCCCGGCCAGCGCCTCGTCCAGCGCCCGGTCCGCCTCCTCCACCCGGCGCAGCGCGTCGATCGGGTCGTACCGGCCGCCCCGCTCCGCGCGCACATCGCCGGCCACCGCACGGGCGCGGGCGATCCGGCCGCGCAGGTCGGCGGTGGACGTCCCCCGCGCCGTGCCGTCGAGCAGCCCGCCCGCGTCGGCCAGGTCGGTGTCCAGCTCGGTCAGCGCGGCGGTCAGCCGGTCCGCCGCCTCGTCCAGCTCGCGGGCGCGCCGCTCCACGCCGTCGACGAGGGTGCCCGCCTGGTCGAGCGCCCCCTCGGCGGCCCGGACGTAGACGGCCGCCGCCGCGTGGTCGCCGCCGTCCACCGCCTGCCGGGCCCGGTCGAGGGACGAGGTCGCGAAGGCGAGCCGGTCCCCGGCCTCTTCGGCGTCACCGGCGACGGGGGCCGATGCCTGGTCCGCGTACCGCTCGCGCATCGAGGCGAGCGCGGCCTCGGCGGCCGGGACCCGGCCGGTCAGCTCCCCGAGCGCGGTCCCGGCGGCGGCCAGGGCCTGCGGCGCCTCGCGCTCCAGCTCGCGCAGCCGGTCGAAGTCCTCGGAGACCGCGTCGAGGCGGCCGTCGGCGTCCGCGCAGCGGCTGAGGATCTCGTCCAGCATCCGCCGGCGCGTCGCGTCGTCCTCCGGGAACGCGTCGTCCAGCTGCTGACGCAGCCGGAACGCGGTGGTCAGCTCGCCCTTGGCGTAGGCCACCGCCTCGGCGAACGGCGCGGCGGCCTCTTCCCCGAACTGGGCGGTGGCGAACCCCAGCTCCTCCTCGCTGGTGCGGACCGCGTCGTCGGTGGCGACCAGCGTCTCCTTCGCCTTCGCGTCGAGCTCCGGCAGCGGGGCGGGCGCCGGGCCGCCGCCGCCCCAGCCGGCCGTGCCGGGTGTCGTGCGGGTGGTGGCGCGCCGCTTGCGCCGCAGGAAGGCGTACGCGGCGACGGCCGCCACGGCGCAGAGCAGGACGACGGGCAGGAGCAGGTCGCCGGTGCTGGTGCCGCCCGAGCCGGCGCCCGGGTCGGCGGCGCCGGGGGTGATCGCCGGGGTGGGCACGGGCTCGCCGGACAGGACGGCGGCGTAGCCGTCGGCGGCGCCGATCGCGGCGCCCGCCCAGTCGTTCTCCTTCAGCGCCGGCTCGATCGCGGTGTTCGCCACGTCCCGGAGCCGCGCGTCGGAGAGGGGGGCGTCCTGGTCGGCGGAGTAGGCGTACTGCCGGGCATGGGTGGCGACGGCGAGCAGGACGTCGTCGCGGCCGAGGCCGTTGCGGTCTGCGGTCGCGTCGGCCCAGTCCCGCGCGGAGTTCCCGGAGAAGTCGCGCACGTACACCACGAAGAGCTGGAGGCGGTGTCCGGCGTAGAGCCGGTCGAGGGCCGTGACCACCTCGGGGCGGCGGTCGCCCAGGGCGCCCACCTTGTCGGTGATCTGCCCGTCGCGGGACAGCGTGACCGGGTCGTCGGCGCGGGCGGCCGGCGCGGGGGCCAGGGCCAGCCAGCACACCGTCAGGAGGACGGCGAGCAGGGCCCGGCCCGGTATCAGGTGTCGGCTCACGGGCGGCGTCACGTTTGTGAGGTTATGTCCAGCTCTGGATGACCGCGACACGAGGTGTTCGCGAGGGGTGGGGCGGGGAGGCCGCCGGAGAATGACAGGTTGCCTTGCAAGGTGGCCTGTTGTTCTCGTACGGTGAATGTATGACGCACTCATCCGGGACGGTCCCCGAGCCCACGGCCGACGAGGTGGCGGACCAGCTGGCCGCCGTGGTCGGCCGGCTGCTGCGACGGCTGCGTTCCTCGTCGGCGGAGTCGCTGCTGACGCCGACCCAGCGCTCGGTGCTGGCCCGGCTGGACGACGGGGGTGCCGCGACCACCGCGGACCTGGCCCGCGCCGAGTTCGTGCGCCCGCAGTCCATGCGGCTGACCCTGGGTGCGCTGGAGGCGCAGGGGCTGGTCGAGCGGGCGCCGGACCCGGCCGACGGCCGGAAGTCCGTCATGTCGGTCACCGACGCCGGGCGCACCACGCTCGCCCGGGTCCGGGCCGCCAAGCGGAACTGGCTGGCCGAGGCCGTCGCCGCCGAGCTGGACGGGCACGAGCGGCGGACGGTCGCCGAGGCCGTGGCCCTCATCGAACGCCTGGTCGGTTCGTGACCGCTCGCGAGGTGCTCCCCGGGGCGGTACGCGCGGCGGCCCGCCCGGACCGGACGGTGCCCGACCCCGGCTTCAGCGCCCGGCTCACCGCTCCGCTGCTGCTGGGCTCGCTGCTCAACCCGCTGAACACCACCATGATCTCCACCGCGCTGGTGGCGATCGGGCACCACTTCTCCGTGGGCGCCGCCGACACCGCCTGGCTGATCTCCGTCCTCTACCTCGCCAGCGCCGTCGCCCAGCCCGTGCTGGGCCGGCTCGCCGACGTCCTGGGGCCGCGCCGGGTCTTCCTCGCCGGCCTCGTCGTGGTCGTCGCCTCCGGCCTGGTCGGCACCTTCGCGCAGGGATTCGGCGAGCTGATCGTGTCGCGGCTGCTGCTCGGCATCGGTACGTCGGCGGCCTACCCGGCCGCGATGGCGGTGCTGCGCGACGAGTCGGCCCGGATCGGCCGGGCGGCCCCGCGTCCGGTGCTGGCCCGGCTCTCCTTCGCCGCGCTCGGCAGCGCGGCGGTCGGGCCCACGCTCGGCGGACTGCTCGTCATGACGGCCGGCTGGCGCGGGATCTTCGCCGTCAACGTGCCCGTGGCGCTGATCGCCCTCGGCGCGGCCCTGCTCTGGATTCCCGCCGACCCGCCCCGCGCCCGCGCGGCCGGCGGCCCGGCGCCCCGGCTGGGGCTCGACCCGCTCGGCATCGGCCTGTTCGCGACCGCGCTCACCGTCCTGGTCTTCTTCCTGCTCGACCTCGCGCACCCGATGTGGTGGCTGCTCGCGCCCTTCGCCGCGCTGGGCGCCGCCCTCGTGTGGTGGCAGCTGCGGGCCCCCGCCCCCTTCATCGACCTCCGGATGCTCGCGGGCAACGGCGCGCTCTCGCGCACGTACCTCCGGCACGGCATCAGCTACCTGCTGATCTACTGCGTGATGTACGGATTCACCCAGTGGCTGGAGGAGGCCCGGGGCTACTCGTCCGGGCACACCGGACTCCTGATGCTGCCGATGTCCCTCGCCGCGCTGGTGTGCTCGCTGCTCGGCGCCCGTACGAAGGGCATCCGGGGCCCGCTCGTGCTGGCCTGCGTCCTGCTCACCGCCGGAGCCGGAATGCTGTTCCTGCTGTCCGGCGACGCACCGGTCGCCCTCCTGCTGCTCGCCGGCGCCTGCTTCGGCGTACCGCAGGGGCTGATCGGCACCAGCAACCAGGCGGCCGTGCAGGCGTACGCGCCGCCCGCCTCCGTCGGCTCGGCCGCCGGCCTCCAGCGCACCGCCCAGTACATAGGGGCGATCACCGCCTCCAGCCTCATCGCCCTGGCCTACGGACAGTCGGCCGGCGACCGGGGACTGCACCTGATGGCCGCCGTCGCCGCCGTCCTGGGCGTCCTGCTCATCGTCCTCACCGTCACCGACCGCGCCCTGCGCGGGCGCACCTGACGTCCCACAAGCACCATCCCTTCAGGCACCACCCCCACAAGCACCACCCCCTCAGCACCACCCCGCACACACCACCTCAAGGAGCACCACCATGACCGCCACCGTCCTCGACCCCCGCACCGCGCTCATCGTCGTCGACCTCCAGAAGGGCATCACCGCACTGCCCACCGCCCACCCCGCCGCCGACGTCGTCGCGCGCGCCGCGACCCTCGCCGACGCCTTCCGGGCCAAGGGCCTGCCCGTCGTCCTCGTCCGCGTCACCGGCGGCGCCCCCGGCCGCACCGAGGGCCCGGCCCGCTCCGGGCAGCCGGCCGCCGACTGGGCCGATATCGTGCCCGAGATGGGCCCGGCGGAGGGCGACATCGTCGTCACCAAGCAGCAGTGGGGCGCCTTCTACGGCACCGACCTCGACCTCCAGCTGCGCCGCCGGGGCGTCACCCAGGTCGTGGTGGCCGGCATCGCGACCAGCATCGGTGTCGAGTCCACCGCCCGCTCCGCGCACGAGCACGGCTACCACGTCACCCTCGCCACGGACGCGATGACCGACATGAACGGCGAGGCCCACGACAACAGCGTGCGGCGGATCTTCCCGCGCCTCGGCGAGACCGGCACGACCGACGAGATCGTCAAGCTCCTCGGCTGACCGGACCCGTAAGGGACGGAGCGCCGCGGCCCCCCCGGGCCGCGGCGCTCCGCCGTACGGGTGGGCTCCGGGGCGTACCCGCCGTGTCGGCGCGGCGTTCCCGCGCGAGGGCGTTTTCAGTGGAGGGGCGGAACCAGTGTGATCAACTGCAAATGCCACCAAAAACGCTCAATCAGGCCCATTCCCGGTGCGGGCCGGACCGTCCCCGGAGGTATCAGCCATGTCCCACGTCGGCGTCCCGCGCGGGACGGCCCGAAAGAGGCGCATCCCCGCCCTCCTGACCGCAGGCGTCCTCACCCTCCCCGTACTGGCCGGATGCAGCTCCGGTGACGAGGACACCGCGGCCGTCGCCGCCGTACCGCAGGACGTGGCCCGCGCCGCCCGCGCCCAGGTCGCCGACGGGGGCAGGGTGACCTGGGCGATCGACGCGCTGCCCGCCACCTTCAACGCCTTCCAGGCGGACGCCGACAGCGCCACCACCCGGATCACCGGCGCCCTGCTGCCGACCCTCTTCCCGCTCGACGCCCAGGGCCGGCCGCAGCTCGATCCGGCCTACCTCGAATCCGCGAAGGTGACCGAGACGGAGCCCCGTCAGGTCGTCGTCTACCGGCTCAACCAGCAGGCCGTCTGGAGCGACGGCCGGGGCATCGGCGCCCCGGACTTCGTCGCCCAGTGGCGGGCCCTGAGCGGCAAGGACTCCGCGTTCTGGACCGCCCGCAACGCCGGGTACGAGCGCATCGAGAAGATCGAGCGCGGCCACGACGACCTGGAGGTCAAGGTCACCTTCGCCAAGCCGTACGCGGACTGGCGCTCGCTGTTCTCGCCGCTCTACCCGAAGCAGGTGACGGGCTCTCCGGACGCCTTCAACGACGGCGCGCGCACCACCCTCAAGGCGACCGCCGGGCCGTTCCGGCTGCGCGAGGTGGACAAGAAGGCCGGGACCGTCACACTGACCCGCGACCCGCGCTGGTGGGGCGGCCGGGCCAAGCTGGACTCGCTGGTCTTCAAGGCCGTCAAGCCCGACGACCGCACCGACGCGCTGGCCGAGGGCACCGTCGACGTCGCCGACATCGACGCCACCACCGCCCACCGCATCGCCCAGGCGGCCCGCGAGGGCGCGGCCGGCGCACCGCCCGCCCACGGCCCCGGCGCCGCGCAGAGCCCGGCGGACGCCCTGCGCTCCTGGGCCGTGGCGCACGGCACCGACGAGGAGGCGGCCGAGGAGGAGCAGGAGGCGCGGGACGACAAGGCCAGGGCCGCCGAGGCGTACGCCGCCGAGCAGAGCGGGCTGCGCGCCTACGTGGTCCGCAAGTCCCTGGAGCCCGCCTACACCCAGCTCGCGCTGAACGGCGAGACCGGGCCGCTCGCCGACGACCGGGTGCGCCGGGCGGTGGCCCGCGCCCTGGACCGCCAGGAGCTGGCCGACACCGTGCTGGGGCCGCTCGGGCTGCCCGCGCAGCCGCTCGGCAGCCATCTCGCCGTCGCCGGGCAGCCCGCGTACCGGGACGGCAGCGACGCGCTCGGCAAGCAGGACACCGAGCAGGCGCAGGCGCTGCTCGCCGACGCGGGCTGGACGCGCGAGGGCGCCCTGAGCCGGTCCGAGGGCACCAAGGCCGGCAGCGAGAGCGAAAGGCGCGAGAAGGAGGCCGACGAGAAGAAGGGGAACGCCGGCCAGGACGCGGACGACGGCAAGGCGGACCGCGCGGCCCCGGGCGAGCCCGCCGACGACGGCCTCTACATCGTCGGCGGCGACGACAAGCCCGGCGGCACCCCGGCCCTCGCCCCGGCCCCCGACGCCGCCGCGCAGAGCGCCGCGCTGCTGCGCCAGGCCGGGCACCTCGGGGCCACGGGCAACTCGGAGGACGTCCGGGACGCGATCCGGGCCCAGGACCGGCAGCCCGGAGGCGCCGCCGGAGCCTACGCCCCGGCGGGCACCGCGGCGCCCGCCGGGGCGGCCGACCCCGCGCGCGGTCCGCTCGGCAAGAACGGCAAGCCGCTGAGCCTGCGCTTCGTCCTGCCGTCCGGGCCCGGCTCGGCGGGACTGCGCAGCGTCGGCGAGAAGATCGCCGCGATGCTGGACACGATCGGCATCCGCACCGTGATCACCAAGGTCTCCGACGACAGCTACTTCCGCGACCACGTGGCCTCCGGCGACTACGACATGGCGCTGTACTCATGGCCCGCCACCGCCTATCCGGCCACCGACGACCGGCCGATCTTCGCCAAGCCGCTGCCCGCGTCCGACGGCTCGCTGCTCGTCGAGCAGAACTACACCCGCGTCGGCACGGACCACATCGACCAGCTCTTCGACCGGGCGGTCTCGGAGCTGGACGAGAAGGCCGCCCGGGACCTCGTGCGCCAGGCGGACGCCCGGATCTGGGCCGCCGCCGGATCGATTCCGCTCTTCCAGCGCCCCCAGCTCGTCGCCACCGGCAGGCAGCTCGTGAACGTCGGCGCCTTCGGCCTCGGGGTGCCGCACTACCAGGACATCGGCTACAAGGCCCCGCAGGCGGCGGGCGCCCCGGCGCAGCGGAAGAAGTAGCGCCGGCGCACACGCCCGTACGCAGCTCGGACCCCTTGCCCGCCGGGAGACCGGCGGGCAAAGCTGTACGCACCATCGACCCGGGAACTTGCCGGGGAAGCCGCAGCAGCGACCGCCCCGTACCATGGGAGTAGCCGTGGCGCGTCCGCCCGGCGGGCGTACGAGGACTCAAGACCGACCCAGGCGCCTGAATCCCCGATCCGAGAGAAGCGCAAGCCACACATGCCCACGCGCCACGACATCCGTAACGTAGCCATCGTCGCCCACGTCGACCACGGCAAGACGACCATCGTCGACGCCATGCTCAAGCAGGCCGGTTCGTTCGCCGCGCACGCCGCCGAGTCGCTCGACGACCGCATGATGGACTCGAACGACCTGGAGCGTGAGAAGGGCATCACGATCCTGGCCAAGAACACGGCCGTGAAGTACCACCCCAAGGATGGCGGCGACGTCATCACCATCAACATCATCGACACCCCCGGCCACGCCGACTTCGGCGGCGAGGTCGAGCGCGGCCTGTCGATGGTGGACGCGGTCGTGCTCCTGGTCGACGCCTCCGAGGGCCCGCTTCCGCAGACCCGCTTCGTGCTGCGCAAGGCGCTCCAGCAGCGCCTGCCCGTCATCCTGTGCATCAACAAGACGGACCGCCCGGACTCCCGCATCGACGAGGTCGTCAACGAGACCTACGACCTCTTCCTCGACCTGGACGCGGACGAGGAGCAGATCGAGTTCCCGATCGTCTACGCCTGCGGCCGTGACGGCGTCGCCTCGCTGACCAAGCCGGAGGACGGCACCGTCCCGGCGGACTCCACCAACCTGGAGCCGTTCTTCTCCGCGATCCTGGAGCACGTCCCGGCCCCGACGTACGAGGAGGGCGCGCCGCTCCAGGCCCACGTCACCAACCTCGACGCCGACAACTTCCTCGGCCGCATCGCGCTCCTGCGCGTCGAGCAGGGCGAGCTGCGCAAGGGCCAGACGGTCGCCTGGATCAAGCGCGACGGCTCGATCCAGAACGTGCGCATCACCGAGCTGATGATGACCGAGGCGCTCACCCGCAAGCCCGCCGAGGTGGCCGGCCCCGGTGACATCTGCGCCGTCGCCGGTATCCCGGAGATCATGATCGGTGAGACGCTCGCCGACCCGGAGAACCCGGTCGCGCTGCCCCTGATCACGGTGGACGAGCCCGCGATCTCCATGACCATCGGCACCAACACCTCGCCGCTGGTCGGCCGGGGCGGCACCGGCAAGGGCGCGGACGCCAAGGCCGCGGTCAAGGACCGCAAGGTCACCGCCCGCCAGGTCAAGGACCGCCTGGACCGCGAGCTGATCGGTAACGTGTCGCTGCGCGTCCTGGACACCGAGCGTCCCGACGCCTGGGAGGTGCAGGGCCGCGGTGAGCTGGCGCTGGCCATCCTGGTCGAGCAGATGCGCCGCGAGGGCTTCGAGATGACCATCGGCAAGCCGCAGGTGGTCACCAAGGAGGTCGAGGGCAAGACGTACGAGCCCGTCGAGCGCATGACGATCGACGTGCCCGAGGAGCACATGGGCGCCGTCACGCAGCTCATGGGCGTCCGCAAGGGCCGCATGGACAACATGTCGAACCACGGCTCCGGCTGGGTCCGCATGGAGTTCGTCGTCCCGTCGCGCGGCCTCATCGGCTTCCGTACGGAGTTCCTGACGAACACCCGCGGTACGGGTATCGCGCACTCCATCCACGAGGGCCACGAGCCGTGGTTCGGCACCCTGACGACCCGTAACAACGGCTCGCTCGTCGCCGACCGCGCCGGTGCCGTCACCGCCTTCGCGATGACGAACCTCCAGGAGCGCGGCGTGCTGTTCACCGACCCCGGCACCGAGGTGTACGAGGGCATGATCGTCGGCGAGAACTCGCGCTCCGACGACATGGACGTGAACATCACCAAGGAGAAGAAGCTCACGAACATGCGGTCCTCGTCGGCCGACTCGTTCGAGGCGATCGTCCCGCCGCGCAAGCTCTCGCTGGAGCAGTCCCTGGAGTTCTGCCGCGACGACGAGTGCGTCGAGGTCACCCCGGAGGCCGTCCGCATCCGCAAGGTCGTCCTCGACCAGAAGGAGCGCAGCCGCACCGCCTCGCGCGCCAAGCACGGCTGATCCGTATCCGGTAGGCCGTTTCCGGCCGACGATGCGTCAGCTCCAGGCATTGCCGTAGCCCAGGGCCCTCACAGACACTGTGGGGGCCCTCGGCCGTGGTCAACCGGTTTTCGGCTTGCCTGTCCAGCATCCGAGACAGTTTCGTCCGATTATCGGAGGTTGCTCTCCGAAACGTGTGTTAACAGTCCGTTTCGAGGGTGTCTGTCTGGGATCGCTTTGTCCGGATTTTGGTCCCTGCGGGGGCCGGATGTTGTCAAACCGAGACCCTTTAAGTGTGGTTTACGGCCCAGTCGTACTTAATAGTTGGCTTCATTGAGCTCGGGTCAATGGGTCACGCGCTGTGGGGAGTGCGCCGACTCACGAGCACACTAAGGGCACTGAAACGATCACCGTCAGGGGTGTCGGTGATCAACCCAGTGCCCTTCTTGTAGTCAAAAGTGGACTCATGAGGAGGAAACCCATGCGTGGTGCCAAGAGCGCCAAGTGGGTCGCGGGAGCGGCCATCATCGCCCTGGCTGCGACTGCCTGCGGTGGCGGCGACGACGATGCCGACAAGGGCAGCAAGAACAGCGCCAAGGGTGCGGTGAACCCGGACGGCATCTTCTCCGTCGAGGTCGGCGAGCCGCAGAACCCGCTGCAGCCGGCCAACACGATGGAGTCGAACGGCAGCATCGTCACCGACGCGATCTTCTCGCAGCTGGTGGACTACGACCCGTCCGGCAAGCTTGAGATGATCAACGCCGAGTCCGTCGACACCAAGGACTCGAAGCTCTGGACGGTCAAGCTCAAGAAGGACTGGAAGTTCCACGACGGCACCCCCGTCACGGCCGAGTCCTACATCAAGGCCTGGAACTGGGCCGCCAACATCAAGAACAACCAGACCAACGCGTCCTGGTTCGGCGACATCAAGGGCTACGCGGACGTCCACCCGGAGGACGCCAAGGCCAAGCCGAAGTCGGACGTCATGTCCGGTCTGAAGAAGGTGGACGACTACACCTTCACCATCGAGCTCAACGCCCCGCTGCCGTACTTCGCGTACAAGCTCGGCTACACGGTCTTCTCCCCGCTGCCCGAGTCCTTCTACGCGGACCCGAAGGCCGCCGGTGAGAAGCCGGTCGGCAACGGCGCGTACAAGTTCGTCAGCTGGGACCACAAGAAGCAGATCAAGGTCGTCCGCAACGATGACTACAAGGGTCTCGACAAGGCGAAGAACGGCGGTGTGATCTTCAAGAACTACACCACCCTCGAGACCGCCTACGAGGACCTGAAGTCCGGCAACGTCGACGTGCTGCGCCAGATCGGCCCGAAGGACCTCCCGGTCTACCGGTCCGACCTCGGTGACCGCGCCGTGGACAAGCCGTACTCGGCCATCCAGACGATCGCCGTCGCCTTCTACACCGACCAGTGGAAGAACATCGACCCGAAGGTCCTCCAGGGCCTGTCGATGGGCATCGACCGCGACACCATCACCAAGACCGTGCTCCAGGGCACGCGTGAGCCGGCCACCGGCTGGGTCGCCCAGGGCGTCCTCGGCTTCCAGAAGGACGCCACGGGCGACGTCACCAAGTACGACCCCGCCAAGGCCAAGAAGCTCATCAAGGAGGGTGGCGGCGTCCCGGGCAACAAGATCTCGATCCAGTTCAACGCCGACGGCGGCCACAAGGAATGGGTCGAGGCGGTCTGCAACAGCATCACGCAGTCGACCGGCGTCAAGTGCACCGGCGACTCGAAGGCCGACTTCCAGGCCGACACCAACGCGCGTGACGACAAGCAGGTCAAGTCCCTGTACCGCTCCGGCTGGGTGCTCGACTACCCGGTGAACGCCAACTTCATCTCGGACCTGTTCCGTACCGGCGCCGCGGGCAACCAGGGCGACTTCTCGAACAAGGGCCTGGACGCGGAGATCAAGAAGGCCGACTCCGCCGCCTCCCTGGAGGAGTCCGTCGCCGCGTACCAGAAGATCGAGAAGGAGCTGGTGAACTTCATGCCCTCCATCCCGCTCTGGTACTACAAGGTCAACGCCGGCTACTCGGAGAAGGTCCAGAACGTCGACTACGCCCAGGACGGCGACCCGATCCTGACGCAGATCGAAGTCAAGAAGTAACCACACCGACGTAGTCCGCGCGCACGCGCGGGACCGCAGAAGAACGGTTCCGCGCCTGCCGCTCGCAGTGGCCGGGGGGCCCTTCCACGCAACCGACCCACCCACAGGGGCAGTCGGAGCGGGGGAGGGCCCGTCGGCTGCCGCCGCCTATTACATGGAGGCATGATGGGGCGCTATGTCGCACGACGACTGCTCCAGATGATCCCGGTCTTCCTCGGGACAACGCTGCTGATCTTCCTGATGGTCTACACGCTGCCCGGCGACCCCGTGCGCGGGCTCTTCGGGGACAAGGGTGCCGACCCGGCCACGCTGGAAGCGATGCGGCACAAGCTCGGACTGGACCAGCCGATTCTGGTGCAGTACTGGGACTACATGAAGGGCATGCTCCTTCACTTCGACTTCGGCGACCAGATCGCCAGCGGGCGCCCCGTCACCGACGTGCTCGGCGACGCCTTCCCGGTGACCCTGCGTCTGGCGGGCATGGCGTTCGTCATCGAGATCATCCTCGGCATCGGCCTGGGCATGGTCGCGGGCCTGCGCGCCGGCCGGCTGGCCGACAACGTGGTCCTGATCCTGACGCTGCTGATCATCTCGATCCCCGTCTTCGTGCTGGCGCACATCGTGAAGTCCGTCTTCGCGGACCAACTCGGGTGGATCGACCCCAACGTCTCGAACGAGACGACCTGGGGCGAGCTGCTGACCCCGGCCATCGTGCTCGGATCGCTCTCCCTCGCGTACGTGGCCCGGCTGACCCGTACGACGATGGCCGAGAACCTGCGGTCCGACTACATGCGTACGGCCGTCGCCAAGGGCCTCCCCAAGCGCCGCATCATCGGTGTGCACCTCATGCGCAACTCGATGATCCCCGTCGTCACCTTCCTGGGCACCGACCTGGGCGCCCTGATGGGCGGTGCGGTCGTCACCGAGTCCGTCTTCAACGTCAAGGGCGTCGGCGGCACCATCGTCGAGTCGATCACCCGGCGTGAAGGCACCACCCTGGTGGGCCTCGTCACCATCCTGGTGCTCGTCTACCTGTTCATGACCCTGATCGTCGACCTGCTGTACGCGGTCCTGGACCCGAGGATCCGTTATGCCTGACGTGACCAAGACCGCACCCGCGCCCGAGGACGTCCACGGCCCCGTGACGGACCCGACCTCCGTCGCGAAGGCCGCCAAGGCGCGCAGCCTGTGGGGCGACGCCTGGGCCGACCTGCGCCGCAACCCGTACTTCCTGGTGTCGTCGGTCCTCATCGTCGTCCTCCTGGTGATAGCCGTCTTCCCCGGCCTGTTCACCGGGGCTTCGGCGACCCACGCGGACCTCGGGAAGCACTTCCTGAAGAAGCCGGAGCTGAGCAAGATCGGCTCGGAGGGCTGGCTCGGATACGACGGGCAGGGCCGCAGCGTCTACGCCCGCGTCATCTACGGCACCCGCGCCTCGATCACCGTCGGCGTGTGCGTCACCGTGCTGGTGACCCTGTTCGGCAGCCTCATCGGCATGCTGTCCGGATTCTTCGGCGGCTGGGTCGACGCGATCCTCTCCGGCTTCACCAACATCTTCCTGGGCCTGCCCTTCCTGCTCGGCGCGATGGTCGTGCTCCAGTCCTTCAGCGAGCGCAAGGTCTGGGTCGTCGTCCTCGCCCTGGCGTTCCTGGGCTGGACGCAGATCGCCCGTGTCATGCGCGGCGCGGTGATCACCGCCAAGGCGTCCGACTACGTACAGGCGGCGCGGGCGCTCGGCGCGAGCACCACCCGGATCATGTTCCGGCACATCCTGCCGAACGTGATGGCGCCGGTGATCGTCGTCGCCACCATCTCGCTGGGTGTGTACATCTCGGCCGAGGCGACCCTGTCGTACCTGGGCCTCGGCCTCGCCGACCCGACCATCTCGTGGGGCATCGACATCTCGACCGGTTCGAACCAGATCCGGGTGGCGCAGCACATCCTGATCTACCCGTCGATCATGCTCAGCATCACCGTTCTGGCGTTCATCATGCTCGGCGAAGCCGTCCGCAACGCCCTCGATCCGAAGTCGCGATAGGAGGGCGAACGTGGCCACCATCAACAAGACCGCCGAAGTCCCGTCCGCACGCCGGGGTGACGACCACGTCGGTCCCCTGCTCGAAGTCCGTGACCTGCACGTGGAGTTCCACACCCGCGACGGTGTGGCCAAGGCGGTCAACGGGGTCAACTACAGCGTGGACGCCGGCGAGACCCTGGCCGTCCTCGGTGAGTCCGGCTCCGGCAAGTCCGTGACGGCCCAGGCCGTCATGGGCATCCTCGACATGCCGCCCGGCAGGATTCCCAAGGGCGAGATCCTCTTCCGCGGCCAGGACATGCTCAAGATGTCCAACGAGGAGCGCCGGAAGATCCGCGGCCAGAAGATCGCCATGATCTTCCAGGACGCGCTGTCCTCGCTGAACCCGGTCCTCACCGTCGGCTACCAGCTCGGCGAGATGTTCCGGGTCCACCAGGGCCTGTCCAAGAAGGAAGCCCGCGCCAAGGCCATCGAGCTGATGGACCAGGTGAAGATCCCGGCCGCCGCGGCCCGGGTCTCGGACTACCCGCACCAGTTCTCCGGCGGTATGCGCCAGCGCATCATGATCGCGATGGCGCTCGCCCTGGAGCCGGACCTGATCATCGCGGACGAGCCGACCACCGCGCTCGACGTGACCGTCCAGGCCCAGGTGATGGACCTGCTCGCGGAGCTCCAGCGCGAGTACAACATGGGCCTGATCCTGATCACCCACGACCTGGGTGTCGTCGCGGACGTCGCCGACAAGATCGCCGTGATGTACGCGGGCCGGATCGTCGAGACCGCCCCGGTGCACGAGATCTACAAGCGCCCCGCGCACCCGTACACCAAGGGTCTGCTGGCCTCGATCCCGCGCCTGGACCAGAAGGGCCAGGAGCTCTTCGCGATCAAGGGCCTGCCGCCCAACCTGCTGCACGTGCCGTCGGGCTGCGCCTTCAACCCGCGCTGCACCATGGCCCAGGACATCTGCCGTTCGGACATCCCGGCCCTCCAGCCGGTGACCGAGCAGGACGGCACCGAGCTGGCCGGCCGCCGCAGCGCCTGTCACTTCTGGAAGGAGACGATCCATGGCTGACATCTCGAAGGAGTCCGTGGACGCCACCCCCAACGTCTCCGACGTGGAGACCGTCGACGCGGCGTCCGAGGCGGAGGCCGTAGCCGCCATCGACGCGCCGGTGACGCAGGGGGAGCCGATCCTCCAGGTGCGCAACCTCGTCAAGCACTTCCCGCTGACGCAGGGCATCCTGTTCCAGAAGCAGGTCGGCGCGGTCAAGGCCGTCGACGGCATCTCGTTCGACCTGTACGCGGGCGAGACGCTGGGCATCGTGGGCGAGTCCGGCTGCGGCAAGTCCACCGTGGCCAAGCTGCTGATGTCGCTGGAGCGGGCCACCGCGGGCGAGGTCTTCTACAAGGGCCAGGACATCACCAAGCTGTCCGGCCGCGCGCTGAAGGCCGTGCGCCGCAACATCCAGATGGTGTTCCAGGACCCGTACACCTCGCTCAACCCGCGTATGACGGTGGGCGACATCATCGGCGAGACGTTCCAGATCCACCCGGAGGTGGCCCCCAAGGGCGACCGGCGGCGCAGGGTCCAGGAGCTCCTGGACGTCGTCGGCCTCAACCCGGAGTACATCAACCGCTACCCGCACCAGTTCTCCGGCGGCCAGCGCCAGCGCATCGGCATCGCCCGCGGCCTCGCGCTCAACCCGGAGATCATCATCTGCGACGAGCCGGTCTCCGCGCTCGACGTGTCGGTGCAGGCGCAGGTCGTCAACCTGATGGAGAAGCTCCAGGACGAGTTCAACCTGTCCTACCTCTTCATCGCGCACGACCTGTCGATCGTCCGGCACATCTCCGACCGGGTCGGCGTCATGTACCTCGGCAAGATGGCCGAGATCGGTACGGACGTCGAGATCTACGACCACCCGACGCACCCCTACACCCAGGCGCTGCTGTCGGCCGTCCCGGTCCCGGACCCGGAGGCCCGCGAGGGCCGCGAGCGGATCATCCTCTCCGGTGACGTCCCCTCCCCGGCCAACCCGCCCTCGGGCTGCCGCTTCCGCACCCGCTGCTGGAAGGCCCAGGACAAGTGCGCCACCGAGGTGCCGCTCCTCGCGGTCCCCGAGCGCTTCAAGGGCGCGAAGACGCCGGCCGCCCACGAGTCGGCCTGCCACTTCGCGGAGGAGAAGGACGTGGTGCACGCGGCCTCGTGACCAGCCGCGCGCGACGAGGGGCGCCCCGGAACCGACCGGTTCCGGGGCGCCCCTCGCTCTGCCCCGCCGGGGGTGCGCGTCACGAGTGCCCCGGATGGCCGGTGTGTGCATGCGGCAATGGCGTTATGAGGTGATATTTGACCTCACGTATGCCGGAGCACAACGAGGAGGCACTCCATGCGCCGAGCCACACACGTCAAGTGGGCCGCATGTGCGACGGCCGTCGCGCTGGCGGCGACGGCCTGCGGCGGGGGCGACAGCGGTGGCGGTGGCGGCGGCGCCGACGGGATCGTCAGCTCCTCCTGGGGTGACCCGCAGAACCCGCTGGAGCCGGCCAACACCAACGAGGTGCAGGGCGGCAAGGTGCTCGACATGATCTTCCGGGGCCTGAAGAAGTACGACCCGAAGACCGGCGAGGCCACCAACATGCTCGCCGAGAAGATCGAGACCAAGGACAACCAGAACTTCACCGTCACGGTGAAGGACGGCTGGACCTTCAGCAACGGCGAGAAGATCACCGCCAAGTCCTTCGTGGACGCGTGGAACTACGGCGCCCTGCTGGAGAACAACCAGAAGAACGCCTACTTCTTCGGCTACATCGACGGCTACGAGGACGTCCACCCCGAGTCCGGCAAGGCGAGCGCCACCACCATGTCCGGCCTCAAGGTGGTGGACGACAAGACCTTCACGGTGAAGCTGTCGCAGAAGTTCTCGCTGTGGCCCGACACCCTCGGCTACCCGGCCTTCGCCCCGCTCCCCAAGGCGTTCTTCGACGACCACGCCGGCTGGCTCTCCAAGCCCGTCGGCAACGGCCCGTACACCATCGAGAAGTACACCAAGGGCTCCTCGATGAGCCTGCGCAAGTGGGACGACTACCCCGGGGACGACAAGGCGCAGAACGGCGGCATCGACCTCAAGGTCTACACCGACAACAACACCGCCTACACCGACCTGACGGCCGGCAACCTCGACCTCGTGGACGACGTGCCCGCCTCGCAGCTCAAGAACGTCACGTCGGACCTCGGCGACCGCTACATCAACACCCCGGCCGGCATCATCCAGACCCTCGCCTTCCCGTTCTACGACAAGAACTGGGACACCCCCGGCGCGGTCAAGGTCCGCCAGGGCCTGTCGATGGCGATCAACCGCCAGCAGATCACCGACCAGATCTTCCAGAAGACCCGCACCCCCGCGTCCGACTGGACCTCCCCGGTCCTCGGCGAGGACGGCGGCTTCAAGAAGGGGCTCTGCGGCAAGGAGTGCACGTACAACGCCGCCGAGGCCAAGAAGATGATCGAGGACGGCGGCGGCATCCCCGGCGGCCAGCTCAAGATCTCGTACAACGCGGACACCGGCTCGCACAAGGAATGGGTCGACGCCGTCTGCAACAGCATCAACAAGGTCATGGGCAACAACAAGGCGTGCGTGGGCGCCCCCGTCGGCACCTTCGCCGACTTCCGCAGCCAGGTCTCCCAGCAGAAGCTGCACGGCGCCTGGCGCGCGGGCTGGCAGATGGACTACCCGCTCATCCAGAACT
This sequence comes from Streptomyces sp. 130, assembly GCF_007096885.1. Taxonomy (GTDB): domain Bacteria; phylum Actinomycetota; class Actinomycetes; order Streptomycetales; family Streptomycetaceae; genus Streptomyces. The sequence goes on along the minus strand of NZ_VJNO01000008.1, from coordinate 3,875 downwards.
TCCTGCAGCCCGTCTACTACACCAACGCCTCCTCCAACGACGGCAAGTGGAGCAACAAGAAGTTCGACGACCTCGTGGACAAGGCCAACGCCGAGTCGGACAAGGCCAAGGCCGTCTCCACCTTCCAGGACGCCGAGAAGGTCATGGTCCAGCAGATGCCCGTCATCCCGCTCTGGTACCAGAACGGCAGCGCCGGCTACTCGGACAACGTCACCAACGTCTCGCTGAACCAGTTCAGCGTCCCGGTGTACGAGCAGATCAAGGTCAAGTAAGGGACGGAGCCGGGTGACCCGTGCGGTGACGCACCGGCCGCCCGGCTTCCCCGTCCCCGCCTCCTCAAGCCTCCGTCCCCGCGACCCCCGGAGCCCTGCATGGGACGTTATGTGATCCGGCGGCTGCTGCAGATGATCCCGGTCTTCTTCGGCACCACGCTGCTGATCTTCCTGATGGTGAACGTGATGGGTGACCCCATCGCCGGTCTCTGCGGCGACCGCCAGTGCGACCCGGCGACCGCCGCCCAGCTCCGCACGGAGTTCGGCCTCGACAAGCCGGTGTGGCAGCAATACCTCACCTACATGGGCAACGTCTTCACCGGCGACTTCGGCACCGCGTTCAACGGGCAGGAGGTCACCGAGCTGATGGGCACCGCATTCCCCATCACCATCCGCCTCACCCTCGTCGCGATCGTCTTCGAGATCGTCATCGGCATCAGCCTCGGCGTCGTCACCGGGCTGCGGCGCGGCCGGCCGGTCGACACCACCGTCCTCATCCTGACGCTGATCGTGATCTCCGTCCCGACCTTCGTCACCGGTCTGCTGCTCCAGCTGCTCCTGGGCGTCGAGTGGGGCGTCATCAAGCCGTCCGTCTCGCCCGAGGCCCCGCTGGACGAGCTGATCGTCCCGGGCCTGGTGGTCGCCTCCGTCTCGCTGGCGTACGTCACCCGGCTCACCCGGACCTCGATCGCCGAGAACACCCGCGCCGACTACGTCCGCACCGCCACCGCCAAGGGGCTGCCGCGGCGCCGCGTGGTCATCCGGCACCTGCTGCGCAACTCGCTGATCCCCGTCGTCACCTTCATCGGTACGGACGTGGGCGCGCTGATGGGCGGAGCGATCGTCACCGAGCGGATCTTCAACATCCACGGCGTCGGCTACCAGCTCTACCAGGGCATCCTGCGCCAGAACTCGCAGACCGTCGTCGGTTTCGTCACCGTCCTGGTGCTCGTCTTCCTGGCGGCCAACCTGATCGTCGACCTCCTCTACGCCGTACTCGACCCGAGGATCCGCTATGCCTGAGCAGACACCGGACGAGGCGATCTCGGCCGCCGGAGCCGGCGGACCGACGGACCTCGCGCTCGCGGAGGGCGACAGCCTGGAGAAGACCCCCGGCGGCCCCGGGGACGCCGGCCCCGGCACCAAACCGCAGAGCCTGTGGTCCGACGCCTGGCGCGACCTGCGCCGCAACCCGGTCTTCATCATCTCCGCGCTGATCATCCTGTTCCTGGTGGTCATCTCGATCTGGCCGCAGCTCATCGCGTCCGGCGACCCGCTCGACTGCGACCTCGGCAAGGCCCAGGAGGGCTCCCAGCCGGGCCACCCCTTCGGCTTCGACGGACAGGGCTGCGACGTCTACACCCGGGTCGTGTACGGCGCCCGCAACTCCGTCACCGTCGGCATCTGCTCCACCCTCGGCGTCGCCCTGATCGGCAGCGTCCTCGGCGGCCTCGCGGGGTTCTTCGGCGGCTGGTGGGACGCGATCCTGTCCCGGCTCACCGACATCTTCTTCGGCATCCCCGTCGTCCTCGGCGGCCTGGTCTTCCTCTCCGTGGTGACCAGCTCCACCGTCTGGCCGGTGATCGGCTTCATCGTCCTGCTCGGCTGGCCGCAGATCGCCCGCATCGCCCGCGGCTCCGTCATCACCGCCAAGCACAACGACTACGTCCAGGCCGCCCGGGCCCTCGGCGCGTCCAACGGCCGGATGATGCTGCGGCACATCGCGCCGAACGCCGTCGCCCCGGTCATCGTCGTCGCGACCATCGCGCTGGGCACGTACATCTCGCTGGAGGCGACCCTGTCGTTCCTCGGCGTCGGCCTGAAGCCGCCCGCCGTCTCCTGGGGCATCGACATCTCCGCCGCCTCCCAGTACATCCGCAACGCCCCGCACATGCTCCTGTGGCCCGCCGGCGCGCTGGCGGTCACGGTGCTGGCCTTCATCATGCTCGGCGACGCGGTGCGCGACGCCCTCGACCCCAAGCTGCGCTGAGGAGTCCGCCGCCATGTTGCTCGAAGTGCGCGATCTGCACGTGGAGTTCCACACCCGGGACGGGGTCGTGAAGGCCGTCAACGGGGTCAACTACTCGGTGGCCGAGGGCGAGACGCTCGCGGTGCTCGGCGAATCGGGCTCCGGCAAGTCGGTCACCGCGCAGGCGGTCATGGGCATCCTCGACATGCCCCCGGGGAAGATCCCGCAGGGCGAGATCCTGTTCAAGGGCCGCGACCTGCTGACGATGAAGAAGGACGAGCGCCGGAAGATCCGCGGCCAGGAGATGGCCATGATCTTCCAGGACGCGCTGTCCTCCCTCAACCCCGTCCTGACCGTCGGCGAGCAGCTCGGCGAGATGTACGTCGTGCACCGCGGGATGTCCCGCAAGGACGCGAAGGCCAAGGCCGTCGAGCTGATGGACCGGGTCCGCATCCCGGCGGCCAAGGAGCGGGTGGGCAACTACCCGCACCAGTTCTCCGGCGGCATGCGCCAGCGCATCATGATCGCCATGGCGCTCGCCCTGGAGCCCTCCCTGATCATCGCCGACGAGCCGACCACCGCCCTCGACGTCACCGTCCAGGCCCAGGTGATGGACCTCCTCGCGGAACTCCAGCGCGAACTGAACATGGGCCTGATCCTCATCACCCACGACCTCGGCGTCGTCGCGGACGTCGCCGACAAGATCGCCGTGATGTACGCCGGCCGGATCGTCGAGACCTCGCCCGTGCACGACATCTACAAGGCACCCGCCCACCCGTACACCAAGGGTCTGCTGGCCTCGATCCCGCGCCTGGACCAGAAGGGCCAGGAGCTGTACGCGATCAAGGGGCTGCCGCCCAACCTGCTGAACATCCCGCCCGGCTGCGCCTTCAACCCGCGCTGCCCGATGGCCCAGGACGTCTGCCGCACCGACGTGCCGCCGCTGTACGACGTGGCCGAGCACCGACAGAGCGCCTGCCACTTCTGGAAGGAGACGCTCGATGCACGCTGACCACTCGGGGCGCAAGGAGGCCCGCGAGGAGGGCGAGACGGCGCGCACCCTGCTGTCCAAGTCGCGGCAGGAGAGCGCCTACGCGGGCGGCGAACCGATCCTGGAGGTGCGCGACCTCGTCAAGCACTACCCGCTGACCCAGGGCATCCTCATCAAGAAGCAGGTCGGCGCGGTCAAGGCCGTCGACGGGGTCACCTTCGACCTCGGGGCCGGCGAGACGCTGGGCGTCGTGGGGGAGTCCGGCTGCGGCAAGTCGACGGTCGCCCGGCTGCTCGTGCACCTGGAGAAGCCCACGGCCGGCTCCATCCGCTACAAGGGCGAGGACATCACCAAGCTGTCCGGCCGCGCCCTCAAGGCCGTCCGCCGCAACATCCAGATGGTGTTCCAGGACCCGTACACCTCGCTCAACCCCCGCATGACGGTCGGCGACATCATCGGGGAGCCGTACGAGATCCACCCCGAGGTCGCCCCGAAGGGCAGCCGGCGCCGCAAGGTGCAGGAGCTGCTCGACGTCGTCGGACTCAATCCGGAGTACATCAACCGCTACCCGCACCAGTTCTCCGGCGGCCAGCGCCAGCGCATCGGCATCGCCCGCGGCCTCGCGCTCAACCCGGAGATCATC
>NZ_VJNO01000089.1 GCF_007096885.1 Streptomyces sp. 130 | reverse complement strand
GGGTGGAGCCTGGCCCGGGTCCTCTCCCTCGTCCTGGACCACCACACCGCGCACCAGCACGGCACCCCGCCCCCCACGGCGGCCGACCGCGGCCTCGCCGACCACGTCAGGTGGCTGGCCGGCCGTGACCTGCCGGAAGCCGAGAAGTACTGGCGCTCCGTCCTCGCGGGCTACGACACGCCCGTCGAGCTGCCGGCCGACCGCCTGGTCGAACGCTCCCAGGACAGCCGGTCCTCGGCCCGCATGACCGTACCCCTGACCCCGGAGGTCTCCGCCGAGCTGCAGGCGTTCGCGCGCCGCAACCGGCTGACCGTCAACGCGGTGGTGCAGGGTGTCTGGGCGCTCATGCTCGCCGGGCGCAGCGGCCGGGAGGACGTGGTCTTCGGCGCGACGACGTCCGGGCGGCCCACCGACCTGCCCGGAGCCGAGGACATGATCGGCCTGTTCATCAACTCCCTGCCGGTACGCGTCCGCCTCGACCCGGACCGCCCCGTCATCGACTGGCTGCGCGCCCTGCAGGAAGAGCAGGTCCGGGCCCGCCGCTACGACTACCTGCCCCTCACCCGCGTACAGGCGCTCAGCGACCTCGACCCCGAGCAGCGGCTGTTCGACAGCCTCGTCGTCTTCGAGAACTACCCGGTCGACACCGACGCGGCCGCCGCCCAAGGACTGGCCGTCAGCGGCATCAGCGCCGTCGAGGCCACCAACTACCCCCTCAACCTGGTGGCGTACGACGGCGCCCGGATCGACCTCGTCCTCGCCTACGACCCGGACACCTTCGCCGAGGACACCGTGCGGGCACTCTGCGACGACCTGCTCCTCCAGGCCACCGCCGTCGTCCGCGCCGCCCCCGGGGACACCCTCGGCCACCTCGCCCTGGTCACCCCCGACGAGCACCACCGCCTCCTGGACGACTGGGGCAGCGGCCCGGACACGGCGGGGGAGCACCGGACCCTCTCCGGCATCCTCCGCGCCCAGCTCGCCCGCACCCCGGACGCGCGTGCGGCGGTCTGTGGCGACGACAGCGTCACCTACGCCGAACTGCACGGCGCGGCCGCCCGCCTCGCCCACCACCTCGCCGCCACCGGCGTCCGCCCCGGCGACCGGGTGGGCGTCGCCCTGCAACAGGGCATCCCATGGCTCACCGCGATGCTCGCGGTGACGCACTCCGGCGCCGTCTACGTACCGCTCGACCCGCGCTACCCGGCCGACCGCCTGGAACACATGATCACCGACTCCGGGGTGACGGTGATCCTGACCGAGACCCGGTTCCTCGACACGCTCCCCGCGCACCACGAGGCCCGGACCGAGACGGTGGACACCCTCGGCGCCGTACTCGAGGCCCTGCCCACCGACCTGCCGGACATCCCCGAGGACCCGCACCGGCCCGCGTACATCATCTACACCTCGGGCTCGACCGGACTGCCCAAGGGCGTCCTCGTGCCGCACACCGGCCTGAGCGGGCTGCTCACCGTGCCCGCCGACAACTTCGGCGTCCGCCAGGGCGACCGCGTCCTGCAATTCGCCTCACCCAGCTTCGACGCCTCCGTCCTCGAAGTGGTGTCGGCCCTCGGCCTGGGAGGCACCCTCGTCATCTCGCGCCCCGGCCCCCTGTCCGCCGAGGAACTGACCGACCTGCTGGAACACCACGAGGTCAACCACGCCCTCATCCTGCCCGCCATGCTGGCCACCCTGCCCCCGCGCGAACTGCCGCACCTGCGCACCCTGCTCGTCGGAGCCGAACCCGTGCAGGCCGACCTCGTGGCCCGCTGGGGCCACGGCAGGCGCATGGTCAACGGCTACGGCCCCACCGAGGCCACCATCGGCACGACCTTCAGCGGTGCGCTGTCGCCCGAGCGGCCCGGCGACCCGCCGATCGGCCGCCCGTACGCCGGGGTGCGCGCCTACGTCCTCGACGGCTGGCTGCGCCCAGTGGCGCCCGGCACCGTGGGCGAGCTCTACATCGGCGGCGAGGGCGTCGCGCTCGGCTACCTCAATCGCCCCGCCGAGACCGCGTCCCGCTTCCTGGCCGACCCCTTCGGCGCCCCCGGCAGCCGCATGTACCGCTCGGGAGACCTGGTGCGCTGGGCCCGCGACGGACAGCTGGTCTTCGTCGGACGCGCCGACACCCAGATCAAGGTCCGCGGCCACCGCGTCGAACTCGGCGAGGTCGAGACGGCTCTCGCCGGACACCCCGCCGTCGGCCAGGCCGCCGTGCTCCTGACCGACGCCGGCCCGGGTTCGGGCAGGCGGCTGGTGGCGTATGTGGTGCCCCGGCCGGGTGCGGAGTCGGTGGATGTGGGGGTGCTGCGCCGGTTCGTTTCGGGTGTGGTGCCGGAGTACATGGTGCCGTCGGTGTTCGTGGTG
>NZ_VJNO01000088.1 GCF_007096885.1 Streptomyces sp. 130 | reverse complement strand
GGGGGGGGGGGGGGGGGGGGGGGGGGGGGGGGGGGGGGGGGGGGGCGGGCGGGGGGGGGGGGGGGCGGGGGGGGGGGGGGGGGGCGCGGGCCCCCGCCCCCGCACCCCCGCTCCTCAATCGCCGGAGGGGCTTGATTCTGGCCGCGGCCACTATCGGCCTCGCCGGCGTTTGAGGCGCGGGGCGCCCCGAAAGCCAGCGGTGCGTGTCACACCCTCAGCCGGTTACGCGTCAGTACGCCGCCCCCTATCGTCGGCGGCATGTTCGCAGCCTACGCAGCCAGCCTGGACCCCGCCCACCCCCTCAACGGCCTCGAACTGGGCGACCGCCCAGCCCCGCCGGACCGGCCCGGGTGGACCACCGTCGACGTCCGGGCGGCTTCCCTCAACCACCACGACCTCTGGTCCCTGCGCGGCGTCGGCCTCGCGGAGGACAAGCTGCCGATGATCCTCGGATGCGACGCCGCCGGGGTCGACCAGGACGGCAACGAGGTCGTCCTGCACTCCGTCATCGGGCAGACCGGGCACGGGGTCGGGCCCGACGAGCCCCGGTCCATCCTCACCGAGCGCTACCAGGGCACCTTCGCGGAGCGGGTCACCGTTCCGACGTACAACGTGCTGCCGAAGCCCAAGGAGCTGAGCTTCGAGCAGGCCGCCTGTCTGCCGACCGCCTGGCTCACCGCGTACCGGATGCTCTTCACCAACGCCGGGGTGCGCCCCGGGGACTCCGTGCTCGTCCAGGGCGCCGGCGGCGGGGTCGCGACCGCCGCGATCGCGCTCGGCCGGGCCGCCGGGCTGCGGGTCTACGCCACCAGCCGCGACGAGGCCAAGCGCAGGCGGGCCGTCGAGCTGGGCGCCGTGGAGGCGTTCGAGGCGGGCGCGCGGCTGCCGCACCGGGTGGACGCCGTCATCGAGACGGTCGGCGCCGCCACCTGGTCCCACTCCGTCAAGTCGCTGCGCCCCGGCGGCACCCTGGTCATCTCCGGCGCCACCAGCGGCGACCGCCCCTCGCACGCCGAGCTGACCCGGATCTTCTTCCTGGAGCTGAAGGTCGTCGGCTCGACCATGGGCTCCAAGGACGAGCTGGAGGACCTGCTCGCCTTCTGCGCCACCACCGGCGTGCGCCCCGTGATCGACGAGGTGCTGCCCCTGGACCGGGCGCGGGAGGGCTTCGAACGTCTCGCGGCCGGTGACCAGTTCGGGAAGATCGTGCTCACCGTCAACAACGGTTGACAGGGGCGGGGTGTCAACGTACGTTGACATCATGACCGAAGCGACGGATCTCGCCGAGCGGGCGGGCGACCGCGACCCCCGGGTGGGGCTGCGGTCGGTCGCCGCGCTGCGGCGGCTGCTGGAGCAGCTGGAAGCCGTACAAGTGAGAAGCGCCCGGGCCAAGGGCTGGTCGTGGCAGGAGATCGCGGCCGAACTGGGCGTCAGCAGGCAGGCCGTGCACAAGAAGTACGGGAGGCGATGATGTTCGAGCGATTCACCAAGGACGCCCGAGCCACGGTGACCGGCGCCGTGGCACACGCCGAACGCACCGGGGCCGGCCAGGTCACCGGGGAACACCTGCTGCTCGCCCTCCTCGGCCAGGACGGCGGCCGGGCCTCCTTCGCGCTCACCGCGCTCGGCCTCACGGACCGCAGGGAGTCCCTGGACGCCGCGCTCGCCGAGGCCCGCAGGCGCGGCGGCATGAGCAGGGCCGACGCCGACGCGCTCGCGGACATCGGCATCGACCTCACCGCCGTCGTCTCGCGCATCGAGGAGGCGCACGGCGAGGGGGCCCTGCGGGGCGACCGGGGAGGCCGCCGGCGCCGGGCGGGCGGCCCGTCCTTCTCCCGGGAGGCGAAGAAGGTCCTGGAGAAGTCACTGCGCGTCGCGCTCGGGCGCGGCGACCGGTTCATCGGCGGGGAACACCTCCTGCTGGCCCTCACCGCCATGCCCGGCCCGGTCGCCGACGCGCTCGCCGACCACGGGGCGACGTACGGCACGGTGGAGCGCGCGCTGTACGGGCACGGCGGGGCGGGCCGGGACCGCGAGGCGGGCTGAGCCGGCGGGGCTTGCGCCTATTTCTTCCCGTCTCCGCGCCGGCCTGGGCCGCCGTCGTTGCCAAGTGGCGGTGGGCCTTGGTGAGCGTGCCTTGTGCGGGCACGGCGGGGCGGGCCGGGACCGCGAGGCGGGCTGAGCCGGCGGGGCTCGCGGCTACCTCCCCCTGTCTCCGCGCGGTACCGCGCCGGCCTGGGGCGCCGTCGTCGTCAGGTGGCGGTGGGCCTGGGTGAGCGTGCGTTGTTCGGGCATGGCGGGGTGGGCCGGGACCGCGAGGCGGGCTGAGTCGACGGGGGCCGGGCGGGCGGCCGGCCCCCGCGCTTATTTCCCCCCGTCTCCGCGCGGTACCGCGCCGGCCGGGGTCGCCGTCGTCGTCAGGTGGCGGTGGGCCTTGGTGAGCGCGCGCTGTACGGGCACGGCGGGGTTCGCGGCTACCTCTCCCTGTCTCCGCGCGGTACCGCGCCGGCCTGGGTCGCCGTCGTCGTCAGGTGGCGGTGGGCCTTGGTGAGCGTGCGT
>NZ_VJNO01000087.1 GCF_007096885.1 Streptomyces sp. 130 | reverse complement strand
GTTCCTCTTCCCCACGAACAGAGCAACGAGCATCTGAGCTGACAGTCACACCATCAGCCGACTTCTGTTAGGACCTCGAAGGGATCTGGCCGTGCTCGAAGCGGGCTGCGCGGTAGGCAGCGTGCGCGGCCTCGTCGCGGTCCTCGCTGATGAGGCCGCCTCCGCCGACCCAGTTTCCCCACCGGGTCCCCCGCCCCTCCCAGTCGATGTATGGTCCGTCATTCCCGACGAGTCCGCCCTCGGGCGTGATATCGATGCCGCCGGCGAAGGAGCAGGCCATGCCCTGGAACACGTCTCCCTTGCGGAAGGTCCGCCAGGTCCTCGCGGCGGCAGACCTCCTCGACCTGGCCGGGGTGGTGCAGCGTCGTCTCCGGGGTGGCGCTGAGGTCGATCAGGAGGCCGCAGTCGACGAACTGGCGCACCACAAACGCCGACACGACGGTCTTCAGGCCCGAGACGTTGGGGGCGCCGAGCGCAGCGGCGATCCGGTCGGCTGCCGCGCTGCCGGAGACGGGCCCGGTGGGCATTGCGGCGTCGATGGTGGCGGCGTCCATCGCTTCCACGGCGCGGGCACTTGGCGGCCTATCCCTGGTCGTACTCGGTTCGTCGCATGAGAAAACATGCAAGTTGGACGCATGTCGTTAGGGCTGCGCCCGCGTACGCGCAGGGAGACCACCCGTCCGGATGGCAGGGCGATGGCCTTTGCATATCGGCGTCGGCATCCTCGGGGTTGTCCTCGTCCCAACTGCTGGTGCGTGGGCAGTCAGCGAGCGGACGGGCCCTTTCGGCGGCGAAACGCTGACAAAGCCGGTTCGCGTCGAGAGTCTGGGCGTATGAGGCAGGTGCCGAGGGCGCGGCGCGGTCGCCGGCGGGGCTTGGGTCGTGGGGTGCCAGTCGTGACCAACCTGCACAGGATTCGTTGCACGTGGCACGACGGGGCCCTACCTGGGTGCTGAGCAGCCCGTCGCCAGGCAGGAGGAACGTGTGAAGACAGCAAGAGCAGCACGCGGGGTACGAGCATGGGCACGGCGAGCGCGATGGGCAGGCGCCGCGCTACTGGCGGCGATGTCTCTGGCACTGTCCACCACGCCCGCGCCGGCCGTCTCCGGTGGCCAGGACGTGCAGAGGACCAACGGATACACGGTCGCCGTCCTGGCGCCCGTCATCATGTGCAGCGGAGCACTCATCGATTCCCGGCACGTCGTCACTACCGCCACCTGCATCAACTACCTGGAACCTGGCGACGTGGAGGTCTACGTCGGCTCCAACAAGTACTACGCCGACGGACTGACCAAAGCAGTATCGAAAATCGACACGCCTCAGAGTTTGAACCTCGAAACCTACGAGGCGAACATCGCCGTGCTCACCCTGGAGCCTGCCCTGACCCCTGAGGAGATGAGCAAGTTCACGATCAACCCCGTCCCCCGGGCGACCACCCTGCCGTCGGTCAACGAACTGGCCACCGTCACCGGCTACGGCGCCACGGACTCAAAGCTGACGCTGCCCGACGTCATGCAGCGCGCCCAGCTCAGGGTCTACTCCCGCACCCTGTGCAACCAGCTCAAGCACAACAAGCTCACCGCCACCATGTTCTGTGCCGGCGACCCGACAGGCGTCAAGGATCTCTGCCCGGCCGACCAGGGCGCCCCCCTCGTCTACGACGGAAAACTGGTCGGGATCTACAGCTGGGGCTGCAGCTGTGGTCTGGCCGCCCCGAACCCCAGCAGCCCTGTCTTCACCAGCATCCCCTCTTTCCGCGCCTGGATCGACAAAGTGGTCAACGGCACTGCCTGAACGGGCCCGAGACATTTCGACGCACACGGGCGTAGCACCAAAAGCAGACCCCTGGCGGGCATGACGGTCCGGTCCCGGGCGGCCCCTAGCGCGTGCCGCCCGGGGCCGCCCTTCTGCCACCGGTCCGCTCCGGTCTGGTAGCCAGAGGCGCGTCCTGCGACGCAGCCCTGCAATACGAGGTGCAACACGGGGCGTGTTGCGGCCCCGACCTGCCGGAACAGTCGCACAGGGCGGAGTCGGGGGAGCGTGTCGCAGCTCCTCGCGACGGCCAGGGCCGAACAGTGAGCGCAGACAGCACGAGACCCCGGGCCCTGGGGGCGAGCCCGGGGTCTCACTCCGGTGGGGGAGCGTCAGAGGTTGTCCCAGTAGCTCTCCCGCTCGGAGAGCGGCCCGAACCGCTCGATGGACCAGCAGGTGCAGTTCCCGCCCTCGTAGAGCTCCCCGTCACACTCCTCGTGGTGCTCCCGCACCGGTCGCTTCGCCGGGGCCTCCGACGTCTGCGCGGGCGGCCTCGACGGCCGAAACCACGCTCGCCCACTCCATGCCCAGTGCGGCGAGGGCCGGGCGCTGCCCCTGGCCGAGCCTGCCCCTCCTCGACTTGGTGTTCGAAATTCATACCCCCAGCTTCACCGGTACCGGCTCCGCCTCGCCGTTGACCTCGGCCTCAACGACCGCGCCGCGCGGGACCGGCCGCTGCCCCTCCCGCTCCACCCACTGCGCCAGGGCTGCCAGGCCCCGCTGGAACGCCGCCTGCGCCTTGCTCCCGGCCTTGCGCGCGCCCTTGGCCGCGTCGCCCGGCATCGACCTGGACCTCAAGCGCGGCGTGGTCATCGCCCTCGTGGGCGAGAACGGCGCCGGCAAGAGCACCCTCG
>NZ_VJNO01000086.1 GCF_007096885.1 Streptomyces sp. 130 | reverse complement strand
GACCCTCCCCCACCCCGCCCGGACCGGATGCATCACGGACGACCTGTGTAGCATCCCGAACTTCCCCCCACTCCCCCACCCGAACCCCACCACCCCGCCGGCTCGACATCAACCCGCCGGCCCGACCCCACCCACCCACCCACACCACCCCACGCAACCCCCTGACCAGCACAAACACCCCCCCGCCGACCCCACCCCCACCCCCCGAACAACCCCGGACACCCCCACGCAAGCCCACCCGCACACCACGGAGCCCCACCACACCTGACGAGACGTCACACATCAACTGACACACCATCAGACACCAACTGGGAAATACAACCCGTCGCCACAAACCACCCCCCCCCCCCACCCCAAACCCCCCACCCAAACCCGCCACCCACCCCGAAAAACACCCCGGAATCCACACCGCTTTTGCGGGGGACACGGCCCCGGAGCACTGACATCCAATCCGGTAGCCTCTCGGCATGACCTTCGACCCCATCGCGGATCTCCGGGCCGCGCTCCAGCAGGCCGTAGCCGAACTCGCATACGAGGCCGGGCGCCAGGCGGACAGCGACCCAGAGCGGGCGCACCGCCTGCTGGCCTCGGTCACCGCCATGGAAGAGACCCTGCAGCGCACCGCCTGACGTACGCGGGCACGGCGGCCGGACCCGGATCACCGGAACGATCGGGACCACAACGGCCGCGAGAACCGCCGCACCGCCCTGACGCCGGGTGACGCAGCAGCACACCCGAGGGGCCCGACCGATGCGTTGGTCGGGCCCCTCGTGTGCTGCTGCGTCACCCGGCGTCAGGAATGATCCGGTTGATGGTGCTACGGGACACGCTGGTAATGCGCTGCACCTCGCTGCGAGAGAGCTTGGCGCCCTTGACGGCCCATGTGAGCAGCGGGTCACGCTGGTCCCGGGTCAGGGCCCAACCGGTCAGCAGCTCGGCCGCTACCCACTGCGGCAGGCTGTGCGGGCCCAGAGGGCGGTATCCGCTCGGGGGCCGCTCCCACAGCTCGTGCAGTCCGTCGAACGTCGCGGGCGCGTGGGCCAGCGCGCGGCGCCGGCCTTCTGCGACCTGCCGTGCGAACCGGGCCTCGATGCGCCGCAGGACCTGTAGACCCAGCCCGTATACCCCTACTAGGTCCTGGCTGCGGTCGAACTCGTCTTCACGCGCCCATCCCAGGATGAAATCCACTGTGTCCGCTTCCAGGCGCCCCCACCCTTCCTGCTCCTCGCGGGCCTGCTCGATCGTGGACTGAACCATGCTGAGATTGGTCTTCAGCGAGTCCGTGACACTGAGGTACCGCAGAGTCCTGACCCACGGCTCGATCTCGGCCGCGCACTCCTGCGCGGTCTCCTCCGCCTCCCCGGCCGAGCACTCCAGCTTGATCACGGCGAGCGCTTCGCGGCCCGCCCTCACCTCCAACCGCAGACCCGGGGCCTGCCACGCGCTGTCCGCGTCAACGCGCCATTGCTGCATACCAACGCTCAGCAGCCCGTAGACACCCGTCTCGCGAGCCTCGGTCGTAACCTCCACGTAGCACCCCTCACATCGACTGCCTGTATCGATCGATACAAGTAAACTGTATCGATCGATACAGGCGTTGTCTATAGGGTCCCGCTCGGGTACGTCACCGGGATGACCGCAACTCGGGGACGGTGCCGGTACGGCGCCGGATGAGGTCGGCGCACCGGATGCCGCCGCCGGGGTGCCACTCCATCGCGAGAGCAGCGGCGGTGTGCTCGGTGCATCCGGGTGTGAGGGTCAGGCCGCCGCAGTCGTGCCGCTCGCACCGGCAGGTGCCCTCCGGTGCGACGGGCGGCACGCCGTGCCGGACCAGTCCGCCCTCGGCGGTCGGCGCGGCGGCGCCCCGGAGGCCGGCGGGCCAGGCCAGCGTCACCCGCTGGCCCGTCCCCGACCGGTACCGGTCGGTGACCCATACGTCGCCCGTCACCGCCAGCGCCCCCGTGCCCGGCGCTGCGAGCCGGCGCACGGACACCCCGCCGTGTGCCGTGTGCTGTGCGAGCGCGTCGGCGTCCGCATCCGTGCACCAGCCGGACAGCACGTCCTCTCCGGACGCGTCCGTGTCCAGGCCGAGGCACGCGTCATAGAGCCGGAAGCGGCACTCGCCGCCGACACCCACCACGGTCACGGCCGCCGCCTTCGCCTCCGTGGGGATGGTGATCTTTCGGTGGTCCAGCAGCCAGGCGACCATGACTGCCCGGTCGTACTCCGGACGCTCGCCCGTACCGGCCGCCGGGACGGGGAAGTCGGCGTGGCGGCGGCGCCAGGACGCCACCGCCGCCCCGCTCACCCCGCAGATCGTCGCCACGTCCGCGAGCAGCACCCGGTCTCCGCCCGGTGCGTGGCCGGCGAGCAGCGAGCGGGAGCCCGGTCGGGCGGCCCGGACCGCGCGCCAGTCCGCCTCGGGACGCACGACCGGGAGCAGCGCCACGTCCACGGCGCTGTAGAGCGCGACTGTCGTAGCGCCGCCTCGGCTTTGCGCGTAGGGGATCTCCGCCGTGGCAACGGGCTCGATCCACCCGAGGCGGACCACCGCGTCGAAATCGGTGCGGCGGACACCGAGGCGGCGGGCCGCTTGGTCCGGACCCAGAGGTACGTGCCGGTCGAGCAGGGCCGGGAGGTCCCGGCGGCGCGCGAGCGCGTCCACCTCATCCCCGTGCACGTCCGGGGTGCCCGCGTCGCCGCCGAGGCCGGCCAGCAGCCCGGCCCGCACCAGATGACCGACCGCCGACGCGGTCACCTCCGGCCGCCACACC
>NZ_VJNO01000085.1 GCF_007096885.1 Streptomyces sp. 130 | reverse complement strand
CTGGCGGCGGGGCAGGCGAACTACGCGGCGGCGAATGTGTTCCTGGACGCGCTCGCGGTGCAGCGCCGGGCGGAGGGCTTGCCGGCCACTTCACTCGCGTACGGGCTGTGGAACGTCGCCACGGGCCTGACCGAGGCTGTCGAGGACGACGCCCGTCTCATGGCCGCACGCGGCCTGCCCGCTCTCGCCCCGGCCGACGCGCTCCGGCTCCTCGACGCCGGTCTGCGCTCCGGGCTGCCGGCACTGGTGCCGCTCGCCGTCGACGTACCGACCCTGAAGGCGCAGCCGGGCGCGCTGCACCCCCTGCTGCGGGACCTGGTCCTCGCCGAGGCGTCCGGCCCCGTGGTGCGGAGCCGGACGAAGAGCGCCGATCCCGCCGCACTGGTGGCACGCCTCACCGGACTCGGCTCCGAGGACCGCGAACGGGCCCTGCTGGACCTGGTGCGCGGACACGCCGCCGCCGTGCTGGGGCACTCGGGCCCCGAGGCGGTCCCGGCCGAGCGCGGATTCCTCGACGCCGGATTCGACTCCCTGACGGCTCTCGAACTCAGGAACCGGCTGAACGAGGTGACGGGTTGCCGGCTGGCGCCGACGCTGATCTTCGACTATCCCTCGGCCGCCGAGCTGGCCGCGCACCTGCGCCGCACGCTCTTCGGGGAGGACGTACCCGAGGACGACCTCAGCGCGGCCACCGCGGACGAGCTGTTCGACATTCTCGACGGCGAGGCGTAGGGCCGCTCCCGGCAGGCCCTGCCGGGAGCGGCATCAGGGGCTCGTGTGAGCACCCACCGGAGACGAGGAGCGAGTGTGCTGAACCGGATAGTCGTCGTGGGCGCGGCGGCCGCAGGACTGACCGCGGTGGAGACGCTGCGGGCCAAGGGGTACGAGGGAGAACTGACGCTCGTCGGTGACGAACGCCACCCGCCGTACGACCGTCCGCCGCTCTCCAAGGAATTGCTGGCCGAGAGCTGGGAGCCCCCGAGCACCTGGTTGCGCAAGGAGGACGCGCTGGCGGCCGTCGATGTCGATCTGCGTCTCGGCTGCCGGGCCACCGGCCTCGACCAGGCCGCTCGCACCATCACCCTCTCCAACGGCGAGAGGCTGCCCTACGACGCGGCGGTCATCGCGACCGGCCTCCGGCCGCGCAGGCTGCCCTGCGGGGGCGGACTGGAGGGCGTCCATGTCCTGCGGTCGCTGGACGACGCGGTGCGGCTGCGGGAGGCGCTCCTGGCCAAGCCCGAGGTGGCGGTGATCGGGGCGGGCTTCCTCGGTGCGGAGGTCGCCGCCACGGCGCGCGGTGCCGGACTCGACGTGACACTCATCGACACGAACGACCAGCCGCTCGCGCGCCAGGTCGGCGCCGAGATCGGAGGGCTCGTGGCCGACCTGCACCGTGACAACGGAGTGCGGCTCGTTCTCGGCGCCGACGTCGTGGGCATGGCCCGGGCCGGCACGCGTGTCCGCGGAGTCATGCTGGCGGACGGCAGCGTCGTCCGCGCGGACCTGGTCGTCGTCGCGATCGGCTCCGTGCCCGCCGTGGACTGGCTCGCCGATTCCGGACTGCCCCTGGGCGACGGGGTCCTGTGCGACGCGTACTGCCGGGCCGCCCCCGGGGTCTGGGCGGCGGGAGACGTCGCCAACTGGCCCCACCCCATGGTGGCTGGAGCCCGGGTCAGGCTCGAACAGCGGACCAACGCCGCCCAGCAGGCCATGGCGGTCGCCGCGAACCTGCTGGCGGGCGAAGCGGGAGCGAAGCCGTACACCCCCGTGCCGTTCGGCTGGACGCATCAGTTCGGGGAGAAGATCCAGACCGTCGGCTGGTGCCCGCCCGACGCCAGGACGGAGATCGTCAGCGGCTCCACCGAGGACCGGGAATTCGTCGCCGCGTATCACCGCGACGGGGTCCTCGTCGGCGGGATGGGCTGGAACAGCGCGCGCGGCTTGCGGCAGTGCCGGCAGCTGCTCGGCCGGCCGTCGTCGGAGCTGGCCACCGCGGCGGCGGGCATCTGATCAGCTCCACCGGCAGGCCGGCACGTCCCGACCGGTACGGCACCGCACGCGGTGCCGTACCGTCTTTGCACCCCCCGCCTCACACCCCACGGTTCTACGGACGACGGACCCGAGGCGTATACCATGCTCTATGCGTGCGTGATACGCATGGAAAGGCTCTGATGAAGGCAGGCACGAGATGACGGCTGGCGAAGGAACGAGCACGGAAGGCGTCGGCCTGCCGAACAGCATTGAGGTGCTCTGGGAACTGCGGAGCCGGGAGCAGCGCGCTGTACGTACCGGTCTGAGTGTCGAGCGCATCGTGACGGCCGCGATCGAGTCGGCGGACGCCGACGGTCTCGCCGGCCTGTCCATGTCCCGCGTGGCCAAGAGCCTCGACTTCGGCACCATGTCGCTGTACCGCCACGTGTCGAGCAAGGACGAGCTGCGGCAGCTGATGCTCGACATGGCCTATGGCACCCCGCCCCAGGTCGACACGGCCGACGGTGACTGGCGGGGCGGGCTGGAGCAGTGGGCCCGCGCCTTCCAGGAGGTCTTCCACCGGCACCCCTGGATGCTGCAGATCTCGGTGAGCGGGCCGCCCCTGGAGCCGGGGCAGCTCAGCTGGCTGGAGTGCGGCCTTCGCACGCTGGGCGGCACCAGCCTGCGGCCGGACGACAAACTGTCCGTGATGATGCTGATGATCGGCTACGTGCGCAACAACGTGCAGATGTCGCTCGGGGTCGTCACCCAGGACATCAGTGACACGGACCTGATGGCCAACTACGGTCGCGCGCTGGCCAAGTACGCCGACTCCACGTCCTTCCCCGCTCTTGTCGAGCTGCTGGAGGCCGGGGCGTTCGACGAGCCCGAGGACGACTTCACCTTCGGTCTCCAGCGGGTCCTGGACGGCATCGAGGTGCTGGTCCGCATCCGCAACGGTGAGAAGCCGCTCACCTGAAGGGCTTTCGTGTGGAAGGGGCTGGTCGCCCACCCGCCTGGGTGGGCG
>NZ_VJNO01000084.1 GCF_007096885.1 Streptomyces sp. 130 | reverse complement strand
AACACAGTGGACGCGAGCAACTGAGGACAAGCCCTCGGCCTATTAGTACCAGTCAGCTCCACCCGTTACCGGGCTTCCACATCTGGCCTATCAACCCAGTCGTCTACTGGGAGCCTTAACCAATCAAGTTGGTGGGAATACTCATCTTGAAGCAGGCTTCCCGCTTAGATGCTTTCAGCGGTTATCCTTTCCGAACGTAGCCAACCAGCCATGCCCTTGGCAGAACAACTGGCACACCAGAGGTTCGTCCGTCCCGGTCCTCTCGTACTAGGGACAGCCCTTCTCAATATTCCTACGCGCACAGCGGATAGGGACCGAACTGTCTCACGACGTTCTAAACCCAGCTCGCGTACCGCTTTAATGGGCGAACAGCCCAACCCTTGGGACCGACTCCAGCCCCAGGATGCGACGAGCCGACATCGAGGTGCCAAACCATCCCGTCGATATGGACTCTTGGGGAAGATCAGCCTGTTATCCCCGGGGTACCTTTTATCCGTTGAGCGACAGCGCTTCCACAAGCCACTGCCGGATCACTAGTCCCGACTTTCGTCCCTGCTCGACCCGTCGGTCTCACAGTCAAGCTCCCTTGTGCACTTACACTCAACACCTGATTGCCAACCAGGCTGAGGGAACCTTTGGGCGCCTCCGTTACCCTTTAGGAGGCAACCGCCCCAGTTAAACTACCCATCAGACACTGTCCCTGATCCGGATCACGGACCCAGGTTAGACATCCAGCACGACCAGAGTGGTATTTCAACGACGACTCCACAACCACTGGCGTGGCCGCTTCAAAGTCTCCCACCTATCCTACACAAGCCGAACCGAACACCAATATCAAACTATAGTAAAGGTCCCGGGGTCTTTCCGTCCTGCTGCGCGAAACGAGCATCTTTACTCGTAGTGCAATTTCACCGGGCCTATGGTTGAGACAGTCGAGAAGTCGTTACGCCATTCGTGCAGGTCGGAACTTACCCGACAAGGAATTTCGCTACCTTAGGATGGTTATAGTTACCACCGCCGTTTACTGGCGCTTAAGTTCTCAGCTTCGCCACCCCGAAGAGCAGCTAACCGGTCCCCTTAACGTTCCAGCACCGGGCAGGCGTCAGTCCGTATACATCGCCTTACGGCTTCGCACGGACCTGTGTTTTTAGTAAACAGTCGCTTCTCGCTGGTCTCTGCGGCCACCCCCAGCTCAAGCAGCAAGTGCTCTCACCAGTGATGGCCCCCCTTCTCCCGAAGTTACGGGGGCATTTTGCCGAGTTCCTTAACCATAGTTCACCCGAACGCCTCGGTATTCTCTACCTGACCACCTGAGTCGGTTTAGGGTACGGGCCGCCATGAAACTCGCTAGAGGCTTTTCTCGACAGCATAGGATCATCCACTTCACCACAATCGGCTCGGCATCAGGTCTCAGCCTCAACGTGTGACGGATTTGCCTACCACACGGCCTACACCCTTACCCCGGGACAACCACCGCCCGGGCTGGACTACCTTCCTGCGTCACCCCATCGCTTACCTACTACCACCTTGGTTCGTCGGCTCCACCACTACCCTCAACTCCGAAGAGATCGGGCCGGCTTCACGGACTTAGCATTAATGGGCTCAGTATTGGGCGTTTCAAAGCGGGTACCGGAATATCAACCGGTTGTCCATCGACTACGCCTGTCGGCCTCGCCTTAGGTCCCGACTTACCCTGGGCAGATCAGCTTGACCCAGGAACCCTTAGTCAATCGGCGCACACGTTTCTCACGTGTGTATCGCTACTCATGCCTGCATTCTCACTCGTGAACCGTCCACAACTCGCTTCCACGGCTGCTTCACCCGGCACACGACGCTCCCCTACCCATCCATACAGGCGTTAACCCTATGTGTATGAATGACACGACTTCGGCGGTACGCTTGAGCCCCGCTACATTGTCGGCGCGGAATCACTTGACCAGTGAGCTATTACGCACTCTTTCAAGGGTGGCTGCTTCTAAGCCAACCTCCTGGTTGTCTCTGCGACTCCACATCCTTTCCCACTTAGCGTACGCTTAGGGGCCTTAGTCGATGCTCTGGGCTGTTTCCCTCTCGACCATGGAGCTTATCCCCCACAGTCTCACTGCCGCGCTCTCACTTACCGGCATTCGGAGTTTGGCTAAGGTCAGTAACCCGGTAGGGCCCATCGCCTATCCAGTGCTCTACCTCCGGCAAGAAACACACGACGCTGCACCTAAATGCATTTCGGGGAGAACCAGCTATCACGGAGTTTGATTGGCCTTTCACCCCTAACCACAGGTCATCCCCCAGGTTTTCAACCCTGGTGGGTTCGGTCCTCCACGAAGTCTTACCTCCGCTTCAACCTGCCCATGGCTAGATCACTCCGCTTCGGGTCTAGAGCGTGCAACTCAACCGCCCTGTTCGGACTCGCTTTCGCTACGGCTTCCCCACACGGGTTAACCTCGCTACACACCGCTAACTCGCAGGCTCATTCTTCAAAAGGCACGCAGTCACGAGACATGTGCAAGCACACATCCGACGCTCCCACGGCTTGTAGGCACACGGTTTCAGGTACTATTTCACTCCGCTCCCGCGGTACTTTTCACCATTCCCTCACGGTACTATCCGCTATCGGTCACCAGGGAATATTTAGGCTTAACGGGTGGTCCCGCCAGATTCACACGGGATTTCTCGGGCCCCGTGCTACTTGGGTGTCTCTCAAACAAGCCGCTAATGTTTCAGCTACGGGGGTCTTACCCTCTACGCCGGACCTTTCGCATGTCCTTCGCCTACACCAACGGTTTCTGACTCGTCTCACGGCCGGCAGACCGTAAAAGAGAGATCCCACAACCCCGCATGCGCAACCCCTGCCGGGTATCACACGCATACGGTTTGGCCTCATCCAGTTTCGCTCGCCACTACTCCCGGAATCACGGTTGTTTTCTCTTCCTGCGGGTACTGAGATGTTTCACTTCCCCGCGTTCCCTCCACACTGCCTATGTGTTCAGCAGCGGGTGACAGCCCATGACGACTGCCGGGTTTCCCCATTCGGACACCCCCGGATCAAAGCTCGGTTGACAGCTCCCCGGGGCCTATCGTGGCCTCCCACGTCCTTCATCGGTTCCTGGTGCCAAGGCATCCACCGTGCGCCCTTAAAAACTTGGCCACAGATGCTCGCGTCCACTGTGCAGTTCTCAAACAACGACCAGCCACCCACCACCCCACCCGAAACCGGGCGAGTTCACTGGGGCCGGCAACCGAAGGACGACCATGACGGCCGCACCTTCAGATACCCAACAGCGTGCCCGACCCGGTAAGCCATCCACCACGTTCCACGCCGAAGCAGTACTAGTGACAAACAACTTGCCGTGCCGAGTAGTCAACGTTCCACCCATGAGCTGACCACCGTCGGACACTTGCCGACGTAGTGGCTCTGGA
>NZ_VJNO01000083.1 GCF_007096885.1 Streptomyces sp. 130 | reverse complement strand
CGGTGACCACGGCGTCCACGACCCGTTCGAACGGCACGTCGGCGTGGGCGAACGCCTCCAGCACCGTTTCGCGCACCCCGTCGAGGAACCGTCCGAAGGGGAGGGGTTCCTCGACCTCGGTACGGAGCACGAGGGTGTTGACGAAGAAGCCGATGAGCCCTTCGGTCTCGGCCCGGTCCCGTCCGGACACGGTGGTGCCGACGGCGATGTCGGTCTGCCCGGTCCAGCGGGACAGGGCGAGCTGGCTGAGCGCGGTGACCGCCATGAACAGGGTGGCGTTGTGGGCGCGGGCCACCTCGGTGAGCCGGCGGGTGGTGTCGGCGGGCAGCGTGAAGAGGTGCTGGGCGCCCGCGGAGGTGCGGACGGCGGGCCGGGGGCGGTCGGTGGGGAGTTCCAGCGGGACGATGCCGTCGAGCTTCGACGTCCAGTGGGCGAGGCGGCGCTCCAGCGCGGGGCCGGTGAGGGTGGTGCGCTGCCAGGCGGCGAAGTCGGCGTACTGCACGGGCAGCGGCGGCAGTGCGCTGCCGGCGAGCAGCAGGCCGGGGTCGTACGTGCCGGTGGTGGCGGCCCGGTCGTAGAGGGCGGCGAGCTCGCGGCCGAGTACGCCCATGGACCAGCCGTCCGTGATGATGTGGTGCATCGTGATCGCGAGGACGTGTTCCTCGGCGGCCAGCCGGACGAGCACGGTCCGCAGCAGGGGGCCGGTGCGCAGGTCGAAGGGGCGCGCGGCCTCGGCCCGCAGCAGGTTGGCGAGGATGACGTCCCGTTCGTCGTCGGCGGGCCCGGGCACCGGCACCACGGGCACCGGTACGGCGAACGGCTCTCCGATGACCTGGTAGCCCTCGCCGTCAACTGCGTCGAAGGTCGTACGCAGCGACTCGTGCCGGGCGACCAGGGCGGACAGGGCCGCCGCGAGGGCGGCGACGTCGAGGCCGCCGGTGAGGCGCAGCGAGAGGCAGGAGTTGTACTCGGCGCTGCCGGGGTCGAACTCGTCGAGGAACCAGAGGCGCTGCTGCGCGTACGACAGGGGTGGCCTGCCGGTCCGCTGCACCGGTTCGATCCGGCCGCCGGGTGTGCGTGCGGTGCCGCCTGCGAGGCGTGCGCGCAGGCTGTCCCGCACGTGCTCGGGCAGGGACTCCAGCCAGCTCTCGCGGGATGCCGCCGCGTCCATGGGTTCTCCTCCACGGGGTTTGCGAAGTGCGATGGGGCCTGCCGGGTGTCGCCCGGCGGGCGGTGAACGGGGTGGGACGCGGGGGTCAGCCGGTCGGTCCGGCGGTGGTGCCCTCGGCCTCGGCGATGACCTGTGCCTCGATGGCCGCCGCCAGGTCGGCGACGGTGGGGTTGTCGAAGAGGGCCCGGGCGGGCAGGTCGATGACGAAGAGTTCCCGGATGCGCGAGATGACCTGGATGCTGCGGATCGAGTCGCCGCCGAGGTCGAAGAAGTTGTCCTCGACGCCGAACTCCCCGACGCCCAGCACGTCGCCCCAGATCCCGGCGAGCAGTTCCTCGGCGGGGGTGCGGGGGGCCGTGGCTTCCGGGCGGTCGCCCCGGGCCTCCTCCGGCGACGGCAGGGCACGGCGGTCGACCTTGCCGTTGGGGTTGAGCGGGAAGACGGGCAGGACGACCACGGCCGAGGGCACCATGTAGGCGGGCAGGGTGCCGCCGACGGAGTCCTTCAGCTCCTGCGGGGACGGGGCGCGGTCCTCGGCGACGGGTACGACGTAGGCGACGAGCCGCTTGCTGCCGGGCTGGTCCTCGCGGGCCAGCACCAGCGCCTGGGCCACCTCCGGGTGGGCGGTCAGGGCGGCCTCGATCTCGCCGAGTTCGACGCGCAGGCCGCGGATCTTGACCTGGAAGTCGGTGCGCGAGACGAAGCCGAGGTTGCCGTCGGGCAGCCAGCGCACCAGGTCTCCGGTGCGGTACATCCGCTCGCCGGGGGCGCCGAACGGGTCGGCGACGAACCGTGTCGCGGTGATGCCGGGCCGGTTCACGTAGCCGCGTCCGAGGCCGTCGCCGCAGACGTACAGCTCCCCGGGCACACCGGCCGGAACGGGGCGCAGCGCGTGGTCGAGGACCCGGAGCCGGGTGCCGGCGATGGGTGTGCCGATGGGCATCGGGCCGCTTCCGCCGTAGTTGCCGTTGACCACGAACAGGGTGGTGAAGACGGTGCATTCGGTGGGCCCGTAGCCGTTGATCATGCGGACGCCGGGCAGTTCGGTGACGACCTTGCGGCAGTGTGCCGGGGAGAGGGTGTCGCCGCCGGACATGAGGAGCCGCAGCCCGGCCAGGACCTGGATGTCGCTGTCCACGATCTCGTGGAACAGCCCGGCCGTGATCCAGACGGCGGAGACTCCGGCGCCCTGCAGGAACTTGCCGAGTTCGGCGGCGGACATGGAGCGGGAGGGGCTGACGGCGAGGGCCGCGCCGTTGAGCCAGGCGCTCCAGATCTCCAGGGTCCCGGCGTCGAAGGAGACGGTCGCGAGCTGGCCGACGACGTCCTGGTCGGTGAGGGCGAGCTTCGGGTCGCGCGCCATGCGCAGCACGCCCCGGTGCGGGAGGACGGCGCCCTTGGGGCGGCCGGTGGAGCCGGAGGTGTAGATGACGTGGGCCAGGTTGTCCGGGTGGACCGTCACCTCGGGGGCGGTCGCGGGCCGGGAGGCGAGGTCGGCGGCCTCCTCGGCGTCGTCCAGGAGCAGCAGCCGGACGTCCGTGGGCGGCAGGGCGGTGACGCACGCGTGGTCGGTGACGACGAGGTCCGCGCCGGAGTCCGTGACCATGAACGCGAGACGGTCGGCCGGGTAGGTGGGGTCGAGCGGCACATAGCCGCCGCCGGCCTTGAGGACCGCCAGCAGGGTCACGAACAGCTCGGCCCGGCGCCCGAGGCAGACACCCACGCGGGCGTCGGGGCGGACCCCGGCGTCGACCAGCCGGTGTGCGAGGCGGTTGGCGCGTGCCTCGAGCTCGGCGTAGCTGATGTCCCGGCCGTCGACGCTGAGCGCGGTCCGCCCGGGCACCCGGGCGGCCTGGTCCGCGAAGACGGCCGTGAGGGTGGTGCCGCCGTCACCGGGTGCGCCGCTGCCCCACTCTTCGAGGAGGCGGTGGTGCTCGTCGGGGGTGACCAGGGCGAGGTGGCCGAGGGTGTCCCCGGGAGCGGCGCGGACGACGGCCGCGGCCTGGAGGAGCAGGTCGTCACGGAGCGCCCGCACGGTGCCCTGGTCGAAGACCTCCGGGTCGTAGAGCAGGGAGAGGGTGAGGCTGTCACCCGTGTAGGCGGCCAGGTTGAGGGGGTAGTTGGTGGCCTCGACGGCGCTGATGCCGCTGACGGCCAGCCCTTGGGCGGCGGCCGCGTCGGTGTCGACCGGGTAGTTCGCGAAGACGACGAGGCTGTCGAACAGCCGCTGCTCGGGGTCGAGGTCGCTGAGCGCCTGTACGCGGGTGAGGGGGAGGTAGTCGTAGCGGCGGGCCCGGACCTGCTCCTCCTGCAGGGCGCGCAGCCAGTCGATGACCGGGCGGTCCGGGTCGAGGCGGACGCGTACCGGCAGGGAGTTGATGAACAGGCCGATCATGTCCTCGGCACCGGGCAGGTCGGTGGGCCGCCCGGACGTCGTCGCGCCGAAGACCACGTCCTCCCGGCCGCTGCGCCCGGCGAGCATGAGCGCCCAGACACCCTGCACCACCGCGTTGACGGTCAGCCGGTTGCGGCGCGCGAACGCCTGCAGCTCGGCGGTGAGTCCGGGGGTGAGGGTGACGTCGACCCGCTCCGACGAGCGGGTGTGGCGGGAGTGCTCGACGGGCCGGTCCACGGGCAGCTGCACCGGTTCCTCGAAGCCTGCCAGGGACCCCCGCCAGTACTCCTCGGCGGCCCTGACGTCCTGGCGCCGGAGCCAGCGCGCCTGGTCGGCCAGCCGGCCTCCGCTGAGGGTGGGGGGCGGGGTGCCGTGCTGGTGCGCGGTGTGGTGGTCCAGGACGAGGGAGAGGACCCGGGCCAGGCTCCACCC
>NZ_VJNO01000082.1 GCF_007096885.1 Streptomyces sp. 130 | reverse complement strand
CGGGACGGGGCACGCCCCCGGGCGGGGGCACGCCGCCGGGACGCCGGACGGGGGGTACGGGCCCGGGGGCCCGTACCGCCCTCTCCCGTACCGCCTACAGCACCTTCGACAGGAACGACTTCGTCCGGTCGTGGTGCGGGTTGGTCAGGACGTCGCGCGGGTGGCCCGACTCGACCACCACGCCGTCGTCCATGAAGACCAGCGCGTCGCCGACCTCGCGGGCGAAGCCCATCTCGTGCGTGACGACGATCATCGTCATGCCGTCCTCGGCGAGGCCCCGCATCACGTCGAGCACGTCGCCGACCAGCTCCGGGTCGAGCGCCGACGTGGGCTCGTCGAAGAGCATCAGCTTCGGCTCCATGGCCAGCGCCCGGGCGATGGCCACCCGCTGCTGCTGCCCGCCGGAGAGCTGCGAGGGGTAGTTCCCGGCCTTGTCGGCCAGGCCGACCCGGTCGAGCAGCCGTTCGGCGCGGGCCCGGGCGACCGCCTTGGCCTCGCGGCGCACCTGCACGGGCGCCTCCATGACGTTCTCCAGCGCCGTCATGTGCGGGAACAGGTTGAAGCGCTGGAAGACCATGCCGATGTCCCGGCGCTTCAGGGCGACTTCGCTGTCCTTGAGCTCGTAGAGCTTGTCGCCCTTCTGGCGGTAGCCCACCAGCTCGCCGTCGACGTAGAGCCGTCCGGCGCTGATCTGCTCCAGGTGGTTGATGCACCGCAGGAACGTCGACTTGCCGGAGCCGGACGGGCCGATCAGGCAGAAGACCTCCCGCGGGGCGACCTCCAGGTCGATGCCCTTGAGGATGTGCGCGGTGCCGAAGGACTTGTGGACGCCCTCGGCCTTCACCATCGCGGTCATGCGATGCCTCCCTTCGGGCGGCCCACCGAGAGCACGGTGGCCCTCAGCTTCTGGAACGGGGTCGGCGGCAGGCTGCGGCTCGATCCACGCGCGTAGTACCGCTCCAGGTAGTACTGCCCGACGCTGAGCACCGAGGTCATGATCAGATACCAGGCGGCGGCGAGGAAGTACATCTCCACCGGCGCCCCGGACGCCTGCCCGATGTCCTGCGCGTTCTTGAAGAGTTCGTAGAACTGCACGGCCGCCACCAGCGAGGTCGTCTTCAGCATGTTGATGACCTCGTTGCCCGTGGGCGGCACGATCACCCGCATGGCCTGCGGGATCACGACGCGCCGGAGGGTCTTGGAGTGGCTCATGCCCAGCGCGTGCGACGCCTCGGTCTGGCCCTCGTCCACCGAGAGCAGACCGGCCCGGCAGATCTCCGCCATGTACGCGGCCTCGTTGAGGCCGAGCCCGAGCAGCGCCGTGAGCAGCGGCGTCATGAAGCTGGACCAGTAGTCCTTGTAGATCGGCCCGAGGTTGATGTACTCGAAGACCAGACCCAGGTTGAACCACACGAACAGCTGCACCAGGACGGGTGTGCCCCGGAAGAACCAGATGTAGAACCACGCGATGGACGACGTCACCGGGTTCTTCGACAGGCGCATGACGGCGAGCAGGACGCCGCCGACCACGCCGATCAGCATCGAGAGGGCGGTGAGCAGCAGGGTCTGGCCCACGCCGTCGATGATGCGGTCGTCGAAGAAGTAGTCCGGGATCGCGCCCCAGTTGATCCTGCCCTGGCTGAAGGCGTAGACGATGGACGCGAGTACGGCGATGGCGATCAGCGCCGAGACGTACCGGCCGTAGTGCCGGACCGGGATGGCCCGGATGGCCTCCGGTACGGGTGCCGCCGCCGCGGCGGAGGATGCGGGCGGCTCGTCGGCCGGTCCCGTCTTCTTGATGTCAGTCACGGCTGATGCCTTTCAGTGCCGGCTCGGGTCAGGACCCGCCGTTCACCTTGGCCTCGGTGACCGCACCGGCCTCGACGCCCCACTTGGCGATGATCTTGTCGTACTCGCCGCTCTTGATGATCTCGTCCATGGCCGCCTTGATGGCCTGGGTGAGCTTGTCGTTGCCCTTGGCGATCGCGATGCCGTACGGGGCCGCCTCGACCTGGTCGCCGACGATCTGGAAGTCCTTGCCGCCGCCCGAGGTCTTCACCGCGTACGCGGCGACCGGGAAGTCGGAGGAGCCGGCGTCGGCGCCGCCCGAGCGGATGCGGGTCTGGGCCTCGAGGTCGGTGTCGTACGCCTCGATGGCGATCTTCTTGCCGCCGGCGCACTTCTTCGACTCGTCCTTGGCCAGGTCGTGCGAGACGGTGTTGCGCTGGACCGCGATCTTCTTGCCGCAGAGGTCGGCCCAGGTCTTGATGCCCTGGTCGTCGCCCTTCTTGGTGTAGATCGAGACACCGGCGGTGAAGTAGTCGACGAAGTCGACGCCCTCGCCCACCTTCTTCTTCGTCTCCGGGTCGATGCCCTCCTGGCGCTCCTTGCTGTCCGTCATCGCCGACATCGCGATGTCGTACCGCTTGGCGCGCAGACCGGTGACCAGGGTGTCGAACGTGCCGTTCTCGAACTTGAACTCGACGCCCAGCACCTTGCCGAGCGCGGCGCCGAGGTCGGGGTCGATACCCGCCGTCTTGCCGGACTCGTCCTTGAACTCGACCGGCGGGTAGGCGATGTCGGAGCCGACGCGGATGACGCCCTTGGACTTGATCTCCGCGGGCAGCAGGTCGGCGGGGGAGGCCGTACCCGCGGACGCGCCGGTGCTCGCCCCGGTCGACGCCGAGTCGTTGTTCTTCGTCTGGTCGCCACAGGCGGTCAGCAGCATGGTGCCGGCGACCGCGATGGCGCCGACCGCGGCGATGCGGGTGGTCGCGGCCGTACGACGGGTGGAGCGTGCGGTCATGTTCGGGTTCCTCCGGCAGGTGGGGACGGTTCGCCAGGCGGTATTGGCACACAGCGTCGGGTGTCGCCGCCTTGTGTGATTACGGCATGTTGCCATGCGGATTAGCCCGAACAGGGGGCCCGGCATGTCAAAATCGGGTAACGGGCGATCCCCGAACCTCTTGAGGCCGGTACACCAAGGCCGGACCTTTTATGGGGTTTCCTCCTCGCGACCGGAGGATCTGCGGCGCGTCTCGCGTGCCGGACTCAGGTCCGGCACGAGGCTGACCTGTTGAAATGGCAGCCCGATATGAGTCATGTCACGGAGCGCATATGGACTCGTCCGCGACCAGGTCCGTCCGGTAAGAAAGACCTTTACACCCCTCATCCGGGGCTCAGGGCGCGTGTGCGGCGCGCCCGCGCGTACGTATCACCCCCTGCCGGGGCGGGCCAACCGTCAGGCGCAGGGCGCGTACGCGGTGCCCGCCCACCCCTCCTCAACCAGGAGTGGCCACCCTCAAACGATGAAGACTTAAGGGGTCAACACCATGGCAGCGGAGATCGTCAATCCTCGCAGCGACAGCAGTACCGAAAGCACCACCGACGAGCCGTTCGATCCGGCCTTCGCGCTCCACCGGGGCGGGAAGATGGCCGTGCGGGCCACCGTCCCGATCCGGGACCGGGACGACCTGTCCCTCGCGTACACGCCGGGCGTGGCGAAGGTGTGCAGCGCGATCGCGGAGCAGCCGGAGCTCGTCCACGACTACACCTGGAAGTCACAGGTCGTCGCCGTCGTCACGGACGGCACGGCGGTGCTCGGCCTCGGGGACATCGGTCCCGAGGCGTCCCTCCCCGTGATGGAGGGCAAGGCCATCCTCTTCAAGCAGTTCGGCGGCGTGGACGCGGTGCCGATCGCGCTCGCGACCACCGACGCGGACGAGATCGTGGAGACCGTCGTCCGGCTCGCCCCCTCCTTCGGCGGGGTGAACCTGGAGGACATCTCGGCGCCGCGCTGCTTCGAGATCGAGCGCAAGCTCCAGGAGCGGCTGGACATTCCGGTCTTCCACGACGACCAGCACGGCACGGCCGTCGTCACCCTGGCCGCCCTGCGCAACGCCGCGAAGCTGTCCGGGCGCAGCCTGGGCGACCTGCGCGCGGTGATCTCCGGCGCCGGCGCGGCCGGGGTCGCCATCGCCAAGTTCCTGCTGGAGGCGGGGCTCGGGGACGTGGCCGTCGCGGACCGCAAGGGCATCGTCAGCCGGGACCGCGAGGACCTGACGGACGTCAAGCGGGAGCTGGCGGAGCTCACCAACCGGGCGGGCATCTCGGGCCCCCTGGAGGTGGCGCTCGCCGGCGCGGACGTCTTCATCGGCGTCTCCGGCGGTACGGTGCCGGAGGCGGCGGTCGCCTCGATGGCACCGGGGGCCTTCGTCTTCGCGATGGCCAACCCGAACCCGGAGGTCCACCCGGACATCGCCCACAAGTACGCGTCCGTCGTGGCCACGGGGCGGTCGGACTACCCGAACCAGATCAACAACGTGCTGGCGTTCCCCGGTATCTTCGCGGGGGCGCTCCAGGTGCGGGCCTCCCGGATCACGGAGGGCATGAAGATCGCGGCGGCCAACGCGTTGGCCGACGTCGTCGGCGACGAGCTGGCGGCGGACTACGTGATCCCGTCGCCGTTCGACGAGCGGGTCGCCCCGGCGGTGACGGCCGCCGTGGCGGCGGCGGCCCGTGCGGAGGGTGTCGCCCGGCGGTGAGCCTGTGCGGGGGGGGGGGGGGGGGGCCCCCCCCCCCCCCCCGCCCGCCGCGCGGGCGGGGGGGGGGGGGGGGGCG
>NZ_VJNO01000129.1 GCF_007096885.1 Streptomyces sp. 130 | reverse complement strand
CCCGACGAGCCCGGCAAGGGCCTCGTCGGTGCGCCCGGCGATCGGCGAGCCGATCGTGACGTCGTCGCCGGCGCCGAGCTGGCGCAGCAGGACGGCGAGCGCCGACTGCAGCACCATCGACACGGTCGCGCCCTCGCGGGTCGCCAACTCGTTCACCGCGGCGAAGAGCTCGGGTTCGACGACGAAGGCGACGCGGTCGCCTCGGTGGCTGGCGACGGGCGGCCTCGGCCGGTCGGTTGGCAGTTGCAACGGCTGCGGCACGCCCGCCAGCTCGGCCTTCCAGTAGCTGTACTGGCCGAAGGCCCGGCTGCCGGGGTCGTTCTCGTCGCCGAGCAGCTTCTCCTGCCACAGCGCGTAGTCCGCGTACTGCACCGCGAGCGCGTCGAACCGCGGCGCCCGGCCTTCGAGACGGGCCCGGTAGGCGGCGACCAGGTCGCGCGACAGCGGCGCCATCGACTCCCCGTCACC
>NZ_VJNO01000081.1 GCF_007096885.1 Streptomyces sp. 130 | reverse complement strand
CCCCGGGGGGGGCGCCGCGGCGGGGGCCCCGGGGGCGGGGCCCCCCCCCCCCGGGGGGGGGGCCCCCCCCCCCCCCGCGCGGCCCCCCCGGGGCGGGGGGGGGCCCCCCCCCCCCCCCCCCCGGCCGCCACCGGACCTGCGGGATAATCGCCCCCGTGAGCGAGAACAGCGAGACCCCCGAAGGCGCGGCCCCCGCCCCGTCCGCGCCCGCGATTCCGCCGGGCCCGCAGCCCGCGCCCCTCCGCTTCTTCGGCACCACCTGGGTCGCCCCCGACGGCCACTACGGGCTGCGCCGCGTGGGGGCCGCCGTCGGCTCCCTCCTCGCTGCCGTCGCCGCCTGTTTCGTCCTGCGCTTCGCGTACCAGGGGCTGGAGATCGCCGACGTCGGCGGCTTCGTCGGCGTGCTGGTCGTCGCGATGTTCGCCATCTGCAGCGCGATCGCCTTCCGCAAGACCTGGGAGGGCTTCGGCCGCCGCCCGGCCGACCCGGCGCGCGAGGAGAACCTGCGCGGCCTGAAGGCCATCGGCTTCGTCGGCTCACTGCTCGCGTACTTCTTCCGTACGTTCACCGAGGCGCCCGGCGAGGGGCTGCGGCGCAGGGAGTACGAGGAGGCCGCCGCCCGGTACGCGAAGCGCCGCGCCTCCCGCACCGGAAACCCGGCCGCCCGCCGGAAGAAGGGCCGCCGCGGCTGACGCCTCCGGGCGTCCGGGGGGCACGATGGCCGCATGGCCACGACACACTCACCGAACGCCGTCCCGGAAACCCGGCCGCCCGCCGGAAGAAGGGCCGCCGCGGCAGACGCCTCCGGGCGTCCGGGGGGCACGATGGCCGCATGGCCACGACACACTCAGCGAACGCCGTCCCGGAAACCCGGCCGCCCGCCGGAAGAAGGGCCGCCGCGGCTGACGCCTCCGGGCGTCCGGGGGGCACGATGGCCGCATGGCCACGACACACTCACCGAACGCCGTCCCGGAAACCCGGCCGCCCGCCGGAAGAAGGGCCGCCGCGGCTGACGCCTCCGGGCGTCCGGGGGGCACGATGGCCGCATGGCCACGACACACTCACCGAACGCCGTCCCGGGCCCCACGCGCGCCCTGTCCTTCGACCGGGCCGCCGCCCAGTACGCCGCCGCCCGCCCCAGCTACCCGGACGCGCTGTTCGACGCCGTCGAGAACATCGCCGGCCGCCCCTTGCGAGGGGCCCGCACCCTGGACGTGGGCGCGGGCACCGGCATCTCCACCCGCCGCCTCCGCGACCGGGGCGCGCGCGTCGTCGCCGTCGAGCCCGGGCCCGGCATGGCCGCCCAGCTCCGCCGGGACCTCCCGGACGTCCCGCTCGTACGGGGCGACGGCAACCGGCTCCCCTTCGCGACCGCCTCGGCCGACCTGATCACGTACGCCCAGTCCTGGCACTGGACCGACCACACCCGCTCCGCCGCCGAGGTCCGGCGCGTCCTGCGGCCGGGCGGCACGCTCGCCCTCTGGTGGAACGTCACCGACGACACCGTCCCGTGGCTCGCCGCCCAGGAGGAACGGCTCGTCCGCTTCTTCGGCGTCGGCCCGGAACAACTGGGCCCCAGGCGCTCGGCCGTGCAGGACCGCGACCTGCCGCCGGACCTCGCCTTCACGTGCCGCCGCGTCCCGTGGACCCGGCGCGTCCCCCTCACCACCCACCTCGACAACCTCGGCAGCCACTCCGCGTTCCTGACCATCGACGACGACGCGGCCCGGGACTTCCTCGCCGAGGAGCGGACCCGGCTCCTGGCCGACTTCCCGGACGGCACGGTTGAGGAGGCGTACGTCGTGGAGCTGCACGCGGCCGTGTGCTGAGCCCCGGGCCCGCCCCGTCCCTTGACGGTGCTGCCCGCCGGAGCCCATATTCATCACATGATGAATTCTTCGGGCGTCGCCGTCGAGGCCCGTGGCCTCACCGTCCAACGAGGCAGCCGCACGGTCCTCAAGGGCCTCGACTTCACCGTCGAAGCCGGCAGGATCACCGGCCTCCTCGGCCCCTCCGGCTGCGGCAAATCGACCCTCATGCGCGCCGTCGTGGGCACCCAGGCCAAGGTCACCGGCACCCTCCAGGTCCTCGGCAGCCCCGCCGGCCACCCCTCCCTCCGCCCCCGCGTCGGGTACGTCACCCAGGCGGCCTCCGTCTACACCGACCTCACCGTCCGCCAGAACCTCGACTACTTCGCGGCGATCCTCCGGCCGGGCCGCGCCCACCGCGACACCCGCCGCGAGGCCGTCACCCGCGCGCTCGCCGAGGTCGACCTGACCAGCCACGAGGACGCCCTCGCCGGCAACCTCTCCGGCGGCCAGCGCACCCGCGTGTCCCTCGCCGTCGCCCTCCTCGGCACCCCGGACCTGCTCGTCCTGGACGAACCGACCGTCGGCCTCGACCCGGTCCTGCGCCGCGACCTGTGGCAGCTCTTCCACACCCTCGCCGCCGAACGCGGCACCGCGCTCCTCATCTCCTCCCACGTCATGGACGAGGCCGAGCGCTGCCACCGCCTCCTCCTCATGCGCGGGGGCGAGATCCTCGCCGACGACACCCCGGACGCCCTGCGCGCCGCCGCCGGCACCGACACCGTCGAAGCGGCCTTCCTGCACCTGGTCGACGAGGCCGCCCACCGCGAGGAGAACGCCCGATGAGCAGCACGACAGCCCCCCTGAGCCCGGCCCGCGCCCTCGCCACGGCCGCCCGCGTCCTGCGCCAGCTCGCCCACGACCCGCGTACGGTCGCGCTGCTCCTGCTGGTCCCGGTCCTCCTGATCACGCTGCTGCGGTACGTCTTCGACGGCAGCCCGCAGACCTTCGACTCGATCGGCGCCTCACTGCTCGGGATCTTCCCGCTGATCACGATGTTCCTGGTGACCTCGATCGCCACCCTGCGCGAACGCACCTCCGGCACCCTGGAGCGCCTGCTGTCGATGCCGCTCGGCAAGGGCGACCTCATCGCGGGGTACGCGCTGGCCTTCGGCGCCGTCGCCGTCCTCCAGTCGCTCCTGGCCACCGGCCTTTCGGTGTGGGCCCTCGGCCTGGACGTCATGGGGTCGCCGTGGCTGCTGCTCCTGGTCGCCGTGCTCGACGCGCTGCTCGGCACGGCGCTCGGCCTGTTCGTCTCGGCGTTCGCGGCCTCCGAGTTCCAGGCGGTGCAGTTCATGCCCGCGGTGATCTTCCCGCAGCTGCTGCTCTGCGGCCTCTTCATCGCGCGCGACCGGATGGCGCCGTTCCTGGAGGCCATCTCGAACGTGCTGCCGATGTCGTACGCCGTGGACGGGATGAACGAGGTGCTCCACCACACCGAGGTGACCGGGGACTTCGTCCGCGACGTCCTCGTCGTGGCGGGCTGCGCCCTGCTCGTCCTGGCCCTCGGCGCGGCCACCCTCCGCCGCCGCACGGCCTGACGGGGCGGTGCGAAGATGACGCCGACGAGCACTGAGCACCGCGCACATCGAGCACCGCCCGGAGGGTGAACGGCATGACCCAGACAGTTGCAGTCCTCGGCACCGGCAAGATCGGCGAGGCCCTGCTCAGCGGCATGATCCGGGCCGGCTGGCGCCCGACGAACCTGCTGGTCACCACCCGCCGCTCGGACCGGGCCGCCGAACTGCGCGACCGGTACGGCGTGGACGCGGTCAGCAACGCGGAGGCCGCGAAGCGGGCGGACATCCTGATCCTCGCGGTCAAGCCCCAGGACATGGGCCGCCTCCTCGACGAACTGGCCCCCCACCTCACCGCGGACCGCCTGGTCATCAGCGCGGCGGCCGGCATCACGACCGCGTACATCGAGGACCGCCTCACCGCCGGCACCCCGGTCGTCCGCGTCATGCCGAACACCCCCGTCCTGGTGGACGAGGGCATGTCCGTCATCTCGGGGGGCAGCCACGCCACGGGGGAGCACCTCGCCTCGACGGACGCCATCTTCAAGGGGGTCGGCAAGACCCTGCGCGTCCCGGAGTCCCAGCAGGACGCGGCCACCGCCCTCTCCGGCTCGGGCCCGGCCTACTTCTACTTCCTGGTCGAGGCGATGACGGACGCCGGCATCCTGCTCGGCCTGCCGCGCGCCCAGGCCCATGACCTCATCGTCCAGGCCGCGATCGGTGCCGCCGTGATGCTCCGGGACAGCGGCGAGCACCCGGTCAAGCTCCGCGAGGCCGTCACCAGCCCGGCCGGCACCACTATCAGCGCCATCCGCGAACTGGAGAACCACGGCGTACGCGCGGCCCTCATCGCCGCACTCGAAGCGGCCCGAGACCGCAGCCGCGCGCTGGCCTCCGGCAACGGCTGACCAGGGCCTCGTCACCCCCGGCCCGGCCGGGGGTTGACACGCCCCCTCCCGGTCCGTAGTGTGCTCCGAGTTGTCCGACGTGAGCGCCGACTCAGGTTGGTCCCCGGGCAGCCATTCCGCAGTAACTACAACGAGCACGCGACAGCTGTCGCATGTCTCGGCGTGCGCTTATGCGGAATGAGGAATCCGCGTTCGAAGGAGCGCGACCCCGATTAGCGTCGGGGCCCAGGATTCCGCTAATGTCTCACTCGTCGGAACGGCCCAACGGCCGGGAAGACAAGCCCCGCTGACTGGGAATCAGGCCCGAAAGGATCTGATAGAGTCGGACTCGCCGGAAAGGGAAACGCGAAAGCGAAGAACTGGAAAGCGAAAACTGCTTGACCCGCTTCGACCGGGAATCGGACACGAAAGAGTCTGATAGAGTCGGAAACGCAAGACCGAAGG
>NZ_VJNO01000080.1 GCF_007096885.1 Streptomyces sp. 130 | reverse complement strand
CCAACGACCCCTCAGCCCGGGCACGCCCCTCCAGGGCGTACGCGAACGGCAGACGCCCGCAGCCCGGACCATGGCGGCCGGCAGCCCGGAGCCCGGGGCACGCCCCCTCAGGGCGCAGGCGAACGGCAGACGCCCGCAGCCCGCACCACGGCAGCCAACGGCCCCGCAGCCCGGGCCCGCCCCAGCAAGGCACACGCCAACGACACACGCCAGCAGCCCGCACCACGGCAGCCAACGACCCCGCAGCCCGGGCACGCCCCTCCAGGGCGTACGCGAACGGCAGACGCCCGCAGCCCGGACCATGGCGGTCGGCAGGTCCGGGGCGCGGGCGCGCCCCGGACGGGCGTGCGCGGGCGGGAGGGCTGACGGAGGTGTTCCGGCCCGGGCAGCGCGATGTCCGGTCAGCTCCCCAGCTGACCGGACAAACGCTGCCGTCCGCCGCACCCCCGTCCCCACGGGGTTGTTGGCCGGATGTCCCGGTCCGGACCGCTCTTCCGGACCCGGGGCGCCGCTCAGCGCCCCAGCATCACGCCCACGGACGACGCCTGTGTGACCACTGCTTCCCAGCCGCCGAAGACGACGACGAGCAGGGCCGCCAGGGGAAGGACCATGGCGGTCGCCACCAGCGGGTGGCGGCGGCCGGACGCGGCGTACGAGCCGCGTGTCCGCGTGCGGACCACCGTCCGTGCTGCCGTGTCAGCCATGGTTCCTCTCCTGGCCCGATGTGGGGCGGCGGGCGTTTGACCTCGGGGGACGAGTGCGACGCCCGCCGCTTGACCTCAACATTAGGGAACCGGGGGGCGGGCGGCGTCATGCCCGCGTACCGAATCCCGGGCCTCCCGGAGGATGAGCCGTGCCCGGCCGGCGTACTCCCCTGGGTGGAGACCGGACTATGCCGGGTTGGGGTCTTCCCGGAAGGGGCGCTCGGAGGTGTCCTCCCTCGGTACCGGCTGTTCGACCAGGGCGAGGACCCTGGTCGCCATGAAGCGGGCCGTGCGCACCACGGACCCGTTCCTGGTGACTTCACTCACTTCGACCACACCGCGGCGGACCGCGGTCTCCACCCGGCGGCCGGCCCGGGAGGCCACCACCTCGTAGGTCCGGGTGCTGTCCCCGGCGTCCACGACTATCTCGACTCGATCGCCCTTCATTGACCCAATCCCCCTTCTGCGACGGACCTTTGAGATCTCGCACGGGCCCGGGCGCCTGGATCCGCGGCTCCCTGACCACTCCTCAAGTCTCCCACCCGGCACTGACAATCGAATGTCCCGCGAGGGCGCGGCCTCTGAGCGCCCCGGGCGGCGGGTACGTAAGCTGTGCCTCGTCAGGCGTACCAGGCAGCGGGGATGGGCAGACATGGCGATGATGCGGCTCCGGCGCGAGGACCCGCGTGTCGTCGGCTCGTTCAGGCTGCACCGGCGGCTCGGGGCCGGCGGGATGGGCGTCGTCTATCTGGGCTCGGACCGGCGGGGCCAGCGCGTCGCGCTCAAGGTGATCCGCCCGGACCTGGCGGAGGATCAGGAGTTCCGGTCCCGGTTCGCGCGCGAGGTGTCCGCCGCCCGGCGGATTCGCGGCGGGTGCACGGCCCGGCTGGTCGCCGCCGATCTGGAGGCGGACCGCCCCTGGTTCGCCACGCAGTACGTCCCGGGGCCCTCGCTGCACGACAAGGTCGCCGAGGAGGGCCCGCTGTCGGCCGCCGAGGTCGCCTCGATCGGGGCGGCGCTCTCCGAGGGCCTGGTCGCGGTGCACGAGGCGGGGGTGGTCCACCGGGACCTGAAGCCGTCGAACATCCTCCTCTCCCCCAAGGGCCCCCGGATCATCGACTTCGGCATCGCCTGGGCGACGGGCGCGTCCACGCTCACGCACGTCGGTACGGCGGTGGGCTCGCCCGGCTTCCTCGCGCCGGAGCAGGTGCGCGGCGCGGCGGTGACGCCGGCGACGGACGTGTTCTCGCTCGGGGCGACGCTGGCGTACGCGGCGATGGCCGACTCCCCCTTCGGGCACGGCAGTTCCGAGGTGATGCTGTATCGCGTGGTGCACGAGGAGCCCCAGCTCTTCGATGTGCACGACGCGCTGGCGCCGCTGGTGAGCGCCTGCCTGGCGAAGGACCCCGAGGAGCGGCCGAGCACGCTCCAGCTGTCGATGCGGCTCAAGGAGATCGCGGCGCGCGAGGCGCAGGGGCTGCACGAGAGCCGGCCGCCCGTCCAGCGTTCGGCCCAGGAGGCGGACCGCCCGACCGGCCGGCTGGACGGCCCGTACACCGAGCAGCAGACCCGCCGGGCGGCCGGTCCGGCCCCGGGGTCGCGCCCGCAGAACCGGCCGTCGGCGGCGCGTTCCGCCCCCGCCCGCACCGGGGGCGGCCGGCCGGTGCAGCAGCAGCCGCGCGGGTCGGCGCGGCCGGCCAGGCGTCCGCAGGGCACCAACGGGACGAACGGCAGACCGGGCACCCGGCCCGGGACCCGGACGACCTCGACGGGGCGGCGCCCGGCCAACCCGAAGCTGCTGCGGCAGCGGCTCGTCGTCTTCGTGGTGGTGACGCTGCTGGTGGCGCTGGGGATCGCGGCGGCGCAGGGCTGCCAGGGCCCGGCCCGGGGCCTGGGCGTGGATCTCGGGCACGGGCAGAGCCGGAGCCAGGACCGGCAGTAGTCAGCGCTCCGGACGGCCCGTGGCCACCGCGTAGAAGGCGACCGCGGCGGCGGCGCCGACGTTCAGCGAGTCCACGCCGTGGGCCATCGGGATGCGCACCCACCGGTCGGCGGCGGCGAGGGCCCGGGCGGAGAGGCCGTCGCCCTCGGCGCCGAGCATCAGGGCGACCCGGTCCATCCGGTGCGGCGCCGCCTCCTCGATGCTCACGGCCCGCTCGGCGGGCGTCAGGGCGAGCACCGTGAACCCGGCCTCGCGTACGGTCCCGAGCCCCTGCGGCCAGGTGTCGAGGCGGGCGTACGGTACGGAGAACACCGCGCCCATCGAGACCTTGACGGAGCGCCGGTAGAGCGGGTCGGCGCAGTCCGGGGAGAGCAGGACCGCGTCCATCCCGAGGGCGGCGGCGCTGCGGAAGATCGCGCCGATGTTCGTATGGTCGTTGACGGCCTCCATGACGGCCACGCGGCGGGCCGTGCGCAGGAGGTCGCCGGCGTCCGGGAGGGGTTTGCGGCGCATGGAGGCGAGGGCGCCCCGGTGCACGTGGTAGCCGGTGACGCGTTCGGCGAGGTCCGGGGCGACCGTGTAGACGGGGGCGGGGCTCTCCTCGATGACGTCCCGCATCTGGTCGACCCACTTCGCCGAGAGCAGCATGGAGCGCATCTCGTACCCGGCCTGCAGGGCGCGGCGGATCACCTTCTCGCCCTCGGCGATGAAGAGGCCCTCCGCGGGCTCCTTCCTGCGCCGGAGTTCCACGTCGGTGAGGCTGACGTAGTCGCTCAGGCGAGGGTCGTCGGGGGCGTCGATGGTGAGGGGTTCAGCCACGGTTCTGGTGCTGCCTTGTCCGGTGGGGTGCCGACTGTCTGATGCTGTCGCGGCCGACTACGCGCCGCTCGGGGTGGCGTCCGCGCCGACCTCGACCACCGCGCCGATCACGATGACGGCGGGCGGGCGGACGTCCTCGGCGGCCACCCGCTCGGCCACCGTCGCGAGGGTGGCGTCGACGCGGCGCTGGGCGGCAGTCGTGCCCTCCTGGACGAGGGCGACCGGGGTCTCGGGCGGCCGGCCGTGCTCCACGAGGGTACGGGCGATGGCGCCGATCTTGTCGACGGCCATCAGGAGCACCAGGGTGCCGCGCAGCCGGGCGAGGGCCGCCCAGTCGACCAGGGAGCGTTCGTCGTCGGGCGCGACGTGCCCGCTGACCACGGTGAACTCGTGGGCGACGCCCCGGTGGGTGACGGGGATGCCGGCGGCGCCGGGGACCGAGATGGAGCTGGAGATGCCGGGCACGACGGTGCACGGGATGCCCTCGGCGGCGAGCGCCTGCGCCTCCTCCATGCCCCGGCCGAAGACGAACGGGTCGCCGCCCTTGAGCCGGACGACGGCCTTGCCGGCCTTGGCGTGCTCGATCAGCGCCTGGTTGATGGCCTCCTGCGCCATGTAGCGGCCGTACGGGATCTTCGCGGCGTCGATCACCTCGACGTGCGGCGGGAGTTCGTCCAGGAGGTCGCGGGGGCCGAGGCGGTCGGCGATGACGACGTCCGCCTCGGCGAGGAGGCGGCGGCCCCGGACGGTGATGAGGTCCGGGTCGCCGGGGCCGCCGCCGACGAGGGCGACGCCGGCGGTCCGGGTGCGGTGGTGCGGGGCGGCGATGCTGCCGTCGCGCAGGCCCTCCACGATCGCGTCGCGGACGGCGGCCGAGTGGCGCGGGTCGCGGCCGTGGGCGCCGGCGGTGAGCACGGCGACGGTGACGCCCTCGCTGCGGCCGGTGGCGGGCGTCCAGGCGGTGGCCGCTTCGGCGTCGTCGCTGCGGACGCACCAGGTGCGGGTGCGTTCGGCCTCGGCGGACGCGGCCTCGTTGGCGGCCTCGTCGTCGGTCGCGACGAGCGCGTACCAGGTGTCGGTGAGGTCGCCCTCGGCGTACCTGCGGCGCTCCCAGCGGATCTCTCCGGCGTCCGCCATCGCCGCGCCGGCGGGGGGGGCGGACGGCGACACGAGGACGATGTCGGCGCCGGCCGCGATGAGGGCGGGGAGGCGGCGCTGCGCGACTTGGCCGCCGCCGACGACGACTACGCGGCGCCCGTTGAGGCGCAGTCCGACGGGGTAGGCGGGGCGATCGGCGTGCTCGGCCATGGTGGTGCGGGCTCCTCGGGCGGTGCGGGGGCGCGGGCCGCTGCGGCGGTGGAGCGGCGTGGGTGGGGCGGGGATCACGATACGGGGTGGCCCGGGGGCCACGGTGTCCGGTGGGCGGGGGCGGGGGGCGCCTGCGGCGGGCCTCGGGCCCGCCCCCCCCCCGGCCCGGACGGGGGGGGGGGGGGGGCCCCCCCCCCCCCCCCCCCCCCCGCCGGGGGCGGGGGGGGGGGGCGGCCCCCCCCCCCCCGTTTCGGGAAGGG
>NZ_VJNO01000007.1 GCF_007096885.1 Streptomyces sp. 130 | reverse complement strand
CCGCAACCCCGACAGAGGACATCCGCCGGCACCTCGCCAACCAGCTCCCCGAGCACATGGTCCCCACCTACCTCACCATCCTCGACCGACTCCCCCTCACCCCCAACGGCAAAATCGACCGACGCGCCCTCCCCGAACCCGCAACCGTCGTCTCCCAGGGCCGCGCCCCGCGAAGCCAGCTGGAGGAGACCCTGGTCGGCCTCTTCGCCCGCACCTTGGGGACCGAGGAAGCGCTGAGCATCGATGACGACTTCTTCCACCACGGCGGGCACTCCCTCCTGGGCGCCCGCCTCACCAACCACATCGCGGTGTCCCTGGACGTCCGGCTCACCGTCCGCGACATCTTCGAGCACCCGACACCGGCCCGGCTCGCCGAGCACATCACCGCGCTGAAGTCCGCGCCGGCCGCCAAGAAGGCCCGGCCCACCCTCCGCCGTCGCACCGAGACAGAACGGATCAGCTCATGACCTCCGTGTCCCCCGCCCCCGAAGACGTCGTCTGGGACCTCCCCGGTGACGGCCCGCACCGCCTGTCGCTGCTGGTGCTGCCGCACGCCGGGGGCAACGCCCACGCCTACGGCGGCTGGCGCGAGCACCTGCCGGCCGATGTGCGGCTGCTGATCGGCCAGTACCCCGGCCGTGGCGCCCGCTACTGCGAGGACCTGCCGCTGTCCGTGGACGACCTCGCGCAGCCCGTGGTGGACTCGCTGCCCGCCGACACCGGCGAGCTGGTGGTGCTGGGGCACAGCATGGGGTCGCTGGTCGCCTTCGAGGTGGTACGCGCCCTGCGGGCGGCCGGCCGCACCCCCCGGCTGCTGATCGCGTCCGCGTGCCGGGCGCCGGTGCTGCCGAACCAGTGCCCGGTACACCCGGAGCTGCTGGACGACGACGAGCTGGTCGCGGCCATCAAGGAGCGCGGCGGCACCGACGACGGCATCCTCGACGACCCGGAGTTGCGGGAGATCGTCCTGCCGTCCATCCGGGCGGACTTCGCGATCGACGACGCCTACCGGTGCACCGCCCGGGACGCCCGGCTCGACTGCCCGGTCGCCGTGTTCGGCGGGTCCGAGGACCGGATCGTCCCGGTGGACCTGCTCGCCGGCTGGTCGCGGGTGACGGGCCACGAGGTGGTGCCGCAGCTGCTGCCCGGCGACCACTTCTACTTCCAGCAGGACCTGCCGGGCTTCTTCGCCCGCCTGAACCCGGTCCTGGACTCCCTCCGCGACTCCGCCGCCGCGTCCGCGTAACCACCCACCCGACTTCGTCCGAGAAGAGGAACCATCATGACCGCTCTCGCCCAGCCGCCCGCCGCCACCGGGATCACCCCCGTCCGGGAGACCGGCAAGCCGGTGATCGTCCACACCCCGGAGTTCGGCACCATGGCGGAGGCCACCGCGTGGCTGGCCGCCCAGCGGCCCGCGATCCAGGCCGAGTTGCACAGGTCCGGCGCGGTCATGCTGCGCGGCCTGCCCGTACGCGACGCGGCGACGTTCGCCGAGGCGCGGGACGCGCTGGTCGCGAAACGGGCCGGCTACAAGGAGAAGGCCACCCCGCGCACCGACTTCGGTGAGGGCGTGTTCTCGTCCACGGACCTGCCGGCCGTCCAGCCGATCCGGCTGCACAACGAGAACAGCTACACGCTGGACTTCCCCGGTGTGCTGCTCTTCGGCTGCGTCACCGCACCCGAGACCGGCGGAGCGACGACGGTCGGCGACATGCGGGCGGCGCTCGCCAAGCTGCCCGCGGAGCTCACCGCGCGGTTCGCGGAGGCCGGCTGGCTGCTCGTACGCAACTACTCGGACCTGGCGGGCATGCCGTGGCGCAAGGCCTTCTCCTCCGAGGACCCGGCCGGTGCCGAGGAGTACTGCGACGCGCACGCCATCGGCTACGAGTGGCTGGACGAGGAGACCCTGCGCACCCGGCAGCGGCGTTCCGCGATCATCACGCACCCGGTCACCGGTGAGCGGGTCTGGTTCAACCACTTCGCCTTCTGGAACGCCCGCAGCCTGGACGAGGACGTCCGCGAGGTGCTGGTCGACACCTTCGGTGCGGACGGGCTGCCGTTCAACACGTACCTCGGCGACGGCACCGCCCTCACCGACGCGGAGGTGGACGCGATCAACGACGCGTACCAGGCGGTCACCGTACGGGAGACCTGGCAGGCCGGGGACGTGATGCTCGTGGACAACATCCTGTGCGCGCACGGTCGCGAGGCGTTCACCGGCGACCGGAAGATCCTCGTCGCGATGGGCGAGCCGGTGCCGCTGTCCGACTGCTCGCCCGCCTCCGCCCCCTCCACCACCCTGTACGGAAAGTGAGCCCCGCCATGACCGCCGTACTCCCCGAGCGTGCGACCGCCCCGGCCGCCCACCCCGCCGACTGCCCCTGCGAGATGTGCGCCGCCGCCGGGACCGGCGCGGCCGACCTGATGTCCCGGCTCGCGACCGTGCCCGGTGCCCGCACCGCCGTGGTGGCCGGGGGCCGGGAGATGACGTTCCAGCAGCTGCGGGACCGCGCCGCCTCGTTCGCGGCCGGCATCGCCCGGCTGGGTGCCGGCCCTGAGACCGTCATCGCGCTCTGCCTGCCGCGCGGGGCCGACCTGGTCACCGCGATCATCGGCACCCTCACGGCGGGCGCCGCCTACCTGCCCGTCGACCCGGCGCTCCCCGAGGAGCGGCGGCGGCTGCTCCTCGAGGACTCCGGGGCCGGCCTGGTCGTCACCGACGGCACCGCCCCCGCGCTGCCCGGCCCCCGGGCGGTCACGGTCGGCGAACTGACCGCGCTCCCGGGCGGGGCGTTCGCGCCGGTGAAGGTGGGGCCGGGGGCACTCGCGTACGTCATCTACACCTCCGGGTCCACGGGGCGGCCCAAGGGCGTGGAGATCGCGCGCGGTTCGGCCTCGCTGCTGCTGCGGGAGCTGGAGGACGAGGGTGCGGCGAGCGGTGAGATGCGGCGCGTCGGGTGGAACGCGTCGCCGTCGTTCGACGCGTCGGTGCAGCAGTGGGTGCGGCTGTCGCGCGGGGACACGCTGGTGATGACGGACGAGGAGACCCGCCGCGACCCGGCCCTGCTGGCGGCCTTCATCGACGCGCAGAGGCTCACCGATCTCGACATCACCCCGTCACACGCCGAACCGCTCCTGGACCTCCTCACGCGTGACGGCGGTCCGCGCCCGCTGACCCTGCTCATCGGCGGCGAGGCGATCGGCCCGGCACTCTGGGACCGGCTGGCCGGGGCCCACCGGTCGGGCGTGCTGCGCGCGGTGAACGTGTACGGGCCCACCGAGTGCACGGTCGACGCGACGGCCGGCTGGATCGAGGAGCCGGGCGAGCCCCACATCGGTGCCGTGCTCCCCGGGCTGCGGATGCGGCTGCTCGACACGCACCTGGCGCCGGTCGGGCCGGGCGAGGCCGGTGAGCTGTACCTCGCCGGGCCCCGGATCGCTCGCGGCTACCGGCGCAGCCCCCAGCTGACCGCCCAGCGCTTCGTCGCCGACCCGTTCGGCGCGCCGGGCAGCCGGATGTACCGCACCGGGGACCGCTGCCGGCTGCTGCCGGACGGGCGCCTCGTCCACCTCGGCCGGCTCGACGGACAGGTGAAGCTGCGCGGCCACCGCATCGAGGTGCAGGAGATCGAGGTGACTCTGAGCCGGGCCGGCGCCACCGAGGCGGCGGTGGTCCTGGGCGAGGACGCCGGGGGCACACCGTGCCTGATCGCCTATCACCGGGGCGGGGACTCCGACGCGCTGCGTGACGCCGTGGCACGGGCGCTGCCGTCGTACATGACCCCGTCCGTGTTCGTCGCGGTCGACCGGTTCGCGACGACGCCCAGCGGCAAGCTGGACCGGTCCGCGCTGCCGGCCCGGATCGAGGCGGCCGAAGCGGCGCCCGTGCGGGAGACCGGGCTGAACGGGCGGGCCGAGGAGCTGATCGCCCGGGTGTGGGCGCAGGTCCTGGGTGCCGCGTCGATCGGCCCGGACGACAACTTCTTCAAGCTGGGGGGCCATTCACTGCTCGCCATCAAGCTGGTCTCCCGGGTACGTGCCGAACTCTCCGTCGCACTGCCCGTGAAGGCGGTCTACGCCCACCCCAGGCTGCGTGACCTCGCCGCCCACATCGAGGGGCTGACGGCTGCCAAGGATGGCTGACCGCCGCCTCCGCACCGGCCCTTCCTCCCGTCCGCCCCCGTCGTCCCCGAGGAGCAGCAACCGTGATCCCCCTCTCGTACGCCCAGCGCCGGCTGTGGTTCCTGAACCGTCTCGAAGGTCCGTCGGCCGCGTACAACGCGCCCGTCGTGCTGCGTCTGGAGGCCACGCCCGACCGGCGGGCCCTGGAGGCGGCGGTCCGTGACGTGGTGGACCGCCACGAAGTGCTCCGTACGGTCTACAAGGCCGAGGACGGGGAGCCGTACCAGGAGGTCGTCGGCGATCCCGGCGTGTGCCTGGAGGTACGGGAGTGCGGGCCGGGCGACGACGTGGACGCCCTGGTCACCGCCTTCGTGCGGCTGCCGTTCGACGTGACGTGCGATCTGCCGCTGCGGGCCCGGCTGTTCACGGTGCACGGCGGAAGGGCCGTGCTGGTCCTGCTCGTACACCACATCGCGACCGACGGATGGTCCGTCGGCTGCCTGCTCAACGATCTCGACCGCGCCTACACGGCCCGGTGCGAGGGCCGCGCGCCCGGGTGGGAGCCCCTGCCCGTGCAGTACGCGGACTACACGCTGTGGCAGCGGGACATGCTCGGAGACCCCGCCGATCCCGACAGCCTGGCCCACGAACAGCTCGCCCACTGGCGTGCGGCACTGGACGGCGCACCGGCCGCGA
Source organism: Streptomyces sp. 130 (assembly GCF_007096885.1). Lineage (GTDB taxonomy): Bacteria > Actinomycetota > Actinomycetes > Streptomycetales > Streptomycetaceae > Streptomyces. The sequence goes on along the minus strand of NZ_VJNO01000007.1, from coordinate 220,252 downwards.
CCCGGTTGCCCGCCGACCGCCCCCGCCCCGCCGAGCCGAGCCACCGAGGGGCGCTGGTCACCGCCCGTCTCTCCGCCGCCGCCCACAAGGCGCTCGCCGCGACCGCCCGCGCCCACCGCGCGACGTTCTTCATGACCGCCCGGGCCGCCCTGTGCGCCGCGCTGCAGGCGGCGGGGGCGGGACCGGACGTGGTGGTGGGGACGCCCGTGGCGGGCCGGCCCGAGGAGGACCTGCACGACCTCGTCGGCTTCTTCGTCAACTCGCTCGCCCTGCGCGCCGACCTGTCCGACGACCCGGACCTCGGCACGCTGCTCGGCCGGGTCCGCGAACGGGACCTGGCCGCCATGGCCCACGAGGACCTGCCGTTCGACCTGCTCGTCGAGGACCTCGACCCGGAACGGTCCCTCGGCCTGCACCCCTTCTTCCAGGTCATGCTGACCACGCAGACCGCACAGGACACCACCCGCACCCTGGGGGCCGTGTCCGCCACCCTCGACGCCGCGGACCTGGCCACCGCCAAGTTCGACCTGAGCTTCAACTGTGCCGAGACGTACGGCCCCGACGGCGATCCCGCCGGGGTGCTGCTCGGCCTCCAGTACGCGACCGACCTGTACGACGAGGAGACGGCGCGGCTGCTCCTCACCCTGTTCCACCGTGCGCTGACCGCGTATGCCGAACAGCCGGCCGGCACACCCCTCAGCCGCGCCGGCCTGCTCACCGCCTCGGACCGCGAGGCGATCGACCGCCGTCACGAGGCCCTGACCCGGGCCGAACAGCGGACCGCCGCCACCCCGGGCGACCGCGACGGCGAGCACCGGCGCGCCCCCGCCGCCGACCCCCGCGAGGAGATCCTTCGCGGCCTGTTCGCGGAGGTGCTGGGCCGGGAGGAAGTCGGCCCCGACGACAGCTTCTTCAAGCTGGGCGGGCACTCGATGCTCGCCGGAAAGCTCACCAACCGCATCCGCAAGGCGCTCGGCGTCCAGGCCGCCATCCGTGACGTGTTCCTGGCTCCGACGCCCTCCCGGCTGCTGCGCCGGCTCGCCGAGCAGGGCGACGGGCCGGTCCGGCCGCCGCTGCGCCCGGTGCCCGCCGCGCTGCGGCCGAAGCGGCTCCCCCTGTCCGCCGCTCAGCAACGGCTCTGGTTCATCGGCCAGTTGGAGGGGCCGAGCGCGACCTACAACATCCCGGTGGTGACCCGGCTGCGCCGTCCGGTCGAGCCTGCCGCTTTCCGCGCCGCGCTCGCGGATGTCGTACGACGGCACGAGGTGCTGCGCACGGTGCACAGGTCGGCGGACGGGGAGCCCTACCAGGAGGTGCTGGCACACGCCGAGCCCGTGCTCGACGTGGTGCGGACGGGCGGGCCGGACGAGCTGCGGGCGGCCGTGGACGCCGCCGCCGGGTACGTGTTCGACCTCGCCGCGGAGATCCCGTTCCGGGCGTGGCTCCTGGAGGAGGCGGACGGGGGCCAGGTGCTGGTGCTGCTGGTGCACCACATCGCCGGGGACGGCTGGTCCACCGGCTGCCTGCTCACCGACCTGGACCGGGCCTACCGGGCCAGGCGCGGGGCCCGGGAGCCCGGGTGGCAGCCGCTTCCCGTCCAGTACGCCGACTACACCTTGTGGCAGCACGAACTGCTGGACGGGGAACACGGGGTGGCCGGCGAGCAGCTGGCGTACTGGCGTGCCGCGCTCGACGGGATGCCGCCGCTGCTCGCACTGCCCACCGACCGGCCGCGCGGGCCCGAGCCGGACGGGCGCGGCGCGCTCGCGCGGTTCGAGGTGGGCGCCGAGACCCACCGGGCGCTGCTGCGGTGCGCCCGGGAGAACGGCGTCACCCTCTTCATGGTGGTGCAGGCCGCGCTCGCCGCGCTGCTGACGCGGCACGGGGCCGGCGAGGACCTGGCCATCGGCACCACCGTGGCCGGCCGGGGCGACGAGGCACTGCACCCGCTCGTCGGGTTCTTCGTGAACACGCTGGTGCTGCGTACGGACACCTCGGGCGACCCGGCCTTCACGGAGCTGGTGCGCCGGGTGCGCGACGCGGGCCTGGGCGCGTACAGCAACCAGGACCTGCCGTTCGACCGGCTCGTGGAGCACCTGAGCCCGCACCGCTCGTCCGCGCACGCGCCGCTCGTGCAGGTGATGCTCCAGGTGCACGCGGCGAGGGCGGTCGAGGCGGACGCCCCCGCGTCCGCGCTGGACGGCGAGCCGGTGGCGTTCCGGGGCGCGGGCGCCAAGTCGGACCTGACGTTCGCGCTCACCGAGACGGTGGACCCGGACGGGGAGCGGGCCGGGCTGCTGGGCGTCCTCGAATACGCCACGGCCCTCTACGACGAGGAGACCGCCCGGCTGCTGGTCCGGCGCCTCGCGGAAACCCTGGACGCGTGCGCGGCGGACCCCGGGGCGCCGCTCTCCGCGCTGGGCGGCGGGCGGCCCGCGCCGGGCGGCCCGGAGGTGGTGCTCGACGCGCAGGGCCGCCGGGCCCCGGTCCGCGTGCCGGGCGAGGTGCACGCGCCGGGGCCGGACGGCGGGCTGCGGGCCACCGGGCGGCGGGCGTACCGGGGCCCGGACGGGGCGCTGCGGCCGGTGGCCGTCCAGAGCGTGCACGGCTATCCGGTGGAGCCCGGTCAGGTGGAGGGGGTCCTCACCCGTCATCCGGCGGTGACCGGGGCGCGGGTCCTCGTCCGCGACGGGCGGCTGCTGGTCTTCGTCACCTGCGCCCCGGGGACCCCGCCCGCCGAGGGCGCGTTGCGCGCCTGGGCCGCCGAGCGGCTGCCCGAGTACCTGGCGCCGGCCCGGGTGGTGCGGACGGCCTGGCTGCCCGCACCGGGCGAGGACCCGGTGGAGCTGTCCGACGAGGACGCCGCGACAGCCGCGACGCCCGCGCCGACGGCCGGCGGGGACGCGGACGGGCGGCTCATCGGGATCTTCCGGGAGGTGCTGGGCGGGCGGGAGGTCGGCGTGGACGACAACTTCTTCAGGTCCGGCGGGCACTCGCTGCTGGCGGTGCGTCTGCTGAACCGGATTCGGGCGGAGTTCGGCCAGGACCTGACGTTGCGCGATGTGTTCCGCAACCCCACGGCGGCGACGCTCTCCCGGCGGCTGGCCGGGGCCGTGGCCGACGCGGCCGAGCCGGAGGACGCCGGCCCGGTGGCCGCCCCGGCGCTGCGCCGCCGGACCAGGGCGGGTGCGCGGAGGGGGTGATCCGGCCGGGCGGGGGCGGGGGCGGGGGTGCGGAGCGGCAGCTCCGTACCCCCGTTTCTGCCGGTCCGAGCTGCCGGGCGGACTGCCGAGAGGGGCGGCCGGGGGCCTCTAGCGTGAAGGGCACGGAGGCGAGAGGAACCGTTCGCCCCGGTCTCTCGGCGCCTCAGACGGAGGAAACCCCAGGATGCCCCCCATCGGAACGGACGACCTGCTCGACGGCGGCCCTTCTCCCTCGCCCGCCCCGCCGGTGCTCGACCTCATCGCCCACCAGGCGCGTATCCGCCCCGACGCGGTCGCCCTGGTCCACGACACCGCCCGGCTGACCTACGCCCAGCTCGCCGCCGCCGTGCGGGAGCGGGCGGGCGCGCTCGCCGCCGAGGGCGCGGGCCCGGGCCGGCTGGTCGCCCTCCACCGGCCTCGTGGCATCGACGCCGTCGTCGGCCTCCTCGCCGTCCTCGGCACCGGCGCCGCCTATCTGCCGCTCGACATCCAGGCCCCCGACGCACGGAACGCGGCCATCCTGCGCGACAGCTGCGGCGACGCCGCGCCCTCGCCCGCCGAGGTGGCCGCCTCGGGCGAGCTGGTCCTGCCCGGTCCGGGCGCACCGGCCGGGGCGGCCTACGTGATCTACACCTCCGGGTCCACGGGCACCCCGAACGGGGTCGTCGTCGCCCACGACTCGCTCGCGCACTTCATCGCGGGCGCCGTCCCCGCGTACGGCATCGGGCCCGCCTCCCGCGTCCTCCAGTTCTCGCCGCTGCACTTCGACGCGAGCGTGCAGGAGGTGTTCGCGACCCTCGGGGCGGGCGGGACGCTGGTGCTGCGTACGGACGACATGCTGGACGTACGCGATCTGCTCGCCGGCTGCGCACGGCACGGGGTCACGGTGCTCGACCTGCCGGCCGCCTACTGGCACGAGCTGGTCCACGTCCTCGGCAGCGGCGCGGTGCGCCTGCCCGGCTGCCTGGACACGGTGATCATTTACGGGGAGGCGGCGCTCCCGGAGCGGGTCGCCCAGTGGCGGGAGCTGTCCGGCGAGCGGGTGCGGCTGCTGAACGCGTACGGCCCCACGGAGACCACGGTGGTCGCGACCGTCGCCGACCTGACCCGGCACGGGGACGGCCCGGTGCCGATCGGCCGGCCGCTGCCCGGTGTCCGGGCCGCCGTCGTCGGCGGTGAACTGTGGCTGCTCGGGGGCGGGTTGTCACGCGGCTATCTGAACAACCCGGAGCTGAACGCCCGCCGCTTCACCGAGCTCGGCGGGGAGCGCGCCTACCGCACCGGAGACCTCGTCACGATCGGCGGGGACCGCCAGATCCTGTACCACGGGCGGCTGGACGACGAGGTGAAGATCGGCGGGCAGCGCATCGACCCCGCCGCCGTCGACTCGGTCCTGGCCTCCCACCCGAAGGTCCGGGAGGCCGCCGTCGTCGCCCAGCAGGACGCGGACGGGGTCAAGCGGCTCGTCGCGTTCGTCGTCACCGAGGGCGGGGTGGGCGCCGAGGAGCTGCGCGGCCTGGTGCGCGAGCACATGCCGGCCGCGGCCGTGCCCGCCGCCGTGGGGATCGTCGTCGCGCTGCCCCGTACCAGCTCCGGGAAGATCAACCGCAAGGCGCTGCGGGTCACGGACCCGCGTCTGCCGGTCGTCCACGAGGAGCCGCTGCCCGCCGACGACCGGGTGCCGCTCTCGCACGCGCAGCGCCGGCTGTGGCTGCTGGACCAGCTGGACGGCCCGTCCTGCGCGTACAACATGCCGATCGTGCTGGAACTGGACGGGGTGCCCGACCGGGCGGCGCTGGCCGCGGCCGTCACCGATCTCGCCGAGCGGCACGAGGTGCTGCGGACCGTGTTCCTGGCCCCGGAGGACGAGCCGTACCAGCATGTGCTGGCCGCGTCCGCGGTGCGGGCCCGCACGGTCGAGTGCCCGGCCGGTGAGCTGCGGGAGCGCATCGCGGACTTCGTGGCCGAGACGTTCGACCTGGCGCGGGAACTCCCCTTGCGGGTGGCGCTGTTCGTGCCGGAGGGGGACGGGGGCCCGGCCGCGGTGCTGGCGGTGCTGCTGCACCATGTGGCGGGCGACGGCTGGTCGCTGGCACCGCTGATGAACGACCTGGCCGCCGCGTACGCCGCCCGTACCGAGGGGCGTGCGCCGGAGCAGGAGCCGCTCCCCGTCCAGTACGCCGACTACACCCTCTGGCAGCACGACGTCCTCGGGTCGGCCGGCGACCCGGACTCCGCCGTCGCGCGCGGGCTCGCCCACTGGCGCGCCGCACTGGACGGGCTGCCCGCCGTCACCGATCTGCCGTTGGACCGGCCGCGGCCGGCCGTGCCGGATCACCGGGGCGGTGTGGTCTCCACGCGCCTCGGCCCGGACGCGCACACCCGGCTCGCCCTGCTGGCCGACGCACACGGCGCGAGCATGCTGATGGTGGTCCAGGCCGCGCTGGCACTCGCGCTCCGGGCGGCGGGCTGCGGGGAGCGGGTCGCCGTGGGGACGCCGGTCGCGGGGCGGGACGACGAGGCGCTGGGCGTGCTCGTCGGCTTCTTCGTCAACACGCTGGTCCTGCCGACGGACACGTCGGGCGACCCGGCCTTCGCCGCGCTGCTGGAACGGGTACGCGACACGGACCTCGCCGCCTACGAGCACCAGGGCCTCCCCTTCGACCTGCTGGTGGAACACCTGAACCCGCCGCGCACGCCCGGGGTGCACCCGCTCTTCCAGACGATGCTGACCCTGCGCACCGCCGCCCCGGAGGACGCCCCCTTCGCGTTCGGCGCGCTCACCGGCCGATTCCGGGCGGAGGGCCCCGCGACCACCAAGTTCGACCTGACCGCCGCGTGCGTGGAGCACCGCACCGCCGACGGCGCGCCCGCCGGCCTCGAACTCGGCCTGGAGTACGCGTGTGACGTCCTGGACGAGGAGACCGCCCGCCTCCTCCTGGGCGCCCTGGAGCGCGCCCTGCGTACGGCTGCCGAGCGGCCCGGGGCGCCCGTCGCCGACGCCGAGCTGCTGGGCCACGAGGAGCGCCGGGCCCTGGCCGGACGCCGTGAGCGGGTCGCGGCCCTCGCCGCCCGGCAGGCCGCCGACGCCGAGGCGGCCGGGGCGGCGGGCGCTCCGGACGCGGAACACGTGGACACCCTGCGGGAGATGTTCGCCGCGATCCTGGGGCTGGACGAGGTCGGCCCGGACGAGAGGTTCTTCACGATCGGCGGCCACTCGATGAGCGGGGTGCGGCTCGCCAACCGGATCAGGGCCCGCCTGGGCGTCGACGTCCATGTGCGGGACCTGCTGATCGCCCCGACCCCGGCCGCCCTGGCCCGCCGGATCGCGGAGCGCCGGGCCACCGGGGATGAGGAGCCCGCCCTCGCCCGTCGCGCGGAGCGGCCGGAGCGCCTGCCGCTGTCCCGGGCGCAACGCCGGCTCTGGTTCATCGACGCGCTGGAAGGGCCCGGCGCCTCGTACAACATCCCGCTGGTGCTGCGCCCGGCCGAGCCGCTGGACGCCGGTGTCCTGGGCCGTGCCCTGGCCGATCTGGCGGAGCGCCACGAGGTGCTGCGGACCCGCTACCCCTCGGTCGACGGGGAGCCGTACCAGGAGATCGTGGCGGACGCCCGGCCCGTGCTCGACGTGCGTACCGTGCCGGCCGGGCGGTTGCGGGCGGCGGTCGCCTCGGCGGCCGGGCACGTCTTCGACCTCGCCGGGGAACTCCCGCTGCGGGCCGCCCTGCTCACCCCGGACGACGGCGGCGGCCAGGTCCTCGTGGTGCTCGTCCACCACATCGCCGCCGACGGCTGGTCGACGGGCCCGCTGCTCGCGGACCTGGGTGCCGCCTACGCGGCCCGCGCCGAGGGCCGCGCACCGGGCTGGGAGCCGCTTCCCGTCCAGTACGCCGACTACACGCTCTGGCAGCTGGAACTCCTCGACGGGCCGGCGGCGGACGACCACCTCGCCTTCTGGGAACGGACCCTCGCCGGGGCGCCGCCCGTCCTCGAACTGCCCGCCGCCCGGCCCCGCCCCGCCGAGGCCACCCACCGGGGCGGTCACGCGCCGCTCACCGTCGACGCCGCCACCCATGAGGCGCTGGAGGAGCTGGCCCGGCGCCACGGGGCGACGCTCTTCATGGTGCTGCAGGCCGCGCTCGCCGCCGTCCTCACCCGGCACGGGGCCGGCACCGATCTGCCGCTGGCCACCATGACGGCCGGGCGCGACGACGAGGCGCTGAGCGATCTGGTCGGCTTCTTCGTCAACACGCTGGTCCTGCGCACCGACACGTCGGGGGACCCGGCGTTCACCGAGCTGCTGGGGCGGGTACGCGACACCGATCTCGCCGCCTACGCCCATCAGCGGCTCCCCTTCGACCGGGTCGTGGAACACCTCAACCCGTCCCGCTCCACCGCCCACCACCCGCTGGCGCAGTTCGTCGTACAGCTGCACCACGACTACACGGCCGACCGCGCCGAAGGGCCGCTGCCGCGGGCCGAACCCGCCCCGCTGGAAACGCTGTCCACCAAGTTCGACCTGACCCTCTCCCTGTGGGAGCGGAAGGACGAGGCGGGGCGGCCGGCCGGTCTGGCGGGCGGGCTGGAATACGCCGCCGATCTGTTCGACGCCGCCACCGCCGAGCTGCTCGCCGCCCACGTCGGACGACTGCTGCGCGCCGTCGCCGCCGACCCGGGTGTCCGGATCGGGGCGGTGGACCTGCTCACCGGCGCCGAGCGGTTCCGGCTGCTCGCGGAGTACAACGACACGGCCACCGTCACCCGCGACCGGTCCGCCGTCCACGAGGCCGTCGCCCGCCGGGCCGCGCGCACCCCGCAGGCGCCCGCGCTGATCACCGAGGCGGAGACCCTCGGCTACGGCGAGCTCGACGCCCGCGCCGACGCCCTGGCCGCGCGGCTGCGAGCGGCCGGGGTGCGCAGGGGCGACACCGTAGGGGTGCTGCTGGAACGCGGTGCGCCGCTGGTGGTCACCGCGCTCGCGGTCCTCAAGTGCGGGGCCGCCTACGTCCCGCTGGACCCCGCCCTGCCCGGGGCCCGGATCGCGCTGATGGTCCAGGACGCGGGTGTCCGCCTGATCGCGACGGACACGGGGCGGGCGGGCGCGGTGCCGGAGGAGGTCCGCGTACCGGTCCTCCTGGCCGACGCGCCCGCCGAGGGCCCCCCGCAGGCGGACCGCGCGCCCGTGGCGGTCGACGGGGACGACCTGATGTACGTGATGTTCACGTCCGGGTCCACCGGCCGCCCGAAGGGCGTCGGCGTCACCCACCGCAACGTCACCGAGCTCGCCGCCGACCGCGACACCACCTCCGGCGGCCCCCACCGGATGCTGGTCCACTCCGCGACCGGGTTCGACGCCTCGGTGTTCGAGATGTGGGTGCCGCTCCTCAACGGCGGCAGCCTGGTCGTCATGCGCGGGGACGGCACCGACCTCGCGGAGACCGGCCGCGCCGTCCGCGAACACGGGGTCACCGCCGCCTACTTCACCGTCGGCCTGTTCCATGTGATGGCCGACGAGGCGCTGGACACGCTGCGGCTGCTGCGCGAGGTGTGGACGGGCGGCGACGTCGCCTCGCCCACCGCCGTGCAACGGGTGCTGACGCATTGCCCGGACACCGTCCTCGTCCACTCCTACGGCCCCACCGAGACGACGTTCGCCTCGCACAACCAGTGGCTCACCGGCGGACGGGGCTCGCTCGGCGCGGCCGGGCTGCACCTGGGCCGGCCCATGGACAACACCCGCAGCCACGTCCTGGACGCGGCGCTGCGGCCCGTGCCGCCCGGCGTGCCCGGTGAGCTGTACGTCGCCGGGACGCACGTGGCACGCGGGTACATCGGGCGCCCCGGCCTGACGGCCGAGCGGTTCGTGCCCGACCCGTTCGAGGCGGACGGCAGCCGCATGTACCGCACCGGGGACCGGGTCGTCTGGACCCCCGAGGGCGAACTGCGGTTCCTGGGGCGGGCGGACGGCCAGGTCAAGCTGCGCGGGGTCCGGATCGAGCCCGGTGAGGTGGAGCACGCGCTCGCCGCGCACCCCTCGGTCGGGCAGGCACTCGCGGTCGTACGCGAGGACCGGCCGGGCGAACGCGAACTCGTCGGGTACGTGGTGCCGCGCGCCGGGGCGGTGGTCACCGGGGCGGACGTCCTCGCCCTGGCCCGCACCGCGCTGCCCGCCCATCTGGTGCCTTCGGCGGTCGTCGTCCTGGACGCCGTGCCCCTGACCGTCAACGGGAAGCCGGACCGCCGGGCGCTGCCCGCGCCGGACCGGCCCGCCGTGGAGCACCGGGCGCCGCGGAACGCCCGGGAGGAGGTGCTGTGCGGGCTGTTCGCCGAGATCCTGGGCGCGCCCCGGGTCGGCCTGGACGACAACTTCTTCGCACTGGGCGGGCATTCGCTGCTCGGGGTGCGCCTGGTGAGCCGGGTGCGGTCGGTCCTCGGCATCGACCGCACCGTCCGCGACCTGTTCCGCGCCCCCACCCCGGCCGGTCTGCTGGATGCGCGGGACCCGGACGGCACGCCCGGCGCGATGGGCGTGCTGCTGCCGCTGAACACCCGGGGCACCCGCCGTCCGCTGTTCTGCGTGCACCCGGGGACCGGGGTCGGCTGGTCGTACGCGGGCCTCGCCCGGCACCTCGGGGACGACCAGCCGCTGTACGCCCTGCAGGCCCGCTCGCTGAGCGAGCCGGGCCACCTCCCGCGCACCGTCGAGGAGATGGCCGACGACTACCTGGAGCGCATCCGGCAGGTCCAGCCGTGGGGCCCGTACCGGCTGCTCGGCTGGTCCTTCGGCGGGATCGTCGCCCACACCATGGCCGTACGCCTCCGCGCGGCCGGCCAGCGCGTGGAACTGCTCGCGCTGATGGACGTCCACCAGACCGGGCCCGGCAGCGTCTCCGTACTGCCGGAAGGGGAGCGGGAGGCGGCCCCCGGGCAGGACGCGCCGCCGGAGGCGGTGGACCCGGTGCTCGACGGCTTCGACGCCGAGGAGATACGGGCTGTGGCGCGGGCCTCCGAGACCCACGCGGCCCTCATGGCGCGGCACACGCCGGAGGTCGCGGACACCGGCGCGGTCTTCTTCACCGCCCGCCGGCCGGGCGAACCGGAAGGCGCGCTGGCCGCCACCTGGAATCCGTATCTGACGGGCCCGGTCGAGAATCACACCGTGGAATCCACGCATCTTCGGATGGCCGAGGAAGAACCGCTCGCACACATCGGAAAAGTCATCGCGGAGAAACTCTCCGCACTGCAGGAAAACAGCCTGCGGGACAATGAAACGAGGAGTTATTCATGAGCGACATCGCGAACCCCTTCGACGACGCCGAGGGCTCCTTCCACGTCGTGGTGAACGACGAGGGCCAGCACTCCCTGTGGCCGGACTTCGCCGACATCCCGGCAGGCTGGGAAGGTGTCTGGGGGCCCGGCAACCGCTCCGACGCCCTGGAGTACATCACCGCGCACTGGACCGACATCCGCCCCCGGAGCCTGGTCGCCCAGTACACCTGACCGGCCGCCGCGCCCGCGCCGTGCCCCCGCAGCCACTGCGGGGGCACGGCATTTCCGTACGCCCGCCGGCCCCTTTCCGGGAAACCGCGGAAAGCATGACGCAAAGCGGAAACTGCCGCCCGTTACTGCCGCTCGACTTCCGCCTCGACTTCCGCCCGGAAGGGGTCCGGAAAAATAGTATCGAGGCATGAAGATAATCCTGAGCGGAATCGCTTCGGACTCCCATACCTGGAACCTCGTGTATCTCGGGCTGTTCCTGGAGGAGCGGGGGCACGACGTCGTCGCGCTGGGCCCCTGTGTGAGTCCCCGTCTGCTCACGGCCGCCTGTCGCCGGCATGCCCCCGACGCGGTCGTGCTCAGCAGCGTCAACGGCCACGGCTACCGGGACGCGCTCGCCGCCGTGCGCGCGCTGCGGGCCGGACCGGAGCTGGCCGCGCTGCCGGTGGCGGTCGGCGGCAAGCTGGGCACGGCCGGCCACTCCCGGGAGGCCGAGGCGGCCCGGCTGCGCGCGGCGGGCTGCGACGCCGTCCTCGGGGACGGGGCGGGCGACCTGGACGCCCTGTGCGCGTTCCTCGCGGCGCCCGCGCGGGTGGGGGCATGACCGCCGCCGCGCCGCGCCCGTTCGGTGCATTCGTCGCGGCCTCGGCCGCCGCCGGACGGCTGGTGGTCCAGCCCCGCATGGGCTTCGGCGATCCGCACGCCATGCGGGCCGGGCTGGAGCGGACCAGGGCCGCCACGGCCACCACCGTCGGCACGCTCACCATCGACAGCTACACCCGCGTCGGGGACCTCGCGGGCGCCCGGGCCGCGCTCACCGAGGGCGCCGGGCTCAACGGCTACCCGATCGCCACGCACCCGATCGCCGTCACCCGCGCCCTGCTCGACGGGGTGCGCGACGACGGCTTCCCGGTCCAGGTCCGCCACGGCTCCGCCCGCCCGCAGGCCATCGTCCGGGCCCTGCTCGCCGCCGGCCTCGACGCGACCGAGGGCGGGCCGGTCTCCTACTGCCTGCCGTACGGCCGCACCCCGCTGCGCGAATCCGTCGCCGCCTGGGCCGAGGGGTGCGAACTCCTCGCGGAGCACGCCCGCCCCGGTTCCGTGCCGCATCTCGAGAGCTTCGGCGGCTGCCTGCTCGGCCAGCTCTGCCCGCCCGGGCTGCTCGTCGCGACGAGTGTGCTGGAGTGCCTGTTCTTCGCCCAGCACGGGTTGCGCAGCGTCTCGTTGAGTTACGCGCAGCAGACGGACCCGGGCCAGGACGAGGAGGCGGTACGGGCCCTGCGCCGGCTGGCCGGTGAGCTGCTGCCGGCGGGCGTCGACCATCACGTCGTCCTCTACACCTACATGGGCGTCTACCCGCGCACCGACCGCGGAGCGACCCGGCTGCTCGAAGCGTCGGCGCGGCTCGCGGTGCGGGCGGGGGCCGACCGGCTCCTCGTGAAGACGACCGCCGAGTCCCGCCGTATCCCGACCGTCGCCGAGAACGTCCGCGCCCTGGAGACCGCCGCCGCCACCGCCGCGCTGGCCGGTCCGCCGTCGCCGGGCGGCCGGGAGGACTCCGAGGTCTACGCGGAGGCCCGGGCCCTGGTGGAGGCCGTGCTCGGGCTCCACCCCGACCTGGCCCGCGCGCTGCCCGCCGCCTTCGAACGCGGCCTGCTCGACGTGCCGTTCTGCCTCCACCCCGACAACGCGGGCCGTTCCCGCAGCGTCATCGGCGCGGACGGGCGGCTGCGCTGGTCGGACACCGGCGCGATGCCGATCCGCCCCGACGCCCCGCCCGACCTGGCACCGCTCACCGCGAACGGCCTCCTCACCGCCCTCAACCACATGGCCGACCGCTACGACCGGCCGCCGCCCGACCCCGTGACCACGTACCGGCCCCGCACCGCCGCCCCTCACCACCGCCACGAACAGGAGTCCGTCATGGACCACGCCCCGCAGCCCACAGGCACCGCCCTGCCGCCGCCCCTCGGTGAGCACTTGCGCTCCCCGCGGCTGCGCGCCGCCATGCTCGTCCAGCAGGAGGCCCTGCACGCGGCGCGCGAGTACCTGCGCCGGGCCGGCTTCACGGAGCTGCTGCCCCCGCTCGTCGGCCCCGTCACCGACCCGGGCGGCCGGGGCGCCAAGGCCCTGGACGTCGACTACTACGGGCGCCCGTACAAGCTGATGACCAGCGCCATCCTGTACAAGCAGGCGTCGCTGCACGGCTTCCCGAAGCTGTTCTACATCGCGCCCAACGTCCGCGTGGAGCCGGAGGAGACCGCCACCACGGGCCGCCATCTGGTCGAGTTCCACCAGATCGACGTGGAGATCGCCGGCGCGAGCCGCGAGGACGCGCAGGAGGTCGCCGCCGGGCTCCTCACCCATGTCGCCGAGCATGTGTGGACCGCCGTTCCCGGTGTCCTGGCCGGACTGGGGCGCCAGGAAGCCGATTTCGCGGATGTGCGCAGCGGCAAGTACGACGTGTGCACCCACCAGGAGGCCGTCGCCCGGCTCCTGGCCTCGGGGCACCCGCAGAGCGCGGACAGCGAGATCGACTGGACCGGCGAACGGCTCCTCTCGCTGGAGAGCGACCGGCCGTTCTTCATCAACGACTACCCGAAGGGCTCGCGCGGTTTCTACGACCGCGAGGACCCCGAACGCCCCGGTGTCCTGCGGAACTTCGACCTGATCGCCCCGCACGGCTTCGGCGAGCTGGTCTCGGGCAGCGAGCGCGAGTCGGACTACGCGACCATCGTCACCCGGATGCGCGAGAGCGGCGAGAACCCCGCCAAGTACGCCTGGTATCTGAAGGAGGCCCGCGAGGGCATCCCGGCCAGCGCCGGCTTCGGGATGGGGCTTCAGCGCCTCGTCCGCTTCCTCACCGGTCTCGACTCGCTGTGGCAGGTCAGCGCCTACCCGAAGCTCCCCGGGGTGGTGGCCCCGTGAGCGCCCTCACCGCCCCCGGTTTCCCCGAGCGCGAGATCCGCGCCCGCGCCCGGCGCGGCACCGCCGAGGTGTTCCCGGACCCCGGCGCGTACGGTGGCGAGCTCTTCGGCCCCGGGGGTGCGGCCGGTACGGACGCCCTCGACCGGGCCAGGATCGTGCCGCCCGTCTTCATGCCGGAGCGGCTGGAGAAGCTGATCGCCCTCGCCCGCGAGCCGGAGTTCGGTGACGTCGCACTGGCCTGCCGGATCGGCGGGTTCACGTCCTCGTTGCCGCTGTATCTGTCGGCCTTCGGGTCCACCAGGGCGGGCAGCGGCGACCTGGCCGTGCAGGCGTCCCGGCAGGCCGGCCGCCTCGGCATCCCCATGGTCATCGGCGAGAACATGGTCCCCGTGCACGGCTACCGGCGCGGCGGAGACGCCGCCCGCTCCGCGCTCCTCGCGCGCATCGACGCGTACCTCGAAGCGGCGCCCGAAGGGGCCGGCGGGATCGTGGTCCAGCAGTCCACCGAGGACGCCGACTCGGAGGTCTGGAACCTCCTCTACAGCGACCCCGCCACCCGGCCGCTGCTCGCGTCGGGGCGCCTGGCTTTCGAGTTGAAGACCGGCCAGGGCGCCAAGCCCGGACTCGGCGGCATGACCGTCGTCGGGAGCGCGGAGGCGGAACAGCTGGCGGACCGGTTCACGGTCACCGACGCGTTCGGCGCGGGCGGCGGGCTCCGGTTGCGCTGCGCCACGCCCGGCACCTTCACCGACGAGATCCTGCGCCAGCAGCTGCGCTTCATGCGGAACAACTTCCCCAGGGCCCGGACGTGGGTGAAGTTCCACCCGGGCCGCGACATCGCGCACGCCGCCCGCACCGCCTGGGAGGCCGGGGCCGACTCCGTCACCGTGGACGGCGCGGAGGGCGGTACGGGCTGGGCGCCCCGGGTCTTCCTCGACCAGGTCGGGCTGCCGCTCGCCGAGTGCCTGCGCCGGATCGGGCGGCCCGGGGGGTGCCTGCTGACGAGCGGCGGGATGTGGGAGGGCGGACGCGTCCTGCGCGCCCTCGCCCTGGGCGCCACGGGCGTCGGCCTCGGCCGCGCCGCGCTCGTCGCCGTGGACGAGGACCCGGAGCGGGGGCTGGTGCGGCTCGCCGAGAGCATCGCGCTCGAACTGCGGCTGCTGGTCAGCGCGTTGGGCAAGTACGACGTCGGCGCACTGGGCCCCGAGGACCTCTGGTGGCCGGACGGCGGCCCCTTCGGCGCCGGGGCGCCGTTGCCCGGCGACCCGGCGGCCGTCGGAGCGACGCGGTGAACGGGCGGGCGAGGTCCGCGGCCCGGCACGGAGCCGGGGGCCGGTCCTCCCCGCCCGGCCGGCTCCCCGCCGTCACCGGCCGGCACCGCACCGTCCGGGCCAGGTTCGTGCTGCGGGAGGCCCCCGGCGTCACCGTCGGACCCGCCGGCCACGCCGTGCGCCACGCCGGCGGGCGGGACTCCGTGGACGACGCGGCCCTGCTGGCCGTCCAGCGTGCCCTGGCGGAGGCGGGCCGGGGCTACCTCGGTGGCCGCCTGGAACTCCGCGCCCCCGGGCGCACCCGTGCCGCACGCGACCGGCGGGCCCTGCGGCGCGCCGTCGGCCGGGCCGCCGCGCTGGCCGTCGCGGCGACGCTGCGGGGCGACGACACGGGCGTCGACGTCCGCGTCACGCGCCGCTGAACCACTCGCGCGACGAGCCGTACTCCCCTCTCCGCAGATTGCCGACCCAGGAAGCCGAACCCCATGACAACGAATCCCACCGCCCCGCCGTCCGAGGCGGGCCCCGCTCCCGACTGGCGGCGCATCGGCAGCTTCGTCACCGGCCAGGCCGCCGTGCAGTGCGGCAGCTTCGCGCTGATCATCGCCATGAACTGGACGGCCGTGCAGCTCGGCGGCCGGTCCGCGGTCACGCTCGTCATCCTCGCCTCCACGCTGCCGCGTGCCCTGATGCTGCTGTTCGGCGGCGCCCTCGCCGACTCCCTCGGCCCGCGCGCGGTCCTCCTCCGGGCCACCTCCACCCGGCTCGTCGTCCTGGCGGTCGGCGCCCTGGTCACCGCGGGCGCCCACAGCGTCTGGCCGTTGATCGCCGTCGCCGTGGTCGAGGGCTCGCTGCTCGGCCTGACCGGCCCGGCGTCGGGCGTCCTGCTCACCCGGCTGGCCCCCCAGGAGCACCTGGGCCGCGCCAACTCGCTGTTCTCCATGGTGATGCGGCTGGCGCCGATCGCCGGATCACCGCTGGGCGCCTGGCTGGTGGTGGCGGGCAGCCTGTCCGGGGTCATGCTCGTCGCGGCGGCCGGGTGCGCCGTCTGGCTGGTCTGCGCGTTCCACGTCACCCGGGGCATGGCCCGGCCGGAGCACGGCACCGGGCCGCGCCCGTCGTTGTTCCGGCGCTCCGGCGACGGGCTCCTGCTCCTGGGCGCCCACCCCAGGCTGCGCTGGATGTTCATCGCCTGCTTCTGCATGGACTTCGCGTTCCTCTGGCCGGCCGAGGTGGCCCTGCCGCTGCGCGCGTCCGGCGAGGGCTGGGGCATCGGCTCGGTCGCGGCGGCCCTGACCGCGTTCAGCGCGGGCGCCCTGGCTTCGGCGGCGGCCGGTGCCGCTCTCGCCCACCGCATCCCGGTCCCGGTCAAGCTGGTGGTCACCGGCACCGGGCTCGCCGTGGGCATGGGCTCCATGGCCCTGGTGCCCTCGCCGGCCGTCCTCGCGGTCACGGCGTGCGCGGTCGGCCTGTTCTCGGGGCTCAACGGACCCGCCCTGGTCACCGCGTATCAACAGGCCGTCCCCGAGGGGAAGGTGGGCGCCGCGATGTCCACGTTCTCGCTGTCCAGCATCGGGGCCGCGCCCCTTTCCCTGGCCGTCTTCAGCTCGCTCTCCGCGTCCCTGGGCGTGACCGGCACCTGGCTGCTGTGCGCCGGCGTCGCACTGTTCTCGCCGATCGCCGCCACGCTCGCCCTGCGCGCCCCCACGACGCGGAAGGCCCCCGCCACGGCGGAGGTCTCCGCCGCCCCCGAGCCCACCGCCACCGCCGTGTGAGGCAGCCATGTCCCTGCTGGACCCCCGCCCGTCACCCGTCCTCCGATCCGTCCTCCTGCCCACCCCACTCCCCCCGCTGCCCGCCGCGCTGCCCCCGCCGGCCGGGCCGGACCCCGGCCGCCCGCAGCTCTGGCTGGTGGCCACCGCCGCGCACGAGGAGACCGCGAGCCGGTACGCCCCGCTCGTGCTCTGCCCCGCCGAACTGGCCCGGGCCGAGGAGTTCCGCCGCCCCGCCGACCGCGCCACCTATCTGTGCGCCCATGTCGGACTGCGCCGGGTCCTCGGCAACCACCTGGGCGTCGCCCCGCGCACGGTCTCGGTGGCCCGGGCGCCCTGCCCGGGCTGCGGCGAACCGCACGGGCGGCCCGTACTCCCGGACGGGCCCCTGCACTTCTCGCTCTCGCACTGCGAGGGCCTGAGCCTGATCGCCGTCGCCGCCGCTCCGGTCGGGGTGGACGTCGAACCCGTACCGGACCCGGACACCCTCCTGGAGGCGGCCGATGTCGTCCACCCCCTGGAGGCGGCGGAACTCGCCGCGCTGGCGCCCGCGCTGCGGCCGGCCGCGTTCGCCCGGGTGTGGACCAGGAAGGAGGCGTACCTGAAGGGGCTCGGCATCGGCCTGGGCGACGACCCGTCGGCGGAGTACGTGGGCGCCGGGCAGGCACCGGCCGGCCCCGGCGGCTGGCTGCTGGCCGACATCGCCGTCCCGGCCGGCCACCGGGCCGCGGTGGCGCTCCGCCGCGACGAGGCGGGCGGCACCGGTCCGGACTGAGCCACTCCGCCCCGTAACGCCCCCGGTGGGACCACCGCCGGGGGCGTCCCCCTGCCGTACGGGCGGTGCCCGGCACTACGTTGTCCCGAGAACGTCAACCGACTTCCAGTATCCGGAACAACGCGGGGGTCCTCGACGGGCTCGGCCGGGCGGAGGCGGAGGCCCGGTTCGCAGCGGTGCGCGGGCGGGCGACGTTGCTCAGCCGGCCGGCCGACGGGGCCCCCGTGACGCTGGACGCCGACGCCGTCGGGGCCGGGCTCACCGCCCTGGTGGAGCGGGTGGAGGCGGAAGGGGCGGACGTGGTGGTGCTCCTGTGCACCGGGGAATTCCCGGGGCCGCGGACGCGGCGGGCGCGGCTGGTCGAGCCGGACGCGCTGCTCACGGGATACGTGGGCGCGGCGCTGCGGGGCGCCCGCGTCGGGATCGTCGTCCCGCTGCCGGAGCAGGTGGCCGAGGCCCGGACGAAGCGGCGGGCGCTCGGCGGCCCGCGCCCACCTGGACGCGGGGGCGGACGCGCTGGTGCTCGACCGCATGGGCTGCGGGACCCGGCACCGCGAGGCGCTGCGCGCGGCCGGGATCACCGCCCCGGTGCTGACGCCGGGCGCGGTGGTGGGGGCGATGCTGGGGCCGCTGCTCGCCTGAGGGGCGGTCCCGGGCCGGGCCGGGACTATTCGGCCACGTAGCGGAGCCAGTACGGATCGCCGATCCGTTTGCCCACGCGCCGCGCGGCGTCGCGCACCGCCCGTCCGTAGCGGGTTTCGTTCTCGTGGCGCAGTTCGGGGGCGGGCAGGGCGATCCCTATGCCGAAGACCTGGCCCGTGTCGCCGTCCACCACGGCGGCGGAGATCCCGGCGACGTTCGGCACGAACTCGCCGCGCGAGGACTCCCAGCCGTCGGCGCGCACCCGGGCCAGCGAGGAGACCAGTTCACCGGGGGTGCGGGGCGCCGACCCGGTGGCCTGTTCGAGGCGGGCGTCGACCAGCCGCAGCACCTGCGCGTCGTCGAGGCGGGCGAGCAGGGCGCGCCCCATGGAGCTGGCGTAGGCGGGCGCGCGGGTGCCGGCCGGGGTGTACGCCTGGAGGGCGCCGGCGGTGCCGATCCGCATGTGCAGCACCAGCGATTCGGCGCCGTCGAGCACGTCCACGTATCCGGTGTAGCCGATGTCGGCGACCAGCCTGGCCAGCTCCTCCTCCAGGAGCGAGGCGGTGGAGCGGGAGGCGCGGAAGTGGTACGAGGCCTCCATGACGAGTTCGCCGGGCCGGTAGGCGCGGCTCACCGGGTCGCGGTCCAGGAAGCCGTACTCGGCCATCATGCTCAGCGTCCGCGACACGGAGCTCTTCGGCAGGTCCAGGGCGCCCGCCACGTCCGTCACGGTCAGGTCGCGCTGAAGGCGCGCCAGCAGCCGCAGGACGTCCCGCGCGTTGGCGAGTGTGCTCACCGTTCTCCTGCCTCCCCCGGGCCCCGGGGCCCGTGCGTCCGATCGTAAGGGGCGTCCGCATACCGAGACCGCCGCCCACCTCCTTGACGGGCGGGCGCGCCCCCCGGGATGATCCAGCACATCCAGATATTCACACACGGTTCCATATTTTAGAACTCCTGGAGTGGTGGAAACGCCGCCCCGCACGGAAGCACCGGAGATCCATGAGCACCGACGCGACGAGCCGGGCCGCCACCGGCGCCCCGCACCCCGCGCCCGAGGAAGCGCGCCATCCCCGCGCCCTCGCGCCCGGCAATCTGATCCTCACCGTGGTGCTCAGCGTGTTCGGCGCGGTCGTCGGTGTGCAGTTGCTCGCCACCCTCGGCGTCACACCCAGCACCTCGCTGATCGGCGCGCTGGCCGCGATGACGCTGGCCCGCGTGCCGCTCGTCGCCTTCCGCGGCTTCCGCTCGGTCCACGCCCAGAACCTGGCGCAGACGAGCATCTCGTCGGCCACCTTCGGCGCCGCGAACAGCCTGTTCCTGCCGATCGGCATCCCGTTCCTGTTCGGGATGGACGACATGGTCGTCCCGATGCTGGTCGGCGTCTCGGTCGCGATGCTGGTGGACGCCTGGCTGCTGTACCGGATGTACGACACCCCGGCCTTCCCCGCGAAGAACCCGTGGCCGCTCGGGCTGGCCGCCGCCGAGGCGATCCGGGCGGGCGACGAGGGCGGCCGGCGTGCCAAGGTGCTCGGCCTGGGCCTGGTGACCGGTCTGGCGGGCGCGGTGTTCTCGCTGCCGATGTCCGCGTTCGGCGTGGCCCTGATCGGCGGCTTCGGCGCGATGGCCGCGTTCGGCGCCGGCCTGCTCTTCACGCAGTACGCGGACCCGCTGTTCGGGCTCGACCTGAACGGGATGTACCTGCCGCACGGCATGATGATCGGCGCCGGTCTGGTCGCCCTCGTGCAGGTCGGCCGGGCCATCCTCGGTGCCCGGCGGACGAACGCGGCGCGGGCCCGCTCGGCCGGTGCGCCGGAGGGCGCGGAAGAGGGCGCGCGACGGCTGGGGCGTTCGATGCGGCTGGGGTTCGGCGCCTACCTCGTGATCTCGGTCCTGCTGGCCTTCGGGACCGGCGCGGCCACGCACATGAGCCCGGGCATGCTGATCGGCTTCCTGGTGTACGCGTCCGTCGCGGCGTTCCTGCACGAGCTGCTGGTCGGCATCGCCTCCATGCACTCCGGCTGGTTCCCGGCCTTCGCGATCGCCCTGATCACGCTGCTGCTCGGCATCCTCATCGGCTTCCCGCCGGAGGCCCTGGTCGTGCTCTCCGGCTTCACCGCCGCGACCGGTCCCGCGTTCGCGGACATGGGTTACGACCTCAAGACCGGCTACCTGCTGCGCGGTGAGAACGCCGACCCGGCCTTCGAGCTGGAGGGCCGCCGCCAGCAGCTGATCGCCGCGATGATCGGCTTCGGCGTCGCGATCGTCGTCGTCCTCGTCTCGTACCGGATGTTCTTCGACAACGGGCAGACCGCCCCGATCGACGCCGCGTACGTCGCCGCGATCAAGGCGGGCCCGTCCGTCGAGACCGCGGAGCACCTCGCGCTGTGGGCGGTCCCCGGTGCGATCGTGCAGCTCATCGGCGGGTCGAAGCGGCAGCTGGGCATCCTGCTCGCGACCGGGCTGCTGATCACGACCCCGATGGCCGGCTGGATGGTCGCCGCCGGCATCGCGGCCCGCGTCCTCGTCCCGCGTCTGCTCGGCCGGGACGTCAAGGGCGACCTGGAGGTGTTCGCCGGCGGTGCGATCGCCGGGGACGCCCTCTACTCCTTCGGCAACGGCGTGTTCAAGGCCGCCAAGTAGCCGGACCTCCTCTCCACCCTCTCGTCCACCCGCACAGCACCACCCTGGGAGAACCCCGTGAAGCGACAGCTGACCCATGACGACATCCGCGCGGCCGTGTACGGCGGTGCCGTGCTCGGCGGAGGCGGCGGCGGCTTCGTGGAGCGGGGCCTGCGCACCGCCGAGCTGGCCCTCCAGGTCGGCACGCCCGAGCTGTGGAGCGCCGACGAGTTCGCGGACGGCGACCTGACCGCGACCGTGGCCCTGGTCGGCGCCCCCGCCGCGCCCGACCCGCAGGTCCTGCCGACGCACCTGGTGCGCGCGCTGGAACTGCTGCGCCGCGAGCTGCCGGGCGACCTGGTCGCGCTGCACACCAACGAGAACGGCGCCGAGACCACGGTCAACGGCTGGTTCCACTCCGCGCTCACCGGCCTGCCCGTCATCGACCTGGCGTGCAACGGCCGCGCCCACCCCTCCAGCCAGATGGGAGCGATGGGGCTGCACCGCCGCGAGGGCTACCGCTCCAGCCAGGGTTACGCGGGCGGCAAGCCCCACGCCTACGTCGAGGGGGCCGTCTCCGGCGGCCTGGACGCGACGTCGAACGTGGTCCGGCGCGCGTCCGTGGAGGCGGGCGGCTGGGTGGGCGTCGCCCGCAACCCGGTCGAGGTCGGCTACGCCGTCCGCAACGGCGCCCCGGGCGCCATCGGCTTCGCGATCGAGCTGGGGCACCGCTTCCTGGCCGAAGGGCCGGCCGGCGCGGCCCGGCAGCTGGGCGGCGAGATCGCCGCGGCGGGGACCGTGCGCGAGTACCGCTGCGAGCAGCGGGAGGGCCTGGACGTGGGCGTCGCGGTCCTGGACGACGCCGACGGCACCACGCTGCACTTCGTCAACGAGTACATGGCGCTCGACCTGGCCGGCGGCCGGCGGGCCGCGTTCCCGGACCTGATCACGACGTTCGACGAGGCGGGGCAGCCGCTCGCCTCCGCCGACGTCGAGGTGGGGCGGCGGGTCGAGGTCCTGGTCGCCCCGGCGGAGAACCTGCTGCTGTCCCCGACGATGTACATGCCCGAGGTGTACGCCCCCGTCGAGGCGCTGCTCGGCCTGGAGTTCGCGCCCGCCGGGAAGGCGCTCGCCGATGTCTGAGCCGACCGTCGCCGACCCGGGCCCGGTGCGGGAGTTCTGCGACGCGCAGTGGGAGGCCGAGGTCCTGCCGCTGGTCCGGGAACACATCAGGATCCCGGCGGTCAGCCCCGCGTACGACCCGGAGTGGGAGGCCCGCGGGCACCTGGACCGGGCCGTCGGGGCGGCGGCGGACTGGCTGCGCGAGGTGCCGCTGCCGGGCCTGCGCACCGAGGTCCTGCGCGCCCCCGGCCGTACGCCCCTGATCTTCTTCGAGGTCCCCGGCGCGGGCACCCGGTCCGACGAGACGGTCCTCTTCTACGGCCACCTCGACAAGCAGCCCGAGGGCGGGGGATGGACCGGGGGGCGCACCGCGTGGGAGCCGTCCTTCGACGGCACCCGGCTGTTCGGACGCGGCGGCGCCGACGACGGGTACGCGCTGCCCGCGTCGGTGACCGCGATCCGGGCCCTGGCCGAACAGGGCGCCGCCCGGCCCCGGTGTGTCGGGGTGTTCGAGGCCGGGGAGGAGTCGGGGAGCCCGGACCTGGACCACTGGTTCGGAGTGCTGGCGGACCGGATCGGCGAGGTGGGCCTCGTGGTGTGCCTGGACTCCGGCGCGGGCGACTACGAACGGCTGTGGCTGGTCACGTCGTTGCGCGGGGCCTGCGGCGGCACGCTCGACGTGCGGGTCCTGGGCGACGGCGCGCACTCCGGGGACGCCGGGGGCGTGGTGCCGTCGTCGTTCCGGGTGCTGCGGCAGCTGCTCGACCGGGTGGAGGACGGGGCGACGGGCACGCTGCGCCCCGCCGCCCTGCACGGCGTGGTCCCTCCGGAGCGCCGGGAGCAGACCCGGGAGGCGGCGGCGCTGCTCGGCGACGGGGTCCGGGAGCGCTTCGACTGGTACGGAAACACCTCGGCCGTGTCCGACGAGCCCGGGGAGCTGCTGCTCAACCGGGCGTGGCGGCCCAGCCTGGAGGTCACCGGGGCGGACGGGCTTCCGCCGGCCGCCTCGGCCGGCAATGTGCTGCGCCCGCACACCCGGGTGAAGCTGGCGCTGCGGCTGCCGCCGACGGTGGACGGCGCGGCGGCCGTCGCGGAGCTGGGCAGGCTGCTCGAGGCGGACCCGCCGTACGGCGCGACGGTCCGCTTCACGCCCGACCGGGTCCTCGCGGACGGCTGGCACGCGCCCGCCGAGGAGCCGTGGCTGAGCGCCGCGCTCTCCGGGGCGAGCCGGGCCTGCTTCGACGGGGCGGACGTGGCCCGGATCGGGCAGGGCGGCACGATCCCGCTGATGGGGAAGCTGTCCCGGCGGTTCCCCGGGGCCCAGTTCCTCGCCTGCGGAGTGCTGGGCCCGGGGGCGAACGCCCACGGTCCGAACGAGTCGCTGCACGTCCCGTACGCGCGGCGGCTCACCGCGAGCCTGTCCCTGACCCTGAACGCCTTCGCCGTACGGGAGCGGGCCGCCGG
Source organism: Streptomyces sp. 130 (assembly GCF_007096885.1). Taxonomy (GTDB): domain Bacteria; phylum Actinomycetota; class Actinomycetes; order Streptomycetales; family Streptomycetaceae; genus Streptomyces. The sequence continues at coordinate 196,959 of NZ_VJNO01000007.1, read as the reverse complement.
GTGAGGGGGCGTCACACCTTTTTCAGTGACGTGAGGTGGGCGAAGACGACGACGTTGGCCGAGTAGCCGGCCTTCTTGTCGAAGCGTCCGCCGCACGTCATCAGGCGGAGCTCCGGCCGGCCGGTGCTGCCGTACACCTTGTCGTCGGGGAACTTGTCCTTGGTGTAGGTCTCGACCGCGTCGACCGTGAAGACGGCTTTCTGCTTGTCGGCCCGGGTGACGGTGACCTTGTCGCCCTTGTGCAGGGCGTTGAGGTTGAGGAAGATCGCCGGTCCGGTCTCCGTGTCTCGGTGACCGACGATCAGCGAGGTGCCCTTCTCGCCGGGCGAGGGCCCGTCGCGGTACCAGCCCACCTCCCTGGGCCTGCTCATGGGCGGGGCCCCGAGGTGCCCCTTCTTGTCGAGTCCGAGGCCGGTGACCGGCGCCTCGATGAAGATCGCGGGTACCGCGACCTTCACCGGCCGCGACGGGGACAGGGGTGCGTGCGAGACCGGCCGGTCGCCGCCGCCCGCGGCGTCGTTGCCGTGGGCGGCGGCGACCGGATCGCCGGACGAGTCGGAGCTCGCCCAGACGATGCCGGTCACCAGCGAGGAGGTCACGCTCAATGTCATCGTGAGACGACATGCCCGGCTCGGGCCCCGTCGGCGTCTTCTGCGCGGGTTATGCCTCGTTGCGGGCACGGCGGCGTGCGGCTCGGCGGACCATGATCAGCCCGGCGGCGCCGGCGGCCCCGGCCGCCAGGGCGGCGGTGGTCGCGACGTTCGAGTCGCTCTCGGAGCTGACGCTCTCCATGTCCGGGACGCCGCCGCCACCGGCGGGGACGCCGCCGGACGGCTGCTCGTAGTCCGCCTCGGTGCCCGAAGCCGCGGAGCCGCGCTCGGCGTGGCTGCTCGACCCGTTGTTACCGGCCGGCTTGGTGCAGTCGACCTTGAACGCCTTGTTCTTCGGGCCGGACGGAACGATCCACACCAGCTGGTACGTGCCCTCGGGGAGCAGGTACTCCTGGCTGCGCGCCGAGCCGTTCACCAGGGGCAGGGTGCTGGAGAGGGTGTCCCCCGGGGGGACGGTCGGGGGCTGCGCGGTGATGGTCCACGGCACGGCCGGCATGTCGCCGAAGTTGCTGGCCTGGAGGACGAACTTGCAGACCTCGTTGCCGTCGCCGCCGCGCGCCGCCCAGCCGCCGGGGCGGACGTCGATGTCGCCGCTGTCGCCGGGGGCGGCGAAGGCGGCCGACGCCCCGCCCAGCGTGGCAGCGGCGGCGGCGACCGCGGCGGCCGCGACGGTGCCCGCGCGGACGCTGCGGGCACGGAGAGAAGCGGACATACGCATGCTGAACTCCTTCGAGCCGGGATGATTGTCGTACTGATCAATCGATCGACCTAAGAGATGCCATGACCCGCGGGATAAAAGCCGCGTAACACTCTGAAAAAGTGCGACAAGTACCCTGAGTAGCCGATAGCGATCCGCCCCGAAGAACCCTTTCGGACACGCGAACGGGGCGCCCGAAGGCGCCCCGTCCCGGTGCCCGCCGCGCGGATCAGGCGGCCACCCCGGCCGCCGCGCGCCGGGGGCGGCCCCTCACACCTCCACCCCGAGCAGTTCCCCGAACGCCGCGCTGCCCTCCGGTGTCACCTTCACCGCGCGGCCCGAGCCGACGCGCCGCACCCACCCGCGCTCCAGGGCCGCCGTGCACAGCGCCGCGCCCAGCGCGCCGGCGAGGTGGGAGCGGCGCTCGGTCCAGTCCAGGCAGGTACGGACGAGGGGGCGCCGGGCCCCGGCGGGCTGCCGGTAGTCCAGGGCGTCGGCCAGCCAGGTGCGGCCCGCCGGGGTGACGGCGATCCCGGAGCCGGTGTCGACCAGGCCGCGCGCGCTCATCGCATCCGCCAGGGCGACGCCGAGCCGGCCCGCGAGATGGTCGTAGCAGGTGCGCGCCCGGGCCTCGGCGTCCTGGCGGACCGAGGCGCGCAGGGTGCGCGGGCGGGAGCTGCCGGGGGCGTACGCGGCAAGCGCCTCGGTCAGCGCGGCGGCTTCCGGGCCCGCGAGCCGGACGTAGCGGTGCCGGCCCTGGCGCTCCTCGGCCAGGAGCCCTCCGGCCACGAGGCGGGAGATCTGCTCACTGGCGGCGGACGCGCTGACGCCCGCGTGCCGGGCCAGCTCGCCGGACGTCCAGGCCCGCCCGTCGAGCAGCGCCTCGCAGAAGGCGGCGCGGGTCCGGTCGGCGAAGAGAGCGGCGGTGTCGGCGAGAGAGGACATGGCTCCATGGTGGCGCAACGACGGTTCGGCGGACGCCGAAGTGTTCCGGGCCTACGGTCGGGGCCATGAGCCACCCCATCACGCACGAGTTCAGCCAGTACGCGCAGATCCGAGCGGCCCTCGCCGACCCCGCGCTCGTCCCTCCGGCACCGGACCCGGCCGACGGCCCGCCCGGCGCGAGCGTCGCCTGGCTGCGGGCCACCGTGGCGAGGTTCGCCTCCGGTGAGCCGCACAAGCGGCGCCGGGCCCTGGTGGAGGCCGAACTCGACCGCCTGGCCCCGGCCGATCTGCACCGGGCGGCGTCGGCGCCCGGCGGGGAGGGCGATCTGCGGACGCGTGTGGTGAGCCGCCTGGCCGCCGCGCTGGACATGCCGCAGCCGGACCGGATCGCCGGGGAGGTGGCGCTGGTGGCGGACGCGTACTTCGGCGAGGACGGCGGGGGCGACGCCGACCGGGCCGTAGCCCGGCTGGTCGCCCTGCTCGCGCCGGAGCCGGCGGACGACGCCGAGCTGGAGGCCGTCGCGAATCGCGTCGGGCTCCTGGCCCAGGCGTGCGCCGCGACCGCCACTCTGGTCGAGTCCGTCGCGGCGGCCGGGGCCGGGGCGCCGGTGGCCCGGGTGCTGCGGGACGATCCGCCGGTGCGGGTCATGCGCCGGGTCGCCGCGCACGCCACCCGGGTCGCCGGACGGGAGATCGCCGAGGGCGACGAGGTGGTCCTCGACCTGGTGGCCGCCCGGCAGGACCACCCCGTGCCGCTCACCTTCGGCGCGCCGCCCCGGGTCTGCCCGGGCCGGGCGCACGCCCTCGCGCTGACCGAGGGGCTGCTCGGGCGGCCGATGACCCCGTTCGCCCGGCTGCACCACCAGGGGCGGGCCCTGCTGCTGCCCAACGCCTGGGACTACGCGTCGGCCGCCGCGCTGGCCGCCGAGGGGTTCGAGGCGGTGGGGACCACCAGCCTGGGCGTGGCGGCGGGGCTCGGGCTGCCGGACGGGGCGGCGGCGACGAAGGAGGCGACCGCGGACCTGGCCCGGCGGCTGGGCCGGGGGCCGTTCCTGTTCAGCGTGGACGCGGAAGGCGGGTTCAGCGACGACCCGGCGGAGGTCGCCGTCTTCGCGCGCCGGCTGTACGAGGCGGGGGCGGCGGGGATCAATCTGGAGGACGGGCGGGCCGACGGCACCCTGGCACCGGTGGAGCTGCACGCCGCGAAGATCGCCGCCGTGAAGGAGGCGGTGCCCGGGCTGTTCGTCAACGCCCGCACGGACACGTACTGGCTGGGGCTCGGACAGGAGCGGACCGCGGCCCGTCTCGCGGTCTACGAGCAGGCCGGTGCGGACGGGGTGTTCGTGCCGGGTCTCTCCGACCGGGCGGGGATCGCCGAGCTGACCGCCGTCCTCTCGGCCCCGCTGAACGTGCTGTACAGCCCGGCCGGTCCCGGCATCGCCGAGCTGAGCGCCCTGGGGGTGCGCCGGGTCAGCCTGGGCTCGCTGCTCTACCGGGAGGCGCTGGCCGGGGCCGTCTCCACGGCTGCCGCGATCCGGGACGGCGGCCCGGTGCGGGGCGGAGCACTCCCGTACGCCGCGGTGCAGGCGCTGGCGCCGGGCGACGGGTCAGGGGGTCGCGGCGGAGACGACGTAGACGACGGGTGACATCGGGTCCGTCATGTCCACGGTGATGTCCTGGGTGGGGCGCGGGTCCTTGTTGGTGTGGGTGGTGCCCGCCCAGGAGACGCCGTCACCGAAGTACCAGCCGGCGATCTTGGTGTCGCGCTTGCTGATGGTGACCTTGCCGGGTTCCAGGGCGGCGCGGCCGGTGCCGATGTCGGTCAGGAAGGCGTCCAGGCCGTTGGACGTCGTGCGGAACTGCACGTACATCCGGCTGGCCTTCCAGTTGTTCGTCTCGTAGTACTGCACACCGGTCGCGTAACCGGGGATCGGGACCTCGAAGATGCGGCGCAGCATCCGGGACGGCCAGCCGGGGCGCAGCCCCTGCGCGGCGGCCTCGGCGGCCTTGTCCTGGCCGGAGCGGCGGCTCTGGCCCGCCGAGATCAGCAGGTAGCCGGCGGGGACGCCGATGAGCAGCACGATGATCGTCGCCGTGATCAGGCGCCGGCGGATCAGATGGCGGCGGGTCTCGGGGGGCGGCCCGTCGCCCTCGTCCGGCGGCGGGGACTGGCGCGGCACGACGGGGTGCTCGGCTGCGGTCATGGGTGTGGGGCCCCTAGGAAGTGCGGGTGTTGCGGTTGCTGCGGAGGGTGCTCGCCGCCTGGTCGTAGATCTGCGCGTACCGCTCGTACCGCTCGACGCGGCGGCGGTTGGTGCGGCGGAAGCGCCGGGCGACCAGCCGGGCGAGGTCCGCCGCGCCGACCATACCGGCCTCCGGGCCGAGCTGCGCCTTGGCGATCCGGGCCTCGGGGCGGTAGCCGCGCCCGGTGAGCTGGCGCTTGAAGGCGTCCCGGGCCGGGCCGATGAGCAGGTCGTCGGCGGCGCTGACCCCGCCGCCGATGACGAAGCAGGAGGGGTCGAGCGCGGCGGCCAGATTGGCGATGCCGACGCCGAGCCACTGGCCGATGTCCTGGAGGAGCTCGACGCACATCGCGTCGCCCTCGCGGGCCAGTTCGGTGATGAGCGGTCCGGTGATGTCCGGGACGTTGCCCTTGACGCGCTCGATGATCCCGTGCGCGACCGGCGAGTCGGCGGCGGCCAGCTCGCGGGCCTCGCGGACCAGGGCGTTGCCGGAGCTGTACTGCTCCCAGCAGCCGCGGTTGCCGCACGGGCAGCGGTGGCCGCCCGGCACCACCTGCATGTGGCCGAACTCACCGGCGACGCCGTACTTGCCGCGCTTGACCTGGCCGTCCTCCAGGATCGCGCCGCCGATGCCGGTGCCGAGGGTGATCATGACGAGGTGGTCCTCGCCGCGCCCCGCGCCGAAGCGCCACTCGGCCCAGGCGGCGGTGTTGGCGTCGTTGTCCACCATGACGGGGACGACGAGCCGGGAGGCGAGGGCGTCGCGCAGGGGCTCGTCACGCCAGGCCAGGTGCGGGGCGAAGAGGACCTTGGAGCGGTCGGCGTCGACCCAGCCGGCCGCGCCGATGCCCACCGCGTGCACGTCGTGCCGGTCGGAGAGGTCGAGGACCAGCTCCACGATGGTGTCCTCGACGACCTTCGGGCTCTTGGACTTGTCCGGGGTCTCGGTGCGCACGGTCTCCAGGATCGTGCCGTCGGCGTCCACGACGCCGGCCATGACCTTGGTGCCGCCGATGTCGATGCCGACCGTGGGGACCCGGGGCGCCGTGAGGTGCGAGCGCCTTTCCCGGGTGCCCACGGTCCGCAGGACGGTCGCGCGGGCGGAGCCGCGGTGTGCGAAGTCGCGGTACGTGCTCATCGTCCCTGAAAGGTCTGGGGTAACCGGGTCAGGAGTGATCCCGGTGGCGGACGGCGCCCGTCTGCCCCGATTCTGCCATTGCCCGGAGGGCCGGGGCGCCGGGCGCCTTCGCTACACGGTGTCGCCGGTCCCCGGTCCGGAGGTGCGCTCCAGCTCGTGGCTCAGCTCCTCCAGCTCGCTGCCGCCCGCCATCTGCCGCGTCAGTTCGTCCAGCGTGACGCCGTCCTTGGTGTGGCTGCCGGCCATGGCGCCCCGCTTCAGGAGGACGAAGCGGTCACCGACGAGGTACGCGTGGTGCGGGTTGTGCGTGATGAGGACCACGCCGAGGCCGGCGTCCCGGGCGGCCGCGATGTACTTCAGGACGACTCCGGACTGCTTGACGCCGAGCGCGGCCGTGGGCTCGTCCAGGACGAGCACCTTGGCGCCGAAGTGGACGGCGCGCGCGATGGCCACGCACTGCCGCTCGCCGCCGGAGAGGGTGCCGATGGGCTGGTCCACGTCGCGCAGGTCGATGCCCATGCGCAGCAGCGCCGAGCGGGTCGTCTCGCGCATCAGCTTCACGTCGAGGCGCTTGAAGGGGCCGGCGCCGGTGGTCGGCTCGGAGCCCAGGAAGAAGTTGCGCCAGACCGGCATCAGGGGGACGACCGCGAGGTCCTGGTAGACGGTGGCGATGCCCCGGTCGAGGGCGTCGCGCGGGTTGGCGAGGGTGGTCTCCTCGCCGTCGATGAGGAACCGCCCGGCGTCGTGCCGGTGCAGCCCCGCGATGATCTTGATGAGGGTGGACTTGCCGGCGCCGTTGTCACCGAGCACGCAGGAGATCTCGCCCGCGTGGACCTCCAGCGAGACGCCTTCCAGCGCCTTGATGTTGCCGTAGTACTTGGCCACGTCGTCCAGCTCGACGAGGGCCTGCCGGCCGGTGTCCTCGGGCCCTTCGGGGGCCTTGGGGGCCTGGGGGGCCGTCATGTCGTCGCCTCCGCGCGCTTGCGTACCCATGCGTTCAGCAGGGTGGCCAGGAGCAGCATCGCTCCCAGGAAGAACTTGAACCAGTCCGGGTTCCACTCCGCGTACACGATGCCCTTGCTGGTCATGCCGAAGATCAGGGCGCCGACCGCCGAGCCGATCGCGGAGCCGTAACCGCCGGTGATCAGGCAGCCGCCGATGACGGCCGCGATGATGTAGATCAGCTCGTTGCCCACGCCCTCGCCGGACTGCACGACGTCGTAGCTGAACAGCAGGTGCTGGCCGGAGACCCAGGCGGCGAAGGCGACGCCCAGGTAGAGCCCGATCTTGGTACGGACGACCGGGACGCCGACCGCGCGGGCCGCGTCCGCGCCGCCCCCGACGGCGAAGATCCAGTTGCCGAAGCGGGTGCGGAGCAGAATCCAGGTGGCGACGGCCACCAGTCCGGCCCACCACAGGAGCGTCACCTTGAGCTCGACGCCGCCGACGGTCCAGTACGAGGCGAAGAGCTTGCGGGCGGAGGGGAAGCCCTCCATGTCGCCGATGCCCTTCGTGGACACGGTGCCGCTGATCAGCTTGGTGAGGCCCAGGTTGAGCCCGGTCAGCATCAGGAACGTGCCCAGCGTGATGATGAAGCTGGGCAGTTTCGTACGGGTCAGCATGAAGCCGTTGAACGCGCCGAAGGCGAGCGTGACCAGCAACGACACGAAGACGCCGACCCAGACGTTGGCCGTCATCTGGTAGCTGAACATCGAGGAGACCAGCGCGGAGCTGGTGACCATCACACCGGCCGACAGGTCGAACTCGCCGCCGATCATCAGGAGCGCGACCGGAGCCGCCATGATCCCGATGGTGGAGGCCGCGTAGAGCACCGTGCCGAAGCTGGTGACGCGCAGGAAGCTGTCGGCGACGACGGCGAAGAAGAGGAAGACGGCGAGCGCGCCGACGACCGAGCCCAGCTCCGGGCGGCCGAGGAGCCTTCGCAGCGGTGAGGTGCGCAGCAGCCGTTCGTCGGTGACGGCGGTCGATCCGGGCCCGGCGGTCATCGGGTGCCCCGGTCGGCGTACTCGGCGAGTGTTCCGGCGTCCTTCGCGGTGATGATCTGCGGGCCGGTGAGGACGGGGCGGCCGCCGCCGAGGACGTTGCGGTTGTAGCGGTAGAGCCAGAGCAGGTCGACGGCCTCGTAGCCCTGGAGGTAGGGCTGCTGGTCGACGGCGAAGCCGAGGGTCTCGGACTTCAGCCCGGCGGCGACGGTGGCGTTGAGGTCGAAGGTGTCGACCTCGGCCTTGCTGCCGGCGGTCTTCTTCGCCTTGACGGCGGCGTCCGCGAAGGGCGCGCCGAGCGTGACGACCGCGTCGATGTCCTTGTCGGACTGGAGCTTCGCCTCGATGGACGCCTGGACGTCGGGCATGTTGGTGCCCTCCACGTACAGGTTCTGCATCTGGCCGTCGAAGGTCTTCTTCGCGCCGGCGCAGCGCTGCTCGTGGCCGACGTTGCCCTGCTCGTGCAGGATGCAGAGGGCCTTCTTGCGGCCGCGCTTGTTCAGCTCGTCGCCGACTGCCTCACCGGCGATGGACTCGTCCTGGCCGATGTGGGTGAGCGCGCCGTACGCCTTGGACTCGGCGGAGCCGGAGTTCACCGTGATCACGGGGATGCCGGCGCGGACGGCCTTGGCGACGACGTCCTTCATGGCGTCGGGCTTGGCGAGCGTGACGATCAGCCCGTCGACCTTCTTGTCGATGGCCGCCTGGACCAGCTGGGCCTGCTGCTGGCCCTCGTCGCTCTTCGAGTACAGGAAGTTGATGTTGTCCTTCTTGGCCGCCATGTCGGCGCCCTTCTGGACGATGTCCCAGAAGGTGTCGCCGTCGCCCGAGTGGGTGACCATGGCGAAGGTCCAGCGGGGCGTGTTCACCGCGGCCCGGCCTTCGGCAGCGGCCTCGGCCGCACGCTCCTCCGCCCGCTTGCCGCCGGTGCTGCTGCATCCCATGAGGGACACCCCCAGCACCGCCGCAAGCACGGCGCCCATCGCACGTACCCCTGTCCGAACCCTTGCCACGACGCCGTGCCCTTCTTGTGCTGCTCGCTGTGCTGCTGCCGGTGGAGCCGGGGCCTGTGGTCCCGGCCCGGCTGGGCAAGTATCCCCGAGCGTGTGCCGCCGCGACCCGGAGGGGCATGCGGAGGGCGGCGGCGCGTCGCTCACCAGCGCACCGGCAGGCGGCGCACCCCCCGGATCAGCGTGCCGGGCAGCCAGTCGAGCGGGGCGGCCTCCGGGTCGGCCTCCAGGCCGGGGCAGCGTTCGAGCAGGGCGCGGATCGCGATGCGGCCCTCCATCCGGGCCAGCGGGGCGCCCAGGCAGAAGTGGATGCCGTGTCCGAAGGCGAGGTGGCCGCGGGTGTCGCGGCGGATGTCGAAGCGGTCGGGCCCTGGGTAGCGGGCCGGGTCCCGGTCGCAGCCGGCGAGGGAGACCAGGATCGCGTCGCCGGTCCCGATGGTCCGGGAGCCCACCTCGACCGGTTCCCGGGCGAAGCGGAGGGTGGCCGTCTCGACGGGTCCGTCGTAGCGCAGCATCTCCTCGACCGCGCCGTCGAGGAGCGAGAGGTCGGCGCGGAGGGCGGCGAGCTGGTCCGGGTGGGCGAGGAGGGCGCGTACGCCGTTGGAGATGAGGTTGACCGTCGTCTCGTGGCCGGCGACGAGCAGCAGGAAGGCCATGCCGACCAGCTCGTCGGGCGAGAGCGCGTCGTCGTCCTCGTGGCGGGTGGCGATCAGGGCGCTGAGCAGGTCGTCGCCGGGTGAGCGGCGCTTCTCCTCGATGAGCTCCGTGAGATAGCCGCCCATGGCGCGGACCGACTCGCCCTCCTCCTCCGCGTTCACGGGGGCGACGACGCCGTTGGACAGCTTGCGGAAGGCGGAGCGGTCCAGGTCGGGGACGCCGAGCAGCTCGCAGATCACGGTCATGGGGAGCGGGAAGGCGAGCGCGTCCACGAGATCGGCGCGGCCTTCGGGGACCATGAGGTCGAGGAGTCCGCCGGTGATCTCCTCGACCCGGGGGCGCAGCGCCTCGATCCGGCGCGGGGTGAACTCGCGGGCGACGAGCTTGCGCAGCCGGGTGTGGTCGGGGGCGTCCGTCTCCAGCATGTTGGCGTTGATCGGGTCGCCGCCGGTCTCACCGGGCAGCGCGCGCCAGTCCTTGCCGAAGCGCTGGTCGGCCAGGACGGCCCGGCCCTCGTCGTATCCGACGACGAGCCAGACGCGGTCGAACTCGCCGGTGCGGACGAGGTGCACGGGTCCGGCCGCGCGCATCCGCTCGTAGTAGGGGTAAGGATGCGCGGTGAAGTCGGCCAACCCGCTGAGATCCACATCGACTTCGGACATGGGCCCGCCCTCCCGGTCGTGTCGTCCCCGCTGCGAGGACCGGCCCGTTCAGCGTATGCGGGGCGCCTGCCGGGAACGCCGGACCTCAGGCCGGATTCGATCCGCTCTCGTCGTCGAGCAGGCCGGCGTCGTGGACGAGCAGGGCGATCTGGACGCGGTTGTTGAAGCCGAACTTGGCGAGGATGCGGGAGACCTGGGTCTTCACCGTGGCGACGCTGAGGTAGAGCGCCGCGGCGATCTCCGCGTTGGACCGGCCCCGTCCCACGGCGACGGCCACCTCGCGTTCCCGGTCGGCGAGCAGCGCGATCCGCTCGCGCGCCCGGGCGGCCCGGTCCACGCGCTCCTCCTGCCCGGCGCCGGCCGCCCGGGCCATGAGCTGCCGGGTGACGGCGGGTGAGAGGACCGGGTCGCCGGCCGCGACCCGGCGCACCGACTCCACGATGCGGGCGGGCGGGGTGTCCTTGAGGACGAAGCCGGCGGCCCCGGCGCGGATGGCACGCAGCACCTGCTCGTCGGCGTGGAAGGTGGTCAGGACGACGACCTCCGGCGCGTCGGGCCGGGCGCGCAGCGCTTCGGTGGCGGTCAGGCCGTCCACGACCGGCATCCGGATGTCCATCAGGACCACGTCGGGCCGCAGCCGGTCGACAAGCTCCGCCGCCTCGCCGCCGTCGGCGCCCTCGCCCACGATGTCGATGTCGTCGGCGCCGCCCAGCATCAGGGTCAGCCCGGCCCGGACGAGCGGGTCGTCGTCGATGATCAGGAGCCGGACAGGCGTGTCGGTCATGACGCCCACGGTAGCCAGGCCCGCACCGCGAACCCGCCGCCGGGGGCGGGCCCGTGGTCGAGGCGGCCCCCGGCGAGGGTGGCCCGTTCGGTGAGGCCGATGAGCCCCTGGCCGGAGCCGGGGACCGGGGTGAAGGGTTCGGTGGGGGCCGGGTTGCGCACGTCCACGGTGATGCCCTCCCCGGGTCCGCCGGTGACGGCGACGGTGACCTCGGTGCCGGGGGCGTGCTTGCGGGCGTTGGTCAGCGCCTCCTGGGCGATGCGGTAGACGGTGCGCCCGGAGGCGGCGGGCACGGCGTCGGGGTCGGCGAGGCGGTTGTCGAGGACGACCTTCATGCCCGCCTCCCGGGACTCGGCGACGAGCGCGTCGAGGGTGGCGAGGGTGGGCTGGGGGCGGTTGCCGTCGGGGTCGCCGTCGCGGGGGCCGCGGAGTACGCCGATGATCTCGCGGAGGTCCTGGAGCGCCTCGTGCGCGCTGTCCCGGATGACCCCGGCGGCGCGGCCGACCTCGGCGGGGGGCGCGTCGGGCCGGAATTCCAGGGCGCCGGCGTGGACGCTGAGCAGGGTCAGCCGGTGGGCGAGCACGTCGTGCATCTCCCGGGCGATCTCCTCGCGGGCGAGCCGCTGGGCCTGCTCGGCGCGGAGGGCCGCCTCGGTCTCGGCGCGGACGGCGCGTTCCCGGAGGGAGACGACGAGCTGGCGCCGGGAGCGCACGATCATGCCCCAGCTGAGGACCAGCAGGATCAGCAGGAGCCCGATGACGGTGGACTCCAGGAACGACGAGTTCGGGTCGGGGCGCAGATACGGCTGTACGGGGGTGACGGCCAGGGCCAGGGCGCCGACCAGGGCGGCCGGGCGGAACGGCCGGTGGACGGCCACGCTGAACAGCGCGACCAGCAGGGCGCCCGCCGCGACCGGCTCGATCGTGGACAGCAGGGTCAGGGCCGCGGCGAGCCCGACCGGCCAGCGGCGCCGGAACCACAGGGCGCAGCAGGCGGCGGCGCCGACGAGCGAGTCGACCAGCACGAAGGCGTTCGGGGTGGTGGGGTCGGCCTCGATCGTGGCGAGCGTCGCCAGGCCGATGCCGGCCGCGCAGAGGAACGCCGTGAGGTCGACGGCCCAGTCCCGCACGGTGCGGCGGGACCGGCCGCGGTCGCCCGGCAGCTCGGGTCCGGCCATCGCCGAGGGCAGCAGCCAGGGGTACTCCGTACGCGTCATGTCGACAAAGCTACGCACGTGGGCGGCGGGTTTTGGGTCTCCGGGGCGCGGGAGCGACCGAAGTCGCGGAGACGGAGACTTTCGGACCCGGCGGGCAGCCCACCGGCCGACGCGGTGGCGGTGCCCCGGCGGCCAGGCTCGGGGCATGAAGAAATTCTGCGAGACGGTGGGCTTCCTGGTCTTCGTCCAGGGGGTCGCCGGGCTGCTGCATGTGTGGCTGGACTGGTTCCGCTTCTTCAACCTGTGGCGGCGGCTGCCGTTCGCCTCGGAGTATCCGCTCTTCGTGTCGATCGTGCTGGTGGTGGCGGGCGCGGCCGTGATGGTCGCGGCGGACGCGATCAAGGAGTGAGCCGGTCAGCGCGCGCCCCGGCCCGCGCTGCGCCGCCCCCAGGCCGTTCCGGCCAGCACCAGCACGGCCCCCGCCGCCCCGGCGAGGCCCGGGCGCTCGCCGCCGATCGCGATGCCGGCGGCGGCGGCCCACAGCGGTTCCGTACCGAGCAGCAGGCTGACCCGGGAGGGCGAGGTGCGGCGTACGGACCACATCTGGACGAAGAACGCGAAGAGCGTGCAGAACACCGAGAGGAAGAGCAGTCCGCCCCACTCGCGGGCCCCGAATCCGGCGGCGACCGTCCAGGGCGCCTCGCCCGTCCCCGGGGCGGCGGCCAGCAGGGCGAAGACGGCGACGGCGCTGCCGAGCTGCACGGTCGTCAGGGACAGCGCGTCCGCGCCCTCGACCGACTTGATCCGGGCCATGAGCAGCACGTGCAGGGTCCGGGCGAGGGCGGCGGCCAGCATGAGCAGGTCACCGGCCGAGGGGCTGGTGAATCCGCCGCTCTGGGTCAGCAGCACCACCCCGGCCACACTGAGCCCGGCGGCGGCCAGGAAGGACCCGGTCGGCCGGGTGCGGGTGACGGCGGCCTCGGCGAGCGGGGTGAAGATCATGGTGAGGCTGATGATGAGCCCGGCGTTGGTCGCCGAGGTGTGCACGATGCCGTACGTCTCCACGAGGAAGATCCCGCTGAGCACCAGGCCCAGCAGCCCGGCGCCCCGCCGCTGCGCGGCGCTCAGCGCGCGCAGCCCGCGCCACCCCGCGACCGCGAGCACGGGCAGCACGACGGCGAACCGCAGCACGAGCACGGCGACGACGGTCCGCGGGGTGGTGATGCCCTTGGCGGCGAGATAGCTGGACCCCCAGACCACCGCGACCAGCAGGACGGGCAGATCGGTGAGCCAGGCCCGGCGCGGCGGGGCCAGGACGGGGGCGGGGACGGCGGCGGAGGACACCTGGGCTCCTGCTCTCTCCACGGGGACGACGTGGAGACGGCACCGGCTCGCACGGGGGAAGGCTCACGCTACCGGGCGGCCGGGGACGATCCGGCGGCCCGGCGCCTCCACGCCTACGCTGGCAGCAAGGCGTGTCCGTAACGGCAGGCGACGAGAAGGGACGATCATGTCCGGTATCCCGGTGCACACCCTGAACGACGGCCATACGATCCCGGCGGTCGGGCTCGGCACCTACCCGCTGGACGACGACGCGGCGGAGAAGGCGGTGTCCGGGGCCCTGGACCTCGGCTACCGGCTCGTGGACACCGCGCTGAACTACGGCAACGAGACCGGTACGGGGCGCGGCGTCGCCCGTAGCGGAGTCCCGCGCGAGGAGGTCTTCGTCACGACCAAGGTGCCCGGCCGGCACCACGGCTACGAGAAGACGCTGGCCTCCTTCGAGGAGTCCCGGAGCAACCTCGGCCTGGACTACGTGGACCTCTATCTCATCCACTGGCCGCTGCCCAGGGTGGGCCTCTACGTGGACACCTGGCGGGCGCTCGTCAAGCTGCGCGAGGACGGGCTCGTCCGGTCGATCGGGGTCTCCAACTTCACCGCCGGGCATCTGAGGCGGCTGGAGGAGGAGACGGGCGTGGTGCCCGCGGTCAACCAGATCGAGCTGCACCCCCGGCTGCCCCAGGAGGAGCTGCGCGCGGCGCACGCCGCGATGGGGATCGTCACGCAGAGCTGGAGCCCGCTGGGGCGCGGCCGGGACCTGCTGGCCGACCCGGAGGTGGTGGCGGTCGCCGAGGCGCACGGCGTCACCCCGGGCCAGGCGGTGCTGCGCTGGCACACCCAGCTCGGGGCCGTACCGATCCCCAAGTCGGCCGATCCGGGGCGGCAGCGGGAGAACCTGGACCTGTTCGGCTTCGAGCTGACGCCCGAGGAGCTGGGGCGGATCTCGAACGGGCGGCGGGAGCGGTTCGGCGGGGACCCCGAGGAGCACGAGGAGTTCTGACGCCCCGGGGCCCCCGGGAGGTCAGCCGCCGTGTTCGGTGTGGCGGGCCGTCATGCTCGGGGGTCCCTCGTCTGGAGGCGGCCGGTGGGTTCGGAGAGGACGCCGTCGGCGGCGATGCGTACGCCGCGCAGCCAGGTGGAGCGCACCACTCCGTGCAGGGTGCGCCCGGCGTAGGCGGTGACCTGGTTGCGGTGGAAGAGCTCGGCCGGGTCGACGGTGAAGGTGGCGTCCGGCGCCAGGACCGCGAAGTCGGCGTCGCGGCCCGCCTCGATGGCGCCCTTGTGGTGCAGCCCGGCCAGGGCGGCGGGGGCGGCGGACATCCAGCGGGCGACGTCGTCCAGGGTGTGGCCGCGCCGGCGGGCCTCGGTCCAGATGGCGGGCAGGCCGAGCTGGAGGGAGGAGATCCCGCCCCAGGCGGAGGCGAAGTCCGGGGTCTTGAGGTCGGTGGTGCACGGCGAGTGGTCGGAGACGATGCAGTCGATGGTGCCGTCCGCGAGCCCCTGCCACAGCGCGTCCTGGTTGACGGCCTCCCGGATGGGCGGGCAGCACTTGAACTCGGTGGCCCCGTCCGGGACCTCCTCGGCGGTGAGGGTGAGGAAGTGCGGGCAGGTCTCGACGGTGAGCCGGACACCCTCGCGCCGGGCGGCGGCGATCAGCGGCAGCGCGTCGCTGGAGGAGAGGTGCAGGACGTGGACGCGGGCGTTCAGCCGGCGGGCGTGGGCGATCAGGCCCTCGATCGCGGTGTTCTCCGCGTCGCGCGGCCGGGACGCCAGGAAGTCGGCGTAGGCGGGGCCGCTCCGCTGCGGCGCGGCGGCCAGGTGGTGGGGGTCCTCGGCGTGCACGATGAGCAGCCCGCCGAAGCCGGCGATCTCAGCCATGGACCGGGCCAGCTGCTCCTGGTCCAGCTCCGGGAACTCCTCGACGCCGGACGGCGACAGGAAGCACTTGAAACCGAACACCCCGGCCTCGTACAGCGGGCGCAGGTCCTTGACGTTCGTCGGGATCGCGCCGCCCCAGAAGCCGGTGTCGACGTGCACCTTGGGCTCGGCGACGCCCTGCTTGATCCGCAGGTTCTCGACCGTGGTGGTGGGCGGCAGCGAGTTGAGCGGCATGTCGAGCAGCGTGGTGATGCCGCCGGCCGCCGCCGCGCGGGTGGCGGTCCAGAAGCCCTCCCACTCGGTGCGGCCGGGGTCGTTCACATGGACGTGGGTGTCCACGAGGCCGGGCAGCAGGACGTCGTCCCCGAAGTCCTCGACGCGGGCACCGGCCGGGGCCCCGGTGTCGTACGGCAGAACGGCGTCGATGGTCCCGCCGGTGACGGCGACCGATGCGGGCCGGGTCCCCTCGGGGGTGACGACGCGCGTCGAGCGCAGTAGCAGCTTCACGTCGGGACCGGCCACCGGTGCTCCTCACTTCGCACTTTTCAACGAACTGTTGAAGGAGTCTTCACTCGGCGGCGCGGCCCGTCAAGACCTCTCCCCGGCAGCCCGCCGGCTCCGGGCCCGCTCTGGAGGTTTCCACAAAGTAGAAGGATGTTTTCGGAGTACGGAACGTAGAATGGGCCAGGCGGTCCGCGGCCGGGGTGCCGCGCGGCCTGCGGACACCCGGACAAACGGGCGCTGACCGGCCATGACGGCTGCCATCGGCTGTGGGCCGGCCGGAAAGGGCCCGGTAGGCTGCTGCCTTGCTCCTCCGCTTCGAAAGGACCGTTGACGTGCCGCCGTCCCACGCCAGCACTTCCGACTCCAAGCCCGCCGGTTCCAGCGGTGGTGTGCAGTCCCTTGAACGCGCCTTCGACCTGTTGGAGCGGATGGCCGACGCGGGGGGCGAGGTCGGCCTGAGCGAGCTCTCCGCGAGCAGCGGACTCCCGCTGCCCACGATCCACCGCCTGATGCGCACGCTGGTCCTGTGCGGTTACGTACGTCAGCAGCCCAACCGGCGTTACGCGCTCGGCCCCCGCCTGATCCGCCTCGGCGAGTCCGCCGCCCGGCTGCTCGGCACCTGGGCCCGCCCCTATCTGGCCCGGCTGGTCGAGGAGACCGGCGAGACGGCCAACATGGCGCTGCTCGACGGCGACGAGATCGTCTACGTGGCGCAGGTGCCGTCCAAGCACTCGATGCGCATGTTCACCGAGGTGGGCCGCCGGGTGTTGCCGCACTCCACGGGCGTCGGCAAGGCGCTGCTCGCGCACACCCCGCCGGACGAGGTGCGCGCCCTGCTCGCCCGCACCGGGATGCCCGCCGCCACCGAGAAGACGATCACCACGCCGGACGGTTTCCTGGAGGCGCTGGAGCAGGTGCGCCGGGTGGGTTACGCGGTGGACGACAACGAACAGGAGATAGGGGTCCGGTGCCTGGCGGTCTCGGTGCCCGACTCCCCCACCGCCGCCGCGATCTCGATCTCCGGCCCGGCGGGCCGGGTCACCGAGGCGGCCACCGAGCGGATCGTGCCGATCCTCCAGCAGGCGGCCAGGGAGCTGTCGGACGCGCTGGCGAGCAGCGGGGCGGCGGGCTGAGCGGCCGTGCGGCGGGCCCGCCGCCGTTCCGGGCCGGCGCCGGCTCAGGCCGGTGCCGGTGCCGGTGCCGTCAGGCGGCCGTCGCGCATCGTGACCGTCCGGTCCGCCCGGTCCAGGTGGGCGCGGTCGTGCGTGACCAGGACCGTCGCCGTGGACCGCTGCCGGGTGAGCGTCACCAGCAGGTCCAGGACGGCCGCGCCGCGCTCGTGGTCCAGGGCGCTGGTCGGCTCGTCCACGAGCAGCAGGGCCGGGTCGTTCATCAGGGCCCGGGCGATGTTGATCCGCTGGCGCTGCCCGCCGGAGAGCTGGTGGGGCCTGCGGCCGGCCTGCCCGGCGAGACCGACCGCTTCCAGCAGGTCCAGCGCCCGGGCCCGGGCGGCCCCGGCCCGGCGGCCCGACAGATGGGTCATGACCTGGAGCTGTTCGACGGCGGTGAGGGACGGGAGCAGGTTGGGCTGCTGGAAGACGACGCCGACGCGCTCCCGGCGCAGCGCCGCCTTCTCCGCGCGCCCGAGCCCCGTGGTGGCCGTGCCGGCGACGACGACCGCCCCGTCGTCCGGGGCGACCAGGGTGGCCGCCACCGCGAGAAGGCTCGACTTGCCGGAGCCGGACGGGCCGACGACGGCGGTGAGGGTGCCGGCGGGCACGTCGAGCGCGACGCGGTCCAGCGCGGTGAGCCGCCCGTCGCCGTCCGGGTAGGTGAGGGTGACATCGGTGAGCGTGAGGGTCATCGGGCACTCCCGAGCGCGGTGAGCGGGTCGACGGCGGTGATCCGCCGGATGGACAGGGCCGCCCCGGCCGCGCCGAGGGCGATCATCACGGCGGCCGGGACGAGGACCGTCGCCGCGTCCAGGACGAACGGCACGGCCCCGCCGGAGACCAGGGCGCCGATGCCGGAGGCGAGGAGGGTGCCCAGGCCCGTACCGACGACGAGCATCACGACGGCCTGGCCGAGCGCGTCCCGCAGGAGATACGGCGTCGAGGCCCCCAGCGCCTTGAGCACGGCGACGTCACCGCTGCGCTGGATCGTCCAGACGGTGAAGAACGCGCCGATGACCAGGGCGGAGATGGCGAAGAGGAAGCCGCGCATCAGCTGGAGGGAGCCGTTCTCCGCCTGATAGGAGCCGATGGCGGTCAGCGAGTCGTCCAGCGAGAGCGTGCGGGTGCCGGCCGCCCGGTCACCGGCGGCCAGGTCGGCGCCATCGGTGGACAGGGCGATCACGGTCGCGCGCCCGTCCCCGTCCCCGCTCGCGGACCGCCGCCAGTCGGCGAGGTCGGTCCAGACGACCGGGGTGTGGCTGTACGAGGCGTCGCCCGCGACGGCGGCCACGGTGACCGCCCGCCCGCCGAGGGCCAGCCGGTCGCCGGGGCGCACGCCCAGCTCGTCGGCGCCCCCGCGCGAGAGCACGACCTCGCCCGGGCCGATCCGGGCGGGCGCCAGGCCGCTGCCGGGCTCGACGCCGAACGCGGAGACGGCGGCGGTGCGCTTCCCATCGGCGGTGGCGTGCAGGGTGCGGATGCCGAGCGGGTGCGCGGCGGCCACTCCGGGCTGCCCGGCCCATGCGCGTACGGCGTCCTCGCCGACGGACGAGTCGGTGAAGGACACCGCCCGGCCGTCCGGCGGGGCGGCGAACGCCAGGTGGTCGGCGTCCAGCCCGGTGACGGCCGAGGTGTTCTCCCGGGCCAGCCCGGCGGTCAGGCCGGACAGCAGGCCCACGAGCAGGGTGATCAGCACGATCACCGTGCCCATCAGGGCGAACCGGCCCTTGGCGAACCGTAGGTCTCTCCATGCGACGAACATGGACCCAGCGTCGTTTCCGCCCGCTCCGGAAACATCGCCCCCGGGCTGGTGACGACATCAACCTTTCGGTTGACCGGCCCCGGGCGGCCTGCGCCTACGCTGAATTCATCATGGAAACGCGTGTCCATCCCCCGGTCGCCGCCGCGCTGCGGCTGTGCCTGCACGGGCTGATGCTCGGCCTGCTGGCGCTCACCGCCGTCAAGGCGTTCTCCGACGGCGGTGCGCGCCCCGGCGCGGTCACCGCCGTCGCCGGGGTGCTGGCGGCGGTGTACGCGGCGGGCGCGGCGGCCGGGGCCGTGCGGCCGGGGACCCGGGCGGGCGCCGAGTGGCTCGCGGTGCTCGGGGGGCTGTGGGCGGCGCTGCTGGTGCTGTCGCCGGACGCGCTGTGGGTGGCCTTCCCGCTCTACTTCCTCCAGTTGCACCTGCTGCCGACGCGCTGGGGCCTGCCCGCGGTGGCGGTGACGGCGGGCGCCGCCATCGCGGGCTTCCTGCTGCACGGGCGGGCGGTCACGCCCGGCACCTTCATCGGCCCGCTGCTCGGCGCGGCCGTCGCCGTCGCCACGGTCCTCGGCTACGAGGCGCTGTTCCGGGAGAGCGAGCGGCGCCGTGAGCTCATCGAGGAGCTGGTCGCGACGCGTGCGGAGCTGGCCGGGGCGGAGCGCGCCGCCGGCACCCTCGCGGAGCGCGAACGGCTGGCCCGGGAGATCCACGACACCCTCGCCCAGGGCCTGTCCTCCATCCAGCTGCTGCTGCGCGCGGCCGAACGGGTGCTGCCCGAGGACGCCCCGGCCGCCGCCCATGTGCACCGGGCGCGCGAGGCGGCGCAGGACAACCTCGCCGAGGCCCGTCGCTTCGTCCGCGCGCTGACCCCGCCGGACCTGGAGAACGGCTCGCTGACGGCCGCCCTGGAACGGCTGTCGGTCCGCTCCACGACACCCGCGCTCACCGTGCGGTTCGCGGTCAGCGGCACGCCGGTGGAGCTGCCCACGCCGTACGAGGTGGCGTTGCTGCGGGCCGCCCAGTCGGCGCTGGCCAACACCGTGCGGCACGCCGGGGCGGGGCGGGCGGAGATCACGCTGAGCTTCATGGAGACCTCGGTGTCGCTGGACGTGGTGGACGACGGACGCGGCTTCGCGCAGGATGCCCCGGCGGCCGGCGCCACGGAGTCCGGCGGCTTCGGGCTGCCCGCGATGCGCGCCCGGGCCCGGTCGCTCGGCGGCACCCTGAGCGTCGAGTCGGCGCCCGGCCAGGGCACCGCCGTCGCGCTGACGCTGCCGCTGGACCGGACCGGGCGGGAGGCGGCGTGAGCGCGACGCCCGTCCGGCTGCTGCTCGCCGACGACCACCCGGTGGTACGGGCGGGGCTGCGGGCCGTCCTGGACACCGAGCCGGACTTCCGGGTCGTCGCGGAGGCCGCCACCGCCGAGGAGGCGGTCGCCCGGGCGGCGGCGGGCGGGCTGGACGTCGTGCTGATGGACCTCCAGTTCGGCGCCGGGATGCACGGCGCGCAGGCGACCGCCGCGATCACGGCGGCGCCGGACGCGCCCCGGGTGCTGATCCTGACGACCTACGACAGCGACGCGGACATCCTGGCGGCGGTCGAGGCGGGGGCGGCGGGCTATCTGCTGAAGGACGCGCCGCCCGAGGAGCTGGCGGCGGCGGTCCGTACGGCGGCCGCCGGGCGTTCGGCGCTGGCCCCGGCCGTCGCGCACCGCCTGATGGACCGCATGCGCACCCCCGCCCAGGCGCTCACCAAGCGCGAGCTGGAGGTGCTGCGGCTGGTCGGCGAGGGCCTGTCGAACGCGGAGATCAGCAAGCGGCTGTTCCTGAGCCAGGCGACCGTGAAGTCGCACCTGGTGCACGTCTACGCGAAGCTGGGCGTCGACTCGCGCACGGCGGCGGTGGCGGCGGCGACGGCCCGCCGGCTCATCCGCCGCTGAGCGGGCCGGCCCGGCCCTGGTCAGCGCTGCGGCGGCTCGCCGAAGAGGTCGACGGCGACCCGGACGTCCCGCAGGGCGGCGGCCAGCGCGCTGACCGAGCCGATCGCCCCCGCGATCAGCAGCAGCGAGCGGCGCAACCGGGGGATCTCGGGCGCCCCGCCGCGCGCCATCGCGTCCAGCGCCGCGAGCTCGTCCTCGGCGACGGCCCGGTCGGGGAACTGCCCGGGATACCCGGCCAGGGCCCGCCGGAGCCGGGAGACCGCGGTACGCAACTCCACCACTCTGGGGTCCTCACCGCTGCCGGTCACCCGCTCCTGCCCGACGCTCTTCAACAAAGCTCCCCCTCGCACGTCCTCGTGCCGTGTCGTTCCGACCAGTCCCCGGACCATGGTCAAGTGTCCCGGTATGCGGGCAAGTTAACGCCATAAAAGGTGCCGGGCGCCACTCCGTGTACGTAACACACCCCGTAGCGGCACGAGGCGGTGGGCGGGAGCGGCCGCCGTGGGGTATCCAGGCGGCATGACACATGCGCAGATCGCCGGACTGCTGCTCGCCGCGGGCGGGGGCCGCCGGCTCGGCGGACGCCCGAAAGCCCTGTTGGAACACCGCGGCGGACTGCTCGTCGAGCACGCGGTGCGCACGCTCCGCGAGGGCGGCTGCGGCCCGGTCCACGTGGTGCTCGGCGCCTCGGCCGGCGAGGTGCGCGCCCGGGCGGCGCTGGACGGCTGCGCCGTGAGCGTCAACCCGGAGTGGACCGAGGGCATGGGCTCCTCGCTGCGGACGGGACTGGGCGCGCTCGCGGGGACGGGCGCGGACGCGGCGCTCGTGCTGCTGGTGGACCAGCCGGGCATCGGGGCGGAGGCGGTGGCCCGGGTGGGTGCGGCGTACCGGGACCGGATGAGCCTGGCGGCGGCCTCGTACGCGGGGGAACGCGGCCATCCGGTGCTGTTCGGCGCGGACCGGTGGGCGGACATCGCCGCGGGCGCGGTGGGCGACCAGGGGGCGCGGGCCCATCTGCGGGCGCACCGGGCGGCGCTGACGCTGGTGGAGTGCGGGGACGTGGCACAGGCGTACGACATCGACACTCCGGCGGACCTTTCGCACCTGGAGTGAACGGCCTGGCACTCTGCGCCGAGGCCCCGGCCGTTCTGTCGACCCGAAGAATCTCGACATCAACAAACCATTGAACTTCCACCATGAGGAAACTACTATCCACTGATCAGAAGCCCTCTGCACCTCAGACGGCGGCCACAGCCGTATCCCGGAGCCCTGGCACGCCGTGCCGAATCGGGCGGCCCGGCGGCCGTGACGCCGTCCGCACCGCCCGCTGAAGGAGTGACAGCTCATGTCCGCACCAGCGCCGTCCCCGCTGGCCATCGTCGATGCCGAGCCCCTGCCCCGGCAGGACGAGGTCCTCACCCCTGCGGCCCTCGCGTTCGTGGCCGAGCTGCACCGGCGGTTCACGCCCCGGCGCGACGAGCTGCTCGCCCGCCGCGGGGAACGCCGCGCCGAGATCGCCCGCACCTCCACGCTGGACTTCCTCCCGGAGACCGAGGCGATCCGTGCGGACGACTCCTGGAAGGTCGCCCCGGCCCCGGCCGCGCTGAACGACCGCCGGGTGGAGATCACCGGTCCGACCGACCGCAAGATGACCATCAACGCCCTGAACTCCGGCGCGAGGGTCTGGCTCGCCGACTTCGAGGACGCCTCCGCCCCCACCTGGGAGAACGTCGTCCTCGGCCAGCTCAACCTGATGGACGCGTACAACCGCTCCATCGACTTCACCGACCCGAGGTCCGGCAAGTCGTACGCGCTGAAGCCGGCCGAGGAGCTGGCGACGGTCGTCACCCGCCCGCGCGGCTGGCACCTGGACGAGCGCCACCTCCAGCTCGACGGCACCCCCGTGCCCGGCGCGCTGGTCGACTTCGGCCTGTACTTCTTCCACAACGCCCAGCGCCTGATCGACCTCGGCAAGGGCCCGTACTTCTACCTCCCGAAGACGGAGTCGCACCTGGAGGCCCGCCTCTGGAACGACATCTTCGTCTTCGCGCAGGACGAGCTGGGCATCCCGCGGGGCACCGTCCGCGCCACGGTCCTGATCGAGACGATCACCGCCGCGTACGAGATGGAGGAGATCCTGTACGAGCTGCGCGACCACGCCTCCGGGCTGAACGCGGGCCGCTGGGACTACCTCTTCTCCATCGTGAAGAACTTCCGCGACGGCGGCGCCAAGTTCGTCCTGCCGGACCGCAACGCGGTGACGATGACCGCCCCGTTCATGCGGGCGTACACCGAACTCCTCGTCCGCACCTGCCACAAGCGCGGCGCGCACGCGATCGGCGGCATGGCGGCCTTCATCCCGTCCCGCCGCGACGCCGAGGTCAACAAGGTCGCCTTCGAGAAGGTCAAGGCCGACAAGGACCGCGAGGCGAACGACGGCTTCGACGGCTCCTGGGTGGCCCACCCGGACCTCGTCCCGATCGCCATGGCCTCCTTCGACGCGGTCCTCGGCGACAGGCCGAACCAGAAGGAGCGGCTGCGCGAGGACGTCTCGGTGGCGGCCGGCGACCTGATCGCCATCGACACCCTGCACGCCAAGCCCACGTACGAGGGCCTGCGCAACGCCGTCGCCGTCGGCATCCGCTACATCGAGGCGTGGCTGCGCGGCATGGGCGCGGTCGCCATCTTCAACCTGATGGAGGACGCGGCCACCGCCGAGATCTCGCGCTCGCAGATCTGGCAGTGGATCAACGCGGACGTGGTCTTCGAGAACGGCGAGCACGCCACGGCGGACCTGGCCCGCAAGGTCGCCGCCGAGGAACTGGCCGCGATCCGCGCGGAGATCGGCGACGAGGCGTTCGCCGCCGGCCAGTGGCAGGAGGCCCACGACCTCCTCCTCCAGGTCTCCCTGGACCAGGACTACGCGGACTTCCTGACCCTGCCGGCGTACGAGCGGCTGCGCTGACGGCCCGTACCGCTGCGCGAAAGCCCCACCCCTGGCGTACGCCTCCGGGGGCGGGGTTTCCGCGTTCAGCCGGCGCGGATCGCGGTCACCTCGTGGACCATGGCCGCGCTCGTCGCCGGGCCGTTGCAGGTGAGTTGACGCGGTGCGGCGCGGTGGGCGGTGACCTCCACGTCGTAGGCGGTGGCGCGGGGCGGGGGGCCGGTGAGGCGGATCAGCCAGTGGGGGCCGGCCCGGGAAGTGCCGGTGACCGTGTAGTCGTGGCGGCCCGCCGGGCCGTAGCGGGCGAGCACCGCCGCGACCGCCGCCTGCTGGGCCGGGAAGAGGTCGGTGTATCCGCGCAGGTGCGCGGCGTGGACGCGGCCGGCGAGGTGCTGGCCGACGACCGTGACGGACGAAGTGGCGTCCAGGCCGCCGTAGTACACGCCGTCGGGGGCGACGAGCACGTTCGCGGCGAAGCGGTCGCCGCCCACGTGGGTGCACTCCCACACCTGGTCCGGCCACCGCTCGGCCAGCGCGCGGGCCGCCGGACGCCCCCGCAGGGCGCAGCAGGTGTCGTGCCGGCCATGGGCGCAGACGAGGACGACCGGCGGCTGTCCGGGCTCCCCGGGCGTGCCGAGCGCGGCGGCGGCGAGTGCCAGGTCCTCGTCGCGCTCCCAGGTCCCCCACTGCTGGCGGTGCGCGCCGCTGGCGTCGTATTCGAGGACGGCCCAGCGCCGGGGGCCGGCGTCCTCGGGGCGGCGGCCGTGGCGGCGGATCAGGAGGATGCGGGCGCGCACCGCCCGGGCCGCCTCGTAGAGCAGGGCCTTGGTCACGGGTTCGACCGCGAGGCCGTCGTAGCCGTTGGCCGGCCAGGGCGCGTGCTGCTCGACGAGGACCCACACCAGCCCGTACGGGGCGGTTCCCGGGAGCGCGTCGCCGCGGGCCCGGGCGGCGTCGGCGCAGAAGAAGCGTTCCGCTGTCACCGGAGGCGTTCCGCGCTCACCGGGCGGTTGGGACTCACCGGACGGCCGGGGCTCACCGGGCGGCCGGGACGAGGACGCCGGCGCGCAGCAGCCTGCCCGCGCAGGCGAGGCCGAGGTCGCCGGCGGTGCGCACCTCGCCGGCGAGCAGCCGGGCCAGGGCCGGGAGGTCCGCCTCCGGGAAGTCGAGCCAGCCGACCCGGGTGACCAGGCGGCGGCCCTCCAGGCGGGCTTCCAGCGCGGCCCGCAGGCGGACCGGGGTGCCAGGGCCGAGTCCGTCGACGGCGGCGAGCTGGGCGAGCGGGCCGAGCGGTGCGGGGCGGGCCTGGGCGCGCCGCGCGCGGTGGAAGTGCGGGGCGGGGTCGGTGCCGGCCAGGGCCGCGATGAGTCGTTCGCGTACCGGAGGGGCTTCCTCGTCCGGGCCGGCCACGCCCAGCGGCAGGGAGCCGCGCGCCCAGGGGTCGTCGCGCAGCTCGGCGAGCGCGGCGCGCATCAGCTGTTCGGCGAGGGCGTACCGGGTCCAGGTGTGGACGCCGAGCGTCAGGTGGATGGCGACCTCGCCCTGGGCCTCGGCGGCGTGCAGCCACCCGCGCGGCAGGTAGAGGACGTCGCCGGGTGCGAGCACGGCGTCGAGGTGCGGTTCGCCCCCGGCGGCCTCGGCCACGGCGCCTCGGTGGTCGGTCCAGGGCTGGTCGCGCAGCGGGTCGGGATGCACGGGGCGGTGGACGGTCCAGCGCTTGGTGCCCTCGATCTGGAGCACGAAGACGTCGTGGACGTCGTAGTGCGCGTCGAAGCCGCGGTTCTGCGGCGGGGTGACGTAGGCGTTGGCCTGGACCGGGTGGCTCAGTTCGGCGGCGAGCGCGTCGGTGAGCTCGCCGACCGGGGCCCAGGTGCGGTGGAGCGCCTGCAGGACCAGCGTGGCGCCGTCCGCGAACTCCCGCCACAGCGCGGTGTCGTCGGCCTGGTCGCCGATCGTGGCGCCGACCCCGGCGGGCGAGGTGAACGAGGCGTCGGGCAGCGTGGCGCCGTTCTTGGCGACGCGGAGGAAGGGCGTACGCAGGCCGCGCCGCGAGACGAGTTCGTCCACGGCGGCGGCGGAGAAGAGGTCCGAGAAGTCACCGGCCCGGCGGGTGAGCAGGGCCTCGCGGCCCCAGAAGTCGCGGGCGAACGCGGCCCGGCCCGTGCCGGGGGTCAGGCGCGACTCCAGGACCCCGGGGGCCGCCTTCGCGGCCAGGGGGTCCTGGGTGCCGGCCGGTGATGTGCTCAAGAACGGTCCGCGCCGCCGTCTGCCCCGCCGTCCTGGACGCCGGGCGTGCCCGCCGCGCCACCGTCGGCCGGACCCTCGGCGCCACCGTCCGCGCCGCCGTCATGGACCCCCGGCGTGCCCGCCGCGCCACCGTCGGCCGGACCCTCGGCGCCACCGTCCGCGCCGCCGTCATGCACTCCCGGCGTGCCCGCCGCGCCACCGTCCGCAGGGCCCTCGGCCCCTCCGTCCGCGCCGCCGTCGTGGACGCCCGGCGTCCCGGCCGCGCCACCGTCCGCGGGGCCTTCCTGCTGGTTGGGGTCCTGCTCGGGGCTGGTCATGGTTCCTCCCGCGCGTCGAACGGCTGGGGCCGGACCCGTGACCGGGTCCGGTGGTGAGGCACGGCGGTGCCACGGGGGCACCGCCGCGACCAGCCTACCGCTATGGGCGGTAAGTCTCGATTTGGGGAGAATCAACCGATGGCGGGCTATTTCAGCCCGTTGTCGAGGGCGCCCATCAGCGTGCCCTGGGTGGTGTCGCCCGACATCTCCCAGACCATGACGCCGAGCAGCCCCTTGTCCTTCACGTAGTCCGTCTTCTTGCCGATGGACCAGGTGTCGTCGAAGGACCACCACTGGCTGCCGGTGTAGCCGTACGTGGAGATGGACTGCTCGTCGTGATGGACCGTCATCGTCGGATAGGCGCCGATGAGGTTCGAGTAGCCCCGGGTGCCGGCCTCCTCGGCGAACTGACCGGGGGCGGCCCCGCCCGCCGGCTGCCACTCGCCCGCGGCGCCACCGTCGGTGACACCCTGCCAGCCCCGGCCGTAGAACGGGATGCCGAGGGTCAGTTTGCGGGGTTCGACGCCCGCGTCGGTGTAGGCCTTGATGGCGCTGTCCGCGCTGAAGTGGAAGTCGTACGGGTCCTGGGCGTCGTTGTAGAGGTTGGCCTGGTGGCCGGTGCGGTTCGGCTCCCAGGAGTTGTCGCTGCCGGAGCCGTGGAAGTCGTAGCCCTGGACGTTGGCGACGTCGAGGGAGTCGAAGACCTTGGACAGGTCCCAACCCTCGTCGATCTTCTGCGGGTCGGCGGGGGTGAAGGCGGTGAGGAGCCGGTGGCCGCCGCCCAGCGCGTCGAGCTGCCTGCGGAACTCGGCGAGCAGCAGGGTGAGGTTGTCCTTGTCGTCGGGCGAGTAGTGGTTGCCGGGGTGCCCGGTGCCGGTGCCCGGCCACTCCCAGTCGATGTCGAAGCCGTCGAAGATGCCGGCCGCGCTGCCCGGGCCGCCCGCGCCGTTGTACTCGGGCAGGTTGCCCTTGATGTACATGTCGATGCAGGAGGAGACGAACTTCTTGCGGGCGGCGTCGGTGGCGGCGACGTCGGAGAAGTACTTGGAGTACGTCCAGCCGCCGAGCGAGACCACGATCTTCAGGTCGGGGTGGAGCTTCTTCAGCTTCTTGAGCTGGTTGAAGTTGCCGCGCAGCTTGGCCCAGCCGTCGTCCGCGACCCCGTCCACGGACTGGGCGGCGCTGAACGGGCGGGCGTAGTCGGCGTCCGCGTCACCCGCGCCGGTGCCCTGCTCGGGGTCCTGGGGGTCGGCGGTGGTGCCCTTGGTGACGCCGTTGAGGCAGGTGAGGTTGTTGGGGTCGATGTTGGCGAAGGCGTAGTTGATGATGTCGAGCTTGTCGGCGGCGCCGGAGGTCTCCAGGTTCTTGACGAAGTACTGGCGCCCGTAGATGCCCCACTGGACGAAGTAGCCGACCTTGGCGTAGTTGCCGGCGCCGACGATGTCGTCGGTCTTCACGGTGAGGGTGTTGCTCGCCGGGGAGGCGTTGTCGGCGGCGTCGCGGGCCTTCACGGTGAAGGTGTACGAGGTGGAGGGCGAGAGGCCGCCGACCGTGGCGGTGGTCGTGGTGCCGGAGACCGTGGTGGCCAGGGCGGAGCCCCGGTAGATGTCGTACGCGGCGACGCGCTGGTTGTCCGTCGCGGCGTTCCAGGCCAGGGTCACGGAGGAGGAGTCGGTGGCGGTGGTGCGCAGGGCGCCGGGGGCCGTCGGGGCCGAGGTGTCGGTGGCCGGGTCGACGGTCGTGACGGTCAGCGGGGCGCTCTCGGCGGAGACGTTGCCCCGGGTGTCCTTGGCCCGGACGGTGAAGGCGTAGGCGGTGGCCGGGGTCAGGCCGGTGACGGTGGCGGAGGTGGCCGCGGTGGCGGAGCCGACGACCTTGCCGCCCGCCAGGATGTCGTACGAGGCCACGGGGAAGTCGCCCGCGGTGGCGGCCGTCCAGGACAGCGACGCGGTGCGGGCGGTGACATCGGTCTGCTTCAGCCCGCTCGGCGCGCCCGGGGGCGCGTCGGCGGAGCCGTCGCACTTGTCGCCGTTGATCCGGCACCCGGTCGGTGCGGTGATCGGGCCGGTGGCGACGAACCAGAAGCTGTACGGCTCGGTGCTGCTGTGCGCGGCGACCGTGCCGTTGTAGTGCGCGTTGACGGCGGTGATGTGGCTGCCCTGGGTGGTGGTGGTCCCGTTGTACGAGGACTGGATCGCGACCCCGGCGGGCAGGTCGAACTCCAGGCTCCAGCCGGTGACGGCGGTGTCCGTGTCGTTGTGCAGGACGTAGGTGCCCTTCCACCAGGGGCCGTTGTCGGCGGAGGTGAAGGTCGCCGTGAGCTTGCCCGCCGCGTGCGCGGGGACGGCCTGCAGGGACAGGAGCGCGAGGAGGAGGCCGAGGACGGCGAGCAGCGCGGTCGCCGTTCTCCGTCTGAGTGGCATGTGCTCGAACATGGTTCTCCCTTACGGCAGGGACCGGTGAGGCGGTCCTCGGGGAGGTGCGGATGTCGTGCCATGGAGCATCCGGGAAGGTAATTGGTCTGGACCAAGTCGTCAATAGGTACAGACCACTTGGGATTCGCGCGCTTTCCGGCCGCCGGCGCCCGCGCAACTGTTGGTGCAGGTGTGCGAATTGATCGACATCATGGTTAGGATCACCGACGGCAAGGCTGTAGCGCAGAGGTCGTCGCGCCCTAGCAGCTAGCTGGAGGACGTCGGTTCGAATCCGACCGGTCTTGCCGCCTTTTCGCAAACGGGGGTAACAGATGTCGCAGCCGATGCCGGTGCGCTGTCCTGCCATTGACCATCCTGACCTGCCCCTCGCCGATCCGGCGCTGCTCGGGCCGCTGCTCGACCGGCTGGTGGCCGGGGAACCTGTCGGGGCCGACGAGACGTTCCCGCTGGGCGCGCTGCGCGCCGACGGGCGCGTGGATCTCTGCAAGCAGGGCCTCGGCGCGGCCGGCGCCGCCCTGGTCATGCCCGCCGCCGCCCGTTCCCCGCACGCCACCCACGTACTCCTCGGCACCAACTCCCTCGGGGACGAGGGCGCCGCGGCCGTGGCCGCGGCGACGGCCGGGTCCGGACACGGGCTGCACACCCTCTACCTCGGCTGCAACCGCATCGGCGCCGAAGGGGCCGCCGCCCTCGCCGCCGCCCTGGCCGACGACGCCACCGTCCGGGCCCTCTGGCTCAAGCGCAATCCCCTCGGCGACGCGGGCGTCCGCGCCCTGGCCCCGATGCTGCGCCGCAACACCGCGCTGCGCACCCTCGACCTGGTCAACACCGGGGTCACTGCCGACGGACTCGCCGCCCTGCTCGACGTCCTGAGCACCCGTCCGCGCCCCGTCGAACGGCTCTTCCTCGGCGGCAACGGGCTGGGCGCCGACGCCGCGCCGCTGCTGGCCCGGCTGATCCTGGACGCGGGGGTGCGGGAGCTCTACCTGCCGTCCAACCACCTCGGCGACGCGGGCGCCGCCGTCCTCGCGGGCGCCGCCGACCCGGCCCGCCCGGTCCGGCTCGGCCTGGGCGGCAACGGCATCGGACCCGGGGGAGCCCGCGCCCTGGCCGGCGCGCTCGACGGCATCGAGGCGCTGGACCTGGGCCGCCCGCCCTCGGAGCGCTCCCTGGGCGCCCCGGCCAACGTCACCGGGGACCTCGGGGCGCAGGCGCTGGCCGAGGCGCTGCCGGGCAGCCCGCTGCGCCGCCTCGGACTCAGCCACACCGGGCTGACCGGCCGTGGTGCGAAGACCCTGCTCGCCGCCGTCGCCCCCGGGTCGCGGCTGGAGTACGTGGGCCTGGGCCCCGGACTGCCGCGCCGGGTGAAGCGCTCCTTCGCGGCGCTGCTGCGTCCGGACGGCGGGGCCCACGCCGATCTGCGCGCGGTCAGGAGCCTGTACCGGTGAACCGGCGGGACGTCCGGCTGTTCCTGTCCGCGCAGGAGGCGTCCAGTTGGCGCCAGGTCCGCCGCTACGCGGTGCCGCGCTCCATGATCGAGGAGTCGGCCGCGCGCCGGGAGGCCGGGGACTGGCGCGGGGCCTGCGCGGCGGCCGGCTTCGATGTGCGCGTCGACCCCGACCGGGTCTCCGCCACGTACGGCGCCGGGGTCGCCGAAGCCCTGCTCGCCGACCTCCGGGACCTGGTGCCGGACCTGCTGCGCTGGCACCTGCCCCGGATTCTCGCGGGCCGCTCGACCCTGGCCACCGAACGGACCGTCCTCCTCGCGGGCTACGGCTCCGCGCCGGACGCGTATCTCCAGGTGTCCACCCCGCCCATGATCGACGGCCCCCAGCGCCTCCCGCTCCGCTTCGGCCCGCTGCGGCGCCGGGCCACGCCCGACGTCACCGACGACTGGCGGTCACTGGGGCACCTGTGGCGCGCGAGCCTCGCCGGTGAGCTGCGCGCCCGGGCCGGCGGCGCGGACCGGCTGCCGTTCCTCGCGGCCGACGGCACGCCGCTTCCGGTGGACCGGCTGCCGCACGGCGACCCGGGCGCCGGCGACCAGGTGGCCCGTGCCGAGTGGCTGCATCTGCTGCACCACGAGGGCCGCGTCACGGAGGCGCTGGCGGCGGCCGGGATCGAGTGGGACCCGGAGCCCCCGCAGATGCCCTCGTACTACCGGACCGCCCCCGAGACGATCGTGGCCGGTCTCGCGCTGGACGTGCCCCGGCTGGAGACGGAGGTGCGCCGGTTCGCCGCGCTCGGCACGGCGGAACGCTTCCAGATCGGCCACGACTGGCGGGCCCGCGTCCTGCTCGGCTTCACGGGGCCCGGACTCGCCGGCCGGCTGCGGATCAAGGTCGTCAGCCGCGAGACCTCCACCGGCGCGGCCTTCCTCCCCGAGGCGCTCTGGCGCAGGCTGCCCGACCTGGACCTGCTCGGCGACGGCCTCCTGACCCCTTCGGACCTGCATCCCCTGGTGGCCCGGTCGCTCTTCCCGGACCGCACGGGGCCGTTCGGGCCGCCCGGGGTCACAGCGCCCGCTCCGGTGCGGGTGCGCTGCCGGGGCGACTGGCACGAGGTCCGCTTCCGGGACGGGATTCTCGGCTCCCCGCACACCGCGCGGGAGCGGCAGCGGGAGAGCGCGCTGCGCGCGTTCGGCGGGGCGGTGACCGGCTGCTTCGCCGTGGAGCACGCCTGCCTCACCGGCACGGGGCGGCTGCCCAGGGCGCTGGCCGCCCAGCGGCGCGACCTCTTCCTGCGCGCCCAGCACGGGGACACGGCGGGGGTCGTGGCGCTGCTGGACGCGGGCGTCGATCCGCGCATCCGGGACGGCGGCAAGCACACGCTGCTCCACGTCCTGCCCCTGCTCGACCACACCGTGCTGCTCCCCCGGCTGCTGGCGGCCGGCCTCGACCTGGAGGCCCGGGACCACCGCGAGCGCACCCCGCTGAGCGTCGCCGTCTCGGGGCGCGGGTCGGCGGCGCTCGTCCGGGACCTGGTCGACGCCGGCGCCCGGATCGACGTGAGCGACCAGACGGAACTCTCGCTGGAACAGATGATCCGCAAGTACCGGCGGACCGATCTGCGGTTCCTCGCGGAACGGGTGCTGCGGGAGCATCCGGACGCCGGCTCGGAGTGGTGGGACGAGTGGAACGAGGACGAGGGCGGCTACGACGACGAGGAAGGTGAGGACGCGTGAGCACCGTGGCCCCCGGCGCCCCCGCAGCAGCGCCGACGCATCCCCTGGACGCCGCCGACGCGCTCGGCCGGCGGCTGCGCGCCACCCGGACCGAGACGGTCGCCAGCCCGCAGCTGGAGGCGCTGGCCCTGGCGGTGACCGCCAATCAGCCGGTGCTGCTCTGGGGCGAGCCGGGCATCGGGAAGTCGGCGGGGCTGGAACAGCTCGCGGCGGGCCTCGGCCTGGACCTGGAAACCGTCATCGCCAGCGTGCACGAGCCGTCCGACTTCGCGGGGCTGCCCGTCGTCGGGGACGACCCGGCCACGACCGGGGTCCCGATGGCCCCGCCGGACTGGGCGGTCCGGCTCGCCCGGAAGGGCCAGGGGCTGCTGTTCTTCGACGAGTTGTCCTCCGCTCCCCCGGCCGTGCAGGCCGCCCTGCTGCGGGTCGTCCTGGAACGCCGGGTGGGCAGCCTGAAGCTCCCCGACTCCGTGCGCATCGTCGCGGCGGCCAATCCGCCGTCGAGCGCGGCGGACGGCTGGCACCTGAGCCCGCCGCTCGCCAACCGCTTCGTGCACCTGCAGTGGACGCACGACCCGCGCACCGTGGCACGCGGCATGGCCGGCACCTGGCCCGAGGCGCCCGTCCCCGTGGTCGATCCCGCCCGGGCCGCCGGGGCCGTGGCCCGGGCCCGGGGCGCGGTCTCCGGGTTCCTCACCGCGCGCCCGGGTCTGGTGCACCACCTCCCGGCCGACGCGGAGGGCCGGGGCAGGGCCTGGCCGTCGCCCCGGACCTGGGACATGGCGCTGCGGCTGCTCGCCACCGGCTACGCGACCGGCACCGGCCGGGACGCCGTCGCCGCCGCCCTGGCGGGGGCCGTCGGGGACGGGGCGGGCATCGAGCTCCTGTCGTACCTGGAGAATCTGGACCTGCCCGACCCGGACCGGGTGCTGGCCGATCCGGACGCCTTCGCCCTGCCCGAGCGCGGCGACCGGCAACTGGCGTTCCTGATCGCGGTGGTGGCCGCCGTCCAGGCCGAACCGACCCGATCGCGCTGGGAGGCGGGCTGGGCGGTGCTGGCGAAGGCCGTCGCGGCGGGCGTGCCGGACGTGGCGGCCCGGGCGGCGATGGACCTGGCGTCGATGCGGGACACCGACTGGCCGGTCCCGGAGGGCATCGACGCCTTCCTGGAACTCCTCCAGCTCTCCGGCGCGCTGCCGGGGAGCGCCTGAGGTCATGCCCGTACCGGAGCGGCTCCCGCTGGACCACACCAAACTGCTCGCCGCGCGATACCGGGCGGCGAGCGACCGGCCGTACCTCGCGACCGCGCTGTACGCGCTGTCGGTGGTGGCGAGCGACCGGGTGCCGACCATGGGCGTGGACCGGCACTGGCGCTGCTACGTGTCGCCCGCCTTCGCGGAGCGGACGCCGGTCGCCGAGCTGGCCGGGGTGTGGGTGCACGAAGTGGCGCATCTGCTGCGCGACCACCACGGCCGGGCCGCCCGCCTCCCGGCGGCCGACCAGCGCGACGCGCACCGGGTCAACGTCGCCCAGGACTGCGAGATCAACGACGACCTGATCGCCGACGGGCTGCGGCTGCCGGAGGGGCGGATGGAGCCCGGGCTCTTCGGGCTGCCGTCCGGCCGGCTCTTCGAGACGTACCTGCCCGCGCTGCCGCCCGGACCGCCGCCGCACAACTGCGGTTCGGGCGCGCACGGCCGCCCCGAGCCATGGGAGCTGCCCGGTGCGCAGGGGCCGTCCCCGCTGAGCGCGACGGAGGCACAGGCGCTGCGGCGGCGTACGGCCGAGTCGATGCGCGCCCACCAGCGCACCCGGGGCAGCCTTCCGGCGGGCTGGCGGCGGTGGGCCGAGGAGGTCCTGGAACCGACCGTGGACTGGCGGCAGGCGCTGGCAGGCGCGGTACGGGAGGCGGCGGCCTGGGCCTCCGGCGCGGTGGACTACACCTACCGCCGCCCGTCCCGGCGCGGCGCGGCCCTGCGCGGTGTCGTGCTGCCGACGCTGCGCCGCCCGCTGCCCCGGGTGGCCGTCGTGGTCGACACCTCGGGCTCGATGGGCGACGACGAACTCGCGGCGGCGCTGGGCGAGGTGACGGGGGTGCTGCGGGAGGTGGGCATCCGGGGGAACCGGGTCTCCGTGCTGGCCTGCGACGCGGATGTGCACGCCGTGTCGCGGGTGACCTCCGCCGACCAGGTGGAGCTGGGCGGGGGCGGCGGCACCGACATGCGGGTGGGCATCGCCCGGGCCCTGGCCGCCCCGGAGCGGCCCGGCATCGTGGTGGTCCTCACCGACGGGCACACCCCGTGGCCCGACGAGTCGCCCTCGTGCCGGGTCGTCGCCGCGCTCATCGGGGCGGACGCCCCGCAGCCACCGCCGTGGATCGAGACGGTCCGGGTCCCCCTCTGACGCGGGCTCACTTGCCGAGGACCACCGTGAGCGGCTCCGAGAAGTCGCCCCACTTGCCGTCGGGCAGCTGGGCGCGCAGCGTGATCGCGTGGCTGGTGCCGCGCGGTTCGGCGGTGGTGTACTGGTAGGTCGCCCGTTCGGTGGGCGGTTCGGCGCCCCAGGCGATGGTGGTGGTCATCTTGCCGTCCAGGTAGAGCTGGTAGGTCTTGATCTCGCCGTACGCCTTGGGCGGTGCCCACTCCAGGTCGACGGCGTACTCCTTGCCCTGGACCTCGGTCCTGGCCCGCAGGCCGGTGGGGGCGGTGCTCGCCGGGGCGCCGGGGGCGGACGCGGTGGTGAGGTGGAAGGCGTTGCTGTCGGGCGACGAGGTGTTCGCGGCGTCGCGGGCCCGCACGGTGAAGGTGTAGGCCGTGCCGGGGCGCAGCCCGGTCAGCCGGGCCGTGGTCGTCATGCCCGGCACGGTGTGGATGCGGGTGCCCTCCTGGTAGACGTCGTACGCGGTGACGCCGACGTCGTCCGTGGAGCCGCCCCAGGAGAGGGTGGCGGCCCGGTCGCCGTCGGCCTTGCCGCGCAGCTTCACCGGACGGCTGGGGGGCGCGTGGTCGGCGGGCGCGGGGGCGGGGGTGGTGACGCGGACGGCCTTGCTGGGCGCGGAGAGGTTGCCGGCGGCGTCGCGGGCGCGGACCGTGAAGGTGTAGGCGGTCGAGGCGGTGAGCCCCTCCACGTCGATCATCACCTTGGCCGCGGGGACGGCCTTGACCTTCTTGCCCTCCCGGTAGACCTCGTAGCCGGTGACGGCCGTGTCGTCGGTGGCGGCCTTCCACATCACGTGCGCGGAGGTGGCGCTGCTCGCCTGCACGGTGACCCCGCGCGGTGCGGTGGGTCTGCTGGTGTCCCCGTGGGTCTCGGAGCCGGAACCCGACCCGGAGCCGCAGGCGGTGGCGAGTGCGGCGAGGAGCAGGGCGGCGGCGCAGGCCGGCGCGCGACGCGTGTGAGGGGATCGCACGGTGTTGCCTTCCGTCCGGAAGCAATGGTCCAGACCTGTATCGCATGTGCCGGGGCCCGCCGACAAGTGCCCGGAGCCGAACCTTCCGCAATGTGCCGGTGTGCACCCGCCGTTCGGCGCGCGCGGCGCCTGACGTACCGTCTGCGGATGCTGTGCATACGAGGTGTGGTGCTGCCCGAGCGCGAGGAGCGGACCTTCTGGATCGAGGGCGAGGTGCTCCGCGAGGGCGCCCCGCCGGGCGGGTTCGCCGGGCGGCATGCCGAGACCGTGGTCGACGGCGGCTGGCTGCTGCCCGGGCTGGTCGACGTACACACGCATCCCGGGGCCACCGACCCGGGCACGCCCTTCGACGGGGAGCTGCTGCGCGAACACCTGCGGGCGCACCGGGACGCCGGGGTCCTCGCCGTCCGCACCCCGGGCACGGCCGCGCGGATGCCGGCCTGGGTCGACGAGGACCGCGAGCTGCCCCGCGTCACCTCGGCCGGCCGGTGGCTGGCCACACCCGGCAGGTTCTTCCCCGGGGCCGGCCGGGACGTGAGCGAGGCGGACCTCGTCCGGGCGGCCGTGGAGGAGTCGGCGGCCTCCTCCGGCTGGTGCAAGGTCATCGGGGACTGGCGGCTGGACGAGCCCCCGGTGCCGCTCGCGCTGCTCACCGAGGTGGTGGCCGCCGTCCATGCGGCGGGCGGCAAAGTGGCGGTGCACTGCCAGACCGCGGAGGGCTCCCGCAACGCGGTCCTCGCGGGGGCGGACAGCCTGGAGCACGGCATGCATCTGGACCCCGGGCTGCTGGACCGGATGGCGGCGCGGGGCACGGCGTTCGTGCCGACGCTGGCGGCGTTCGGCAGGGGCGTGGACGCGATGCGGGCGCGGCAGCCGAGCCGGCGCCGTGATCTGTGGCTGGCCGGCTGGGAGGCCATGTCCGGCAACGTCCGGGCCGCCCACGAGGCGGGCGTCACGGTGCTGGCCGGCACCGACTCGTTCCCCTGCGGGACGGTGGCGAGCGAGTCCGCGTGGCTGGCGCGGGCCGGGCTGCCGGCCGAGGCGGCGCTCGGGGCGGCGTCCTGGACGGCCCGGTCGTGGCTCGGCCTGCCGGGACTGGTGGACGGGGCGCCGGCCGACCTGGTCGCCTACGACACCGACCCGACCGCCGATCCGGCGGCGCTGGACCACCCCCGCCGGATCGTTCTGCGGGGACACGTGGTGCGCTGACCGATGAGACGGGGGCGGTCCGGCAGTCTGCACGGGTATGGACACACAACCGCTCGACCTCGAACCGGCCGCGCGCCGGATCACCGCCCAGCTCGACGCCGTGGACGACGGCGCGCTGGGAGCCGCGACACCCTGCCCCGGCGTGACCGTGGGCGCCCTGCTCGCCCACATCGAGGGCCTGGCCGTCGCCTTCCGCGACGCCGCCCGCAAGGAGCCGGGGCCCGCCACCGACTCGGCGCCCTCCGTGGAGTCCGGCGTCCTCGCATCCGGCTGGCGCACCACCCTGCCGGCCGCGCTCGACGCGATGGTCGCCGCCTGGCGCTCCCCCGCCGCCTGGGAGGGCATGACCAGGGCGGGCGGCGTCGACCTGCCCGGCCAGGTCGCGGGGATGGTCGCGCTCAACGAGCTGGTGCTGCACGGCTGGGACCTCGCGAAAGCCACCGGGCAGCCCTTCGACGCCGAGGAGGCGCACCTGCGCAGCACGCTCGCGCTGCTGGCGGACCAGGGCGACGGCCCCTCGGCCGACTCCCCGTTCGGACCGCCGGTGCCGGTCGCCGATGACGCGCCGCTGCTGGACCGGGCGGTGGCGCGGGGCGGGCGGCGGCCGGACTGGCGGCCCGAAGGCTGAAGGGGGCGGGCCCGGGGCGCACGCGCCGGAGCGCGCCCCGGGCCGCCCCGCCCCTCAGCTCGTGAAGAACTCCGTGATCCGCTGGGCCGTCTGCTCCGGATCGGCCTCGTGCGGACGGTGGCCGCCGCCCATCGTGACCAGGTGGCAGTCGGGGATCATCGACGCCATGTCCTGGAGGCGCGCCTGCGGCATCGTGCTGCCCGGCCCCCCGGCCAGCATCAGCGTCGGCGCCACGATCTCCCCGAGGCCCCGCGCCCAGGCCGGATCGGGGTCCGCCAGCTCGCCGTTCACCGCCGCGAGCACCGCCTCGTCGTAATCGGCGGGCCCCTCCGGCTCGACGGCCGGGCCCGCCGCCCCGGGGAACGGCGGCGGGGTCTCCACCAGCACCAGCCGCTCCACCCGGTCCGGGTGCTCCTGGGCGAGGAGGTGGGCGACGACCCCGCCCATGCCGTGGCCGACCACGCCCGCCCGGTCCAGCTCGCACTCGTCCAGGAACCCGAGCACGTCGTCGCGCATCAGCTCCAGGTCGTACTCGTCGGGCCAGTCGCTCTCGCCGTGGCCGCGCAGGTCGATTCCGTACACCCGCCACTCCCGCCCCAGCAGGCTCCCGGCCGCTTCCCAGCTCGCCGCGCTCGCGCCGAGGTCGTGCAGCAGTACGACGGGGGACCCGAACGGGTCACCCCAGCTCCGGTAAGCCAGCCGCACGTCGCCGACATCCACCACAGACTGATCATCCATGCCCCCGACGCTACCGCCGAATGCGCCGGCATCACGCCCCTGGCCTGGCAGGCTGGAGCGGTGAAACCCATCCCGCGTGCCCTGGTCACCCCGTTCGCCGCCCTCCTGATGTCCGTCACCGCGCTCACCGGCTGCGCCGAGGCCGGGGGCACCTCCGGCAAGGGGCCGCAGGGCGGGCTCGCCGCTCCGGCGAAGAAGGACATCGCCATGCGGCTGGTCTCCAGCGCGGAGAACTCCACGCTGGACTGGAAGGCGCAGTACGAGTACATCGAGGACATCGGGGACGGACGCGGCTACACGGGCGGCATCATCGGCTTCTGCTCCGGCACCGGCGACATGCTCCGGGTCGTGGAGCGGTACGCGAGCTCCCGGCCGGGCAACGCGCTGGAACGGTTCCTGCCCGCGCTGCGGCAGGTGCGGGGCAGCGACGCGCACACGGGGCTCGGCGGGCCGTTCACCCGGGCCTGGGCCGAGGCGGCGAAGGACGCGCGGTTCCGGGAGGCGCAGGACGCCGAGCGGGACGCCTCGTACTTCGATCCGGCGGTGCGCCGGGCGCAGGAGGACGGGCTGGGCACGCTGGGCCAGTTCGCCTACTACGACGCGTATGTGATGCACGGGGAGGCGGACGCGGACGGCACCACCGGTTTCCGGACGATCCGGAGCCAGGCGCTCGACGCGGCCAGGACCCCGGCGGACGGGGGTGACGAGACCGCGTATCTCGACGCCTTCCTCGACGCCCGCGTCGCCGCGATCCGCGAGGAGCCGTCGCACAGCGACACCAGCCGGGTCGAGACCGCGCAACGGGTGTTCCTGAAGAAGGGCAACCTCGACCTGGACCCGCCGCTCGACTGGAAGGTCTACGGCGACAGCTACCACATCGGCTGAACCACTCGTGGCGCGTACGGCCATCCCCGTACGCGCCACGCTGTGCCGGCCGCACGTCAGTGAGCCGCGACCTCCATCGCCTTGACCGGGTCGTGGCCGCCGGGGGCGGTCCCCGCCTCCGGGTCCGCTTTGCGGCCGAGGTGGTTGAAGGCCAGGTTGAGGACGATGGCGACCACGCAGCCGGTGGAGATGCCGGAGTCCAGGACGACCAGGAGGTCCTTCGGGAAGGCGTGGTAGAAGTCCGGCGCCGCGATCGGTATCAGGCCGACGCCGACGGCCGCCGCGACGATCAGCGCGTTCTCGCCCTTCTCCAGGGCGGCACCGGCCAGGGTCTGGATGCCGCTGGCGGCCACCGAGCCGAACAGGACGATCCCCGCGCCGCCGAGCACCGGCAGCGGCACCAGCGCGATGACGGACGCGGCCACCGGGAACAGGCCCAGCAGGATGAGGATGCCGCCGCCGGCCGCGACCACGAAGCGGCTGCGCACCTTGGTCATCGCGACGAGGCCGATGTTCTGGGCGAACGCGCTGCACATGAAGCCGTTGAACAGCGGGCTGACCGCGCTCCCGAGGGTGTCGGCGCGCAGTCCGCCCTCGATGGTCCGTTCGTCGGCGGGGCGGTCCACGATCTTGCCGAGGGCCAGCATGTCCGCCGTGGACTCGGTCATGCAGACCAGCATCACGATGCTCATCGAGACGATCGCCGCGATCTCGAACTGCGGGGCGCCGAAGTGGAAGGGGGTGGGGAAGCCGACCGCGTCGGCGTTCTCGATCGCGCCGAAGTCGGTGATGCCGACGGGGATCGCGATGAGTGTGCCGATGATCAGGCCGAGCAGGATGGCGATCTGCTGGAGGAAGCCGCGCAGCAGTTTGCGCAGGGCCAGCACGATGACGAGGGTGACCGCCGCCATGGTGATGTTGGTGGTGGAGCCGTAGTCGTGGGCGGTCGCGTTGCCGCCCTGGGACCAGTTGAAGGCGACCGGCAGCAGCGAGACGCCGATCAGGGTGATGACGGTGCCGGTGACCACGGGCGGGAAGAAGCGGACCAGTTTGCAGAAGTAGGGGGCGAGGACGAAGCCGAGGAGGCTCGCCACGATGATCGCGCCGAAGATGACGGCGATCCCGTCGTGTCCCCGGTCCTTGCCGATCGCCACCATCGGGGTCACGCCGGCGAACGAGACGCCGTTGACGAACGGCAGCCGGGCGCCTATCCGCCAGAAGCCGAGCGTCTGGAGCAGGGTGGCTATGCCCGCGGTGAAGAGACTCGCCCCCATCAGGAACGCGGTCTCCTTGGGGCTGAGGCCCACGGCGGGCCCCACGATCATGGGCGGCGCCACCACGCCCGCGTACATCGCGGCCACGTGCTGGAGGCCGCTGGTGAACATCTTCAGCGGGGGGAGGGTCTCATCGACCGGATGCTTCCGGTCGGACGGGGCCGTCACCGGCGCGCCGTCGGGGTGGGGGGTCGCACTTGCGTCGTCGCGAAACCTGGGCGTAGCTGCCACGGCGGTTCCTCCGGTCGGGTACACGTCGGCGGTGACGTGGGTGTCAGGGAGGTGGTGCCGGGGTCCGGTCCGCCGGACCGGACCCCGTGTCCTGCGGTGGTGCGGTGAGGCAGGTCGAACGGCTGGTGCGGGCAGCCGGGATCGCCGGTGCGGGTGGCGTGTGCGCGTGGGCGGCGCGCCACCCGCACCGGGTGCCGCGGACCCCGCTCGGGCCCGCGGCGGCCGGGCCGCGGGCCGTCCCCCGCGGCCGGCCGCGTTCGGGGCCGCCGGGCCGGCAGGCGCCGGCGGCGCGCTGGGCGAGGCGGCGGGCCGCGGCACGGGGGGCGCGGGCGATGGCCTCCTCGTCCGCGGTGACCAGGCGGCCGGACTCCACGACCGGCTTGCCGTCGGCCAGCGACAGGGTGACCGGGGCGGCGGCGCCGAAGACGAGCGCGGTGACCGGGTCGGCGATGGAGGCGTGGGCGAGGGTGTCCAGCTTCCAGAGGACCAGGTCGGCCAGCTTGCCGGCTTCCAGCGAGCCGGTCTGCGCGGCGCGGCCCAGGACCTGGGCGCCGCCGTAGGTGCCCAGGCGCAGTGCCTGACGGGCGTTCAGGGCGCGTTCGCGGTGCGGGCCGAGGCGGTTGATGAGGAGGGCGTTGCGCAGTTCGGTGTGGAGCTCGCCGGACTCGTTGGACGCGGTGCCGTCGAC
The DNA here is from genome assembly GCF_007096885.1 of Streptomyces sp. 130. Taxonomy (GTDB): domain Bacteria; phylum Actinomycetota; class Actinomycetes; order Streptomycetales; family Streptomycetaceae; genus Streptomyces. The sequence continues at coordinate 156,267 of NZ_VJNO01000007.1, read as the reverse complement.
GCCGAGGCCGACCGGGACGCCGGCGGCGAGCATGTCCGGGACGCGGGCGATGCCGGCGGCGAGACGGGCGTTGGAGGACGGGCAGTGGGCGACACCGGTGCCGGTGCGGGCGAAGGCGGCGATGTCGGAGTCGTTCATGTGGACGCAGTGCGCCATCCACACGTCCTCACCGAGCCATCCGGTGGACTCGAAGTAGTCGGTGGGGCCCATGCCGAACAGCTCGTGGCAGAACTTCTCCTCCTCCACGGTCTCGGAGCCGTGGGTGTGCAGCCGCACCCCCTTGCGCCGGGCCAGTTCGGCGCCCTGGCGCATGAGTTCGGTCGAAACGGAGAAGGGCGAGCAGGGCGCGACGGCGACCTGGGTCATCGCGTCGAACGAGGCGTCGTGGTGCGCGTCGACGGTCGCCTCGGTGGCGGCGAGCGCGCCTTCCAGGGTCTCCACGGCGAAGTCCGGGGGCAGCCCGCCGTCCTTCTCGCCGCGGTCCATGGATCCCCGGGCGAGGGTGAAGCGTACGCCCAAGTCGCGGGCGGCCCCGATGATGGCGCCGGACAGGTCGCCGGAGCCCTTCGGGTGGACGTAGTGGTGGTCCATGGCGGTGGTGACGCCGCCGAGCGCCATCATGGCGAGCGAGCCCTGCGCGGCGGCGCGGACCATCGGCTCGTCGATGCGCGCCCAGGTCGGGTAGAGGGCGACCAGCCAGTTGAAGAGGTTGTGGTCGGTGGCCAGGCCCCGGGTGATCCACTGGTAGAAGTGGTGGTGCGTGTTGATCAGGCCGGGGGTGGCCAGGTGGCCGGTTCCGTCGATCCGGCGTACGACGTTCTCCAGGCCCTCGGGTGCCCGGCCGGCGCCGACGGACTCGATGCGGTTCCCGGCGACGACGACATGGCCCGAGGCGTACTCGGTGTCGGCGGCGTCGACGGTCGCGATCGAGCAGTTCTCGATGACGATGCGCTCCACCCGGTCCGGGGTTGCCGGTGCTGCCATGGTGCTTCCTTCTCTCATCTGGGATGTGGGCACGGCAGGACCCTAGGAGGATTTGAGTGCCACGGCGGTGCGGCCGTGGGTGCCGAGATGGTGGAAGAACAGGTTGAGCAGGACCGCGACGAGCGCCCCCGCACTGATCCCGGAGCCCAGGACGGTCTGGGCCCAGGACGGGAAGTCCGCGTAGAACCCGGGCGCGGCGAGCGGGACGATGCCCGCGCCGAGGGCCACGGCGACCAGGATGATGTTGGAGCTGTCGTCCAGGCCGGCCTCGGAGAGCGTACGGATGCCGCTGACGGCGATCGAGCCGAAGAGGACGATGCCGGCGCCGCCGAGCACGGGCATCGGGACGAGCGAGACGACCGCGCCGAGCACCGGGAAGAGGCCCAGGACCAGCAGGGCCGCCCCGGCCGCGGCGACCACGTAGCGGCTGCGGACCTTGGTGAGCGAGACGACGCCGACGTTCTGCGCGAACGCGCTCGTGGGGAAGCCGCCGAAGACGGGGCCGACGAGGGTGGCGATGCCGTCGGTGCGCAGGCCCCGGGTGAGGGTGCGTCCGTCGGTGCGGCGGTCGCAGATCTCGCCGACGGCCAGCATGCCGGCGGACGACTCGGTCATCAGGACGAGCATCACGATGCACAGCGAGAGGATCGCGGCCGGCTGGAACTCGGGCGCGCCGAAGGCGAACGGCGTCGGCACGGCCGCCAGCGGTGCGTCGCCCAGGGCGGAGAAGTCGGCGAGGCCGAAGGGTACGGCGGCCAGTGTGCCGATCAACAGGCCCATGAGCAGCGCGACTTGCCGCAGGAAGCCGCGGCCGAAGCGCTGGATGAGCAGGATGACGGCCAGGGTGAACGCGGCGAGCGCGAGGTACTTCATGTCGCCGAAGTCGGTGGCGTTCTTGTCGCCGCCCTGGGCCCAGGAGACCGGTACGGGCATCAGCGTGACCCCGATGAGGGTGATGACGACGCCGGTGACCAGGGGCGGGAAGAAGCGCAGGAGTCTGCCGAAGAACGGCCCGACGGCCAGACAGAACACCCCGGCGACGAGCACCGCGCCGTAGATCGCGGGGAGTTGGTGGCCCGGTGCGCTGGTCTCGGCGATGGCGAGCATCGGGGCGATCCCGGCGGAGGATGCCGCGTTGACGAACGGCAGCCGGTTGCCGGCGAGGCCGCCGATGCCGAGGGTCTGGAGGAGGGTGGCGCAGCCGGCGATGAGCAGGCTCGCCGCGATGAGCCGGGTCATGCCCGCCGCGTCGAGGCCGACGGCCTGGCCGATGATCAGCGGAGGGGTGACGACACCGGCGTACATGGCGGCGATGTGCTGGAGGGCGGCCGGCAGGAGCCGCGAGGGGGTGAGCTTCTCGTCCACCGGGTGCACCGCACGCTCCGGCGGGGTGGAACAGGGGCCTTCCGCTTCCGCGGGCCCGGATGCTGGCTGTGCCATGAGGATTCCCTCCGGCCCGGCCGGGTGCCCGGCCGCCGTCGTGGGCGGGCGGGCACCGGCGCGGCGCCGCGTCAGAGGTTGGTCATGTCGACCGGGATCTGCGGCTCGACGCCGTCCCGGAGCACGGTGCCCTCGATGAGCCCGTAGGGACGGTCGGCCGCGAAGTACACCTCGTTGTCGTTCTTGAGCCCGAACGGCTCCAAGTCCACGAGGAAGTGGTGGTTGTTCGGCAGCGAGAAGCGGATCTCGTCGATCTCGCTGCGGTTGTTGATGATGCGCGAACCCATCTGGTACAGGGTCTGCTGGAGCGAGAGCGAGTACGTCTCGGCGAAGGCGTGCAGCATGTGCTTGCGCGCCTGCTCGTACGACTTCTCCCAGTTCGGCATGCGCTGCTCGTCGCTGGTCCAGTTGTAGCGCCAGCGGGCGGAGACGTCGGTCGCGAGGATGCGGTCGTACGCCTCCTTGAGCGTCGTGTACTTGTCCTTGACGTAGCCCCAGAACTCGGAGTTGGTCGAGTTCATCACGGTCAGGTCCTTGAGCCCGGAGATGACCTGCCACTTCTCACCGTCGAAGGTGATCTGGGCGGTGCGGATCTCCTGGTTCTTGCGGACGAAGGAGTGCTTGACCTCGTCGGACCCGATGAAGCGGGAGTTGGCGTCGGAGGTGGCGATGCGCTCCCAGGCGTACTCCTCGATGCGGATGCGCGCGGTCTTGATCGGCTCCTGCGAGGTCACGAAGTGGCGGGCGAGGTGGATGCCGAACTGCTCGGCGGACTCGATCCCGTGCTCCTTGGCGAATGCGAACACCGTGTTCTTGGTGGTGTCCGTGGGCAGGACGTGCGCGTTGGAGCCGGAGTAGTGGACGTCGTCCATCTCGCCGGAGAGCGCGACCGAGACGTTCAGGTCCTTGATGTGGTGGGTGTCGCCGTCCCGCACGATCCTGACGACGCGGTTCTCTGCTTTGCCGTACTGGTTCTGGCCGAGAATCGTGGGCATGTGTCTGCTAGCTCCCTCGGTATACGGAGTAGCCGAACGGGTTGAGCAGCAGCGGTACGTGGTAGTGCTCGCCCGGGGTGACGGCGAAAGTGATCGCCACCTCGGGGAAGAACGCGCCGCTGTCCCTTACGCGGGGGGCGTCCTGCTGCGCCTCGGCTTGCTTCTTGGCTGTGAAGTAGGGCTCGGTCTCGAAGTCGAGCCGTACATGGGTGGTGCCCTCCGGCAGGGCCGGCAGGTCCTTGCAGCGCCCGTCCGCGTCGGTCGCGGAGCCCCCGAGCGTCACCCACTCGGCGTCGGCGCCCCGGCGGGCGGCGAGCGAGACGGCGACGTCGGCGGCGGGGCGGCCGATGCTGGTGTCCAGGATGTGGGTGGACACCGATGCGTTGGCGAAGGTGCTCAAGACCTTCACTCTCCTTCTGTTACGCGTCTTCCGTGACGAGGCGGGTGAGTCGGATGCGGTTGATCTTGCCCAGTTCGGTGCGCACGATCCCCCGCTCCTGCTCGGGCGAGTTCCCGATGCGGGACTTCACCGCGTCGCGCATCTGCTCACCGGTGGCGCCGGTGGCGCAGATCAGGAAGACATGTCCGAACCGCTCCTGGTAGGCCAGGTTGAGTTCGAGCATCTCGGCCTTGAGCTCCTCGGAGGCCCCGGCCATCCCCCGCTGTTCGCGGGAGGAGGTCGGGTCCCCCGGCTTCGGGCGGCCGATCGGCGGGTGACCGGCCATGGCCTCGGCCAGGTCCTCCGCGTCGAGTGCCGCCGTGGCGGTGTCGCTCGCGGAGAGCAGGGCTTCGGTGGTGGCGTACGGGCGGTGGGCGAGGATCGCTCGTCCCCATGCCGCACTGGCACACACCTCGTGCAGTGCGGCGGCCGCCTCGGCGTCCGCCTGGGTGTTGAACCGGGCGAGGCCCGGCGTGGAGCTCGAAGTCACGGGAGCCTCCGTGGCTGTTCTTCGCTGTGCGTTGGTCGGGCTGCGGATAGCTAACGCCCTCCACAACACGACGTCAACAGTTTGTTGAAATTCCGTATACAGAAAGAGCCGCCGCCCGGTGGTCCGGGCGGCGGCTTGATCGATCATGCATCGGCGGTCGGGGCGGGTGCGTCCCAACTACCCGCTCTTGGTGCCGTTTTCCCTGTTCAGGTAGTTGTACACGGTGAACCGGGAGACCCCGAGCGCCCCCGCCACGGTCTCGACCCCGTGGCGTACGGAGAAGGCACCGCGTGCCTCCAGGCGCCGGACGGCCTCCTGCTTGGCCTTGCGGTCCAGCTCGGCCAGCGGCATGCCGTGCCGGCGCTCCATCGCGGCCAGGATGTGGTCCAGCGACTCCGAGAGCTGGGGCAGCCGGACCGCCACGACGTCCTCGCCCTCCCAGGCCAGCACCACGTCGTCGGGGTGCGCCTCACCGGGACCGACGAGCTCGGCCCCCATGGCGTCCACGAGCGGCTTCACGGCGGTGACGAGGGGGTGGTCCGCCGGTGCCGTCACTTCGGGTCCTCTCCGATGACGTTGACCTGGAGCGAGACCCGGGTGGCACCCGATGCCAGCGCTTGCCGCAGCAGGCTGTCCACGGCGGTGAGCACCTGGTCGGCACCGCCCTCCGCCGTGTTGCCGAACGGGCCGACGTCGACGGCGTCCAGCTCGGCCCCCTGGATGACCTCGCGCGCCACGACCGCGTGCGCGGGCGCCTCGTCCAGGTCGAAGGGCTCGGTGGTGAACTCCACTCTCAAGCGCATGGTGCCTCCCTGATACGTCACACCGCGTCCGGTGCGACCTGCGGCTCGGGCTCGACCCTAACGCCCCCGCGCCGGCGCCTGTACCGGCAGCACGCAGACCGCCGCCGGGGCCGGGTAGGGCGTCCCGACCGAGGTCAGGGAGCCTGATGCGGCGTCCACCCGGAAGGCGGTGACCGTGCCGGACCTCTGGTTGGCGGCGAAGAGCAGGGTGCCGTCCGGCGAGAGGGCGGTGTGCCGGGGGAAGTCGCCGCCCACGGGCACGGTGCCGAGCAGGCGCAGCGCGGCCCCGCCGTCCTCGATCGCGTACCGGGTGATGCTGTTGTGGCCCCGGTTCGCGAGGTAGGCGAACCGGCCGTCCCCGGTGACCAGGAACTGCGCGGGGTAGCTGGTGCCGGAGCCGGTGCCGGTGGACTGCGGGTCCCCCGGGGTGAGCGTGCCCGTGGCGGGGTCGTAGCCGCAGACCACCGCCGTGTTGTCGAGCTCGCAGGCCAGGTAGGCGTGGCGCCCGCCGGGGTGGAAGGTGAGGTGGCGGGGGCCGGCGCCCGGCCGCAGCACGGCGTACGACACCTGCTCCAGGGTGCCGCGTGTCTCGTCCAGCCGGTATGTGTACACCGTGTCGGTCCCGAGGTCGACGGCGAGGACGTGGCCGCCGTCGGGCGAGGTGATGATCTGGTGCGCGTGCGGGCCGCCCTGCCCGGGCCCGGGGGCGGGCGAGCTGTGGACGGCCAGGTCAGTGCGCTCGCCCACCGATCCGTCGTCGGCCAGCGGGTGCACGGCGACGCTGCCGGAGGTGTAGTTGGCGCTGAGCAGCCACCGCCCGCCGGGGTGGACCGAGAGGTGGCAGGGGCCGGCGCCCCCGGTGGACCGGGTGCCGAGCACCCGGAAGGTGCCGTCCTGGGCGAGGGCGACCGCGGTGACGCCCCCGTTCTGCTGCTCGTCGACCGCGTAGAGCGTGGTGCCCGCGGGGTGGAGGGCGAGGTACGACGGGTTCTCGACGCCGGTGACGACGGTGCGGGCGGTGATGCTCCCACCAGCCCGGTCGTACGCGGCGACGCCGATGCCGGTGCCGCCCGGGCTGGTGGAGGTGTAGGTGCCGAGGTAGAGGGTGCCGGTGCCGCGGGTCGCGGGGCGGGCGGGGTGCGGCGGGTGGTGGGGGTGGCGGGGGGCGGGACGGTGCGCGGAGCGCGGGAGGCCGGGGGCGGCGGCGAGGGCGCCGCCCGCCAGAAGGGCTCCGAGCAGGGTGCGGCGGCTGGTGGTGGGGGACGTCATACGAGGCACCTCGTGGGGTCGGTCGCGTCGGATGTCGCAGCCACAGTGGCCCTGCCCCGCATCCACCGCAAGAGGCGCACCGGCCATTGCGCAGGGCGCAACACGCTTACCGCCCCTCAGTCCCCGGACTGGATGTCACCCCGCGTCGACGACGTGATCGGCTCACGCTGGGCGAAGTCGCCCGGCGGGATGCCCGGGTGGTGGCCGCCCTCGACCGGCTCGACGGCGGCGGCCGGGCCGAGGGCCAGCCGGGACACGATGCGGTAGCGGTCGCCCCGGTAGAGCGAGTGCACGTACTCGACGGGACGCCCCGTGGTGTCCGAGGTCAGCCGCTCGAAGAGCAGGGCCGGGGAGAGCTCGGGCACGTCCAGCAGGCCGGCTTCGGCCCGGGTCACCACGGTGGGCTCGATCGCCTGGACCGCTTCGTGGACGTGCACGTCGTGGCGCTCGCGCAGGTGCTCGTACAGGTCGCCGCTCTCCAGCTCCTCGGCCGACAGACCGGGCACCAGCTCGGCCCGGATGTGCAGGTGCTCGATGGCCATCGGCGCGCCGTCGACCAGCCGCAGCCGGGCCACGTACACGATGTCGGCGGCCGGTGACATGCGCAGCTTGCGGCCGACCCGGGCGCCGGCCTGGAGGGTGGTGAACTCCAGGAGCCGGCTCGACCAGGCCCCGGCCGCCCGCGGCACCGACAGGGCGAGGTCCGCCGAGATCAGCTCCTGGGTGATCTTCTCGGGCGCGACGAACATGCCCCGGCCGTGCTCCCGCACGAGGAGCCCCGTCGCGACCAGCTCGTCCACCGCGGCGCGCAGGGTGGGCCGGGAGACGCCCAGCGCGGCGCAGAGGGACCGCTCGGAGGGGATCGCGTCGCCCGGGCGCCGGGACTCGATCATCTCCAGGATGGCGTCACGGGCCCGCTCCCGTTTGAGCACCGTCCCCGATGCGTCGGCGTCCATGCGCTGCCCCCTTCTGGCGGGTTGGGTACCTGACCACTGGACCACTGGTCAGATGGATTGTAGCCGCTATCGCGAGCCGCCTTTCCCGGAAGATCGCCAAAGTCCTTTGAATACAAGGGCCTTGACGGCCTCATTGGTCCATGCCACCTTCATCCACCAACAAGAGGTGAGCTGTCCAGCGGCCTTCACTGGTCAGGTGGTCAGGTCCTGTTCTCCCAGAGGTGAACCGTGAAGTACCGCTTGCTTGCCGGTGGGTCCGCGCTCGTACTCGCCGCCGTCCTCAGCGCCTGTGGCTCGTCCGACGACTCCTCCGACTCCTCCGGTGACGGCCGGACGAGCATCGACGTCTGGCTGATGCGCGACAGCGTCTCGGCCCAGTTCCAGAAGGAGTTCGTGCGGGGCTTCGAGAAGGCGCACCCCGGAATCCGGGCCCGCATCCAGATCCAGGAGTGGGACGGCATCGGCGAGAAGATCACCGCCGCGCTCGCCAGCAACGACGCCCCGGACGTCATCGAGAGCGGCAACACCCAGGTCGCCCAGTTCGCGCAGAGCGGCGGGCTGCTCGACCTCAGCGACAAGGTGGACGAACTGAACGGCGAGGACTGGCTCAAGGGCCTCGCCGAGCCGGGGGCGTACGAGGGCAAGCAGTACGGCATCCCGTACTACGCGGCCAACCGCGTGGTCATCTACCGCACCGACCTCTTCGAGAAGGCCGGCATCGACGCGAGGGCCATCAAGACCCGCGACCAGTGGATCGCCGCCACCGAGAAGCTGAACAAGGGCGGCACGCAGGGCATCTACCTGCCGGGCCAGATGTGGTACGCCCTGGCCGGCTTCATCTGGGACGAGGGCGGCGACCTCGCCACCGAGTCCGGGGGCAAGTGGCAGGGCGCCCTGGACACCCCCCAGGCGCTGCGCGGGATGGAGTTCTACGGCAGGCTCCAGGCGCTCGGCAAGGGGCCCAAGGACGCCGACGAGGCCGACCCGCCGCAGGCCGACGTGATGGCGCAGGGCAAGGTCGCCCAGGTCATCTCGACCCCGGGCGGCGCCAACGTCGTCATCGAGAAGAACCCGGAGCTGAAGGGGAAGCTGGGCTTCTTCCCGATCCCCGGCAAGACCGCCGACACCCCGGGCGCCGTCTTCACCGGCGGCTCGGACCTGGTGATCCCCACCGCGTCCGGCAAGCAGGAGGCGGCGCTCACCTTCATCAAGGAACTCACCGGTGACACCTGGCAGAAGAAGCTGGCCGTCGCCATGAGCTACGTACCGAACCGCACGACGCTCGCCTCCGCGGTCGCCGCCGACCCGGGGGCCGCCGCGATGGCGGTCGGCGCGGCCAACGGCCACGCCACGCCCAACACCCCGGGCTGGGCGGCGGTCGAGGCGGAGAACCCGGTCAAGGACTACATGACCGCCGTCCTGACCGGCGGTGACCCGGCGAAGGAGGCGGCCGACGCGTCGGCCGACATCACCCGGGCCATGAACTCCGGCTCCTGATCCACGACCACACCCGCACCGTCGAGAGGAGGCGTGCCGTGTCGGTCATCCGGGAACGGACCGCACCCACCACCACCGGGCGCCGGGCCCTTCCCCTTCCCGGCACGTCCGGACCGCCGTCCCGCCGGCGGCGGTCCGGGGAACCGCGCGGCCTGTGGCCGTACGCCCTGATCGCCCCGGCCGTCGGCGGCATGCTCTATCTGCTGGTCTATCCGCTGCTGCGGGCGGTCCTGATCTCGCTCCAGGACTTCCGGCTGCGGCAGCTGATCACGGGTGACGCGGAGTTCGTCGGGCTGCGCAACTACCGCACGCTGCTGAGCGATCCGCGGTTCTGGGAGGTGGTCCGGCGCACCTTCCTGTTCATGGCGGTCAACGTGGTCCTGATCATGGTGATCGCGACCCTGGTGGCCCTGATGACCGAGCGTCTGGGCCGGGTCGCACGGACGGTGGTGCTGAGTTCGCTGGTGCTGGCCTGGGCCATGCCGGTGATCGCGGCCACCACGGTCTTCCAGTGGCTGTTCCACTCCGAGTTCGGCATCGTCAACCATCTGCTGACCGGTGCGGGCTTCTCCTCGTTCGACCGGTATCCGTGGTTCGCGCACGGCACCGCGGCCTTCGCCATCCTGGTCCTGCTGGTCGTGTGGCAGTCGGTGCCGTTCGCCGCGATCACCGTCTACTCCGCGCTGACCACGGTCCCGGCCGAGCTGTACGAGTCGGCGCGGCTCGACGGGGCGAGCGGTGCCCGGATCTTCCGCTCGGTCACCCTTCCGGTGCTCCGGCCCATCTTCCTGCTGGTGTTCTCGCTGGAGGTGATCTGGACGTTCAAGGCGTTCGTCCAGATCTGGGTGATGACCCGGGGCGGCCCGGGCGACGCGACGACGATCCTGCCCGTGTACGCGGTCCAGACCGCGCTCGCCGGCCAGCGTTACGACCTGGGCTCGGCCGCCTCGATGGTCACCGTGGTCCTGATGTCCGGGGTGCTCGTCCTGTACTTCCGCCAGATGCTCCGCCAGGAGGACGAGATCCGATGAGCCGTGCCCGTAGCGCCCGGCTGCGGCGGCTTCCGCTGAACGCCGCAGCCGCGCTGACCGTCCTGGTCTGCCTGTTCCCCGTCTACTGGATGATCTCCACCGCGTTCACACCGTCCAAGGACATCCAGTCCTCCGACCCCCGGCTCCTCCCCCGGACCTGGACGCTCGACCACTTCCGCACCGCCGTACAGGCCGACGGGTTCGGCATGTTCTGGCGCAACAGCGTGCTGGTGACGGTGAGTTCGATCCTGCTGGCGCTGGTCGTCGCCCTGGCCTCGGCGTACGCGGTGGCCAGGCTGCGCTGGAAGGGGCGGCGGCAGTTCATGCTCATGGTGTTCATCGCGCAGATGGCGCCCTGGGAGTCGCTGATCATCCCGGTCTACATCATCTCCCGCGACACGGACATGCTGGACCGGCTGCCGACGCTGACCCTCGTCTACTTCATGGTGACGCTGCCGTTCTCGGTGATCGTGCTGCGCGGTTTCATCGGGACGATCCCGCCGGAGCTGGAGGAGGCCGCGCAGGTCGACGGCTGCACCAGGACGGCCGCCTTCCGGAAGGTGGCCCTGCCACTGCTGGCGCCGGGGCTGATGGCCACCTCGCTGTTCGGCTTCATCACCGCCTGGAACGAGTTCGCGTACGCCAACTTCCTGATCATCAAGCACCAGGACAGCCGCACCCTGCCGGTCTGGCTGTCCTCCTTCCAGAACACCTTCGGCACCGACTGGGGCGCCACGATGGCCGCCTCCACCCTCTTCGCCCTGCCCGCGCTGGTGGTCTTCCTGCTGCTCCAGCGCCATGTCACCTCCGGCTTCGCCGCCGGCGCCGTCAAGGGTTAGGCCGTGTCCGCACCCCCTCCCGGAGGCCCCGCATGCCCGCACCCCGCCCCGAACACTCCCTCGTCCCCCGCCCCCGCAAGGTCTCCGCGCGCCCCGGCCGCTTCACGCTGACCCCCGACACCGGCATCCGCGCCTACCCCGGCGCGGAGGGCGCCGCCGACCTGCTGCGCACCCTGCTCCGGCCCGGCACCGGGCTCCCCCTGGCCCCCTCCGCCACCGGCCGCGTCGTGCTCGCCCTGGACCCGCAGCTCAGCGGCCTCGGCGAGGAGGGGTACGGGCTCACCATCGGCCCGGACACGGTGCTGCTGCGGGCCGCCCGGCTGCCCGGCCTGCTGTGCGGGGTCCAGACGCTGCGCCAGCTCCTGCCCTCCGAGGCGCTCTCGGCGGGTGCCCGGCGCGGCGGGGCCTGGACCCTGCCGTGCGTGGAGATCAGCGATGTGCCGGCGCACCCGTGGCGCGGCACGATGCTCGACGTGGCCCGGCACTTCCAGCCGGTCTCCTATCTGCGTCGTTACGTGGACCTGATGGCCCTGCACAAGCTGAACACCCTGCACCTCCACCTCACCGACGACCAGGGCTGGCGGATGCCGGTCGCCGCGTACCCGAGGCTGACGGGGATCGGCGGCCACCGGAGCCAGTCGATGGCCGGCCCGCCGGGCGGACCCGTCGAGCGCTTCGACGGCATCCCGCACTCGGGGGCGTACACCGCGCGGGAGCTGCGCGGCCTCGTCCGGTACGCGCGGGCGCGCGGGGTGCGGGTGGTGCCGGAGATCGAGATGCCCGGCCATGTCCGGGCCGCCCTGGCCGCCCATCCGGAGCTGGGCAACGACCCGTCGCGGCGGCTGGGCGTGTGGACCAGGTGGGGCGTCTGCGACACGGTGTTCGGGGTGCACGAGGAGGTCTTCGACTTCTGCCGGACGGTGCTGGACGAGGTCATGGACGTCTTCCCGTCGCCGTACATCCACGTCGGCGGCGACGAGTGCCCGACCACGGAATGGGAGAACAGCCCGGCGGCCCGGGAGCGGGCCGCCGCCGAGGGGCTGCCCGATGCGCGGGCCCTGCACGGCTGGTTCATGGGCCGCATCGGGGCGTACGTCACCGAGCGGGGCCGTATCCCGGTCGGCTGGGCGGAGACCGGGACCGGACTCCCCCCGGAATTCACGGTGATGACCTGGCGCGACCCGGCCCACGCCCGCGCCGCCGCCCGCCGCGGCCACCAGGTGGTGGCCGCCCACTACCGGGCCACCTACCTCGACTACGCGGAGTCCGAGGCCCCCGGCGAACCGCTCACGCAGCCGGGCCCGCCCGTCGAGCTGCGCACGGTGCACGGGGACCGCTCGCTGACCGACGACTGGGAGCCGGGCGACGCGACCCGGCTGCTCGGCACGCAGGCCCAGTTGTGGACCGAGTACGCGCGCACCCCGGACCGGATCGAGTACCAGACGTATCCGAGGCTGTGCGCCCTCGCGGACCGCGCCTGGTCCGGCGGCGGCGACGGCTGGCCCGGTTTCCTCGCCCGCCTCGGTCACCACCTGACCCGCCTGGACGCGCTCGGCGTCCACTACCGCCCCCTGACCCCCCGGCCGCTCACCGCGGCGCCCCCAGGAACCGCGCGGACCCGGTGACCTCCCGTCCCCCAGGAACAGCGCCGACCCCCGTGACCTCCCGTCCCCCAGGAACAGCGCCGACCCCCTGAAATCGCACTCCCCCACGACGTTCCCGAAAGGAACAGACGCATGAAGTCACACGCGAAGAGCCGGCTGCGCGCCGCCGCCGCGGCCGCCGTCACCGTGGCGCTGGGCTGCACGGCCCTGGCCGCCGTCCCCACGGCGGCGAGCGCCGCCGGCGAACCGATCGCCGTGCAGTACCGCACCGGCGCGTCGGGCGCGAGCGCCGACCAGAGCGAGCCCTGGCTGAAGGTGCGCAACACCGGCAGCGAATCCGTGCAGCTCAGCGACGTGAAGATCCGCTACTACTTCAAGGGCGACGCGGTGGGCGAGGCCTACCGGTTCGCCTGCTCCTGGGCGGTGAAGGGGTGCGGCAACATCACGGGGACGTTCGGCACGCTCGCGCACCCGACCGCCACCGCCGACCGCTACCTGGAGATCGGCTTCACCTCCGGCGCCGGCTCCCTGGCACCGGGTGCCGACACCGGTGACATGCAGCTGCGGTTCTACCGGGCGAACTGGCAGCCGCTGGTGCAGAGCGACGACTACTCGTTCGGCGCCGGCGCGACCGCGTACACCGACTGGACGAAGGTGACCGCGCAGCTCGGCGGCGCCACGGTGTGGGGCACGGCCCCGGAGGGCAACGACCCGACCGATCCCACCGATCCGACCGACCCCACGGACCCGACGGACCCGGGCGAGGACGGGCCGGCCCTCTTCGACGACTTCAACTACAGCGGTCACACCGACCCGCTGATCGCCGCGCACGGCTGGAGCGTCCGCTCCAACGCGGGCGGGCCAGGCGTGCCCGGCGCCACCTGGGCACCGGACAAGGTCACGTTCGCCACGCAGAGCGGCAACTCCGTCATGAACCTGGAGACGTCGACGGCGGGCACCGGCGAGTCGACCAAGCAGACCGAGATCCTGACCCAGTCGATGAAGTTCCGCAACGGCACCTACGCGGCGAGGGTGAAGTTCAACGACGCGCCGAAGTCCGGCCCGGACGGCGACCACCTCGTCCAGACGTTCTTCACCATCAACGACCTCAAGGCCCCGATGGCGGACGACTACGCCGAGTACGACTTCGAGTACCTGCCCAACGGCGGCTGGGGGGAGAGCGGCAACATCCTCTACACCACCTCGTGGGAGACCTACCGGCCCGACCCGTGGGAGGCCGTCAACCAGCACACCGAGTCCCGGCAGAGCTACGCGGGCTGGCACGACCTGGTGGTGACCATCGACAACAACGCGATCACGTACTACGTCGACGGGCAGCTCTTCGGCACGCACAGCGCGGCCTATCTGCCGGAGCGAGGGATGTCGATCAACTTCAACCAGTGGCTGATCGACCTCGCCGGGCAGACGAGCACCACGCCTCGCGCGTACGACCAGCAGGTGGACTACGTCCTGCATGTGAAGGACCGGGTCCTCACGCCTGCGCAGGTGAACGCGAAGGTGGCCGCGTTGCGCGCGGCGGGGACGACGTTCCAGGACACGGTTCCGGCCGGGTGACCGGATAGCCGGTACGCGGGCGGGGCGGAGGCCGACGGACCTCCGCCCCGCTTTCGCATGTCCGCAGGCGTGCTCGGAGCATGTCCGGGGCGTGCCCGGGGCAGTCCGGTGCAGTCCGGAGCTTCTGCCCGAGGCCGCCGCCACGACTCGTACGGACCTCCTGACCGGCGCGAATTCCGGACACCCCCTTGACAGCCCCGCCCCCCGCCGGGCAATCTTCCATTAAGCAGAAACAAACTTCCGCAATACGGAAGGAGCGCCGAAACCCTCATGGGCTACCCGGACCAGCGCTTCGATGTGAACCTCTCGATCCTCTTCACGGAACTCCCGCTCCTGGAACGGCCCGCGGCAGCCGCCGCGGCCGGCTTCACGGCGGTCGAGCTGTGGTGGCCCTGGATCGAGACCCCCACCCCCGAGCAGGCCGAGCTCGACGCCCTGAAGAAGGCGCTCGACGACGCCGGCACGCAGCTGGTGGGCCTGAACTTCTACGCCGGACAGCTCCCCGGCCCCGACCGCGGCGCGCTCTCCGTGCCCGGCGCGGAGTCGGAGCGCTTCCGGGCCAACATCGAGGTGGCGGCCGGCTTCGCCGCCTCGGTCGGCTGCAAGGCGCTCAACGCGCTCTACGGCAACCGGGTCGACGGCGTCGATCCCGCCGCCCAGGACGAACTCGCCCTGGACAACCTGGTGCTGGCGGCCCGGGCCGCCGACCGGATCGGCGCGGTGCTGCTGATCGAGACCCTGAACGCGCCGGAGTCGCCGCGCTATCCGCTGGTGAGCGCGCCGGCCGGGATCGAGGTGGTGGACCGGGTCAACGCGGCGACCGGCCTCGGCAACGCGAAGTTCCTGCTGGACCTGTACCACCTGTCGATGAACGGCGAGGACCTGAGCCAGGTCATCACCGAGTACGCCGGCAGGACGGGGCACGTCCAGATCGCCGACAACCCGGGCCGCGGCGCGCCCGGCACCGGCTCGCTGCCCCTGGAGCAGCTCCTCGACGAGCTGACGAAGGCGGGTTACGAGGGCTGGGTCGGGCTGGAGTACAAGCCCGGCGACCGCCCGAGCGCCGACTCCTTCGACTGGCTCCCGGCCGCCGCGCGGCCCGCCCGCTGAGGCTTCTCAGGAGCCCTGTACACGCTGATCGGAAGGCACCCTCATGAGCAACAACCTCCCCAAGGTTGCGTGGATCGGTCTCGGCATCATGGGTTCGCCCATGTCGGAGAACCTGATCAAGGCCGGTTACGACGTCACCGGTTACACCCTGGAGCAGGACAAGGTCGACCGGCTGGCCGCGGCCGGCGGCACCGGCGCCTCCTCGATCGCCGAGGCGGTCAGGGACGCGGACGTGGTCATCACGATGGTGCCCGCGTCCCCGCAGGTCGAGGCCGTCGCGTACGGCCCCGACGGCATCCTGGAGAACGCGAAGCGCGGGGCGCTGCTGATCGACATGTCCTCGATCACCCCGCAGACCTCCGTGGACCTCGCGAAGAACGCCGCCGAGAAGGGCATCCGGGTCCTGGACGCCCCCGTCTCCGGCGGCGAGGCCGGCGCGATCGAGGCCGTCCTCTCCATCATGGTGGGCGGTGAGCAGGCGGACTTCGACGCGGCGAAGCCGGTGCTCGAAGCGCTCGGCAAGACCATCGTGCTGTGCGGCCCGCACGGCTCCGGCCAGACGGTGAAGGCCGCGAACCAGCTGATCGTCGCGGTGAACATCCAGGCGTGCGCCGAGGCCGTGGTCTTCCTGGAGAAGTCCGGCGTGGACCTCGCCGCCGCGCTGGACGTCCTGAACGGCGGCCTGGCCGGTTCGACCGTGCTGACCCGCAAGAAGGACAACTTCCTCAACCGGGACTTCGCCCCGGGCTTCCGGATCGACCTGCACCACAAGGACATGGGCATCGTCACGGACGCCGCCCGCAACGTCGGTGCCGCGCTGCCGGTCGGCGGTGTGGTCGCCCAGCTCGTCGCCTCGCTGCGTGCGCAGGGCGACGGCGGCCTGGACCACTCTGCGCTGCTGCGCTCGGTCGAGCGCCTGTCGGGCCTGCCCGTCCAGGGCTGATCCGGGCCGCTGCCCACCCTCCCCCAGCCTTCCGGACGGTGCCGTCGCTGACACCTGTCCTGTCGCGCCCAGGCGCCGGCACCGTCCGGAACACCCTCTCACCACGAATTTCAACAAACTGTTGACGTCAGGTTCGGAGCGTACCTACGCTCCTGGAGCCCCGAGCCGTCGCAGTTCAGCAGCTCCCGTACGGAAGGTCGCCCCGACACCATGACGCAGCGCGTGCTTACGACCGAGTCCGGCGCCCCGGTCGCCGACAACCAGAACTCCGCCACCGCGGGTGCCGGAGGCCCGATCCTCCTCCAGGACGGCCACCTCCTGGAGAAGCTCGCCCGCTTCAACCGGGAGCGCATCCCGGAGCGCGTGGTGCACGCCCGGGGCTCCGGCGCGTACGGCTACTTCGAGGTGACCGACGACGTCACCGCGTACACCCGCGCCGACTTCCTCTCCGAGGTGGGCCGCCGCACCGAGACGTTCCTCCGCTTCTCCACCGTCGCCGACTCGCTGGGCGGTGCGGACGCGGTGCGCGACCCGCGCGGTTTCGCGGTCAAGTTCTATACGAACGAGGGCAATTACGACCTCGTCGGGAACAACACCCCGGTGTTCTTCATCAAGGACCCGATCAAGTTCCCCGACTTCATCCACTCCCAGAAGCGCGACCCGTTCACGGGGCGTCAGGAGCCGGACAACGTCTGGGACTTCTGGGCGAACTCCCCCGAGGCCACGCACCAGATCACCTGGCTGATGGGCGACCGCGGCATCCCGGCCTCGTACCGCCACATGAACGGCTTCGGCTCGCACACCTACCAGTGGACGAACGCCGCGGGTGACGCGTACTTCGTGAAGTACCACTTCAAGACCAACCAGGGCGTGCGCTCCCTCTCCGCCGACCAGGCCGCCGAGCTCGTCGGCAAGGACGCCAACTCGCACCAGACGGACCTGCTCCAGGCCATCGAGCGCGGCATGAACCCGTCCTGGACGCTGTACGTGCAGCTGATGCCGGCCGCGGAGGCGGCGGACTACCGCTTCAACCCGTTCGACGTCACCAAGGTGTGGCCGCACGCGGACTACCCGCTCCAGCGGGTGGGCCGGCTGGTGCTGGACCGCAACCCGGACAACGTCTTCGCCGAGGTCGAGCAGGCGGCGTTCTCGCCGAACAACTTCGTGCCCGGCATCGGCCCGTCCCCGGACAAGATGCTCCAGGGCCGCCTGTTCGCCTACGCGGACGCGCAGCGCTACCGCCTGGGCATCAACCACACGCAGCTCCCGGTCAACGCCCCGCGCGCCACGACCGCGGACAACTACGGCCGCGACGGCCTCCACGCCACGCGGTACGGCTCGCGCCACGACAAGAACTACGAGCCCAACTCGTACGCGGGCCCCGCCCAGACGGACGCGGCCCACTCGGCCCCGCTCCCCGTCCAGGGCTGGACCGGCACCCACGAGGCGCCCGCCCACACCAAGGACGACGACTTCTTCCAGGCCGGCGAGCTGTACCGGCTGATGTCGGCCGACGAGAAGGACCGCCTGATCGCGAACATCGCGGGCGGCCTGTCCCAGGTCTCCCGGGACGACGTCATCGAGAAGAACCTCGCCCACTTCCACGCCGCCGACCCCGAGTACGGCAAGCGCGTGGAGGAGGCGGTCCGCGCCCTCCGCGAGGACTGACCTCACCCCCCTGAACCCTGCCCGCGCCGACGCGTCCACCCGGATGAGGGGTTGTTGCGCGGTGCGGGCAGGACGAGGGGGTGTCTGGCGGATCCGCGCAGGAGAAGGAGCGGTGTCTGGTGCGTGCGATCGCAAGGCGCCGGGAAGTCCTCGTAGCGGCGCTACTAGGACTTTTCGGCAACGCCGCGAGCGTGCGTACCAGGCGCCGCGACGCTGCGCGTATCTGCCAGACACCCCCTGGGGCCGCGGCGGTGGCGCGATGCCAGTGCGGTGGTACGCGGGAGGGCGGCCCGGTCACCAGACCTGAAGGGCCCGTGCAGCCCCCCTTCGCGCCACTGCCGCGGCCCCTGTTCCTCCCTGAACCAGGGCGCGGAGTACGGATACGGTCCCGTACTCCGCGCCCTTTCCATGACCTCCGGCAGGACGGCGGTGCTCACGTCACGGTCGTGACGGTGGAGACGACATGGCCGGGCTTGCTCGGGCCGTCGTCCGCGGCATGCCGGACCTGTCCCTTCACCCCGTCCTGCGGGGCGAAGGCCGTGGCGGCGACGCGATACTCGTGGTCCAGCACCTGCCACACCTCTTCCAGGAGCTGATCGGCGTCCCCGGCACCGACCAGGACGTCCAGGTGGCGGCGGGCGGTCGCGACCTGGAGCCCGTCCGACTCGTAGGTGGAGAGCAGGACTCCGTGGCCGACCGGCAGCGCGCCCAGCGCCGTGACGGTGGTGTCGGTGCTCTCCCGGCCGTTCTCGGGCCGCCGCGCGGCACCCAGCCATGCCTTCCCGTCGGCCCGCTCGACCACGACGGTGATCCGGGGCGTGAAGATCGGCGGGTCCGGCTCGTACTCCAGCCCGTGCAGCGCCTCGGCCGGCGACTGCCCCCCGGTCAGCCGGGCCGCCACCTCGGCGACCTGCTCGCCGTTCCCGTAGACGGTCCAGGGACCCGCCACGCAGGCGGCGACGTAGTGGCGCAGCGCGTCGCTGTCCTGCGCCCCCACGGGCACGACGGCGAGCTCCCCGGCCACGGCCCCGTCCAGGCGACGGGCACGGGACGCCTCGCTGCGGCCGGTCAGCGCGTAGGCGGCGGTGAGTACGCCGTCGTGCGTACGACACAGCACGACCAGCCGACCGGGGTACCGATTGGCGCGGAGCGCTTCGCCGAGATGTTTCATGTGCCAGTCCTCTTACTCGTCGCGGGTCCGGGTGCCTGGTCCGGCCGGCGCGGGTGGGCCGGGCCTTCGAGCCGGAACAGGGCAGTGAGCGGGCAGCCGATGCGTACGGGCGCTTCGGCAGCACCCGGTCGCCGGTCAAGTATGACGAACGCGCCTGCGCCCGACCGCTGTTGACGCCACAGCCCAAGGACCGCCCGAAGGGAGCGCTTTGCCCGCGTCGCGGACCGAGGCGTCCAGGCCGGTCAGGTGCCCCGCAGCTGACGGGGCCCGGGGGCGGGGCGGGGGCCGCAATCCGAAAGGAGAACGGACGTACCGCCTGCGGTCGATCAGCGTGCGCCCACGTTCACCGGCATGGGCGAGAAAGACACCGACCTGGCAGTTCTCCGTCCGCCCCGCCGTCCCGCATTGCTGCCGTTGGACGCCGGCCGAGCGGACGCCATATAGGCCAGTGCTGACTCACGCGGCTCCGACCGGGCGAACCGGTGCATGAAACGCTCATGAACCTCACCCAGACCCGCCACCCACTTCCTGACATCACCTGGGTCCCCACCCATGACCGGCCCTGGACACCAGTCACGCCAACCGCGGTTGCAGTATCAGCCGGGCAGCCCCAGGAGAGAGAGCAATTGCTGGCTGGCCTGGAACCCACTGCCCACCGTCTGAAGAAAGCGCTGGATATGGCCCACCGATTCGTCGCGGGCCACGGCATCCCCTGCTGCGAGCGCCGCTTCCAGACTCTGCGCGTGGCTCTGGGCTGTGTCCGCGATCACCGGGAGTGCATCCGCGGCGTCTTCCCGGAGCCGCTGCGCCAGCTCCAGGTGCACGTTGCGACTTTCCCCCTGATGGGATTGGTTCAGCGAGGCGTTACCGGAGCCGAGGGACGTAGCGGCGAAGTTGTTGCCGTGTGTCGTGTACTGGTTGAGGCTGACATTTGAGGAGTATGCGCTGCGACCAGAATTTGCCATGTTCTCCCTCACTCCACTCTCTGTCGCTCGATAGCGATACAGGCTGAAGGGGTGCTCGGCACTCACTTCTTGGTGAGCAAAATCCAGGCCGCCGAGTCGGCCCATGATGTGATGGACATCGGCATCGTTCCAGCCACGCCATGCGAAGTAGTCTTTCATGTCCACATAGACTCCCGCAGTGCTGTTGCTGCGCGCGCACAACACGTCCAGGGCTTCGAGTGCCCGAGCGTTCAGATCGGCCGACGCCACCGAGGGGGGCGGCAACGCAGCCAGGAACGCTTCCTCGCGCCGTACACGGGCATCAACCGTCAGGCGTCTGCGGCGGGAGACCACGGCGAGCAGTATCACCAGGCCGAAGACGAGGAAGAAGGGAAGCAGAGTAACGACACTCACGGGCACGGCCTTCCACCTCGACGCGTAGCAAGGAAAGTGGAGATGAACCGTAACTGCGGCGACCGGCGCGAGCAAGCCTCATTTCAGACACACCCAACGCCGGCACATCTTGCTCAAGGCCGCCCGCAAGAGAAAGGCGCTTGATCTTTTCGACTTCCAGAAGCCGAGGGCGCCGACAGCGAGCACAGGAGCACACATGCAGCAAAATCGCGGGCTGGCGCCGGCACGCCTGGACGTTCTTGACCGCTTGTCATCCCGTATTCGGCCGGTGCGGTCGGCTGGCATGCGGGACCAGCCGCTCACCATCATCGACGGCCGCGAGGATCTCGTGATGACGTCCGTTGCGCTGACGGAAGCGACCAGCGTGCCTTCCGTCGGACGGGCCGGCATCCCCCGGCTGCTCTGGCAACGCGTGCTCGGACACACACCACCAGAAACTGCCCACCCATCAGGCCGAAGACCGTGGCAGTACCAGCCGTCAGGCAGGGCGCTGAGCCGACAGCAACACGCCCTCGCCGCCATCGAAACCAACGCCCTGGATGGACGGGGCGCGGCGCACTTCGGTGAAACCGAGGGCCTGGTGCAGGTCGAGCGACGTCTGGTTGCGTGCTGAGGCGAAACACCACGACACGTCACTGCGCTCCCACGTCCAGGCCATGCGCCACCGGGTCAAGGCCTCTCCGATTCCCCGTCGCCGCCAAGGTGGAGCCACGGTCACCCCGGTGAGGTAGTAGCCTCCGGGCGCGCCGTCCAGCGGGTGTTCAGGCAGGAACGCGACGTTCCCGTAGCCGACGGTCTCGCCCTCCACACGCGCGAGTACGACTGCGCTCCGCGCGCCTGAGACGACGCGCTCGATGCGCTCGGCCCACGGTGCGACCGGACCGCCGCGCACCGCGGTCTGAAGCACGGCCAGCGCTTGAGCATCCTCGATGGACGCCCTGGCTAGATCCGCCCTAGCCGGTTGCCGGCGCGTCCCGGAGAGGGGGTCGTACGTCGCGAAGTGGGTTGCCGCTTCGGTGCGGCCGGGGTCCCCGCAGCTGGACGACCACGACATGTGGCGATCCTTTCACTCGCAGGACGATGACACGACGCACACAGGACGGAAGCCCGACCCACCTCGCCGCCGATGGCACACGAAGTCTTCCCCGCGCCGCACTCTGGGCGCGGGGGGAAGCGGACGCGGTCCCCGCGTTGATTCCACGCCCTTGGACACATGGTGCGATCGCGTGTTGGCCGGTGCCACCCAGGACGGAATAGTGATCGGCCGGCGACTCCGCGAAGCGCCGGTCCTGCCGGGTACCTCCGGCCATCCCGCCCAGCGCACAGGCCGTGACCTGGAAGCCGTCCCGATGGTGGAACTCGGCGCCCCACGCACCCAGCCGCACAAAGGCAACGTCCTCCGGGCAGGAGTGGCGGCGGCCTCCCACGGTCGCGACACCGTTGTGGTCGAACCGTACACGCACCTTGCTCACCTGTGGGGCTTCCCCTGGCTCTGAGCCGTACCCCCGAGAGGTAGCACCGCCCATCCTCGGAAACGGCCCTTCCATCGAGTCTGCACGCATCCTGACGGGGCGGCAGCCCGAGGAGCACCCGCGGGTGTCCGCCGGTGCTCCTCGGGGGCCGGGCCGCGGGCCCTAGGGGTCAGGCTCCGACGAAGGGCCGGATCGCCGTCGGGGCGTGCGTCGGGTCCGTCGCCACGTCTTCGAACTCGTTGACCGAGGCGATGTCCGTGCCGCTCATCGCGATGTTCGTGACGCGTTCCAGGATCGCCTCGACCACCACCGGGACGCGGTGTTCCGCGGCCAGCTTC
Source organism: Streptomyces sp. 130 (assembly GCF_007096885.1). GTDB lineage: Bacteria > Actinomycetota > Actinomycetes > Streptomycetales > Streptomycetaceae > Streptomyces. The sequence continues at coordinate 134,285 of NZ_VJNO01000007.1, read as the reverse complement.
TTCGCTTCCTCGAAGGCCGGGAGGAGGGCGTCCGGTTCCGTCACGCGGATGGCCTTGCAGCCCAGGCCCTCGACCACCTTGACGTGGTCCACGCCGTAGACGCCCAGTTCCGGGGAGTTGAGGTTCTCGAACTCCAGGTTGACCTGGAAGTCGATGTCGAAGTTGCGCTGGGCCTGGCGGATCAGGCCGAGGTACGAGTTGTTGACGAGGACGTGCACGTACGGGATGCGGTGCTGGGCGCCCACCGCCAGCTCCTCCAGCATGAACTGGAAGTCGTAGTCGCCCGAGAGCGCGACCACCGAGCCGTCCGGGTCGGCCGTGGCGACGCCCAGCGCGGCCGGGATCGTCCAGCCCAGGGGGCCCGCCTGGCCGCAGTTGATCCAGTGGCGCGGGCGGTAGACGTGGAGCATCTGGGCGCCCGCGATCTGGGAGAGGCCGATCGTCGTGACGTACCGGGTCTCCGGGCCGAAGGCGCGGTTCATCTCCTCGTACACCCGCTGCGGCTTCAGCGGGACGTTGTCGAAGTGCGTACGGCGCTGCAGGGTCGCCCGGCGCTCCTGGGTGGACGCCGCCCAGGCCGAGCGGTCCGCGAGCGTGCCCGCCGCCTTCCGTTCGCGGGCCACCTCCACGAGCAGTTCCAGCGCCGCCTTCGCGTCGGAGACGATGCCGAGGTCCGGGGCGAAGATCTTGCCGATCTGCGTGGGCGCGATGTCGACGTGGACGAAGGTGCGGCCCTCCGTGTAGACGTCCAGCTTGCCCGTGTGGCGGTTGGCCCAGCGGTTGCCGATGCCGAGGACGAAGTCGGACTCCAGGAAGTTCGCGTTGCCGTAGCGGTGCGAGGTCTGGAGGCCGACCATGCCGGCGTTCAGCTCGTGGTCGTCGGGGATGATGCCCCAGCCCATCAGGGTCGGGACGACCGGGACGCCGGTCAACTCGGCGAATTCGACCAGGAGTTCCGCAGCATCGGCGTTGATGATGCCGCCGCCCGCGACGAGCAGCGGGCGCTCCGAGGCGTTGAGCATGTCGAGAGCGCGCTCGATCTGCTTGCGGGACGCGGCCGGCTTGTGCACCGGCAGCGGCTCGTACAGGTCGGGGTCGAACTCGATCTCGGTGAGCTGCACGTCGATCGGCAGGTCGATGAGGACGGGGCCGGGGCGGCCCGTGCGCATCAGGTGGAACGCCTGCTGGAAGACGCCCGGGACCTGCGCGGCCTCCAGGACGGTCGTCGCGGCCTTGGTCACCGGGGCGGCGATCGAGGCGATGTCGACGGCCTGGAAGTCCTCCTTGTGCAGGACGGCGGTCGGCGCCTGGCCGGTGATGCACAGGATCGGGATCGAGTCCGCGATCGCGGAGTACAGGCCGGTGATCATGTCGGTGCCGGCGGGCCCCGACGTACCGATGCAGACGCCGATGTTGCCCGGACGCGCCCGGGTGTAGCCCTCCGCCATGTGAGAGGCGCCCTCGACGTGGCGGGCGAGCGTGTGCTGGACGCCACCGGCCGCCTTGAGGGCCGCGTAGAAGGGGTTGATCGCGGCGCCGGGCACACCGAACGCGTTGCTGACGCCTTCGCGCTTGAGGATCTCGACTGCCGCGCGGGCAGCGGTCATACGAGGCATTGAGTGCTCCTGCTCGTCCCTGTGTGGAGTCGGGGGTGGAGTCGGGCTCTGTCGCGCCACCTGAGAGCACCAAATCACCAATTCCGCATAGCGGAAACTGTCTTCTGTTATGTGGAAGCAAATCTAAGCCGCCTCCTGACCGACGTCAAGGGAGGCGGGAAGGGTGGGGGGAAGGGTGGGGGGAAGGGGCTCAGCCGCCGGGCCGCGCCGCGGACGTGGCGGCCCAGGAGGCGAGCAGGCGCAGGCCCTCTGCGGAGGGCGAGGCGGGTTCGGCGGTGTAGATCGTGAGGGTGAGGCCGGGTTCGGCGGCCATTTCCAGGCCCTCGTAGGCGAGGACGAGTTCGCCGACCGCCGCGTGCCGGTAGCGCTTGAAGCCGGTGCCGTGGCGGCGGACGTCGTGGGCGCCCCAGCGGACGCGGAAGGCGTCGCTGCGGGTGGAGAGCTCGCCGACGAGGTCGTGGAGGTCCTTGTCGTGGGGGTTCCGGCCGGCTTCGGTGCGCAGGATGGCGACGGTGATGTCGGCGGCCTGGTCCCAGTCCGGGTAGAAGCGCCGGGCGTCCGGACTGAGGAAGGTGAAGCGGGCCAGGTTCTCCTGGTTGTGGGGATCGGCGTAGACGTCGGAGTAGAAGGCGCGGGCGAGCCGGTTGACGGCCAGGAGGTCCATGCGGCCGTTACGGACGAACGCCGCGCCCTCGGTCACCGCGTCCAGGGTCCACTGCAGGCTCGGGTGCGGCTGCCACCGCCGGGCGGTGCGGCGGCGGGGCCGGGTGAGGGCGTCGGAGCCGTCGGCGGCCTGGGCCAGGTGGAGCAGGTGGGCGCGTTCCGCGTCGTCGAGCTGGAGGGCCCGGGCGACGGCCTCCAACACGGCCGGTGACACGCCGGCGAGGCTGCCGCGCTCCAGTTTGGCGTAGTACTCCACGCTCACATCGGCCAGGGCCGCGACCTCGCTGCGGCGCAGGCCCGGCACGCGTCGGCGGCTGCCCGTCGGCAGGCCCGCCCGCTCGGGGGTGATCTTCGCGCGCCGCGAGGTGAGGAACTCGCGGACCTCTGCCTGGTTGTCCACGCCTTCGACCGTACGTCCCGGACACCGCCATGGGGATGTACTGCCAGTACACCCCTTGATGGTGTCTCGCTCCGGGCGCCGTGAGCGGGTTACCTGGATGACGTGGTCGTTCTCCGCCCGTCGCCGCCATGACGGGCGCGCAACCGGCCCCGCACCCGGCGCCGGCCCCCCGGACATCCGGTGGCCGCCGCCTCGGCACGTACACGTACACGCATACGTAAAGGAAACCCTCATGCGCGGCGCAGTGATGCACGCCCCTGGTGACGTCCGCTTCGAGAACCTGGACGATCCCAAGATCATCGAGCCCACCGACGCGGTCATCCGGACGGCCGTGACCTGTGTGTGCGGCTCCGACCTGTGGCCGTACCGCGGCGCCGAACCGGTCGGCGACCCGCACCCGATGGGCCACGAGTACGTCGGGTTCGTGGAGGAGGTCGGCTCCGGGGTCACCTCGGTGAAGCCGGGCCAGTTCGTCGTCGGCTCGTTCGCCACCTCGGACAACACCTGCGCGAACTGCCGCAACGGCTTCACGTCGAACTGCCTGCACCGCGAGTTCATGTCGACCTGCCAGGCGGAGTACGTACGCATCCCGAACGCCCAGGGCACTCTGGTCGCCACCGACGCGGTGCCGGACGAGGAGTTCTGGCCCGGTCTGCTCGCCGTCTCCGACGTGATGGGCACCGGCTGGTGGGCCGCTGACGCCGCCGAGGTGCGGCCCGGCTCGACCGCCGTGGTCGTCGGCGACGGCGCGGTCGGCCTGTGCGGTGTGATCGCGGCGAAGGAGATGGGCGCGGAGCGGATCATCGCCATGTCGCGACACGAGTCCCGGCAGAAGCTGGCCCGCGTGTTCGGCGCCACCGACATCGTCAGCGAACGCGGCCAGGAGGGCATCGACCGCGTCAAGGAGATGACGGACGGGATCGGCGCGGACTGCGTCCTGGAATGCGTCGGCACCGCCCAGGCCATGCGGCAGGCCCTCCACACCGCCCGCCCCGGCGGGAACGTCGGTTTCGTCGGGGTCCCGCACGAGGTCGCGATCGACGGACAGGAGCTGTTCTTCTCCCACGTCGGCCTGCGCGGCGGCCCCGCCCCCGTACGCCGCTACCTGCCCGACCTGATCGACCGCGTCCTCACCCGCCGGATCGACCCGGGCAAGGTCTTCGACCTCACCCTCCCCCTCGCCCAGGTGGCCGAGGGCTACCGGGCCATGGACGAGCGCCGCGCCGTCAAGACGCTCCTCACGCCCTGACCCCTCCCCCCGACAAGGAGCGACCCCATGCGGATCACCCGCAGCTCGATCGACACCGTGAAGGGCCCGGCCGACTGGTTCACCGGTGACGTCTACATCGACGCCGTCGCCGCCGCGCCCGCCCCCTCCCGGGTCACCGCCGGCCTGGTGCACTTCATGCCCGGCTCCCGCACCCACTGGCACCGCCACCCGCTGGGCCAGACCGTCTTCGTCACCGAGGGGGTCGGCCTGTGCCAGCGCCGGGGCGGGCCGGTCGAGGTCATCCGGCCCGGGGACCGCGTCCTGTTCGAGGCCGACGAGGAGCACTGGCACGGCGCGGCCCCGAACCGGCTGATGGTTCACCTGGCCATCAACGAGGGCGACGACACCCACGACGCCGTGCACTGGCTGACCCCCGTCACCGACGCCGAGTACGGCGCCGCCCCGGCCGTCTGATCCCCGGGGCCGCCGCCTCGGCCGTCTGCACCCCGGGGCACGCCCCTGCGACTGTGCCCGCACGGCGGTCGCGGGGACGGGCCCGCCCCTTCGCCGCAGCGATGGCCGTCGGCGTCTTGCCCCGCGCACCCCCGAGTGACGCGATTCCCCACCCGGCGGCGCGCTCTTGGGGGAGCATGGAGGGATTACGGAAGTGGTACGGAGGGAGCACGCGGTGGAGTCAGTGCCGGTACGGTGCCCGGCCTGCCGCCGCGACCACGCGTACGTGACCCCCGTCTACCCGTGCCCGTGCGGAGCGCCGACCGCCCCGCCGCTGCTGCTCGGCGCACCGGTGGTCCCGATCACCCACCGCACCTGGAACGACGACTGGGTGACCGTGCGGTGCCGGGGCTGCGGGCGGCACGACCAGTGGCCGCAGCCCGAGCTGTGCTGCCCGTGCGGGGCGGTGCTGCGGGTGCCGGTGCGGCCGGTGGCGTCCGCCGGGGCGGTCCGGCCCGCGCACATACCGCTGCCGCGCACGGCGGCGGCGCCGCGTCCGGCGTTCCGCCCGCTGACCATCCGTACCGGGCGCGACGCGGTCGCGGCGGCGGCGCTCTATCTGGCCTGGCTGGGCTTCCGGGACGTGACGCACCCGGTGCACCGGCCGGCCTCGCGGATCGACCTGCGGGCGGCCGGGCTGATCGCCGAGGTCGACTCCACGACCCGGCCGACCGGGCTCCGGGACGTCGAGTGCCTGTGGCTCAACGCGCTCAACGGCTCCGTGCGCGGGGTGCTGTTCTCGCTCGCGGGCTACACGCCGGAGGCCCGTGAGCGCGCGGACTCCCTGGGCGTGCCGCTGTTCGTCCTGGACCTCACCGGCACGCCGCAACCGGTCAACGGCGCGGCGGACGAGCTCGTCAGCACCGGCGCCTGACCCCGCGCACCGACCGGAACAGGACACGCGGGCCGGGCGACGTGTCGTGCCTCACAGAAACCGCCCGGCCACCCTGCGTGTGATCCGTCACGTTCTGGCCAACGGCCCCCGATCTGCGGTGCGTTGTCAGTGGCGGGCCCTACAGTGGAGCGCATGGTCTCGATTCCACGGACTTCACCACCTTCGAACACGCCCGCGCACGCCCCCGCGCTCTCGGGCCGCGCCGCCCTGCAGGCCAATGAGGCGATACGGGCGTTCGTGGACGCCCGCGCGGGGCACGACTGGTCCCCCGTGGAGTCCGCCGCCTACGAGGTGCTGCTCATCGAGTGGGCGGCCGCGACGCGCGGGACGGCGGCGGGGGACGTCATCGAGGCCGCCTGACGCGCGCTATCTCCGGTAGCCCTCGCGCAGTTCGACCTTGCGGACCTTGCCGCTGACCGTCATCGGGAAGGCCTCCAGGATCTGGAGCAGGCGCGGGATCTTGTAGTGGGCCAACTGCCCTTCGCAGAAAGCCCGTACGTCGTCCAGGGCCGGCGGGTCGGCCGGGTCGGCGGGGATGACGCAGGCCAGCACCTCTTCCCCGTACCGCTCGTCGGGGACCCCGACCACCTGCACATCGGCGATCTTCGGGTGGCGGTACAGGAACTCCTCGATCTCGCGCGGATAGATGTTCTCGCCGCCCCGGATGATCACGTCCTTGATGCGGCCGACGATCTGCACGTAGCCGTCCTCGCGCATCACCGCGAGGTCCCCGGTGTGCATCCAGCGCCCCGCGTCGATGGCCTCGGCGGTCCGCTCGGGCTGGTCCCAGTAGCCCAGCATCACGCTGTAGCCCCGGGTGCACAGCTCGCCGGACTGCCCGCGCTCCAGGGTCACACCCGTCGCCGGGTCGATGACCTTGACCTCGATGTGCGGCATGACGCGGCCGACCGTGCCGGTGCGGCGCTCCAGGTCGTCGTCGCGGCGGGTCTGCGTGGAGACCGGGGAGGTCTCCGTCATGCCGTAGCAGATGGACACCTCGTCCATGTGCATCTCGGCCACCACCCGCTTCATCACCTCGACCGGGCACGGCGACCCGGCCATGATCCCGGTGCGCAGCGAGGACAGGTCGTACGAGGCGAAGTCCGGCAGGTTCAGCTCGGCGATGAACATCGTGGGCACCCCGTAGAGCGAGGTGCAGCGCTCCTGCTGCACGGCGCTCAGCACGGCGGCCGGTTCGAAAGAGGGGCAGGGGATCACGATGCACGCGCCGTGCGAGGTGATGCCGAGGTTGCCCATCACCATGCCGAAGCAGTGGTAGAACGGGACGGGCAGGCAGACCCGGTCCTGCTCGGTGTAGGCGACCAACTCCCCGACGAAATAGCCGTTGTTGAGGATGTTGTGGTGAGAGAGCGTCGCCCCCTTGGGGAAGCCCGTGGTGCCCGAGGTGTACTGGATGTTGATGGGGTCGTCGCAGGACAGCTCCGCCTCACGGGCCGCCAGCTGATCAGCCGTCACCTGGCCTGCGGCCGACAGCAGTTCGTTCCAGGAATCGTCACCGATGTAGTGCACCGCCCGCAGGTCCGGGCAGTCGGCGCGGACCTGCTCGACCAGGGCCCGGTAGTCGCTGGTGCGGTGCGTCAGCGTGGCGGCGAGGAGTGATATCCCGGCCTGCTTCAGCACGTACTCCAACTCGTGCGCCCGGTAGGCGGGGTTGATGTTGACCATGACGGCGCCGATGCGGGCGGTGGCGTACTGCACGAGGACCCACTCGGGGCAGTTGACCGCCCAGATGCCGACCCGGTCGCCCTTGGCCACGCCGGACGCCATCAGCGCCCGCGCCAGCTCGTCCACGGCCGCGCCGAACTCGGCGTACGTCCAGCGCCGCCCGGACGGGACGTCGACCAGCGCCTCGCGGCCGGGCCAGGCGGCGACGGCCCGGTCCAGGTTGCGTCCGATGGTGTCGCCGAGCAGGGCGGTGGTGCCCGTGCCGTGCGCGTACGAGAGCTCGGTCATGCCAGGTCCCCTTCGGCGTACTCGGTGCCGCCGCCCTGGGCGGTGCGCTCGCGCAGTTCGATCCGGCGGATCTTGCCGGAGACGGTCTTGGGCAGCTCCGCGAACTCCAGTCGCCGCACCCGCTTGTACGGTGCGAGCACGGACCTGGAGTGCGCGAAGAGCACCTTGGCGGTGTCGGGCCCGGGCTCCCAGCCCTCGGCGAGCACCACGTACGCCTTCGGGACGGAGAGGCGGACCTCGTCGGGGGCCGGGACGACGGCGGCCTCGACCACCGCCTCGTGCTCCAGCAGGGCGCTCTCCAGCTCGAACGGGGAGATCTTGTAGTCCGAGGACTTGAAGACGTCGTCGGCCCGCCCCACGTACGTGATGTAGCCGTCCTCGTCGCGGGAGCCGATGTCACCGGTGCGGTAGTAGCCGCCGGCCATGGCCTCGGCGGTGCGCTCCGGGTCGCCGTGGTAGCCGGTCATCAGGCCCACCGGGTGCTCCGACAGGTCGAGCGAGATCTCCCCCTCGACCGCGCCGGGCTCCCCGCTCACCGGGTCGAGCAGGACCACCCGGAAGCCGGGGCTCGGCCGCCCCATCGAGCCGGGCTTGAGGGCCTGGCCCGGGGTGTTGGCGACCTGGACGGCGGTCTCCGTCTGGCCGAAGCCGTCCCGGATGGTGACGCCCCAGGCACGCCGGACCGCCTCGATGACCTCGGGGTTCAGCGGTTCGCCGGCGGCGACCACCTCGCGCGGCGGGGTCTTCAGCTGGGTCAGGTCCGCCTGGATGAGCATGCGCCACACGGTGGGCGGGGCGCAGAAGCTGGTGATGCCGGAGCGGTCCATCTCGGCCATCAGGCGGCCGGCGTCGAAGCGGGTGTAGTTGAAGATGAAGACCGTCGCCTCGGCGCTCCACGGCGCGAAGAGGTTGGACCAGGCGTGTTTGGCCCAGCCGGGCGAGGAGATGTTGAGGTGGACGTCGCCGGGCTTGAGCCCGATCCAGTACATCGTCGCCAAGTGGCCCACCGGGTACGAGACATGGGTGTGCTCGACCAGCTTGGGGCTGGCGGTCGTGCCGGAGGTGAAGTAGAGCATCAGCGGTTCGTCCGCGTCGGTCTCGCGGTCCGGCGTGAAGACGCGCGGGGCCCCGGCGGCGTCCGCGTAGTCGAGCCAGCCCTCGGCCGGGGCGCCCACGCAGATACGGGTGTAGCGGCCGGGCACCTCGTCGAACTTCGCGGTGTCGGTGTCGCGGACCAGGACGTGCCGGACCCGGCCGCGCTCGACCCGGTCGCGCAGGTCGGCGGGGCCGAGCAGCGGGGTCGCCGGGATGACCACGGCGCGCAGCTTCATCGCGGCGAGCGCGGTCTCCCACAGCTCGGCCTGGTTGCCGAGCATGACCAGGACGCGGTCGCCCTCCCGCACCCCCTGGGCGCGCAGCCAGTTCGCGGCCCGGTCGGAGCGGGCGGACATCTCGGCGAACGACACCTCGGTGCGGGTGCCGTCCTCCTCCACGATGTGCAGGGCCGTGCGGTCGTTGTCCCGGGCGATGACGTCGAACCAGTCGAGCGCCCAGTTGAAGTGGTCGCTGCGGGGCCAGCGGAAGCCCTCGTAGGCGGCGGTGTAGTCCTCGCGGTGCCGGAGCAGGAAGTCCCGGGCCGCCCGGAACGTCTCCGTCGCACTCGTTTCCGGCATGTGCCCTCCTCTTTACCGACCCGGCCGGTTCTTCGGCTCCTCACATGATGTAAACAGTGACCCAGGTCTCACCACCCCCGGACGGGGGTGTCGGAGGCCGCCATTCCATCGGGGCCGGACAGAGAGGCGGCAGGGTGCCGGAATCCGTCGAGGCGGTCGAGATGCAAGCGGCGCTGCTGCGGCTGCGCCGGACGAGCGGGCTGCCGGTGGCCTTCGGCGGGCTGCTCTCGGACAGCCGGCACACCAGGATCGCCGAGGTGAACGGGGCGCGGACGGCGGCGCTGCGAGGTCTGGTGATCTCGTCGGGCAGCGGCCTGGGCGGCAAGTCCATGGCCCTGTCGAGGCCGTGCGCGGTGACCGACTACCACTCATCGCGCCGCATCAGCCACGAGTACGACACGGCCGTCGCGGCCGAGGGGCTGCGCTCGGTGGTCGCCGTCCCCGTCGTGGTGCGGCGCGAGGTGCGAGGGGTGCTGTACGGGGCGCTGCGCGAGCCGCTCACGCTGGGGGACCGCACGTTCGACGCGGCGGTGGCCGCCGCACGTGACGTGGAGCAGGCGCTGGTGGTCCGGGACGAGGTGCGGCGGCTGCTGGCGGCGAGCCGCCCGGAGCCGGACGCTCCCGGGGCGGCGGAGGCGGCTGGGGCGGCGGCCTGGGAGGACGTCCGGGAGGCGCACCGCGAGCTGCGCGCCCTGATGCCGAAGGTGCTCGACCCGGCGCTGCGGGACGAGCTGCTCGCGGTGTGCGGGCGGCTGGCCTCGGCCACGGGCGCCCGGGAGCCCGGGGCGCCGGAGGTCCGGCTCGCTCCGCGCGAGATCGATGTGCTGGCGTGCGTGGCGGCGGGCGCCACGAACGCGGTGGCGGCGGACCGGCTGGGGCTGCGCCCGGAGACGGTGAAGGGCTATCTGCGGTCCGCGATGCGGCGGCTGGGGGCGCACACCCGGCTGGAGGCGGTGGTGGAGGCCCGACGGGCGGGGCTGCTGCCGTAACGGCCACCTACACCGTCCCCGGCACCCCGACGGGCGGGGCCGCCGCCGCAACAGCCACCGACACCAGACCCGGCGCCCCAACGGGCCGGGCTACTGCCGCAACAGCCACCGACACCAGACCCGGCGCCCCCGGGCGCAGGCCCCGTGCGCCCTGGCGCGCCGCCGCGTGCCCCCGGCGGCACTGGTCAGCGGGCCAGGTCCACGAACCGGCCGAAGCGGACGTCGTGCTCCGCTGCCGGGGTCATCGCCGTGATCAGGTCCGCCGCCTCCGCCGTCACGGCGTCGCGCTCGGCGGGGGTCAGCGGGCGCACCTCCTGCACGGTGACGACGGCCGGGGCGTCGCGCGGGGCGTCCAGCCGCCAGACCGCCGCGAAGAACCCGTCCACCAGCACACTGCCCCAGGTCTGGTTGCCCACCCCGTTGAGGCCCTTGAGGGGCGCGGGGATGACGCGGGTGCGGTCGGCGTGGCCGAGCAGGACGTTGTCGAACTCGGGCAGGAATCGGGGCGGGGCGGGGGTGTCCTCGGCGGGGCGCGGGGCGTCGGGCAGGTCGAAGAGTTCGACGCCGTGCTCGTCGCGGAAGGTGGTGAGCCGGGGCCGCAGCCGCTCGAAGACCTCCTTCAGACGGGTCAGCCCGGCCCAGCTCTGCATGTCCTTGACCGATGCGGGCCCGAAGGCGCCGAAGTAGCGCAGCACGGCGCGCTCGATGTCGGGCGCCCCCTCCCCCGCGTGACCGAGCCAGCGCTCGACGGTGGTGAGCGTGACGCCTCCGCTGATGCCCCAGAGGCCGCGCGGGGTCGCCTGGACCAGGGGCAGCAGGCAGCGGGCGGCGACGCCGAGGGCCTGCGGGTCCGCGTCGGGCCACTCGGTGAGCAGCCGGGTGCGGATCTCCTTCGGGGTGCGCGGCGCCTCCTCCACGTACGCCCGGCTCAGCTCCCGCACCCGGTCCAGGTCCACGCCGGGGAGCCGCTTGCGGAACATGTTGAGCTCGCGGTCGATGGCGGGCTGCACCAGGGGGCGCAGGGTCAGGGCGTCGTCGGCGGTGTGGGTGTGGATGGTGGAGCGCAGGGTGACGATGCGGACGACCTCGCGGGACTCCATCAGCACCGACAGGTCGGCGGGCCGGAAGCCCTGGAGCCGGGCCAGCAGCTGGTAGTACGGCGGCCTGGTGTTCTGCGCCTGGAGGCCGACGAGGTGGGCGACGGCGTCCTTCGCGCTCATCCCGGCCCGGCGCAGCAGGAGCTGGCGCTCCAGGGTCGCCCGGCCGAGGGCCCTGGGGGTGAGCACGGGGGCGGCACCGGCGGCGGTCTTCTTCTTCACGGCCATGACGGCACGCTACGCGGCCGGCGGGCCGGGTTCCGTCCTCTTGCGATGATCTCCCCGGCCGCCATGCCGTGGTCCGGCCAAGCCGGGGTCACGGCCGGGTCTGCCCGCATCATGGTCCCGTGATCGCCGTCCTGTTCGCCGTCCTGACCGCTCTCAGCAATGGTTCCGCCTCCGTGCTCCAGCGCCGGGCCGCCCTCGAAGTGCCGCAGACCGAGGCCATGCGGGTGTCGCTCATCGGGCATCTGCTGCGCCAGAAGGTGTGGCTCGCGGGGATCGCCCTGGTGATCGTCGCCGCCGTCTGCCAGGCCGTGGCGCTGGCCACCGGACCGATCTCCGTGGTGCAGCCGATCTTCGTGATCGAGCTCCCGGCGACCCTGCTCCTGGCCGGCCTGATGATGCGGGCACGTGTGCCCCGGGCGGTGTGGCTGGGGGTCGCCGCCGTGACGGCCGGGCTGGCCCTCGGGATGGCGACGGCCGCGCCGGGCGGCGGCAGCGACGCCGTGCACGGGGCCGCGTGGGTGCCGGCGCTGATCCTGACGGGCGTGTTCGAGGCGCTGCTGATCGCGGGCGCGCTGACCGCCCGGGGCAATGTCCGGGCCGCTTTGCTGGCCACGGCCGCCGCCTGCGGTTACGCGCTGACCGCCGCGCTGATGAAGGACGCGATGGCGCGGCTGGACGAGGGCGGGGCGGGGGCGCTGTTCGGCTCCTGGCAGCTGTACGCGACGGCGGCGGCGGGGGTCGGCGCGCTGTTCCTCCTCCAGAACGCCCTTCAGGCGGGCACGCTCGTCGCCGTACAGCCGTGTCTGACCCTGGGGGACGCCCTGATCAGCGTCCTGTACGGGGTGACGCTGTTCGGCGAGGAGGTACGCACCGGCTGGTGGGTGCTGCCCGAGCTGCTGGCCCTGGGGCTGATCGCGGCGGGGTGCGTGGAGCTGGCGCGGTCGCCGCTGGCCGCCGGGAACCCGACGGCCCCGGCCCGCGCGCGCCGGGTCGACTGACCTGGCGGTTACGGACCGGGGCCGGGCCCGGCACGTATTACTTGCTGATCGCGAAACGCATCAGGGCGTGCTCGTCGCCCTGCTTGATCTTGCCGGTCTCGTTGATCACCTGGAGCTTCCAGCCGGCACCGACGCGCATGGCCTTCGCCACGGCGCAGCCGTTGTCGCTGGTGAGCAGGGACGGCCAGATGTCGGCGACCTGCTGGCTGCTGCCGCCGGTGGCGTCGTAGACCTTGATGCTGACGTTGCGGGCGCTCTGGAAGGAGCTGCCCTTCTTGTACGCGGCGGCGACGAAGACGATCGCCGTGACGTTCGAGGGGACCTTGGCGAAGTCGACGGTCACCGTCTCGTCGTCGCCGTCGCCCTTGCCGGTCTGGTTGTCACCGCTGTGGACCAGCGAGCCGTTGCCCAGCGGGTCCAGGGAGTCCAGTCCGGCCAGCCGCACCGGGTCCGCGCCCTGCATCGCGATGGCGATCAGGTCGAGGTCGGTGCCCTTCTTCTGCTTCAGCTTCCCCAACAGCCCGCCACTGCTGCCGACGGTGGGGTCCCAGGAGACGCCGATGGAGAGGTGGGTCACCCCGTCCAGGTCCGCCGGGCCGTCTTCCTTCTTCAACGTGATCATGCGTGATCCTCTTCGTGGCGAGATTCCTACAGGGTGAGTCTGCCTGGTGCACTCCCGCTACCCCTCACCAGGGGCAAAATTTCGACCAAGTGTGGGAGGCGTGCGGCCGGATTGTCCTGCCTCGGCATGATGTACGGGCACGTTTCCCCGTGATACGGGCACGCGAACGACGCCCGGTCCGGGGTGCGGGCCGGGCGTCGGTTGTCAGCCGTCTCAGGCGGCTTCCTCGCGCACCACCACCGGCGTCCCCAAGTGCTGGTGGCCGCCGCTGGCGAGCATGCGCACCTCCGCGTGATCACTGATCTCGGCGCGGACGATTCCCGTGTCGTCCTCGTAGACGGGGTGTCCGCCCGCACCGCTCTGTGCCGTCCGGTGGACGGTCACGGCGTCGTCCTCCACTGCCGCGGACTGGAAGACGAGCTCGTAGCTCTCCGGGTACTTCATGACGGCTCTCCAGACGACTCTCCGGGCCGGCCCCTTGCACTGTCCATGGTCGCGCAGACCCGTGCCGGACGCAGGGGCGCGCGCCCTGCGGGCCGTGGCGGGGGCTGCCTATGCTGAAGGGGAGCCCCGCCGCGGGAAGGGAAGCGCCATGGACGAGGCCGGTCTGGGCGACGACGTCTATCAGCCCCAGCAGGAGTCGGAGGCATCCGATCCGGTCGAGCAGCTCGACACGGAGGAGACCTTGGACGATCCGGACGTGGAAGACGTGCTGGACCGCGGCTACTCGCCTCCCGAGCGCCCCTACGCCGTGGAGGACCTGGGCACCACCGCCGCCGAGCAGCACCGGGGCGAGTCCCTGGAGAGCCGGCTGGCGCGCGAGCGGCCCGAGGACGACGGCCCGCCCGGGGACGGGGTGGGCGACGTCGTGGACGGGGACGGCGAGCCGTGGGACGGCGAGGTGGGCACGGTACGCGCCGGGCGGCTCACCCGGGACCTGGACATCGACGAGCCGGACAGCACGGCGGGCGAGGACGTCGGGATCGACGGCGCCGCCGCCTCCGCCGAGGAGGCCGCGGTGCACGTCATCGCGGACGAGGTGTAGACCGGGCCCCTCCCCCTTACCCCGGAGGTAATCGACGCCCCGCGCGCCGTCGGACACCGTGGTCCCCACGAGCACGGCGCTCCCGGCCCACCGGCCGGAAGCCCTACCGGAGGGACCCGCCATGACCACGTACGACGACGCCGTGCGGCGCTACTTCGCCGCCTGGAACGCCGGGGCCGATGAGCTGGGGAAGGCCGTCGCCGCGGCGTTCACCGACGAGGCCACGTACACCGATCCGCTGGCCGACGTACGCGGCCACGAGCAGCTGACGAGCGCCATCGCCGGGGCGCGGCAGCAGTTCCCGGGGTTCACCTTCCGCCCGGCCGGTGCGGTCGACGGGCACCACGCGCTCGTCCGCTTCGGGTGGGAGCTGGTCGCACCCGACGGCTCGGCGCCGGTCGCGGGCTTCGACGTGGCCACGCTCGCCGAGGACGGCCGGATCGCCTCGGTCAGCGGCTTCCTGGACCGGGTGCCGGCCGTGTGAGGCGGCGGTACGGGGTATGGTCGCCGGCGCGCGGCCCGGACGACGCGCGCCGCCGGCCCGTCACCGGCCCCGCACCACCGAACGTTTCGCGGAATTCATCTCTGATGTCTTGTCATGGGCTGTTCTACGCGCATAGCTTGTGCTCCCTCACCACACTCTGAGGGGCCTTTCCGTGCGCATATCCACCACCCGTTCCGCCCTGCTGGCCGGCGCGGTAGCCGTGACGCTCTCGGCGACCGCGCTGCCCGCCGCCTTCGCCGCCCCGTCCGCGACCGCGGTGATCTCCGAGGTGTACGGCGGCGGCGGCAATTCCGGTGCGACGCTGACCCGTGACTTCATCGAGCTGGCCAACGCCGGCTCGGCCGCGTACGCCCTCGACGGGCTCAGCGTCCAGTACCTGCCGGGCGCCCCCTCGGCGGGCTCGCTGTGGCAGGTGTCCGCGCTGACCGGCTCCGTCGCGCCCGGTGCCCGCTATCTCGTCGCGGAGGCGGCGGGCGCCGGCGGCACGGTCGCCCTGCCGGCCCCGGACGCGACCGGCAACGTGGCCATGTCCGCCACGAGCGGCACCGTCGCCCTGGTCTCCGGGACGGCCCCGCTGACCTGCAAGACGGCCGCCGACTGCGCCGCCGACACCCGGATCGTGGACCTGGTCGGCTACGGCACCGCGGTCGTCCGGGAAGGCAGCGGACCGGCGAAGGGCACCTCGGCCACCGCCTCCGTGGCGCGCGCGGCCTCGCTCGCGGACACCGACGACAACGCGGCCGACCTCACCGCGGCGTCCCCCTCCCCGGTCAACGCGGCCGGCGAGTCCGCGGGCGGCGGCGAGGACCCGGGCGGCCCGGGCAATCCCACCGAGCCCGGCACCGTACGGGTCCACGACATCCAGGGCACCACCCGTGTCTCCCCGCTGGACGGCAGGGCGGTCACCGGGGTCCCCGGCGTCGTCACGGCGGTGCGCGCCACCGGTTCGCGCGGCTTCTGGATCCAGGACACCGCCCCGGACGCCGACCCGCGCACCGGCGAGGGCGTCTTCGTGTACACCGGCTCCACCGCCCCGGCCGTGAAGGTGGGCGACTCGGTGCTGGTCAGCGGCACCGTGGACGAGTACTACCCGTCGTCCACCACCCAGTCGGTCACCGAGATCACCGCCCCGAAGGTCACGGTCGTCTCGTCCGGCAACGCACTGCCCGCGCCGGTGGTGCTGGACGCGCAGGCCGTCCCCGGGCAGTACGTGCCCTCGGCCGAGGGCGGCTCGATCGACGCGCTGCCGCTGGAGCCCTCGACGTACGCGCTGGACCTGTACGAGTCCCTGGAGGGCACCCGGGTCCAGATCGCCGACACCCGGGTGACCGGCGCGACGACCGCGTACCACGAGGTCTGGGTGACGGTCGAGCCGCGGCAGAACCCGACCCGGCGCGGCGGCACGCTCTACGCCTCGTACACCGACCAGAACTCCGGCCGGATCAAGGTCATGTCGCTGGACCCGGCCGCGCCGGTGCCGGCCGCGAACGTGGGTGACGTGCTGTCCGGCACCACCTCGGGCGTCCTGGACTACGACTCGTACGGCGGCTACAACCTCCAGGCCACCGCGCTCGGCGAGGTCACCGACCACCATCTGCGGCGCGAGGTCACGCGCGAGCAGAAGGGCAAGGAGCTCGCGGTCGCCACGTACAACGTGGAGAACCTCGACGCGCTCGACGACCAGGCGAAGTTCGACACGCTGGCCGAGGGCGTCGCGGTCAACCTCTCCTCGCCCGACATCGTGTCCCTGGAGGAGATCCAGGACGACAACGGCGCGGTCGACGACGGCACGGTCGGCTCCGAGGCGACGCTGCAGCGGTTCACGGACGCGATCGTCGCGGCGGGCGGGCCCCGCTACTCCTGGCGCTGTGTCGCCCCGCAGGACAAGAAGGACGGCGGCGAGCCCGGCGGCAACATCCGCAACGTGTTCCTCTTCAACCCCGAGCGGGTGGACTTCGTGGACCGTGCGGGCGGCAACGCGACGACCCCGGTCGCGGCCGTGAAGACGAAGAAGGGCGTGGCTCTGTCGGTGTCGCCGGGCCGGATCGCCCCGTCCAGTGCGGCCTGGGACGACAGCCGCAAGCCGCTCGTCGGCGAGTTCCGCTTCCACGGGAGGTCCGTCTTCGTCGTCGGCAACCACTTCGCGTCCAAGGGCGGCGACCAGCCCCTGCACGGCCGCTACCAGGAGCCGGTGCGCGGCTCGGAGACCAAGCGCGTGCAGCAGGCGAAGGAGGTCAACACCTTCGTCAAGTCGCTGCTCGCGGCGGACGGGTCGGCGCGGGTCGTGGTCCTCGGCGACCTCAACGACTTCGCGTTCTCGCCGACCGTGGCCGCGCTGACCGACGGCAAGGTGCTCAAGCCGCTGATCACCACGCTGCCGCAGAACGAGCAGTACAGCTATGTGTACGAGGGCAACTCGCAGACCCTCGACCACATCCTGACCAGTCCGGGAGTGCGCCGCTTCGACTACGACGTGGTGCACATCAACGCGGAGTTCGCCGACCAGGCGAGCGACCACGACCCGCAGATCGTGCGCATCGACGTGAACGCGCCGGAACACGGGAAGGGGAACGGGCACCGCTGACCCGTCCGCCGCGGGCGGGCGGGTCAGCCGCCCGCCCGCGGCGCCGCCGCGCCGGCCGCCTCCGCACGCGGGCGCGGCAGCGCGGCGAGCGGCAGCAGCGCGGGGGCGGACTCCAGCGGCCGGTCGGTGACGAAGCGGGCCACCAGGTCCGCCACGTCGTCGGGGCGCTGGAGGACGACCCAGTGGTCCGACTCGCCGATGGTCAGGAAGCGGCTGCCCTCGATCGTCGCCGCGAAGGCCCGCTGGTGGTCCGGCGACGTCACGGTGTCGTGCTCGCCCGCGAAGACGAGCGCGGGCACCCCGGTCAGCCCGCCGGAGAAGTCCGGGCGGTGCTCCAGCGACCTGCGCAGCGAGCCCTCCGTGTGCGGGGAGTGCGTGAGGGCGTGCAGGAACGACCGGCGTACGTAGCGCAGGGCGAGGTCCCTGCGGTGGACGGGGCGCTCCGGGTCCAGGCACATCAGCGCCTCGGCGGTGAGCCGGGCCAGCCCCTCGGCGTCCCCGGCGTCCAGCCGGCCGACGGCCCGCGCCCAGCCGTCGCGCTGGGCCTCGCTGATGTGCGACGGTACGCCGCCGAGGATTAGGCGGGCGATCCGGCCGGGGTCGCGCCGGGCGCAGCCGAAGGCGATGGACGTGCCGTAGGAGAAGCCGAAGAGGTTGACCCGTTCGGCGCCCAGGTCGTCCATGACGCCGGTGACGGCGGCGCACAGGAGGTCGTCCCCGGTGCCGGGCGGCAGCGGGTCGGCGCCGCCCATGCCGGGCAGGTCCAGGGTGACCACGGAGGCGTGCGGGCCGAGGTGGTCGTCCATGTGCGGCCAGCCGTGCATCCCCTGGAGCGCGCCGCCGAGGAGGACGACCGGTTCGGTGCGGGGCGCGGGCCGCGGCAGGACGCGGTAGCGGTAGCGCAGGCCGTCGACGGTGAGGGTGCGGATGATCTCGTCGGTCATGAGCTCTGGTCCTCGGCCCCGGTCACCTGGTGAGGACGAGAGCGGCGTTGTGGCCCCCGAAGCCGAGCGAGGTCTTGACGGCCGCGTCGAACGCCGCGGGCCTGGCCTCCTTGCTCACCACCTCGACCGGGATCTCCGGGTCGGGGGCGTCGAGATTGACGGTGGGCGGGACCAGCTGGTGCTGGAGGGCGAGGACGGTGAGCGCGGTCTCGATGCCGCCGGCGGCGCCGAGGGTGTGGCCGGTCATCGCCTTGGTGGAGGTGACGAGGGGGTGTTCGCCCAGGACCCGGCGGAGCATGGCCGTCTCGATCAGGTCGTTGGCGACGGTGGAGGTGCCGTGCGCGTTGACGTGGCCGATGGCGGCGGCGTCGGTCCCGGCGTCCGCGAGGGCGGCGCGCAGCGCGCGTTCGATGCCGCGCCCGTCGGGGTCGGGGGCGACGGCGGAGTAGGCGTCGCTGGAGGCGCCGTAGCCGGTGACGTGGGCGCGGACGGCGGCGCCCCGGGCGCGGGCGTGTTCGGGGCGTTCCAGGACGAGGAGCCCGGCGCCCTCGCCGACGACGAAGCCGTCGCGGTGGGTGTCGAAGGGGCGGCAGGCGGCCCGGGGGTCGTCGCGGCGGGTGGAGACGGCCTTGAGGCGGCAGGCGCTGGCGATCAGGAGCCGGGAGCAGACGGACTCGGCGCCTCCGGCGATCACGATGTCGCAGGCGCCGGTGCGCAGCAGCTGGTGGGCGGTGCCGATGGCGACGGTGCCGGAGGAGCAGGCGGTGGAGACGGCCTGGCTGGGTCCGTGCGCGCCGAGGTCGGTGGCGACGCTGCTGGCGGCGCCGTTGACGACGGTGAGCGGGGCGAGCTTGGGCGAGACGCGGCGGGCGCCGCGTTCGGTGAGGGCGGTGTGCTGTTCGTCGTAGAAGGGCAGGCCGCCGTGGGCGGAGCCGATGACGACGGCGACCCGGCCGCTGTCCCAGACGGCGGGGTCCAGCCCCGCGTCGGCGACGGCCTCGCGGGCGGCGATGACGGCGAGGTGCGAGAAGCGGTCCATCAGCCGGTGTGCGGCGACCCCGAGGACGGCCCGGGTGTCGAGGCCGGTCACGCTGTACATGAAGTCGCAGGGCAGACCGGCCAGTTCCGGCCGGTGCGGCACGCAGGGGGCGGTCGCGGGGTCGTTCACCGCGCGCCAGGTGGCCTCGGCTCCGACGCCCGCCGAGGTGACGAGGCCGATGCCGGTGACGGCCGCGGCGAACGGCGGCAGCCGGTGGGGGGCCGTCACGCGGCGGCCTTGCGGTGCACGGCGTCGACCAGCTGGCCGACGGTGTCGCGCGAGGTGAGTTCGACGTCGTCCAGGTCGACGTCGAGGCGGTCCTCGATGAGGAGCCGCAGCTCCTCCAGTGCCAGCGAGTCCAGCCGGAGCTGCCTGAGCGGCACGTCGGGGCGGATCGCCACGGGGTCGGTTCCGAAGTTCGCGGTCAGCAGGGTGCTGATCTCGTCTGCCGTGCTCATGCTCATCGGGCTCCGCTGTCGTACGCGGTGACGCCTTGCCGCGTGAGATGTGAGTGCCATCGGGGACGCCGGCCGGTCCGGAGTTCTCTGTTATACGCCCTGGCGGCGGCGGGTCCGGTCCGCGTTCCCCCGTGCGGTGGGCTGCCGTCCAGGTGTACGAATTCCTGGCGGCGCGCGCCCGCTCGCGGGCCGTCAACTCCTCTGGAGTAGCGGTGGCTCGACACGCGCACGGGCAGATTGTCATACCTTCGGTGGCTCTCTATCGTGAGCAGGCTTCACGGGTGCCCGGCCCCGTGCGCCCTCCCCCCACAGAGCAGGAGCGGGTATGCCCACACGCACCTCCGTCCTGGCGGCCCTCGCCGCCGCCGTCCTCGCCTCGACCGCGTGCCCGGCCCTCGCGGCGGCGGACCCCGGGCGCCCGATGGACCGGGCGTTCGCACGGGCCGCCGAGGCGTTCGACGTACCGCGCGATCTGCTCGCCGCCGTCGGGTACGGCGAGACCCACCTGGACGGCCACGCCGGACGGCCCAGCCAGGCGGGCGGCTTCGGTGTGATGCACCTGGTCAGCAACCCGGCGCGGCACACCCTGGAACGGGCCGCCGCCCTCACCGGGGAACCCGTCGCCGCCCTGCGCACCGACACCGCCGCCAACATCCTGGGCGGCGCGGCGGTGCTGCGCGGCTACGCCGACGGGCTGGGCCTCGACGCGGCGGACCGCGACGACATCGACGCCTGGTACCCGGCCGTCGCCCGCTACAGCGGTACGCGGGGCACGGCCGCCGCGCTCTACGCCGACGCGGTCTACACCTTCCTGGCCGACGGGATCGCCGCGCTCACCCCGGACGGCGAGCGGATCACGGTGACCGGGCGGCCGGTCTCCCCGGAGCGGGACGGGGTCCCGGCCGCCGGCTCCGGAGCCCGCAGCGCCGACTACCCGGCCGCGCTCTGGGTCCCGGCCGACCCGAACAACTACACCACCGGCCGGACCGCGAAGATCGACAAGATCGTCGTCCACGTCACCCAGGGCTCGTACGCGGGCTCGATCAGCTGGTTCCAGGACCCCGTGTCCGAGGTGAGCGCGCACTACGTGGTGCGGTCGTCGGACGGGCAGATCACCCAGATGGTGCGGGACGCCGACACCGCGTACCACGCGCGCAGCGCCAACGCCTCGTCGCTGGGCGTCGAGCACGAGGGCTTCGTCGACGACCCCACCTGGTTCACGGACGCGATGTACCGCTCGTCGGCCGCCCTGACCGCCTCGCTGTGCGACACGTACGGCATCCCCAAGGACCGGGCGCACATCATCGGGCACAGCGAGGCCCCGGGCAACGACCACACCGACCCCGGCCCGTACTGGGACTGGGCCCGCTACATGGCGCTGGTGACCGCCACCGGGACGGGCGGCGGGACCGGGACCGGGACGGGCTGAGCGGGCGTCACCGCCCGGCGGGCTCGTAGCGCAGTTCCACGACCCCGTTGCCGAAGGTCCGGGTGCCGGTGAGGCGGAGGGGCCGCACGGTCTCCTCCGCCGGGAACATCGGCTTGCCCCGGCCGATGAGGACCGGCTGCACGTAGACGCGGTACTCGTCGATCAGGCCGAGGGCGGCGAAGGACGCGGCGAGGCCGGCGCCGCCGAGGGCGAGGTCGCCGTCGGCCCGCTCCTTGAGGGCCGCGACCTCCTCGGGGACGACCTCGCGGACGATCGTGGTGTTCCAGTCGGCATGGTCCAGCGTCCGCGAGTACACGTACTTCGGGGTGTCGCGCCAGATGGGGGCGAACTCGGCCGTGGGCCCGGCGTTGGCCGGGTCCTGGTCGGCGGTGGGCCAGAAGTCCGCCATCAGCTGATGGGTGACGCGGCCGTCCAGCATGGCGCCCATGCCGGCCAACCGGTCGTTGAAGTAGCGGTGCAGCTCGTCGTCGACCACATGCCAGTCGATGTTCCGGTGCGGGCCCTCGATGAAGCCGTCGAGGGACATCGACATCCAGTAGACGATCTTGTTCATGGCGGCCTCACCGGCGTTTCGCGGGACGGGGGAAGTCCCGCCGACGCTACCTCCGGCGGCCCGCCCGTGCTTGACGCCGAGCCGGACCGGCGCGTAGGCACTCGGGCATGGGACTCGGAGAGGCGCGTGCCGCCGCCGCGCACTGGGTGGCCGCGCACGCCCGCCCCGCGCCGGACTACCTGGGGGCCTGCTTCAGCGGGTCCGCGGTCGGGCGGCCGGACGACATGGAGTGGCCGGGCTCCTCGGACGTGGACGTGGTCGTGGTGACGGCGGGGTCCGAGGCGCCCGCGAAGCCCGGCAAGCTCCTGTACCGGGGCGCGCTGCTGGAGATCACCTACGAGCCGTGGCCGCTGCTGGCCGACCCGGAAGCGGTGCTGGGCGCGTACCACCTGGCGGGCGTCTTCCGCCGGGACACGGTCATCGATGACCCCACGGGGCGGCTGCGCGCGCTCCACGCGTACGTCGCGCCGCGCTTCGCCCGGCGGGAGCACGTGCTGCGGCGGTGCCGGGACGCCCGGCACCGCGTCGAGAGCCGGCTCGCCGCCCTGGACACCGCGCAGCCGTTCGCCGCCCGGGTGCTGGCGTGGCTCTTCCCCACCGGGGTCACCACGCACGTCCCGCTGGTGGCCGCCCTGCGCAACCCGACCATCCGGCTGCGCTACCCCGCCGCGCGCGACGTCCTCACCGCCTACGGGCAGCAGGCGCTGTATCCCGAACTGCTGGCCCTCCTGGGCTGCGCGGAGGTCTCCGCGCCGCTGGTGCGGCACCATCTGGACGAGCTGGCGCGGACGTTCGACGCCACGGTCCCCGTCGTGCGCACGCCGTTCTTCTTCGCCGGCGACCTCACGGAGCGGGCGCGGCCCGTCGCCCTGGACGGCAGCCGCGAGCTGGCCGACCGGGGCGACCACCGGGAGGCGGTGTTCTGGATCCTCGCGACCTTCGCCCGCTGCCACACCGTGCTGGCCGTGGACGCGCCCGCGCTGCACACCGCCCGGCTGCCGGCGTTCCGGGAGGCGGTCGCCGATCTCACCGGGATCGCGCACACCGGGGACCTGCTCGCCCGGCGCGACGCGGTGCTGCGCTTCGTGCCCCGGCTGTGGACGGTCGCGGAGGAGATCGTGGCGGCCAACCCGCGGGTCCTCGAGTAGCGGAGGTCTCCGCTGCCTGGCCCGCGCGTGCTTCCTCCCCGTGCGCAGGGCCCCGTCCCGCTGGCGGCGGAACGGGGGCGCCGGAGGCGGCGGAGCGGGTCAGCGGAGCTTGATCGCGCCGCCGTCGGCCATCAGGGTCTGCCCGGTCATGTAACGCGCGTCGTCGCTCGCGAGGAAGGCGATGACGGGCGCGACGTCCGTGCGCGGGTCGCCGAAGCGGCCGAGGGGGACCTTGGCCGCGGAGAGGGCGTACTGCTCGGGGTGGGCCTCGGCCCAGGCGGCGACGCCCGCGGTCCTCGCCATCGGGGAGACCACGTTGACCCGGATGCCGTCCGCCGCCCATTCGTTGGCGACGACCCGGCTCAGTCCGCGGATGGCCTCCTTGCCGGCGGCGTACGACGCCTGGTTGGGCTGGCCGTCGATCCCGGCGCCCGAGGCGAAGTTGACGACGGCGCCCTGGGCCTTTCTGAGCTCCGGGTACGCGGCGAGCATGAAGTTCCGGGTGGCGAAGAGCCCCGTGTCCAGGGCGAGCTTCCAGTCGTCGTCGGTCTGCTCGGTGAACGGGCGGACGCGGGAGGCGCTGGCGTTGTTCACCAGGACGTCCAGGCCGCCGAAGCGTTCGACGGCCGTGGCGACCGCCCGGTCGGCGACCGCGCGGTCCGAGACGTCGCCCCGCAGGAACGCCACCGCCTCCCCGAGACCGGCCACCAGGGTGTCCCCGGCCTCCTGCTGGAGGTCGACGACCACGACGCGGGCGCCGCGCTCGACGAAGAGCCGGGTGACGGCCTCGCCGATGCCCGAGGCTCCTCCGGTGACGAGGGCGACCTTGTTCTCCAGTGTCATTGCGCTGTTCCTTCGACTTGCTGTGTCCGGCCCCCCGCACCGAGCCTTTCCTTATGCATCATACACTTCTTATGTATGATGCATATAAATGAGCCGTGCGGACCCGCGCGAAGACGGCCGCCCACCCGCTCCCGGGTGGACGGCCGCCTCGGAGGAAGGACTCGGAGGAAGGATCAGCGGGTCACTTCAGGCCGAAGGCCCGGATGATCTCCTGGTCCACGGCGAGGCCGCCGCCGGCCTCGGCGTGGGCCTTGAGCGAGACCGCGGTGGCGCCCTTCTTCGGAGTCTTGAACCGGGCGGTCCAGGAACCCGTCCGGTCCTTCTTGAGCTGCACCGCGCTCCAGGTCTTCCCGTCGTCGTAACTCACCGACAGGGAGGCCTTCGTGGCCTTCACCGCGCCGTCCAGCCACTCCTGCGTGGTGGAGGAGAGGCCGATCTCGGTCCACTTGCCGGCCCGTACGTCACCCGCGAGGTCCGTGGCGACGTCGTAGTCGAGCTGGAGCATGGGGATGTCGACCTGGTAGGGGCCGTCCGGGTCGTTGGCGCCCGAGACGAACGACCACTCGGTGTGGGTGCGGACGGACGTCTTCCAGGTGTCCGCGTCGCGCGAGGCGTCGAGGACCAGGCGGTAGGGCAGCTCCTCGGCGGGCAGGTTCCCGACGTAGCCGGCCCGGCCCGGTGCCTCGTCGAGCAGCTTGTCGCCCTGGTAGACCGCGGCCTTGCCGGTGTCGTACTCCTTGTCCGGCATGGCGCCCGAGTGACCGGCGCCGCCGTCCGTCCACGGGGTGACGTTGTACTGGATGTCGCCCCACTGGGAGCGGAACGGCCCCCAGTAGCCCGTGCCGAGGCGCGGCCGGGTGACGGGTGCGAACCAATCGGCCTTGCTGGTGGAGCCGGCCCGGTAGTCCATCTCGCCGCCGCGCTGCTCCAGCGCGGTGTCGGTGCCCTCGGCGTTGTACTGCGCGTGGTTCTCGTACCAGAACGAGGCGCCCGGCAGCGGGGTGACCCACTCGGTGCGGGTGCCGGGGAACTTCTCGTACTCGGCGAAGCCGAGCCCGGGGCCGTACTCGGGGATGTCGTAGCGGAAACCGCCGCCGACGACGTCGCGGTGGCCGTAGAAGGTGTTCTCGATCTTCGCCAGGTCACGGGTGGCCGGGGCGAAGGCGAGCGAGCGGTCCGGGACGGTGCCGTCGTGGCGGTCGACCAGGTCGTAGACGTAGCTCGCGTACTTGTGCTGCTCGACGGTGAGCTTCTCGCCGCGCCGGGCGGCCTTGATCAGGTTCTCGCCGGCCAGCCGCTGGACGGTGGCGACCGGGAGGGCGAGCGTGGTGCCGTACTCGCCGTAGGACTCCATCAGCCGGCCGTCGCCCTGGTTGACGACGAACAGCGCCTTCGCGCCGGCGGCGACGGCGGCGGCGACCCGGTCGGCCGGGGCCACCGTGTCGCTGCTGCGGATCACGACGGCCTTGCCCCGGGCGTCGAGGTGCCGGTAGTCGGCGGCGGAGCCGTTGCCCGCGTAGACGCCGCGGAGCTTGGCGCGGCTGTCCTCGGCGACCGGGGAGCCGTTCTGCACGGTGGCCGGGACGTCCCGGCCGCCGGCGGTCAGGTCGAGCAGCTTCTCGCCCTGGCGCCAGCGGGTCAGGAAGGAGAAGTCGCCCTGGGTGACCTTCTGGGTGGGGCTCGCCCAGAGCTGGTCGTACGTCAGCGGGATCTGGTACGCGTCGCGCTGGACGGTGCCGTCGGGTGCGGTGCGCGCCATGTCGTAGCGCAGCTGGCGGGTCTCGGTCTCCTTCGGCGTGCGCACGCTGATCTTGTGGGCCTTGGAGGCGTCGAGCGTGGCCGTGACCGGCTTGTCGAGGATGATCTCGGGGGCCGCCAGGAAGGCGAGGGCCTTGGAGTCGGCGGTGTCGCCCTGGACGTCGGCGGCGGCCCAGGCGGTGTAGTTGCCCGGGGGCAGCCTCAGCGTGGTGTCACCGGACACGGCGACGGGCGTCAGGGACGGGTCGCCGAGGGCGCCGAGGACGACGGTGCCGTCCATGGGCTTGCCGGCGCGGTCGCGGAGCCGGAGCGTGAGGTCGTAGAGCTCCTGCTCCTTGTTGAGCGCGAAGCCGGTGTGCGCGACGACGGCGCCCGAGGCGTCCTTGGCGACGACCTGGCCGGAGAACGTGGTGCCCGCGTCCACCTTCGACGGGTCGAGCGTGAGGACGGCCTCGGCGGTGGAGCCGGCCGGGACGGTCAGCTGCTTCGCGGAGAGCGTGTAGGCGTCCGACGCGCTGTCGGTCGCCAGGTTCAGGGTGACGTCGGCGGTGCCCGTGTTGCGGTAGGTGATGGTGCGTTCGGTGACCGGGTCGGAGGCGCTGTGCGGCCAGTTGTACGCGGCGACCGGGACGGAGCCCGTGGCCTCGACGGTCGTGTCGATGGCGGCCTTCACATCGAGGCGGCCGGTGCCCTGCTCGTACGGGGTGTAGTCGGGCAGCACCTTGGACGAGGTCATCAGCGCGTCCTTGATGCGCTGGCCGGACCAGTCGGGGTGGCGCTGCTTGACGATGGCGGCGGCGCCCGCGACGTGCGGGGTGGCCATCGACGTACCGGACATCGACTGGTACATGCCCTCGATGCCGGGGACGGACTGCGAGGCGGCGGCGTTGATGTCGACGCCGGGCGCGGACAGGTCCGGCTTCAGGCCGTAGCTGCGCACCAGCGGGCCCATGGACGAGAAGTCGGCGCGGCCGTCCCGCTTGTCGACGGCGGCGACGGTGAGCGCCTTGTCGGCGGAGCCGGGCGAGCCGATGGTGCCCGCGCCGTACGCGTTGCCGGCGGCGATCACGAAGAGCGGGCCGCCGTCCGCGGAGAGGGAGTTGACGGCCTGGGACATGGGGTCGGTGCCGTCGTCGGCGACGGGTGAGCCGAGGCTCATGGAGACGATGTCGGCGCCCTGCGCCTTGGCCCACTCCATGGCCTCGATGATGCCGGAGTCGGCGCCCGAGCCCCCGTCGCTCAGGACCTTGCCGACGAGCAGCCCGGCCTCGGGGGCGACACCCTTGTTGGCGCCGCCGGACGCGGCGCCCGAGCCGGCGATGGTGGAGGCGACGTGCGTGCCGTGGCCGTTCTTGTCGTCGACCTCCTCGCCCGGGACGAAGCTCTTCGTCTCCAGGATGCGGTCCTTGACGTCCGGGTGGTCCTCGTCGATGCCGGTGTCCAGGACGGCGACCTTGATGCCCTTGCCGTCGTAGCCCTCGGCCCACGCCTGCGGCGCGTTGATCTGCGGCACCGAGTCCTTGAGGGCGGCCTCGGCGCGCCCGTCGAGCCAGAGCTTGGCGATGCCGTTGTCCAGCGAACGGGCCGTGGCGGTGCGGGCGATGTCGTCCCAGAAGGCGCGGGCGGTGTCCTTGCCGGCCTTGAGGGCGGCGCCGTGGATGGACTCCAGCTTCCGGACGGCCTTGCTGCCGCGCGGGGCGGCGGGCAGCGAACGGGCCTTGGCGGCGGGGTAGGTGGCGATCAGCGGGATGCCGCCGGTCGTCCTGTCGTCGTAGCCCATCTCCGCGAGCGCCGAGACGTTGAAGAGGCGGCGGTCCAGCTTGCCGGCCGCGAGCAGGCTCTGCGCCTCGTCGGGGAGGACGTAGATGTCGTCCCCGGCCTGCTGGACGTGGACGCCGCCGGTGGCGCCGTCGGGGCGGTCCACGGTGACGGTGTCCTGGTTGCCCGCGCCGTCGGTGTAGTGGACGACGTCACCGGTGACGAGGGTGATGTCATAGCGGTGGACGGGCCCGGCCGCGGGCGTGGTTCCGGCGGCGGGGGCCGGGGCGGCCGATGCGGTGGCCGTGATGGGGAGCAGCGCGCCGCTCATCAGTGCGGCGGCGGTGGCTATCACGAGGGTGCGGCGCCCGGCGCGTGCGGGTCTCGCCCGGCCCGTGGCGGTGGAGGGGGTGAATGTCATGGTGATGATCTACCGGTAAACCGCCCGCCGCGGGACGGTCCACGCCTGGCGCGAATGTGCCGTGGCGGCTAACCGCCCGTCGTGGACGGCCTTCCCGGGGCGCTGTTTCAGGCCACCGAGCCGATGCGCCCCGCCGGCGGCAGCCCGCCGGGGTGGTGGATCGGGGTGTGCGCGCCGGTCAGCGGGGCGCCGCTGCCGCCGCGCCGGACGGCGACGATCTCCGCGGCGATGGACAGGGCCGTCTCCTCGGGCGTACGGGCTCCGAGGTCGAGCCCGATCGGCGAGTGCAGGCGGGCCAGCTCCAGCTCGGTCACCCCGGCCTCGCGCAGCCGCTCGTTGCGCTGGAGGTGCGTGCGGCGGGAGCCCATCGCGCCGATGTACGCCACGGGCAGCCTGAGCGCCGCCTCCAGCAGGGGCACGTCGAACTTGGCGTCGTGCGTGAGGACGCACAGCACCGTGCGGGCGTCCACCGCGGTTCCGGCCAGATAGCGGTGCGGCCAGTCCACCACCAGTTCGTCGGCGTCCGGGAAGCGGGCCTTCGTCGCGAAGACGGGGCGCGCGTCGCACACCGTGACGTGGTAGCCGAGGAACTTGCCGGCCCGGACCAGGGCCGCGGCGAAGTCGATGGCCCCGAACACGATCATCCGGGGCGGCGGCACGCTGGACTCCACGAGCAGCGTGAGGGGCTGCCCGCAGCGCGAGCCGTCGGCGCCGATGGTGAGGGCGGCGGTGCGGCCCTGGTCCAGCAGGGCGCGGGCCTCGGCCGCCGCGGTGCGGTCCAGCTCGGGGTGCCCGCCGAGCCCGCCCCGGTGATCCCCCTCGGGGCGCACGAGGAGGGGGCGGCCGAGGAGTTCGGCGGGCCCTTCGGTGATCCGGGCGACGGCCGCCGCCTCGCCGCGGGCCGCGGCGGTGAGCGCGGCGGCGTACACCGGCCGGGCGGGGTCGTCCGCCCGGACCGGGGTCACCAGGATGTCGATGACGCCGCCGCAGGTCAGGCCGACCGCGAAGGCGTCCTCGTCGCTGTAGCCGAAGCGTTCGAGGCGGGTCAGGCCGTCGTCGAGCGCCTGTTGGCACAGCTCGTACACGGCGCCCTCCACGCACCCGCCGGAGACCGAGCCGATCGCCGTGCCGTCGCGGTCGACGGCCAGCGCGGCCCCCGGCTGGCGGGGGGCGCTGCCGCCGACGGCGACGACGGTGGCGACGGCGAAGTCGCGTCCCTGCCCGGCCCAGCGGTCGAGCTCCTCGGCGATGTCCAGCATCTCGGTCTCCTACGGTGAGTGGGGCGTCGGGTCAGCTGACGCCGAGCCAGCTCTCGATCGGGTGCAGGGCGAAGTAGACGACGAAGATCACCGTCAGGCCCCACATGAACGCGCCGACCTCACGGGCCCGGCCCTGGGCGGCCTTGATGGCGACGTACGAGATGACGCCCGCCGCCACACCGGTGGTGATGGTGTACGTGAACGGCATCAGGACCACCGTCAGGAACACCGGGATGGCCACGGAGCGGTCGCTCCAGTCCACATGCCGGGCGTTCTGCATCATCATCGCGCCGATGACGACGAGAGCGGCGGAGGCCACCTCGGCGGGCACGATCGCGGTGAGCGGGGTGAAGAAGAGACAGGCGGCGAAGAACAGGCCGGTGACGACGGAGGCCAGGCCGGTCCTGGCCCCCTCGCCGACGCCGGTCGCGGACTCCACGAAGACCGTCTGCCCGGAACCGCCGGCGACACCGCCGATGGCCCCGCCGGCGCCGTCGATGAACAGCGCCTTCGACAGGCCGGGCATGCGGCCCTTGTCGTCGGCGAGCCCGGCCTCCGTACCGACGCCGATGATGGTGGCCATCGCGTCGAAGAAGCCGGCGAGCACGAGGGTGAAGACGATGAAGCCGACGGTCATCGCGCCGACGTCGCCCCAGCCGCCGAAGTCGACGTCGCCGAAGAGCGAGAAGTCCGGCGAGGAGACCGCGGAGCCCTTGAGCTCCGGCGGGCCGCTGCTCCAGATCTTGGGGTCGACGTCCGCGACCTTGTTGATCACGACGGCGACCACGGTGCCGACGACGATGCCGATGAGGATCGCGCCGGGGATGTTGCGGGCCTGGAGCATGAAGATCAGCAGCAGGGTGACCGCGAAGACGAGGACGGGCCAGCCGGCGAGTTCACCGGCCGGGCCGAGGGTCACCGGGGTCGCGGTGCCCTTCCCGACGAATCCGGCCTTGTAGAGCCCGATCAGGGCGATGAACAGGCCGATGCCCATCGTGATGCCGTGCTTCAGCGGGAGCGGGATCGCGTTCATGATCAGCTCGCGCAGACCGGTGACCACCAGGAGGCAGATCACCGCGCCGTACATCACGCACATGCCCATGGCCTGCGGCCAGGTCATTTCGGGGGCGACCTGCGAGGACAGGACGCCGGAGACGCTGAGGCCCGCGGCGAGCGCGAGCGGGACCTTGCCGACGAAGCCCATGAGCAGGGTGGTCGCCGCCGCCGCGAGTGCGGTGGCGGTGATCAGGGCGGGCTGGCTGAGGAGATTGCCGTCGACGTCCTTGCCGCCGAGGATCAGCGGGTTGAGCAGAAGGATGTACGCCATGGCCATGAAGGTCGTGACACCGCCGCGCACTTCCCGGGCCACGGTCGAACCGCGGTCGGATATGTGGAAGTACCGGTCGAGCCACGATCTGCCGGCGGGGACGCGCGAGCCGGGGCCCGCGTCCTCCGCACCGGTCTTCGGCCGCACTGACTGCTGGGTCATGATGCCTGACTCCCAAGGTTCACAGGGGCACCCGCGATGAAGAATCGAAATGCGGGATTTGGGATGACTGCGCTGGCGGCACGACCCGGGGGACGGCCCGAGACGAACTGTTCATGCAGGAAGGGGTGGAACGGTGGGTGCCGTTCCGGTGCGGGGGGTGCGAGGGGTGCGGGGCCGCGAGCGGGGCGGGTCCCTGGGCCTCCGGGCGGCGCGGGCCGGGAAGTGTGACGTTCACCGGTGGCGCGCGCCGCCCGGAGAGTTGGTGGCGGAGCCCTCGTCAGACGCCGGTGAGGTGTTCCGGCCGGACCGGCGTCCGGTCGAGCTCCAGACCCGTCGCGTTCCGGATCGCCGCGAGGACGGCCGGGGTGGACGACAGGGTGGGGGCCTCGCCGATGCCGCGCAGCCCGTACGGGGCGTGGTCGTCGGCGAGTTCGAGCACGTCGACCGGGATGGTCGGCGTGTCGAGGATGGTGGGGAGGAGGTAGTCCGTGAAGGAGGGGTTGCGCACCTTCGCGGTCACCGGGTCGACGATGATCTCCTCCATGACGGCGATGCCCATCCCCTGGATGGTGCCGCCCTGGATCTGGCCGACGACCGACAGCGGGTTGAGCGCCTTGCCGACGTCCTGGGCGCAGGCGAGTTCGACGACCTTGACCAGGCCGAGTTCGGTGTCGACCTCGACCACCGCGCGGTGCGCGGCGAAGGAGTACTGGACGTGGCCGTTGCCCTGTCCGGTGCGCAGGTCGAAGGGCTCGGTGGGCCGGTGGCGCCACTCCAGCTCGATGTCGACGGCCTCGTCCTCCAGGACGTCCGCGATGTCGGCCAGCACCTCGCCGCCGTCGGTGACGACCTTGCCGCCCTCCAGGAGGAGTTCGGCGGTGGCCCAGGCGGGGTGGTAGGTGCCGAACTTGCGGCGGCCGAGCTCCAGGACCTGTTCGCGGACGGCCTCGCAGGAGTTCTTGACCGCGCCTCCGGTGACGTACGTCTGGCGGGAGGCGGAGGTCGATCCGGCGGAGCCGACCTTGGTGTCGGCCGGGTGGATGGTGACCTGGGAGACGCCGAGTTCGGTACGGGCGATCTGGGCGTGCACCGTGACGCCGCCCTGCCCGACCTCGGCCATGGCGGTGTGGACGGTCGCGACGGGTTCGCCGCCGATGACCTCCATCCGGACCCGGGCGGTGGAGTAGTCGTCGAAGCCCTCGGAGAAGCCGACGTTCTTGATGCCGACCGCGTAGCCGACGCCGCGTACGACGCCCTCGCCGTGGGTGGTGTTGGACAGGCCGCCGGGCAGGGCCCGTACGTCCGCGTGTTCGCCGGCGCTCTCCCACTGGCGCTCGGGCGGCAGCGGCATGGCCTTGACGCGGCGCAGCAGTTCGGCGACCGGTGCGGGTGAGTCGACCTGCTGTCCGGTGGGCAGGAGGGTGCCCTGCTCCATGGCGTTGAGCTGCCGGAACTCGACCGGGTCCATGTCCAGTGCGGCGGCCAGCTTGTCCATCTGGGCCTCGTAGGCGAAGCACGCCTGGACGGCGCCGAAGCCGCGCATGGCGCCGCACGGGGGGTTGTTGGTGTAGAGGGCGATCGCCTCGATGTCCACGTTGTCGATGACGTACGGGCCGGCCGACAGCGAGGAGGCGTTGCCGACGACGGCCGGGGAGGCGGAGGCGTAGGCGCCGCCGTCGAGCACGATGCGGCACCTCATGTGGGTGAGCTTGCCGTCGCGGGTGGCGCCGTGCTCGTAGTGGAGGCGGGCCGGGTGGCGGTGGACGTGCCCGAAGAACGACTCGAAGCGGTTGTAGACGATCTTCACGGGCTTGCCGGTGCGCAGGGCGAGGAGGCAGGCGTGGATCTGCATCGACAGGTCCTCGCGCCCGCCGAAGGCGCCGCCGACGCCGGAGAGCGTCATGCGGACCTTGTCCTCGGGCAGGCCGAGGACGGGCGCGATCTGGCGCAGGTCGGAGTGGAGCCACTGGGTCGCCACGTACAGGTCGACGCCGCCGTCCTCGGCGGGTACGGCGAGGCCGGACTCGGGGCCCAGGAACGCCTGGTCCTGCATGCCGAAGTAGTAGTCGCCCTTGACGATCACGTCGGCCCGGGCCTCGGCCTGGGCCACGTCGCCGCGGACGATCGGCTGGCGGTGGACGATGTTGGGGTGCGGCACATGGCCGATGTGGTGGTCGTCGCGGCCCTCGTGGATGAGGGGGGCCCCGGGTGCGGTCGCGGACGCCTCGTCGGTGACGACGGGCAGCTCGCGGTAGTCGATCCGGATCTTCGCGGCGGCGCGGCGGGCGGTCTCCGGGTGGTCGGCGGCGACCAGCGCGACGGGTTCGCCGTGGTGGCGGACCCGGCCGTGGGCGAGGACGGGGGTGTCCTGGATCTCCAGGCCGTAGTTCTTCATCTCGGCCGGCAGGTCGTCGTAGGTGAGGACCGCGTAGACGCCGGAGGTGGCCAGCGCCTCGGAGACGTCGATGGAGACGATCTCGGCGTGCGCGACGGTGGAGCGCAGGGTGTGGCCCCAGAGCATGTCCTCGTGCCACATGTCCGAGGAGTACGCGAACTCGCCGGTGACCTTCAGGATGCCGTCGGGGCGCAGCGTGGACTCGCCGATGCCGCCCTTGGTGCGGCTGCCCTGGTTGATGTTGGTGGGGGAACCGGTGACGCCCATGGCTCAGACCGCCCCTTCCGCGCGGGCGGCCGCGAGGCGGACCGCGTCGAGGATCTTCTCGTAGCCGGTGCAGCGGCAGAGGTTGCCGGAGAGCGCCTCGCGGATGTCCGCGTCGGACGGCTGCGGGGTGCGCTCCAGGAGTTCGTCGGCCGCGACCAGGAGGCCGGGGGTGCAGAAGCCGCACTGGACGGCTCCGGCGTCGATGAACGCCTGCTGGATCGGGGACAGCTCCCCGGTGTCGCGGGTCTCGTCGCCGGCGGCGGGCTCGGCCTTCCAGCGCTTGGCCCGGTCCAGTGAGGTGCCGCAGGCGCCGGAGGCGCAGCCGGTGCCGGGGTGGGCCTCGGCGCGGTGGGCGGCGAAGTCGGCGAGCCCCTCTACGGTGACGACGTCGCGGCCCTCGACCTGGCCGGCGGCGACCAGGCAGGAGCACACCGGGACGCCGTCGAGGCGGACCGTGCAGGAGCCGCACTCGCCCTGCTCGCAGGCGTTCTTGGAGCCGGGCAGCCCCATGCGCTCGCGCAGGACGTAGAGGAGGGATTCGCCCTCCCAGACGTCGTCGGCCTCGTGGCGGCGGCCGTTGACCGTGAAATTGACGCGCATGATCAGGCGGCTCCTTCGGTGCTGCGGCCGTTGCCGCGGTAGGACTCCCAGGCCCAGCCGAGGGTGCGGCGGGCCATGATTCCGACGGCGTGGCGGCGGTAGCTCGCGGTGCCGCGCACGTCGTCGATCGGGTTGCAGGCGCCGGCGGCGAGCGTGGCGAACTGCTGGGCGACGGAGGGCGTGATGATCGTGCGGCTGTCCCAGAAGCCGCCCTCCTCCAGCGCGGCGTTCAGGAATTCCTCGGCCTCCTTCGCCCGGACGGGTGTCGGGGCGGCCGATCCGATGCCGGTGCGGACCGTGCGGGTCTCGGGGTGCAGGGCGAGGCCGAAGGCGCAGACGGCGATGACCATCGCGTTGCGGGTGCCGACCTTGGAGTACTGCTGCGGCCCGTCGGCCTTCTTGATGTGCACGGCCCGGATCAGCTCGTCCGGTTCGAGGGCGTTGCGCTTGACGCCGGTGTAGAAGGCGTCGATGGGGATCATCCGGGTGCCGCGTACGGACTCGGCCTCCACCTCGGCGCCGGCCGCGAGCAGGGCGGGGTGGGCGTCACCGGCCGGGGAGGCGGTGCCGAGGTTGCCGCCGACGCCGCCCCGGTTGCGGATCTGCGGCGACGCGACGGTGTGCGAGGCGAGCGCGAGGCCGGGCAGCTCGGCCCGCAGGTGCTCCATGATCCGGCTGTACGGGACCGAGGCGCCGAGCCGTACGTTCTCCTGGCCCACCTCCCACTCGGTGAGCTCACCGATGCGGTTGAGGTCGAGGAGGTGTTCGGGGCGCCGGTGGTCGAAGTTGATCTCGACCATCACATCGGTGCCCCCGGCGATGGGCACAGCCGTCGGGTGCTCGGCCTTGGCGGCGAGCGCCTCCTCCCAGCTTGCGGGGCGAAGGAAGTCCATGGTGGCTCTCTTCTTCTCAATCGGGTTTTCACGCTGGGCTGGGTGACGGCCGGCCCTCGAACTTGTTCATGTCTTGTTCACGCGGTGTGTGGCCCAGTACACAAGCCCTGCTCCACCTGGTGCAGTCACCGAACCCATGAAGGAGTTGGCTGGTGTCCGCTCATGTCTTGTAGATTCGAACGAATGGCGGGGCTCAACAGCCTCACCGCAACACCCAGACTTCACCCGTACCAACGAAAGAGATCGGCGGCGACCAGATGCGGCTGCGCGCACTGCTGGAGAACGACGCGCTGGGCCTGCGGCTGCTCGGCGGCGACGAGGAGCTGGACCGGTCGGTCCGCGGCGTGATGACGACCGACCTGCGCGACCCGAGCCGCTACCTCGCCGGTGGCGAGCTGGTGCTGACCGGTCTGGCCTGGCGCCGGGACGCCGGGGACTCGGAGCCGTTCGTGCGCATCCTGTCGGGCGCCGGGGTGGCCGGCCTCGCGGCGGGTGAGGCGGAGCTCGGCGACGTCCCGGACGATCTCGTGGAGGCGTGCCGCCGGCACCGGCTGCCGCTGTTCGCGGTCCACGAGACGGTCGCGTTCGCAACGATCACCGAGTACGTGGTGCGCCAGGTGTCCGGCGAGCGGGCGGGCGACCTGGCGGCCGTGGTGGACCGGCACCGCAGGCTGATGACCTCGGGCCCGACGGGCGGCGGCCCCGAGGTGGTCCTCGATCTCCTCGGCTCCGACCTGGACCTCCACGCCTGGGTGCTCTCCCCCACCGGCCGGCAGATCGCGGGCGCGGGCGCGCCCCTGTCCGCCGCCGCCGGGGCCGAGCTGGCCGGGCTGCATCTGGCCGCCGTCCGCTCCGGCCGCCCCGCCCCGCACCGGGCCGCCCTCGGCGGTACGACGTATTCGCTCTTCCCGATCCGGAACAACGGCCGGGGCGGCGCGGTGCCGCCCGTCCGTGACGTGCGGGAGTCCGTGCTCTCCGACTGGCTGCTCGCCGTGGAGGCCGACGCGAGCGACTGGCCGGCCGCGCGGCTCGACCTCCTCCAGGGCGTCACCCAGCTGATCGCCGTCGAGCGCGACCGGCGCGACGCGGCCCGCACGGTGCGCCGCCGGCTCGCCCAGGAGGTCCTGGAGCTGGTCCAGGCGGGCGCCGCGCCCGCCGAGATCGCCGCCCGGCTGCGCGTCGCCACCCCGGTCCTGCTCCCCGGCCTCGGCACCGCGCCGCACTGGCAGGTGGTGGTGGCCCGGGTCGAGTGGGCCGAGAGCGGCGCGTCCGTGGTCCAGGGCGGTCCGGTCGCCCAGGCTCTGCTGGAGGAGATCCTGGTCGACCCGGCGGTGACCGGCCCCGACTCGGCGGACCGGATCGCCGTCGCCCACACGGGTGACGAGGCCATCGCCCTGGTGCCGCTGCCCGCCGGCCCGGACGCGCCCCGGGACGGCGCCGGGGACGCGGACGGCGACGCCCCGGACGGCGGGCCCGCCCTGCACGCCGACGCGCTGCTCGCCGCCGTGCGCGCCCCGCTCTCCGCGGGCCTCGGCGACGACGGCCGCCTGACACTGGGTGTCAGCGCCTCGGTGCACTCCGCGGAGGGGCTGCGCGGCGCCCTGGAGGAGGCCCGGCATGCCCGCCGGGTGGCGGCGGCCCGGCCCGGCCGGGTCTGCGCGGCCGGCCACCACGAGCTGGCCTCGCACGTGCTGCTGCTGCCGTTCGTCCCGGACGACGTGCGGCGGGCGTTCACCGCGCGGCTGCTGGACCCGCTGCGCGAGTACGACCGGCGTCACCGCGCGGAGCTCATCCCGACCCTGGAGGCCTTCCTGGACTGCGACGGTTCGTGGACCCGCTGTGCGGCCCGGCTGCACCTGCACGTCAACACGCTGCGCTACCGGGTCGGGCGAATCGAGCAGTTGACGGGGCGCGATCTGGCGCGTCTGGAGGACAAGCTCGACTTCTTCCTGGCCCTGCGGATGAGCTGAAATCCCGGGCCGGACAAGGGTCGTACCCCGCCCGGTCGATTGTGAAAACTTTCACCTGACATTGCCTCGACCTCTTGGCCCGGCGTGCCATTCCGTGCTGTGATGCGGGCCATACTCAACAGCTCGAAGGCGCGCTCGGGGAGGGCAATGTGGCGCATACCGCCATGTCTGGTTCCGGAACGACAGCAGATGACGATCCTCCCCTCCAGACCGCGGTATGGCGGCTGCGCTCACGCGGCTGCTGGACGGACGCCGCGGCGCTGCTGGCACACGACGCGGCCACCGATCCGGCCGCGGCCCTCCAGCGGACGGCCCTGCTGACCGAGCGGTGCCTGTACACCGGGCAGGGCTGGACGGACGCCGAGGACGCCCTGCGTACGGCCGAGGCCATGGCCCATGACGACGAGGAGCGCGGGGCGGCGGCCTGCGAGCGCGGCCACCTCGCGTACGCCTCGACCCTGCTCGGGGTGCGGGACCGCGCCGACGAGGCCCGGGTGGCGCTCGGCCGGGCCGCCGCCCTGCTCTCCCCCACCGCCCAGGGCCGGCCGCTGCTCGACTTCCGGCGCGGCCTGATCGCGCAGAACATCGCGGACTCCCCGCAGGCCGCCCGGGCCGCCTACCGCAGGGCCCACGCCGGCGCCACCGCGCAGGGCGACGCGCTGCTGCTCTCCTCGACCTGGCGCCATCTCGCCCTGATCGCCCTGCGCGAGGGCGAGCTGGCGGAGGCCCGGCACGGCTTCGCGGAGTCCCTGCGGATAAGGGAGGAGCTGGGCTATCTGGTCGGTACGGCCCCGGCGCTCATCGCGCTCGCCGACGCCGAGCCCGAGCCCGAGGCGGCGACCCGGCTGCGCGCCGAGGCGGCCCGGCTCTTCCGGCTGCTGGGCGGCGTCCCGACCTGGCTGGGCCCGCATCTGGACCAGCCACCGCCGCAGACGGTCGAGGCGAACTGAGACCGGCCGCCGGCACGCCCCGCGCGACTCGGCCGGGCGCCGGCACGCCCTCGGGACTCAGCCGTCGGCGCCCGCGAAGTGCTCGCGGACCAGCGACTGGACGACCATCACGTCCTGGGCGATCAGCGCGTCGAGCAGCGCGGTGTGCTCGGAGGCGTCGGCCAGCAGGTCGGCGCGCCGGGTGACCGGGTTGTCCATCAGGGGCCACTGGGCGCGCCGGTGCAGATCGTCGGCGACGGCCACCAGGCTGCGGTTCCCGGTGAGGGCGAGCACCGCGCCGTGGAAGGCCCGGTCCGCCTCGGCGTAGCCGGCCCGGTCGCCGACGGCCGCCGCGGCCACGGTGGCGTCGGCCAGCGGACGCAGCGCGCACCAGCGGGCGGGCGGGACGGTGCGGGCGAGCCGCAGCATGACGGGGACCTCGATCAGGGCGCGGACCTCGGCCAGCTCCGCGAGCTCGCGCGGTCCGCGCTCGGCGACCCGGAAGCCCCGGTTCGGCACGACCTCCACGGCCCCCTCGGTGGCCAGCCGCTGCATCGCCTCGCGCACCGGGGTGGCGGAGACCCCGAAGCGGGCGCCGAGGGCGGGCGCCGAGTAGACCTGGCCGGGGATCAGGTCGCCGTCGACCAGCGCGGCGCGCAGCGCCTCCAGGACCTGGCCGCGCACGGAGTGCCGGCGCACCTGGGCGCGGGGGGCGGGCGGCTCGTGCGGGTGCTCCCCGTGGGTGTGCTCGCCGCGGGCCTGCTCGGGCACCCGGACGGCCGGGGCGGGCGCGGCACCGCCGTACGGGGGACGCACCTCCTCGCGCGCTCCGCGCTGCTCCACGGGCACCTCCTCGGCCGGTCACGGGCGCGCTCGCGCGTCGGGCGCCCTGTGTGCACGATAGGCGCAAGGGCCCTCAGTTCAAACATCGATCCGGCAGGGTAAGGTAAGGCTTACCTGCTGACGATCGTGAATCGGTGGTCCCCGCATGACCCTGCCCGCCCTGCTCCCCGCGGTGACGGCCTCACCCGTGGCCGACGCGTACGCGCGCCTGACCGAGGTCTTCCCCGGGCTGCGCGCCGAGATCCTGGCCGACGGCGAGCGCGCCCCCGGCGGCCCCGGCTGGGTGGGTGCGCACGAGCTGGCGGCCGGCGGCGAGGCCCTGGACACGTTTCTCGCCTTCGACGCCGAACAGGTGCGGCGGGACTACGGCCAGGAGGGCCGGCCCGACGTCATCGCCAGCTTCGGGCTGCACCGGTACGCCTGGCCGGCCTGCCTGCTGGTGACGGTGCCGTGGTTCCTGCACCGCCGGGTGCCCCGGGTCCCGGTGGAGGACGTCTCGTTCCAGCGGGCGCTGGGCCATCTGACGCTGCGGGTGCGGGAGTTCGCCTGCCTGCCCGACGACCCGGCGGCCGGCCTGCCGGGGGCCCGGGTGGTGGCCGACGAGGCGGCGCTGCGGTCCGAGGTGCTGGCCGCGGTGGCCGAACACCTGGGCCCGGTCCTCGACGGCTTCCGGCCCCGGATGCGGCGGGGGAAGCGGGCGCTGTGGGGGATGGCGACCGACGAGATCGTCGAGGGCCTCTGGTACGTCGCCCATCTGCTGGGCGAGGAGCGGCGGGCCATGACGGAGCTGGAGGCGCTGCTGCCGGGCGCCACCGCGCCGTACGTCGGCACCGCGGGCTTCCGCGAACTGACCGGGCCGAACGGGGAGTCGCTGCCGACCCGGGACCGGGCGAGCTGCTGCCTCTTCTACACGCTGCGCCCCGAGGACACCTGCGTCACGTGCCCGCGTACGTGCGACGAGGAGCGCGTCCGCAAGCTGACGCCCGCGCCCTGATCCACTCCGTCGGTTCCACACCGCCCGGACGGGTGGCACCTATTCGAACACCATGCGCACGGCACTGAAGGGCGTTCGACCAGAACGTCCATATCGAAGGTCTCCTGCACCCCATTGGCGTTCTCTTGCCCCGAAACCGCCTGGGCGGGGGAGGATTTCCGCCACGATGGCGCCCGAAACGCCCTACGTGACGCAAGGGACCGCGCATGAGACTGACCGACATATCGCTTGACTGGCTGCTTCCGGGCGCCGTGCTGCTCGTGGGGGTCATGGCGGCGGTGGCGGTGGTCGCGCGCGGAAGGCGCGCCTCTGACACGGCCTCGGCCGACGACAGCTGGGAACGCAGCGAGGAGCGGCGCAGACGCAAGGAAGCGCTGTACGCCACCGCCTCGTACGTGCTGCTGTTCTGCTGTGCGGCGGTCGCCGCCGCACTCTCCTTCCACGGGCTCGTCGGCTTCGGCGAGCAGAACCTCGGCCTTTCCGACGGCTGGGAGTACCTGGTGCCCTTCGGCCTGGACGGGGCGGCGATGTTCTGCTCGGTCCTGGCCGTGCGGGAGGCCAGCCACGGGGACGCGGCGCTCGGCTCGCGCCTCCTGGTGTGGACCTTCGCCGGCGCCGCCGCCTGGTTCAACTGGGTGCACGCGCCGCGCGGCGTCGACCACGCGGGTGCCCCGCACTTCTTCGCGGGCATGTCGCTCTCGGCCGCCGTGCTGTTCGACCGCGCGCTGAAGCAGACCCGCCGGGCCGCGCTGCGCGAGCAGGGCCTCGTGCCCCGCCCGCTGCCGCAGATCCGGATCGTGCGCTGGCTGCGCGCGCCCCGGGAGACCTTCGGCGCCTGGTCGCTGATGCTCCTCGAAGGCGTACGCACGCTGGACGAGGCGGTGGACGAGGTACGCGAGGACCGCAGGGAAAAGGAGCAGAACCGTCTCCGCAGAAGGGACCAGGAGAAGCTGGACCGGGCGCACATCAAGGCCCTGAACCGGCAGAACCGGGCCTGGGGCCGGCTCGGGCGGGGTGGCCCCCCGGTCGAGGTGGCCGCACTGGCCCCGGCGACGGGCTCCGCGCAGTCCGTCGCGGAGCCCGCCATATCCGAGCCGGGTCAGCTGCCCCTGCGACCCCGGCCATCCCTGCAAGCCGTGAACCACTCGAACTCGGCGAGCGTCACTGAACTGGGCGCGAGCGAATCGGCCGCGGTCGATCTGACCGCCGAGGACGACACCCAGGCCCTGCCCCGGCTCGATTCGCTGGAGCAGAAACTCAAGGACCTGGAGCAGCAGTTCGGCTGACACGGGAGGCGGACGCACGCGAACGGCCCTGGTGGTCCGCCCGAACGGCCCTGGTGGTCCGCGAGGACCGTCAGGGCCGTTCGCCGTCCAGCTCGAACCACACCACCTTGCCCAGCGCGCGGGGGCTGATCCCCCAGGAGTCGGCGAGGCTCTCCACCAGGACGAGGCCCCGGCCGTGCGTACCGTCGTCGGCGGACGGTACGTGCGGCTCGGGGTCCATTCCGGGGACGAAGTCCCGCACCTCCACGCGCAGGCGGCGGGGCGCTACGCTCACGGCGACGACCGCGCCCTCGTCCGTGTGCACCAGGGCGTTGGTCACCAGCTCGCTGAGCAGCAGCTCGGCGACGCGCGCCGGCTCCTCCTTCCACCGGTAGCGCAGTAACTCCCTTACCGCGCCCCGCACTTCTCCCACGGCGGCCAGGTCGGCCCGGTCCACCCTGCGATGCATCCGGGCCTCTTCTTGACGCTCCATCGTTTCCCCCGCCCACACGGTCATTCGCCCCCTGTCTCGAAGGTGCTCACGCAATGCATGCCCCGCCTACCGGCTGTCACGCTTGCGGAGTCCCACGGACCGGGGGGAATCGTGCGGGGCTCAGGCCCGCTTGTAGGAGTAGCCGTCGCCCGCACCCGCGTGGTACTGGATTCCGGTGGCGTCGACGGTGAAGAACGACGCCTCCAGCGTCGCGAAGCACCGGAAGTCCCGTTCGCCGACCGGTTTGGCGGCACTGACGTTGATGCGGCTGCCGCCGTTCGCCTTGGACGTCACCGTGGCCTGGTAGGTGCACGGCAGATACGGAACGTCGGACATGCGCACGACGCCCGCCCGGGAGATGCTGACCGTCTCGGGCTGACCGAAGTTCACCGACTCCGCGAGCTTCCAGGTACCCACGAACCCGGACGGGACCGTGCTGCCGCTGTCCGAGCCGCCGCTGGAGCCGCCCGTCGTGCTGGTGGAGCCCCCGCCGCCGGACGTGCTCGTGGAGCCGCCCGATCCGCTGCCGCCCGAACCGCCGCCGCTGGTCGTGGTGGAGGAGCCGCCACCGGTGGAGGACGAGCCGCCCCCCGTGGCGGACGAGCCACCGCCGCCCGTGTCCCCGCCGTCCCGGCCGTCCTTGCCGGGCTCCCCGTCCTTGCCGTCCTCGCCGTCCTCGCCGGCGTCCGCCGTCTTCTCGTTCTTGCCGGGCGACTTGCTGGGCGACGCCTTCGGGCTCTTGCTGCCGGCCGGGGACGCGCTGCCCCCCGCCGAGGGCTCCGGTGCGGCGGCCGGGCCCGTCGAGGTGGCGGCCGGGGGCGCCGCGCGCGCGTCGCCGTCGTGGCTGAACGGCTGGAGCATGACCAGCGTGCCGCCCCCGCCGCCGAGGACGACCACCAGCGGTACGGTGACCAGCCAGGGGCGGCGGCGCTTCGGCTTCTCCTTCTCGTCCGTCTCCTGGCCCGCCTCCGCCGCCTCGGGCGCCGCCCGGAGGTCCACCGTGGCCCGGTCGCCCTCCTGCCGCAGCGGCTCCGCCTCCGCGTCGAGCAACTGCGCGGACTGGCGGGCCAGATGGCTCACGACGGCGGCGGGCAGCCAGGAGGCGGCGACCGGGCCGGCCTCGCGCCCGGGCTCGGCCAGCAGCTCGTCCACGGAGGGCCGGTCCTCGATCGGCTTGACCAGGAGCCGCGCGATCAGCGCCTTGAGATCCGCGTCCCGGACGCGCTTGAGCTCGGGCTCGGCCTCGGCGATCCGGTACATGATCGCGTGCTGGTTGCTCGCCCCGTGCCCGAAGGGGAGCGTCCCGGTCGCCGCGTACGTCAGGACGCAGCCGAGGGTGAAGACGTCGCTCTTCGGCACCGCGCTCTCGCCCCGGACCTGCTCCGGGGCCATGAAGCCGGGCGAGCCGATCATCATCCCGGTGCTGGTGAGCAGGGACTCGACGGTGGTCCCGACGGCGCGGGCGATCCCGAAGTCGATGACCTTGGGCCCCTCCATCGTGAGCATCACGTTGGACGGCTTGAGGTCGCGGTGGACGATGCCCGCCGCGTGGATGTCCTTCAGCGCGTGCAGCAGCCCCGTGGCGAGGGCCCGCACCGAGGCGGCGGGCAGGGCGCCGTGGCCCCGCACCACCTGTTCCAGGGAGAGCCCGGGGACGTAACCGGTGGCGACCCAGGGGTATTCGGCGTCCGGGGCCGCGTCCAGGACGGGCGCGGTCCAGCGCTCTCCGACGCGCCGTGCCGCCTCGACCTCGCGCCGGAAGCGGGCCCGGAACTGCGGGTCCGCGACGTGCTCGGCGTGCACCACCTTCACCGCGACCGTCCGGCCGCCGTCGGAGCGGGCGAGGTAGACCCGGCCCATGCCGCCGGCGCCGAGCCGGCCGAGCAGCAGGTAGGGCCCGACGCGCACCGGGTCCGTCGGTGTCAGCGGCTTGATGCCTCCGTCGAGGTAGTCCTCGTTGTCCGCGCGGTCGTCGTTGTTCACGCCGGTCATGTCCGAGCGCTCCCCGTATGTCCCGGACAGCGGCCTCCAAGACCGCCTCCGTCTTCCGAAATCCCCACGTACGTCGGCGACTTGGCGCGACGAACGTTCAGTGTGAAGCAAAGCGGGCGCCAATTGGAACATCTTCCGGAAACAATTCCGGAACCTTCTTCTACGCTGTTCCCGGCACCACCATGAGGAGCCAGGGATTCCGGAAGCGGGGGCGGCGCGATGAGTCGAAAGCAGCGGCGCGGGGAGGCCACGGCCGCCCAGGTGCTCGACACCGCCCTGAAGCTGTACGCGGCCGAGGGCGAGGCGGGTCTCACGCTGAGTGCCATCACCTCGGCCAGCGGTGTGAGCGCCGGCAGCGTCTACCACCACTTCGGCAGCCTTCAGGGGGTGGTCCTCACCCTCGCGCAGACCTGGCTGGGCCGCCTCCTCGACGAGGTGGCCGGGGCGCTCGAAGACGTCACGGACGCGCGCGGCG
The DNA here is from genome assembly GCF_007096885.1 of Streptomyces sp. 130. GTDB lineage: Bacteria > Actinomycetota > Actinomycetes > Streptomycetales > Streptomycetaceae > Streptomyces. Next base: position 91,037 of record NZ_VJNO01000007.1, on the reverse strand, counting down.
GGGTGCGCGCGCTGACGGAGACCTACCTCCGCTTCGTCCAGGAACATCCGGACGCGGCCCGGCTGATGCACTCGGCCACCGCCGACCGCGAGGCCATCACCGACGCGCGGCGGCTCCGGGGCGCCCAGGAGGCCCGGATCGCCCCGCTCGCCGCCTGGCTCCACGCCCACCGCGAGTCGGGCGAGCTGGCCGCACTGCCGCTGCCGGTCCTGGAATCACTGATCCTGGGACCGGTGACGGGCATCGCGCGGCGCTGGCTCGCGGTGGGCGACATCGACATCGAGGAGGCCGTCCGCACGGTCCCGGCTCACATCTGGCGCTCCGTCAGCCCGTGAATTCAGGGGCGGGGCACGTTGCGGAGGTTGGAGCGGGCCATCTGGAGCATCCGGCCCACCCCGCCGTCGAGGACGATCTTGCTGGCCGACAGGGCGAAGCCGGTCACCATGTCCGCGCTGATCTTCGGCGGGATGGAGAGCGCGTTGGGGTCGGTGACGACATCGACCAGCGCCGGGCCCTTGTGCTTGAAGGCGTCCTTGAGCGCGCTGTGCAGCTCCTTGGGCTTCTCGACGCGGACGCCGTACGCCCCCGCCGCGCGCGCCACGGCGGCGAAGTCCGGGTTCTTGTTGGTCGTCCCGAACGAGGGCAGGCCGCCGACCAGCATCTCCAACTCCACCATGCCCAGCGAGGAGTTGTTGAACAGGACCACCTTGACCGGCAGGTTGTACTGGACGAGGGTCAGGAAGTCGCCCATGAGCATGGTGAATCCGCCGTCGCCCGACATCGAGACCACCTGCCGGCCACGGTCGGTGAACTGGGCCCCGATGGCCTGCGGCAGCGCGTTGGCCATCGAGCCGTGGCTGAACGAACCGATGACCCGCCGCTTGCCGTTGGGCGTCAGATAGCGGGCCGCCCAGACGTTGCACATGCCGGTGTCGACGGTGAACACCGCGTCGTCGTCGGCCAGTTCGTCCAGCACCGAGGCCACGTACTCGGGATGGATCGGGACGTGCTTCTCGACCTTGCGGGTGTAGGCCTTGACCACGCCCTCCAGGGCGTCGGCGTGCTTCTTCAGCATCCGGTCGAGGAACTTGCGGTCGTTCTTCACCTTCACCCGGGGCGTGAGGCAACGCAGCGTCTCACGGACGTCGCCCCAGACGGCCAGGTCCAGCTTGGTGCGCCGGCCGAGGTGTTCCGGCCGCACATCGACCTGCACGATCTTCACGTCGTCGGGCAGGAAGGCGTTGTACGGGAAGTCGGTGCCGAGCAGGATCAGCAGGTCGCACTCGTGGGTGGCCTCGTAGGCGGCGCCGTAGCCGAGCAACCCGCTCATGCCGACGTCGTACGGATTGTCGTACTGGATCCACTCCTTGCCGCGCAGGGCGTGCCCGACCGGGGACTTGATCCGTTCGGCGAACTCCATGACCTCGGCGTGCGCGCCCGCCGTGCCGCTGCCGCAGAACAGCGTCACCCGCTTGGCCTCGTCCACCATCCGGCACAGCTTCTCGATCTCGCCGTCACCCGGCCGCACGGTGGGGCGCGAGGTGACCAGGGCGTGCTCGGCGGACCGCTCCGGGGCGGGCTGCCCGGCCACGTCGCCCGGCATGGTCACGACGCTGACGCCGCCCTGGCCGACCGCGTGCTGGATGGCGGTCTGGAGCAGCCGGGGCATCTGCTGCGGGTTGGAGATCATCTCGTTGTAGTGGCTGCACTCCTGGAAGAGCAGCTCGGGGTGGGTCGCCTGGAAGTAGTTGAGCCCGATCTCGCTCGACGGGATGTGCGAGGCCAGTGCGAGCACGGGGGCCATGGAGCGGTGGGCGTCGTACAGGCCGTTGATGAGGTGCAGGTTGCCGGGCCCGCACGACCCGGCGCAGGCCGCCAGGTCCCCGGTGATCTGCGCCTCCGCGCCGGCCGCGAACGCCGCCGTCTCCTCGTGCCTGACCTGGATCCAGTCGATGTCCGGGTGCCGCCGGACGGCGTCGACCACCGGGTTGAGGCTGTCCCCGACGACCCCGTAGAGGCGCTTGACGCCCGCCCGGGCGAGGATGTCGACGAACTGCTCCGACACGTTCTGCTTGGCCATGGGTGACGCACTCCCTCTGCCTGTGCTCCGTGCACGTCCGGCTGTCCGGGACTCGGGGCGCCAAACCCCGGCCCGGACGGGTATCCGGAATCCATCAACCCATGGTGTGCGCCGTTACGCCTCCCAGACGCCGACCGCCGTCCGGTCGTCCGCGTACCCCTTCACCCGGACCTGGGTGTCCGCGAGGAACGCCCCGAGACCCGGTGCCGCCACGGGCGACCAGCGCGTGGCGAGCTCGGCGGCCAGCTCCGGTTCGCCGCGCAGCGGGTCGGCGAGGCCCGCCCCGCACAGCAGCAGGGTGTCCCCCGGCCGGGCGACGGAAGCGCGGAAGCGGAACGGTTCGGCAGGAGGCGGGAGCGGGTCCTCGACAAATGGGGCGGGACCGGTGGCGATGCCCAGGTCCATGGTCAGCCGGTCGCCGTCCGGGCCGCTCTCGGGCGGGCTCTGCGGCACGGACGAGCCGAATCCGACCACCGGCTCGCCGCTCAGCGCGGCGGGCGGCGGCAGAGCCGGTTCCAGGTCGTGCCAGCTGCCGTCCCGGAGTCGGAAGAGGCCCCCGGCGCCGATGCCGAAGAAGACCCGGGTGCGGCATCCGGGGTCGGCGGGCAGCAGCAGGCAGCGCAGGCTCGCGGAGTACGCGGCCGGCTCGACGCCCAGTTCGGCGGCGCGGGCGCGCAGCTTGCCGAAGGCGCGGTCGGTGAGCCGGTGGAGCCCGGACTTCAGGTCGGCGCGGCGGCCCGCCCTTATGTCGTCGGAGAGCCGGGAGTGGCTGCGCCCGACCGCCTCGCCGATCCAGTGGCAGGCGTCCGCCGCCGCGGTGTGCGCCCCCTGCGCGCCCCGGGAGGCGCCCGCGACGGCCACCAGCACCAGCGCGTTCTCCCCGCTCCCGAAACGCGCCGTCAGCAGCGCGTCCCGGCGCGGTTCGCCACGGAACCGGGCCGAGTCGCCGCGTACGGACGCCGCACGCAGCGTGTACGTCCCGTATGTGGCGCCGTCCAGCACCGTGTCCGGGACGACGCGGTCCAGCTCGTACGGGTCGGTCGCGGGCAGCGCGGTGGGCTCGGCGTCGTAGGTGGGCGGCCGGGCCCCGACATGGGCGACCAGGGGCCGGGGCCCCTCGGCGGGCTCCGCCGGCGCCTCCTCGGCGGCCGGTCCGTCCGCCGCGGCCCGCTCGGCGACGGGCCGGCCGGGCAGCGGGGGCTCGGCGCGCCCGCCCGGAAGGCGCGGGTCCGCCACGGCGGGCGGCTCGGGTCCGGGGTCCGGCGGCGGGGGCTCGGGGGCCGGCCCGGGAAACGTGCGGGGCAGCGCGGGGCCGGTCAGCGGCTCCCAGGGGGCGCGGGCCGGTGCCCGCACGGCCGACGGCGCGCGGGCGCCCGGGTCCGGCCGCTTCTCTCCGGGCCGGCGGGCGACGGCGTCCGGCCCGGCCGGCTGCGGCTCCTCCCGGGGCTCGGGTATCTCCAACGGCGTGCCGTTCGCGGCGTCCTTCCCGGTCGCCACCGTGCCGGACGCGGAATCGAAGCGGTCGTCGAGGCTGTCGGCGGCCTGGGCCGCCCCGGCGTCCGGGGCGGAATCGTCGTACAGCCTGCGCCACCAGTCGTCCTCGCGGGCCGCGGGCCTCTCCCCCTGCTGACTCATGTCCTTATTGTCGACCGCGGGGGCCGCACGAAAACGGGCATCCGGAAAATGGGTCCGCCGGGCGTCCCCCCCCCCCACGGGAAGGACGCCCGGCGGACCGGTCCGGGAAGCGGTGCCGGACAGGGCCGGCGGTCCCGCTGTGCCGCCACATTGGCAGAGTGGCGCACCGTACGGCGATGATGTGCCGTGGCGAGATCACGCCGTGGCGACTTTTCGCCACGGCGTGCGCCGAGACGCGTACGCACTGGTCCGGGGAGGGGTCGGGGATGCTGGCAGCCATAGGTCTCGACGAACGGCAGGAGTCGGCCTACCGCGCACTGGTGGCGCTGGGAGCGGCCGAGGTGTCCGACCTCTCGCACCGGCTGGCGCTCCCCGAGCAGGACACGGAACGCGCGCTGCGCCGGCTGGAGCAGCACGGCCTGGCCGCCCAGTCCTCCGCCCGCACGGGCCGCTGGGTCGCGGCGCCGCCCGGGGTCGCCCTGGGGGCCCTGCTCACCCAGCACCGCCATCAGCTGGAACAGGCCGAGCTGGCGGCGGTCCTGCTCGCCGAGGAGTACCGCGCCGACGCCGTCGAACCGGCCGTCCACGACCTGGTCGAGGTGGTCACCGGGGCGAGCGCGGTGGCCCACCGCTTCCACCAGCTCCAGCTGGGCGCGACGAGCGAGGTGTGCGCGCTGGTCACCGGGAAGCCGATCGCGGTCAGCGGCCTGGACAACGAGTCGGAGGAGGAGGCGGCCACCCGGGGCGTCTCGTTCCGGGTGGTCGTGGAGCGCGAGGTGCTGAACCTGGAGTCCGGACTCGTCGAGCTGTCGGCGGCGCTCAGCCGCGACGAGCAGTGCCGGGTGGTCCCCCGGGTTCCGACGAAGCTGGTGATCGCCGACGGGGCGCTGGCCATGGTGCCGCTGACCGGCCGGGGCGCGGAGCCCGCCGCGCTGGTCGTCCACGCGTCGGGGCTGCTGGAGTCGCTGACCGGGCTCTTCGAGGCGGTGTGGCGGGAGGCGATGCCGTTGCGGCTCGGCGAGAGCGGCGCGGTCCTGGTGGAGCCGGGCGGGCCGGACCCGACCGATCTGGAGATCCTGTCGCTGCTGCTGGCGGGCCTGACCGACGCGAGCGTCGCCAAGCAGCTGGACCTGGGCCTGCGGACCGTGCAGCGCCGGGTCAAGGGCCTGATGGAGCTGACGGGCGTCTCCACCCGCCTCCAGCTCGGCTGGCACGCGTACGAACGGGGCTGGGTGGCCCGTTAGGGCCCGCCCGGGTCAGAACGGGCGGGACCGGGTGGACTCCGGCACGCTGGTCAGATGAGTGTGTGGCAGCTCGTCGCCGTCGGACTGGTGATGCTGCTCGGTCTGGTCGGTGTGCTGGTGCCGGGCGTGCCGGGGCAGGCGATCGTCTGGGCCGCCGTCCTGTGGTGGGCGCTCACCGACATGACCCCGGCCGCGTGGGCCGTGCTGATCGGCTCCACGGCGCTGCTCCTGCTCGTCCAGGCCCTCAAACCGCTTCTGCCGCCGCGCCGGCCCCGTGAGTCGGGGGCACCACGCAGGACCCTGCTGCTGGGCGGGGTCGGTGCGATCGCCGGCTTCTTCGTGCTGCCCGTCGTCGGGGCGGTCGTCGGATACGTCGGGGTGATCTTCGGGGCGGAGCGGCTGCGCCTCGGCAGCCGGGGCGCGGGCTGGGCGTCGGTCCGCTCGGTGATGCGGGCGACCGGTTACTCCGTACTCGTGGAGCTCTTCGCGTGCCTGCTGGTGACGGGCGCCTGGCTGTCCGCGCTGATCTGGGGCTGAGCCGCGCGCCGCGCCCGCCGCACCCCGTACGAGCGCCAGGGGCGCCAGCCGGTCGCGCCGGGGGTGCCGTACGGGTCCACGTCCGGGTCGCCCAGGCCGCGCATCCGGATCAGCGCGGCGGTGGCGGGTCCGAGGCCGGGCAGCCGGGCAAGCCCCCGCTCGGCCTCGTCGCGGTCGGCGCCCGCGTCCAGGCGTACGGTGCCGTCGGCGAGCGCGGTCGCCAGGGCCCGCAGGGCCGGGTCGCCGGCCGCGTCGGCGAGCACGGCCGGCTCGGGGAAGACGTGGGTCAGCGCACCGCACGGCGCGTCCAGCGCCTTGCCGTACTCCTCGACCAGCTCCCCCGCCGCCGCGTCGCCCACCAGGGCCCGCACGGCGAACTCCGCGGCGTCGGCCGCGCCCGGCGCGCGCACGCCCGGCCGGGCCGCGACATCCGGGGCGAGCGAGGGATCGGCGGACAGGCGCTCGTCCACCGCGTACGGGTCGGCGTCGAGGTCGAAGAGCCGGCGCAGCCGCTGGACGGCCGTGGTGAGGTCGCGGAGATCGGTGAGGTGGATGCGGGCGTCCAGCCAGTTCCCGGCGGACCGCTCGTCCACCGAGGTGACGGCGGTGCCGTGGGGGAGGCGCAGCGTGCGCCGGTAGGTGCGCCGGCCGGGCTCCCCCACGACCTCCTCGACGCGGGCGACCGGTGCGGCGGCGATCAGGTCGAAGACGTCCCCGGCGGCGTACGGCCCCCGGTGGGCGAGCCGGAGCGGGATGCCGGTGGCGCCGGCCCGGCGGGCCGCGATGCCCGGCCCGGTACCGGCTTCGGCGCGCAGGGCGCTCGGGGTGCGGGCGTAGATCCGCCGGACGGTGTCGTTGAACTGGCGCAGGCTGCCGAACCCGGCCGCGAAGGCGATCTCGGTGACGGGCAGGGTGGTGGTCTGGAGCAGGACCCGGGCGGTATGGGCGCGCTGGGCGCGCGCCAGGGCGACGGGTCCGGCGCCGAGTTCGGCGTTGAGCTGGCGCTGCACCTGGCGTGAGCTGTAACCGAGCCGGTGGGCGAGCCCGGGGACGCCTTCCCGGTCCACCACACCGTCGCCGATCATCCGCATGGCGCGCCCGACCACATCGGCCCGGACGTTCCACTCGGCGGAGCCGGGTACGGCGTCCGGGCGGCAGCGGCGGCACGCCCGGAAGCCGTGGGTCTGGGCCGCCGCCGCCGTCGGGTAGAAGCGGACGTTCTTCCGCTTGGGGGTGACGGCGGGGCAGCTCGGCCGGCAGTAGATGTCGGTCGTCTCGACGGCGAAGAAGAACTCGCCGTCGAAACGCGCGTCACGGCTGCTGACCGCCTCGTACCTGGTCTCCTCGTCCATCACACCGTCCAGTGTGCGCCCCGCCGGACACCGTCACTCGCGGTTTTCGGACGCGGACCAGGGGGGTGTACTACCGGATGCGGCCGCGCTTGGCGTCCATCGCGGCCCGGCCCTCGGCCCCCTTCCGCTTCCAGTCGCGCCGGATCTCGGCCCGGACACGGGCGTCGGTCTTGGCGACGATGCGCTGGTTCTCGCGCTGGAGCTTGCGGTAGCTGTCGAAGCGGCGCTCGGGCAGCGTGCCGTCCTCGATCGCCTCCCGCACGGCGCAGCCGGGCTCCGCCTCGTGGGCGCAGTCGTGGAACCGGCAGCCCTCGGCCAGCTCCTCGATCTCGGAGAAGACCTGGCCGACGCCGACCCCGGCGTCCCAGAGGCCGACCCCGCGCAGCCCGGGGGTGTCGATGAGCACTCCGCCGGACGGCAGCACGAGCAGGTTGCGGGTGGTGGTGGTGTGCCGGCCCTTGCCGTCCACGTCGCGGGCGGCCCGGACCTCCATCACGTCCCGGCCGAGCAGCGTGTTGGCGAGGGTGGACTTGCCGGCGCCGGACGCCCCGAGCAGCACGCTCGTACCGCCGGAGACGATCGCGGAGAACACGTCGATGCCCTCGCCGCTGGTGGAGCTGACCGGGAGCACCTGCACGCCGGGGGCGACGCGCTCGATGTCCTGGACGAGGTGGGAGAGGGTGACCGCGTCCGGGACCAGGTCGGCCTTGGTGAGGACGACGAGCGGTTCGGCGGTCCGCTCGGCCGCCCCGGTGGCGTCGCCGAGCAGCGCGTCGCCGGCGGAGCTGGACATGGCGAGGGCCAGGAACCGCTCGACGCGGCCCAGGTCCAGCTCGACGGCCAGCGAGACGCAGATGACGACGTGGTCCACGTTGGTGGCGAGCACCTGGCCCTCGGAGCGCTTGGACGAGGTGGAGCGTACGAAGGCGGTGCGCCGCGGCAGCAGCGTACGGACGAACCGCGGGTCGCCGTCGGCGTCGACGGCGGCCCAGTCGCCGGTGCAGACGATCCGCATCGGGTCGCGCGGCACGACGAAGGCGGTGTCCGCCCAGACGGTGCCCTCGGGCGTGACGATGTCGCAGCGCCCGCGGTCCACCCGCACCACGCGGCCGGGCACCAGTCCCCGGGCGGCGTACGGGGCGAACTCGGCGGCCCAGTCGTCGTCCCAGCCGTACGCGGCGAGCGGGTGCGAAGAGGTGGGGAGGGAGGAGGGAGCGGAGAAGGACGGGAGAGACAAGGGAGACCCTTCACAGGGTGGCCCGGCCGTGCGCGTGGAGGCGCGAAGAGGTCAGCCGGTGGCCACGGAGGTGACAAAGAGGAACTTCGACTCGTGGGCAGCGCCCACCGCAACGACCGTCGTCAATGTCCTCACCTCCGCATTCGTCCCGAACCGGTACCGGCGGCCGGTCGGCCGTCCGTCTCGTCGCACACCCTAGCCCCCGTCGCTCCGGCGGCTCAACGGATTATTCCGCGCGGACCCGGTCGCGGCACTCGTCCCCCGATCGGGTGATACGCATGGAGTTCGACCGGTCGCGGACGGTTAGGGTGCCGCACATGACCTCCCCCCAGACAGCCAACGGCACGTTCACCCAGGCCCAGTTGGGCTCCCTCATCCTGATCGGCTGGAGCGGCGAGTACCGGCAGACCGGGCGCGACGCCGCCTTCCTGCTCGCCTACTCGCTGGGCGACGGATCGGACGGCCCGGCGGCCGGCGAGCACGCCATGCGGCTCGCGTTGCAGCGCAGCGGGCTCACCGTCGGCACAGACGCGGTGCGGGCCGACGAGACGCCGGGGCTCCCCGTGAAGCTCCTCGTCCAGGCCGGCCAGGCGGTGCTGACGCTGCCCCACTTCACCGCGCAGTACCCGGTGCCGCCCGAGTGGCTGGCGGCGGCGTCCGAACAGGGCGAGGTGCACGTCATGTTCGCGACCCGCCCCTGGCCGCAGGGCGCGCCCGGGCTCCCGGTGGGCGAGGCGGAGCTGCGGGCCTTCGCGGGCGACCCGGAGGTCATCGCGACCTCGGCGCACTGCGTGCTCCCGGTACGCAGCCTCGGCTGACCCGGTCCATGGCGGAGGCCCACCACCCGGCGGGGGTGGTGGGCCTCCGTGCTGCCCTACGCGCACACACCGCACAGGACGGACGGCGCGGGCGCGGCGAGCGATCAGTTGTTGCCGACGCCGTTCCCGGAGATGATCGGGAGGTCGTCCACCAGGTGCGACAGAGGCTCGTCGCCCTTGGCCTGGGTGGAGTTGTCGGCGCACTGCTGGTTCTGCGGGTTGGACAGGACGTTGATGTCCTGGGCCGTGATCGGCACGAGCAGGCCGACCAGCGAGCCCGCGTTCACCTTGACCGGGGCGCCCACGCACAGGTCGTTCAGCGAGCCCTGGATGAGCTGCGCCTGCGGGCTGCCGTCGCCCCGGGTCACGCTGTTCCCGTAGGAGCTGGTGGCGCCGTTGCCGTTGACGGAGGTGGTGCCCTGGTCGTTGCCGATCGCCATGGCCGAGGGGGCCGCGGCGGCCGTCAGGCCGACCAGGGACACGGCCACTGCCGCGCCGGCCATCATCTTCTTCATCACGCTTCACCTTTCGGAGCGTTCCGCTCTGGAACGTACTGATCAACCCCGTGCGGACGCTTGGGTTCCGCTGATCCACCCAAATGGGTTCGATCCCGCATGAGTTCGACGGCCCGGCCTCAGCCCCGGCCGCCCGCCTCGGCCGAGGTGCGCGCCGGGGGCACGAGTCCGGCCGTACGGGCGGGGCCGGGGTCCGGTGCCGGTTCGGCGCGGGCGGCCCGCCACTCGGCGAGGAGCCGGTCGTAGATCGGGGTGGCGCTGTCGGGGTGCCGGCTGTGGTGCTGGTCCATGCGGAGGCCCTACCCGGTGCGGCGGGAAACGGCCGCCCGCACTACGGCGAACGGCCCAGCGAGCCGCCCTTTCGGGCGGCTGCCGGGCCGCGTGTGACGCGCCGTCAGTTCCGGTCAGTTGTTGCCGGCACCGTTGCCCGAGAGGATCGGGAGGTCGTCCAGGATGTGCGACAGAGCCTCGTCGCCCTTGGCCTGGGTGGAGTTCTCGGTGCACTGCTGGTTCTGCGGCGAGGACAGGACGTTGATGTCCTGGAGCGTGATCGGCACGACGCCGATCAGCGAGCCGAGGTTGGCCTTGGCCGGCAGGGCGATGCAGGGCTTGTTGAGCGAGCCCTGGATGAGCGCGAACTGCGGGCTCCAGTCACCGTGGGTGGCGGAGTTGCCGTACGCCTGCATGGCACCGTTGCCGTTGACGGTGGTGGTGCCCTGGTCGTTGCCGATGGCCATGGCCGACGGGGCGACCGCGGCGGAGACGCCGACGATCGATGCGGCGACGGCCGCCGAGGCCATCATCTTCTTGATCATGAAACTGCCCTTCTGGTTTTCTCTGGTTGCCCGCCGGAGCCGAGCGCACTGATCAACTCGGCGCGGCGGGAATGGTTGTGGCACATCACCCGAAAGGTGCGGGTCACTTCGCGAGCGGGAGGCCTCCGAGGAGGGGGGCCGCGCCCTTGGCCGCGTCGGTGGCCTGGCCGGCCACCTTGGCGACGGTGCCGTCCTCGTGCAGGCGCTCGGCGGCGCCGCTGACGGTGTCGACCACCGGATTGACCGCCTGGGGGGCCGCCGCGACCACCTGGTTGACGCCTCCGTCGAGGCTGAAGCTGGGGGCCGTGGTGGTGGTGACGGCGAAGGCGGGGGCAGCCGTGCCGAGTGCGACCACGGAACCGGCGACGAGTGCGGCGGACTTCGCGTACTTCACTTTCGGGTTCCCTTCTCGGCGGCGGCCGTTCCGGTCGCATGTCCGCGCCGCACGGGCCTTCTCTGGCCGTGTCCTCCGCCGCCCTTTCCCTGGCTAACGAACCGGATACGGCGGGGAAACTGGACGGCGCGGAATTTCTCGGAGCCGCGGCGGCTTCTCCACCGCCGAAGGGCGGGCACGGGAAAAGCCCCGGACCGCCGTGAGTGCGGGGGCCGGGGCTTTTCGAGCCGAGCGAATTCGGCGGGCCTGAATCAGTCGTTGATGCAGACGTTGCCGAAGGCCGGGTTCAGCAGGCCGACGACGTTGATGGTGTTGCCGCAGACGTTGACCGGGACGTGCACCGGCACCTGGATGGTGTTGCCGGAGATGACACCCGGGGAGTTCACGGCGGCGCCCCCGGCGCCCGCGTCGGCGAAGGCCGGGGCGGCGGCACCCATGGCCATGAGCGTACCGGCGGCGACGGCGGCAATCTTGGTGTACTTCACTGGAAACCCTTTCTTGTGCGGAGTCCGGAGCGGCCACGGCTTTCGGGCCGCACGAGCGCGGACCTGATCGCTCGTAACTCCGCCGCTTTCATTCGTAACGATTTCGGGCGGTACGCGACACTGCTCGGCGAGGAGATTGTGGGAATACCGCCCGAATGATGCAGTTCCGGTCAGCCGACCGTGCGCCCGCCCGCGAGGGGCGGGCGGCAGCGGGCCCGGGCCGCTCGGAGGAGGAACACCGACGGCCCGGGCCCGGGGAGGGGCCGGATCAGCGGTTGCCGACGCCGTTGCCCGAGAGGACCGGGATGCCGTCCAGGATGTGCGACAGCGGCTCGTCGCCCTTGGCCTGGGTGGAGTTCTCGGTGCACTGCTGGTTCTGCGGGTTGGACAGGACGTTGACGTCCTGGACCGTAATCGGGACGAGGCCGATCAGCGAGCCGAGGTTCGCCTTGACCGGCAGGCCGACGCAGGGCTTGTTCAGCGAGCCCTGGACCAGGTCGAACTGCGGGCTGCCGTCGCCGCGCGTCTCAGCGTTGCCGAACACCTGCGAGGCACCGTTGCCGTTGACCGAGGTCGTACCACCGTCGTTGCCGATGGCCATCGCCTGCGCGGCGCCGAGCCCGAGGATGGAGGCGGCGACGGCACCCGTAGCCAGGACCTTCTTGATCACGATGAACCCTTCTTGTACTGGACGCCCCGTGGCCGGAGCTCCCTGATCAACTCACCGTCCGGCGTTTGGTTATCGGCATTCACCCGAATGCCCGGAAGACACGGACGCCCGTACGAAAGTGATCGAGACATACTGACGGAAATCGAGAGGCGAAACGTTCACTCGTGACCCGGCCGCGCGAGCACAAGAATTTCACCGGATTCACGTTTCTCACGCACGCGGGCGTCGTTATGGGTGACGTCGAGCTCGCCCGCCGGGAGGCCCCGTTCACCGGACGGGACCGACGGCTGTGGCACCGCCTGATGAACGAACTGCGGGCCGTGCGCCCGCGAGAAATGTCCCAAGGAAGGGCACCAATGCGAAAAGCCTTGAGTAAGAGCATGCTCGTCATGGCGGCGGCGTCAGGCATCCTGACCGCCTCGGGCGGTTATGCCTTCGCCGACGCCTCGGCCGACGGTGCCGCTGTCGGCTCGCCGGGCGTCGGCTCGGGCAACGCCGTGCAGGTCCCGGTGCACGTCCCCGTCAACCTCTGCGGCAACACGATCAACGTGATCGGCGCGCTGAACCCCGCCTTCGGCAACGAGTGCGAGAACGAGGGCGGCGACGCGGAGGCCGGTGACGCCCAGGGCGCGAGCGCCGAGGGCGTGGCCGCCGGCTCCCCCGGCGTGCTCTCGGGCAACCTGATCCAGGTGCCGGTCGACGTCCCGGTGAACGTCTGCGGCAACACGGTCAACGTGGTCGGCCTGCTCAACCCGGCCGCCGGCAACGAGTGCGAGAACGGCGACGACGAGGGCAACCCGCCCACCGAGGAACCGCCGACGGAGAACCCGCCGCACAAGCCGCCGCACCACCACACGCCCCCGCACCACAAGCCGCCGACCGGGCACCACGACCACGACTGCGACTGCGGCCACGAGCACAACCCGCCGAAGCCGCCGAAGCCGCCGGTGCACCAGCACGACGACGACTGCCCGCCCAGCCACCACCACAACCCGCCGAAGCCGCCCACGGAGAACCCGCCCACGCACAACCCGCCGACCCACACCGGTTGGCACCACACGCCTCCGAAGCACCACAAGCCGCCGCAGATGGCGCACACCGGTGCCAACGAGAACCTGGGCATCGCCGGTGGCGCCAGCGCCGCGCTGGTGCTCGGCGGCGGCCTGCTGATGCGCCGCGCCCGCGCCGCGCAGAAGTGAGCTGACGCTCCCCCGAGCACGAAGAGGTCCGGTCGGACAGCCCTGAGCTGTCCGGCCGGACCTCTTGTTTTCCGTGCTGCCTGTCCGTCAGACCGCGCCGAGTCCGGCGCGCTCCAGGCAGGCGGCGACCGCCGCCGTCTCCTCGGCGTCCAGCGGACGCATCGGCGGGCTCATGACGTTGGTGGCGATGATCCCGCGCAGCATCAGCGCGGTCTTGAACGCCCCGAGCCCCGCCGCCGTGGCGGAGGCCGTGCCCGGGCGGGCGGCGCGCACGATGTCGAACAGCGCGACCAGACGGTCCTGTTCGGCGCGGGCGGCGGTCCAGTCACCGCGCACCGCGGCCTCGTGCAGACGTACGTACCCGTGCGGGTCGACGTTGCCGAGCCCCGGCACCGAGCCGTCGGCGCCGCCGAGCATCATCGCGTCGACCACCAGCTCGTGGCCGGTGAGCACGGAGAACCCCGGCAGCCCGCGGGCGCCGATGACCAGCCGGCGGAACGAGCCGTCGTCGCCGCTGGAGTCCTTCACCCCGGCCAGCACCCCGTCGGCGGCCAGCGGCAGCAGCAGTTCCGGGTCGAGCTTGCTGTGTACGCAGACCGGCACGTCGTACGCCAGGACCGGCAGGTCGAGGGCGGCGGCGACGTCCCGGAAGTGGCGGTCGATCTCCGTGGCGTGGGTGCGGGTGTAGAACGGCGCGGTCACGACGACGGCGTCGGCGCCCAGCTCGGCGGCGCGCCGGGCGCGTTCGACCGCCCGGTTGGTGGTGGTCTCGATGGCGCCGACGAGGACCGGCACCTGGCCGCCCGCCGCCGCGGTGACGGCCTCGATGACGCGGTCCTGCTGCCCCGGGGTGAGGTAGGCGGTCTCGCCGGAGCTGCCGAGGGCGAAGAGGCCGGCGACCCCGCCGTCGAGGAGGTGCGCCACGACCCGCTCCAGCGAGGGGAGGTCGAGCTCGCCGTCCGCGGTGAGCGGAGTGACGACGGGCGGGATGACTCCCGTGTAGCGGGCGGTGCGGGCGGTCATGCGGTGCTCCTCGCGGACGGTACGGGGGTCGGGTCGGTCTGGGGGTGGACGCAGTGGTGGCGGTGTCCGCCGGGGCCCTCGGTGCGCTCGGGGAAGGCCGTGGCGCAGGCGTCGTCCGCCTTCCAGCAGCGGGTGCGGAACGGACAGCCGGTCGGCGGGTTGGTGGCCGAGGGGACCGGGCCGGTGAGCACGATGCGCTCGGTGTTCTCCAGCAGGCTGGGTGTGGCCGAGAGCAGTGCCTCGGTGTACGGGTGCGAGGGCGCGCCGGCGACGTCGGCCGCGCGGCCCTCCTCCACGATGCGGCCGAGGTAGAGGACGGCGATGCGGTCGGCGAGGTAGCGGACGGTCTGGATGTCGTGCGAGATGAACACCATGCCGAGGCCGAGGCGCTCGCGCAGGTCGACCAGGAGGTTGAGGACCTGGGCGCGGACCGAGACGTCGAGTGCGGAGGTGGGCTCGTCGGCGACGATCAGCTCGGGTTCCAGGGCCAGCGCGCGGGCGATGGCGACGCGCTGGCGCTGGCCGCCGGAGAGCTGTCCGGGCAGCGCGGCGCGGGTGTGGCCGGGGAGGCCGACCAGGTCGAGGAGTTCGGCGACCCGGGCGGTGCGTGCCTCGCGGGTGCCCCGGCGGTGCACGTCGAGCGGGTCGCGCAGGATCTGCTCGACGGTGAGGCGCGGGTTGAGCGCGGTGGACGGGTCCTGGAAGACGACGCCGACGGCGGAGCCGAAGTCCTGGCGGCGCTGGGTGCCGGTCATCTCCCACAGGTCGCGGCCGTGGAAGGTGACCGTGCCCTCGGTGGGCTTCTGGAGGCCGGTCAGGACCCGGGCGAGGGTGGACTTGCCGCAGCCGGACTCGCCGACGAGGCCGACGATCTCGCCGCGCCTCACCTCCAGGTCCGCGCCGGTGAGGGCGTGGACGGCGTCGCGGCGGAAGACGCCTCCGCTGCGTGCCTTGTGGCGTACGTGGACGCCGTCGAGCCTGATCACAGGGCGCTCCCTTCCAGCTGTGCGGTCTTCGCCGGGTGGTGGCAGGCGAAGCCGTGGTCCCGCGCGGTGGCACGGGCGGTGAGTGCCGGGGTGGTGGTGCGGCACAGTTCGGTGGCGGCGCCGCAGCGTGAGGCGAAGCGGCAGCCGGCGCCGAAGCCCTGGGGGGCGGGGACGACGCCGCGGATCTGGTGCAGCCGGTCGGCGCCGGCCTCCAGCGAGACGACGGAGCCGAGCAGGCCGCGGCTGTAGTGGTGGGTGGGGGCGGTGAGCACGGAGCGGGTGGAGCCGATCTCGGCGAGCCGTCCGGCGTACATCACCGCGACGCGGTGCGAGAGGTCGCCGACGAGTGCGAGGTCGTGCGAGACGAGGACCATGGCGAAGCCGAGCTCCTCGCGGAGCCGTACGAGGAGTTCGACGACCTGGGCCTGGACGGTGACGTCGAGTGCGGTGGTCGGTTCGTCCGCGATGAGCAGGCGGGGGCTGCGGGAGAGGGCCATGGCGATCAGGACGCGCTGGCGCTGGCCGCCGGAGAGTTCGTGCGGGTAGCTGCGCAGGGTGCGTTCGGGTGAGAGGCCGACGAGTTCGAGGAGTTCGGCCGGTGTCTTCGTACCGCCGCGCGAGGTGAGCTGCCTGAGCTGGGTGCCGACGAGTACGGAGGGGTTGAGGGAGGAGAGCGCGTCCTGGTAGACCATCGCGATCTCGGGGCCCATCAGGGCGCGGCGTTCCTTCGGCGGGAGTGCCAGGAGATTGCGGCCCCGGTACAGGATCTCGCCGCTGACCTCGGCGTTGCGGGCGAGGAGGCCCATGACGGCCAGGCTGGTGATGGACTTGCCGCAGCCGGATTCGCCGACGAGGCCGAGGGTCTCGCCCTCGTGGACGGTGAAGGAGAGGGCGTCCACGACCGGCGTGGTGCCGTAGCGGTCGGGGAAGCGGATGGCGAGGTCGCGTACGACGAGGAGCTCGGCGGCGTCCTCGGGGAGCGGGGTGACGGCGGGTTCCTGGGCGTGGACGCGCCCGGCGAGCTTGGCCAGGGCGGCGTCGATGTCCGCGGTGGAGCGGGCTTCGACGGGGTCGGGGGCGGTGGTGGCGCCGGCGGGTGCGGCGGGGCGGGCGGCCCCGGGCGCGGCGGAGGCGTCGGTCAGGCCCTCGGAGAGGATGTTGAGGGCGAGGACGGTGACGAGCAGGGCGAGGCCGGGGAAGAAGGTGGCCCACCAGCCGCCGGCCAGGAGGATCTGCCGGCCGTAGGCGAGGACGCTGCCCCAGCTGGGGTCGGGGTCCTGCACTCCGGCGCCGATGAAGGAGAGGCTGGCCTCGAAGATGATCGCCTCGGCGACCATGACGGTGGCGAACACCATGACCGGGGCCATGCAGTTGACGGCGACGTGCCGGAGCACGATGTAGCCGCGCCGGGCGCCGATGACCTTCTCGGCGGCGACGTAGTCCTCACCGTACTGGGACAGCACGTTGGCGCGGACGACGCGGGCGAGCGAGGGGGTGTAGACGAAGGCGATGGTGAAGATGATGACGGGGACGCTGGTGCCGAAGACGGCGACGAGGACGGCGGCCAGCGCGATCGGCGGGAACGACATCACCACGTCGAGGGTGCGCATCACGGACTCGTCGCCGAGTCTGCGCGAGGTGGCGGCGAGCGCGCCGAGCACGGAGCCGGCGACCAGGGCGACGGCGGTGGCGCCGAGGCCGATGACCAGGGAGTAGCGGGAGCCGTGGACGACGCGGGCGAAGACGTCCCGGCCGGCCCGGTCGGTGCCGAACCAGTGGTCGCCGCTCGGTGCCTGGACGGGGGTTCCGGTGGTGAGCGGGTTCTGGGTGAGCAGCGGGGCGAGGACCGCGCCGAGTACGACGAGGATCAGCACGCCGAGCGCGATGCGGGAGGTGACCGGGAGCGCGCGGAAGGCGATGCCGGGGCGGGAGAGCTTGGTGGTCAGCCGGCTGGTGGCAAACATGTCAGACCGTCCTGATGCGCGGGTTGACCAGCAGGTAGAGCAGGTCGACGATGACGTTGACCACCAGGAACGCGATGGCGATGGTCAGTACGGTGCCCTGGACCAGGGCGACGTCGCCGCCCGTGACACCTTCGAGGATGAGCTTGCCCATGCCGGGCAGGTCGAAGATCGCTTCGATGACGACGGCGCCGCTGAGCAGGTAGCCGACCTTGACGCCGAGCACGGTGAGCGGGGTGACGAGCGCGTTGCGCAGCACCGAGCGGATCACCAGGAGGACGGGCAGGCCGTTGCCGCGGGCGGTGCGGACGTAGTCGCGGTCGAGTTCGGCGACCATCGAGGTCCGTACGAGGCGGGCGAGCGAGGCGGCGACGGGGACGGCGAGCGAGATGGCCGGGAGGGCCATGGAGCGCAGCCAGCCGCTGAAGGAGTCGGCGGGGTTGGTGTAGCCGCCGGTCGGGAAGACGGGGGTGTTCAGGGCGAACTGCTGGATGAGCAGGACGCCGAGCCAGAACGAGGGGATGGCGACCCCGGCCATGGACAGCACCCGGAAGAGCTGGTCGGGCCAGCGGTCGCGGTACATCGCGCCGAGCACACCGGCGACGACGGCGAGGACGATCGCGAGGATCAGGCCGAGGACCGTCAGCTGGAGGGTGAGCGGGAAGGCGGCGGTGATGCGGTCGGCGACGGGCTGGCTGGGCGGGACGGTCATGCCGAGGTCGAGGTGGAGCAGCTGCCCGAGGAAGTGGAAGTAGCGCACGGGCAGCGGGTCGTTGAGGCCGTTGGCCTCGGCGAAGGCCGCACGGGCCTCGGGTGTGGCGCTCTCCCCGAGCGCGTTGAAGGCCGGGTCGACCGGCGAGAACTGCAGCACCACGAAGACGAGCAGCGCGATGCCGAGGATCATCACCGGCATCATCGCGACGCGGCGCAGCGCGAGCCGGAGAAAAGCAACCATCGTCGGGTTCCTTGCGGTTGGGCGGTCCGGTCCGGGACGCCGGGTGGGGTGGCCGTACGTCCCGGACCGGGGTTTCGGGCGGGGGCTGACGAAGCCCTCAGCCGCGGCTGACGTCCAGGAAGGACAGGCCCGTGGTGGGCAGCGGCTTGAAGCCGGGGAGCGCCTTCTCGTTCCAGGCGGTGGGCAGCTTGCGGTGCAGGATCGGATAGAGCGCTGCCTCGTCGGCGACGAGGTCGGTGACCTGGCCCCACAGCTCCCTGCGCTTCGCCTCGTCGGCGGCCTGCGCGGCCTTGTCGAGGGTCTGGCGCACCTTCTTGTACGCGGCGGACTTGCCCCAGCCGTAGCGGCTCTCGGGCCAGAAGCCGTAGTAGAACCAGCGGAGCAGCAGGTCGGCGTCGTTTCCGAAGACGGACGGGTCGCCGGGGGCGACGAGGACGTCGAAGTCGCCCTTGTCGATCTTCGCGTACTGGGCCGGGGACTGGGCGATGCTGAGCGTGACCTTGACGCCGGCGGCCTCCCAGCTCTCCTTGAGCAGGGGGGCGATGTCCTTGACCCAGCCGGTGTCGGTGGTCAGGACGGTGAAGGAGAGGCCCTTGGCGCCCGCCTCGGCCAGGAGCTTCTTCGCCTTGTCCACGTCGTGCGTGTAGACGGTGGCGGCCTTGTGGTAGTCGGGGTGGGTGGCGGGGACGTAGCCGGTGGCGGCGGTGGCGTTGCCGACCATGGCGGTGGAGATGATCTTCTCGGTGTCCAGGGCGTAGTGCAGGGCCTGGCGCACCCGCTTGTCGGCGAACCGCTCGTCGGCCGTGTTGAACATGAGGAAGAGCAGGCCGAAGGACTGCACCGACTCGGTTTTCGCGGACCCGGACAGGCGCTTGACGTCGATGTAGGGCACGTCCTCGATGGCCTGGACGCGGCCCGACTCCATGGCGCTGACGCGGGCCGACTGGTCGGACATCAGGCGCCAGACCATCTTCTTGGCCTTGGCGGGGTGTGCGCCGTTGTACTTGTCGTACGCCTCGAAGACGATCTTGTCCTCGCGGGTGGCGGAGACGAACTTGTACGGGCCGGAGCCGACGGGTTTGGCGTCGAAGGCCTTGGGGTCGGGCTCGACGATCTTCTTCGGCACGATCCGGGCCACGGCGATGCGGGACGGGAAGAGCGCGAAGGGGTACTTGAGTGTGAACTCGACCGTGGCCTGGTCGACGGCCTTCACGGTGTCGATGAAGGGCACGAACTGGGCCATCAGGGAGGCGTTCTCCGGGTCCAGGATGCGTTCGAAGCTGAACACCACGTCGTCGGCGGTGACGGGCGAGCCGTCGTGGAAGGTCGCGCCCTCGCGGAGCGTGGCGCGGTAGGTGGTGGCGTTGATCTTCTTCGGCATCTCGGTGGCGAGTGCGGGCCGGGCCACGAGCGTTGCCGGGTCGAGGTCCACCAGGCCCTCGAAGATGTGCATGTTGGCGGCGTACGGGGTCGCGCCCGAGGTGATCATGGGGTCGAAGCCGGTCGACAGCGGGTAGGACAGGCCGGCCTCGATGAGGTCGCTGCCGCCGCCCTTGCCGGTCGAGCCGTTGGCGGTCGAGGACGGGCCGCCGCACGCGGACAGGCCGGCCGTGATGGCGGCCGCGGCGCCGATGACGCCGGTGTGACGCAGGAAGGTGCGGCGCTCGACACCGGCTGATCTCAGCTCGGGCACGGGTCCTCCAGGGACTTGAGGTGGGGCGTCTGGGACGGGTGACGGGGGGCTGGCGCGGGTTCGCGCGAGGGCCGCGGAACCCTTCGCATCAGACGTCAGATGTCTGATGCCTTGATAGCGTGGGAACGTAGCTTGACAATCGAGAGGGGTCAAGAGGTGGGGAGTTCACATATGTCCGGAACGAAAGCCGGCCGGCAGCTGCTCCGGCAGGAAGTCGTGGACGGCATCAAGCGGTACATCCTCGACGAACGGCTCCGCCCCGGGGACCCGCTGCCCACCGAGCCCGCGCTGTGCGAGGCGCTCGGCGCCAGCCGCTCCAGCGTCCGCGAGGCCGTCAAGATCCTCGACGCGCTGGACATCGTGGACGTCCGGCACGGCCACGGCACCTACGTCGGCCGGCTGAGCCTGTCCGCGCTCGTGGAGAGCCTGACCTTCCGGGGCCTCCTCTCCCCCGACGACGACTTCCAGGTCATGGCCGACCTGGTCGACGTGCGCGAGCTGTTCGAGCGCGGGATGGCCGACCGGATCGTCTCGCGGCTCAGCGCGGACCAGCTGGACGCGCTGGACGCCCTGGTGGCCACCATGCGCGAGACGGGCGCCCAGGAGGGGCACGGCTTCGTGGACGCCGACCGCACCTTCCACGCCCTCCTCGTGGCCCCGCTGGGCAACGAGCTGATCGGCCAGCTCTCGATGGCCTTCTGGGACGTGTACACGATCGTCGCGCCGCACCTGGACGGGTTCACGCAGGCCGACGAGACCGAGACGATCACCGCCCACCAGAACATCGTGGACGCCGCGCGGGCCGGTGACATCACCGGGTTCATGAAGGCGCTCGGCGAGCACTACGCGCCCGTGCGCCGGCGGATCGCCGAGGCCCGCGCCCGGAGCTGAGCCGCCGCGCTGAGCCGTCGCGCCGTACTGCCGCGCCGGGCCGCCGCTTCGAGCCGCCGCGCCGGGCCGGCCGGCCGCCCCGGACGGTCCCGGGCGGGTCCGGGCGGGTCCGGGCGGGTCCGGGCGGTCCCGGAACACCCCTTGACGGCCGCCTCGGGCGGTGCCTAGGGTCCGTGTGCCGACAGGACATCAGACGTCATGCATCTGATGTCGAGGCTCCACGCCCCGGCACCTTCCGCGCCACGCCCCAGGAGGGCACCTCCATGCCGTTGACGGACCTCTCGCTCGACGCCTGCCGCGACTACCGGCCGCCGCTGCCCGTCCCCGCGGACTTCGACGCCTTCTGGTCCCGGACCCTGGCGGAGGCCCGCGCCCATGCCTCCGGCAAGCCCCTGTTCGCCGAGGTACGCACCGGGCTCACCCAGATCCGCACGTACGACGTGACGATCCCGGGCTTCGCCGGGCAGCCGGTGCGCGGCTGGCTGCGGATGCCCGCCGGGGCGGCCGAACCCCTGGGCTGCGTGGTGGATTTCCTGGGCTACGGGCGCGGCCGGGGCCTGGCCCACGAGAACCTGCTGTGGGCCTCGGCCGGTCACGCCCACCTGCTGATGGACACCCGGGGGCAGGGCTGGGCGGCGGCCGGCGGAGCCACCGCCGATCCGGACGGGGGCGCTCCGGGCGTGGTGCCCGGCTTCCTGACCCGGGGCGTCGAGAGCCCCGGAACGTACTACTACCGGCGGCTGTTCACCGACGCGGTGCGGTGCGTCGACGCGGTGCGGGAGCACCCGGAGATCGACCCGGACCGGATCGTGGTGACCGGGGTCAGCCAGGGCGGCGGCATCGCGCTGGCCGTCGCCGGGCTGGTGCCGGGGCTCGCCGGGGTCATGCCGGACGTGCCGTTCCTGTGCAACGTCCGCCGGGGCGCCGAGATCGCGGGGCGCCCCCCGTACACCGAGATCGCCGAATACCTCAAGCTGCACCGCGACCGCACCGAGCAGGTCTTCGCCACGCTCGCGTACTTCGATGCCGCACTGCACGCCACCCGGGCCACGGCCCCCGCGCTGTTCTCCATCGCGATGATGGACGACATCTGCCCGCCCTCCACCTGCTTCACCGCCTACAACGGCTACGCCGGGCCCAAGGACGTACGGGTCTATCCGTTCAACGGCCACGAGGGCGGCGCGGAGTACCAGCAGCGGGAGCAACTGGCCTGGGTGGCCTCCCTGTTCACCGGCCTGTCATCGGGGCAGGCCGGTCGCTCCTGACGAGAGAGAGATCGTCCATGCAGCGAACCGTCCCTGTCGCCCTGCTCGGCGCCGCCCTGCTGGTCGTCACCACGACCAGCACCGCGCAGGCCGCGTCACCCGCCCCCGGCACGCTCACGTCCCAGGACCTGACCGTCGACGGCGTCGGCTCCCCCCACTACCGCATCCCGGCCCTCACCACGTCGAACAGGGGCACCCTGCTCGCCGCGTACGACGCCCGGCCGACGCTGGGCGACCTGCCGTCCAACATCGGGATCGTGCTCCGGCGCAGCACCGACGGCGGGACGACCTGGCAGGCTCAGCAGGTGGTCCGCAAGGACGCCGCGCCCAAGGGCTACGGGGACCCGAGCCTGCTGGTCGACCGGGTCACCGGGCGGATCTTCCTGTTCTACGCGGCCGGTGAGAACCAGGGCTTCTTCGGCTCGGCCACCGGCAACGACGAGACCGATCCGGACGTACTCCAGGCCGACTACAGCTACTCCGACGACGACGGGCTCACCTGGACCCACCGCCGGATCACCCAGCAGATCAAGAACCCCGCCTGGGGCGGGATGTTCGCCTCGTCCGGCGAGGGCATCCAGCTGCGCAACGGCCCGCACCGGGGCCGGCTGATCCAGCAGTACGCCATCCGGAACAACGGCGCCAACTACGCGGTCAGCGCGTACAGCGACGACCACGGCGACACGTGGCACATGGGCACCCCGGTCGGTCCGGGCGGCGACGAGAACAAGACCGTCGAGCTGAACGACGGCACGGTCATGCTCAACAACCGCTCCGCGCCCTACCGTACGGTCGCGTACTCCTCGGACGGCGGGGTCACGTACACGCCGTTCGTCCAGGACACCGAGCTGCCCGACCCGGCGAACAACGGCTCGGTCATGCGGTACGCCCCCGACGCGCCGGCCTCCGACCCGCAGTCCTCCTGGCTGCTGTTCAGCAACACCGAGGCCACCTCGCGCAAGAACCTCACGGTCAAGATGTCCTGCGACAACGGGAAGACCTGGCCGATCAAGAAGGTCGTGGACCCGGGCGCCGCCGCCTACTCCACGCTGACCCGGCTCCCGGACGGGCGGCTCGGGCTGCTCTACGAACGCGGGAACTACGAACACATCACCTACTCCTCGTTCGACCTGAAGTGGCTCGGCGGCACCTGCGCGGACATCACCCTCACCCCGCCGGCCACCCTGAAGGCGGGCACGACCGCCGAGATCACCGTCCGGGTCGTCAACCGGATGGACGTCCGCCGCGACGCGGGCACGGTCGAGCTGACCGTGCCCGCGGGCTGGACGACGAAGCCGGTGGCGTTCCCGGCGACCGGGCCGGGCGAGGGCGCCAATGTGAAGGTCCCCGTGACCATCCCGGCCGGCGCCTCCGGTGACGTGAGGCTGACGGCGACGTACCGGGCGAGCGGGAAGACCGCGTCGGGGAGCGCGACGGTGACGGTCACGCCGTAACCGCCGCGCCCGTCACGCGGTCAGCGTGGCCATGTCCACGACCCGGCCGGCCGCCTCGGCGACCGCCGGGTCGTGGGTGGCGACGACGGTGACGCAGTGGTCCTCGCGGGTGCGCTCGGCCAGCAGCGCGGCCAGCTCGCCCGCCTGGGACCGGTCGACGGCCGCGGTGGGCTCGTCCACCAGGAGCAGCCGGGGCGCCAGGAAGAGCGCGCGGGCCAGGGCGACGCGCTGGCGTTCGCCGCCGGACAGCTGCTCGGGGCGGTGGCGCAGCCGATGCCCCAGGCCGACCGCGCGCAGCGCCTCCTCGGCCCGGGCCCGGTGCGTGCGGGGACTGCGGCCGCCGATGTACGCGGCGGCCAGGAGCTGTTCGACCGCGGGGAGGGCGGAGAGCAGGTTGCCGCTCTGGAACATGTAGCCGATGTGGTCGCGGCGGACCCGGGCGCGCCCGGCGTCGGTGAGGGCCGCCAGGTCGTCGCCGCCGAGCAGGACCCGGCCGGCCGAGGGCCGCAGCAGGGCGCCCGCCACGGCCAGCAGCGAGGACTTGCCGGAGCCGGAGGGGCCGACGAGGGCGGTCAGCACGCCCGGTTCGAAGGTGAGGGCCAGGCCCTCGAAGACGGTGGTACGGGTGTCGCCCCGCCCGAAGGAGACGGTGACGCCGTCCAGTTCGAGCGTGCGGGGCGTCGGGGCGTTCATCGGTTGGCTCCCAGCATGGTCAACGGGTCGGCGGCGGTGACCCGCCGCAGGGTGAGCGCGGTGCCGGCGAGCCCCACGGCCGCGACGGTGCACATGGTGGTGACGAGGGTGGTGGCCGGCAGGCTGAAGGGCACCTGCTCCCCGACGAGCAGGCCGACCGCCGCCGCGAGGACGGCGCCGAGGGCGGTGCCGGCCACGACGACCAGGGCCGCCTGGACGACGGTGTGGGCGAGCAGCCGCCGGCGGGAGGCGCCGAGGGCGCGGAGCAGGGCGAGTTCGGGTCCGCGCTGCACGGTCCAGACGGCGAAGAAGGCGCCGACGACGAGCGGGGCGATCAGGTAGAGGAAGACCTGGATCGAGGTCATCGTGACGCGCTCCCCGGTGTAGCCGGGGGCCGCCTCGTACGCCTCCTGCCTGGTGAGCGTGGTGGTGGAGTGGCGCTCGTCCAGGTCCGCCGCCGGGGTGGCGGGCGGGGTGCGCAGCGCCAGGGCGCTGATCTCGTCGGGGACGGCTGCGGCGGCGGGGGCGCCGGGCGTGCTGAACCGGATGCGCTGCCAGGTCTTCAGCGGCACGTAGGCGGCGGGCACATGGCCGTAGCTCAGGCGTCCGGTGGTCCCGACGACGCGGAGCCGGACGCCGAGGCGGTCGATGACGAGGGTGTCGCCGACGGCCACCCCCTCGTCGGTGAGCGCGTCGGAGATCACGACGGTGCCGGCGTCGGCCGTGGTGAGCCGGCTGCCGCCGGTGACGGCGGGGCTGAGGAAGCCGTCCGGCTCGACCCCGAAGGCGGCGAGGTCGACCTCGGCGCCCCGGTCGGTCGTGCCGCGGGTGATGGAGACGCCGAGCGGCGTGGCGTCGGTGCCCGCGTCCGTACGCCAGGCGGCGGCGGTCCTGGCGTCGAGGAGGCTCCGGGCGAACTGGTCGGAGCGGGCGTCGGACGAGAAGACCAGGTGGGAGGCGGGCAGCGCGCGCAGGGCCGAGACGGTGTCGTCGCCGAGTCCGGTGGTGAAACCGGAGACGATGCCGACGAGGGCGGCGACGAGCACCACGACGGAGCCCATGAGCGCGAAGCGCCCTCGGGCGGCGCGCAGCTCCAGCAGTGCGAGGAACACGGCGGTTCCCTTCGGGGTATCGGTTTAGGGACGGTGCGTCGCCAACATAGATGATGGGGACACACCGTCCCTAAGTGGGGGCCGGTCCAACGGGGGCGCGGGGCTTCTAGACTGGGCGGATGCCCCGGATCAGCGCCGCCACGGTCGCCGAGCACCACGCCCAGCAGCGGCTGGCCCTGGTGCGGGCGGCGCGCGAGCTGCTGGAGGGCGGCGACGCGGAGGCGGTCACCTTCGCGGCGGTGGCCCGGGCCACGGGCCTGGCGCGCAACAGCGTCTACAAGTACTTCCCGGGCCGGCCGGAGCTCTTCGCGGCCGTGGTCGAGGACGCGCTGCCCCGCTGGACGGACGCCATCGAGGCCGGGATGGCGGCGGCGCGCACGCCCCGGGAGCGGATCGCCGCGTATGTGTCGGCGCAGCTCGAGCTGGTGCGGACCGGTGAGCACCGGATCGCGCGGGCGCTGGCGGGGGTGCGGGACGCGAAGCTGGTACGGGAGAGCGCGGGCCGGGTGCACGGGGCGCTGCTCACGCCGCTGACCGAGGCGCTCACCGAGCTGGGCGAGGAGGACCCGCGCCGCACGGCGGTCCTGCTCCAGGGCATCGTGAACGCCGCCACGACGGCGATCGAGGCGGGCGACGACTGCGCGGCGGTCTCCGAGCGCGCGGTGCGCATGGCGGTCAGGGCGGTCACGGGCGAGCCCTGAGCCCCCGTCACCCCGCGGTCAGCCGGTCCCGGATGCCGTCGAAGTGGGTGCGCATGGCCCGGACCGCGCGCTCCCCGTCGGCCGCCGCCACCGCCTCCACGATCTCGCGGTGCTGGCGGCAGGTGACCCACGGGTCCTGGTGGCCGTCGTCGAAGTCCTCGCGCACCCGGTCCATCGCGGCCCAGAAGGCGTCCAGCACCTCGCTGAGCAGGTGGTTGTCGAGCCCGGCGTAGAGCGCGAGGTGGAAGGCCCGGTCCGTGGCGCGGGCGACCCGGCCGCCGTCCGCCGCCTCGGCCTCCATCTTCGCGACGAGCGCGCGCAGCACGCCGAGGTCTTCCTCCGGAACGCCGGCCGCGACGGACCCGACGAGCCCGGCCTCCAGCGCCTCGCGCACCTTCATCAGCTCGGCCAGGCCCGGTTCGCCCTGGCGGTGGCGGACGGCCGCCCGGAAGGCCAGGCCCTCGGCGAACGGCGACAGGGAGAGCGAGCCCACGAAGGTCCCGTAACCCCGGCGGATCTCCACGACCTTGACCGCCTGGAGCGACTTCAGGGCCTCGCGCACGGAGACCCGGCCGGCCTCGAAGAGGTCCATCAGCTCGGTCTCGGTGGGCAGGACGTCGCCGGGGGCGAGGCCGCGCTCCAGGATGAGCTCCTTGACCCTGCGCTCGATGTCCTGAGCCATGGTGGGCCGCGCCACAACGTCCTCCCGAGGTGCTGGTGCCCCTTGACCGTTCGCAGGAGCGTCTGATTAAGGTACCGCAGACATAAGACATCTTACGTCTCACGTCTGGAGCCTTCCTATGTCCCTGCCCGCACCGCTGCGCGGCGTCGTCCCGCCGGTCTGCACCCCGCTCGATTCGCACGGGGAGATCGACACCGCCTCGCTCGCCCGGCTCGTGGAACACCTCATCGGCGGCGGCGTGCACGGGCTGTTCGCCCTCGGGTCGACCAGCGAGGTCGCCTACCTCACCGACGAGCAGCGCGCCACGGTCCTGGAGACCGTCGTCAACGCCACCGACGGCCGGGTCCCGGTCCTCGCCGGGGTCATCGACACCACCACGTCCCGGGTCGCCGAGCACGCCAGGGCCGCCGCCGGCCTCGGCGCGGACGCCCTGGTCGCGACCGCGCCCTTCTACACCCGCACCCACCCGCGCGAGATCGCCGCGCACTTCCGCCGGCTGCGCGCCGAGGTGGACCTGCCGCTGTTCGCGTACGACATCCCGGTCGCCGTGCACAGCAAGCTCTCCGCCGCCCTGGTCCGCGAACTGGCCGAGGACGGCACGCTGGCCGGCCTCAAGGACAGCAGCGGCGACGAGGGCGGGCTGCGCCGGCTCGTCGTGGAGCTCGGCGGCCGCGAGGGCCGGGCGCACGGACCGGTGCCGGGCTTCAGCATCCTCACCGGTTCCGAACTGACCGTGGACGCGGCCCTGCTGGCCGGCGCCGACGGGGTCGTCCCGGGCATCGGCAATGTCGACCCGGCCGGTTACGTACGGCTCTACGAAGCCGCGCGCGCCGGTGACTGGTCGCTGGCGGCCAAGGAGCAGGAGCGGTTGGTCGAGCTGTTCGCGATGGTCGACGCGGGCCCGGAGGCGGACATGGGCCGCAGCTCGTCGGCGCTCGGCTCGTTCAAGGCGGCGCTGCAGCTGCTCGGGGTCATCGAGTGCGGCGACACGGTGTTCCCGCAGATCCAGCTGTCGGCGGAGTCCGTCGCGTACGTCTCCGGGCGGCTGCGCGACGCGGGCCTGCCGCCGGTCCGATGACGGCTCCGGTGACGGCCGCGGGGGCGGGTTCGATGACGGCCGCGGGGGCGGCTGCGGGGGCGGGTCCCACGACGGCCCCCGTGACGGCTCCGATGACGGCCGCGGGGGCGGCTGCGGGGGCGGGTCCCATGACGGGCCCCGTGACGGCTCCGGTGACGGCCGCAGGGGCGGCTGCGGGGGCGGGTCCCACGACGGGCCCCGCGACGGCCGCGATGGCGGCCCCCGTGGCGCTTCCGGAGCGGCGGCCGGTCGTCGGTCTGGATCTGGGCGGTACGAAGATCGCCGCCGCGCTGTTCGGCGCGGACGGCACGGTGACGGCCCGGTGCTCCCGGCCCACTCCGGCCCGCAGCGGCGCGGCGGCGGTGCTCGACGCGCTCGCGGCGGCCGTCGCCGAGGTCGACCCCGGCCGCACCGCGTCCGTGCTCGGCGTCGCGGCGGCCGGGGTGATCGATCCCCGTACCGGCACGGTCACCAGCGCCACCGACGCGATCCGGGGCTGGGCCGGGACCCCGCTGGGCACCGGCCTGGCGGACCGCACCGGATACGCGGTGGCCTGCGACAACGACGTCCGCGCCACGGCGGGCCCGGAGCTGGACGCGCTGCGCGCCGAGCACGGCGGCCACGCCTCGCTGCTGTTCGCGGCGATCGGGACGGGCGTCGGCGGCGCGCTCGCGGCGGACGGCCGGATGGTGCACGGCGCGGCCGGCATCGCCGGGCACCTGGGCCACCTGCCGAGCCCGGAGGCGGCCGGGCTGCCCTGCACCTGCGGGGCCGCCGGCCATCTGGAGGTCATCGCCTCCGGGCCCGGGATCGCCGCCCACTACGAGCGGCTGACCGGCGCGCCCGTGGACCGCCTGGAGACGGTCGCCGCGCGCGCCGCCGAGGGCGACGCGGAGGCCGTCACCGCGATCACCACGGGCGCCTCGGCCGCCGGGCGGGTGCTCGGCGGGCTCGCCAACGCCCTCGGGCCCGACCGCGTCGTCGTCGGCGGCGGGGTCCCGCGCATCGGGCCGCTGTACACCGAGGCGCTGCGCGACGCTTTCGCGGCCGAGCTGATGGCGCCGCTGCGCGGGCTCGTCCCGCACGCCCCGCTCTTCGGCCACGACGCGGCCGTGCTCGGCGCGGCGGCCCTCACCCTCACCAGTCCCCTCCACCACCCGGGAGCTCTTCGATGAACGCACAGGAACTGGCCGCCGCCCTCCGGGGCAAGCTGATCGTGTCCTGCCAGGCGCCTCCGGGCGACCCGATGCGGGACACCGCCACGCTGGTGCGGCTGGCCCGGTCGGCGGCGGCCGGCGGCGGCGCGGCGATCCGGGCCAACGAGCCGGAGGTCGTCGCCGCGATCACCGCCGCCGTGGACCTGCCGGTCGTCGGGCTGTGGAAGGACGGCGACCTCGGCGTCTACATCACGCCGACCGTCCGGCACGCCCTCGCGGTCGCGGAGGCCGGGGCGGCCGTCGTCGCGGCGGACGCCACCGACCGGCCGCGCCCCGACGGCTCGACGTTCGCGGAGCTGGTCGAGGCGGTCCACGCGGCGGGCGCGCTGGTCATGGCCGACGTCTCCACCCTCGCCGAGGGCGTCACCGCCGCCCGGCTCGGCGCGGACTTCGTCTCCACCACCCTGTCCGGCTATGTGCCCGGGCAGCCGAAGCGGACCGGGCCCGACCTGGACCTGGTCGCCGCTCTCGCCGCCGCGATCGACGCACCGGTCGTCGCCGAAGGCCGTATCAACACCCCCGAGGACGCGGCCGAGGCCCTGGCGCGCGGCGCGCACAGTGTCGTCGTCGGTACCGCCATCACCGCGCCGACAGCCCTCACCGCCCGCTTCGTGACGGGCCTCACCCGGCGCTGAACTGCCCCTTTTCGCGGGACGGCTGTTCAAAGGTGAACACCGTCGCGCATTCTGGAGTCACCGTGCACACCACCACACCCCCCGCGCTCCCCTGGTACCGCCAGGTGAGCGGCACCCAGTGGAAGTCCTTCTTCGCCGCCTGGATCGGCTATGTCCTCGACGGCTTCGACTTCGTGCTGATCACCCTCGTGCTGACCGAGATCAGCGACGACTTCGGCCTGAGCACGGTGCAGGCGGCCAGCCTGATCTCCGGTGCCTTCATCACCCGCTGGCTCGGCGGCGCCGTGCTCGGCGCCCTCGGCGACCGCTACGGGCGGAAGCTGTCGATGGTGGCGAGCATCCTGCTGTATTCGCTGGGCACCTTCGCCTGCGGGTTCGCGTGGAACTACCACAGCCTGTTCGCCGCCCGGCTGGCCATCGGCATGGGCATGGCCGGCGAGTACAGCGCCAGCTCCACGTACGTGATGGAGAGCTGGCCGCCCGCCCTGCGCAACCGGGCCAGCGGCTTCCTGATCTCCGGCTTCTCGGTGGGCTCGGTGCTGGCCGCCCAGGTGTACGACTGGGTGGTGCCCTCGCTCGGCTGGCGCTGGATGTTCTACCTGGGGCTGATCCCGATCGCCGTCGCGCTGTGGATGCGGCGGGCGCTGCCGGAGGCGGAGGAGTGGACGGAGTCCGTCGCGGACGAGGGCGCGAAGCCCAACCCGTTCCGGCCGCTGTTCCTGACCCCGCGCCGGGCGGCCGTCAACACGGTCCTGGTGGCCGTCGCCACGCTCTCCCTCTTCCTGGTCTTCACACCGGGCGGCGCGGGCATGGTGCCGGTGCTCTCGGTGGTCGCCGGGATATCCCTGGCGGCGCTCGCGGTGCAGCTGGGCGGGAAGCGCGGCTGGGTGCTCTATCTGTCGATGATCGTGACGCTGTTCTTCGCGTTCCTGTACTCCTGGCCGATCCAGGCCCTGCTGCCGACCTATCTGAAGACGGAGCTGGGCTACTCGACGGACCAGGTCACCGACGTCCTGTACTTCGCGGGCTTCGGAACCATGGCCGGCTGCTGGCTGGCCGGCTTCCTCGGCGACTGGATCGGCACGAAGAAGGCGTACGCGCTGACGCTGCTGGCCTCGCTCGCCTTCGTCTACCCGGTGTTCGCGGTGGAGGACAACCTGCTGCTGCTCGGCGCCCTGCTCTTCCTGCTCCAGGCGACCAGCTTCGGCATCTCCGGCCTCCTCCCCCGCTACATCGGCGGCCACTTCCCGACCCGCAGCCGGGGCGCCGCGCTCGGCTTCACCTACAACGTGGGCGCGCTGGGCGGGGCGGTCGCGCCGGTGCTCGGCGCACATCTGGCGTCGGGGATGAGCCTCGGGCAGGCCCTGGCGGTGCTGACCTTCGCGGGCACGGTGATCGTGGTGCTGCTGGTCGGCCTCGACGTGCCGGCCCGGCTGAACCGGCTGGCGGACCCGGACGCGGCGGAGGACCACCTGGCGGCGGCTCCGGTGGCGGACGAGCGGGCGGCCGCGAAGCAGTAGGACGATGGTCGGCCGGGACGGGCCCCCGGTCCTGGTCCCCGGCCGGCCGAAGATCGTCCGCGCGCCCGATGGAGTCCGGCCGGGGCGGGCGCGAGGGTGGGTGCACACCGATCGAAGGAGCGCACCATGTCGTACCCGGAGCACCTGGAGTACCCGGAGCCCCGCTACCTCGGCGCCACGGGCGAGGTGAACGCCGTCTTCCGGCCCGCGGACACCCCGCCGGACATCACCTCGCCGGACGGCGGCGCCACCCACTACCTCGCCACCAACGGCTCGACGGGCGGTGAGTACGGGCTGTACAAGGTGGATCTGGCCGCCCGGTCCGCCGGGGCGAAGACCCACTTCCACAAGGCGATGTCGGAGTCGTTCTACGTCCTCTCCGGCGAGATCGAGCTCTGCAACGGCGAGCGGTGGGTGACCGGCCGGACCGGCGACTTCCTGTACGTGCCGGTCGGCGGGCTGCACGCCTTCAGGAACGTCACCGACGAGCCGATGTCGATGCTCATGCTGTTCTCGCCGGGCGCCCCGCGCGAGGAGTACTTCGAGCGGGTCGCGGAGATGTCGCAGCGGGGCGGTGAGGAGCTGAAGCGGTTCCGCGTCCGCCACGACAGCTACTTCGCGGAGGACTTCGGCCCGGAGGCCCGGTAGCCGCCCCGTCAGGGCGCGACGCGCTCGAAGACCGCGGCGAGGCCCTGGCCGCCGCCGATGCACATGGTCTCCAGGCCGTAGCGGGCCTCGCGGCGGTGCAGTTCGCGGGTGAGCGTGGCGAGGATGCGGGCGCCGGTCGCGCCGACCGGGTGGCCGAGCGAGACGCCGGAGCCGTTCACGTTGATCCGCTCCTCGTGGTCCTTCTCGCCGAGGCCCATCTCCCGGGTGCAGGCCAGGACCTGAGCGGCGAACGCCTCGTTCACCTCGATCAGGTCGAGGTCGGCGAGGGTGAGCCCGGCGCGGCCGAGCGCGGCCTCGGTCGCGGGGACGGGCCCGAGGCCCATGGTCGCGGCGGGCACCCCGGCGCGGGCGAAGGAGACCAGCCGGACCAGCGGGGTGAGGCCGAGGCGTTCGGCGGTGGCGGCGCTCGTCACCAGACAGGCGGCCGCCGCGTCGTTCTGGCCGCTGGCGTTGCCCGCGGTGACCGTGGCCTCCGGGTCGGACTTCAGCATGACCGGGCGGAGGGCGGCGAGCTGTTCGGCGGTGGTGTCGGGGCGGGGGTGCTCGTCGGCGGAGACCACCGTTTCGCCCTTCCTGGTCCTGACGGTGACCGGGACCGTCTCCTTCTCGTACCGGCCCTCGGCGGCGGCCAGCCCCGCCCGCCGCTGCGAGCGCAGGGCCAGCGCGTCCTGGTCCGCGCGGCTGATCCCGTACGCCCGGCGCAGGTTCTCGGCGGTCTCGATCATGCCGCCGGGCACCGGGTGGCGGACGCCGCCCGCGGTGACCCGGCCCCGGGCGAGGGCGTCGTGGAGCTGGAGGCCGGGGCCCTTGATGCCCCAGCGCCCGTCGTGCGTGTAGTACGGGGCGCCGCTCATCACGTCGACGCCGCCCGCGATGACGACCTCGCTGAACCCGGCCCGGATCTGCATCGCCGCGTCCAGGACCGCCTGCAGCCCGGAGCCGCAGCGGCGGTCGGTCTGGAGGCCGGTCACCGACTGCGGGAGCCCGGCGTCCAGGGCGGCGACCCGGCCGATCGCGGGCGCCTCCGCAGTCGGGTAGGAGTGGCCGAGGATCACCTCGTCCACCCGGTCGGGGTCGATGCCGGTCCGGGCGACGACCTCGGCGATCACGCGGGCCGCGAGGGCGGCCGGCTTCTCCGCGGCGAACACCCCGCCGAAGCGGCCGATGGGGGTGCGCAGGGGTTCGCAGATCACGACATCGAGGGCGTCGGGCACGGCGGGGCCTTTCCGGGAGACGGGGTGCGCGGGTCTGGGCCCTGTCGTCGCGTTCCCGTCGTCCGCCCGGCGGGCGGGCCGGCAGACGGGAACGCGACGACAGGGCCAGGCACGACCCTCGCACCCGGCGGCGTGACCGGTCCAATACCCAGTTCCCCCGGAACCGAGACGCCGGGCGTCTCAATCGGCCGCCCCGGACGGCTTCGACGGCCTCAGGCGCGGGCCTGTGTCGCGAGCATCAGGCGCAGGGCCCGGGTCACCGCGTTGTCGGCGCCGAAGTCCACGCCGGCGGGCACCTCGACGAGGTCGCCGTGGGCGAGGACCAGGACCCCGCAGGAACCGGGCCGGGCCGTACCGGTGCCGTCGAGCCATTCCGCGTAACCGCCGGACGTGGTGTCCAGGTGCGCCCGGCTGCGCCGGCTGACCTGCGCCAGCAGGTCGCCCACGCCGGTAAGCCCCTCGACGGAGGCGAAGGGGATGGTCACGACCGGTTCCTCGACCAGGCGGACGCGGGGCTGGTCGTCGCGGCCCGGGCCGTCGGGGGTCTCGGGCAGCAGCCCCCGGCCGAAGCGGGCGTGGTACAGCAGGGTGTGCGCGGCGTCGATGCCGCCGACGAAGGGCCGGTCGAAGCTGGTCCTGCGGAAGCCGGCGCTGTGTTCGCGCGGGACGCGGGGGTCCTCGGCCTCCGGCCAGTGCACCTCGCCGGACGCGCGGTCGCGCCAGGGCACATAGCGCCGGATGTCGTCGGAGGCGGAGGTCGGCAGGAGTTCGATGCCGAACCGGGCGGGGTCCTTGGCGACGATGGAGCCGGGGGTCAGCGCGAACAGGCCGATGCCCGCGGTCGTCCACAGCTTCTCGTGGTGCTGGAGGAACTCGTACGTCTCCAGCGCCTCGTCGCGGGTCTCGGTGGGGAAGCCGGTGAAGCCCATCATCTGCGCGGCGATGCCGTGGCGCGCCAGCTCGGCCAGGACGTCCGGCACGGCGTCGATCCGCACCCCCTTGTCGATGAGGTCGAGGACCCGCTGGCTGCCCGACTCGTAGCCGAAGGAGACCGCGACGCAGCCGGAGGCCGCGAGGAGTTCACCGACGGCGCGCTTGGGAAACGTCCGCTCCAGCCGCAGTTCGGCGGACCACCGCAGGTCCAGGGAGGATTCGGCGAGGGCGGCGGCGAGGGTGCGCAGATAGCGGGGGGACATGGCGTCCACCGCGAAGTAGAGCGTCCTGCCGTAGCGGCTCACCTCCCGCAGGTCCTGGAGGACGGCCTCCACGGGGCGTTCCCGCGAGGGCGAGGTCGGCCGGTCGGTGTTGAGGCCGTAGTCGCAGAAGGTGCACTTGTTCCAGTAGCACCCCCGGGTCGGGCTGTAGAGGATCACCGGCTCGGGCGACCAGTACCGGTCCCAGTCCCACACGTCGTACGCCGGGGTTTCGGGCGTCGCCACGCTGCTGTACGCGATGACGGGGTCCGGGCGGCTCCGGGTCATCACGCCGCCGATGCCCTCGAAGGCGTCACCGCCCCGGACCGCGCCGTTCCCGACGGCGTCCAGGATGCCGATGAGGGCGCCCTCGCCCTCGCCCGGAACGATCAGGTCCGCGTCCTGGAAGACCCGCCACGCCGCCGCCGGGTCGGTGGCGTACTTGACCACGTCGCCGACCTCGGTGCCGCCGAAGACGATCACCGTGTCGGGCAGCACGGTCCGGATCAGGCGGGCCATCCGCAGGGCGACGGGCAGCTGGCTGGTGTAGTTGACCGAGAGCCCGACCACTGCCCAGGGGCGTTCGCGCAGCTTCGGGACGAACTCGTCGGCGAAGTACCCCTCGAAGGGGCGGGCCACGGCGGCCGGGACCGCGGGGTCGGACAGGTCCGCGGTGCTGCACAGGTTGACGGCGGACTTCACCCGCATCGAGAAGCCGTCCGCCGCGCCGGGCGGCATCTCCAGGGCGATCAGCTCCCACCACCGGCTCGTCACCGCGACCGCCTGCGCGTAGGTCGGCGGGTGGTAGAAGTCCTCGGGGTCCTGGAACACCCGGATCGCGTCGCGCGCCGAGGTGGCGGTCAGCCCCTCGGCGGCCAGCGCCTGCCGGTAGCGGATCTCGTCGTACCGGCGGGGGGCGCCGGACCTCGCCTCGATCTCGGCGCGCAGGGCGCGGGCGGCCGTGAGCGCGGCGCCGAAGCGCGCGGGGTCGGCGAGATAGGTGAAGGCGTCGAGGTTGGCGTCCACGCAGGCGTACTCGGTGTGGCCGGCCGCCCTGGCGGCGCCCACGAGGTACGGGATCGAGTGGTAGGCGGTCGTCGGGTCGGTCACCGGCGGGTTGACCAGCAGGTACGCGGTGTCGCCGGTGCCCCGCCCGGGCCGCGGGCCGCCGTGGCCGGGGGCGTTCTTCAACCGCTCCATGCCCAACGGGACGAAGACGCTCATCGCTGTGACTCCTGACTGTTGTCCCGCGCCGGATGCGTGGAGCGGGCGGCCGGGGCCCCGGCCGGTACGGCGACCGGTGGGGCGTACTCGGTGTCGGCGCGGTGCTCGCGGAACACCCGCTGGGTGAGCGCGGCCAGCACGGTGAGGGCGATGGCCCCGCCCGCCACCGGGAAGAAGGGGGCCGCGCCGAGGTGGCGCACCCCGAAGCCGGCCACCGCGACGGAGACCGGGAAGGTGCCCATGACGGCCAGCATGACCAGGCTCATGACCCGGCCGATGAGCGCGGACGGTGCCCAGACCTGGAGCATCGTGACCACGACGATGTTCTGCCAGCCGCTGGCCAGGGCGTACACGCAGACACACACCGCGGCGCCGGCCAGCCCCCCGGCGTACGGGACGGCGGCCAGGGCGATGCCCATGACGACCGCGAGCGTGGCGAACAGGTAGGCGGGCGACCGCACCGGACGGCTGCGGGCGGCGACCAGGGAGCCGGCCAGCCCGCCCAGGCTCAGGCAGGTCAGCAGGATTCCGTAGCCGGTGGCGCCCATGCCCTGGTGGGCCAGTTCCGGCAGCGCCACCTCGATCGTGCCGTTGAAGGCCAGGTTGCAGACGAGGGCCACCACGAGGACGACGTGCAGCAGCCTTCCGTGGCGCAGCAGTTCCGGGAAGGTCACCTTGCGGGCCGGGGCCTCGTCGGCGGCGTCGGGGCCGTCGTGTTCGGGCGCGTCCGCGCCGGTGCGTATCCGGGCGAGGACCAGCGCCGAGACGAGGAAGGACGCGGCGTCGACCGTGAGCGCCGGGCCGGCGTCGAAGGCGGCCACCAGGGCGCCGCCCGCGGTGGGGCCGAGGAGTCCGCCGACCTGGTTGACCATGGTCGACAGGGCGTTGCCCCGGCCGAGGTCCTCCTTGCGCAGCAGGGCGGGCAGGAGGGTGTAGGAGGCGGGGATGAACATCCCGGAGCAGGCGCCCAGGACGACGGCGATGGGGGCGAGCTGGCCCAGCGTCGGCGTCCCGGCCGAGGCGAGCACCGCGAGGAGGCCGACGGCCGCGGCGCGCACCAGGTCGGTCATGAGCATGACTCGTCGGCCGCCGATCCGGTCGGCCACCACCCCGCCCAGCGGGATGGTGACGACGCGGGGGATGCCGTAGCAGGCCAGGACCGTGCCGAGCAGGACCGGGCCGCCGTCGCCGGAGAGGATCAGCCAGGGCAGCGCGACGGCGTAGCAGTAGTCGCCGACCGTGGAGGAGAGCTGTCCGGCGAGCAGCAGCCGGAAGCCGCGCACGGACATGGGTCCGCCCGTCAGTGCCGTACGGAGCCGCTGTCCGGCCGCTGCCACGTCTTCTCCTTCTGCTGGGTGGGTGCTCAGCCGCCGAGCGGGCCGACCGGCATGTCCAGGAACTCGCCGATCACCGCCGTCACGGTGGCGGGCGGCGGCAGCCCGAGGTTCTTGCGTACGTCTCCCGCGGCGATCTGCCAGCCGGCCGCGGGCACCGGGTCCACGACGGCGTGGCCGTCCGCGCGCAGCCGGTCCACGTTGCGGCGGACGGCCGGGCGCTGCCACATCAGGCTGTTCATGCTCGGGAAGAACACCACCGGGCGTTCATGGGCGAGCAGTGCGGAGCTGAGGAGTCCGGAGGCGAGGCCGTTGGCCGCCTGGCCGAGCATGTTGGCGGTGGCGGGCAGGACGACGAACCGGTCCGCCCAGACGGCCGGGGCGACATGACCGGTCGTCAGCTCGTCCTCGCCGTCGCAGTACACGTCCCGGCACAGCAGCCGCATGGTCGCGGCCGGGATCAGCGCGGCGGCGGAGCGGGTCATGGCCATACGGATCTCGACGCCGGGTCCGAGGCCGGTGCGCAGGGCCATGAGGTACTGCGGCACGGCGAGTACGTTGCCCGAGCCGCAGACGCCGATGAGCAGCCGGCGCGGGGCGTCCGGGCCGGTCTCCGCCGTCATCACCGGGCTCCGGCGGGCTCACCGGCCACCCGCAGACCGCATTCGGCGGCGATGAGGTCGAACCGGTCCTGGACGTTGTACTTGTAGGAGGGGCAGGGCGGGTGCCCCTCCTGCCACGCCTTGGGGCAGGAGCCGCCGCAGGTGGGCATGAAGACGCAGCCCTTGCACCAGGTGGTGCCCTCGGCGATCTCGTCGTTCCAGCCGTCGAAGGGGCCCAGCGGCCGGACCGGTTCGGTGCCCGCCCGGTCGATGTGCGTCAGCGCGAGGGTGCGCTCGGCCTCGGGAACGAGGGGGTACTCGCTGCACGAGAAGATGTTGCCGGTGCTGCTGATGATCTCGGACGAGCGGGTCGTGGCGGGGCACAGGACCTTGTGCACGTCGGTCGGCAGCAGCTGTGTGTGCAGCCCGTGACCGGTGAGCAGCCTGAGCCAGCCCGTCTCGCGTTCGGCGAAGTT
Organism: Streptomyces sp. 130; assembly: GCF_007096885.1. Lineage (GTDB taxonomy): Bacteria > Actinomycetota > Actinomycetes > Streptomycetales > Streptomycetaceae > Streptomyces. The sequence goes on along the minus strand of NZ_VJNO01000007.1, from coordinate 53,478 downwards.
CTGTTTGGACACCTCGATCGCCGATACGTCGTTTCCCCACGAGTGCACGGGACGGATCGAGAAGGAGACGCGCGGATGACTGAATCCCAGCTCCGCCATCAGCTCGACATAGCGGGGCACGGCGTCCTGGTTGTGCACATCGACATTCGTCCGGAAGGAGAAATGGGCCGGGCCGAGATCGGGCTCGTCGAGCACGGCACGCACCGCGCGCACGATGTTCCAGAAAGATCCGCGCCCGCTTTTCAGTGGCCGGTGTTCATTGTGTATGTCCGGCGGCCCGTCGATCGTGATCTCGAAATGGGTGACACCGCAGGAGCGGATGAGCGTGTTGATTTTCGCGGCGGTGAGCAGGGAGCCGTTGGTGACGATCACCGAGGAGTAGGCGACGCCGTGCTCGGCGGCGGCGGCGACGAACCGCGGGGCGAGGTCGCGGATGACCGCGTAGCCCATCATCGGTTCGGCCCCGAACCAGTCGATGCGGGCGCTGCGGGTCCGCGGTGCGGTCACGGCGCGCAGCACGCGGTCGCGCACCCGGTCGCGGTGGTCGCGGGAGAGGCCGCCCCGGGTGTGCTCCTGGCCGCAGTAGGCGCAGCCCATGTTGCAGTAGGAGGTCGGCAGCAGGGCGATGTGCACCGCCGAACGGTCCGCCGAGGCGCGCCGGTTGCGGTCGAGCACGGCGGACAGCTCGTCCTCGCCGGCCGGGACCAGCAGCTGGGCCGCGCGCAGGGCGCCGGTCCAGGCCGGGGCCAGCGCGGCGGCGTCGCCGGCCTCCAGTGCCCGCGCGGTGGGGAGGTCGACCGCGACGGTGCTCGCGGTGCGGGTGCTGTACGCGAGCCGCACCGGGACGCCGGTGGCGTCGGCGTACGCGCGGTCGCTCAGCACCAGGTATCTGCTGACTCGGTCCATCATCACGCTCCCACTGGGTGTCCGGACGCACGGCGGTCGGGCGCCTCGTCTCCGCCGGGTCCGGCGGCCGGTGCCGCCGGACCCGTCAGAGCCGGGATCAGCAGAGAACGTTGACCTGGTTGTCGTTCACCTGGCCCTCGACCGCGGCCGACACGGCGTTGAGCCGGGCCTGGATCGAGCCGAGGACCGCGACCTCGTCCGGGCTGAGGGCGTTGAAGACCTCGCGCTCGGAGTCCGACAGCAGGTCGACCGGGGTGCCGGCGCTGCGCAGCGCGTCGAGGGGTGCTTGCGACATGGGTCACTCCTTCGTGGAGACGGTCACGGGCTGGTGCAACGGCAAGGCTGCTCCGGCGCCCCCCGGGTTCACATCCCTCGATCGACTATGAATCGGTGCGTGAGAGATCCCGCTCAAGGCGTTCTTGTCCGGAACATGACCCGCAGCTACTCTGACCCCGGGAGTGAGGAAATCCCCCTGCCGGCCCATGCTTTGCTCACCGAAATGAGGGGTAAAGGGTTTGACCAGGCGTGAGATTCTGATCGCTTCGCTCGTGGCCGCCGGCTACTCGAACCGGGATATCGCCGAAGCTCTCTGCATCAGCCCGCACACGGTAGCGGCTCACTTATGCAACATGCTCCGAAGAACGGGCGCGTCCAACCGTACGGAAATGATTGCGCGGCTGTACGCCCAGGGCGTTCTGGTCCAGGGGATCTGGCCGCCGCTGCCCGCCGACGAGCGGAAGCGGCAGGAGGCCCCCGAGGCCGTCGACGCCCTCGCGGCGGCGGTCGCGGAGTGCTCGATCAAACCGGCCGGCGTCACCCTCGACTGGCCGCACTACGGGAACGAGGTACCGGTAGCCATGACCTTCGACGCCCTGCACGCACTGCGTGAGGCCGGACACCCGGTGGACCTGCTGGCGGTGGAGCAGCGCTCGGTCCTCTCGGCGCTCAGCGAGCAAGAGGTCCAGGTCCTCAACTCCGTCAAGGAGCGGCTGGAAGCGGTCTCCGGTGAGGTGGAGGGACAGGACATCAAGCTCCTGTGAACGGTGCCGCGCGGTGCGGCGGCTGCCGGGCCGCGGTGCCGGACGGGGCCCGGTTCTGCCCGGAGTGCGGCACACCGGTGGTCGCGGGGGTGGCGTCGTCGGACAGCCGCAGAATCGTCACGGCGGTCTTCATCGACCTCGTCGGCTCGACCGTGCTGGCCGAGACCCTGGACCCGGAGGCGCTGCGGCGCACCATGGACCGCTACTACCGGGCCTGCACCACGGCCGTCACCGAACACGGCGGGGTGGTCGAGAAGTTCATCGGTGACGCGGTGATGGCCGTCTTCGGGGCGTTCGTCACCCGTGAGGACGACGCGCTGCACGCGGTCCGGGCGGCCTGCGCCGTCCGCGAGTCCGTGGCGGCCATCGCGACCGGTCCCGGGGTGCGGCTGGACATCCACTGCGGGATCGCCTCGGGAGAGGCCGTGGTGGCGGGGGTGCTCGGCGGGGCGGCGAGGGTCGTCGGCGACGTCGTGCACACCGCCGCCCGCCTCCAGTCGCACGCCGGGCCGCACGAGATCCTGATCGGCGCGGAGACGGCCGGGCTCGTCGGCGGCCGGGTCCGCCTGGAGGCCGTCGCCCCGCTGCGGGTGAAGGGGAAGCGCGAACCGGTCGCCGCCTGGCGGGCCCTCTCGGTCGCCGAGTCCACGGGCCAGGAGGATCTGGTGCCCCTCGTCGGCCGGGACGCCGATCTGGCCGCGCTGCTGCGCGAGTTCCAGGCGGTCCGCCGCGAGCGCCGCAGCCGTCCCGTCACGGTCACCGGCCCCTCGGGCATCGGGAAGTCCCGCCTGGTACGGGAGTTCCTGGCGAGGCACGGCGCGGAGGGGACCGTCGTGCTGCGGGCCGGCTGCCAGGCGTACGGTGCCGGGCTCGCCCACCGTCCGCTGGCCGACGCGGTCTGGTCGCTGCCCGGCGGCTGGGAACAGGCCCGCAGCGCGCTGGAGACGCTGCGCCCGAGCGCCGACCGCGCCGTCACCGCCCTCGCCACGGCCCTGGGCGTCCGCTCCGGGGACGGGCTCCCGGTGAGCGTCGAGGAGATCGGCTGGGCGTTCCGGCGCCTGCTGGAGGCCCTCGGCCGGAGCGCCCCCGTGATCCTGGTCCTGGAGGACTTCCAGTGGGCCCAGCCGACGCTGGCCGACATGGTCGCCGATCTGTGCGAGGGGATACGGGACGCACGGGTGCTGGTCGTGCGGGTGGCCAGGAACGAGGCGGCGGCGCCGTCCGGCGGCGACCTCGTGCTGCACCTCGACCCGCTGCCCCGCGCCGCCACCGAGCGGCTGGTGGGGCTGCTCGCGGACCGGGCGGAGGTCGCGGCGCAGGAGGCGGTCGCCACCGACGACGAGCTGGCCCGGGTCGTCCGGGAGTGCGACGGCAATCCGCTCTTCGCCGAACTGCTGCTGGAGAACCTGTCCGGTCCCCGGGCGGTGGACCAGGGCGTCCCCACATCGGTCCGGGTCCTGCTGACCGCCTGGCTGGACCGGCTGCCGGCCACCGACCGGGCCGTGCTGGAACGGGCGGCGGGGGTGGGCGGGTCGTTCACGGCCGGGGACGTGCGCGCGCTCGCCGACGACGAACCGGCCCTGTCCGGCGGGGCCCTGGACGAGGCGCTGACCCGGCTGCTGCGCTCCCGGGTGATCCACCTGGACGGACCGCCCGGCAGCTACCGGTTCACCCGCGCGCTGGCCCGGGACACCCTGTACGAGATGACGTCGAAGGCCCGGCGGGCGGCCTGGCACACCGTGCTCGCCGACCGGCTCGACGGGCGGACGCCGCGCCCGGCCGCGGAGGGCGACCTCGCCCACCACCTGGAGTCCGCGTGCCGGCTGCTGTCCGAGGCGGACCCGGGGGACCCCGGGCTGCCCGCGCTGACCGGCCGCGCGGCCCGGGCCCTGGTGGCCACCGGATACCGGGCGCTGCAGTGGCGCGACCTGCCCGCCGCCCTCTCCCTGATGGAGCGCGGGCGCGGCCTCACCCCGGACGGCGACCCCCAGCACCGGGTGCTGGCCGCCCGCATCACCGACGCGTATGCCGCGCTGGGCCGCTGGGACGGCGCCCGGCGGGCCGTGGCCGAGGCGGAACGCAGAAGCGCCGACGACGTGCCGACCCGGGACACCTGCGCCATCCTGCGGCAGCTGATCGCCCTGCGGTCGGGCGGACCGGGGCCCGCCGGCGCCCCGTACGGACCGGGTGCCGAAGACGCCCAGCCGGGTGCGGCGGACGACCTGAGCTGGTGCAGGCTGCATCAGCTGTCCTCGCTGCGGAGCTTCGCCGAGGGCCGGCTCGGTGCGGCGGAGGGCGCCATGCGCGACGCGCTGTCCCGGGCGCGCCGGCTCGGCGACACCTATGAGGCGAACCGCATCCTGGCGTCGATCTGCGAGCTGACGCAGTGGTCACCGACCCCGCTCGGGCAGGCCATCGCGCTCTGCGAGGACCTGGTCCGGCGGTTCGACGCGGACCGGAGTCTCCTCGTGCCCGTCCTGCTGACCCGGGCACGGCACCTGGCCCTGTCGGACCGGGTGGACGCGGCCCGCGAGGACGTCGCGCGGGTCCGCGTCCACTGCGACGACCTGGCGCTGGCCCTCGGCGCACTGGCGGCCGACCAGACGGCGGGGTTCGTGGAGTCCCTGGCCGGCGCCCACCCGGCGGCGGCCGGCCACTACACGGCGGCGGCGGACGGGCTGGCCGCTCTGGGGCAGGCCCGGACCGCGGCCACCCTGCGGCTGTACGCGGCCCGCGAGCGGTTCCGCGCCGGGTCCGACGCCCTCCTCGACGCGCCCGAACTCACCGAGCCGCCCGCCCACCCGGTGGCGGAGGCGCGTACCCGGGCCGTCCGGCTGGCCCTGCGGGCCCGGGTGCGGGCGCGGGCCGGGGCGTACGGGGAGGCGGTCGGGGACGCCGAACGCGCCGTCGCCGCCCTGGACGGCACCGACGACCCGTGCCTCATCGGTGACGTCTGGTCCGAGGCGGCCCTGGTGCTGGACGCGGCGGGCGAGAAGGCGCGGGCGCGGCACGCGGCCGGGCGCGCGCTGGCCGCGCTGACGGCGAAGGAGGCCGTGCTCCCCGCCCGGACGGTGCGGGCGTGGCTGGCCGAGCTGGAGGAGGACCGATGAGCGATCCGCCCTGGAGACGGCCGCCGAGGCCCTACACCCCGGGTGTCCCGGCCTGGGGTGCGACCAGGGAGCAGACGGCGGCGGGGTTCTCGTCCGTCCCCATGGAGTCGGTCTCGCCCGAGTGGGCGTGGGGCGGCGCCGACGGTACCGGGGTCCGGGTGTGCGTCGTGGACAGCGGGGTCGAGGGCGGCCATCCGCTGGTCGGCCCGGTCGACCTCGCCGTGACGGCCGTGCCGGACGAGAGCGGCGAGGTGGAGATGGTGCCGTGCGCGGCCACCGACCGCGCCGGACACGGCACCGCCTGCGCCGGGGTGATCCGGTCCGTCGCACCGGGGGTCTCGCTCTCGTCCGTCCAGGTGCTGACCGACGGCAAGACCGGCAGCGGTCCGGCCCTGATCGCCGGTCTCGCGTGGGCCATCGAGCAGGACTTCGACGTCATCAACCTGAGTCTGGCGACGACCCGGCCCGCCCTGACCGCGCGGCTCCACGAGCTCGCGGACCGGGCCTACTTCCGCCGGTGCGTGCTCGTCGTCTCCGCGCACAACCGGCCGGTGCCCAGCTATCCCTGGTCGTTCTCCTCGGTGATCTCCGTGGCGAGCCACGACGAGGACGACCCGATGACGTACTACTACAACCCCTCGCCGCCCGTGGAGTTCCACGCGCGCGGGGTACGCGTGCCCGTGGCCTGGCCCGGTGGCGGCACCATCCGCTCGACCGGCAACAGCTTCGCCGCGCCGCACATCTCGGGCCTGTGCGCGCTGATCCTCGGCAAGCACCCCTGGCTCACGCCGTTCCAGCTGAAGACGGTGCTGTTCCTCTGCGCCGGGAACACCGCCGGTCGACTTGGAGGTGCGCATGACGAAACCCGTTGACGCCGCGACGCCCGTGGAGCGCCGCCTGCTGCAGTCCGTCGTGGAAGTCGCGCGCCACGCCTTCGGCGCGGCGGCCTCCTCGATCTTCCTCATCGATCCCGGGACCGGCGACCTGGTCTTCGAGGCCGTGGCCGGGGAGGGCGACGGCCGGCTCGTCGGCACCCGCTTCCCGGCGGGGACCGGCATCGCCGGCTGGGTCGCCGCCTCGGGGCAGTCGATGCTCGTCGACGACCTGCGCGAGTCGCGGCACTTCTCGGGGGAGGCCGCCGCCTCCACCGGGTACGTGCCCGACAGCATCATGGCCGCCCCGCTGTTCGGCGACGACGAGTGCGTCGGGGTCCTGGAGGTGCTGGACCGGGGGGCGGGCGGCGTACGGGAGATGGCCGACGTCGAACTGCTCGGGCTGCTGGCCGACCAGGCCGCGATCGGCCTGGAACTCCTCACCCGGCTGCGCGCCGCCGAGCCCAGCAACCGTTCCGACAAGGCGCTGCGGCTCCTGGCGATGGCGGAATCACTGCTGGCCCCGACCCATGGCTGAGCGGTGCGTCCTGCTCCTCAGCAGACGCGGCGACCGGGAGGCCGCCGAGGCGGCCGGCCTGCTGCGGCGGATCGGTGTGCCGGTGCACCGGCTCGACGCGGACGGCCTGGCGGACGTCCGGGCGGTCCTGGGGCCGGACGGCATCCTGGGCCTGGACGGACACCGGTTCGCCCCGTCGGTGACCTGGCTGCGCCACTTCTCGCCGCGGGCCGCGCCGCTGTCCGGGCCGGCCGGCGGGCGGATGGTGTACCGGGACGCGTGGGACGCGCTGGCCCGGCAGCTGGCCCTGGCCTCCCCGGCCGCCATCGGCGCGGCCGACCCGGGGCTGCCGGCGCAGCTGGACCGGGCGCGGGCGCTCGGCGTGCGCGTCCCGCGCGGACTGGTCACCACCGACCCCGCGGACGCGGCCGGGCTGCTGCCCGCCGGGCGGTACGTGCTCAAGGTCCTCGACCGGCACTACGTGGAGCCGGCGCCCGGCCGGCTCGCCTGGTACCTGCCGCGGGTCCTGGACCGCGACCGGCTCGCCGGTGTGCCGGGGCTCCCCCGCTCCACACCGGTGGTGGTCCAGGAGTACGTCGAGCACGACGCCGAGTACCGGGTCTACGTCGCCGGGGACGAAGCGCACGCCTTCGAGGTGGCCAAGGAGCGTCCCGAGGACATCTGGACCCGCCCCGACGAGGTGCGCGTACGGCGGGTCCGGCCTCCGGAGGCCGTGGTCTCGGCGGCGCGCGCCCTGGCCCGGGAGACCGGCGCCGTCTACGGGGCGTTCGACTTCCTCTGGGCCCGGGGGGAGCCGGTGTTCCTGGAGATGAACGCCCACGGCGACTGGCACTGGTACGAGCGCAAGGCCGGTGAGGACGTGGTGACCCGGGCCGTCGTACGGACCGTGCGGGACCTCCACCGGGCCGCCGTGGGCGACGCCCGTCCGGCGGCCGTCAGCCTGCTCGCCTTCCTGGGGGCGGGCCGGGGCCGGTGAGTCAGCGGGCCGGTGTCGGCAGCGCCCGTTCCGCGACGGCGAGCACCGCGCGCAGGGCGGCCGACGGATTGTCCGTCCGCCAGGCGAGCGCCGGCTGCCGGCGGATCGGCGGCCCGGCGAGCGGGCGGTAGACCAGGCCGCTGAGCTGGATGTGCTGGACGGAGGTGACGGTCAGCGTCACCCCGACGCCCGCCGCGACCAGCGCCAGGATGGTGTAGGAGTCCGGCGCCTCCTGCACCACGCGCGGGGTGAACCCGGCCGCCTCGCACGCCTCGGTCATCGCGTCCCGCACGGTGGAGCCGGTGTTGGCGGGGAAGGCGACGAACGGCTCCCCGGCCAGCGCGTCCAGCGGGATCTTGGCGCGTCCGGCGAGCGGGTGGTCCAGGGGCAGCGCGCACACCAGCTCCTCCTCGTCGATCACCCGGCAGCTCACGCCCGGCCGCGTCACCGGGAGCCGGACGAACCCCAGGTCGAGCGAGCCGTCCGCGACCCGGGCGAGCGCCACGTCGGCGTAGGTCTGGCCGGTCATCACGAGCTCGATGCCCGGGTGGGCGGCCCGCACCGCGCGGGTGAGCAGCGGCAGCGTCTCGTGGCTGGACGCGCCCGCGAAGCCGATGCGCACCCTCCCGTAGGCGCCCTTTCCGGCCGCCCTCGCGGCCCGTACCGCCGTGTCCAGGTCGTCCAGCACGGTCCGCACCGGCTGGAGGAAGGCCTCGCCCGCGCTGGTGAGCCGCACCGAGCGGGTGTTGCGTTCGAAGAGCTGGACGCCGAGCTCCTTCTCCAGGCGGCGGATCTGCTGGCTCAGCGGCGGCTGCGCCATCCGGAGCCGTTTGGCGGCGCGGCCGAAGTGCAGTTCCTCCGCCACGGCGAGGAAGGCGGCGAGGTGGCGCAGTTCCATGCCGTCCCCACCCCTAGGTTCGCGCTCATCATTGATTCGTCGGGCGTCTCGGTCCGAGCCTAATTCGGTATTGGACGGCGATCAAAGCCGCTGAAAGCGTCGGCAGCGCGGGCACCCGGCCCGCCCCAGTGAGAGGACCGTGACCCGCATGCGTATCAGGATCGTCGGCGCCGGAGCCATGGGCCGTGGCATCGCCCAGTGGGCGGCCTCGGCCGGACACACCGTCGAGCTGTGCGACGTACGCGCCGAGGCGGTGGCGGACGCCGTCGCCTTCGTACGCTCCATGCTGGACCGGGCCGTGGCCAAGGGGCGGATGGCGGCGGCGGACGCGGAGTCGGCCGTGGCGCGGCTGGTCCCGCTGGACGACCCGTGGGCGGCGGGCCCCGATGTGGAGCTGGTGATCGAGGCCGTACGCGAGGACCTGGCGACGAAGACCGAGGTGTTCGGCCGGCTGGAGCGGGCGCTGCCCGCCTCCGCCGTGTTCGCCACCAACACCTCCTCGCTGTCGGTGACCCGGATCGCCGCCGCGCTGGAGGACCCGGCGCGCCTGGCCGGGCTGCACTTCTTCAACCCGGTGCCGCTGATGCGGATCGTGGAGGTGGTGCCCGGCGCGGCGACCCGGCCGGAGATCCCGCCGCTGCTCACCTCGCTGGTGGAGGGCTGCGGCCACCGCGCGGTGACGGTCGCGGACACCCCCGGCTTCCTGGTCAACCACGCCGGGCGCGGCCTGGTGACGGAGGCGCTGGCGCTCGTGGAGGAGAGCGTCGGGGAGCCCGCGGACATCGACCGGATCGCGCGCGATGTGCTGGGGCTGCGGATGGGCCCGTTCGAGCTGATGGACCTGACCGGGCTCGATGTGACGGCCGCCGTCATCGACTCGATCTGGGAGGGCTTCCGTCACGAGGACCGGCTCCGCCCCTCCTTCCTCACCCCGAACCGGGTGGCGGCCGGGCTGCACGGCCGCAAGACCGGACGCGGCTGGTACGCGTACGGCCCCGGGGCCACCGGGCCCGCGCCGGAGCCGCCGGTCACCGGGGACGCCGGCCGCCCGGTGCACGTCTTCGCCCCGGACCCCGGGCGGGAGGCCGAAGCGGTCGCGCTCCGCGAGGCGCTGGCCGGGGCGGGCGCCGCCGTGGAGAGCGGGGCGCGGCCGTCGGACGCGGCGGTCGTCCTGGTCCCGGTCTGGGGCACCCCGGTCGCCCCGGCGATCGCCGCGCACGGGCTGCCCGCCGGGCGCACCTTCGGCGTCGACCCGCTGCCGGCGGCGGGGCGGCGGCGCGTGCTCGCGGTGACCCCGGCGGCGGACGCGGCGGCGGGGCGGGACGCCCGCGCGGTGCTGGCCCGGGCGGCGGACGGCGGGGAGCCGTTCGCGGTGTCGGTGGTCCGGGACACGGCGGGCTCGGTGGCGCAGCGGCTGCTGGCCTCCGTCGTGTCGGTCGCGGCGTCCATCGCGGAGCGCGCGCTCGCCGCCCCGGCCGACATCGACGTGGCCGTCACGGCGGGGCTCGGCTACCCGGTGGGCCCGCTGGCCTGGGGCGACCGGGTCGGCGCGGGCCGGATGCTGGAGCTGCACCGGGCGCTGTACGCGTCGACGGGCGACCCGCGCCACCGCCCGACGCGCTGGGTCACCGAGCGGGCGGCGCTGGGGCTGGCGCTGACGGACCCGGGGACGTCGCCCGGGGATGTGCTCGGGGCGCCGTGACCGATTCGTACAAGACGGCCGGCCGCGGGCCCGCCTACGGTCGGGGCATGACTCCACGACTCGACGCGATCTCCCTCACCACCGCCGACCTGCCCGCCTCCCTCGCCTTCTACCGCCGGCTGGGGCTCGACATCCCGGCGGGCGCGGAGTCGGCACCCCATGTGGAGGTGACCCTGCCGGGCGGCGGGCGCCTGCTGTGGGACACCGAGGACGTCGTCCGCTCCTACGATCCCGACTGGGCGCCGCCGTCCGGCGGGGACCGGCTCGGGCTCGCGTTCCTCTGCGACGGCCCGGCGGAGGTCGACGCGGTCTACGAGGACCTGACCGGCGCCGGCTACCGGGGCCACCTGAAGCCGTGGGACGCGGTGTGGGGGCAGCGGTACGCCGTGGTCCTCGACCCGGACGGTTGCGCGGTCTCGCTGTTCGCGCCGGCCGGCGCTTAGGGGCTGTCCGGCGGAGCTTCGTGGATCAGCCGGCGGCGTCTGGCGCATCCGCGAGTTCTCGGCTCCGCTCGGGCAGGGGAGATCCCGCTTCTCGGCGTGCGCCCGGGTCGCCCCCGTACTGGACGTACTCGGGGGCGCGGGCGCGCGGCGAGCGTGCGTGCCCGGCGTCGCGGGCCCGCGAAGACCGCCGGACAGAACGCCTAGCGGCCGAAGTACGCGGTGAGGGTGGTGCCGGCCAGGTCGCGCATGTCCCGCGCCAGATGGGCCTGGTCGGCGCAGCCCGCCGCGAGTGCCGCGTCCGCGTACGGCAGCCCGGAGCGTACGAGCGCCAGGGCGCGCTGGAGGCGCAGCACCCGGGCGAGGGTCTTGGGCCCGTAGCCGAAGGCGGTCAGCGAGCGGCGGTGCAGCTGGCGGGGGCCGAGTCCGGCGATGCGGGCGGCCTCCGCGACGCTGCCGCCCGCCTCCAGCCGCGCGGCGACCGCCCGCATCGCCGGGTCCGGGGGCGCGGTGCGGGCCGCCCGGTGCAGGGCGATGTCCTCCAGGGCGGCGGCCGGGTCGGCCGCTTCGGCGACCCTCTCGGTGAGGCGGCGGACCTGGGCGCCGGGCCACAGCGCCGCGAGCGGCACGCGCAGGTCGCGCAGTGCGTCGGCGGGGACGCCGAGCAGGGCGGGGGCGGTGCCGGGGGCGAAGCGGATTCCGGCCCAGCTGCCGCCGGTTCCGGTGGGCGGCGCGGTGTGGGTGTCGGGCCCGGCGACGAGCAGCCGGTCCCCGTTCCACAGCAGGTCCATGCAGCCGTCGGGCAGCACCGGATGGTCCGTGCCCGGCTCGACGCTCACGGTCCACACCCGCGCGCCGTCCAGTCGCGACGCGCGCTCTGTATAGCTGTCGCCCATGCCACTAGTGTCGTCGAGACGGACACGGCGGCGTACGTGCGGGCGACGGGGGCGGTCATGGCGGCACTGATGGAGTTCACCACGGAGAACGGGGCGACGGTGACCGTGGAGGTCGACCGTCACGCCCCGGGGGCGCGGCTGGTGTCGCGGGACGGGCAGCACGCCCTGGCGCGCGCGGGGCGCACCTTCGACAGCGCCCTGGAGGGCATCCGGTCGGCGGCGGAGTCGGCGCTCGCCGTGTTCCGGGACGGGCGGCTGAAGCCGGACGGGGTGGAGCTGGAGTTCGGCGTGAAGATCACCTCGGAGGCGGGCGCGGTGATCGCGAAGAGCGCGCTGGAGGGCCACCTCACGGTGAAGCTGTCCTGGTCGCCGGGGTCTCAGGGCACCACGGCGGACGGCTGAGCGCTCACTCGTCGTACGGGTTGGACCGGTCCGGGTCCTTCTCCCGGCCGGGCTTCTGCAGCCGGGACTTCACGTCGTCCGGGGGCAGGAACCGCGACCAGCGCTCGGGGAACTCGGAGGGCATGTACGGGCTGTCGCCCTCGTCCCCGTCGTCCTCGTCGTCCTCGTCGGCCGGCGGGCCGCCGTGCCAGCTCTCCGCCTGGGTGCGGGCCACGAACTCGGCGGCCTGGGCGGCGCGCGCCCGGTCGTTGGCGGCGCGGGCGGCGGCCGTCGCCACCGAGGGCCAGACCCGGTCGATGGCCGCGTTGACGGCGGCGCCCACCAGCACCGCGAAGGCGGAGACGCCGATCCACAGCAGCACCGCGATGGGGGCGGCCAGCGAGCCGTAGATCGTGGGGCCCTCGACCGTGCTGGTCAGGTAGATCCGGAGCAGGAAGCTGCCGAGCACCCACATCGCCAGGGCGACCAGGGCGCCCGGCATGTCCTCGATCCACGGCGAACGGACCGGCACGGACACGTGGTAGAGGGTGGTGAGGAAGGCGACCGAGAGCACGATCACCAGCGGCCAGTACAGGACGCTTATGACTTCGGTGCCCCACGGTATGAGCTCCACGACCCGGTCCGGGCCGACCACGAGCAGCGGCAGCACGACCGCGCCGAGCAGGAGCGCCACCACGTACAGCAGGAAGGCGAGCATCCGGGTCCTGACGATGCCGCGCTGGCCGTCGAGCCCGTACATGACGGTGATCGTGTCGATGAAGACGTTGACCGCGCGGGAGCCCGACCACAGGGCGATCGCGAAGCCGATGGAGATGACGTCGGGCCGGGCGCCGGTCGTGACGTCGGCCAGGAGCGGCTTGGCGAAGTCGTTGACGCCGCGCTCGGAGAGCATGGTGTGGGCGGCGCTGAGGATGTTGCGCTCGATGGACGCGACCGTGGTGGTGCTGGTCCACTCGTCCACGTAACCGAGCAGGCCGATCAGGCCGAGGAGCAGCGGGGGCAGGGACAGCAGGGTGAAGAACGCGGCCTCGGCCGCGAGTCCCAGGATGCGGTACTCCATGCACGAGTTGACCGTGTCCTTGAGCAGCTGCCAGGCGAGCTGCCGCTTGGAGACATTGCGGTAGAGCACTCGGGCCCGGTGGAGCCGGCCCGGTGGCCGCTCGGGTGTTTCGTCTGCTGCCTGCACGTCCTTACCGTATCGGCATGGCGACCACCACCCACACCGTGTCCAACCAGCCCCCTCCCCTGCTCGGCTACGACGTCTTCGGTGCGGACCGGGTACTCGGCGAGGCCGTGGAACGTCATCTTCCGCCGGAGGTCCTGGACGAGGCCCGCGACGGGCTCACCGCGCTCGGCCGGTCGGCCGGCTCCGCGCAGGCCGCGTCCTGGGGCACCGAGGCGAACGCGTACCCGCCGAGGCTGCGCACCCACGACCGCTACGGCCACCGCATCGACGAGGTCGACTTCCACCCGTCCTGGCACCGGCTGCTCGGGCACGCCGTGGGGGCGGGGCTGACCGACGCATGGGACCGGCCGGGCGGGCACGTCCGCCGGGCGGCGGGCTTCCTGGTGTGGACGCAGGCCGAGGCGGGCCACGGCTGCCCGCTCTCCACGACGCACGCGGCGGTGCCGGCCCTGCGCGCCGAGCCGGAGGTGGCCGCCGGGTGGGAGCCGCTGCTGACCTCGCGGGTGTACGAGGAGGGGCTGCGGCCCCCGGGGCTGAAGGCGGGGGCGCTGCTCGGGACCGGCCTGACGGAGAAGCAGGGCGGCTCGGACCCGGGGGCGGCCGGCACGCGCGCCGAGCCGCTGGCCGAGGACGGCGCCTACGCGCTGACCGGGCACAAGTGGTTCTGCTCGGCGCCGATGTCCGACGGTTTCCTGGTCCTCGCGCAGGCCCCCGACGGTCTCACCTGCTTCCTGCTGCCCCGGGTGCTGCCGGACGGCACCCGCAACCCGTTCGCGATCCAGCGGCTCAAGGACAAGCTGGGCAACCGGTCCAACGCCACGGCGGAGGTCGAGTTCGCCGGGACGTGGGCGCGCCGGGTCGGCGAGGAGGGGCAGGGCGCCCGCACGGTCGCGGGGATGGTGGCGGCGGCCCGGCTGGACCGCGTGACCGGTTCGGCGGCACTGATGCGGCAGGCGGTGGCGCAGGCGGTCCACCACACGACGCACCGGTCCGCGTCCGGCGGCCCGCTCGTGGACAAGCCGCTGATGCGCAACGTGCTGGCCGATCTGGCGGTGGAGTCGGAGGCGGCGACCGTGCTGGCGATGCGGCTCGCGGCGGCGTACGACGACGGCGGCGAGACCGAGGCGGCGTTCCTGCGGATCGCGGTGCCGGCGGCGAAGTACTGGGTGGCCAAGCGGTGCGCGCCGCTGGTGGGCGAGGCGCTGGAGTGCCTGGGCGGCAACGGCTATGTGGAGGAGTCGGGGATGCCCCGGCTGCTGCGGGAGGCGCCGCTCAACTCCCTCGGGGAGGGGGCGGGGAACGTACAGGCGCTGGAGGTGGTGCGGGTGCTGCGGGACGAACCGCTCGCGCTGAACGCGTACCTCCGGGAGGTCGGGCGGGCCCGGGGCGCCGATCACCGGCTGGACGCGGCCATCAGGGACATGCTGACGGAGCTGGCCGACCTGGCGGGGATCGAGGCGCGGGCGCGCCGGGTGGTGGAGCGCGTCGCGCTGGTGCTCCAGGGCTCGCTGCTGGTCCGCTGGGCGCCGCCCGAGGTGGCGGACGCCTTCTGCGCTTCGCGCCTGGGCGGGGACGGGGGCGCGGTGTTCGGGACCCTTCCGGACACCCTGGATCTGGCATCGGTCGTGGCCCGGGCCCGGCCGGTGGAGGCCTGACCGGCCGGATGCAGCGACGGGGGGTGGTGCTGCGCCGACACGGCACCACCCCCCATGCTGTACACACCACACGTGGGGGCCGGGGCCCCGCGGTGCGGTGTTCCGCCACTCTTGTACGGTCCGGGGACCCCCGCCAGAGTTGCAGAGGGTTGCAACCATTGTGTGGAGTTGCGGTACCGCGGCCCGGGCGGCGGCAGGATGGGGGCGCGGCCCGTTCACCGGGCCGGCACTGGGGTGAGGGGGAACCGGCGTGGAGACGACTTCGGCCGAGGCGATGCGGCCGGCCGCTCGGGAGAGCGCGCAGGACAGGCGCCTGGTGCACCGGTCCCGTGAGGCGCGGATGGCGGGCGGCCGCCTGCCCGCCGTGCCCCGGGCCGAGATCGGCGCCTCCTGGGACCGGGTGCTGCGCAGCGGCCTCGATCCGGAGCGGCCGACGCACAGCAGGCTGCTGGATGCGGACGAGATCGAGCACCGGCGCCGCAGCTCGGCGCTGGGCGAGGTGATGCCGCTGCTCAGCGACGGTCTGACGAGCATCGCGGACGCCTCGCAGCAGATCATGGTCGTCACCGATGTGGAGGGCCGGGTGCTGTGGCGCGAGGGCAACACGGCCGTGCTGCGCCGGGCCGACGACATCTGTCTCGCGGAGGGCGCGGCGTGGTCCGAGGAGATCACCGGCACCAACGCGATCGGTACGGCGCTCGCGGCCCGCGCCCCGGTGCAGGTGCACTCGGCGGAGCACTTCGTGCGCAGTCTGCACGGCTGGACGTGCGCGGCGGCCCCGGTGCGCGACCCACGGGACGGCCGGCTGATGGGGATCGTGGACATCAGCGGGCCCGCGTCCACGTTCCACCCGACGACGCTGGCCCTGGTGCGGTCGGTCGCCCGGCTGGCGGAGAGCGAGATCCGGGTGCGCCATCTGGAGGCGGTGGACCGGCTGCGGGCGGTGGCCGCCCCGGTCCTGAGCCGGCTCGGCGGCCGGGCGCTGGCGGTGGACGGCCACGGCTGGACGGCGGCGGTGACGGGGATGCCGCCGGTGGACCGGCTGCCGCTGCCGAAGTCGCTGGGGCCGGGCCGGGTGTGGCTGCCTTCGCTGGGGATGTGCCGGGTGGAGCCGCTGCCGGGCGGCTGGCTGGTCCAGGTCGCGGACGGGGCGATGGACAGCCCGCCGCGCCGGGTGGTCCTCGATCTGAGCCGGCCGCGCGCGCTCGCGGTGAACGTGGTGGGCCCGGTGGGGACCTGGACCCAGCGACTCTCGCCGCGCCACGCCGAGCTGCTGTACGCGCTGGCGCTGCACCGTGAGGGGCGTACGGCCTCCGAGCTGGCGCAGGACCTGTTCGGCGACGCCACCAGGACGGTGACGGTCCGGGCGGAGATATCGAGGCTGCGGCGCCATCTGGCCGAGGTGCTGGCGCACCGCCCGTACCGGTTCGGCGAGGGCGTGGAGGTGGAGGTGGTCCACCCCGAGCACCCGGCCGATCTGCTGCCGCGCTCGCAGGCCCCGGTGGTGGCGGCGGCCCGGGAGGCGCGTGCGGGCAAGGAGCCGGGAGCGCGGTGACCGGGGGCCGGGTGGGGCGAGAGGCGCGGGGCATGGTTGTCTGGCTGCCATGAGCGACCCCGTACGTCCCGCGCCACCGGCCTCCGAAGAGGTGACCATCTGGTCCCTGGAGCAGACCTCCCCCGACGATCTGCGGCCGTCCGCCGTGCCGGACGCGGAGGTCCGGATCGTGCGGTCCGAGGTGCCGCTGCCCGAGTTCAGCCGCTTCCTCTACACGGCGGTGGGCGGGGACGTCCGGTGGACGGACCGCCTCGGCATGACGTACGAGCAGTGGCGAACGTTCCTGGAGCGGCCGGGCGCGGAGACCTGGGTGGCGTACGCGAACGGCACGCCGGCGGGCTACATCGAGCTGGACCCGCAGGACGACGGCGTGGTCGAGATCATGTACTTCGGGCTGATCCCGGCCTTCCGGGGGCGCCGGATCGGCGGTCACCTGCTGTCGTACGGCACCGCACGCGCCTGGGACCTCGCCGAGCGGTGGCCGACGCGGCCGGCGACGAAGCGGGTCTGGCTGCACACCTGCTCCAAGGACGGTCCGCACGCGATGGACAACTACCTGAAGCGGGGCTTCCGGCTGTTCGACACGCGGACGGAGCTGGAGGAGCCGGTGCCGGCGCCCGGCCCGTGGCCGGGCTCCGGCCGCTGAGCCGCCTCCCGCGCACACCCGCTCCCGACTCCGCGTTCCGCGTTCTGCGGCAAATCCCCTTGCTTGTCCGGTTTTACGCTTCGCCCCGGCGCCCGCCACACACGTGACGGGCGCCACATTGTCTCATCAGACGGGACTGCGCCGTCCACATCATGGATAGTGGTGGACTGCCGCGAGATCCCCGTGACACGCTTCCGTCATGTCCGGAACTGGAATTGCCTTGGTGAGTCGACGCCACGTCGACCTCGGCCGCATGTCCAGCGCCATCTGTCCGGCGAGCTGAGAGTCCCAGCACCGCCGAGATCTTCTTTCTTCAGTCCAGCCCTGCGCACCGCCGCGCTTCACGCGAGTGTGCAGTTCAGAGCCGCCCTCCCGCAGTCCCGAAGGACGTACTGTCATGGCCGCAACCCCGGAAAAGCCTGCGCCCGCCGCGCCCCGCCGCAAGGTGGGCCGCCACCGCGGCGAAGGCCAGTGGGCCCTGGGGCACTACACCCCGCTCAACGGCAATGAGCAGTTCAAGAAGGACGACGACAGTCTCAACGTGCGGACACGCATTGAGACGATCTACTCCAAGCGCGGATTCGACTCGATCGACCCCAACGACCTGCGGGGGCGCATGCGTTGGTGGGGGCTCTACACCCAGCGCAAGGCCGGCATCGACGGCGGCAAGACCGCGGTGCTGGAGCCGGAGGAGCTGGAGGACAAGTACTTCATGATGCGGGTCCGCATCGACGGCGGGAAGCTGACCACCCAGCAGCTGCGCGTCATCGGTGAGATCTCGCAGGAGTACGCGCGGGGCAGCGCGGACATCACCGACCGGCAGAACGTCCAGATGCACTGGATCCGCATCGAGGACGTCCCGGCGATCTGGCAGAAGCTGGAGGCCGTGGGGCTCTCCACCACCGAGGCGTGCGGCGACTGCCCCCGTACGATGATCGGCTCCCCGGTGGCGGGCATCGCCGCCGACGAGATCATCGACGGCACACCGGCCCTGGAGGAGATCCACGCCCGGTACATCGGCAGCCCCGAATTCTCCAACCTGCCCCGCAAGTTCAAGACCGCGATCTCCGGCTCGCCGGTCCAGGACGTCGTCCACGAGATCAACGACATCGCCTTCGTGGGCGTCGAGCACCCCGAGCACGGACCGGGCTTCGACCTCTGGGTCGGCGGCGGGCTGTCCACCAACCCCCGGCTCGCCGAACGCCTCGGCGCCTGGGTGCCGCTGGACGAGGTCGCGGACGTCTGGGCCGGCGTGGTGGGCATCTTCCGGGACTACGGCTACCGTCGGCTGCGCAACCGGGCCCGGCTGAAGTTCCTGGTCGCCGACTGGGGTGTCGCCAAGTTCCGCCAGATCCTGGAGGACGAGTACCTGAAGCGCCCGCTGCTCGACGGCCCCGCCCCGGCGGAACCGAGCAGCCGGTGGCGCGACCACATCGGCGTCCACCCGCAGCAGGACGGCCGTTTCTACGTCGGCTTCGCCCCCCGGGTCGGCCGGGTCGACGGCTCGACCCTCGCCAAGATCGCCGAGCTGGCCGAGGAGCACGGCTCCGGCCGGGTCCGGACCACCGTCGAGCAGAAGATGATCATCCTCGACGTCGAGCGGGACCGGGTCGACTCGCTGTCCGCCGGTCTGGAATCGCTCGGCTTCCAGGTGAAGCCGTCCACCTTCCGGCGCGGCACGATGGCCTGCACCGGCATCGAGTACTGCAAGCTCGCGATCGTGGAGACGAAGGCGCGCGGCGCCTCCCTCATCGAGGAACTGGAGCGCAGGCTCCCCGACTTCGACGAGCCCCTGACCATCAACATCAACGGCTGCCCCAACGCCTGCGCCCGCATCCAGACCGCGGACATCGGCCTCAAGGGCCAGCTCGTCCTGGACGGGAACGGCGACCAGGTGGAGGGCTACCAGGTCCACTTGGGCGGCGCGCTCGGCCTGGACGCCGGCTTCGGCCGCAAGGTGCGCGGGCTGAAGGTCACCTCGCAGGAGCTGCCGGACTACGTCGAGCGGGTCATCGGCCGTTACCTTCAGGAGCGCGAGGCCGACGAGCGCTTCGCCACCTGGGCGGCCCGCGCCAGTGCGGAGTCGCTGTCATGAGCGAGCGTGCCGCGCCGTTCCACTGCCCGTACTGCGGCGACGAGGACCTGCGCCCGCACGAGGCCGGGCACGGGGCGTGGGAATGCGCCGCCTGCAATCGCGCGTTCCAGCTGAAGTTCCTGGGCCTGCTGAGCCGGGGACTGGCGCCCAACGATGTTGGAGGGGACGGGATATGACGGTCACTCAGAAGATTGACTCGCTCACCGACGAGGAGCTGCGGGAGCTCGCCGAGCGGGCCGGACGCGAGCTGGAGGACGCCGACGCGCTCGACATCCTCAGGTGGGCCGCGGACACCTTCGGCCCCCGGTTCTGCGTCACCTCCTCGATGGAGGACGCGGTCGTCGCCCACCTCGCCTCCCGGGTGATGCCGGGCGTCGACGTGGTGTTCCTCGACACCGGCTACCACTTCGAGGAGACCATCGGGACGCGGGACGCGGTGGACGCCGTGATGGACGTGAACGTGATCACGCTGACACCGCGTCAGACGGTGGCCGAGCAGGACGCCGAGTACGGGCCGAAGCTGCACGACCGCGACCCCGACCTCTGCTGCGGGCTGCGCAAGGTCAAGCCCCTGGAAGAGGGACTGACCGCGTACGCCGCCTGGGCGACGGGGCTGCGCCGCGACGAGTCCCCGACCCGGGCGAACACCCCGGTGGTCGGCTGGGACGAGAAGCGCCGGAAGGTGAAGGTCTCGCCGATCGCCCGCTGGACCCAGGACGACGTGGACGCCTACGTCGCCGAGCACGGGGTGCTCACCAACCCGCTGCTGATGGACGGTTACGCCTCCGTGGGCTGCGCGCCCTGCACCCGCCGGGTGCTGGAGGGCGAGGACGCCCGGGCCGGCCGCTGGGCCGGGCGCGGCAAGACCGAGTGCGGGCTGCACGGCTGATGACGACTGATCAGGAGACTTCGATGAGCGTGACGGAGACGGGGGCCACCGTCTGGCTGACCGGTCTGCCGAGCGCCGGCAAGACCACCATCGCCTATGAGCTCGCCGGGCGGCTGCGCGCCGAGGGCCACCGCGTGGAGGTGCTCGACGGCGACGAGATCCGCGAGTTCCTCTCGGCGGGCCTCGGCTTCTCGCGCGAGGACCGGCACACCAACGTGCAGCGGATCGGCTTCGTCGCCGAGCTGCTGGCGGCCAACGGCGTCAAGGTGCTGGTCCCGGTCATCGCCCCTTACGCGGACAGCAGGGACGCCGTCCGCAAACGGCACCAGGCCGAGGGCACCGCCTATCTGGAGGTGCACGTCGCCACTCCGGTCGAGGTGTGCTCCGAGCGCGATGTGAAGGGGCTTTACGCCAAGCAGGCGGCGGGCGAGATCAGCGGGCTCACCGGGGTGGACGACCCCTACGAGGCTCCCGAGTCACCCGATCTGCGGATCGAGTCGCACCGCCAGACCGTGCAGGAGTCCGCGGCGGAGCTGTACGCGCTGCTGAGCGAGAGGGGTGCGGCGTGACGACCGTCGCGACTGTGCAAGAGGGCACCGACCATCCGTACGCGCTGAGCCACCTGGACTCGCTGGAGTCCGAGGCGGTGCACATCTTCCGCGAGGTGGCGGGCGAGTTCGAGCGGCCGGTCATCCTGTTCTCGGGCGGCAAGGACTCGATCCTGATGCTGCACCTGGCGCTGAAGGCGTTCGCGCCCGCGCCGGTGCCGTTCGCCCTGCTGCACGTGGACACCGGGCACAACTTCCCCGAGGTGCTGGCGTACCGCGACCGCGTGGTCGCCGAGCACGGGCTGCGGCTGCACGTCGCCTCCGTGCAGGAGTACATCGACGCCGGCAAGCTCCGCGAGCGCCCCGACGGCACCCGCAACCCGCTCCAGACCGTGCCGCTGACCGAGGCGATCCAGCAGCACCGCTTCGACGCGGTGTTCGGCGGCGGGCGGCGCGACGAGGAGAAGGCGCGCGCCAAGGAGCGGGTCTTCTCGCTGCGCGACGAGTTCTCCCAGTGGGACCCGCGCCGCCAGCGCCCCGAGCTGTGGCAGCTCTACAACGGCCGGCACGCGCCCGGTGAGCACGTCCGGGTCTTCCCGATCTCCAACTGGACCGAGCTGGACGTCTGGCAGTACATCCAGCGCGAGGGCATCGAGCTCCCGTCCATCTACTTCGCCCACGAGCGCGAGGTCTTCAACCGCTCCGGCATGTGGCTGACCGCGGGCGACTGGGGCGGGCCCAAGGAGCACGAGAGGACCGAGACCCGTCAGGTGCGCTACCGCACGGTCGGCGACATGTCCTGCACCGGCGCCGTCGACTCCGACGCGACCACGCTGGACGCCGTGATCACCGAGATCGCCGCCTCCCGGCTCACCGAACGGGGCGCCACCCGCGCCGACGACAAGATGTCCGAGGCCGCGATGGAAGACCGCAAGCGCGAGGGGTACTTCTAAATGACCACCACAGCTGAGCAGTTGAGCGCCACCACCCTGCTGCGCTTCGCCACCGCCGGGTCGGTGGACGACGGCAAGTCCACCCTCGTGGGGCGCCTGCTGCACGACTCCAAGTCGGTCCTCACCGACCAGCTGGAGGCCGTCGAGCACGCCTCGCGCAACCGGGGCCAGGAGGCTCCCGACCTGGCGCTGCTGACCGACGGGCTGCGCGCCGAGCGCGAGCAGGGCATCACCATCGATGTCGCCTACCGCTACTTCGCGACGCCCCGGCGCCGGTTCATCCTCGCCGACACGCCGGGCCATGTGCAGTACACCCGCAACATGGTCACCGGCGCCTCCACGGCCGAGCTGGCCGTGGTCCTGGTCGACGCCCGCAACGGGGTGGTCGAGCAGACCCGCCGGCACGCCGCCGTCGCCGCCCTGCTGCGCGTCCCGCACGTCGTCCTGGCCGTCAACAAGATGGACCTGGTGGGCTACGCGGAGCCGGTGTTCGCCGCCATAGCCGAGGAGTTCACCGCGTACGCGGCCTCCCTCGGGGTCCCCGAGATCACCGCGATCCCGATCTCCGCGCTGGCCGGCGACAACGTCGTGGAGCCCTCCGCGCACATGGACTGGTACGGCGGTCCGACGGTCCTGGAGCATCTGGAGACCGTCCCGGTCAGCCACGACCTGACCGGCTGCCACGCCCGCTTCCCGGTCCAGTACGTGATCCGGCCGCAGACCGCGGAGTACCCCGACTACCGGGGCTACGCGGGCCAGATCGCCGCCGGGGCGTTCCGGGTCGGCGAGTCCGTGGCCGTGCTGCCCTCGGGCCGCACCTCCACGATCGAGGGCATCGACCTGCTCGGGGAGCCCGTGGACATCGCCTGGGCGCCCCAGTCGGTGACCCTGCGCCTGGCGGACGACATCGACGTCTCGCGCGGTGACCTCATCGCGCCGGTGGACGACGCGCCGGCCGTCACCCAGGACGTCGAGGCGACCGTCTGCCACGTCGCGGACGAAGCGCTCACCGTGGGGCGGCGGGTGCTGCTCAAGCACACCACGCGCACGGTCAAGGCCATCGTCAAGGACATCCCCTCGCGGCTGACCCTGGACGACCTCTCACAGCACCCGGCCCCGGGCCAGCTGGTCGCCAACGACATCGGCCGGGTCGTGATCCGGACCGCCGAGCCGCTGGCGCTCGACGCGTACGCCGACTCGCGCCGCACCGGTTCCTTCCTGCTGATCGACCCGGCGGACGGCACCACCCTCTCGGCGGGCATGGCGGGCACCGCGTTCGCCACCGCCGAGGAGCCGCCGGCCGCGGACGACGACGCGGAATGGGACTTCTGATGGGCATCGACGCCTTCTCCACCTTCGCGAAGGAGGGCGGGCGCGTCGGGAGCGGCGCGGTCGGGAGCGGACAGGGCGGAGTCGGGCGATGTGCGCGATGACGTACGCGCACCGCCTGCGCGCCCGGACGCACCGCCCGCACCGACGAAGACCTGCCGACTTCCCGGCCGCGCCCCCGCACGTACGAGGGGCGTGAGCTCCGGGCCTCCGAGAGGAACACCTCCCGTGCCTGCCCCACGTACCACGTCGCGCCGCGCCGTCGCCGCCGTCGCCGCCCTGCCCCTGCTGGCCGCGGCCCTGACCGCCTGCGGCTACGGCTCCCAGGCCGCGGACGACGACAAGGCGAACGCCGCACACGGCAAGAAGCTCTCCGCCGGCACCGTGCGCATCGGGTACTTCCCGAACCTCACGCACGCCACCGCGCTCGTGGGCGACCAGGAAGGGCTGTTCCAGAAGGAGCTGGGCGGCACCCAGCTCAAGACCGCCACCTTCAACGCCGGCCCGTCCGAGATCGAGGCGCTGAACGCCGGCTCCATCGACATCGGCTTCATCGGCCCCTCGCCGTCCATCAACGGCTACACCAAGTCCGGCGGCAAGAACCTGCGGATCATCGGCGGCTCCGCGTCCGGCGGCGTCAAGCTCGTCGTGAACCCGGAGAAGATCAAGACCCTGGACGACGTCAAGGGCAAGAAGATCGCGACCCCGCAGCTCGGCAACACCCAGGACGTGGCGTTCCTCAACTGGGTCTCGGAGAAGGGCTGGAAGGTCGACGCCCAGAGCGGCAAGGGTGACGTCTCCGTGGTCCGTACGGACAACAAGGTGACGCCCGACGCCTACCGCTCCGGTTCCATCGACGGCGCCTGGGTCCCCGAGCCGACCGCCTCCAAGCTGGTCGCCGAGGGCGCGAAGGAACTGCTGGACGAATCCACGCTGTGGCCGGACCACGAGTTCGTGATCACCAACATCATCGTGTCGCAGAAGTTCCTGAAGGAGCACCCGGACGTGGTCGAGGCCGTGCTGCGCGGCTCCGTCACCACCAACGCCTGGATCAACGCCAACCCGGACAAGGCGAAGGACTCCGCCAACGCGGCGCTGAAGAAGCTCACCGGCAAGGAACTGCCGGCCGAGGTCATCGACCCCGCCTGGAAGTCGCTGCGGATCACCGACGACCCGCTGGCCGCGACGCTCGACGCGCAGGCCCGGCACGCGGTCAAGGCCGGTCTGCTGGAGCAGCCCGACCTCAAGGGCATCTACGACCTGAAGCCGCTCAACAAGATCCTGAAGGCCGCGGGCAAGCCCGAGGCCGACGACGCCGGCCTCGGCGTCAAGTGACCAGCCGCCCGAAGACTCCCAGGAGGTGACGACCATGGCGAACACCCTCACCAAGGCCGAGGACCGTGTCTCGGTCGGGCACGCCGCCCGCATCGCGCATGTCTCGAAGTCCTTCGCCGGGCCCGCCGGAACGCAGCTGGTCCTGGACGACATCAGTCTCGATGTCGCCCCGGGCGAGTTCGTCACCCTCCTGGGAGCCTCCGGGTGCGGCAAGTCGACGCTGCTCAATCTGGTGGCCGGGCTGGACCGGCCGACCGGGGGCAGCATCGAGACCCCCGGCGGCCGGCCCGCGCTGATGTTCCAGGAGCACGCCCTCTTCCCGTGGCTGACCGCGGGCAAGAACATCGAACTGGCCCTGCGCCTGCGCGGGGTGCCGAAGTCGCAGCGCCGGGCCGAGGCGGAGCGGCTGCTGGAACTGGTCCGGCTCGGCGGGGCGTACGGAAAGCGGGTGCACGAGCTGTCCGGTGGCATGCGGCAGCGCGTGGCGATGGCCCGCGCGCTCGCCCAGGACAGCCAGCTGCTGCTGATGGACGAGCCGTTCGCGGCGCTCGACGCCATCACCCGCGATGTGCTGCACGACGAGCTGACCCGGATCTGGCGCGAGACGAACGTCTCGGTCCTCTTCGTCACACACAACGTGCGCGAGGCCGTGCGCCTCGCCGAGCGCGTGGTGCTGCTCTCGTCCCGCCCCGGCCGGATCGCCCGTGAGTGGACGGTCGACATCGAGCAGCCGCGCCGTATCGAGGACACCGCCGTCGCGGAACTGTCCGTCGAGATCACCGAACAACTGCGTGGGGAGATCCGCCGTCATGGCCAGCACTGACATCAAGTCGGACGAGGCGGCATCCGGCGGGAGCGGGAAGCCGGACGACCTGGCCGGCCTCGAAGCCGGTCTGGACGCCCTGGACGCGGTGCAGGTGCAGCGCGTTCCGGTGCGCGAGGTCCTGCTGCGCAAGGTCCTGCCCCCGGCCGTCGCGGTGGCCCTGGTCCTGGTCGTCTGGCAGCTGCTCGTCTGGGGCGAGGTGACCGAGGACTACAAGCTGCCCTCGCCGTCCGCCGTCTGGGACAGCGCCCGCGACATGTGGCTGCGGGGCACGCTGCTCGACGTGGTGTGGACCAGCGTCTCGCGCGGTCTGCTCGGCTTCCTGCTGTCGGTGGCCATCGGCACCCCGCTGGGTCTGCTGGTCGCCCGGGTGAAGCTCGTCCGGGCCGCGATCGGGCCGATCCTGTCCGGGCTCCAGTCCCTGCCCTCGGTGGCCTGGGTGGCGCCAGCGGTGATCTGGCTCGGGCTGAACGACTCGATGATGTTCGCGGTGATCCTGCTCGGCGCGGTGCCGTCGATCGCCAACGGGCTGGTCTCGGGCGTCGACCAGGTGCCTCCGCTGTTCCTGCGGGCCGGCCGCACCCTGGGCGCGACCGGGCTGCGCGGCACCTGGCTGATCGTGATGCCGGCCGCCCTGCCGGGCTATCTGGCGGGCCTCAAGCAGGGCTGGGCGTTCTCCTGGCGTTCGCTGATGGCCGCCGAGATCATCGCCTCGTCGCCGGACCTCGGCCTCGGGCTCGGGCAGTTGCTGGAGAACGGCCGCAACAACGCGGACATGCCGGGCATCTTCCTCGCCATCATCCTGATCCTGTTCGTCGGCATCGCCATCGACCTGCTCATCTTCAGCCCGCTGGAGCGGTGGGTGCTGCGCAGCCGCGGTCTCCTCGTCAAGAACTGAGCGCCCGTGTCCTCTCCGGTCCTCCTCGTCATCGCCCACGGCAGCCGCGACCCGCGGCACGCCGCGACCGTGCACGCCCTGACGGCGCGGGTACGGGCGCTGCGCCCCGGGCTGCGCGTGGAGACGGGGTTCCTGGACTTCAACGCGCCCTCGGTGCCGCGGGTCCTGGAACGGCTGGCCGCGGAGCAGGCGCCGGAGGTGGTGGCGCTGCCGCTGCTGCTCACCCGGGCGTTCCACGCCAAGTCGGACATCCCGGCGGTACTGCGCGAGGCCCGCGCGGCGCTGCCCCGGCTGCGGGTCCGGCAGGCCGAGGTGCTCGGCCCGTCGCCGCTGCTGAACGCCGCGCTGGAACGGCGGCTGTACGAGGCCGGGGTGCGCCCCGGCGACCGAAGCTCGACCGGGCTCGTCCTGGCCTCGGCGGGCTCCTCAGACCCGGAGGCGATCGCAGTGATCGCTGAAATCGCGCGGGAGCTGCGGCACACCGGTTGGTGTTCCGTGCGGCCTGCGTTCGCCTCCGCATCCCTTCCCCGGACCGAGGACGCGGTACGGGCCCTGCGGGCCGAGGGCGCGGGCCGGGTGGCGGTCGCCCCGTACGTGATCGCGCCCGGCCGCCTCCCGGACCGCATCGCGGCGGGGGCGGCCGAGGCCGGCGCGGACGTGCTGGCCGGGGTGCTGGGCCCGGCCCCGGAGCTGGCCCGGCTGCTGCTCGACCGGTACGACGAGGCGAAGGCGACCGCGGCGCGGCCGGTCGCGGTCGGCGCCTGAGCCGGGCGGCACACCGGCCGGGCCCGCTCAGCCGGCGTCGATGCCGCCGGTCCGGGTGCGCTTGAGCTCGAAGAAGTCGGGGTGGCCGGCGAGCACCCGGAAGCTGTCGAAGAGCCGCGCCGCCTCCTCGCCGCGCGGGATCGCCCGCAGCACCGGCCCGAACCAGACGGTCCCGTCGACGTGGATCGTGGGCGTGCCGACGTAGCCGCCCGCCTCCGGGTCCTGCCCGGCCTCGTGGCTGCGCCGCACGGCCTCGTCGTACGTCTCCTCGTGCGCGGCCTCCGCGAGGTGCGCGGGCAGGCCCAGCTCGGCGAGGGACTGGGCGACGACCTCGTCGAAGTCCTCGATCTTCCGCTGGTGGATGCGGCTGCCGAGGGCGGTGTAGAGGTCGCGCAGGATCTCCTCGCCGTGTTCCTGGGCAGCGGCGGCGGCGACCCGGACGGGGCCGAGCGACCGGTCGACCAGGTCGCGGTACCAGTCGGGGAGTTCGTTGCCGGCGTTGTGCAGGTGGAGGCTCATGACGTGGAAGCGCAGCTCGATGTCGCGGTGCTGCTCCACCTCCAGCATCCAGCGGGAGGTGATCCAGGCGAACGGGCAGGCCGGGTCGAAGTAGAAGTCGACCAGGGCCTGTCCGGCGGGCCTGCCCTGTTCCGGGGCGGGGTGAGTGGTCATGGGGCGAGCCTAGCCAGCCGGTGGCGCACTCCCCCGGGCCATTCGGCACCCGTTCGCCTGGGCCATTTTCAGCTCGCGCTCCACTGCGGGTCGCGCCCGCTCAGCGCCAGGGCCCGGGTGAATCCGGTGGCGCCGGGGGCGTCCACCTCGTCGGTGAACCCCTCGTACTGGCGGTAGAGCGCGGCGGTCTTCTCGACGGTGCCCAGGATGTACGCGGCGGCCTCCTCGGAGATCCGGAAGTCCTGCCCGGTGGCCCGGGCCACGTCCCAGCCGTGCAGCGCGATCTCCTCGATGAGCATCGCGGCGGTGTCGGCGGCCGGGGAGGCGGAGTCGCCCTCGCCGATGGTGCCCTCCCAGACGGCGGGGTCGGACCAGGCGGCGACGGCCCGGTCGAGCTGGGCGGCGTAGCGGTCGGCCCAGTCGGCGTCGGCGGTGAAGTCGCGGGCGGTCAGCTCCTCGGGGAGCTCGGTGCGCCGGGCGCGGTGCTCCATGCCGTGCGAGGTGTAGAGGACCCAGTGGTTGACGAGGGTGCGCAGGTCCCAGTCCGCGCAGGGGGTGGTGGTCGCCGCCAGCTGTCGGGGGCTGACGCCCCGGGCCACGCGGGCGGCTTCGGCGGCGCATTCGGTCATGTGGGCGTGCTCGGTCTTCATGCGCCCCAACCTAGGCGGGCGCGCGCGGCCGGTCTTGAAGAAAGGCGACAGGCGCCGGGCGCGGAGGGTGTACGGGCCACGGATAGGCTTTCCGGTGCGCGGATGAGCGCTCGCGCCCGTACGAAGGAGCAGTCGCACGTGACCACCACCGCACCCCTGTCCCCCTCCGTCGCCACGGCCCCGGTCCCGGTGATCCGGGCCGACGAGGTCTCGCTCGTACGCGACGGGAACGTCCTGCTCGACGCGGTCTCGCTCACCGTGCGCGGCGGGGAGCACTGGGCGCTGCTCGGGGCGAACGGGGCGGGCAAGAGCACCCTGCTCGGGCTGCTCGGGGCGGTGAACCATCCGACGCGGGGTTCGGTCGAGGTGCTGGGCCGGACGCTGGGGCGGGTGGATCTGCGGGAGCTGCGGACGCTGCTCGGCCACGTCAATCCGCGCCATCCGCTGCGTTCCCCGCTGACGGTGAGCGAGGTGGTGCTGACCGGCCTGACGAACTCGGTCGAGCCGGTGCCGCGCTGGTCGCCCGGTCCGGGGCAGCGGGAGCGGGCGGAGCGGCTGCTGACGATGCTCGGGATGGGCGGCAAGACGGAATCGCGCTGGCCGGCCCTGTCGCAGGGTGAGCGCGGGCGCACGCTGATCGCCCGGGCCCTGATGCCGCAGCCCCGGCTGCTGCTGCTCGACGAGCCGGCGACCGGGCTCGACCTGGCCGCCCGGGAACAGCTGCTGGACAGCCTGGACGCGTTGCGCGAGGAGCATCCGGAGCTGGCGACCGTGCTGGTCACCCATCATCTGGAGGAGCTGCCCGCCTCCACCACGCACGCGATGCTGCTGCGCGGCGGGCGGTGCCTGGCCTCGGGCGGGGCGGACGAGGTGCTGACCACGGACCTGGTCAGCGAGTGCTTCGGGCACCCCGTGCGGATCACGCGGACGGACGGCCGGTGGGCGGCCCGGGCGCGGCGGCCGGCCCGGGGCTGACGCCGGTCGTTCAGCAGCCGGGCGCGGCCTCGGAGGGCTCGGCCTCGAAGGGTGTGGCCTGGTGGTAGTAGAGGAGCCAGCCGGACCGGGTGAGCCGCCAGAGCGAACTGCGGTGGGCGCGCCTGCCCTTGGCCTCGGTGTCGAAGGTGACGTGGACGAGCCCGTCGGCGAGGTGCACGCCCCGCATGCGTGAGGCGGTGAGCCGGCCGGGGCCGGGGGCACGGCCCGAGACGAGCAGGTCGATGATCGTGTCCCGGTCCCAGTGACGGCCGGTGGTGTCGACCTCGCGGTAGTCGGGGTGCAGCACCTGGTCGAGGAGGCCGGCGGAGGCCCGGACGAGGGGGTCCATGAGCCGGAGCTCGCCCTCGATGGCGGCGGCCACGCCCGGCGCCGGTCCGGTCATACCCGCCTCCCGCCCGTATCGGTCGTCATCGGGCAAGCGTAGAACGGGTGGCACGCACCGGGCGGCCGCCGCGCCCCGTGGGGGAGGGCGCGGTGGCCGCCCGGGCGGTCGCGCTGTTACTCGACGATCTTCAGGAGCTTGTTCGCGGTTCCCCCGGTGGCGTTGCCGATGGCGTCCGGTGTCGCGCCTTCGGTCAGGGCCGTGGCGACCTCGTCCGGGGTGGCGTCCGGGTGCCCGGCCAGATAGACGGCGGCGGCGCCGACGACGTGCGGGGTGGCCATCGACGTACCGGAAATGGTGTTGGAGCCGGTGTCGCTGTCGTTCCAGGAGGAGGTGATGTCGGAGCCCGGGGCGTAGAGGTCCACGACCGAGCCGTAGTTGGAGAACGAGGACTGCTCGTCGTCCGCGGTGGACGAGGCGACGGTGATGGCCTCGGGGACGCGGGACGGGGAGCCCTGGCCGGCGTCGCTCGACTCGTTGCCGGCGGCGACCGCGAAGGTGACGCCGGAGGCGATGGCCTTCTGGACGGCCGCGTCGAGCGCTTCGTCGGCGCCGCCGCCCAGGCTCATGTTGGCGACGGACGGGCCCTGGTGGTGCTCGGTGACCCAGTCGATGCCGGCGACGACCTGCTCGGTGGTGCCGGAGCCGGAGTCGTCCAGCACGCGGACGGCGACGATCTCGGCCTTCTTGGCGACGCCGTAGGTGGACCCGGCTATGGTGCCGGCGACGTGGGTGCCGTGGCCGTTGCCGTCGTCGGCGCTGTCGTCGTTGTCGACGGCGTCGAAGCCGGACCTGGCGCGGCCCCCGAACTCCTCGTGGGTGGTGCGGACCCCGGTGTCGATGACGTAGGCGGTGACGCCTTCGCCCGCGCTGTCCGGGTAGGTGTACGCGTTGTCGCCGGCGGTCTGCGTCTGGTCGATGCGGTCCAGGCCCCAGGACGGCGGGTTGTCCTGGGTGGCGTCTATGTGGAACTTCTTGTTCTGGACGACCTTGGAGACGGCAGGGTCGGCGGCGAGCCGCTTGGCCTCGGTCTGCGAAAGGCCGGCGGCGGAGAAGCCGTTGATGGCGGAGTTGTAGTCGCGCTTCAGCTTTCCGCCGTACTCCTTCGCGAGTTCCGCCTTGTCCACCTTGTGGTCCAGCATCACGATGTAGCTGCCGGAGACCGCGGTCGCCGCGTCGGCTCCGTAGACCTTGCCCATGGCCGGGGCGGGTGCCGCTCCGGCGAACGGGGTGCCCAGCAGGGTGACGCCGGCGGCGGCCGCGACCGCGGTGATGGAGGCGGTCAGCTTGAACCGGCGTGCGCGCTTGTGAATTGCCATGAAGAGGGGGTCTCCTCGTCATTCTTTGTGGGGGGATTGGCCCCCGGCCGGAAGATCTCCGGGGGTTGGCTCGAAACCCTGGCCGATTGACGCGCGCAGATCAATACCCCCCTACGACTCCGACGCACTCGCGAATCTTTCGTCACAGGACCCCCGCAGGAGCGCCTCGATGCGCCGATCACCTTTACGCGCAGGAGGCGTGGCTCCTCCTCCTGGGGGGCACGCCCCGCCCCCGGGGCGGGGAGGGGGCCCGACCGGCTCCCCGGGGGAGGGCCCGCGCCGTTCAGCGCTGGTAGCGGGCCAGGACCCGGTTGCCGTCGGTGACCAGACGCTTCTTCAGCTCGGCGGCGTCGATCGCCCCGCTGTAGTACTCCTGGAAGGCGGGCGTCGCCACCTTGTCCTTCCACTCGGGGTAGCCGCGCACCGACTGGGCCGGGGCGGACCGCAGCGACCCGGCGAGCGCGGCACCCGTCGCCCAGCCCCGGTCCGGGGTGTGCAGCGAGGGGTCGGCCAGCGCCTCGGTCCCGGTGGGCAGCATCCAGTCCCCCTTGGCCAGGCGCACCATGTTGGCGGGCTTGAGCAGGAAGTCGATGAACCGGACGGCCTCCTTCTTGTGCGGGCTGTCCTCGGCGACGGACAGGGTCTGCGGGCTGACCCCCTGCGCCGGCCCGTCCCGGCCCGCCGGGGCGGGCAGCACCGTCCACTCGAAGCCCTTGGGCGCCTGCTCGACGACCTGCTGGCGGTACGAGAACCCGAGCGGCACCATCGCGTACTTGCCGCCGAAGAAACCGGGCAGGGTGTCGCCGCCGCCCATGCCGAGCGCGGTGCGGGCGGCGCTGTGGTCGGTGTTGACCTGGTCGTGGATGGTGCCCGGCACGACCTGGTCGCCCTCCCCCATCGCGACGGTCACCTTGCCGTCGGCGCCCCGGTGGAAGAGCTCGCCGCCCGCCGAGAGGCCGAGGTTGAGGGTGACGGAGACCGGCTCCTTGAGCGGCCAGGCGACCCCGTAACGGCCCTTGCCGGTCAGCTCCTCGGTCACCTGGCGGAACTCCCCCCAGGTCCACGGCCTCTCGGGGGTCGGGATGCGGACCCCCGACTCCTTGAGGATCTTGGTGTTGGCGATCAGGACGCGGGGTTCCTGGAGGAACGGGACGCCGTACACCCCGCCGTCGAAGGTGGCCGTCTCCCAGCTGTTGCGCGGGATGCCCTCGGTCAGCGCTTCCGGGAGGAGCGGGCGGAGGTCGGCGAGGTAGCCGCCGTACGCGAAGTCGGCGAGGTCGTCGGACGCGTCGTGGATGATGTCGGGCGCCTCGCCGCCCTCGAAGGAGGTGAGGAGCTGGTCGTGGACGCTGTCCCAGCTGCCCTGGACGTACTCGACCCGGATGTCGGGGTGGGCCGCGTTCCACTCCTTCACCAACTGCTTGTTGATGTCGACGGACTCCTTCTGCCAGGCCAGCGACTGGAACCGGAGGGTGATCCTCCCGTCCGTGCCGCCGTCGCCGCCCCCGCCGCAGCCGGTGAGCAGCAGGGCGAGCGCGGTGGCCGCCGCGGCGGCCGTGCGTACCAGGGCGCGCATCAGTTCTTCACCGCCCCGGCCAGCATGCCGCCGGTGATCCGCCGCTGGATCACGGCGAACAGCACGAGCGAGGGGAGGGTGGCGAGGAACGCGGCGGCGGCGAGCGGCCCGAGGTCGGCGGCCCCCTCGGCGCCGAGGAAGTGCGTCAGTACGACCGGCAAGGTCTGCTTCTCCGGGGTCTTGAGGAGGACGAGCGCGAAGAAGAACTCGTTCCACGCGGTGATGAACGCGAAGAGGGCCGTGGCGACGATTCCCGGGGCCAGCAGCGGGGCGGTGACCGAGACCAGTGTCCGCAGCCGCCCGGCCCCGTCGACCGCCGCCGCCTCCTCCAGCTCGCGCGGCACGGCCCGTACGTAACCGACGAGCATCCACAGCGCGAAGGGCAGCGCCCAGACCACGTAGACCAGGATCAGGCCCCAGAGGGTGTTGATCAGGTGCAGGTTCTTCAGGACCAGGAAGAGCGGAATGATCAGCAGGACGAAGGGGAACGCCTGGCTGACCACCACCCAGCCGGTGGCGGCCGTGGCGAGGCGGGTGCGGTGGCGGGCCATCACATAGGCCATCGGGGTCGCGATCAGGACGGCGATCAGCCCGGCCGAGAGCGCGGCGGCCAGCGAGTTGGCGGTGGCCCGCAGCAACGGCTGCTCGTCGAACGCCTGCCGGAAGTTGTCCAGCGTCGGGTGGTGCGGAATCCAGGTCGGGTGCAGGGAGCCCAGCTCGGGGGCGGGCTTGAAGGCTGTGGAGATCAGCCACAGGAAGGGGAACGCCAGGAAGACCAGGTAGCACAGCAGCGCCACGTACTGCCCGGCGCGCACGGACCTTCTGGTGCGCATGCTCATCGGTCGTCGCCTCCCCTGAGCCGCCCGGCGAGATACACGGCGAGGAGCACGGAGACCACCGCGACCATCACACAGCCCATCGCGGCGGCGTAGCCGAACTGCCCGTAGCGGAACGCCTCCTCGTAGGCGAAGAGCATCGGCAGCCGGGTCCGGCCGCCGGGACCCCCGCTGGTCAGGACGTAGACCAGGGCGAAGGAGTTGAAGTTCCAGATGAAGTTGAGCGCGGTGATGGACAGGGCGACCGGCCTGATGGCGGGCCAGGTCACCGTGCGGAACCGGCGCCAGGCGCCCGCCCCGTCCAGCGCGGCGGCCTCGTGGAGTTCCTGCGGGGTGTTCTGTAGCCCGGCGAGCAGGGCGACCGTGGTCTGCGGCATCCCGGACCAGACGCCGACGACGATCACGGCGGGCAGCGCGGTCGCGAGCCCGGTCAGCCAGTCCCGGCCGTCCCCGAGGCCCAGGTCGCGGATGGTCTCGTTGAGGATGCCGGCGTCCGGGTTGTAGACGAGGCGCCACATGATGCCGACGACGACCTCGGGCATCGCCCACGGGATGATCGCCAGCGCCCGGGCCAGCCAGCGCATCCGCAGGTTCTCGTTGAGCAGCAGGGCCAGGCCGAGGGCCAGCACGAACTGCGGCACGGTGACGCCGACCGCCCACACCAGGCCGATCCGGAACGACTCCCAGAACAGTCCGTCGTGCAGCAGGTCCTGGAAGTTCAGCGTGCCGGTCCACTGCGTGGCGCGGGTGCGGCCGGACTGGGCGTCGGTGAAGGCCAGCGCGACCCCGTAGAGCAGCGGGCCGACGCTCAGGACCAGGATCGGGATCAGGGCGGGGAGCACCAGGAACCAGGTGCCGGCGCCCCGGTCGAGCCGGCCCTCGGTGCGCTCGCCGGAGCGCTTGCCGGGCGGCCCGTGGCGTCCGGAACCCACGGTTGCGCTTGCCGATGTCATGCGTAGGGCCTTTCGTTTGGGTCAGGCCGGATCAGGGAGCGGGCTCTGGTGCCGTGCATCGCAAGGCGGAGGATCGAGACAGATGGGATCTCCCCTGTTCGAGCGCAGCCGAGAACTCGGGGAAGGAGCGTTGGTGATCGACGACAACGCCGCGAGGTGCGGTGCCAGAGCCCGCGAGCCCGGCATGATCCGAACGAAATGCCCTGGGCCCCCTTTGCGACGTTCGACCGGCTGCTTGCCGTTCTGGCCGGTCAGGTGGCCTCCGTCATCGTGCTGACGGGCTGCCGGTTCGTCAAGCCAGCCTGCACGGATGCGAAAATCGGACCATGAACGAGATGGAAGCGCGCGAGGTGCTGGCCGCCGCCGGGTTCCCCGGGGGCGCGGAGCTGCTGGCCCTCGGCGAGAACGCGGTGTTCGCGGCCGACGGCCTCGTGGTCAAGGTCGGCCGGGACGCCGCGCGCCACCCCGAGCTGCTGGAACGGGCCGGGCGCGAGGTCGCCGTCGCCCGGTGGCTCGCGGCGTCCGGTGTCCCCGCCGTGCGGGCCGCCGAGGAGGGGGCGCGGCAGGTCGAGGGTCATCCGGTGACCGTGTGGCACCGGCTGCCCGAGGCGGTGCGGCCCGCCGAGCCGCGCGACCTGGCCCCGCTGCTCACCGCCGTCCACGCGCTGCCCGCGCCGGAGGACTTCGCGCTGCCGCGCCGGGAGCTGCTGGGCGGCGTCGAGCGGTGGCTGCGGCTGGCGGGCGACGCGATCGATCCGGCCGACGCGGCGTATCTGCGCGAGCGGCGCGACGGGTTCGCGGCGGCGGCTGCGGCGCTGGTCCCGCATCTGCCGCCGGGGCCGATCCACGGGGACGCGCTGGCGCGCAACGTGCACGTCGGGGCGGACGGGCCGGTCCTGGTGGACCTGGAGACCTTCTCCTGTGATCTGCGGGAACACGACCTGGTGGTCCTCGCGCTGTCCCGCGACCGGTACGGGCTGGCGGCGGACGCGTACGAGGCGTTCACCGAGGCGTACGGGTGGGATGTGCGGGAGTGGGACGGGTGCGGGGTGCTGCGGGGGGCCCGGGAGACGGCGAGCTGTGCGTGGGTGGCGCAGCACGCGCCGGTGAACGGGGCCGCTCTCGCGGAGTTCCGGCGCCGTGTGGCGTCGCTGCGGGACGGTGACCCTTCGGTGCGGTGGTATCCGTTCTGAGCCGGCCCGGGTGTCCGGCACGCGAGGCTGCCCGCGCCGTGCCGACGGTGCGGTCGAGCCCGTCCGGCGGTCGAGGGCACGCGGCCGGATGGAACACCCGCCGTCAGGCGGTCGTGCGCACCGGCTCCCTGAGCGGCCACTGGCCGTCCACCACCGCGTCCGGGGAGCCCTTGCGGCGGAGGAAGTCCTGGAAGTCCGCCGCCCACTTCGCGTGCCAGGTGATCTGGCGGGCGTGCAGCGCGTCCGCCGGGAGTTCGGCGACGACGCGGTGGCGGGCGGCTATCGCGTACGCCACCCGGACCGCGGCCAGCGCGTCCGCCGCCGCGTCGTGGGCGCCGCCGTGGACCACGCCGTACTCGACGCAGACCGCCTCCAGATTGCGCTTGCCCTTGCGGTAGCGGTCGACCGCGCGGTCGATGGTGTACGGATCGATGACGGGGCCGATGGGCGCGCCGTCCAGCCGGTCGGCGAGCGGGGTCAGTCCGTGGCGGTGCAGTTCGGCGGTGAGCAGCGTCAGGTCGAAGGCGGCGTTGTACGCGACGACCGGGACGCCCCGGCGCCAGTAGCCGGCCAGCGTGTCGGCGATCTCGTCGGCCACCTCGCGGGCGGGCCGGCCCTCCGCCGCCGCCCGCTCGCTGCTGATGCCGTGGATCGCGGACGCCTGGGCCGGGATGCGGATGCCCGGGTCGGCCAGCCAGGTGTGCCGGGCCGCCGGCTCACCGTCCCGGTCGTCCACCGCGATGACCGCGGCCGTCACGATCCGGGCCTCCAGCGGGTCCGTCCCCGTCGTCTCCAGATCGAAGCCGACCAGCGCGTGCCGGTGCCAGCTCATCCCGTACCTCCTTCATGGTGCTCCCCCGGATGACGACCACCCTCGCACGGGCCACTGACAACGCCGCTCAGGAGACCGGCCGGGAGTCCGTCCACACCGACTCGAACTCCTCGCGGTACGTCTCGAACAGCCCGTGTTCGTACCCCTGCCCCGCCCGGACCACCGCACGCCCGCCGCCGCGCAGCACCAGCACCGGCGCCTCCATGCCGCGCGCCCGGCGCAGATAGGTCTGGACGACCCCGACCGCGTCGGCCCCGTCGCCGTCCACCAGATAGGCCGTGAAGCGCGGGGTCTCGTCGAAGACGTGGATCTGGAAGGCGTCCGGGTCGCGGAGCTTGGCGCGCACCCGGCGGGTGTGCAGGATGTTCATCTCGACGGACCGGCTCAGCTCGCCCTTCTTCAGGCCGAGCTCCCGCTCACGGCGTTTGACCGCGCTGCTGGCCGGGTTGATGAAGAGCAGCCGGATGCGGCATCCCGACTCGGCGAGCCGGATGAGGCGGCGTCCGGAGAAGTTCTGCACCAGCAGGTTGAGCCCGATGCCGATCGCGTCGAGCCGCCGGGCGTCGCCGAACAGGTCCTCGGCGGGCAGCTGGCGCTGGAGGCGCACCCGGTCGGAGTGGACGGAGACCACGTCCGCGTACCGGTCGCCGACCAGCTCCTCGACGGCGTCGACCGGAAGCCGGTCGGCGGAGGGCACCCCCGCGCCGCTGCCCAGCATCTCCAGGAGCCGGGCGGAGGCCCGCTCGGCCTGGGCGAGCACCGCCTCGTTGAGCGCGCGGTTGCGGGAGACGACGTTGCGGGCGACCTCCAGCTCGTCGAGTGCCAGTTCGACATCGCGGCGGTCGTCGAAGTACGGCTCGAAGCAGGGCCAGTGCTGGACCATCAGCTCGCGGAGCTGGGGCAGCGTGAGGAAGCTGAGGACGTTGTCGTCGGCCGGGTCGAGCAGATAGCCCTTGCGGCGGGAGACCTCGCGCACGGCGACCGCGCGCTGCACCCACTCCTGGCCGGCGGGCCCGGCGGCGGCCACCACCCAGTCCTCGCCGTGCACGGGCTCGTAGATCGGCCGGAGCACCGCCGCGACGACGGCGCGCAGCCGCTGTTCGACCAGATTCAGCCAGATATAGGCGCGCCCGGCCCGCTGGGCGCGCGTGCGCACCTCGCTCCAGGCGTCGGCGTCCCAGTCCAGCTCCGCGCCGATCTCCAGGGGCTGTGCCAGCGATACCGCCCCGGGCGGGACCTCGGCCACGTCCCCCTCGTGACCCGCGTCACCCGGGGGCAGCTCGAACCCTCCCGAGCTCACCCACGCACCGCCTTCCACTCCCCCACCAACGATCAAGGAAGGGTACTCCGGGAGCGGGAGCCGGTGCAGCCGGATGCGCAGGCTCCTTTACCAACTCCCCATGGAATCAAACACGTTCCGGTCGGCGGGTTCGACGGGAGTGAGCGGATTCATAGTGATTAAACACCCCAGCGAGGACCGGGAACCGGACAGCCGCGGACCGGGGGCGATCCGAGGCCGGTTCCGGGCGACACGGAGAGGCACGAGGTTGACCGACGGGCCGACGTCCTAGGTAAGGGGCACTCTTTCGGGGAAGATCTGGGACGACGGGCCCCGCGACCAGGCGGCCCGCGTTCCCCAGGGCGACCGCGGCAGGACGGGAAGAGTCGAATCCATGCAGGTGTGGCCGGGACAGGCGTACCCGCTCGGTGCCACGTACGACGGCGCCGGGACCAATTTCGCGGTCTTCTCGGAGGCCGCCCACCGAATCGAGTTGTGCCTGCTGCACGACGACGGTTCCGAGACGGCGGTGGAGCTGAGAGAGACCGACGCGTTCGTCCGGCACGCGTATCTGCCCGGGGTGATGCCCGGTCAGCGCTACGGCTTCCGCGTGCACGGCCCGTACGAGCCGGAGCGGGGCATCCGGTGCAACTCCGCCAAGCTGCTCCTGGACCCGTACGCCCGTGCGGTGTCCGGGCGGATCAAGTGGGGCGAGGCGGTCTACGGCTACCCGTTCGGGAAGCCCGACGCGCGCAACGACCTCGACTCCGCCCCGCACACCATGTCCTCGGTCGTGGTGAACCCGTACTTCGACTGGGGCGACGACCGGCGCCCCCGTACGGACTACCACCGCACGGTGATCTACGAGGCCCATGTGAAGGGCCTGACGATGCTCCATCCGGGGCTGCCCAAGGAGCTGCGCGGCACGTACGCCGGGCTGGCGCACCCGGAGATCATCGCCCATCTCACCGAGCTGGGCGTCACCGCGATCGAGCTGATGCCGGTGCACCAGTTCGTGCAGGACCACCGCCTCGCGGACGCGGGGCTCGCCAACTACTGGGGCTACAACACGATCGGCTTCTTCGCCCCGCACAACGCGTACGCCTCCTGGGGCGACCGGGGCGAGCAGGTCCTGGAGTTCAAGCAGGCGGTGCGGGCCCTGCACCAGGCGGGCATCGAGGTCATCCTCGACGTGGTCTACAACCACACCGCCGAGGGCAACCACCTGGGGCCCACGCTCTCCTTCCGGGGGCTCGACAATGCCTCGTACTACCGGCTGACCGACGACCAGCGGTACTACATGGACACCACGGGCACCGGGAACTCGCTGCTCATGCGGTCGCCGCACGTGCTCCAGATGATCATGGACTCGCTGCGGTACTGGGTGACCGAGATGCATGTGGACGGCTTCCGCTTCGACCTGGCGGCCACACTGGCCCGGCAGTTCCACGAGGTGGACCGGCTGTCGTCGTTCTTCGACCTGGTGCAGCAGGACCCGGTGGTCAGCCAGGTGAAGCTGATCGCCGAGCCGTGGGACGTCGGCGAGGGCGGTTACCAGGTGGGCAACTTCCCGCCGCTGTGGACCGAGTGGAACGGCAAGTACCGCGACACGGTCCGCGACCTGTGGCGGGGCGAGCCCCGCACGCTGGCCGAGTTCGCCGGGCGGCTGACCGGGTCCTCCGACCTGTACCAGGACGACGGGCGGCGCCCGCTCGCCTCGATCAACTTCACCACCTGCCACGACGGCTTCACGCTGCACGACCTGGTCTCGTACAACGACAAGCACAACGAGGCCAACGGCGAGGGCAACCGGGACGGCGAGAGCCACAACCGTTCGTGGAACTGCGGCGCCGAGGGCGAGACGGACCGGGCCGAGGTGCTGGAGCTGCGCGAGCGTCAGATGCGCAACTTCATCGCCACGCTGATGCTGTCGCAGGGCGTGCCGATGCTCAGTCACGGCGACGAGTTCGGGCGTACCCAGCGGGGCAACAACAACGCCTACTGCCAGGACAACGAGCTGTCGTGGGTGCACTGGCCCGAACCGGCCGCCGCGGTGGGCGAGGACGGCGAGGACGAGGACGCCGGGCCGGACGGCGAAGCCCGGGGCATGAGCCTGCTCGAATTCACCCGGGCGATGGTGTGGCTCCGCCGCGACCACCCGGTCTTCCGCCGCCGCAGGTTCTTCCACGGCCGCCCGGTGGAGGGCACGCACGACGAGCTGTCCGACATCGCCTGGTTCACGCCCGAGGGCCGGGAGATGACCCAGCGGGACTGGCAGGCCGCCCACGCCAAGGCCCTGACGGTGTTCCTGAACGGGCACGCCATCTCGGAGCCGGGGCCGCGCGGGGAGCGGATCTCCGACGACTCGTTCCTGCTGATGTTCAACGCGAGCGCCGAGACCCTGGAATTCGCGGTGCCCGTCAACCACGGCCGGCAGTGGCACGCCGTGGTGGACACCGCGCGCCCGGCGGGGGTGCTGCCCGGGGCCGGGCCGAAGGTGGCGGCGGGCGATCGGGTGACGCTGGTGGGCCGGAGCATGGTGGTGCTGCAACGGCCGGCCTGACCGGTCTCGCGGGACCGCCCGCGCCACCCCGCCGGGCCCAGGGCCTGTCCGGCCCCGATCCGCCGGACAGGCCCTTGTGCCGGGCGGGGTGACACAGCCGGCCCCGATGTGGGTACGAAGCCTTCCATGACGCCTACCGCCACGTACCGGC
Source organism: Streptomyces sp. 130 (assembly GCF_007096885.1). Lineage (GTDB taxonomy): Bacteria > Actinomycetota > Actinomycetes > Streptomycetales > Streptomycetaceae > Streptomyces. The sequence goes on along the minus strand of NZ_VJNO01000007.1, from coordinate 13,619 downwards.
TCCAGCTCCAGCCGGAGTTCCCGTTCCGCGCCGCCGAGGACGCCGTGCCGTACCTCGCCTCGCTCGGCGTCTCCCATCTGCACCTCTCCCCGGTCCTGGAAGCGGTGCCGGGCTCCCGGCACGGCTACGACGTCACCGACCACGGCCGGGTCCGGGCCGAGCTGGGCGGTGAGGAGGGGCTGCGCCGCCTCGCGCGCACCGCCCGGGAGCACGGCCTCGGCCTGGTCCTGGACATCGTGCCCAACCACATGGCGGCCGACCCCGTCCACAACCACGCCCTGCGCGAGGTGCTGCGCGAGGGCCCTCAGTCCCCGTACGCCCGGTGGTTCGACATCGACTGGGCGGCCGGCGACGGGCGGATGCTGCTGCCGGTGCTGGGCGGCCGGATCGGCGACGAGATGGCGCGGATGCGGGTCGACGGCGAGGTGCTGCGCTACGGCGAGCAGGAGTTCCCGCTGCGCGAGGGCACCGCCCGCCTGCCGCTCCCCGAGCTGCTGGACGCCCAGCACTACCGGCTCGGCTGGTGGCGGCTGGCCCGCACCGAGCTGAACTACCGGCGGTTCTTCACCATCTCGGACCTGATCGGGGTGCGCGTCGAGGACCCGGAGGTCTTCGCCGCCACCCACGGCAAGATCCTCGAACTGGTCCGGGACGGGGTGGCCGACGGTCTGCGGATCGACCACCCGGACGGTCTCGCCGACCCGGCCGGCTATCTGGAACGGCTCTCCGAGGCGAGCGGCCGGGTGTGGACGGTGGTGGAGAAGATCCTCACCGGCTCCGAGCGGCTGCCGGCCGGCTGGGCCGTCGCCGGGACCACCGGCTACGACGCGCTGTACCGGATCGACGGCCTCTTCACCGACCCCCGGGGCGCCGCCGAGCTGCTGGGCCACTACCGCGAGGCCGCGTCCCCGGCCGGTGACCGGGGCGGCCACTGGACGGCGACCGTGCGCCGGGCCGCGTACCGCGTCGTCACCCATGAACTGGCGGCGGAGACCGAGCTGCTGACCCGCCTCGCCTCCCGGATCTGCGCCGGCGACCCCGCGCTGCGCGACCACGCCCCCTGGGCGCTGCGCACCGCCATCCGCGAGCTGCTGGTCCGCGTCCCGGTCTACCGCCCGTACGTGACGGCGGGCGGCCTCTGCTCCGAGGCCGCGGAGGCGACGCTCGACGCGACGACGGTGAGCGACGCCAAGGCGGTGTTCGCGGTACGTGAGGAGGCGTCGGCGGTCGACGTGGTGCGGGATCTGGCGCTCGGGCGGCTGGGGGGCGGCGGGGACCGGGCGGCGTTCTGCGCCCGGTTCGCGCAGACCGCGTCCGCGCTGCGGGCGAAGGCGGTCGAGGACACCGCGTACTACCGCTATCTGCCGCTGATCTCGGCCAACGAGGTGGGCGGCGACCCGGGGCACCCGGCCGTCGAGCCGGAGGACTTCCACGCCTTCTGCGCCCGGCTCGCCCGCGACTGGCCCGCCACCGGGACGGCCCTGACGACGCATGACACCAAGCGCAGCGCCGATGTGCGGGCGGGCATCGCGGTGCTGTCCCAGTGCCCCGGGCGGTGGGCGGGACTGGTGGCGGGGCTCGGGCGGTCCGCCCAGGCGGCGCCCGATCCGCAGCTGGCCTGGCAGGCGTGGCAGACGGCGGTCGGCTGCGCGGGCATCCCGGCCGACGAGCGGGCGGCGCGGCTGGAGCCGGCGCTGCTGAAGGCGGTGCGCGAGTCGGGCCTGTTCACCAGCTGGACGGAGCCCGATCCGGTGTACGAGCGGATGGCGTCGGACTTCGTGGCCGCCGGGCCGGCCGCGGACGCCGGCCCGGTGCGGTCCCTAGTGGAGGAGTTCGCCGCGCCGCTCGCCGCGCATGTGCGGGCGCAGTCGCTGGGCGCGGCGCTGGTGCACCTGACGATGCCGGGGGTGCCGGATCTCTACCAGGGCACCGAACGCACGTATCTGGCCCTGGTCGACCCGGACAACCGGCGGCCGTTCCGGGAGCCGTCGCCGGACGAGCCCGTCGACGAGAAGGCCGAGCTGACCGGAGTGGCGCTGCGGCTGCGCCGGGAGCGGCCCGCGGTGTTCGGCGAGTCGGGCACGTACGCCCCGCTGCGCGCCTCGGGCCCGGCGGCCTCGCACTGCCTGGCCTTCTGCCGCTCCGGCGAGGTCGTCACGGCGGTGACCCGGCTGTCGCTGCGGCTCGCGGAGTCGGGCGGCTGGCGGGGCACCCGGCTGGCCCTGCCGGACGAGGGCGTGTGGCGGGACCTCCTCGCGCCGGGCCGCACCTTCGCGGGCGGCACGGCGGAGGTGGCGGAGCTCTTCGCGGACCGCCCGGTGGCGTTGCTGGTACGCGGGTGAGGCTGGGGGCCTGTCGTCCAGCTGCCGTCGAGCGGCAGACGGCAGCTGGACGACAGGCCCTCAGCCGGGCCGGACGAGGAGGGAGCGCGGGCCCCTCGTGAGCAGGCCGGTGGCGGCCGGGCGGAAGCCCTCCGCCCAGCGGAGCCGGGGCATCGCGTCGAGCAGGGCGCGCAGCCCCTGTTCGGCCTCCAGCCGGCTGAGCGCCACGGCCGGGCAGCCCGGCGGGCCGGTCAGCGTGCGGTCCTGGTCCGGACGGAACGGGTCGAAGGTGTCCGGGGCCGCGAACCGCCCGGGGTCGCGCGCGGCGGCCCCGACGAGGCAGGCGACGGGCGCCCGCGCCGGGAGGGTGCCGCCGCTGAGGGTGACCTCGGCGACCGTGCGGCGCAGGACGACCTGGACCGGCGGGTCGCGGCGCAGCGACTCGGTCCAGGCCCGCCCGGTGAGCGCGGGTTCGATGCGCAGGGCGGCCAGCAGGTCGGGGTCGTCCAGCAGGTTGGCGAGGAGCGAGGCGAGCACGGTCCGGCGCAGGGCGGTGTCCCGGGCGCAGGGCCCGTTCCCGGCCGGCGCGGCGGGCAGCCAGCGGCAGAACTCCTCGACCAGGTCGGCCCGGGGGCTGCGGGCGATCCGCCGGGCGAGCACATGGGCGGTGCGCTGCACGCGCTCGGCGAGGGCGCCGGGGACGGTGCCGGTCACCACGGTGTAGCGGTCGGCGGGCAGGCAGCGCGGGCTGCCGTGGCACAGACCGAGCGGCGCGGGCCCGCCCCGGGGCGCCCCGTCCTGCGGAAAGCCGGTGAACCGGGGGTCGGTGAGGGCTGCGGTCACATCGTCGTACCGGCTGATCAGCCAGGCCCCGAGGGGCGCGTCGTAACTGAGCGGGTGCTGCTCGCGCAGCATCCGGTAGAAGCGGTACGGGTCCCGGGCCGCGCCGCGCGCGAGGAGACTGGGCCCGGTGCGGGACCGGCCGGTCCCGCGCGACCCGGACCGGGTGGCGTGGGCGCGTGGCTCGGGCGAGGTGGTCGGGGCGGGTATGTCTCGGGGCGCGTCTGCCTGCATGGCGGTTCCCCCGGGAGAGTCGGTACGCCGGTGGACGGCGCGGTCCCTCTCAGGGCATCACCTGAACGGTCGCGTCGCAGTCGGCGCGCGGCCGTCCGGGTGACAAAGGGGGCACCTCGCCGGTGCTCCGGATGCCGGCCAGCAGGTCGGTGAACGCCGCCGCCGCGCCGGTCAGCGGGACGCGGGAGAAGACCGCCGGCGGCGCGCGAGGCGGGCCACGACGTGGTGGTCAACACCATGCCGCTGACCGCGGTCGCCAAGGGCATGGTGCACGGGCAGGGCGGCCTGGTGAAGGTGGTCGCGGAACGGGCCGGGCGGGTGCTCGGCGTGCACCTGGTCGGGCCGCACGTCTCGGAGATGATCGCCGAGTCCCAGCGGATCGTCGGCTGGGAGGCGGAACCCTTCGACGTCGCCCGGCACATCCACCCGCACCCGACGCTCTCCGAGGCGGTCGGCGAGTCCTTCCTCACCCTGGCGGGCCGGGGGCTGCACCAGCGGGCGTGAGCGGGTGCGTCAGGCGGGCGGCCGGAGCGTGGGCGCGGAGAGACGGAACATCATGCGGCCGAAGCTCACCTGGTCGCCCTCGCGGACCGGGACCGTGCCGGTGACGCGCTGGCCGTTGACGCAGGTGCCGTTGGTCGAGCCGAGGTCCCGCAGCAGCCAGCGGTCGCCGTGCGCGGTCAGCTCCGCGTGCATCCGGGAGACGGTCTCGTGGCTGAGCCGCAGTCCGTTGCCCGGGTCGCGGCCGATGAGCAGGGGGTGCGGGCTGGGGGCGGGCAGCAGCAGCTTGGGCAGCCGCTCCGCGCGCCACGCCCGGCGGACCCGCTCGGGAAAGCCGGACACCCCGCCGACGACACGCAGCAGCCCCCGCGACCAACGGCCTTCGCGTTCCAGGTCCTTGGTGAGGGCTTCCAGCTCCTCGGGACGGCTGGTCGTCAGCGCCACCTCCATGCGCCGCATGAAGGTGTCCTGGGAGAGCTTGCCCTGGGCGGCGCCCTCCCGGAGCACACCGAGAACACGGTCGCGCTGCGCGTCGGACAGGCGCGCGGTGGGCGTGTGGTACTCGAACGGGGACGTCACGGCTCGATTGTCGGTCCGACGGCCCCGGGGTGTCCAGAAGAACCCCGCTTTCCGGCCCCTCTGACCTGCACCGGATAACCGCGGGCGGCCCGCGCGGAACGTTGCTAGGGTCGGCCGCTGTCGTCCGGGGACCGCCGTGACGCACCCCTTCGTCCTTGGAGCTCAGTGCCCGACGCACCGCTTGACCTGACCATCCGTCCGCTGACCGGCCCCGGGGAGCTGGAGCTCTTCCGCCGGCTCCCCTACGTCCTCGACCACGAGCTCGCGGACGATCTCGCCACGGGCCGCCGCCGTCCGGAATGGATGTGGGTCGCGCTGCGCGGCGACCGGGTGGTGGCGCGGGTCGCCTGGTGGAGCAGGGACGGCGCGGCACCGCTGCTGCTCGACTTCTTCGACCTGGACGACACGCTGCCCCTCGCCGAGCGCGAGGAGGCCGGGCTGCGGCTGGTCGAGGCGGCGACCGCCGCCGTCGTCCCGGCCGGTGCGCCGCGCCCCGAGTACGGGCGGTTCGTGCCGGGCGACTGGCGCGAGGACCCGGCCGTCCGCGAGGCCGTCGAAGCCCGGATCAGGGTCATGGAGCGCACCGGGGCCCGGATGCTCGTGGAGCGGCTGCGCCTGGAGTGGCGCGCGGGGACCGCGGTGCCGGCCGCGAGCGGGCGGCTGCGATTCCGGCCGCTGGCGGGGCGCGAGGACCTGCTCGCGCTGATGACGCCGGTGATGGAGGGCACCCTCGACGCGCACGGGCAGCGGGACCTGGCCTCCGGCCTGACGCCGCGCCAGGCCGCCGAGAAGCATTACGACGAGGAGCTGGCCGGGTACGCGACGCCCCGGGAATGGTGGCGTGCCGCCGAGCTTCCGGACGGCGAGCCCGTCGGCTTCGTGATCCCGGCCCGTAACGACTACAACCCGGTCATCGCGTACATCGGCGTGCTGCCCGCCCACCGCGGCCATGGCTACATCGACGACATCCTCGCCGAGGGAACGCGGATACTGGCCGCGCAGGACGGGGTGGAGCGCGTCCGGGCGGCGACGGACGTCGGCAACGTGCCGATGGCGAAGGCGTTCGCCCGGCTGGGCTACGTCAATTTCGAGCGCGCCTTCGACATGGTGTGGGACGGCTGACGGCCGCCTCGCCGCCGTAGCACGATGGGCCGGGGCGACGACCGGGCCCCGGGAGCGAGGGAGTGCTGCATGTTGTTCGAGGTATGGGCGCCCGACGCGGGGTCGGCCGCGCTGCGGCTGGCGGGCGGACTGCGGCCCATGGAGCCCGATCCGGACCGGCCCGGATGGTGGACCGCCGAGGCGGAGGCGGTGGACGGCGACCGGTACGGTTTCGCCCTGGACGGCGGTCCGGTGCGCCCCGACCCCCGCTCGCGCCGCCAGCCGGACGGCCCCCACGGCGAGTCGGCGGTGGTCGACCACGACGCGTACCCCTGGCGCTCGCAGTGGGCGGGGCGCGAGCTGCCGGGCGCGGTCCTCTACGAGCTGCACATCGGCACGTTCACGGACGAGGGCACGTTCGACGCGGCGGCGGCCCGGCTCGGGCATCTCGCGGAGCTGGGCATCACCCATGTGTCGCTGATGCCGGTCTGCCCGTTCCCCGGGGTGCACGGCTGGGGGTACGAGGGCGTGTCGCTGTGGGCCGTCCACGAGCCGTACGGCGGGCCGGAAGGGCTCAAGCGCTTCGTCGACACGGCGCACGGTCTCGGGCTGGCCGTCGTGCTGGACGTCGTCCACAACCATCTGGGCCCGTCCGGGAACTACCTCCCCGTGTTCGGCCCGTACTTCACCGAAACGCACCACACCCCGTGGGGCGCGGCGGTCAACCTGGACGCGCCGGGCTCCGACGAGGTGCGGGCGTACCTGCTGGGCAGCGCGCTCGCCTGGCTGCGCGACTACCGGCTCGACGGGCTGCGGCTCGACGCGGTGCACGCCCTGGCCGACACCCGGGCGCTGACGTATCTGGAGGAGCTGTCCGCGGCGGCCGACGCGCTCTCCGCCGAGCTGGGGCGCCCGCTGCCGCTGATCGCCGAGTCCGATCTGTGCGACCCGCGCACCACGACCCCGCGCGCGGAGGGCGGGCTCGGGCTGCACGCGCAGTGGAACGACGACTTCCACCACTGCCTGCACACCGCGCTCACCGGCGAGTCCCAGGGGTACTACGCGGACTTCGCGACCGCCCCGCTGGCCGGGCTCGCCAAGACGATGACGAGCGCCTTCTTCCACAACGGCACGTATTCCAGCTTCCGGGGCCGTACGCACGGCCGCCCCGTCGACGTCACCCGCAGCGCCGCCCACCGCTTCGTGGGATACGCCCAGACCCACGACCAGATCGGCAACCGGGCCCTCGGCGACCGGCTCGCCGCCTCCCTCTCCCCCGGGCTGCTGGCCTGCGCGGCGGCCCTCGTGCTGACCGGCCCCTTCACGCCGATGCTGTTCATGGGCGAGGAGTGGGGCGCCCGCACCCCGTGGCAGTTCTTCACCGACCACACGGACCCGGAGCTGGCGGAGGCCGTACGCACGGGCAGGCGGCGGGAGTTCGGGGCGCACGGCTGGGCCGAGGAGGAGATCCCGGACCCGCAGGACCCGGCCACCCGGGCCCGCTCCTGCCTGGACTGGGACGAGCCGGGCCGCGAGCCGCACGCCCGGCTGCTCGCCTGGTACCGCGAGCTGATCGCCCTGCGCCGCACCCTGCCGGACCTGCGCGACCCGGACCTGGCGAGCGTCAAGGCGGCGTACGACGACGGGGCGCGGTGGCTCGCGGTGCGCCGGGGCGACCTGCGGATCGCGGTCAACCTGAACGCGGAGCCGGCCGCGATCCCGCTGGGCAACGGGCGGCACCGGGGCGGCCCGGGCCGGGTGCTCGCCGCGTGGCTGCCGGTGGACCCGCCCGGTCCTGACGGGACGCTGCACCTGCCGCCGGAGTCCTGCGTGGTCCTCTCCGACGACTGACCGGCCGCCTCTCCTACTCGACGATCGCGAGTTCGCGGGCGGTGGCGTTGAGGCGGCGCCCGCCGTCCTCGGTGACGGTCACGATGTCCTCGATGCGGACGCCGAACCGGCCCGGCAGATAGATGCCGGGCTCCACCGAGAAGCACATGCCGGGCACGAGCGGCTGCTCCTCGCCCTCGATCATGTACGGCGGTTCGTGGGTGGTGACGCCGATGCCGTGGCCGGTGCGGTGGATGAAGCGTTCCCCGTAACCGAATTCGGTGATGACCGCGCGGGCGGCCCGGTCGATCTCCTGGCAGGCGACTCCGGGGCGCACCGCGGCGCAGCCCGCCTCCTGCGCCTCGCGCACGATGTCGTGGACCCGCTGCTCCTCGGCGGTGGGTTCGCCGACGTGGACGGTACGGGAGGTGTCGGAGCCGTAGCCGTGCATGAGGCCGCCGAAGTCGAGGACGACCATGTCGCCGTGCTCGATGGTGCGGCTCCCCGCCTCGTGGTGCGGGTTGGCGCCGTTGGGGCCGGAGCCGACGACGGTGAAGTCGACCTGGGAGTGCCCGTGCTCGGTGAGGAGCCGGGCCAGGTCCGCGGCGACGTCGGTCTCCTTGCGCCCCGAGAAGCGGACCTTCAGGATCTCCTCGTACGCGGCGTCGGCGGCGGCCCCGGCGGCGGCCAGCCGTGCCAGCTCGTGGGCGTCCTTCACCGCGCGCAGCATCGGCAGCGCCTGGGTGAGCGAGGCGTACGAAGTGCCGGGCAGGCGCTGCTGGAGGCCGAGGAGGTGCATCGCCCAGGCGTTGTCGCTGATCCCGAACCGGCCCCGCTCGTCCAGCAGCGGCGCGGTGACCTCGTACGGGTCCTTGCCGTCCGTCCAGTCGCGCAGGGTCAGGGCGGGGGCGCCGACGGCCTTCTCCGCGTCCGGTGCCTCCAGCGTCGGCACGACGAGCACGGGGTCCCGGTCCGCCGCGATCACGAGGAGGGTGAGGCGTTCGGTGTCGGCGGGCGGCGCGTAGCCCGTGAGGTGGACCATGTCGGGCCCCGGTGCGACCAGCACCCCGGCGAGCCCGGCCGCGGCGGCGCTCTCGCCCGCCCGCGCCATCCTGGCCCGGTAGTCGTCGGCGGTGAAGGGCGCGGGCTGGTTCGTGGGCATGCGGGTCCTCCTGACGGCGCGGAAAGGCCCTCCCATCCTGCCCGCCCGCCGGTGCGAGCGCGAGCGGGTCGGGGGACGGGGCCCGGGCCTTCCCGGACGACGAGGCCGGCACGGTCGCGGCCGGCCTGGACCCCTTCAGCCCGCCGCGCCCGCCAGCGCGTCCAGGACCGGTGCGATCAGCGGGTGGGCCTCCGCGCCCCGGCGCACCGCCGCGAAGACCCGGCGGGTCGGGGCGCTCCCGCGCACCGGGCGGACCACCACACCGGTCAGCGGCATGCCCTGGAGCGCGGTGCGCGGCACCAGGGCCACCCCGGCGGCGGCGCCGGCGAGGGCGACGACCGCGTGGAAGTCGTCCGAGGAGTGTTCGAGGTTCGGGGCGAATCCGGCGTACTCGCAGGCCAGGACCACCACGTCGTGGCAGGGGTTGCCGGGGTAGGGCCCGATCCAGGCGTCCTTGGCCAGTTCGGCGACGGCCACCTGCTCCTGGCCGGCCAGCCGGTGGCCCACCGGGAGCACCGCGTCGAACGGTTCCGAATAGAGGGGGACGCGGGTGAGCCGGCGGTCGTCCTCGCCCGGGGCGCCCCGGTATTCGACGGCGACGGCCACATCGACCTGGCGGTCCAGGACCATCGGGACGCTCGCGTCGCCCTCGGCGTCCTGGACGCGGACCTTGATGCCGGGGGCGGTCCGGCCGAGCGCGGCGATGGCGGGGGCGAGCACCAGCCCGATGCCGGTGGCGAACGCGGCGACCGTGACCGTACCGGCCTCGCCCGAGCCGTACGCGGCGAGCTCGGCCTCCGCCCGTTCCAGCTGGGCCAGGACCGCGTTGGTGTGGGTGAGCAGGATCTCGCCGGCCGGGGTGAGCCTGGCCCCGCGCGAGCCGCGCTCGACCAGCCGGTGGCCGGTCTCCTGCTCCAGGGCGGCGAGCTGCTGGGAGACGGCGGACGGGGTCAGGTACAGGGCGGCGGCCGCGGCGGTCACCGTGCCGTGGTCCGCCACGGCGCGCAGGACGCGCAGCCGCCGGGCATCGATCATGCGACCTATTGTCCCAGGGCGCGGGGGCGCCCTGACCGCCCCCGCGACCGTCCTGGGACCGCCCCTCAGCCCTCCAGCTCGGCGCGCGCCGCGACGAACGCGTCCACCGCGCGGTTGACGTCGTCCGTGGAGTGCGCCGCGGAGAGCTGGACGCGGATGCGGGCCGCGCCCTGGGGGACGACCGGGTAGGAGAACCCGATCACGTACACACCGCGCTCCAGGAGCAGCTCCGCCATCCGGCCTGCCTTCGCCGCGTCCCCGATCATGACGGGGGCGATGGCGTGGTCGCCGGGCAGGATGTCGAAGCCCTCCTCGGTCATCCGGGTACGGAAGAGCGCGGTGTTGGCGTTGAGCCGCTCGCGCAGCTCGCCGGCGGACTCCAGCAGGTCGACGACCTTGAGGGAGGCGGCGGCGATGACCGGGGCGAGCGAGTTGGAGAAGAGGTAGGGGCGCGAGCGCTGGCGCAGCAGGGCGACGATCTCGGCGCGGGCCGCGACGTAACCGCCGGACGCGCCGCCGAGGGCCTTGCCGAGGGTGCCGGTGATGATGTCGACGCGGTCCATGACGCCGTGCAGCTCCGGCGTACCGCGTCCGCCGGCGCCGACGAAGCCGACGGCGTGCGAGTCGTCGACCATGACCATGGCGTCGTAGCGCTCGGCCAGGTCGCAGATCTCGCGCAGCGGGGCGACGTAACCGTCCATCGAGAAGACGCCGTCGGTGACGATCAGCCGGCGCCGGGCCCCGGACGCCTCCTTGAGCTGTGTCTCCAGTTCGGCCATGTCCCGGTTGGCGTAGCGGAAGCGCTTGGCCTTGGAGAGGCGGATGCCGTCGATGATCGAGGCGTGGTTGAGGGCGTCGGAGATGACCGCGTCCTCGGCGCCGAGGAGCGTCTCGAAGACGCCGCCGTTGGCGTCGAAGCAGGAGGAGTAGAGGATCGTGTCCTCCTGGCCCAGGAAGGAGGAGAGCCGCTGCTCCAGCTCCTTGTGGACCTCCTGGGTGCCGCAGATGAAGCGGACCGAGGCCATGCCGTAGCCCCAGCGGTCCAGCGCCTCGTGCGCGGCGGCGATCACGTCGGGGTGGTCGGCGAGGCCCAGGTAGTTGTTGGCGCAGAAGTTGAGCACCTCGCCGGGGCGGCCCCCGGCGGTGACGGCCACGGTCGCGGACTGCGGGGTGCCGATGACGCGCTCGGGCTTGTGCAGCCCGGCCGCCTCGATCTCTTCGAGGGTGGTGCGCAGGTCGTCGCGTACGGAGTCGAACATGCCGGATTCCTTAAAGAGGTGAGGAGGTCAGACGGTCCAGTCGAGGATGACCTTGCCGCCGCGCCCGCTCGCCGCGTCGTCGAAGGCCGCCTCGAAGTCGCGGTAGCCGTAGCGGCCGGTGATCACGGGGGCGAGGTCGAGGCCGCCCTCCAGCAGGACGGACATGGCGTACCAGGTCTCGTACATCTCGCGGCCGTAGATGCCCTTGACCGTGATCATCGAGGTGACGATCCGGGCCCAGTCCACGGCGAACTCCTCGGCGGGGAGTCCGAGCATGGCGATCCGGCCGCCGTGCGTCATGTTCGCGATCATGTCGCGCATCGCCTCGGGGCGGCCGGACATCTCCAGGCCGATGTCGAAGCCCTCGCGCAGGCCCAGCTCCTTCTGGCCGTCGGCGATGGTGGCGTCGGCGACGTTGAGCGCCAGGCTGACGCCGACCTTGCGGGCCAGCTCCAGGCGGGCCTCGCTGACGTCGGTGATGACGACGTTGCGGGCGCCGGCGTGCTTGGCGACGGCGGCGGCCATGATGCCGATCGGGCCCGCGCCGGTGATCAGGACGTCCTCGCCGACCAGCGGGAAGGACAGCGCGGTGTGCACGGCGTTGCCGAACGGGTCGAAGATCGCGGCGATGTCGAGGTCGACGGGGACCCGGTGCACCCACACGTTGGACGCGGGCAGCGCGACGTACTCGGCGAAGGCGCCGTCGCGGCCGACGCCGAGGCCCAGCGTCGAGCGGCAGAGGTGTCGGCGGCCGGCCAGGCAGTTGCGGCACTTGCCGCAGACGAGGTGGCCCTCGCCGCTGACCAGGTCGCCGACGGCGATGTCGACGACGTCCGCGCCGATCGCGGCGACCTCGCCGACGAACTCGTGGCCGAGGACGAGCGGGGTGCTGATGGCCTGCTGCGCCCAGCCGTCGTAGTTGCGGATGTGCAGGTCGGTCCCGCAGATACCGGTGCGCAGGACCTTGATCAGTACGTCGCCGGGGCCGGTCTCGGGCTCGGGGACGTCCATCAGCCAGAGTCCGGGCTCGGCCTTCTGCTTCACGAGTGCCTTCACGGCTGCGGCTCCCTGTACGGCGTTGAGTTCCCCGGGCCGGGGGCATGCCTGAGGAAGCCTGCGGCCCGGGGAAGGATGAGGGGGACGGCGTGGCAGCGCGCTCGCACCGGCTGCCGCGCACCATCCTCCGCCGTCACGGAGAAATCTGCCGTACCCCGCGCCCCAGGTCCATCGAGGTTTTCTTAAGCGGGCCCGCAGCTCCGCTTCACGCCGCGGACGCCGGGTCCGCCGTACGGCTCAGTCGCGCGGCCAGGGCCTGCCGTCGAGGCGTTCGATGTCGCGGTTGAGCCGGGCCAGGTCGTCGGCGAAACGGGCGGCCTCCTGCGGGGTCCACTCGGCGAGGACCCGCAGCAGGCCCTCGCGGTTCTCGGCGCGGTCCTTGTCGAGGCGGCGCTCGCCCTCGTCCGTGATGACGAACTTGCGCGCGATGCCGCCGTCCGGGTCGGCGATGCGGTCGACCACACCGGCCCGGAGCATCGCGGCGGTCTGCCGGTTCAGCGTCGAGGTGTCGAGGCCGAAGGCGTCGTGCAGCTGGCCGATCGACATGGGCCCCTGGGCCCGGATGCGGCTGAGGAGGATGTACGCGCTCCGGTCGAGCCGCCCGTCGCCGCGCGAGGTGAGCAGGCTCATGTGCCGGCCGAGCAGCATCGTCTCGAACTCGATCCGGTCCACAGGCATGTCCACGCACGGCTCCCTACGACTGCGGTGCGCCTCCCCCGCCGGGACGGCGACCTCTCTGTACACATATACCACGGAATATGTGCACGATGCATGTATCGTGCATCGTGCACACACCCGCGCGGGCCCCGGCGGGTTCGGACGGCGGCCACCACTCGAACCGGTTGTCCTGCCCGCCCCCGGCCCGGACACTCCGCCGTGACGGGAACCGTCCGCCCGCCCGCCGTAGACTCGCCGGATGGCGAAGTATTTCGACGTACACCCCGAAAATCCCCAGCAGCGCACCATCACCAACGTGGCCGAAAGCATCCGCTCCGGGTCGCTCGTCGCGTATCCGACGGACTCCTGCTACGCACTCGGGTGTCAGCTCGGCAGCCGGGACGGTCTCGCCCGCATCCGGGCGATCCGCGACCTCGACGACCGCCACCACTTCACGCTGATGTGCCAGAACTTCGCCCAGCTCGGGCAGTTCGTGCACATCGACAACGACGTGTTCCGCACGGTCAAGGCGTCGACGCCCGGACAGTACACGTTCATCCTGCCCGCCACGAAGGAGGTGCCGCGCCAGCTGCTGCACCCCAAGAAGAAGACCGTCGGCGTCCGCATCCCGGACCACCCGGTCGTGCAGGCACTCCTGGGTGAGCTGGGCGAACCGCTGCTCTCCAGCACCCTGTTGCTGCCCGACGAGGCCGAACCCCTCACCCAGGGCTGGGAGATCAAGGAGCGCCTGGACCACCAGGTGGACATCGTCCTCGACTCCGGCGACTGCGGTACGGAGCCGACGACGGTCATCGACTTCTCCGGCGGCGAGCTGGAGATCGTACGGCGGGGAGCCGGCGACACCTCGCGTTTCGAGTAGCCCGGCCGGGCCACGCGGCGGGGGGGGGGCCCCCGGGGGGGGGGGCCCCCCCGCGGGGGGGGGGCGGGGGGGGGGGGGGGGGCGGGGGGGGGCCCCGGGGGGGGGGGGGGGGGGGGGGGGGGGGGGGGGGGGGGTGGGCTCGCCGCCCCCCCCGCGGGGGCGGC
>NZ_VJNO01000079.1 GCF_007096885.1 Streptomyces sp. 130 | reverse complement strand
GGGCCGGGCACCGATCGGTGCCCGGCCCCTTCCCCGTGCGCGCCCTAGGCGGCGCTGGGCTCCGCTCGGACGTCGCTCTCCATCGCGATGCGCAGGCTCTTGGGCCGCAGATCCAGCCAGTTCTCCTCCACGTAACTCAGGCATTCCTGGCGGCCGGCCTCACCGAATACTACGCGCCAGCCCGCGGGCACATCTGCGAATGTCGGCCAGATGGAATGCTGCTCCTCGTCGTTTACCAGGACGAAGAACCTTCCCTCGTCGTTGTCGAAAGGATTGCCGCTCATAGTCCCTCCAGGACGTGAACATCAGGAAGATGCCGCAAGATTGCAGCGTCCAGAAACGTGGTTCGGAAACCAGCTTGGCAGTCGCGCAACGGACCGTGCAATAGACGTGTGTCCTGTGGACAGGACACTGCGTCGACACGATGCGAATGGGTTCGCAATTGCCTACAGTAGGGTGGTCGATTTCGGTGCCAGGCGGTGTGCGCGGCACCTCGGAGTGAATTCACGAACCGCTTACCGGCCGACCGGGGGCGGGAGGGGGACGCATGACCCTTCGAGTAGCGGTGGCCGGCGCCAGTGGCTACGCGGGCGGTGAGATCCTGAGACTCTTGCTGGGCCACCCCGGAGTGCGCATCGGAGCCCTCACCGCCGCCGCCAACGCCGGGCGCCCGCTGGGTGATTTCCACCCGCACCTGCCCCAGCTCGCAGAGCGCGTCCTGGAAGGGACCACGCCCACCACGCTGGCGGGCCACGACGTGGTCTTCCTGGCCCTTCCGCACGGCGCCTCCGCGGAGCTGAGCCGGGACCTCGGTGACCTCCCGCTGATTCTCGACTGCGGCGCGGACTTCCGGCTCGCGGACCCGGAGGACTGGAAGCGGCACTACGGCACCGACCACGCCGGCACCTGGCCCTACGGGCTGCCCGAACTCCCGGGCCGGCGGGAAACGCTGCGCACCGCGCGCCGGATCGCCCTGCCGGGCTGCTTCCCCACCGTCGCGACCCTGGCCCTGGCACCCCTGCTGCACGCGGGCCTGGCCGAGGCCGCCGTCGACATCGTCGCGGTCACCGGGACGTCGGGGGCGGGCCGCACCCTCAAGCCGCATCTGCTGGGCAGCGAGGTGATGGGGTCCGCCACCCCGTACGGGGTCGCCGGCACCCACCGGCACACCCCGGAGCTGAGGCAGAACCTCACGGCTCTGGCCGGCGCGGACGTCGAGGTGTCGTTCACGCCGGTGCTGGCGCCGATGAGCCGTGGAATCCTCGCCGTGTGCGGCGCCCGGGCCCAGGACGGCGTCACCGCCGACGACCTGCGCGCGGCCTACACCGCCCACACCGCCGAGGAGCCCTTCGTACGTCTTCTGCCGCCCGGCCAGTGGCCCAGCACGGCAGCCGTCCTCGGGTCGAACTCCGTGCAGCTGCAGGTCGGTCTCGACGTCGGCACCCGGCGCATCACGGCCGTCGGCGCCATCGACAACCTCACCAAGGGGACCGCGGGCAACGCCGTGCAGTGCATGAACCTCGTCCACGGATTCCCCGAGGACACCGGACTGTCCACCATAGGAGTCGCCCCATGAGCATCACGGCACCGAAGGGCTTCGCCGCGGCCGGAGTCGCCGCCGGCATCAAACCGGCGGGAACACCCGACCTCGCCCTGGTCGTCAACAACGGCCCGAAGAAGGCCGCCGCCGGTGTGTTCACGTCCAACCGGGTCACTGCGGCACCCGTCACCTGGACCAAACGGGCGATCGCGGACGGTCGCATAACCGCGGTGATACTCAACTCCGGTGGCGCCAACGCCTGTACGGGACCCGAAGGCTTCGCGGACACGGCGGAGACCGCCGGCGAGGTGGGGCGCCTCCTCGACGTACCCGCCGACGAGGTGGCGGTCTGCTCGACCGGGCTGATCGGCGTACGACTGCCCATGGAGCACCTGCTGAGCGGGGTTGCGCAGGCGGTCTCAGCCCTGTCCGCCACGGGTGGGCAGGACGCGGCGATCGCCATCAAGACCACCGACTCGGTACACAAGACGGCCCTCGTACGGCGGGACGGCTGGAGCGTCGCCGGCATGGCCAAGGGCGCGGGCATGCTGGCCCCCGGGCTCGCCACCATGCTCGTCGTCCTCACCACCGACGCCGACGTACCGGCCGCGGCCCTGGACGAGGCCCTGCACGACGCCGTGTCCGTCACCTTCGACCGCGTCGACTCCGACGGCTGCATGTCCACCAACGACACCGTGCTCCTGCTGGCGTCCGGAGCGAGCGCCGTCACCCCCGACGACGAGGTGTTCGGCGAAGCCGTGCGGCGCGTCTGCGCCGACCTGGCACGCCAGATGATCGCGGACGCCGAAGGAGCCACCAAGGACATCCGCGTCGACGTCGTCGGCGCCGCGAATGAACAGGACGCCCTGGAAGTCGGCCGCTCCATCGCCCGCAACAACCTCTTCAAATGCGCCATCTACGGCGAGGACCCCAACTGGGGCCGTGTCCTGTCCGCCATCGGCACCACCCACGCCGTCTTCGACCCGGACCGGCTCAACGTCGCCATCAACGGCGTGTGGGTCTGCAAGGACGGCACCACCGGCGAGGACCGCGACCACGTCGACCTGACCGGCCGCGAAGTCGTCGTCACCGCCGACCTCGCCGCCGGAGAGGCCCAGGCCACGATCTGGACCAACGACCTCAGCGTGACCTACGTCCACGAGAACAGCGCCTACTCCTCATGAGCACACTTCCCATCGCCTCCGCGACCAGCGGCTCCCTCGGCGCCGTCGGTGAGATAGCCGTGATCAAACTCGGCGGCAGCACTCTCGTCGACGACGCGCTGCGCCGCGACTTCGCCCGTGACGTGGTGCGCCTGCACGAAGCCGGACTCCGCCCCGTCGTCGTGCACGGCGGCGGCCCGCAGATCAGCACCGAGCTCGAACGCCGGGGCTTGGCCTCCGAGTTCAAGAACGGCCTCCGGGTCACCTCCGACGCCGCCATGGACGTCGTACGCATGGTCCTCGCCGGCGTCGTCCAGCGCGAACTCGTCGGCCTGATCAACGAGTGCCGGCCACTCGCCGTCGGCCTCACCGGCGAGGACACCGACATGCTCACCGCCACACGGCACCGGCCCGAGATAGACGGACGGCTCGTCGACATCGGCAGGGTCGGCACCATCGCACACGTCGCCCCGCAGCTCCTGGAGAGTCTGCTCGCCGACGGCCTCATCCCGATCGTCTCCTCCATCGCCCGCAGCATGGAGGACACGCACGTCCACAACGTCAACGCCGACACCGTCGCCGCCGCCCTCGCCACCGCCCTGCGCGCCTCGAAGCTGCTCCTGGTCACCGACGTCGCCGGCCTCTACGCCAACTGGCCGCACACCGACGAAATCCACGAACGCCTCACGGCCAAGGAGCTGGAGGACCTGCTGCCCGAGCTGTCCACCGGGATGCTCCCGAAGATGCGCGGCTGCCTGGACGCCGTCCGCGGCGGTGTGCGCAGCGCACACGTCATCGACGGCCGCCACCGCGGTGCCGTCCTCAACGCTGTTCTGACCGACCAGCCCGTCGGCACCACCGTCCTGCCCGACATCCCAGGAGCGATGACGTGACCACGAACGCCTCCCTGCGCCGGCGCTGGAGCGAGGCCATGATGCCTACCTACGGCACCCCCAGGACCGCCCTGACCCGCGGCTCGGGCACCCGGTACTGGGACGCCGACGGCATGACGTACCTCGACTTCGTCGGTGGCATCGCCGTCAACGCCCTGGGCAGCGCCCACCCCGCCGTCGTCGACGCCGTCACCCGGCAGATCAGCAGCCTCGGACACGTCTCCAACCTCTACATCAGCGAACCCCCGCTGCGCCTGGCCGAGGCCCTGCGGCGGCTCACCGGCCGCGCCGCCCGCACCTTCCTGTGCAACTCGGGGGCCGAGGCCAACGAAGCCGCGTTCAAGATCGCCCGGCTGACCGGGCGCCCCGAGATCGTGGCGGCCACCGGGTCGTTCCACGGCCGCACTCTCGGCGCCCTCGCCCTGACCGGGCAGCCCGCCAAACGCCGGGCCTTCGAGCCACTGCCGGGCGGCGTGCGGCACGTGCCGTTCGGCGACGTCGAGGCGCTGGCCGCGGTGGTGAGCACCCGCACCGCGATGGTCGTCCTGGAACCCGTCCAGGGCGAAGGGGGTGTGATCGTGCCGCCCGCCGGCTATCTCGCCGCCGCCCGCGAGATCACCAAGGCCACCGGCACCCTCCTCGCTCTCGACGAGGTGCAGACCGGCATCGGGCGCACCGGACACTGGTTCGCCCACCAGGCCGACGGCGTCGAACCCGACGTCCTCACGCTGGGCAAGGCCCTGGGAGGCGGCCTGCCCATCGGTGCCACGCTCGCCTTCGACGATGCCGCGGAGCTGCTCGGGCCCGGCAGCCACGGGTCGACCTTCGGAGGCAACCCCGTCGCCTGCGCCGCGTCTCTCGCCGTGCTCGACACCATCGAGAACGACGGCCTCCTGGAGGCGGCGCGGCGGCACGGCGAGCGCCTGCGCGTCGGCATCGAAGGGCTCGGCCACCCCTGGGTCGCGCAGGTGCGTGGCCGCGGGCTGCTGCTGGGCCTCGGGCTGACCGGGCCGTACGCCCGGATCGTCGAGGACGCTCTCGCCGCCGAGGGAATCCTCGTCAACGCCCTGGCCGAGGACGTGATCCGGATCGCCCCGCCGCTCACCGTGACCGATGCCGAGGTGGAGACGTTCCTTCGCGCCCTGGCCGGCGTGCTGCACAGGACGACCACCGCGCACAGCGTGCCGACCGCCTGAGACCGAACCTTTCCGCCCGTGCCGGGCCAAGATCCTTGGGAATCTAGAATCTCGGCGGGCCGAACGCCCAAGTGAACGCCGGCTCGCAGAAGTTGGTGTCCCGTTTCATCCCCGGTGCCGGCTCCGCCCGCTGGCCCGGACTCGCCAAAGGAAGACTGATGACGCAGTACCGCCAGGTACCCGCCCAGGTGGACCTGCCCGCCCTTGAGCACGCCGTGCTCGACTTCTGGCGCGAGCAGAAGATCTTCACCAAGAGCTTGGAGCGGTCCGAGGGCCGTCCCGAGTGGGTGTTCTACGAGGGCCCGCCGACCGCGAACGGCATGCCCGGGGCCCATCACATCG
>NZ_VJNO01000078.1 GCF_007096885.1 Streptomyces sp. 130 | reverse complement strand
GCGGGGGCGCCGGCCCCCGCCCCCCCCCCCGCCCCCCCCCCCCCCCGGGGGGGCGGGCGGGGCGCCGGCGGCGGCCCCCCCCCCGGGGGGGGGGCCCCGCCCCCCCCTTCCACACGTACGGAACCCCGCGCGGTTTCAGCCCGCGGTGGGCTGCATGCGCTTGGGGGACGGGACGGTCGCCGGAGCGTCGATGTCGTACGGGTCGATCGGGTCGCCCGTCTCGATCGGCACCTTGCGCAGCAGTACGGCGACGATCGTGGCCACCACGACCATGGCCGCGGCCCCGGAGAGCGCGGCCACCTGGAGTCCGTGTGTGAAGGCTTCACGGCTGGTGGCGATCAGTTCGGCACCGACCGCGGCCGGCTGATGGGCGGCCACGGTGGCGGCGCCGCCGATCGTGTTGCGCGCCGCGTCCAGCGCCTCCCCGCCGAGACCCGCCAGGTTCGCCGCATTCATGTCATGGCGATAGACGGCGGAACCGATGCTGCCGATGACGGCGAAACCGAACGCGCTGCCGAACTCGGTGAACGTCTCCGAGGTGGCCGTGGACGATCCGGCGTGCTCCTTCGGTGCGGAGGTGACGACGATCTCCGCGGTCAGCGTCTTCGAGGCGGTCATGCCGGCCGCCATCAGCCCCACGCCCACCAGGAGGAGGGCGACGTTCGAGTCCATCGTGAGCCGGCTGAGCACGCCGAACCCGAGGGCCATCACGAGCATCCCGCTGGCGACCAGATAGACCGGCTTGACCTTGCGGGACAGGGCCGAGACCACGCCGACGGCGATTCCGATCGCGGGCATCACCGCCATGGACCACAGGGCCGCACGGAAGGGCGTCATGCCCAGCACCATCTGGAGGAACTGGTTGGTGAGGATGCTGACGCCCATGAACGAGAACATCACCATCAGGTTGGTGAGGATCGCCCCGGTGAAGCCGCCGTAGCGGAACAGCGAGATGTCGATGAGCGGATGTGACGTCATGCGCTGGCGCAGCACGAAGGCGACGAGCAGGACGGCGCCGGCGCCCGCCCAGATCGCGGACTCGGTGGACCAGCCGTCCACGGCCAGCTCCTTCAGGCCGTAGATGAAGGGCATGATGCCCGCGATCGAGAGGAACGCACCGAGCACGTCCAGCTTGCCGCGCGAGGGGTCGCGCCGCTCCGGCAGCAGGATCGGGGCCAGGATCAGCACCAGCACCATCACCGGGGTGTTGATCATGAAGACCGAGCCCCACCAGAAGTTGTTCAGCAGCAGACCGCCGACGACCGGGCCGATGGCCGCCCCGGTGGCGAGGGTGCCGCTCCAGGCGGCGATGGCCGACTTGCGCTGCTTTGAATCGTGGAACATGTTGCGGATCAGGGCCAGGGAGGTCGGCGTCAGGGTCGCCGCCCCGAGCCCCAGCAGGGCGCGCGCGCCGATCAGCGTCTCGGGGTCGTCCGCCGTCGCGGCGAGTGCGGACGCGACGCCGAACACCAGGGCGCCGATGATCAGGAGCTTCCGCCGGCCGAAGCGGTCACCGATCCAGCCCATCGTGATCAGGGCGCCCGCCAGCACGAAGCTGTAGATGTCCATGATCCACAGCAGTTGGGTGGCGCTCGGCTTCAGGGACTCACTGATGGGCGTGATCGCGAAGCCGAGTACCGAGATGTCGATGGCGATCAGCAGGGTGACCAGGACGATCACCACGAGACCGAGCCACTCCTTGAGCCCCGCACGGGGCTTGATTTCTGTCATGGCGAACGTCCATGCCTTCCTGCTTCATGACCCTGAGTACGTGACACGCGAAGCGTATCAGGTACGCGCATGCGTGTCGCGTACTCAATCACGCGCGCAGCCGGGGTAGGCGGGGCCCGGGGCGGGTGCCAGCGGAGCTTCAGTGCGGGCGGCCGAGCCGTTCCAGGGCCTGGCCCAGCAGCGCCCGTCGATCGATCTTCCGATTGGAGTTGAGAGGAAATTCCGCGATGTGGAAGAAATGCTGGGGGAGTACGGCCCGGGGGAGCGTGAGGCTCAGCTCGCGGGCCAGGGCGACGGGCGGAACGCCTTCTCCGGTGTGGAAGGCGGCCAGCGTGATGCCCTGATCGGAGGGGACCGGCACCGCGACGGCGTCCTCCACCCCCGGGCACCGGCGCAGCGCCTCCTCGATCTCCGCCAGTTCGACCCGTACGCCGCGGACCTGCACCTGCTGGTCCAGCCGGCCGAGGTAGAGCAACTGGCCGTCCTCGCCCACGCGTATCCGGTCGCCCGTCCGGTAGTAGCGGACCCCGTGGCGTTCGAGGAAGCGGCCCGCGTCGTCGGCCGGGTCCAGATAGCCCGCTGTCAGTTGAGGGCCGGCGACGCACAACTCACCTTCCCGGTCCTCCTGTTCACCGTCCTCGTTGATCAGCATCCAGGCGTGGCCCGCGTGAACCGGCCCGATCGGGACGACACCCGCGACCGAGATGCCGGGCGACGTCTCGGGCGACCAGCGATGCCGGGTGATGGTGATCGTCAGCTCGGTGGGGCCGTAGAGGTTCTCGACCGCCGAACCCGACGCCGAGTACTGCCAGTCCGTCACGTCCTGACAGGTCACCGCCTCCCCCGCGAAGAAGCTCCAGCGCAGTGAGGGCAGGGAGCCCTTCGTCAGCCCTCCGGTGCGACGGACCAGGCCGATCACGCTGGGGGTGGAGAACCAGACGGTGATGCCCTGGTCGGTGACGAAACCGGGCAGGTCCCGGTAGGCGCCCGGGGGAACGGCCACCAGCGTGGCACCGGCACCCCACGCGCAGAACAGGTCGAACATCGCGCAGTCGAAGTTCAGATCGAAGTTCTGGGAGAACACGTCGTGCGGCCCGAAGTCGTACCGCGCGTCGAGCAGGTCGAAGTAGTGGGCACCGTTGGCATGCGTGACCGGCACGCCCTTGGGCCGTCCCGTGGAACCGGAGGTGAACAGCACGTAGGCGACGTCGTCGGGGGCAACCGGGTGAGGGCGCGTCAGGCGTGCCGTCGAGACGGGGCGCACCACCCCGTCCGCACCTTCGGCACCCCCGTCCAGCAGGGCGGGGAGCACGACGCCTTCGGCGCGCAGCTTCTCCAGCGCCGGGACCGCCTCGGCGTCCACGATCAGCGCTTCCACCCCCGCGGCCTCAAGCATGTGGAGGGTGCGGAGGACGGGGAAGGAGGGCTGCAGCGGAACCATCGGCACCCCGGTGAACAGGCAGGCCAGGATGGCTGTGTAGGCGTCGGGACTCTTGCCCGCGAGCACTCCCACCGCGGCCGGGCGCTCCGGGAGCGCGTCCAGCAGCGAGCCCGCCCAGGTCAGCGCCCGGTCGTACAGTTCCCGGTACGTCAACGAGAACTCGCCGGTGCGGAGGGCCACCCCTTCCGGGGAGCGCGCGAGTCCGCGCAGGAAGCGGTCATAGAGAGCGTGGGCCGATGTCTGGTCCATGAGTGTTCCCCGGATGGCGATGGGTGGATGAGGTGGTGCGGTGCCCGGGGCTCGCGAGCCGCAGGAGGACCTCGGTGGGGTCGGCCCTGGTGCGGGTGGCCGGCACGTGGTGCAGCGAGACCCGAGGGTTTCTCGCGAGCCATTCGCGTACGGCCCTGGTCCGCACCGCACCCGTCCCGTTCAGGAGTACGT
The DNA here is from genome assembly GCF_007096885.1 of Streptomyces sp. 130. GTDB lineage: Bacteria > Actinomycetota > Actinomycetes > Streptomycetales > Streptomycetaceae > Streptomyces. The sequence continues at coordinate 1,616 of NZ_VJNO01000078.1, read as the reverse complement.
ACAGCCTCGGGTAGGGGTGGGCCTGGGCGACGGAGTCCAGGAGGTGCAGGAAGGCGGCGGGTGCGGACGCGCTGCCGGCCCCGGGCCCGGTCCGGTCGACCAGCAGGGGGCGGAGCCGCTCCTCGGGCCGACGCCCCGTTCGCTCGTCCGCCCGTAGGACCACCGCGTTCCAGGACGATGCGCGAAAGATGCCGACGACCCCTCGATGGACGCCCGGCGGCAGAGGCGGCACGGCGGGCAGCTGGAAGGTGTCGGTGCGATGCGGCCTCACTCCCCACTTGCGCCATACGCGCGACACCGTGGAGTGGGCGATCCCCAACTCGTCGGCGAGCAGCCGCGAGGACCAGTGCGATGCCCGCAGCCGGGCCGGAGGTCTGGCGCCGTCGGCAAGCGTGGCGACGAGCACCGCCACCTCGTCCACCGTCGCGGGACGCCCCGGCCGGGGCAGATCGCCCAGGGCCGCGATACCCGACTCCTCGTACCGGGAACGCCACTTGATGACGGTCGGCCGGGAGAGCCGTAACTGGGCGGCGACCTCCGTGTTCGAGAAGCCTCCTGCGGCGAGCAGCACGATCCGCGCCCGCCGGACGAGCCCGGCGGGCGCCGTCGACATGCGGGTCAGGGCCTCCAGCCGGGCCCGGTCGCCCTCGTGCAGTCGCAGGGCCGGCACGCTGTGCATGGCAGCAGCCCTCAGCGCAGGCGCTGCAGCGAGTTCCAGAGGACGTCCGGGGTCTCGAATATCTCCAGCGAGAGCGACTCGTCGCGGAAATGCACGTCATAAGCGGCTTCGAGGCCCGCGAGCAGTTCGATCATGCCCAGCGAGTCGAGGCCGTAATCGCGCATTCGCATATCCCCGGTGATCGGCTCGTCCGGAGGGAGGAAGGACATCTGCTTCCGAAGGAGAATGTCGAACTGTTCATCCCACATGAGGACTCCGGTTTCAGGCGCGAAGGGGTGACAGGGGTTCCGGGACCGTCGGACCGCCGGACGGGCCGGAGCGGAGACGGGAAGCAGCCGGCCGCACACGAGCGCGGCCGGAAAGGGATACCGGGCCCCGACGCTAGTCCCGCCGGGCCCGAACCAGTACCCCTACCCGCCCCTATGAAGGCGTCGCGCGAAGGGGGTCGCCCGAGGGGGGACCGAGCGCATCCGCCGCTGCCGTCCCCCCTTCCGCACAGGTGAGAGCAGCCGGGAGGCCCCCGGCCCACCGCGCGCGGCCCGCCCGCCCAGCCCGGCGGCCCCCCTCCGGCTCTGGGGTGACGGCCACCGGACAGGGGCCCGATTGTGGGGGCCCCGGGCACGACTAAGGGGTGGGCAACAGGACCGGCGGCACCGTAATTTTCCGAGTGACCCCACGCTTCATTCTCTTCATCCGCTCATTCCGTCATTTGCTCGGGTCCGCGGCCACTGAACGTCATGACACAGGAGGCATGCTCGGTGAGTAACGAGGAAAAACTTCTCGAGTATCTGCGCCGGGCGACATCCGACTTGCGCGACATGCGTAAAAGGCTCGCAGCAGCGGAGCGCAAGTCCAGTGGTGAGCCGATTGCGATCGTGGGTATGGCGTGTCGTTATCCGGGTGGGGTGGGTTCTCCGGATGAGTTGTGGGATCTGGT
>NZ_VJNO01000077.1 GCF_007096885.1 Streptomyces sp. 130 | reverse complement strand
CGCCGCCGAGGCCGGCCAGCAGCCCGGCCCGCACCAGATGACCGACCGCCGACGCGGTCACCTCCGGCCGCCACACCAGCGGCTCCCCCAGCGCCCGGGTCAGCCGGTCCGCCGCCTCCCACGCATCCACCAGCCGAAGCCCGGCCCGGACCGCCTCCGGGTCCGCCGCCTCCACCACCGCCCGCGACCACGCCCCCGGACCGGCGTCCGCCGGCGGAACCAGCCCCGACGCCGCCGCCCACCGCCACGCCGCCACCGGCACCCGCAACCGCCCCGCCGCCTCGATCTCGCCGTAGACCTCACGCACACGACCCATTGCCCGCACTCCCATCCACACCGAGCAGCCCGCCAACCGGACCACGCAAAAACCATGACGAACTATCACCAAAAGTGTCAACGCCCCGCTTTTTGACTAGAGTTGGGCGAACGCCGCATAAATCGCATACGCGTACGTGAGGGAAAAAATCACCCGGGAGAGGCAACGACGAGTCCCCGGTCGTACGGACGACGGCGGTAACGCACCGGCACGACGGCCGGACCAACAGCGCCCTAGGATGAGCCCGCCGACGTGGCTTGGGTGTGGCGCCCGGGCCGCTCCGGACCACTGGACCCCGCCCCCGTCGGGGCCCGGTGACAGCCCGGCCGCTGTACTCCTGTGCGCGGCGGCCAGGACGATCGAAGGGGCCCGTCCGTGCGGACGGGCCCCTTCGTGGTGCTGCGGCTGCACCTCACAGGTGTGAGTACTGCTGTTTCAGCCACTCCCCGGTGTCGACATCGCGGGCTGTCCGGTCGGGGCGGTACTCGATGGTGCGGCGCGGTGGCTCGGTGCCCTTCGTCCAGTCGGCGCCTCCGACCGCGACCGACAGCGTGACCGCCTCCGTGCGGTCCTTGACCGGCACCCTGACCTCTAGCTGTACGGGCATGGGGATTTGCCCCTCCGAGGCCGGCTCGACGTCCTCGCGCGCGGTCTGGTCGCCAGAGGCAATGCGGACTGTCCGCGCCGGCTGGTCCGAGTCCACCGTGACCGAGAGGATGACCGCGCTCCCGTCCCGGGTCCAGGATGCGAGCGTCTCCGCCGTGACTCCGTCAATCACGACATCGGCCGCCGAGACCCCCTTGTACGCAGCCTCGGCCGCTCCCGCCGTGGTCCGCGCCTCGGCCTTCTGCTCGCCCTGATCATCGAGCGCCTGCCGCCACAGGGACACGGCGCCCAGACCGAGGACCACGACAGCAGCCACGGCCGGCCACGCACGCCGCCGACGCCTCTCCGGCGCCTCGGCCGTCACCGCGGATTCGTGCGCGGCCGGAGCGACGGGGCCACCCGCGTACCCGGGGTCGGCCGGCTTCTCGTCCCACCACTCAACCTGCTTGCCCATGCGGCCGACCGTAGCGCGCAGACGGGCCGCCGTGGCCGAACTGCCGGACAGCTCGGCCACTTTGGCCCTGGTGGACAACCAGGCGCTGGCTTGATCACTCATGATCCCGTACGCGGTAATGTCCTGGCGCTCCCCCAGGGCCGCGAGATCGGCTGCCTCGGTGTACCGCCCCTGCCGGGCGGCCTCGATCGCGTCGTAATGCCGGCTGTCCCAGAGACCGCCCGGCACACTCTGGCCGTGGCCCTGGTCCTGGTGCTCCTGGACGTCGGGGACATCGCGCTCCTGGACGTCGTCCTCCCTCACGGTCAGGGCCTCTTGCGCGGCGCGGCGCCGAACGGAGGTGTCGGTCAGATGTACTTCGTCGGCGTCCCGGATGGTCTCCACCACGTCTACGTGATGGGGCCCGATCCTCCATACGGCCTGGCCCGGGTCGAGGTGCGGAATCATCGCGACGGCCCAGTCAGGCAGTCCGTAGAGCGCACCAACGGCGGCGGCTTCTTCGGGATTCAGCCGCCCGATGTGGGCAACCTCGCAGAGCCTCGCGAGGTCTTGAGCGCGTCCGCCGCCAAGGTCGGACAGCGTGTGCATGAGGACGTCGAGGGAGAGGCCAGATTTGCGGCTGTTCTTCAACAGCCTCTGAATCAACTCGGCCGTGGCGGGCGACAGCAGAATCTGCCACGCCTCCTCCAGGACCAGATGCCGGTGCACGGCGGTGGACTGCCGCAGCCACACATGCTCGACCCAGACCGTCACCGCCGCCATCAACGCCGGAATGGCCGGGGAACTGCGGTCCAGGGCGCTTAGGTCGAACGTCAGGATCGGAAGATCGGTGGGGGGAAGGGTCGCGTCCGGGCGGTCGAAAATGCCGCGCAACGACCCCTCGGTGTACCGGGACAGCGCTATGGCCACCCCCTCCCCCCAGTCAGCCAGTTTCACGGCCGGCCACCGGCCGTCCTCGGGCCGCAGAAGCGCGTCAACCAACCCGGTCAGGTTGACGGCCTTGGGGTCGTTGAGCGCGTGCTGTAGCGCGTGGGTGGACTGGTAGGTGAGCGCCCCGGGCTCGACCGCCGCGACCAGCGACCGGAGCAGCTGCTCTCGCACCTCGCGCGGCAGCATGGTGCTGCACGCGTTCAGCGCGAACGTGCCGGCCTCGATGACCTGGCCGCCCATGGCCCGGGTGAGCGCCCCCCACTCACCCGTACTGTCCTCCCCGAACGAGTCAATAACGACGTATTGGTGTCCGTGGTCGCGGATTTCGCGGCGCGCCCGGACCTTGCCCGTGGTCGATTTGCCGCTGCCGATACCGCCCAGCGCCAGGCTGTTGGTGGCGGGGAGGAGCGCGGTCGGTGTGAGGACCGGGGAGAGGTGGACCGGCCGTCCGTCGAGCAGGCTCCGGCCGATCAAGATGCCGGGAAACGTCGTGGTCGAGGCGACCAGCGGGGCGGTGATCGCGGCGTGGCTGGTAGGCAGACGGATCACAGGACCATGCCTTTCCGGGTGGCCGCCCCGTGGGCGGTGGTCATCACGTGGGCGCGGTGCTGCTGTCCCGGGAGCCAGTCCAGGCGCATCCGGTGCCGGTCGGCGGATAGTGCGGTCTGCCAGCGGGCCTCGGTGACGTCCTCGGGGCTGTCCCCCCACACCGTCAGATAGGCGTCCACGTCCACGAGGGTGGCGCCCTGGACGAGTGCGCCGTGCACGGCCTGGCCGGCCAGCGCGTGGGAGTCCTGCTTGATCCTGTCCGTGGTGAACGCCGCACCGGCCGCGCTCTGCCATTTCGCGCTGCGGTGCGACTGCGCGGCCGGCAGCGGCCGGTAGAGCACCGCCAGGGACCGGTCGCCGTCGTGGCCCAGGAGCAGCCGGGGCATCAGGTCCCCTGCGGATTCCTCGGGCCATGCGGTGATTCGGGCGGTGGACGCGTACCGGCCGTCGTCCAGCTCGACCCAACGGGCGTCCCTCCGGACCACGGCGGGCAGCGGTTCCGGCTCCACGGGGGTGAGATCACCCAATGCGGCGAACTCCCCCGCGATGGTGTCGATCACCCGCGCGGGGTACCCCACCAGCCCCCGGGGGACGTGCACGGAGACCGTCTGCGCGTGGGACCTGTACTCACCCGCCGTGCCGTGGTGGGCCACATGCACCTGAATCCCGCCGGACCGGGCCTGCCCGCCGGCGAAATCCAGGGCCCGCGCGAACCCCTCGTGAAAAGCGGCGCGGCGGTGGGCATCCTGCATCGTGCCGTGGGCCGGGTAGAGGGCCCATGTCGCGGTCTGGCCGCCGGTCCGGGAGACCGCGCGGGCCGGGGCTGTGCGCTCGGTCAGGTGCCGGGCCCCGACAGCCGCCCAACGGCCGATCGAGCGGGGCCCCAACGCCACGTTGAGCACGCCCGCGACTGCGGCGACCGCCCCGAACGCCGCGACGGGCGGTGGGCTGATCAGCGCCGACATCAGCACCGCCGCCCCGGCCCCGCCGTTGATCTTCGTCAGCAGGGATTCGGCGGGGCTGAGCCCGCGCTGGATCGCGGGGACGCGGTAGCCGGGGGCCAGGGTGTACACGTCAGCCTCCTATCGGGTCGGGGGTGTCGAGGGCGGCGGCGGGGTCCGGCCCGGCCCGGCCGGCCGAGGACCGGGAGCCGGAGCAGGGGCGGGGGCGGGGCCCGGTCGGGGCGGCGGGCCCGGGGGCCGGGCGGTGGTCGGCTGCGCGACAGCCGCCCGCGCCTCCCGCCGGGCCTCCATGAGCCGCTGCCGGCGCGGCGCCTCCGCCTCCGCTTTGGCGACCGCGGACCCGATGGTGAGCTGCGGCGAACGGGGTTTGACCGGGAGCCCGTACGCGGCGGCCAGAACGTCGCGGTCCTGTGCGACGGCGCGGCCCGGGGTGGGCACCAGCCGGGTGCGGGCCACGGTCTCCTGCTCGTAGAAGTCGGGGGACGCGGTGCGGGCCAGGGCCAGCATGACCGGGTTGTCGGACCGGCGCTCCACGGCGGTCCGGGCCGCCCGCGCGAGCCTCGGGCCGAGATAGGGGAGGCCGTGGAAAATCCACCGGACCATGACCACGTCGGCCGCGACCAGCAGGACGGAGTCCAGCACCAGCGACCCCCGGGCCATGGCCACGAACGGCACGACCAGCAGCAGCGCGAACGGGGCGAACATCAGCCCCAGCAGACGCAGGGCCCATGCGCGTACGGCCGACGTGTCGCCTCCGCGCGCCACGGATGCCAGCACCAGGGGGGCCAGGCAGATGAAAACGAGGATGCCGAGGCTGCGGGTCATGAACACGAGCGCCGCGAATGCCAGGGCCACAACGAGTGCGGAGACGATGAGGAGCAATGCGAGCGGGTTACCCGAATCCTGCGCTTTGTCCAGGTCGGTTTTGATGACCTGGAACAAAGTTCCCTCATTCGAGTTGAACGCACTCTCGAACGCCTCGCTGATGGCTTTGTTGAGCAGCACGACGACACCGGGTACGGACGCCATGCCGACCACGGCCGCGAGCGTCGCCCCGGTCGACGTACCAAGCTGGCGGAGGCGCGGTGCACCCTGCCATGCGGTCAGGGCGCACACGACGACGACGCACAGGAAAATGGCAATCGCCAGGTGCTGACCGAGCCACAGAAATTGCTGATAGATGAAATTGTCGCTTTTCTGCGGCGCCCACACTTCCTTCGGTGCGAGCATTCCTTGAATGGCATTGATCAGGGAATCGGCGAGATCCTTTACGTGGTCGGACGCCCCATCGGTCAGCCCTTCCGGTTCTTTGACGGAGGGCGGCAGCCCATCCGGCTTGGATTCGGGGAGTTCACCGAGGCAGTATTTTTTGGCGACCCCCCGAATGTATTTGCAGGCGTCTTTGTCAGTCACCAGCACGGGGGGACTCCGCACTCGTCGGATTCGCGTCGGTAACGGTACCGAAAAGGGTGTCTCCGTACATCGCGAGAATCACGGCCACGAAAAGCACACCGACAGCCATCAACCCCCTTCGCAGGGCCACTTTGGGGTCGCCGG
>NZ_VJNO01000076.1 GCF_007096885.1 Streptomyces sp. 130 | reverse complement strand
GACCGTGCGGGAATGGAGGGCGGCCGGCCACCACGGCCCCGCCGTCGCGGTCTGCTCACTGGAAGACGACCCGCACCTGTGGGACCTCAAGGTCCGCTCCACAACGTCCGCACCGCAGCTGGCCCTGTGGCACGGACGGGGGCCCGTGACCGTGTACGCCACCTACGCCTCCCTCCCCGTCCTCGCAGAAGCCCACGAAGGGCTCTACGGGCTGCCCATGGACGTCTTCGACCTCGTGGTCGTCGACGAAGCCCACAGAACCAGCGGCTCGGCAGGAAAGGCCTGGGCCGCCGTCCACGACCAGGACGTCATCCCCGCCATGCGCCGCCTCTACATGACCGCCACGCCCAGGATCTGGAAGGAGCGGCCTCCGCGGCTGTCCTGGGCGGAGCGGCAGGACAGGACGGGGGTGCTGCGGGACCGGCTGCCGCAGGAAATGGCCTGCTCGATGGATGATCCCAAGGTGTTCGGCCCGGTCGTCTACGAGTTGTCGCTCGCATCAGCCATCTCCCGGGGGCTGCTGGCGCGGTATCAGATCGTGGTCGTGGAGCTCACCGACCCGGTCGTCACCCCGGCCCGGCTGTCCGGGCCGCAGAAGCGGGACGAGGAGGTCCGCGGCGAGCGGATGGGTGCGCTGCAGGCCGCGCTGCTGGAGACCATGGCCGAACACGGGCTGCAGACCACCATCACCTTCCACCACCGCACCATCGAAGCAGCCGCCTTCGCCGGCGGGCTGAGCCGTGTCGCGAAGCGGCTCCACGCGGCGAACCCGGAGCGGTATCCGGAGCGGGTGTGGGCGGACTGGCTGTGCGGGGACCATGAGGCCGACCACCGGCGCCAGGTCCTCGCCGACTTCGGCCGGCGCGCGGGGCGTGCGGTGCTCTCCAACTGCCGCGTCCTGGGCGAAGGCGTAGACATCCGGGCCGTCGACTCCGTCGCCCTCCTCGACCCCAAAGGATCGCCGGTCGACATCGTCCAGGCCATCGGCCGCGCGCTACGGCAAAAACCGGGCCAGGGAAAGATAGCGACGCTGATCGTGCCCGTCTTTCTCGCCCCTGGTGAAAAGCCCGAAGACATGCTCACGTCTGCTTCGTATAGGCCCTTGGTGAAGGTACTGGAAGGGCTGCGGGCGCACGATGAGCGTGCTATCGAGCTGCTTGCCATTCCCCAGGAACAACAGAAGGCGGTTGTTGATCCGTCGCCTCCGATCGGTCCGGAGCCGGAGGAGGGTCAGGAGGAAACGCGGCCGCTGCTGCGGTTCGCCGCCCCCAGAGACCCGGTCATGATCGCGAAGTGGGTGCGGTTCAACGTCATCAGCACCGAACGCCAGGACTGGCAGCGCGGCTACGACGCCGCCCGCCGCTACTACGAGCGCGAGGGCAACCTGGACGTGCCCTACGAACACACCGAAGGCGCCTACCCGCTCGGCAGGTGGCTGTCCGACCAGCGCCGCTCCTACCGCGCCGGGACCATGAACGGCGAACGCGCCGACGAGCTCGAAGAGCTCGGGATCGTGTGGAACACCGCCGACGCCGCCTTCGAAGAAAACCTCGCCGCCGCGCGTGCGTACTACGCCGAAGCCGGCACCCTGGCCGCGCCCCGACACGCCACCGCCCTCGACAAGCCCATCGGGCAATGGCTCACCAACCTCCGCCGACCCGGAGGACTCGGCAAAGACACCAACCGGGCCCGCCGGCGCGCGGAGCAGCTCGCCGCGATCGACCCGGACTGGAACCCGCGACTACTCGGCTGGACCGTGGACTGGCAACGCTGCTACACCGGCCTCGCCGCGCTCCTGGAGGCCGGGAGCGCGTTGGAGGACATCCAGCCCGGAGTCACCTACCGCGGCGACGACATCGGCCGCTGGACCACCCGGCAGACGCGGGACTGGGCGCAGCTCAACACGGAACAGCGACGAAGGCTGGAGGAGTTGGGGGTGCGGCCGCGGGCGGCTGTGAGGGCACAGAAAGCCCCCACACGGGATGCGGCGAAGACTGGGGCCGGGAAGGGCTCCGAAGCCTTCCAACGCGGCGTTGAAGCACTGCGGCAGTACATCGCACGGGAAGGGAAGACCACCGTCGGACGACAACACGTCGAAGAACTGCCCGACGGAACGACCGTACGACTCGGCGTATTCCTCAGCAACCACAAGAGCAGGCGCGATCGACTGAGCGAGGACCAGCTCGCCGCCCTCGCCGACTTGGGGCTGGAGTGGGCGGCATAGCAGGGTGGCTGGTGCCTCAGAGCTCTGCCCTGAACCGGTAGGGCGTCCCTCTTGTCACGGCTCACTGAACAACGCGAAGCGGCCAGACGGGCAAAGCGCAGTCATAAGCCCGAAATTCGCTCGCTTCCGTACGAGTTCACCGACACTGACGGTCAAGACGCCCCCGAACTGCCGTCAAATTTCGGGCTCTGGCACAACTTCTGTGGAGCGATGCCCACCGGGCCTCTGTCTACCCCTTGGCAAACCCCTGGCCTGCCGGTCCCCGGCATGCTCCGGCCTCGGACACCGAGCCTGGACTCGACACCACAGAAGTTGTGCCAGAGCCCCACTTCGGGAGGCAGGAGAGTCTGGTGCTGTTCGGTTGCCGGAAGGCTAGAAGAGGCCAGCCGAGGTGCTCTGCGTGAGGTTCTCGAGGATCGTGCGCAGCCACGGGCTGCGCACGGCTGGTAGCCGGACCAAGGTGTGTTGGAACGTTCCCCGGTCGGCTCGGAACAGGTGGTTGGGCAGCAGCGGAAGCGGGTAGTCGCGGAGGACGTCTTGGGCTATGCGGCCCGTCGCGGGAACCGGCAAGTTCGGTTCGGGAGAGACCAGCCACAGCCAGACTCCCAGCGGCAGGGGCACCAGGTATGCCGGTGTGGTCGGGTCGGCAGGGGTCCAGGTCCGGCCCGTCTGGGGATGGACGGGGACGAGGAGGATGTCGACGCCTGCGTCCGGGGAGGGCTGTCCCGGTCCGGCCAGGACGGCATGCCGCTCCCGGGTGCCTGCCGGAAGCAAGGCGTCGAGCGCGCGCCGGAACACGTCCGCGGTCAGGCCGCCCGGAACCCTCACCGGCCGCCCCTCGGAGGCAATCAGAAGGTGGGCGAGCGCCTGGCCGGCTGCCGCCTCCCACTGCGGACTCCACGACCAGTAGTGGTCCGGCCCCAACCGCCCTCCCCACGTGGCGATCGGCTCGAACGGGGGCGTTTTCTCCCCCTTCTCTGCCAACTCCGCCCAGGCCAGGGGTACGGCGTGGATACCGTCGACGGGGACGCGGTGCACGACGTCTGAGCCAAGTCGCACCATCTGCCAGAGCGAGCAATCGTCGACCCTGGTCGCCACGGGGAGGTCGCATGCCTCGCAGGCCATGTTGGGCCCGTCGGCCCCGTCGAGGCCACAGCAGGCACCGCCACTCTTCTCGGGAATCAACCGGGTTTCACGGACATCACCGGGCGCAATGACACTGGCCCCGGGCGTGCCGTCGGACAGGGCACGGACCGGCGCGTAGATGCCGCGTGCCTCAGCCTCGCCCGGAGCGATCTCGTCCCACATCCGCCACGGCCCTCCCCAAGGGTCCGGATCCACGGCAAACGTCCCTGACTCCATGAGCACCGGAAGCTGGGCCCCGTTCCCGTACCGCTGACGTGCATGGACCGGCAGTGCGACCTGGGACAGCGGGACGGTCAGCTCGGCACCGCATCCCGCACACACGAAAACGAACAAACTTCCTCCGCCTGGGAAACAGACGCATCGTCGCAGCTCACCGGCGGGCGGCCAACATGTTTTCTCATCTGCTGTGGGAACGGCACCTGCCACCGTCGCGAAGTGTCAACGCAGCGCGAGCAGATGTCAGCTGCTGCCTCAGACTGAACCGTTCCGGGTTCGGCGAGATCTGATGTTGGTTGTGACCTGGGGATTCGTGGTTGCTCGGTAGTGGTTGTTCTCGTATTCGACGGGTGGGTCGTGCCCTATCTCACCGTGGAGTCGTCGGTGGCTATACCAGTCGACGTACTCGGCGGTGGCGAGTTCGACGTCGGGCAGCGACTTCCAGGGCCGTCGGGGCTTGATCAGCTCGGTCTTGAAGAGGCCGATCGTGCTCTCCACCAGGGCATTGTCGTAGGAGTCACCGACCGATCCGATCGAAGCGGCGATCCCGGCTGCGTCCAGATGCTCGGCGAGCCGGAAATTGGTGTACTGCGATCCGGCATCGGAGTGATGGATCAACTCGCCCGGCCAGACCGGGCGTTGGTCGCAGTCACGCCCCCAGATCGCCATCTCCAGCGCGTCCAGCGCCGAGCCGCCGTTCTCGGATCACGAAGGCCAAACCGATCCGCCCCGCTCCCTGCCCGGCGCCCCTCGCCTGCCTCGGGGCTCGACTCTGGTGCCGGTGCTGGGGCCGCGTCACGCGGGGGTGTGCGTGCTCGGCAGTTGTGGCTTGCGCCGGAGGCGGGCGAGCAGGCAGAGCCGGCTGCAGCGGCCACCACGAAAACGACGTCATCCTGATCTGCCTCGACTGGCCCGGCCCGACGCTGAAGGGCGCCACACCACCGCCGGTATCGACACCTGACTGGTGGTGCGACGCCCCTGGCAGCTCCTGCTGCGTCAGCCGATGTTGGGGGTGACCACGAAGGTGGCGGCCAGGGTGTTGGAAGTCAGGCCCTCGTTGTCGCAGGCGGTCAGGTCCAGGGTGGTGCCGGTCATGGTCAGGACGGCCAGGCTGCCGGCGAAACGGCCGGCGGTGATGCTGCCCGACTGGATGAGGGAGGTCACCCCGTTCACGGTGTTGAAGACGGTCGTGTAGTCGAAGGTGCTGGTCTGGCCGTTGTTCCAGGTGAGGACCAGCTGTCCGGGTGTGGCCAGCAGCAGGTTGCTGCACTTGAGGCCGGGGAACTCGGCCGTCACATGGTTGCTCGCGGACGCCAGGAGCGGGGTGACGCAGACACCGAGGTCGATGTCCCGGGTGACCTCTATGTTCTGGGGCGTGTTGGTGACGCCGGGGGAGAACTGGTAGGTGGCCGTGCCGGTACAGGTCGCGAGGTCGAGCGGGTCGGCGGCGGCCGGTGGTGCGGCGAGTGCTCCGAGGGCGGTCAGCAGGCCGGCTGCGGACATGGCGAGGGGGACGCGCAAGCGCATGGTGAGCTCCGATCGCTGGGCTCCGGCCACAGCCGGAACAAGAGACGGCGACAAGCCCTCGGGGCTCTTCGCCGGGCGTGCAGGGAGCATCGTCCTGAAACCGACCCGGCGGCAGGCGCATACCGGCAGAAGGGAAGCGCGTAACAGGCGCGCAGACATATCGCACGCCCCGAGGCGAGGGCTGCGGAGAACCAGAGCGAAAGCGCTGCGCTGACGATGCCCGGAGCGATCAGCTTGCCGTACCCGGCCAGGAGGGCCATGCAGCCAGCAGGTGATCGGTCCTCCATCAGTGGCGACGCAGGGCGGGGAGCCTACGGCGCCAGCTTCGGGTCGCGAGGGGGCCGGCCGCAGTTGCTGTCGGTGCTTCGAGGCCCCGCAGACGTCGACGGTCGCGGTGCCGTGCGCGGCAAGGGGGGCGTCGCAGCCGATGACGTCGTAACCGTAGATGTCGAGCCGGACGGTGGTGTGGCGGCGGGCCGCGGCGGTGGCGGCCCGGGCGGTGTTGGGGGCGGTGGGTCTTTCGATTCCACCCTGCCTGGCTCCCGGCTTCCATATGAGGCAGTAGGGGCTCTCATCGCCCCCCCCTTGCGGGCCTGCCCAGCCTGGCCGGCGCCGGGCTGGGCAGGCCGCAGGGTGTCAGGCGAGGGCGAGGCTGATCTGGTCGTTGAAGACCACCCAGTGCTGCCCCGGGTCGGAGGTGTCGCACGGCTTGGTGGAGACCGCCGGTGTTCCCCATGCGTTGGCCAGGCAGTAGGCGGGGGCGAAGTTGAGGGAGAGCTTCTGTCCTGCCACGTCCCAGTACTGGCCCTGGTCGCGGGGGGCGCAGGGCTTGACGGAGACCTCTGCGGTCCCCCACGTGTTGGCCAGGCAGTAGCCGCGGGCGTTGGCCAGGGCGACCTGGTGGCCCGAGACCACCCAGTGCTGGCCCTGGTCACCGGGCGCGCACGGCTTCACGGACACCTTGGGGGTCCCCCAGTCGTTCGCGAGGCAGTAGGCACCGGCCGCGCGCGTGTCCCCCTGGGCGGCGCCGGCTGAACCGGCCCCGGTGAGCAGGGAGGCAGCCAGCATCGCGGTGGCGGCCCAGGCGGCAGTCTTGTTCATCGAGCCTCTTCTCGTACGCGGCGGGCCGCGGAGCACCGTGTGCGCACCGGCATCGCCCCCGGCACGGCACTGGCTCCGGGGCTACCCGCCCGCCTATGACGGTGACAGAGGCCACAAGCCCGTGAACAGCGGAAACCGGGAAAACCACCCAGAACGAGCATTCATCACACCCATGAGAGGCGGGCAACCGTTCAGAGCTTCGGCCGTCACGTTGTCATACGAGTCCACGACCGGCCCGACGAAGCCAGAGGCACCGATGTCCACGAGCCGGCCGGTACACGGATGAGGCCAGTCCTCCGGCTCTGCGGTGGTGGTGTCAGCCGAAGTCACCGAGGTCGGTGCACGTCTTGCGCAGCGATTTCAGCCGGTCGTT
>NZ_VJNO01000075.1 GCF_007096885.1 Streptomyces sp. 130 | reverse complement strand
GGCGAAATGCCGGTCACCGGTCGCGTCGGGCACGTACTTCACACAGACAACGATCCTCAAGCTCACGCCGGCTCTCCCTGTACCTGGTGGTGTCCTGCGGGAATTCTATGGCACTCAGTACCCTGCGTAAAGGTACCCAGTGCCGGAGAGCTGCTTTCGGTGTTACGTTTCCGGCATGACCGAAGACCGCCGGCCGGCCAAGAAGCCCCCCATGCGTGACGTGCTCGCCGAGGCGGCCTTCGCGCTCTTCCTGGAGCGCGGGTTCGAGCGGACCACGGTGGACGACATCGTCGCGCGGGCCGGGGTGGGGCGGCGGTCCTTCTTCCGCTACTTCCCCTCCAAGGAGGACGCGGTCTTCCCCGACCACGAGCGGTGCCTCGCCGACATGACCGCCTTCCTCGCGGAAGCCGACGGCGCGGACCCGGTCGCCACGGTGTGCGACGGCGCCCGGCTGGTGCTGCGGATGTACGCGGAGAAGCCCGAGTTCTCCGTGCAGCGCTACCGGCTCACCCGCGAGGTGCCCGGCCTTCGCACGTACGAGCTGTCCGTGGTGCGCCGCTACGAGCGGACCCTCGCCGGCTACCTGGAGCGGCGCTGGGCCGGGGACCCGGACGCCGGACCCGACGCCGCGCTGCGTGCCGAGGTGATCGCCGCCTCCGTGGTCGCCGCGCACAACAACGGGCTGCGGTCCTGGCTGCGTTCGGGTGGCGAGGGCGACGCGGAGGCCGAGGTGGACCGGGCGCTCGAACTGGTGCGCGCGGTGTGGGGCGGGGCGGACGCGCGGCCCGCCGCGCCCGCGCCGGAGCCCGCCGCCGTCCCCTCCTCCGCGGGCGACGACGAGGTGATCGTCATGGTCGCGCGCAAGGGCGCCCCCATGTGGCGCGTGGTGCAGCACATCGAGTCCGCGCTCGGCACCGCGTAGGGGCCCGGAGGGGGCCGGAGGGGGCCGCTCCACGAGTTCGCGGCACTCAGTGCCTTTACTCCGGGAACCAAGTGCCATACGGTGCCGGTGTGCCGTCGTCGAAGGTGCGGCGCACCGAGTCGAGCGCGGGAGGCGGAACGTGTTCAGTACCGGAACCGACGTGATGGGGCGGCCGGCCCGCGAGGCGGTGGAGGCGCGCACCAGCCAGGAAGGCCTCGTCTACCAGGTGTGCCGCTGGTGCCACACCGCCTCCTTCCGCAAACTCCTCTGCCCCGTCTGCGCGTCGAGCGACCTCGAATCCGCGCACAGCGACGGCCACGGGGTGGTCATCCGCTCCAGCGTGGTCAACCGCTACTCGCGCATCATGCGCAACGAGTCCCTGGTCCGCTTCCCCGAAGGCTTCGTCTACCGCTGCCGGATCGTGGGCGCGGCCCCGCACCTGGTGAACGTCGGCGACCGGGTGCGACCGCTCGGCGGCCGTACCTCCGTGGCCGGCGAGGTCGTGCTCGAACTCTGCGACCCGCCCGGCTCGGCCGGCTGGTACTGAGGCCGTCACGCTTCCAGATAGCGCAGCACCGCGAGGACCCGCCGGTTGTAGCCGGTGGTGTGCGCGAGACCCAGCTTGTCGAAGACGGTGTTGAGGTTCTTCTCGACGGCACTCAGCGAGATGTGCAGCTTCCGCGCGATGGCCGCGTTGGTGTGACCCTGCGCCAGCGCCTCCAGGACGGTGCGCTCGCGCGGGGTCAGCCGCGACAGCGGATCACCGTGCGTGCTGCGGATGACCAACTGCCGTACGACCTCCGGGTCGAAGACGGCCCCGCCCGCGTGGATGCGCTCCAGCGAGTCCAGGAACTCCTCCACCTGCGCGACCCGGTCCTTGAGCAGGTACCCGACCCGCTCCGCGTTCTCGGCGAGCAGCTGCGCGGCGTAGTTCCGCTCCACGTACTGCGAGAGCACCAGCACGCCCACGTCCGGCCACCGCGCCCGGATCTCCACCGCCGCGCGCAGCCCCTCGTCCTTGTGCGTGGGAGGCATCCGGATGTCGGTGACGACGAGGTCCGGCGCGTGCGCCGCGACCCGCGACAGCAGGGACTCCGCGTCACCCACCGCGCCCACGACCTCATGGCCCTCCTCGGTGAGCAGACGGACCAGGCCCTCCCTGAGCAGGATCGAGTCCTCGGCGAGGATCACACGCACGGCAGCTCCGCGGTCACGGTGGTGGGGCCCCCGGCGGGGCTGTGGACGTCCAGCATGCCGTCGATCGCGGCGACCCGGCCGCGCAGCCCGGCCAGCCCGCCGCCGTCCGGGTCCGCGCCGCCGCACCCGTCGTCCCGGACGCGCACGGTCAGCACGCCGTCCCGCCGCGCCACGCTCACCGCGATGCCCTCGGCGCCGGAGTGCTTGGCGGCGTTGTTCACGGACTCGGACACCACGAAGTACGCCGCCGTCTCCACGGGCGACGGCAGCTCCCCGGACACCTCGTACGCCACCCGCACCGGGATGGGGCAGCGCTCCGCGACCCCGCCCAGCGCCTCCCGCAGCCCCACGCTGTCCAGGGCCGTCGGATACACCCGCCAGGCCACCTCGCGGAGTTCGGCGAGCACCTCGCCCGCCTCGCGGTGCGCCTGCTCCAGCAGCGCGTCGGCGCGGCCGGCGTCCCGGGCGCGGCGGGCCCGGCCCAGCAGCATCGCCAGCGCGACCAGGCGCTGCTGGACCCCGTCGTGCAGGTCGCGCTCGACGCGCCGCCGTTCCCGGTCCACCGCCCGCACCACGGCGGCCCGGCTGGCGGCGAGTTCACCGATGCGCCGCCTCAGCAGCTCCCGCTCGTCGGGCCCGAAGCACTCCCGGGCGAGCCGGGCGTCCAGCGCGGCGAGCGAGAACAGCCCCTGCACGTCGAGGAAGAGCAGGACGGAGCCCAGGGCCGCCTGGGCCGGCAACTCGCCCCAGCCGAGCGTGCCACGGGCCACGCCCACCGCGAGCAGCCCGGCCAGCACCAGGCCGAACCCGAGCAGCGCGGTCACCACCGCGCAGAGCAGCCCCGCGAAGACGCGGGCGGCCAGATAGCGAAGGACCTGCCGGCCGGAGGCGCGGTGCGCGGGGAACCGGTCGCCGAAGAAGACGGTCCGGCGCCACCGCTCCACCTCCGCCAGCCCTCTGGCCCCCGCCACCAGCAGGCCGCGGGCGGGGACCCGGGTGCGGGGCCACAGCAGGAACGCCCCCAGGAGCGCCCCGGCCGCCACGAAGTACACCAGCCCGGCGAGCGCCGTCGCGCAGCCGAGCAGCGCCCCCGCCGCCCCGGACAGCCGGCCCGCCGGGCCGCGGGCGGACGGGCCCGGCACCCCGGGGGAAACCTCCAGCACCCTGCTCCGCTCCTCCGCCTCGTGCCCGAAGCCCTCTCGCCGCAGCCCGGTCGGGTGAACCATAGTTCCCGGCGCGCCCATCACGCGCCCCGGCGGTGCCTGGCCCGGCGGGCTGCCGCGCGTGACCGGAGGCGCACGACGACGTACAGCACGAGGGCCGCCGCGACCAGCAGCAGCACCGCTTCGGAGAGCACACCGACGTAGTCGCCGACGGTGTCCCACTGGTCGCCGAGCCAGTAGCCCGCCATCACCAGCAAGGAGTTCCACGCCAGACTGCCCACCGCGGTCAGCCCGAGGAACGTCGGCACCGGCATGCGTTCCAGGCCCGCCGGTACGGAGATCAGGCTCCGGAAGACCGGCACCATCCGGCCCAGCAGCACCGCCTTCGTGCCGTGCCGCAGGAACCACGCCTCGGTGCGTTCCAGGTCGGAGGCCCTGACCAGCGGCAGCCGCGCCCACACGGCGTGCACCCGGTCCCGGCCGAACAGCGCCCCGATCCAGTACAGGGCCGCCGCCCCGGCCACCGAACCGAGCGTCGTCCAGAACAGCGCGGAGGCGAGCGACAGCACCCCCTGCGCCGCCGCGAACCCGGTCAGCGGCAGGATCACCTCGCTCGGCAGCGGCGGGAACAGGTTCTCCAGGGCGATGGCGAGACCGGCCCCCGGAGCGCCGAGGGCGTCGATCAGGTCGGCCGCCCAGCCGGCGAAACCTCCGGCGGGCTGCTGCGGCAGAGCGAGTGGGAGGGGGTGCATGACGGGGCTCCAGACGGACGGCCGCCGAGGCTCCCTGCCCCGGCTCCCGGCCACGCTAGGAACCGCGGGACCGCACCGGTATGAGGGTCGCCGCCGTCCGGGGTGCGGTTTACCGCAGGTGTGCCCGTCCGGGGCAGCCCGCCCAAGTCATCCGATGAACCTTGCCTGTTCTCTTCTCCCGGAGGGGTGACGCCGCTACCATCGGGACGCGTTATGGGAGCGCTCCCACATCCGTTCACGCCCTTGACCGCCCTTGTCGGCGGACCTGTTCGGAGAGGACGTTTCCGTGCGCTCAAGCGCAAGACCCTTTGCCACCCTGATGGCGGCACTCACCCTCACAGCGGGGCTCTTCGCCGCCGGCGCCCCGGCGTCGGCGAAGGACAGCGACGCCGCGCCCGCCACCCAGGCATCCGATGTGTCCCTCGCGGCGGACACGTACGACTGGAAGAACGTCCGCATCGACGGCGGCGGTTTCGTACCCGGGATCGTCTTCAACCGGTCCGAGAAGAACCTCGCCTACGCCCGTACCGACATCGGCGGCGCCTACCGCTGGGACCAGGCCGGCAAGCAGTGGAAGCCGCTGCTGGACTGGGTGGACTGGGACCACTGGGGCTGGACCGGAGTGGTGAGCCTCGCCTCGGACTCCGTCGACCCGGACAAGGTCTACGCCGCCGTGGGCACGTACACCAACGACTGGGACCCCACCAACGGCGCGGTGCTGCGCTCCTCGGACCGGGGCGCGACCTGGAAGGCGAGCACGCTGCCCTTCAAGCTCGGCGGCAACATGCCGGGCCGGGGCATGGGCGAACGCCTCGCGGTGGACCCGAACAAGAACTCCGTGCTGTACCTCGGCGCGCCCAGCGGCAACGGCCTCTGGCGGTCCACCGATTCGGGTGCCACCTGGTCCGAGGTGACGGCCTTCCCCAACCCGGGCAACTACGCCCAGGACCCCACCGACACCAGCGGCTACGGCAACGACAACCAGGGCATCGTCTGGGTGACGTTCGACGAGCGCACCGGCAGCGCGGGCAGCGCGACCCAGGACATCTACGTCGGGGTCGCCGACAAGGAGAACACCGTCTACCGCTCCACGGACGGCGGGGCCACCTGGTCGCGGATCGCCGGCCAGCCGACCGGATACCTGGCGCACAAGGGCGTTCTGGACTCCGACAACGGCTATCTGTATCTGACCCTGAGCGACACCGGCGGCCCGTACGACGGCGGCAAGGGGCGGATCTGGCGGTACACCACCGCGACCGGTGAGTGGAAGGACGTCAGCCCGGTCGCCGAGGCGGACACCTACTACGGCTTCAGCGGGCTCACCGTGGACCGGCAGCACCCCGGCACGGTGATGGCGACCGCCTACAGCTCCTGGTGGCCCGACACCCAGATCTTCCGCTCCACGGACAGCGGCGCGACCTGGACCCAGGCGTGGGACTACACCAGCTACCCCAACCGCTCCAACCGCTTCACCCAGGACGTCTCCTCGGTGCCGTGGCTGACCTGGGGCGCCAACCCGACGCCGCCGGAGACCACCCCCAAGCTGGGCTGGATGACGGAGGCGCTGGAGATCGACCCGTTCGACTCGAACCGCATGATGTACGGCACCGGCGCCACGATCTACGGCACCGAGAACCTCACCAACTGGGACTCCGGCAGCAAGTTCAAGATCACTCCGATGGTGAAGGGCCTGGAGGAGACCGCCGTCAACGACCTGGCCAGCCCGCCGTCCGGGGCGCCGCTGCTCAGCGCGCTCGGTGACATCGGGGGCTTCCGGCACACCGACCTCGACGCCGTGCCGGACATGATGTTCACCTCGCCCAACCTCACCTCCACCACGAGCATCGACTTCGCCGAGAACAGCCCGAACACGGTGGTCCGGGTCGGCAGCGCCGACGCCGCCCCGCACATCGGCTTCTCGACGGACAACGGCTCCAACTGGTTCCAGGGTTCCGAGCCGTCCGGGGTGACCGGCGGCGGCACGGTCGCGGCGGCGGCCGACGCGAGCGGCTTCGTCTGGAGCCCCGAGGGTGCCGGGGTCTATCACACGACCGGGTACGGGAGTTCGTGGTCCGCGTCGACCGGCATCCCGCAGGGCGCGACGGTCGAGTCGGACCGGAAGAACCCGAAGAAGTTCTACGGCTTCAAGGCCGGCACCTTCTACGTCTCCACGGACGGGGGCGCCTCCTTCACGGCGAAGGCGTCGAGCGGCCTGCCCACCGAGGGCAACGTCCGCTTCAAGGCGGTCCCCGGCACCGAGGGCGACATCTGGCTCGCGGGCGGCGCCACGACGGGCGCGTACGGCCTGTGGCACTCCACCGACTCGGGGGCCACCTTCACCAGGCTGACCGGCGTCGACGAGGCGGACTCCGTCGGCTTCGGCAAGGCGGCGGCGGGCGCCTCCTACCAGACGGTCTTCGTCTCGGCGAAGATCGGCGGGGTGCGCGGCATCTTCCGGTCGACCGACGCGGGCGCCACCTGGACCCGGATCAACGACGACGCCCACCAGTGGGGCTGGACCGGCGCCGCGATCACGGGTGACCCGCGCGTCTTCGGCCGGGTGTACGTGTCCACCAACGGGCGCGGGATCATGTACGGCGACTCCTCGGACAGCGACGGGGGCGGCACCGACCCGGGCACCGACCCCGGCACCGACCCCGGAACGGACCCGGGCACCGACCCGGGCACCGACCCGGGCACGGACCCCGGTGACGCCGCCTGTTCGGTGACGTACAAGGTCACCAACCAGTGGTCCGGCGGCTTCCAGGCCGATGTGACGCTCACCAACACGGGCAGTACGGAGCTGGACGGCTGGAAGCTCTCCTGGACCTTCCCGGACGGGCAGAAGGTCGGCCAGATGTGGAACGCGACGCCCGCGCAGGACGGGGCGAAGGTGACGGCCGCCAACGTCTCCTGGAACGCCCGGGTGGCGCCGGGCGCCTCGGCCGGCTTCGGCTTCACGGGCACGCTGACCGGTGGCAACACGGCACCGGCCGCCTTCTCGCTCGGTGAGGAGGTCTGCGCCACCGGCTGACGCGGGGCGCGGGGCCCCGCAGCGGGGGCGGGGCCGGGGGGGGGGGCGGGGGGGGGGGGGGGGGGGGGGCCCCCCCCCCCCCCCCCCCCCCGCCCGCCGCCGGCCGGGGGGGGCGGCGGCCCCCCGGCGGCCGCGCGGGCCCCCCCCCCCCCCCCCCCCCCCCCCCCCCCCCCCCCCCCCCCCC
>NZ_VJNO01000074.1 GCF_007096885.1 Streptomyces sp. 130 | reverse complement strand
GGGGCCGGGGCGGGGGGGGGGGCGGCGCCGCCCCCGGGGGCGGGCGGGGGGGGGGGCCCCCCCCCCCCCCGGCCCGCCCCCCGGGGGGGGGGGGGACCGTGACCGCCGCACTCGTCCGCGCGCTGGGGGACCTCGCCCACCGGGCGGCCCACCCGGCAGGCTGCGGCCCCCGTCCCTGCCCACCGCCCGCCGTGCTCGCCGAACGCGACGACGGGATCGTCGTCCGCAGTGGCCCCGTCGTCGCCAAGGCGCACGCCGCCGACACCGATACGTCCGCGCTCGCCGCCCGCCTGCGCCTGGCCGCCGGGCCGGGGCGGACCGGCATCCTGCTGGCGACCCTCCCGCACCCGGACCACGGCGCCCACCTCGCCGAGCTCCACGGACGCCCCGTCACCCTGTGGCCGCACGGTGAGCCCGTCGACCCCGGCGACCCGGACTCCGCGCCCTGGGAAGAGGCCGGCGCGCTCCTGGCACGGCTGCACCGGACCGAGGTCCGGGAACCGCTTCCCGCCATGCGTGGGCCCTTGAAAGCCGCGCTCGCCGTGGCCCGGATGCGCACCGCCCGCCCCGGCGGCCCGGCCGGGGACCCGGTGCTCACCGCCTGGCGCGGGCTGCCGGGCTGGGCGCGGGGCGAGACACCGCCACCGGCGGGCCGGGGAGCGTACCTCTGCCACGGGGACCTCCACCTGGGCCAGCTCGTACGCCACCCCGCCTCGCACGGCCGCTGGCTGCTCATCGACGTGGACGACGCGGGCCTCGGCGATCCCGCCTGGGACCTCGCGCGCCCCGCCGCCTGGTACGCGGCCGGGCTGCTCCCGCCGGACGTCTGGCTCCGCTTCCTGGACGCCTACCGGGCCGGCGGGGGCCCCGCCGTACCCGTCGACGGCGACCCCTGGCCGGCCCTGGACGTGCCGGCCCGCGCGCTGACCGTGCAGAGCGCCGCGCTCGCCCGGGCCAAGGCGGCGGCGGAGGGCCGGGCTCCGGATGAGGTGGAACAGATCATGATCGACGCCTGCGCCCGAATCGCGTCGCTCCCGCCCGAGTTGGCGGCCGGCCCCACGTCGTAGGGTGAACCGACCGTCGGCGGGCATGCATTCCGGCGACGGCGACCGACGGCGAGGAGTGAGCCCGAACATGCAGTGTCCCAAGTGCCACGCACAGATGCACACGTACAACCGCAACGGCATCCAGATCGAGCAGTGCAGCGGCTGCCGGGGGATATTCCTGGACTACGGCGAGCTGGAGACGCTGACGCGCATCGAGTCCCAGTGGGCGCAGCAGGCCCCGCCGCCGCCCGCCCCGCCGCAGGCGTACCCCTCCGCCCCGGCGCCCGCCTGGGGCGCCCCGCACCACGGCGGCCACCACGGTCACTACCGGCAGAAGAGCTTCGGCCGCATGCTCTTCTCCTCCTGACCGAGCACGACGAAGCCCCGGTCGCCGAGACGACCGGGGCTTCGTGGCAGTGCGCGATACTGGGATTGAACCAGTGACCTCTTCCGTGTCAGGGAAGCGCTCTCCCGCTGAGCTAATCGCGCAGGTGAACCTGCGTGTACTGCGTGCGCGATACTGGGATTGAACCAGTGACCTCTTCCGTGTCAGGGAAGCGCTCTCCCGCTGAGCTAATCGCGCGGGTGATCCTTGCGGACCCGAGATCCTTGCGGATCGGTGGACGATACTGGGATTGAACCAGTGACCTCTTCCGTGTCAGGGAAGCGCTCTCCCGCTGAGCTAATCGTCCTTGGAGGTGGAGACGGGATTTGAACCCGTGTAGACGGCTTTGCAGGCCGTTGCCTCGCCTCTCGGCCACTCCACCAAGGGCGGGAGTCCGGGAAGAATCCCCCGCCTTCTGCGAGCGGACGACCAGGTTCGAACTGGCGACCTCAACCTTGGCAAGGTTGCGCTCTACCAACTGAGCTACGTCCGCTTGTCTTTCCCGGTCCGCTTGCGCGTCCCGGCGACGTGTTGAACTCTAGCGGATTCCCGGGCCAGTACAAAAACGCGTTTGTGCAGCGTGCTGAGGTGCGCTCGCCCCGGCGCGGGTCACCGAGTGCCGCCCTACACTCGCGGACGTGCACGACCTCGCTCCCATGGCCCGCTTCGGCGGCCTCGTCGCCTCCGGTCTGCGGGATGTGACCAGCGATCCCGCCGCCCTCGACTCGTCCGGCTTCTGGGCGGTCTGCGCGGGCTTCGAGGGTTCCCTGACCTGCGCCCGCTTCGACACCGTGCGCCCCGCGCCGGTGCCCGCCCCGGTCCCCGGCGCCTGGCACGGTCCCGCCGTCGGCGACTGGAGCTCCTCCCTCGACCGGGCGGCGTACACCGAAGGCGTACGGCGCATCCGCGCGTACATCGCGACCGGCGAGGTCTACCAGGCCAACCTCTGCCGCGTGCTGACCGCGCCACTGCCAGGCCCGGGCGCGGCCGACGTGGACGCCCTCACCGCGCTGCTGGCGCGCGGCAACCCGGCCCCGTACGCAGGAACGATTCGGCTCCCCGGGCACGGCGTCGAGATCGCCACCGCGTCGCCCGAACTGTTCCTGCGCAGGAACGGCCGCACCGTCGAGTCCGGGCCGATCAAGGGCACCGGCCGCACCGAGGCGGACCTCCTGGAGAAGGACCACGCCGAGAACGTGATGATCGTGGACCTGGTCCGCAACGACCTGGGCCGCGTCTGCGCCACCGGATCGGTCACCGTCCCCGACCTCTGCGCCGTCGAGAAGCACCCCGGCCTCGTCCACCTCGTCTCGACCGTACGAGGCCGCCTCGCCGACGGCGCGGGCTGGCCGGAGATCCTCGCCGCCGCCTTCCCGCCCGGCTCGGTCACCGGCGCCCCCAAGTCCAGCGCGCTGCGGATCATCGGCGAGCTGGAGACCGCCCCGCGCGGCCCGTACTGCGGCGGCATCGGCTGGGTGGACGCCGACCGGAGGACCGCCTCGCTCGCCGTCGGCATCAGGACCTTCTGGACCGACCGCACGGGGCCCGCCCCCCTCCTGCGCTTCGGCACCGGGGCCGGCATCACCTGGGGCTCCGATCCGGAACGCGAGTGGGACGAGACCGAACTGAAGGCGTCCCGGCTGCTCGCTGTAGCGTCGGGCGCATACGAAGCGACCGGAAGGACCGCACCATGAGGATCTGGGTCAACGGCGAGCTCCGCCCCGCCGACGACGCCCGGGTGTCCGTGCTCGACCACGGGCTCACCGTCGGCGACGGCGTCTTCGAGACGCTCCGGGTCTCCCAGGGCCGCCCCTTCGCCCTCACCCGCCACCTCGACCGGCTGACCCGCTCGGCCCGGGGACTCGGCCTGCCGGCCCCCGACCTGGACGAGGTGCGCCGCGCCTGCGCCGCCGTCGTCGAGGCCAACCCGGTCGCGCTCGGCCGGCTGCGGATCACGTACACCGGCGGCATCTCGCCCCTCGGCTCCGACCGGGGCGACGCGGGCCCCGGCCTCGTCGTCGCCCTCGGCGAGGTGACGCGCCGGCCCGACACCACGGCGGTCGTCACCGTGCCCTGGACCCGCAACGAGCGATCCGCGCTCACCGGCCTCAAGACCACCTCGTACGCGGAGAACGTCGTCGCCCTCGCCCGCGCCCACGAGCAGGGCGCCTCCGAGGCCCTGTTCGCCAACACCGCCGGGCGGCTCTGCGAGGGAACCGGGTCCAACGTCTTCGTCGTCCTGGACGGTCAGCTGCACACCCCGCCCGTCGCCTCCGGCTGCCTGGCCGGCATCACCCGGGCGCTCACCGTGGAGTGGACCGGCGCACAGGAGACCGACCTGCCGTTCGACGTCCTGGACCGGGCCGATGAGGTCTTCCTGACCTCCACCCTGCGTGATGTACAGGCCGTCCACCGGGTCGACGGCCGGGAGCTGCCCGGCACGCCGGGACCGGTGACCGCCAAGGCGATGCGGGTCTTCGAGGAGCGTGCGGCCGACGACCTCGACCCCTGACCGGGCCCCGGCCCGTCCGCGCAAATACGGGTGACGGGCCCCCGCGCAGGGGATAGAAAGCACCTGATGACCACGACACTGCGGCCGGCCGGGCCGATCCTGTCAGGCGCCGACGGCGCACAGCGGCGCGCGTACGACGTGTGCGACAACGGACGCCCCGTCGGCTCCGTCGCGCTCGCCGTCGAACCGGGCGCGGGCGGCGCCACGGGCCTGATCGCAGCCCTGCGGATCGACGAGTCCGTCCGCAGGCGCGGCCGGGGCACCATCGCCGCGCTGGCCTCCGAGGAGATCCTGCGCGGCTGGGGCTGCGTCCAGGTGGGCACGGAGGTGGCCGCCGGGGACATCGCGGGGCAGCGGCTGGCCGCGGCTCTCGGCTACACCGAGCGGAGCCGCAACATGGTCAAGACGCTGCCCGAGGAGCCCCCGGCCCTCCCGGACGGGCTGACCGCTCACCCGATGACCCCCGAGGAGTTCGCCGCCTGGGAGCGCGACGCGATCGCCGCCTACACGGAGAGCCTGGTGAGCCGGGGCGTCCCGCGCGAGGCGGCGCCGGCCGCGGCCCGCGCCTCCCACGCCCGCCACCTGCCGGACGGCCTCGCCACCGAGGGGGCGCGACTGGACCACCTGCGCCACCAGGGCGAGACGGTCGGCCATGTCTGGGAGGCGCCGTTCGAGATGCACCCCGGCATGCGCGTCGGCTACGTGTTCGACGTGGAGGTGGCGGAGCGGTACCGGGGGCGGGGCTACGGGCGGGCCCTGATGCTCCAGGCCGAGCGCATCGCCCTGGCGGCGGGCGAGACCCGGATCGGCCTGCACGTCGTCACGGCCAACACCCCGGCCCTTCGGCTGTACGAATCGCTCGGTTACGAGCCGACCCAGTACAACCTGGCCAAGCGGTTGTAGCGCCGCCCCGCGCCGCCTCAGCCCCGCTCGGCCAGGAGGCCGTCGGCGATCTCCTCGATCCGCTCGCGCAGCCCGTCCTGGCTCTTGCCGCCGTCCAGGCGCTCCCCGCCGATCACGTAGGTCGGCGTGCCGGTCACCCCGATCGCCTTGCCCTCGGCCTGGTCCGCGTCCACGATCAGCATGTGGCGGCCGTCGATGAGCGCGGTGTCGACCTCCTCCGCGTCCAGGCCCAGCTCCCGGGCCACCTCGACCAGCAGCTTCTCGCCCCGGGCCCCGAGATCGCCGGTGCGCGCGAGCACCGCCTCGATGTACGGCCAGCCGCTGCCCTGGGCCAGGGCCTCCTCGGCGGCCTGGGCGGCGGCGTAGGCGTGCTTGTGCTTCTCCAGCGGGAAGTGCCGCAGCCGGATCTCCAGCCGGTCCCCGTACCGGGCCCGCAGGGCGTGCAGATCGGTGAGGGCGTGGTGGCAGTCGGGGCACTGCAGCTCGCACCAGACGTCGAGGACGACCGGCGCCGCGGGGGAGGAATCGCTCATGGGCCCAGTCTCGCAGGGTGCACGCCGAGGCCGCCGCCCGGCACCTGGGGAGGAGCCCGGCCCCTGAGATGTCCCTGATACGGGCCCCGGGCATGGCCGCCCGCCCGGTGGCCGGTGCAGGATGGAAGGGACGTATCCCCGCGCGCCAGGAGGCACCGATGCTTGCCGAGACCATGTGTTCCGCGGTGTCCGCGGCGGGCCTGGGCATCGCGGCCGTCACCGCCTACCGCAAGCGGTTCCTCACCGCGACGAGGATCGCCGCCTACTCGCTGGTGCCGGTCGGCCTGGTGCTGACGGGGGTCGTGAAGTGGGTGTCGGACATCGCCTTCAAGCCGAGCGTCTGGCTGGGCTTCGGGCTGCTGGGCGTCGCCTGGCTGCTCTTCATGATCACGCGCGCGGTCGAACGCCGGGGCGGCGGCAGCCGCAAGGAGCGCAGGGCGGCCGCCCGGGCCGCCCGGGGCGAGGCCGTGGAACCGGCCGCGTCGGCCCCCTCGCTCGGTGCGGGCTCCTCGCCGCAGGCCGCGCGTGCGCGCGGCAAGCAGGGCAAGCAGCCGGCGTCGGCCGGAGCCGGCGAGGACTTCAGCGACATCGAGGCCATCCTCAAGAAGCACGGCATCTGACACCGGAAGCCGTCCGGACTTACGGGCCCCGCCGCACCACGCGGCGGGGCCCGCCCCGTCTCACCAGGCGAATCGTCCGCCCGGGAGCGCCCGGGATTCCTTGACCCTGCCCGGCGCAGCCGCATAGCGTCCCGCTGGGCCGTGAACGTATGCGTTCGGGCCCCATGAACCGGGGGCGGGACGCGTGGACCGTGCGGCGGACGCCGCCCCCTTCCGCGTGCCCGAAACGGAGAAGCGATGGCCCTGTTCGACCTGCCCCTGGACCAGCTGCGCGACTACCGGCCCGACCTCGGCGAGCCGGAGGACTTCGACGCCTTCTGGCAGCTCACCCTGGACGAGGCCGCCGCCCGCCCGCTGGACGCCGAGTTCGCGCCCTACGACGGCGCGCTGGCCGCCGTCGACTCGTACGACGTGTCGTTCGCCGGCTGGGGCGGGCACCCGATACGCGCCTGGCTGAACGTTCCGGCGGGCGCCGAGGGCCCCCTGCCGACCCTGGTGCACTATCTCGGTTACGGAGGCGGGCGCGGGCTGCCGCACGACCACCTGGTGTGGCCCTCGGCCGGCTGGGCCGCGCTGATCGTGGACACCCGGGGCCAGGGCGCGGTCAACCACCACTCGGCGGGGGCCACCCCGGACCCGCACGGCGCCGCCAACCCGCAGGCGCCCGGCTTCATGACCAACGGCATCCTCGACCCCGAGACGTACTACTACCGCCGGGTCTTCACGGACGCGGTGCGCGCCGTCGAGGTCGCCCGCAGCCATCCGGCCGTCGACCCGGCCCGCATCGTCGTGAACGGCGCCAGCCAGGGCGGCGGCATCGCCCAGGCCGTGGCGGCCCTCAGCCCCCATGTGCAGGCCGCGTTCGTGGACGTGCCGTTCCTCACGCACTTCCGGCGGGCCGTCGAGATCACCGACGAGGACCCGTACCAGGAGATCGTCAGGTTCCTCGCCACCCGGCACGGCGCGGACGCCCAGGTGTTCCGCACCCTGTCGTACTTCGACGGCGTCAGCTTCGCCGCCCGCGCGACCGTGCCCGCGCTCTACTCGGTCGCCCTGATGGACGCGATCTGCCCGCCCTCCACGGTCTTCGCCGCCTACAACCACTGGGCCGGGCCCAAGGAGATCGAGGTCTACCCCTGGAACGGCCACGAGGGCGGCACCGGCGTCCACCGCCAGGTCCAGCTGCGGAAGCTCCGCGAGCTGCGCTGAGCCGACCGGGAGCGCGGGGGCGGGGGCGGGCGCGGGTCGGCAACTCGAAAACGTGACGGAAATTCGGACGCCGTAGCGATTACGGATGCCCCCGGGAGGGGTGAACTCCCGCCGGGGAGAGCCATGTTGGTCACGAGCACTCCCGGGACTGCGTCATGATCGTCCCGAAATGGTGGACACCTCTCGGGGCGACGCCCCCGCACCCCCTGGCGAAGAGCCGCGCGGCTGCCTCTTCGCGCTTTCCCAGCCCCCTCTGATGATCTTCCTCACGGTCGTGGGCGGCCTGCTGCTGATGGCCGCGCTGCACGATCTCTTCCTGCTGTGAGCCGTCAGCCGGCCGCTTCCCGGCGGCGCGCCCGGTACGCGGCCACATGCAGGCGGTTACCGCAGGTGCGGCTGGAGCAGTAGCGGCGGGAGCGGTTGCGCGAGAGGTCCACGAACGCGTGCCGGCAGTCCGGCGCCTCGCACCGCCGCAGCCGCTCCGTCTCGCCCGCCACGATGATGAAGGCGAGGGCCATGCCGCAGTCGGCCGCCAGGTGGTCGGCGAGCGAGGCGTCCGGCGAGAAGTAGTGCACGTGCCAGTCGTAGCCGTCGTGGGCGGTGAGCTGCGGCGTGGTGCCCGCCGCGGCCACCAGGGCGTTCACCAGCCCGGCGGCGGTGTGGGCGTCCCCGGCGGCGAAGACCTCGGCGAACCGGGCGCGCACGTCGTGCACGGCCCGCAGGTCCCGCTGGTCGAGCACGCCGATCCCGCTGACCCGGTGGCGTACGGCGAACGCGTGGAGGGCCGCGACGTCGGCGAGTCCGTCGGCGGGCGCCCCGCCCCCTTCCGGCTCGCTCTCCGGCGCGGTGTTCACCAGATCGACCACCAGGTCGAGGGCGATCCGGGTGTCGTGGGGGATCAGCACGCTTTCGCTCCCTGGCCTCCGGCGGGCGGGCGCCCGCCGATGCCGGACGACTCTACTGGCTCGGACGGGGCGCGCACCGGCGCCGGTCACCGCGGTGGATCCGCGGTCACCGGCGCCGGTGTCAGCCGTATGAGGTTGTCCGCGCGACGCCGTCTCCCCGAGTCGGACGGCGTCGTGCGGCTCCCGGCCTGGCTCAGCTCTCGGCCAGGATGTGTGAGAGCTCCGTATCGAGGTCGAAGTGACGGTGTTCGGTGCCCGGTGGAACCGCGGCGTCGGTCCGCTTCAGGAACGACTCCAGGGCCCGTGCCGGGGCCTCGAGCAGTGCCTCGCCCTCTGGGGAGCTCAGCGCGATGCAGACGACGCCCTGGCCGTGGCTACGGGATGGCCAGACACGTACGTCTCCGGTGCCGGTGGGCCGGTGCAGCCCTTCGGCGAGGAGGTCGCGGGCGAAAACCCACTCGACCGTCTCCTCCGCTCCGGTGTGGAAGGTGGCGTGCACGGCATAGGGGTCGGCCGTGTCATACCGCAGGCCCGCGGGTACAGGCAGTGAGGACTCGCTCGACACAACGAGGCGCAGGTGCAGCTCGCAGCTGACCGTGGTGTTCATAAGCGCCAGGGCCTTTCGCTCAGTGTGCGCTCGGGGATTCGCACGTCGGCGAAATCGACATGCCACCTACGGTGGCGTTGTAAACCCCTCTGACCGTTTTGAGATGCTTCGGGTAGCTCGTACAGCGGTGTGTAACTTTGCGTCATGCGGCCATTCCAGTGACACGAGGCGGTCCGGTAGGTTGGACGCATGAACGCGGAGAGTGACGAGCGGGGCGGTGCCGCCGCGGCGAAGACACCGGCTCCCGCCGCGGGGGAAACGCCCCGCGATGCGACGGGGGACGTCATACCGGGAGTGACCAAGGAGGACCAGGCGCTCGGCTCCAGAGCCCCCGGCTTCATCAAAGCCTCCAAGGCGCTGCACCTGAGCTGGCAGGTCGGCGTCTTCATCGTCGGCCTCGCCGTCGTGGTGGCCGGCGTCATCATGCTGCCGCTGCCGGGCCCCGGCTGGCTGGTGATCTTCGGCGGCATGGCGATCTGGGCGACCGAGTTCGTCTGGGCCCAGCTCGTGCTGCGCTGGACCCGGCGCAAGGTCACCGAGGCCGCCCAGCGGGCGCTCGATCCCAAGGTCCGCAGGCGCAACATCATCCTGACGGTGATCGGGCTCGTGATCATCGCGGTGCTCGTCGGGATCTACGTGTGGAAGTTCGGGATCGTCATGCCCTGGAAGATCCACGAGTGACCCCGGGGCGCTCCCCGATGTGGTCACGGGGCGCCGCTGACATGGGGTAATGTTTGCGGTGCGCCCGGGCGATTAGCTCAGTGGGAGAGCGCTTCGTTCACACCGAAGAGGTCACTGGTTCGAACCCAGTATCGCCCACC
>NZ_VJNO01000073.1 GCF_007096885.1 Streptomyces sp. 130 | reverse complement strand
AGAACAGCGGCCTGGACGTCGCGGACCGCATCACCGTCCGCTGGACCTCCACAGACCCCGCGACGAAGGAGGCCCTCACCGAACACGCGACGCTGATCGCGGACGAGGTGCTGGCCACGGACTACGCGCAGGGCGAAGCCGACGACACCTACGGCACCCCATTCGAGGACGAGACCCTGAACCTGACGTTCCGCCTCCGCAAGGCATAGCCCCATGCCAAGAGGCCGGCCCCGCCGGAAGCTTCCGGCGGGGCCGCCCCCGTACTCGTACCCGCAATCGCTAAGCCAGCGCCAGCGCCAGCTTCGCGGCGACCACGTCGGCGACGCCCTCCGCGTTCTCCGCCAGGTAGAAGTGGCCGCCGGAGAAGCGGTGGATCTCCGTGCCGGACGTGGAGTTGAGGCGCCACTGCTCGAGCTGCTGCGCGCTGAAGATGTCGTCCGACCCGCAGCACACGATGATCTCCGCCTCGGTCACCGTACGGCGCTGCTTGTTGAGGAAGGACTGGGACAGCGCGAAGTCCGCACGGAGCAGACGGGCGGTCCGCTCGCGCAGCTGTGCGTGGGCCCGGACCTGCTCGTCGATGACCCCTCCCGACGCCTCGGCGATCCGGAAGATCTCCTCGTCGTCGGTGGCCAGAGCCGACCCCTCGAACGGCAGGACCGCGCCGACCGGCCCGGAGTTGGCCGAGGCGAACAGGGTCGAGCAGCGCACCCCGCCCTCCTGCTCTTCGAGGCGGGCGATGAGACCGAGACCCAGATAGGCGCCGAGGCTGTGCCCGAACACCGCGAACTCGCCGTCGATGCCGGCGGTCCGTGCCACGAGCCAGTCGATCGCCTCCTCCGCGCAGGCGGCCGGCTCCTCGCGCCAGGACAGCCCGCGCCCGGGCAGGTCGAGGGTGATCGGCTCGATGTGCGGGGGCAGCGCGGCGACCAGTGCGTCGAACACCCTGGCCGAACCGCCCGCGTGGTGCAGCAGGAGCAGTGGGAAACGGGACATGCGAGGGTGCCTCCTGGTCGGTCTCGGTCGACGGGAACGCGCGGGTGGGGCGGGGAGACACGCGGGCGCGGCACCCCGGCCCCGTGCTCAGCCCTGCTGGTGCGGGATGAACGGGAAGCCGCGCTGGCTCTCCTTGGCGACGCGGTTGTGCCCGTACTCGTCGGTGCCCGACACGAGGACGGTCCCGTACTTGTCGAGCGTGATGCCCCCGCCGTACTCGTTGACCTCCTCCGTGCCCGGGTACACCTGCACCTGCGTGGGGACGAACCGCGCGACGTAGCCCATGCGGTAGTCCTTCTTGGTGCTGGTGTGCGGCAGCGACGCGTGCATGAGCGTCGACCAGAAGATGACGCACTCACCGGGCTTCATGACCAGCGGGAACGCCTTCGACTCGTCCGGGCTCCAGTCCGGGTCCTTCTGCAGTTGGCGGTAGTCGTAGCCGAAGAAGCCGCGCTTGACGCCGTCCTTCTCCCGGGCGTTGAACGCGGACGCGTCGTAGGTCATGCCCTTGGACTCGTCGTAGTTCATGTGCTTGTGCGTGCCCGGCATCAGCTGCAGGCAGCCGTTCTCCCGAGTGGAGTGCGTGAACGCGGTCCACACGGTGATCGTGCCGCCGAATGCCGGCAGCCCGTTCTGCGAGGGCCAGACGATCTGCGGGTGGCCGCTGGCGTGCGCGAAGTTCGCCGCCTGGTGCCAGTCGGTGCCCTCGTCGCCCTGGAACTTCGGGAAGAACTCCGAGCGCCAGCACAGCAGATCGGGGCCGAGGATCGAGGCTACGCGGTCGACGATCTCCCGCTTCATGATGTGTTCCGACAGCAGATCGATGTCGAGGTGCCGGTCGTAGTTGGAGATGCTGCTCGCTTTGCCGGAGCCTTCGGGGTAGATCGCGTGCGAGCGGTCGCGCAGTTCGCGCTGGATCGTCTTCCAGCGCGCCTCCATCTCCTCGACCTCGTAGATCTTGATGGGGCCCAGGAATCCGTCGCGGTCGAACTGTTCCAGCTCCTGCGCGGAAAGGGCGAATGTCTGCTTCTCGATTGAAGTCGTCATCGTGTATCAGCCGTTCTTCGTCTGCGAATTGATGGTTGCCAGGACGTCCGCGGCGGCTTCGCCGATGCTCTTCTCGAACAGGATCTGCAGGTCGAGTTCGACGCCGAAAGCAGCGTTCACCCGATGGTTCAGTTCGATAGCCAGCAGGGAATGGCCGCCCAGGTCGAGGAAGTTGTCCTCGGCGGTCGCCGGCTCCTCAAGAACCTCTGCGGCCCATTCGACGACCGAGCTTTCCACGGCCGCGGGGTCATGTATGTCCGCTGATCTCAGCTGGCCCATGCGCGTGCGATCTCCTCTTTACAGATTCGGGCGATGGCCGCCCGGTCCACTTTTCCGTTGACGGTGCGCGGCATCTCCCCAAGGGCGAGATAGCGCGCAGGGTGCATGTAGGCCGGCAGCCATTCCTTGATGTGCCGGCGGAGTACAGGGGCCGGCGCCGCCGGG
Organism: Streptomyces sp. 130; assembly: GCF_007096885.1. Classification (GTDB taxonomy): domain Bacteria; phylum Actinomycetota; class Actinomycetes; order Streptomycetales; family Streptomycetaceae; genus Streptomyces. Next base: position 9,024 of record NZ_VJNO01000073.1, on the reverse strand, counting down.
GCGTCCTCGCGCACGGTGTAGGCGCAGACGAGACGGAGATCACCGGGCTTGAACTCCTGAACGGTGACGACCGCGTCGAGGACGGACTCATGGCGGCGCACGGCGGTCTCGATGTCGCTCAGCTCCATCCGGTAGCCGCGGAGCTTCACCTGCAGATCGGCCCGGCCGTCGTACACCAGGCCCCCGTTGGGGGAGCGGCTGACGAGATCACCGGAGCGGTAGTGGCGCACCGGAGTGCCGGCCGGGCCGTCGGACACGAGCGGGAACTTCTGCTCGGTCAACTCCGGGCGGTTGAGGTAGCCCTCGGCCACCTGCGGTCCGGCGAGCCACAGCTCACCGATCTCACCGGGCTCCGCTTCCCGCCCGTCCTCGGTCATGACGCGCGCGACGAAGCCGGGCAGCGGCTCGCCGATGACGGATACGTCGCCGGCCAGATCCTCCTCGGTGACCTCGTGGAAGGTGGTGAACACTGTGGTCTCGGTGATGCCGTACCCGTTGACCAGGCGAGGTCTCTCAAGGCCGTATCGCTTGGCCCAGGCGCGCAGCGAGGGCGGCGACAGCTTCTCGCCGCCGAAGACGACATAGCGCAGATCGGGCAGGTCGGCGTCGACGCGGGCGGCCGCCTCGGCCAGCGTGGCGAACGCCGTCGGTGTCTGGTTGAGTACGCTGATGCCCCGGCTGCGGATCAGCTCCAGAATCCGCTCGGGCGAGCGCGCCGCCCACTGCGGCGGCACCACCAGTTCCGCGCCGTTGCCCCACGCCCCCCACATCTCCCAGACGGAGAAGTCGAAGGCGATCGAGTGGAACAGCAGCCACCGGTCCTGCTCGGTGAAGCGGAAGACCTGCGCGGCGCCGTCGAGCAGTGCCTGGACGTGCCGGTGCTTGACCGGCACACCCTTGGGCACACCCGTCGTCCCCGAGGTGTAGATGACGTACGCGGTGTCCTCGGGCCCCGGGCCCTTCGGCGGCCGGGGCGCTTCCGCGTGCGCGGTCCGCGCGGCCACCACGTCCGGCCGGCCGACGACGACCTCGACCTGGGACGGCAGTTCCGCCTCGCCCCACGAGCCGACCAGGGCCCTGGCCTCGCAGTCGCGCACGATGAACTCGCGCCGGGACACCGGATGCCGCACGTCCACCGGCACATACGCGGCCCCGCACTTGAGGACGGCGAGCACCGCCGCTGCCGCGTCGACGCCCGGCTCCATGCGCAGGATCACCCGCTCGCCCGGCCGCACACCCTGCGTACGCAGCCGCTGTGCCAGGGCGTCCGACCACCGGTCGAGCGCCGCATAGGTGAAGCTCTCGTCGCCGCCGGACAGCGCGATCCGATCGGGCCACGCATGGACCGATCCCCGGAATCTGTGCACCAGATCGTCAACGGGTCGCAACATTCCCTCCCCTTAAAGTCGATCGAATCGATGTCAGCGGAACGTGATGGCGCCCGAAGGGCACAGCTGAACGGCCTCGCGCACCGCATCGCCGGCCGCCCGGGGAGGCCGCGATTCCAGCAATTTCACGATGCCGTCCGCTTCGCGTTGGTCAAAAGTGCCCGGAGCTGCCAGAACACACTGACCGGCTCCGACGCACACCTCGGTGTCGACTTCGACTTTCGACTCCACGGAAAACCCCTTGCCCACTTGAGTGTTGGATGAATGCACATCCAGTGGCATGGTCCTGGCCACGCGGTGTTTCGGGAAGGCGCCGACGACTGATGCGCCGCACAGAAGGCTTCGCTGCACCGTACCAATGGCCAAGCCGATGCACCGGAAATTGCTTCCTGTCCTGTCGACGGGACAGCTTCGAATGGTTTGTGCCGGGCACCCGCACCGAACTGTCGTGATACAACCGAATACTGTCTGCCCGTCCCAGCTCATGGGGCCAGAGATCTGCCCGAGTGGCAGGAAGAAGGAGAAGGCGCGCATGTCTGCAGCGTCGGTCACGCAGCGCAGATCGTGGTTCGTCCACCGGCATGGCGACGATCCGGCCCAGGGCAACTTCGCGGCCGGACTCGACCTGTCCGGGACACTCGACGTGAGCGCGCTGGAAGCGGCCCTGGCAGACCTCACCGCCCGATATCCCGCACTCCGCACCCGCTTCCCCGCGGGCCCGGACGGCCTGCCCGTGCCCACCACCCTCCCGGCGGGACGCCGAATCGCGCTGCCCGTGCAGCCGACCGGGACGACGGACGTGGGGCCGGCTGTGGCGGACGATGCGCGCCGCTCCTTCGACCTCACCGCCGAAGCGCCGCTACGCGCCCGCCTGTTCCGGCACGGCCCCTATCGGCACCATCTCGTGCTGACCAGCCATGACATCGCGTACAGCCCGAGGTATATGCCCCGGCTGATCGCCGACCTCGGCCTTGCCTACAGTGCCCGCCGCCGCGGCACACCGCCCCACTGGCCCCGCCCCGCCATCGACGACGGCCCTCCGCCCCTCCCGGCGGACCCGGCCGGCAGCGCGTTCTGGGAGCGTGAACTGGCCGGACCGCAGCATGCGATGCCGCTGCCGGCCACCCGGCCGCGCACCCCCCGCACCAGCCACGCCGCGCACACCCTGGCCCGTACCGTGCAGGCCGCGCCGCTCGCCGCGCTGGCCCGCGCGCTGGACGCCCCCCTCGACGCCGTCCTGCACGCCGCCGTCGCCGTCCTTCTGCACCAGACCGACTCCGGCGACGACCTCACCCTCGCCACCGTCAAACCCCGCGCCACGACGACCGGCTCGCCCGACGACCTGCTGCCGCTGCGCCTCGACGTGGCCGGGAACCCCAGCTTCGCCCGCCTCGTACAACAGGTGACGACAAGACTGCGCGGCGCGCACCGGCACGACACGCCCTTCGCCCGTCTGCTGTCCCTGACGTCCGGGCACGACGCGGCCACACCCCTTCTGCAGGTGGTGAGCGAGACGGCACCCGACCCCGCCTCCCTGCCGGTGCGGCTGCCGGGCCTGACGACCGACGTGTACCTGAGCGAGCCGCACAGCACTCCGCACGACCTCCACTTCACCCTGCGCATGCCGGCCCACGAGCGCCACGGCGAGGCGACGGCCACCCTCACCTACACCCGCGACCGGTTCGCCGCCGAGACCGCCGAGGCCCTGCTGGCGGGGCTCACCACCGTCCTGCGCGCCGCAGCCGCCGACCCGGGCCGGCGCACCGGACGCTTTCCGCTGCTGCCCACGACCGGGCAGCCGCCCGCCCCTGCGCCGCCTCCCCGGCCGCTGCCGGCCGCGACCGTCCCCGAACTCCTGGCCCGCCAGGCACGGTTGACGCCGGACGCCGTCGCCGTGACCGACTCGGCCCGCACCCTGACCTACCGGGAGCTCGACACCGCGGCCACGGCCCTCGCCCGGCGGCTGCGCCGGGCCGGTGCCCGGCCCGAGCGGGTCGTGGCCCTGGCCGTCTCCCGCACCGCCGACCTGGTCGTCGCCACGCTCGCGATCCTCAAGTCGGGCGCCGCCTACCTCCCGCTCGACGCCCGCTACCCCGCGGGCCGCCTCGAACTGATGCTGCGCGACGCGGCACCCTGCCTGGTCCTGACCGACCGAGGCACCGGCCCCCTGCTGCCCGACCACGGTCTGCCCGAGCTGTTCGTCGACGCACCGCCGCCGGGCCCCGACGACCACCAGGACCCCGCGCCCCCGCACGGCGACAACGTGGCCTACGTGATGTACACGTCCGGCTCGACCGGCGTACCCAAGGGCGTCGCCATCACCCACCGGGGCGTCGTCAACGGCGTCACCCAGCTGACCCCGCTGGTCGGCATGAGGCCCGGCGCGGTGATGCTCGCCTGCACCTCGATGAACTTCGACGTGTCGGTCTTTGAGATCGTCACCGCGCTCGCCACCGGGGCCCGCGTCGACATCGTCCGCGACGTCCTGTCGGTCGTGGAGCGCGGCGGCTGGCGGGGGGATGTGCTGCACACCGTCCCCTCCGCGTTCCGTGAGATCCTCGACCAGGTCAGTGGCCATCTGCACGTGCGGACCGTCATCTGCGCCGGGGAGCGGCTGCCCGCCGAACTCGTGACGCGGGTCAGAGCGGAACTGCCCGCCGTCACCCTGATCAACGCCTACGGCCAGACCGAGAGCTTCTACGCCACGGCCCACACGCTGCCCGCCGAGCCGCCGGCCGACGGCCCGGTCCCCATCGGGACCCCGCTCGGCAACATGCGGGCCTATGTGCTCGGGCCCGGCCTCGTGCCCGTGCCCCCCACCGTCGCTGGCGAGTTGTACGTCGGCGGCGAGGTGGGCCGCGGCTACCACGCCAGGCCCGCCCTGACCGCCGAGCGCTTCGTCGCCGACCCGTTCGCCGGCCCCGGCCGGCGCATGTACCGCACCGGTGACCTCGCCCGCTGGAACACCCGCGGCGAACTCGAGCTGATCGGCCGGGCCGACGCCCAGGCCAAGGTGCGCGGCATGCGCGTCGAGCCCGCCGAGATCGAGGGCGTCCTCACCACCCACCCGGACATCGCCCAGGCGGCCGTGACGATCCGCACCGACGAGCGCGGCGGGCCCGGCACCGTCATCGCCCACCTGGTGCCCGCGACCCCGCGCACCGATGCCCAGGGGCCGGCCACCCGCGCCCTGCGCAGGTACGTGGCCGACCGCCTGCCGGCCTTCATGATCCCCCGTGTCTTCGTCACCCTGGACCGCCTGCCGCTCACCCCCAACGGCAAGCTCGACCGCTCCCGGCTGACCGACCCCGGGCAGCGCCCGCCCGAGCCGCGCGCCCCGCGCCCGGGCACCGAACAGGCTGTCGCCGCGGCCTTCGCGGAAATCCTCGGCACCCCCGACATCGCCGCCGACGACGACTTCTTCGCCTGCGGAGGCGACTCCACGGCGGCGGTGCGGCTGCTGGCCCGGCTGCCCGCGGGGCGCGGCCCGCGGCCCACCATGCGCGCCCTCCTCGCCAACCCCACCGTCGCAGGCGTCGCGCTGCTCTTGACAGACTCCGCCGACGCCCTGTGAATTCCCGCGGACCGGCAAGGATTCCCGGAAACCGAATCACTGTCCTGTTGCCAGGACACGGTGCATTTGCCGAAGTGGCGGCGACTGCGTTCCGTTCGTCATGACCGCTATTGCCATCCTCTCCGGCTCCTAGTTGTCTGGTGGTCGGCCCCGGCGCGTGACCCGTCCCCACCTCAGGGAAATCACAGCGCGCCGCTGCAGGCGATGAATTCAGTTCCAAACGGAGCATGGCCGCCGCCCATGACGCTCCGTCCCATCACGAGCCGGGAGTGCAGCGTGAGCACCGTGTCCATCCAGAGAACAGTCGCCGAAAAGGTACGACGTGCGCGCACCGCCCAGTCCGCATTCGCGAACTGGTCTCAAGAACGCGTCGACGATCTCGTCAGCGCCGTCGGGTGGCACTGCTACCGCGAGGACAACGCACGCCGGCTCACCGAACTCAGCTATCTGGAAACCGGCCTGGGCGACCCCGAGCACCTTTACGAGCTGCAGCGCAAGCGGATCCTCGGACAACTCCTCGAACTCCAGGGACAGACCACCGTCGGCACCGTCGAGGTCATTCCCGAACGGGGACTGCGCCGACTCGCCAAGCCCGTCGGCGTCATCGCCGCCGCCAGCCCGGCCACCGCCCCCAGCTCCGGCATCGTCTGCAACGCGCTGCCCATGCTCAAGACCCGCAACGCGATCGTCTTCACTCCCAATCCCCGCGCCCGGGACAGCGCCGCCGCGACGCTGGACGTCATCCGCCAGGCCCTCGCCGAGGTCGGCGCGCCACCGGACCTCGTACAGTGCCTGCCCGCCGACGGCCGGGAAGCCGTCGAGCACCTGATGGCTGCCGCCGACCTGGTCGTCGCCGTGGGCGGCCCCGGCACCGTGCGGCGCGCCTACCGCAGCGGAACCCCCGCCATCGGGGCGGGAGTCGGCAACTCCACCGTCCTCGTCGACGAAACCGCGGACATCGCGCTCGCCGCCCGGTGCATCCAGACCGGCGCCGGCTACAACAACGGCACCTCCTGCTCCTCCGAGAGCAACGTCCTCGTCCACCGCTCCGTCGCCGACGACCTGCGCACCGTCCTGAGCGCCGCGCACGCCCACGTGTGCACCCGTGAGGAGACCGCCCGCATCCGGCGGGTGCTGTGGACCGAGGACCACACCCTCAACCGCGACCTCATCGGCAAGTCCGCCGCAGTGCTCGCGGGGGCCTGCGGGATCACCCTCGCCGCCCCGGACAGGACCACCGTCCTCGTCCTGGACGCGGACGGCCCCGACGACCCCGGGCCGATCCTGGGGGAGAAGCTCTCCCCCGTGGTCAGCCTCCTCACCTACGACCACTTCGACGCCGCCGTCCGCCGGATCGACGACATCCTGAACCAGTGCGGGCGCGGCCACAGCGCCGGTATCCACTCCCGGCTCCCGGCCCGCATCGACCAGTTCGCGCACGCCCTGCCCACCTGCCGCATCGTCGTCAACCAGTCGACGATGACCAACAGCGGCAGCCTCACCAGCGGTGTGCCCTTCACCTCGACGCTCTCCAGCGGGACATGGGGCGGCACGAGCGTGTCGGGGAACGTCACCTGGCACTCGTACGTGAATCTCACCACCATCGCGGAAGCCATTCCCGAGCGCGTCGCCGACCCCACCGTCCTGTTCGGCAGGTACGGAACACCGGCCGCCATGGAAAACGTGGAGAAGACCGACGAGCGGATGCTCGAAAGGGCCTCCTGAAGACCCACCGGGGATTTCCGAGCGAATTCCCCTCCTCCTGAGAAAGACCCCGCTGTTCGCCATTCACCGGGCCGTGCCCACGCCTGCCCGGAAACAGCCACCAAATCATTCGAGTCCCGTCGTGCTGGGGGAGTGCCGAGTTATGTCTGCCCGTCGCCGTGTGCCGTTGACCGTTCCCCAGCACGGACTGTGGCTGCTGCATCAGATGGCCCCCGACTCCCCCGTGCTCACCGTCGGCGAAGTGCTCGACATCCAGGGCCCCGTGGACCCGGACCACTACCGCAGCGCGATGCGCCGGCTCATCGAAGAGGCCCAGACGCTCCGCATCCGCATCGGCGTCGACGGCGACGACGTGTTCCAGCACATCCTCGACGCCGACTCCGTGCCGATCGCGTACCACGACTTCAGCACGGCCCCCGACCCGCGGGCCGCGGCCGAGAGCCACCTGCAGACCGTGTTCAACCGGCCCATCGACCCGACCGCCGAGCCGCTGTTCACCCCCGGACTCCTCAAGCTGGCCGACGACCACTACCTCTCCAGCCACCGCTTCCACCACCTGGCCATCGACGGCTGGAGCATGGGCCTCACCGCCCGTCGGCTCGCCGAGCTGTACACGCTGCTCGTCGCGGACGCGCCGTTGACGCCCTCTCCCTTCCCGCCGCTCCAGGACCTCCTCGACGAGCATCGCGCCTACCGCGACAGCGACGCCTACCAGCAGGACTCCGACTTCTGGCGCGACTACCTCACCGACGTCCCCGCAGCGGCCCGGCTCACCAACGGCCTCCCCCACCTGCCTCAGCGGCTGCTGCGCCGCTCCACCGAACTGGACCCGCACACCACCGACCGGCTGCGCGCCCGCGCCGAGCGCCAGGGACTGCGCCGCTCCACCATCGCCATCGCCGCTGCCGCCGCCTACGTCCAGCGCATGACCGGAGCCGCCGAACTGGTCCTCGGACTCCCGGTCGCCGCCCGACCGAACGCCCACATCCGCTCCGTGCCCGGCGTCGCCTCCAACGTCGTCCCCCTGCGGATCGCGATCGCCCCCGACACCGCCGTCGACACCTACCTCCAGCAGGTCGGTGACAGCATCGCCAACGTCCTGCGGCACCAGATGTACCGCTACGAGGACCTCAGCCGCGACCTCAACCTCGTGGGCGCCCGCTCCGAGCTCGAGGGCCCGGTCGTCAACGTCATGAACTTCGACTACGACCTGCGCTTCGCCGCCGCGCCGGCCACCGGCATCTACTACGGCGTCGGTCCCACCCAGGACCTCGCCTTCCAGTTCCTCGACCGCGCGGACGGCGACGGCTGGCAGATCGAGCTCAAGGCCAACGACGCCTTGTACACCGTCGACGAACTCGACACCCACAACGAGCGCCTCACCGCCTTCCTCACCGCCCTGGCCGACGCCCCCGCCGACGCGCGTCTCGACGACCTCGACATCATGCTGCCCGCCGAACGCGCCGCACTTGACGCGTGGAACGACACCGCCACCGCGACCCCGGCCGGCACCCTGCCCGACCTTTTCGCGGCTCAGGTCGTCCGGACTCCTGATGCGCCGGCTTTGGTTTGTGATGGTGGTCGGTTCACGTATGCGGAGCTGGATGCGCGGGCCAATCGTCTGGCCCGTCATTTGATCTCCTTTGGGGTGGGGCCTGAGGATTTTGTCGCGGTGTATTTGCCGCGGACCGCTGATCTGGTTATTGCGTTGCTGGCTGTGACCAAGGCGGGTGCCGCGTATGTGGGGCTTGATCCGGCCTATCCGTCGGAGCGTGGCGAGTTCATGGTTGCTGATTCGCGGCCGAGTGTTGTGGTGACGGCGTCCGGGGTGTTGGGGACGTTGCCGGGCGGTGACATTTTGCGGGTGGTTGTCGACGATCCGGCCACGCGTGAGGCTGTTGCTGCTCTGCCTGCTCACCCGGTGGCGGATGGGGAGCGGACGTGTCCGCTCACTCCTGCCCGGCCTGCTTATGTGTTTTATACCTCGGGTTCGACTGGTCGGCCCAAGGGTGTGGTGGGGACGCATGCCGGTATGGTCAACCGGCTCGATTGTGCTCATCGGGAGTTTCCCTGGGAGCCGGGTGATGTGGGGTGTGCGAAGGCGTCGCTGGCGTTCGGGGAGTCGACGAGTGAGATTTTCGGGCCGTTGCTGCATGGTGCGGTTGTGGTCCTTGCCAATGAGGACCAGGTGCGTACGGGGCATGCTCTGGCTGGGCTGATCGAGCGGTATGGCGTCAGTCGTATCACTCTTGTGCCGAGCTTGCTCGACACGCTGCTGGAGGAGGATCTGCTCGGTCCCCGGGCCGGGGAGGCGATGTGGACCAGCAGTGGTGAGGC
>NZ_VJNO01000072.1 GCF_007096885.1 Streptomyces sp. 130 | reverse complement strand
GGCGCGGGCCCCGAGGGCCCGCGCCGCGCCCCGTACGCACCGCACCGGCAACCCGTACGAAGGAGCCGCACAGATGCCACCCCGCACCCGCCGCCGGGCCAGACCCGCCACCGCCGTGCTGGCCGCCGCCACCGTGGTGGCCGGCCTGCTCGCCGGGGCCGTCCCGTCCACGGCGGCACCGTCCGCCGACGATCCGGCACCGGTCGCCGTCGACCGCTTCGAGGGGGAGGTGCCCTTCGCCAACCAGCCGGCCGAAGGCATCTTCACCTGGGGCGGCGACGCCGACGACCCGCCCACCCTGGCGCTGACGGACCGGTCCGACGCCCCCGAGGGCGCCAAGGTCCTCGAAGGCACCTACGACATCAGCGGCTACGGCGGCTTCAGCCACGACTACGCCGCCGACCGGCCCGCCCACGACTGGTCCGCCCACAAGGGCATCCGCTTCTGGTGGTACGGCCAGAACACCGCGCCGCTGCCGCCCGGTTCGGGCAAGCGGATCAACTTCGAGATCAAGGACGGCGGCGCCCACGGCGAGGCGTCCGAGCTGTGGACCACCTCGTTCACCGACGACTGGGAGGGCTGGCACCTCGTCGAGATCCCGTTCACCGACTTCACCTACCGGGGCGACTACCAGCCCGTCGGCGGCATCGACCAGGTCCTCGGCCTGAACGAGATGTGGGGGTACGCCCTCACCCTGCCGCCCGGCGCCCCCGGGAAGTTCGCCATGGACGGCGTCGAGCTGTACGGCAAGGCCGACGCGGCCCTGAAGGCGAGCGTCGTCACCGAGGCGGCGGTGGTCCCGGTGAAGCAGGGCGCGTCCGCGTCCCTCGGCTTCACGCTCACCACGACCGGGTCCGTCCCGCTGGAGGAGCCCGTCACCGTCGCGTACGAGACGAAGGGCGGCACGGCGGAAGCCGGCACCGACTTCACGCCGGTCAGCGGCACGTACACCTTCCCGGCGGGCACCGCGTCCGGCACCACCCACCAGGTGGAGATCGCGACGAAGAAGGTCTCCGGCGCCGCCACCGCGAAGACCGTCCCGCTGGAGCTGACCGTCACCGGAGCCCGGCCGCCGAAGGAGAACCCGCAGGCCGTCATCGACGCCCACGGGCTGCCCTACCAGAACCCGAAGCTGCCGGTGAAGAAGCGCGTCGCCGACCTGCTCGCCCGGATGTCGCCCGCCGAGAAGGCCGGCCAGATGACCCAGGCCGAACGCAACGCGCTCTCCTCCCAGGGCGACATCGCCACGTACGACCTCGGCTCGCTGCTCTCCGGCGGCGGCTCCGTCCCCACGCCCAACACCCCCGAGGCGTGGGCGAAGATGATCGACGGCTACCAGCTGCGCGCCCAGGCCACCCGCTTCCAGATCCCGCTGATCTACGGCGTGGACGCGGTGCACGGCCACAACAACCTGGTCGGCGCGACGGTCATGCCGCACAACGTCGGCCTCGGCGCCACCCGCGACCCGGAGCTGGCCCGGAAGACCGGCGCGGTCACCGCGAGCGAGGTCCGCGCCACCGGTGTGCCGTGGGACTTCGCGCCCTGCCTCTGCGTCTCGCGCGACGAGCGCTGGGGCCGCTCCTACGAGGCGTACGGCGAGGACCCGGCCCTCGTGAAGTCCCTGGAGACCGTGATCCAGGGCATGCAGGGCGCCGCCTCCGGCAAGGACCTGGACCGCAACGACAAGGTGCTGGCCACCGCCAAGCACTACGTCGGCGACGGCGGTACGGAGTACGGCTCGTCCACCACCGGTTCGTACACGACCGACCAGGGCGTCACCAAGGTCACCCGGCAGGAGCTGGAGGCCGTCCACCTCGCGCCCTTCGAGGACGCGGTGAAGCGGGGCGTCGGCACGGTCATGCCGTCCTACTCCTCGCTCGACATCATCGGGGACGACCGGGGCCCGGTGAAGATGCACGGCGACGCCGAGATGATCAACGGCGTCCTCAAGGACCGCATGGGCTTCGAGGGCTTCGTCATCAGCGACTACAAGGCGATCGACCAGCTCCCCGGCGACTACGCGAGCGACGTGCGCACGTCCGTCAACGCCGGGCTCGACATGATCATGGTCCCGACCGAGTACAAGGAGTTCACGAAGACGCTCCAGGACGAGGTCGCGGCGGGCCGCGTCCCGCAGTCCCGGATCGATGACGCGGTCTCCCGCATCCTGACCCAGAAGTTCAGGCTGGGCCTCTTCGAGCAGCCGTACGCGGACACCGCCAACCTGGAGAAGATCGGCTCGGCGGAGCACCGGGCCGTGGCCCGCGAGGCCGCCGCCGAGTCGCAGGTGCTGCTGAAGAACGACGGCGGTGTGCTGCCGCTGAAGTCCTCGCAGAAGGTGTACGTGGCCGGCTCCAACGCCGACGACATCGGCAACCAGGCGGGAGGCTGGACCGTCAGCTGGCAGGGCTCGTCCGGCGCCATCACCCCCGGCACCACGATCCTGTCCGCCGTGAAGAAGGACGCCGCGTCCGTCACGTACTCCAAGGACGCGTCCGCCGACACCGCCGGCCACGACGTGGGTGTGGTGGTCGTCGGCGAGACCCCGTACGCGGAGGGCGTCGGTGACGTCGGCAACGGGCACGACCTGAGGCTGTCCGACGCCGACCGGGCCGCGATCGACAAGGTCTGCGCCGCGATGAAGTGCGCCGTCCTGATCGTCTCGGGCCGCCCCCAGCTCATCGGGGACCAGCTGGACGGCATCGACGCGCTGGTGGCCTCCTGGCTGCCGGGCTCCGAGGGCGACGGCGTCGCCGACGTCCTCTTCGGCAAGCGGCCCTTCTCCGGGCAGCTGCCGGTGACCTGGCCCAAGTCCGAGGAGCAGCTCCCGATCAACGTGGGCGACGACTCGTACGACCCGCAGTTCCCGTACGGCTGGGGCCTCACCACGCTGAGGAAGCCCCCGGCCGGCGGCGAGGTCACGCTCGCCCTGCTCGGTGTGGCCGCCCAGGTCGCCGAGAAGGCCGGCCTCGGCCGGACCGAGGTGGGCCGGGAGATCGTCGGCCAGGCCCGGCTGCTGGTCCAGCAGAAGACCGGCGGCAAGCTCACCGAGAAGGTGTCCAAGCCGTTCGCGGACGCCGACCACCTGCTGCTCACCGGTGATCTGACCGGCGCGGTGGCGAAGCTCAGGACCGCCTACCGGGCCGCCTGAGGACGCGGGACGGGCGGGCGGGCCCCGGGAGGCCGCCCGCCCGTTTCGCATGTCCAGACCAGTTTCGTACTTCCAGGCCCGTTTCGTACGTCCAGACCCGTTTCATACGCGTGTGCGTTAGCTTGGGAGTATGCGGAACCGGCCGTTTCTCACCCTTTCGGCCCCGGCGGCGCTCCTGGCGGGGCTCCTGGCCGTGCTGTCCGCCCTCGCACTCTTCCTGGCCCCGGCCGCGACCCCGGCTGCGGCCGGGGCCGCGGCGGCCCCCGCCGCACCGGCCGCGACCGGCGCCACCACCGTGAACGACGTCGCCGAGGCCCTGCGCAAGGGGCCCGTCTACGTCGACCCGGCCGCCTCCGACCAGCTCTCCCCGGGCCAGGCCGCCGCGCTGAGCAAGAAGATCGAGGACGCGGACAAACCGGTGTTCGTGGCCGTGCTGCCGAACACCGCCGCCTTCCCCGAGGACACCGTGCTGCGCACCCTGCGCGCCGAGACCGGCGTCACCGGCGTTTACGCGATCCGCCTCGGCGACGGCTTCAGCGCGGGCGCCGATCCGCAGGTCATGTCCCGGAACGCCGTCATCAACCTCACCGCCGCCGTGAAGACCCCCGGCGCGGACACCGACGCGGCGACCCAGCTGGGCGCCTTCGTGGACAGCGCCCTCGAACAGGCCCGGGGCAGCGCCCCCGCCTCCTGGAGCGGCGGCGAGCGCTCCTCCTCGACCGGCGGTGGCTCGGCCGCGGTCGGCCTGGCCGTGACCGGTGCCGTGGTCGTCCTCGGCGGCGCCGCCGCGTTCACGGTCGTACGCCGCAACCGCAGGCGCAAGGCGGAAGAGGAGCGGGTCGCGCTCGACAGGCTGCGGGTGGTCGTGGACGAGGACATCACGGCGTACGGGGAGACCCTGGAACGGCTCGACTTCCACCCGGCGGAGCCCGGCGCTGACGACGCGATGCGCGCCGACTACGAACGCGCCCTCGACTCCTACGAGAGCGCCAAGTCCCGGATGGCCGGGGCGCGACACCCCTCGGACGTGCGCGGGGTGACCCGGGCCCTGGAGGACGGGCGGTACTCGCTGGCCGTGCTGGACGCCCGCCGCTCCGGCCGCGAACTCCCGGTCCGCCGCCCGCCCTGCTTCTTCGACCCGCGCCACGGCCCCTCGGTCGCCGACGTCCGCTGGGCCCCGGCGGGCGGCAGCGCCCGGGAGGTCCCGGTGTGCGCGGCGGACCGGGTGCGGCTGAGCGAGGGCGGGGACCCGATGAGCCGGACGGTCGAGGTGGGTGACGGCACCCGCCGCCCGTACTGGGAGGCGGGCCCGGCCTACGGACCGTGGGCGGGCGGCTACTTCGGCGGCGGGCTGCTGCCGGGCCTCCTGGTCGGCACGATGCTCGGCTCGATGCTGGCCACCCCGGCGTACGCGGCGGACTACGGCGGCGGCGACCTGGGCGGCGACTTCTCGGGCGGCGACTTCTCCGGCACCGACTTCGACTCCTCCGGCTTCGGCGGCGGCGGTTTCGGGGACGGGGGAGGCTTCGGCGACGGGGGAGGCTTCGGCGGCGACGGCGGCGGGTTCGGCGGCGGCGGGGACTTCGGCGGCGGATTCTGACGGCATGCGAAAGGGGCACGGGGCCCGCGCCCCGTACCCCTTCCGGAATCGCCCGACCGGCTCAGCGTCCGCCGTGGGCCCGCTCGAACGCGGCGAAGGCCGCCTCCTGGCGCCACTCGGTCGCCGCCTTCGGGCTGCTCGCGAGGTAGTCCGCGCAGCGCTCGCTCGGGCGGCCGTCACCGGGGCGGTCGGCCCGGCAGGCCGCCACCACGCGGTAGCCGGAGGGCGCGGTGCCGGTGGCCCACAGGCTGCGGCCGTCGCGGAAGGCGTACTCCAGCGAGGCGCGGGCCAGGTCCTTCAGCTCGGTGTACGAGAGGCCGTAGGTCTTCGCGGCGTACTGGTACTCGTGGCTGATGTCGATCCGGGAGACGCCCGGGTCGTCCGTGGACAGGACGACCGGCACGCCGTAGCGGCGGTACGCGTTGAACGGGTGGTCGTCGCCCGCGACGCCGAGGATCTGCTTGTTGCTGGAGAACGGCACCTCGACGGCCACGTGCCGCCGCGCCATGGTCCGGGCCAGCGCGCGCCAGTCGTCCTCGTGGACCAGGTCGACGCCGTGGCCGATGCGCTCGGCGCCGGCGACCCGGACCGCCTCGTTGATGTGGAAGGTCAGGTCCTCCGGCTTGACCAGGCCCGGGGCCAGCTCACCGGCGTGCAGGGTGAGGTGGGCGCCCGGGTACTGCCCGCGCAGGTACTTCAGCATCCGCATCTGGAGGCTGTAGTTCTCCAGCGAGCTGTCCCAGTCCTCCGGCTGCACGAGGTTGACCGCGACGAACCTCGGGTCGCGCTCGGCCAGCCGCATGCCGACCACCATCTGCGTGAACACACGGGCCGGGGAACTGCCCCGGGAGACCTGCGAGATCCACCGGACGGGCAGCTCGCAGGCGGGGGCGGGGCGCGGGGTGTCGCAGTGGGCGGCCTCGCGGAACTGGACGTCGGTGTCGTCGGCCTCCTGGACCGCCTCGTCGATGACCTTGTCCAGCTTGCCGCCGGCGGCCAGTTTGCGGTGGAATGCGGCGAGGTCGGCGTCGTAACCCACCTCGTCGGCCAGCTTCTTGGCGCTCTCGGAGGCCGGGCTGACCATGGTCTCCAGGTAGAACTGGTTCTGCTTCACCACCGTGTCGGCGACGTTGGCGAGCATCTTGCCCCGGGCGTACCAGGTGGCCATGCCGAACTTGCCGAAGGTGTCGAAGAAGTGGTCGTGCCCGGACTCGTCGGCCGGGAAGTCCTGCATCGACCAGGCCCGGATGATCTGCTGCCGGAACGCGGCGTCGGTGCGCGCGTCGGCGGCGGGCCGGGCGCCCGGGGCGCACGGCGAGGCCACGGCCGTCATCGTCGCGTCGATGCAGAGCCCCTGCTCGATCGCGAGCTGGAGCAGATATTCGGTGGTCACCGCTCCGGAGAGGTGGTTGTGCAGGTCACCGCCCTTGGGCAGCTCCTTGAAGAAGGCCCGCAGCCGCGCGGGCCGGTCCCGCAGCGAGTCCAGGTAGGCGGCGGTACGGCGCTCGGCGGGCGTCACCGGGCGCGGCGCGGCATACGCGGCGGTGGTGCGTACGGCGCTGTCGCGCGCGGGGGCGGCGGCGGTCGCGGGGATCGCCGGGATCAGGCTCAACAGGGCGAGAGCGCCGCCGAACCCGGCCAGCAGAGGGGACTTGGGACGGCGGGCCGTCCGATTGGTAGAGATCACCGAGGCATGATCGCGCCCGCTTTCGCCAATTGCCCGCGAATCATGCCTTTGAGGGGGAACGTCCACCCGATCGAGTGGAGACGCCGCACGGAAAGTTCTGCCGGGCCGCGACCGTTCGCGCAGCTCACATGGACGGGGATGGGTCTAGACCACTAACGAGGGGTGGCGGCTATTTACCGGAGGGCGGCTCCTGTGGCTCACTATGTCGTGTTCGCGACAAGTGGACGCGCGTAGACCCGTACGCGCGTGAAGCGTGCTGCCCGAGCGGCCGGTCACGGCCGCTTCCCCCCACAGCAGGAGGCTCCTCATGACCACGCGCAAGAGACTCACCGCGGCCGGTGTCCTCGGCACGAGCGCGGCGCTGCTGCTCGGCCTGATGTCCGGCACCGCCTCGTCGTCACCCCGCCACGACAGCCCGGTCCCGCTCGGCAAGGGCTACATGGGCGTCGGCTACGTCCAGGACCGCGAGGGCTTCAAGCCGGACACCCGGCAACTCGCCCTGGACGCACGGCCGGACGCCAACCTCAAGGCCAACCCGGTCGGCATCGACGTGTCCAGCTGGCAGGGCGGGATCAACTGGAACTCGGTGCGCGGCGCGGGCATCGAGTTCGCCTGGATGAAGGCCACCGAGGGGCTGACGTACAAGGACCCGACGTTCAGCGCCAACTACCTGGGCGCCTACAACGCGGGCGTGATCCGGGGCGCGTACCACTTCGCCCGCCCGGACGTCTCCGGCGGCGCGGCCCAGGCCGACTTCTTCGCGAGCAACGGCGGCGCCTGGTCGCGCGACAACCTCACGCTCCCGGGCGTGCTGGACATCGAGGGCACCTGCTACGGCTACTCGCAGGCCGGGATGCGGCAGTGGGTCCTGGACTTCTACAACAAGTACAAGGCCCGCACGGGCCGTGATGTGGTGATCTACACCAGCCCGAGCTGGTGGAACACCTGCACCGGCGGCTGGAACGGCATGTCCGCCCTCAGCCCGCTCTGGGTCGCCCACTGGACCACCGCGAGCAGCCCCAGCATCCCGTCGGGCTTCCCCTACTACACCGTCTGGCAGTACACCTCCACCGGCGCGGTGAGCGGCATCTCCGGCAACGTCGACCGCGACCGCTTCAGCGGCGACCGCTCCCGCCTCCTCGCCCTGGCGAACAACACGCCGTGAACGCAGACGTATAGGTGTACGCGCCGGAGCGGCCGGGTAAGCCGCTCCGGCCCAGGCCTGGGCCCCGGCCCCGGCCCCGGCCCCGGTCCAGGCCCCGGCCCCCCACGACCGTTCACGAAGGAGTACGTCATGACCCCACCCCTGAGCCGGCGCGGCGCCCTGATCGCCGGCGCCGCCGCCCTCGCCGGCGGTCTGGCCCCGGCGGCCGGAGCGCAGGCGGCCCTCCGGCCGCCCGAGAGCACCCGCCCCCGCCTCTCCGCCCTGTCGCCCCTCCAGCGTGCCGGGCAGCGCGTCATCCACTCCTACCCGGGCCTCACACCCCCCGCCTCCCTGATGACGGCCATCGAGCAGGGCCACACGGCGGGCGTGATCTTCTTCGGCGAGAACGTCCAGAGCCTGGCCCAGATCGAGGGCGTCATCCGGTCGATGAACGCGGCCCGCGCCGCGTCACCCGTCCAGGCGCCGCTGCTCCTCATGACCGACCAGGAGGGCGGCATGGTCCGCCGCCTGCCCGGCGAGCCCGTCAAGTCCGCCAAGGATGTCGGCGCCTCCGCCGATCCGCACTACTGGGCCGACTTCACCGGCAGCGGCGCGGGCCTGAACCTCGCCGGCGTCGGCATGAACGTCAACCTGGCCCCCGTCCTCGACGTGTACCGCAAGGACGGCGACTTCACCGACCAGTACGAGCGCTCGTACAGCAAGTCGGCAGCCGCCGTGGCCAGTTGCGGGGCCGACTTCATCACCGCGCAGCAGCGCGAGGGCGTCGCGGCCACCGCCAAGCACTTCCCGGGCCTGGGCCCGGCGTCGGCGAGCCAGAACACCGATCTGCGCTCCGTCACGATCACCACCTCCGCCGCCACCCTCCGCAGCGTGGACGAGGTCCCTTACCGGGACGCGATCGCGGCGGGCGTCAAGCTCGTGATGCTCTCCTGGGCGGTCTACACGGGCCTGGACTCCGCCCGCCCGGCCGGCCTCTCGCCGACCGTCGTCGGCGAGCTGCGCAACCGGCTCGGCTTCAAGGGCGTCACCGTCACCGACGCGCTGGAAGCCGGTGCGCTCTCGTCCTACGGCAGTACGTCGCAGCGCGCCGTGAAGGCCGCCGCCGCCGGGATGGACCTGCTGCTCTGCTCGGCCCGCAGCGTCTCCCAGGGCGACGAGGCGGTGGCCGCCCTGGCCGACGCCCTGGGCGGCTCCCTCGACCCGACCGCCTTCGACGCGGCGGCGGCCCGTGTGAACGCCCTGCGCGCGGGGCTGTGACGAGGCCCTTGTTACCTCGGTCCCGGCCGCTCCGTCAGAGAGGTGTAGCCACCACTCGACAGAAGGCAGGAACCGGTCATGAACGCTCGTCTCGACCTCTTCGCCCACGCCGCCTCGGCCAAGGCCCTGAAGCACATCGTCGCGGCGGGCAGGGCCCTGGAGGACTCCACCCTGCCCCTGGCCACCCAGGAGCTGGTCCGGGTGCGGGCCAGCCAGATCAACGGCTGCGCGGCCTGCCTCGACATGCACACCAAGGAGGCCGCACACGCCGGGGAGACCGCGACCCGCCTCAACCTGGTCGCGGCCTGGCGCGAGGCGACCGTCTTCACCGACGCGGAGCGCGCCGCGCTGGAGCTGACCGAACACGGCACCCGCCTCGCGGAGGGCGGTGTCCCGGACGAGGTCTGGGCCGCAGCCGCCAAGCACTACGACGAGGACCAGCTCGCGGCCCTGGTCTCCGCGATCGCCGTCATCAACACCTTCAACCGCATGAACGTCCTCGTACGGCAGCCGGCGGGCGACTACGTGGTCGGCCAGTTCGCCTGAGAACGGCGGTACCGGCGCGGTAGGTTGCCGTGATGGCCGACATACCCATGTCCTCGCCCGCGCCGGGCAGCCCGGCCGACGTCGTCCGCACCTGGGACGCGCGCGCGGAGCGCTATCTCCAGCTCTTCCGGTACGAGTTGGAGGAGAAGCCGTACGACCTGGAGGCGCTGCGCGCGTTCGCGGAGCGGGTCGGGGCGGGCGGCAGGGTGTACGACGCGGGCTGCGGGCCCTGCGGCCACGTCACGGCCCTCCTCGCGGCGTACGGACTCGACATGCTGGGCATCGACCTCTCGCCCCGCTGCGTCGCGCTCGCGCGCCGGGAGCAGCCCGGCTGCCGCTTCGCCGTCATGGACCAGGGCGCGCTCACGGGCGGCCCGCTCGACGGCCTCGTCGCGTACTACTCGCTCCACGACCAGCCCAAGCACCGGCTGCCCGACACGATGGCGTCCTGGGCCGCCGCGATCCGCCCCGGCGGCCGGCTGCTCGTCGTCGCGAAGGAGGGCGCGGGGGACGGCGTCATCGATGACCCCTTGGGCAGCGAACTCCGCGTCTACTGGTCGGAGTACACCGCGTACGAGCTCCGCCGGGCGGCCCACGAGGCGGGCTTCGGCACCGACGACTGCACGGTCCGCGAGGCGTACGAGAACGAGATCCCGTCCCGCCGCGTGTACCTCGCGGCCACGAGACGCTAGACGCTCGCCCGGAGGAACGCGGCCCAGGCGGTGGGCGGGACGGTGAGCACGGGCCCGTCGGTGACCTTGGAGTCCCTGATGTGCACGGCGGCGGGGTGCGCGGCGACCTCGACGCATGCGCCGCCCTGGTCGCTGCTGTAGCTCGACTTGTGCCAGTGGTAAGCGACTTCGAGGCAGTCGCCGCCTTCGCTGCCGCTGTAGCTTGACTTGAACCAGCTGAGGCCGGTGCCGTGTGCTGCGCGGGTCATGTCTCTCCAAGCAGGTCGTCCATTAGGCAGACACTCTCCTCGGGCGAGTGGGCCTGCGACCGGAGCATCCCATTTCTGCTGGAAGACGCTGACTTCCTCGGGGTCATCCACGAGGAAGCTCACGCGTTGGCCCTCAATGTAGGCGAGTTGATCGTGATCCGAGGTCTCCAGGAGGACCATCGGGCCATCGAGCGCGGCGTGCGTTTGGCGATTCGTAGGCATGATCTGAATGGTCACGAAGGGAAGCTCGGTGACTTCGCGCAGTCGCTTGATCTGCTGGCGCAAGGCGCGGGGACCGCCGATGGGCCGGTGCAAAATCACCTCTTCCAGGAGGAAGCTCAGCATGGGGCGAGGCTTGCGTTCCAGGAGGGACTGCCGCTGCATGCGGTTCTTCACCCGCTCCTCCACTTCCTCCGGCTCAAGGGGAGGGTAGGAGGACTTGAAGACTGCGCGCGCATAGTCCTCGGTCTGGAGGAGCCCCGGTACCAACTGGTTCTCGTACGAGTGCAGTGCCACGGCGTCCTGTTCGTACTCAACGTAATCCTGCACGAACAGCGGGAACCGCTCCTTTTCCGGCACCTTCTCCACGGCGACCTGCAAGGCACCCTTGGTCTCCAGGCGCCGGTCCAGGAGGATCGCGAAGTCCAGCTGAAGCGGGCGCCGTCCCTGCTCGATCGACGCGATCGTGTCCTCGCTGACGCGGCACATGTCCGCGAGGGCAGCCTGCGTTAACCCGGAGGCCCGCCGGAAGGCCGCCACTTGTACGCCGATCACGTGCCACGCAGTGACGCGCTTCCTGTTCTGCTTCGGGTTCGCCATGGAGTGCCTCTCCCCGTTGTGCGTCGGTGCTGACCGGCCGGCGGTCGTACATCGGCTCCGTACGACCTGACGCGACGCGCAACCGTAGTGACCGTACGTGACTACCGTCTCGTGAACGGAGGAACTCAACTCCTCGGAGGTACGGAGGGTTCGCACGGGCGAGCTTTGCTCGATTGGACGTGCGGCTAACGTATAGGGGGTCCAGTAGAGGAGCACCCGGTGAACGCAGAGAGTGATCCCAGGAGCATCGTGCTCATGGGAGACTACGGGTGCCATGCCCTGTGGCTGACGGGTTCCGACGCCGGCGACGTGTCACCCGGTGATGCGCGTCTGGGGTTGTCGGCCGGGTTGGCGGAGCGACTCGCGGCTTGGGCCGACCAGTATGACGCGACGCTCGATCGGGATGATCCGATCATGTCGGGCTTTCCGTCTCGTGAAGCCGAGGAGCGATTCGCGCGGGCTGGGGAGCTGATGGCTCAGGACCTCGCGCGGGAGCTCGGGTCGGCATGGCGAGTGACTTACTACGACACCCGCTCGGAAGCGAAGCGCGATATCGCTGACTCCTGAAGCGGGGCCGCTCGTCAGTGGTTCGCACACCCGCCCCGTACGGCCTGACTTTAATGCACAACCGAAGCGGCGAACTGTGACTTTCGCCCCGTGAAAGAAACTCCCGCCTCGACCTCGCGGGGGCGCTGGCAAACGCAGGGAATGCCGCCAGTGGTCTGTCTGGGCTGACGGGCTCGCCCATAAAATTAAGTGGACGAGCCTGCACTGGCCCAGGTCAGTTTCTGCTTGTGCTGGACGATTGCAGAACTGTGCAGTCCGAGTCCCACCACGACAGGTCGTCCCGCACTTCTCGAAGCCCGCGCCTCTGGTAATCGGGCGGCGCTTCTGGAATTCCGTTGACATCGACAAGATAGAATTCTGCCGCCGTGCCTGCAACGCGCAGTTCGCCGTCCGGGAAGAGACCGATGTCCATCTGCCATGTCTTCTTGACCGTGGAGGGCGCACTTGACATGACGGCGAAGTTGAGCAGTCCACGCTCCAGCGCTTCTTCGTGCCACCGGAACGCCTGCAGCCCGCGTACGACAAGGAGCGCAGCGTTTCCTGCGCGGTATTGCAGGGCGGTGCGCATGTCCAGGAGCAGGCCGGCACGGCCGGTCAGGGGGCAGATACGACAGTCGAGGAGGCCGACCTCCTGCAGAGCGTCGGGCTCACGCAGAGGATCCCAGTCGATGGGGTCCCCGACGACTCCGTCCGTATTGTCGAGGAACAGCTCTTCGATTCGTTTCATGGGATCGGGATGTGATTGCAGGGGTCACTGTTTAGGATTCCTGCCTGGCCCCTCAGGGGATTCATGCTGTGTCCGCTCTCATGCAAGTAGATCACACATCTGTTCGGATATTGGTATTTTTTCCTACGTGGCCGGATCCGTCACGCGGACTTAAGCAACACGCTCATGAAGGCCATTCGCGGCTGCCTCATCCTTCTTGATCTCGTACACCCAGCCCTTCCTTTGTCTGTGAGACGGCAACGGCTTTGCGCCCCTTGGATAGCCATAGCTTCTCACCCCCCCTTCGGTCCGAGAATGGTGCCGACGAGGCATCGGCTTTTTTGAACCAGCACAGGAGTCTCGCCCGCTAGCACATAGTACGAGTGCAGGCCCTCAATGGTGAGTTGTACGTTCTTGCGTGCTGTCGGAAGAATCTTGTGGCCGATACGGTGACAGTCTCGCCGGCGTCCGTCTGCAACG
>NZ_VJNO01000071.1 GCF_007096885.1 Streptomyces sp. 130 | reverse complement strand
GGGGGGGGGGGGGGGGGGGGGGGGGGGGGGGGGGGGGGGGGGGGGGGGGGGCCCCCCCCGGGGGGGGGCCGGGGGGCCCGGGGGGGGGGGGGGGGGGGGGGGGGGGGCGCCTGCGGCGGGCCTCGTCCCCTCCCCGCCCCTTCCCGGAACCGGGGCTCCGCCCCGGACCCCGCGCCTCAGACGCCGGCGGGGCTGCATTCGGTCAGCGCCCCCGCAAAGGTGCCGCTACTTCTCCGTCACGCCCGCCGAGTCGAACGTCGCCACCTCGTGCATCGCACGGGCCGCACTCTGCACGATCGGCAGGGCCAGCAGCGCCCCCGTGCCCTCGCCGAGGCGGAGGTCCAGGTCGACCAGCGGGCGCAGGCCCAGCTTGTTGAGCGCGGCCACATGGCCCGGCTCCGCGCTGCGGTGGCCGGCGATGCACGCGGCCAGGGCCTCCGGGGCGATCGCCCGGGCCACCAGCGCCGCCGCGCCCGCGCTCACGCCGTCCAGGATCACCGGCGTGCGGAGCGACGCGCCGCCCAGCAGGAAGCCGGCCATCGCGGCGTGCTCCAGGCCTCCGACGGCCGCCAGGACGCCGATCGGGTCCGCCGGGTCCGGCTGGTGGAGTTCCAGGGCGCGCCGCACCACGTCGATCTTGCGGGCGTGCATCTCGTCGTTGATGCCGGTCCCCCGGCCCGTCACCTCGGCCGGGTCCATCCCGGTGTACACGCAGATCAGCGCGGCCGACGCGGTCGTGTTCGCGATGCCCATCTCGCCGGTCAGCAGGCCCTTGTTGCCCGCCGCCACCAGATCGCGGGCGGTCTCGATGCCGACCTCGATCGCCGCGTGGACCTCCTCGCGGGTGAGCGCCGGCCCGGTGGTGAAGTCCGCCGTGCCCGCCCGTACCTTCCGGGGCAGCAGGCCCGGCATCGCGGGCAGTTCCGCGACCGCGCCCACGTCGACCACGCACACCTCCGCGCCCACCTGCGCCGCGAACGCGTTGCACACCGCGCCGCCGCCGAGCATGTTGGCGATCATCTGGCCGGTGACCTCCTGGGGCCACGCCGTGACGCCCTGCGCGTGCACCCCGTGGTCGCCCGCGAACACCGCGACGGCCGCCGGCTCCGGGATCGGCGGCGGGCACATCCGGGAGAGCCCGGCCAGCTGGGCCGAGATGATCTCCAGCATGCCGAGCGCGCCGGCCGGCTTCGTCATCCGCTTCTGGCGCTCCCACGCCTCACCGAGCGCCTTGGCGTCCAGCGGGCGGATGTTGGAGATCGTCTCCTGGAGCAGATCGTGGGGCGCCTCGCCGGGCAGGGCGCGGCGGCCGTACGTCTCCTCGTGGACGACCCAGGACAGCGGGCGCCGCTTCGACCAGCCCGCCTGCATCAGCTCCGGGTCCTCCGGGAACTCGTCCACGTACCCCACGCAGAGGTACGCCACGATCTCCAGGTGCTCCGGCAGCCCCAGCGCGCGCACCATCTCGCGCTCGTCGAAGAAGCTCACCCAGCCCACGCCGAGGCCCTCGGCCCGCGCCGCCAGCCACAGGTTCTCCACGGCGAGCGCCGACGAGTACGGGGCCATCTGCGGCTGGGTGTGCCGGCCGAGCGTGTGCCGGCCGCCCCGCGTCGGGTCGGCGGTCACGACGATGTTGACCGGGGTCTCGAGGATCGCCTCGATCTTCAGTTCCTTGAACTGCTTCGCGCGGGCCTTCGGCAGCGACTTGGCGTAGGCCTCGCGCTGCTGCTGCGCCAGCTCGTGCATCGAGCGCCGCGTCTCGGCGGACCGGATGACCACGAAGTCCCACGGCTGCGAGTGGCCCACGCTGGGCGCCGTGTGCGCGGCCTCCAGGACGCGCAGCAGCACCTCGTGCGGGATGGGGTCGCTGCGGAAGCCGTTGCGGATGTCCCGGCGCTCCCGCATGACCCGCAGGACCGCTTCCCGCTCGGCGTCGTCGTAGCCGGGGGCGGGGGGCGCGGCGGGCGCCTCTCCGGGCGCCTCCTGCTGTACGGGCTCCGCCGGTGCGGGCTCGGCTTGTACGGGGTCCGCCTGTACGGGGTCCGTCTCGTCGCTCAGGTCCGGGGTCTCGATGACCTCGGGGGCGGGCTCGGGTGCGGCTGCCTCCGGCTGTATCGACTGTTCGCCGGCCGGTACGGCCTCGGGCTCGACGGCGGGTACGGCTTCCGCCACGGCCACGGCCTCGGGCTGCGGCTCGGGGGCCGGTGCGGGCTCGGCCACGGCCTCGGGCTGCGGCTGCGGCGCGGGCTCGGGGGCTGCGACGGGGTGCGGCTCTGGGGCCGGTGCGGGGTGCGGCTCGGGGGCCGGCGTGGGCTCCGGTGCCGCGACCTGGGCGGGCTCGGGCTCGGGGGCCGGTACGGGCTCCGGCACCGCGACGGGCTCGGGCTCCGCCACGGCCACCGGCTCCGGTGCCGCGGCCGGTACGGGCTCCGGGGCCGGAACGGGGGCGGCCTCGGCGACCGGGGCCGACTCGGGCTCCGCGACCGCGACCGGGACCGGGGCAGGCTCGGGCTCCACCACGGCGACGGGCTCCGGTGCAGCGGCCTGGGCGGGCTCCACCACGGCCGCCACCGGCTCCGGCTCCGCAGCCGGAACGGGCTCGGCCACCGCAACGGGCTCCGGGGCGGCGACGGGCTCGGCCACCCCCCCGGGCTCGGGGGCGGCGACGGGCGCGGCCACCGCGCCGGGCCCCGGCGCCGCGACGGGCGCGGGCTCCATGGCCGGCTGCTCGGCGACCGGCGCCGGGGCCTCCGGCGCCACCGCGTCCGCGGCCTGCGCCTCGACCGCGGGAGCCACCGGCTGCACGGGGGGCTCGGGCGCGGTCTGTTCGGGGGCGGCCGGCGCCTCCGGCGCGACGGGCGCCCAGGGCTGGGCGGCCTGCGGCGGGATCGCGCCGAGCTGCGGACCCGGAAGGGGCTGGTCCGCCGGCTGCGGGTCGAAGTATTCGGGTTCGGCCGTCGCCGGGCCCGCGTGGCGGGCCGGGGGCGCTCCGGCCGGGCCGCGGTCGGCGAGGGAACGGACCACGCCGGCCCCCGACGTACCGCCGTAGGACGGCTCGGGCGAGGCCGGGCCCCGGTGCAGCGGGCGGCGCACGGAGGGCTGCGCCGCGGGCGCGGGGACGCGGACGGCGCCGAGGTCGACGGAGCCGGAGTCGCGGCCTCCGGACTCGTGGGTGCCGGGGGCGGTCTCGGGCAGCGGCGCGGGGGCGGCCTGGTGCATCGCGTACGCGGGGGCCTGCTCCTGGAGCTGGACGGGGCCCTGGGCGTGCGCCGGGTCGGCCGGCTGGGGGTGGAAGTGCGGCTGGTACCCGCCCTGCGCGGCGGGGTCCGCGTAGTGGTCCGTCGGCTGGGCCGCCGGCTGGGGTTCGCCCCAGGCTCCCTGTGCGCTCGGCATCAGGAGGAGGTCGTCGTCCTCAGGGGTGTGCGCGGAGGGTTCGAGGTAGGTGTAGGAGTCGGGCGCGGGGACGCCCGGCTGCTCCACCGTGCCCGCGTTCTCCGGCAGTCCCTCGCCCGGGACCCGGCCGGTGTCACTCATGCGTTCCCCTCGCCCATCGTCAGTGCTCCTTCGGCCCTTCGCCCGGGACGCCCGGACACGGCACGCGGTGCTCGTCCGGTGGAACGAGCGGGCGCGCCGCGCGGCACGAATCGGTCGCGGACATCCTGCATTCTCGCGGTCGTTCGCCGCCGCGGCAGCTCATTTCGCCACGGCCCGCTGTGGACTGCGCCACGTCGCGCGTCCCAGGGTGCCGCCGTACCACAACGGGCACCAAAACGGTCCCCTTTTCCGGACATTGATGAACGAAGCAACGAACGTCCGGGAGCGGTGCGACGATCGGCCAGCCTACCTCGCACCGCTTGCCGACGGGTCAGGGGGCAAGGTCCGAACGAAGTGCGGAAAGCAGAAAGACGACCGTGCGTTCGCGCTCCGACCAGGCGGTCGTGTCGAGTTCGACGGACTGGAGGAGCGAGCAGCCGACCGTGTAGCCGTTCCCGGCCAGGGCGGCGCCCAGTGCCTCCGCCTCGTCGCGGGTGGAGGCGTGCGTGACGATGCGCTCGGGGCGGCGGTCCGCGACGGCGGTGGCGACGGGGACTCCGCCGCCTCCGATGCGTACGACGTCGGGCTCGGGCAGCCGTTCCAGTACGTGCGGGGCGCGGCCCTCGACGACCTGGAGCTGTACGCCGAAGGCGCGGGCGGCGGCCGTGGTGCGGGCGCAGGCGTCGGGGTCGCTGTCCACGGCGAGGACCGCCGCGCCGAAGCGGGCCGCCTCGACGGCCAGCGCGCCGCCCCCGGAGCCGATGTCCCAGACGAGGTCGCCGGTGCGGGGGCCGAGGTGGGCGAGCTGGGCGGCCCGCAGGACGGGGCCCTCGCCCTCGCCGCTCTCCCCCGCCGGGCGGGCGCCCGGGTCCGGGTAGGCGCCGGCGGGCAGGGCCCATCCCCGTATGCCCTGCGGGTAGGCGGGGTGGCGGCCGGCGATCCAGGCGCCGTCGGCCTGGCGTTCGGGGCCCCCGCCGATGACGATGACGACGTTGGGGTCGCGCCAGACGTGGTCGGCGGCGGTGTCCGAGGTGACGACGGTGACCTGTTCGCGGTCGGTGCCCAGCTCCTCGCAGATGACGAACGTGCGGTGGACGCCTTCGAGGAGCAGGGCCAGTTCGGCGGGTCCGGCGCCGGGCGAGGTGAGGACGGCGACCTTGTGGTGGGCGCGGCAGACGTTCACCGCGCGGCGCAGGGTGCGGGGGTGGGCGACGACCGTCTGGGCGTCCTCCCACGGCATGCCGGCGCGGGCGAAGGCGGTGGCGACGGAGGAGACGGCCGGGACGACCTCGACCTCCAGGCCGTGCTGCGGGGCGCGCAGGGTGCGGACGACGCCGAAGAAGCCGGGGTCGCCGTCGGCGAGGACGACGGCGCTGCCGCGGTGGCCGGCGATCCGGCGGGCGGCGAGGTCGACGGAGCCGAGGCGGATGCGTTCGGCGCTCGGGGGGACTTCCGGCAGCGCGAGGTGGTGGGCGGCTCCGGCGACCAGGGTCGCGGCGGAGAGCGCTGCGGTGGCCGCTCTGGTCAGCGGCGAGCCGTCCCAGCCGATCACTGTGACCCGGTCGGCCATCTTGGTGTCATTCTCCTGGAGTCGTCGCAGGCGGGGCGGGTTGCCCGGGGGGCGGGCAGGGTGAGGTTACCGGGTCCCCGCCGGCCGGCTGCCGGGGCCCCGGCAGCCGGTCAGTTCCAGTCGTTGTAGGTGCCGTATCCGCCGGCGTCGGCGAGCTGCTCGGCGACGCCTTCGAGGTCTTCGGGAAGCAGGCCCCAGACGATGACGTCGGTGCGGATGTCGGTCCAGCCGCCGTCCGTGCCGTTCTCGGTCCGGGTGCGCGCTATGCGGGCGTTGCGCAGTACGCCCTCGCTGATGCAGCCGAGCTTCTGGGCGACCTGCTGGGAGGCGGTGTTGTCGGCGGCGGTGCGCAGTTCGAGGCGCTCGAAGCCCTGGTCGCGGAAGAGCCACTGGGCGACGGCGAGCACGGATTCGGTGGCGTAGCCCTCACCGCGGGCCCAGGGTGCGGTGATGTAGGCGGCCTCGGTGGACAGGGTGCGCC
Source organism: Streptomyces sp. 130 (assembly GCF_007096885.1). Taxonomy (GTDB): domain Bacteria; phylum Actinomycetota; class Actinomycetes; order Streptomycetales; family Streptomycetaceae; genus Streptomyces. The sequence continues at coordinate 7,361 of NZ_VJNO01000071.1, read as the reverse complement.
AGTCGGTGTTGCGGAGGCGTACGGAGCCGACGAGGCGCTGGGTGAGGAACTCGGTGACGGCCAGGGCGATCCCGTCGCCCTTGGTGCGGTGCGCGGGAGCGATTCTGCGCACCCAGCGTTCGGCGTCGACCTGGGTGTAGGGGTGGGGTGCGTCGGTCCAGGCGGTGACCAGCTCGTCGTTCATCATCTCGATGTACGCGGGGATGTCCGCCATGTCGAATGGGCGCAGCACCAGCCGGTCCGTGCTGATGGAGATGTCCGGGAAGGTGGAAGTCATGCGCAGCTCCATGCCGAAGACCGTGTAAATGCACAGCATGCAGCATCGCCGGGGGCGTGTGCATGGCCGGGTCGGTGCGGCGGAGCCCCGCGCCCCTTGGGCGGGGTGTGCGGGGCTCCTGGGGCAAGTGGCGCGTACGGGTCAGGACTTGGCGTCACCGAAGGCCGGGACGACCGAGCCCTGGTAGGTGTCCTCGATGAACTTCTTGACCTCGTCGGAGTGCAGGAGCTTCACGAGCTTCTGGACGCGGGGGTCCTTCTCGTCGCCCTTCTTGACCGCGACGATGTTGGCGTACGGGTTGCCGTCGGCCTTCTCCAGGACGAGCGCGTCCTTCGCGGGCTTGAGGTCGGCCTCGATGGCGTAGTTGCCGTTGATGACGGCGGCGTCCACGTCGCCCAGGGCGCGCGGGACCGTGGCGGCCTCCAGCTCCTTGAACTTCAGGCCCTTCTTGTCGGTGATGTCGCTCAGCTTGGCGCTGGTGCCGACGCCGTCCTTGAGGGTGATGAGGCCGTTCTCGGCGAGCAGCTGGAGCGCGCGGCCCTCGTTGGTGGTGTCGTTGGGGACGGCGACGGTCTGGCCGGACTTGATGGAGTCGAGGCTCTTGACCTTCTTGGAGTAGAGGCCGAGGGGTTCGAGGTGGACGGCGCCGACGGAGACCAGGTGGGTGCCGTTCTTCTTGTTGAAGTCGTCCAGGTAGGGCTGGTGCTGGAAGAAGTTGGCGTCGACCTGGCCGGTCTCGGTGGCGGTGTTCGGCAGGACGTAGTCCGTGAACTCCTTGACCTCCAGCTTGAGGCCGGCCTTCTCGGCGAGGTTCTTCTCGACGAAGCCGAGGATGTCGGCGTGCGGCGTCGGGGACGCGGCGACGACGAGGGCCTTGGAGGTGTCGGCGCCGCCGCTCTCGGAGGACGGGTCGGAGTCCGTGCCGCAGGCGGTGAGGCCGAGGGCGAGGGCGGTGGTGGCCGCGGCGGCGGCGGTGATCTTGATGCTGGTACGCACGAAAAGTGCCTCTTTCAGTGGTGATGGTGGAGCGCCCGGACAAGGAGTGCGGGCTTGATGAGGAGGAGAAGTCAGGAGGTGCGGCCCCGGCGGGCCAGCAGGCGGACGGCGAGGTCGCCGATCAGCTGGACGAGGGTCACGATGACGATCAGCAGCGCGACCGTGATCAGCATGAACCGGTTGTCGAAGCGCTGGAATCCGTAGGTGACGGCCTTGGAGCCGAGCCCTTCGCCGCCGACCGCTCCGGCCATCGCCGAGTAGCCGATGAGCACGATGACCGTGGTGGTGATTCCGGAGACCAGGGACGGCAGGGCCTGCGGCAGGAGGACCTTGCGGACGATCGTCGGGATGGAGCCGCCCATCGACTGGACGGCCTCCACGAGCCCGTGGTCGACCTCGCGGACCGCCGTCTCGACCAGCCGGGCGAAGAACGGGATGGCGCCGACGGCGAGCGGCACGATCATCGCGGTCGGGCCGATGAAGGTGCCGACGACCCAGGTGGTGAACGGGATCAGGGCGATCAGCAGGATGATGAACGGCAGCGAGCGGCCGATGTTCACGATCACGCCGACGACCTTGTTCACCGGGGTGTTCTGGAGCAGTCCGCCCTTGTCCGTGAGGACGAGCAGGACGCCGAGGGGCAGTCCGGCCAGGACGGTGACCAGGGCGGACCACAGCACCATGTAGAGGGTGTCGACGGTGCCCTGCGTCAGCAGCGGCTGCATTTCGGACCAGGTCACTTCGCCGCCTCCTCGGTGAGCGGTGCCGGTACGGGGGCGGGCGCGGCGGCCACGATCTCGGCCTGGAGTCCCTGCTCGCGCAGGAAGCCGATCGGGACGACGTTCTCCTCGAACCGGCCGGGCAGTTCGATGCGCATGCGGCCGATCTGCCTGCCGCCGACGGTGTCCATGGCGGCGCCCAGGATCGAGATGTCGATGTTGTACGTACGGGAGAGCTGGGAGATCACCGGGCGGGCGGCGGCCTCGCCGTGGAAGGTGACGTCCACCACGGTGCGGTCGGGCGCGGAGGCGGTGCCGCCGACCGGGAACAGCTCGTGGGCCAGCTCCGAGCCGGGGGTGGCGAGCAGTTCGCCGACGGTGCCGGACTCGACGACCCGGCCGCCCCGCATGAGCGCGGCGGAGTCGCAGATCGTCTTGACGACGTCCATCTCGTGCGTGATGAGCAGAACGGTGAGCCCGAGCTGCTGATTGAGGTCGCGCAGGAGCTGGAGGATGGAGCGGGTGGTCTCGGGGTCCAGTGCGGAGGTCGCCTCGTCGGACAGGAGCACCTTGGGGTCGCCGGCGAGGGCGCGGGCGATGCCGACGCGCTGCTTCTGGCCGCCGGAGAGCTGTCCGGGGTAGGCCTTGGCCTTGTCGGCGAGGCCGACCAGGTCGAGGAGTTCGAGGGCCTTGCGGGAGCGCTCGCGGCCGGTGACGCCGAGGATCTCCAGGGGGAGTTCGACGTTGCGCTGCACGGTGCGGGAGGCCAGCAGGTTGAAGTGCTGGAAGACCATGCCGATGCGGCTGCGCGCCTCGCGCAGCTCCTTGCCGGCCCGGCGGCCCCGGCCCGCGAGGGCGGTGAGGTCCTGGCCGGCCACGGTCACGGTGCCCGAGGTGGGGCGTTCCAGGAGGTTGACGCAGCGGATGAGGGAGGACTTGCCGGCGCCGCTGCGGCCGATGACGCCGTACACCTCTCCTTCGCGTACGTGGAGGTCGACGCCGTCCAGGGCGGTGACCTCGCGGTCGCGCGAACGGTAGACCTTCGTGAGGCCCGTCGTGGTGATCACAGGGGTTTCCGTCACTGTCGAGTGCGCGGCGCGGTGTCCGCCGGGCACGGGGCATGCGTCCGGGGTGAGCCGGACGTTTTCGATCGGACGTTCCGAGCGGCTTCCCGGAGCGTCCGGGCGCGGCGGTCACCGCGGGCCGGGCCCGTGCGGGCGGCCGGGAAGGGGTCTCGCTTCGGGGCGCGAGGCTCGGTCGTGGGCCCTCAGAAGGCGCGCATTCGACCCGTACAACGAGCACCGGGCGTCGTGATCGCCTCGGTCGCAAGGGTGCGGCTGCTCGTCGTGGTCATGAGCACAAGTAAAACAGACGTGAGTTCGCGGCCCGGCCGGCTGTCCGGATAGCGGACAGTCGCGGATGGGCCGGAGCGACCGTCTCGTATCGGCCGTGATTTTCCAGCCACACCGTCCTGACCTGCGGCGATGCGCTCAGGGCGGGGCCGGCCGCGCCACTCCCCCGACGCCCGGGTGCGGTGCGCTCTGTGGTCAAGGCCACGATCACCCGGCCTTGCCGCCGTCGCCCCGGCGGACCGGGGGCGAGGACGGCGGCCCCGGCGCGCCGTAATACCCTCGGCTCATGCTCGACGCCCTGACGGTCGCGGTCGCCGTGGCCGCCCTCGCCCTCGCCGCCTGGTGCGGATACGCCGCCTACCGGGACCAGCCCACCAAGGACTGGCACTTCATCGGCATGGCCGTCGTCTCGCTGCTGGCCCTGGCGCAGCTGGTGACGGGGATCGTGCAGCTGGCCCGCGGCGAGCGGCCCGAGCAGGGCATGACCATCTTCATCGCGTACCTCGCCGGGGCGTTCCTCGCCGTGCCGGCGGCGGGGTTCCTGTCGCTCAGCGAGCGGACCCGCTGGGGCTCGGTGACGGTGGCGGCGGGCGCGGTCGTCCTGGCCGTCCTCGAAGTACGGCTCTACGACATCTGGGGAAGCTGACCGTGACCGACACCGACACCACGCAGGCGGCGGCCGGCGAGAAGCGGCCCTTCGACCTCGGCTCCGGCCCCGGCCGGGTCCTCGTCTGGTTCTACGGCGTGTTCACCGTGGCGGCGGCATCCCGTTCGATCGTCCAGATGATCCTGGACTTCGGCCGCGCGCCCCTGGCCTATGTGCTGTCGGCGGTCGCCGCGGTGGTCTACGGCTTCATCACGTACTCGCTGGTGCGCGGCGGCGAGCGGGCCCGCCGGACGGCGCTGGTGTGCTGCGCGGCCGAGCTGGCCGGGGTGCTCATCGTGGGGACGTGGACGCTGGTGGAGCCGTCCGCGTTCGCCGACGCGACCGTGTGGTCGTACTGCGGCCGGGACTACCTGTTCATCCCGGTGATCCTGCCGGTCACCGGGATGATGTGGCTGCGCCGCGCCCGGACCGCGTAGCGGCGGCAGGCGCGGCGCCCGTGCCGTACGGCTAGGCGCTGGCCACGTACGCGGCGGGGGCCTGGGCCTCCTTCTCCAGCAGGATCATCCTGACCCCGTCGCTGCCGGTCGCGTTGCCCACGGCGGCGTACCCCGCGCGCTGGTAGAGCCTCAGATTGCCCTCGCTGCGGTGGCCGGTGTGCAGGCGGAAGCGGGTGGCGGCGCGCTCGTCGGCGAGGCCCGCCTCCGCGGCGCGCAGCAGCCGGGCGCCGAGGCCGTGGCCGCGCAGCCGGGGGTGGACGCAGAGCCTGCCGATCCGGCCCGCGCCCTCCTCGTCGACCGAGCCCCGCACCGAGCCGACGACCTCGTCGCCGAGCCGCGCCACGTAGACCAGGTTCTCCGCGATCTCGGCGCGTACCGAGTCGAGGGTCTGGACGAGCGGGTCGATGCGGTAATTGCCGTACAGCTCCGCCTCGCTCTGGAAACAGAGGTACTGCAGCTTCAGAATCTCTTCGGCGTCCCGCACGTCCGCCGCCGAGATGATCACGCTCATGCCCATGTGCGCATGCCTCCCGCTCACCTGATCCGCCGGTTGTCTCCCGCTCCTTTCCCACGGTGCGGGAGCGACAACCTCCGCCGCGAGCATTCTGCGCAGACATCCAAGGCATCGGGAACGGATGGGGCCCAAACTCCCCTGTGACATAGCCAACTCCCCTGCGATGTGACGGGAGCCGGGTGCTGACGGGAGTCGGGCCCGCCGTCCTACCTCTTCGCCGCGAAGTCCGCCGCCGCGAGCAGGGCGGTGTCCGGGTTGTCGGAGAAGATCCCGTCGATCCCGGTCGCGAAGTACGCGGCGAACGCGCCGAACGCGTCCCCGTACGCGTTGGGGTCGCTGCCGCGCCGGAAGTCGGCGGGCAGGAAGGTGTTCTCGTTGCGCATCGTGTACGGGTGGAGGACGAGGCCCTGCGCGTGGGCGTCGCGCACCAGGGTGGTGGGCTCGGTGAGCCGCCCGGCGGCGTCCTTGGGGATGACCAGGTCCAGGGTGGGGCCGATGCCCTGCGCGAAGGAGGCCATCCACTTCAGGCCGGCCGGCTTCACCAGGTCGTCCGTGGTGCGCGGGTCGCCGGACACCTGGAAGTCCCAGGGCCTGGTGCCCGCGCCCGAGAGCAGGACGATGCGCGGGGTCGCGACGAGCCGGGCCAGGCGCTGGACGCTGCCGGGCTCGAAGGACTGGAGGATCGCCGGGGACTGCGCGCGGTGGCGTCCGTAGCGGCGCAGCAGCTTGGCCAGCGGCTCCTCCAGGCCGAGCCCGAGGCCCCGGAAGTAGCTGGGGTGCTTGGTCTCGACGTACAGCCAGACGGGCTTGCCGCGGCGGCGGCCCTCGCGGTCGGCCCAGCGCAGGACCTCCTCGAAGGTGGGGACCTCCCACCGGCCGTCGTAGAGCGTGTTCTTCTGGCGGTTGGCCGGGATGCGCTCCTTGGCGCGGAGCGTCTTGAGCTCGGCGAGGGTGAAGTCCTCGGTGAACCAGCCGGTGAGGGAGACGCCGTCGACGGTCTTGGTGGTCCGGCGGTTCGCGAACTCGGGGTGCGCGGAGACGTCGGTGGTGGCGGTGATGTCGTTCTCGTGGCGGCAGACGAGGTGGCCGTCGCGGGTGGGGACGAGGTCCTGCTCGATGATGTGCGCGCCCATGTCCAGGGCGAGCTGGTAGGAGCCCAGCGTGTGTTCGGGGCGGTAGCCGCTGGTGCCCCGGTGGCCGATGACGGTCGGGACCGGCAGGTCGAGGCGGTGGCCGCCGTGGCCCCCCGGTCCGCCGTTCCGGTCGGCCGCCTGCGCCGTTGCGGTGATGCCCAGGGCGGCGGTGCCGAGGACGGCTGCCCCCGCCCCGACGACGGTCCGGCGTCCCGGCGCGGCCTGCGCACGCTCTGTCATGAATGCTCCTCGCATGTGATGTACGGCACCTGTCGAGCGGGGATCGAGCGTAGGCAGGGGTACGGTCACGGGGGCGGCACCTGGACGAACATGGCGCGAACACATGTCAACACGGCGTATCCGTCGCGTGAACCCGATGTGCGATCGGCCGGTACCCGCGAGTATCGTCCTCACCTGCATGGACCTTCACCATCCGTCGCCCGGCCGGCCCCGGCCACAACACCGGAGGAAGCGTTGTCCCGTCTCGCACTCATCAAGGCAGTGCTCGGACCGATCCTGCGCCTGATGTTCCGTCCCCGGATGGAGGGCATCGAGAACATTCCGGGCAGCGGGCCGGTGATCCTGGCGGGCAACCACCTGACGTTCATCGACTCGATGATCATGCCGATCTGCTGCGACCGTCCGGTGTTCTTCATCGGCAAGGACGAGTACGTGACGGGCAAGGGCCTCAAGGGCCGGCTGATGGCCTGGTTCTTCACGGGCGTCGGGATGATCCCGGTGGACCGGGACGGCGGGCGCGGCGGTGTCGCGGCACTGATGACCGGCCGGCGGGTGCTGGAGGAGGGCAAGGCGTTCGCGATCTACCCGGAGGGCACCCGCTCCCCCGACGGCCGGCTCTACCGGGGCCGTACGGGCATCGCGCGGCTGACGCTGATGACGGGTGCGCCGGTGGTGCCGTTCGCGATGATCGGCACGGACAAGCTCCAGCCGGGCGGCTCGGGTCTGCCCCGGCCGGGCAAGGTGACGGTGCGCTTCGGTGAGCCGATGGAGTTCTCCCGCTACGAGGGCATGGACCGCGACCGCTATGTGCTGCGGGCGGTGACCGACTCCGTGATGGCCGAGGTGATGCGGCTGTCCGGCCAGGAGTACGTGGACATGTACGCCACCAAGGCGAAGGCCGCCTGATCCGGCGGAACGTACGAGAGGGCCCGCGCCCCCCCCGGCGGGGGGGGGGGGGCCCCCCCGGCGCGGGCGCCGCGGGGGGGGGGGCCGCCGCCCCCCCCCGGGCCCGCCGCCGGGCCCCCC
>NZ_VJNO01000070.1 GCF_007096885.1 Streptomyces sp. 130 | reverse complement strand
ATCGCGGGCTGCGCGCCCCCCCGCGGCCCCGTGCGACCCGGCCGGTTCGCACGGGGCCTCGGGCCTTTCCGCCCTGTACCGGGGGCGGCGTAAAGAGCCGGTAAACGCGGGCGTACGCTGCGGACATGAGCGAGCGAGACGCCTTGCGGAGGCGTATACGCGTGTGGCTGGCCGTCTTCATCGTCTGTCTGGTCCTGAGCGGGCTGACCGCCTTCCCGCTCGTCCACGAACTGCGGTGGGCCGAGGATCTGCTGAAGTCCTCGGCCTCTCCCGTCCCCGAACACTTCCCGGGTCTGCTGGAGTGGATCACCCGCGTCCGCACCGGTCTCGACGAGGCCGACGCCCGGTATCCCTTCGTGCTGTACGGCACCGACTGGCTGGCCTTCGCCCACCTGGTCATCGCGGTCGCCTTCTACGGGCCCTTCCGCGACCCGGTCCGCAACATCTGGGTGATCGAGTTCGGCATGATCGGCTGCGCCGGGATCATCCCGCTCGCGCTGATCTGCGGCCCGATCCGCGACATCCCGTTCTGGTGGTCCGTCATCGACATGTCGTTCGGCGTCTTCGGGGTGATCCCGCTGCTGATCGTGCGCCGCGAGATCAAGCGCCTGGAGGCCCTGGAGCGGACACCGGAGCCGGAGCCGGTGGCCGTCTGAGACCGGTGGTGCCGTCCTCCGGCCTCACGCGCGGGGCCCGTGATCGCGCGGGTCGTGGACAAGGGGCCCGGAACCGGGGAACGGGCCTGCCGCGCCGGGATGCGCCGGGGCACCTACGCCCCGTACGCGGCGGGGTCCGCGTGCGCCGCGTCAGCAGGTCGTGGGCCCCGGCCACGAGGCCGCTCGGCACCCCGGCGTCCGTGGCCGGCGCGGTGGCGGTGTGGGGCCGTTCATGGTCTTTGCCCGCCGGCGTGCCGGTCGATCAGCCTGCGGAGCACGTCGATCCGGTTGGTGGTGACGGAGTCCACGCCGTGGCCGATCAGCCGGCGCATCGTCCGGCCGGTGTCGGCGGTCCAGGCCGACACCAGCAGCCCGTCGCGGTGATTGCGTTCCGCCAGCTCCCTGCTGACCAGCCCGAACCGGTAGTTCAGCCAGCGCGGCCGGACCGCGTCGAGCAGCGCCGGACGCGGGGGAGCGAGCGTCGTCCAGGTCATCGCGATCTCGGCCGACGGATCGGCCGCCCGCACCCGCAGCATCGCCTCGGGCCCCGCGCAGTAGTAGACCCGCTCCCCGGCGCCGCACTCCCGCACCACGCCCACCGCGCGCTTCACGGACTCCGGGGTGGAGCCCGGCAGATCGATCATGAGGCGGTGCGTGCCGACGGCGAGCAGCGCCTCGCGCAGCGTCGGGACTCCGCCCGCCGTCAGCTCGGTCAGCTCCTGGTGGCTGAGCCGGTCCAGCCGCAGGTCATGGCCCCACAGCCGGTCCAGCGTGGCGTCGTGCAGCAGGACCGGCACCCCGTCCCGGGTGACCCGGACGTCGATCTCCACCGCGTCCGCCCCGCGTTCGAGCGCCGAGCGGATCGAGGGCAGGGTGTTCTCGCGGGCGCGGTACGGATCGCCGCGATGGGCGACGGCGGTGACAGGTGCGGGCATGGGGCCATTGTCGCCGCCGTTGCGTCAGCGTCCGGCGCGGGCCAGCCAGTTGGCGGTGTACGTGTCGATCTCGTCGGTCAGCGCGCGCTTGCCGGCCGGGTCCAGGAAGGACGCGCCCACGGCGTTCTTCGCGAGCGCGGCCACGCCGTGTTCGTCCAGGCCGAGGATGCGGGCGGCCACCGCGTACTCGTTGTTGAGGTCGGTGCCGAACATGGGCGGGTCGTCGCTGTTGATCGTGACCAGCACCCCGGCCCGGACCATCTCGCGGACCGGGTGCTGCTCGATGTCCTTCACCGCCCGGGTCGCGATGTTGGACGTGGGGCAGACCTCCAGCGCGATGCGCCGCTCGGCGAGGTGGTCGAGCAGCTTCGGGTCGGCGACCGAGCTGGTGCCGTGGCCGATGCGCTCGGCGCGCAGCTCGGTCAGCGCGTCCCAGACGGTCTGCGGGCCCGTGGTCTCGCCGGCGTGCGGCACGGAGTGCAGGCCCTCGGCGATCGCGCGGTCGAAGTAGGGCTTGAACTGCGGGCGGTCCACCCCGATCTCCGGGCCGCCGAGGCCGAACGAGACCAGCCCCTCGGGCCGCAGGTCCACCGCGAGCCGGGTGGTCTCCTCGGCGGCCTCCAGACCGGCCTCGCCGGGGATGTCGAAGCACCAGCGCAGTACGACGCCGAGCTCCCGCTCGGCCGCCTTGCGGGCGTCCTCGATCGCCTCCATGAAGCCCTGCTCGGGAATGCCGCGCCGGGTCGAGGAGAACGGGGTGACGGTCAGCTCCGCGTACCGGATGTTCTGCCGGGCCATGTCACGGGCGACCTCGTACGTCAGCAGCCGGACGTCCTCCGGGGTGCGGATCAGGTCCACGACCGAGAGGTAGACCTCGATGAAGTGGGCGAAGTCCGTGAAGGTGAAGTAGTCGGCCAGCGCCTCGGGGGCGGTGGGGACCTTGGAGTCGGGGTGGTGCGCGGCCAGCTCCGCGACGATGCGGGGGGAGGCCGAACCGACGTGGTGGACATGGAGCTCGGCCTTGGGCAGCCCCGCGATGAAGGGGTGCAGGTCGGTCATCGGGGCCTCCGTGGGCTGGAGTGTGACGGGCCCCGGTCCTGGGGCGGCCGGGGCGGGGACGGGAGTCATCGTAGGACGGGCCCGTAGCATGACCGCATCACGATGGGGGAGGCCCATGTCAGACAACACGGATCAGCCTGCGGACGGGGCCGCGCCGATCGACCCCTGGGCACCGCCGGAGCGGCGCACGCCCCGCGAGAACCAGGCGCCCCGCGAGAACCCGGCGCCCCAGGGCAGCGGCGCGCCCTCGGACAGCCCGGTGCCGCCGGCCAGCCGCGTGCCCCTGGACAAGAAGCCCGGTACGGAGCACCCGGGCACCGGCAACCCCGGCAACGGGGGCAACCCCGGCAACGGGAGCCCCGGCGCCGGAGCCCCGGCCCACGGCATACCCGCCGACGGCATATCCGGCGGCCCGCGCCCGCCCGCCGTCCACGACCAGCAGACGGTCACCTCCATGCCGGGCACCGGAACGGGCCCCGGACCCGGACCGGCACCGCACACCGCATACGGCGTACCGCAGACCGGGCCCGCCGGATGGGCCGCGCCCGGAGCGCCCGGCTCCGTCCCCCCGCCGCCGGTCGGGCCGAACGGCCCGGGTCACGCCGGACCGCCGCCCCATGACGGCCACCCCGGCACCCAGCCGCCGTACGGCTACCCCGGCCCGCAGGCCCCTGGGTACGGCTACCCGGGCGCCCAGCCCCCGCAGTTCGGCTACCCGGCCGGGCAGGCGCCGCAGTACGGCTACCCGGGCTACCCCGGTTACGGGAACCCGTGGGGAGGCCCGGCGCCCGCCAACGGGCTGGGCATCGCCGCCCTGGTGCTCGGCATCATCGCGACGGCCGGCTTCTGCATGTACGGCCTGGGCATCATCCTCGGCGTCCTCGCGCTGATCTTCGGCATCATCGGCCGCGGCCGGGCCCAGCGGGGCGAGGCCGACAACGGGGGCGTGGCGCTGGCCGGAATCATCCTCGGCTCCGTCGGGATCGTCGTCAGCGCGGCGTTCCTCGGCTTCTTCATCTGGGCCGTCACCAACGACGACTTCGATGACGACGACAGCGGGTCCGACTACGACACCGCGCCCGTCTCCCTCGTCGCGGAGGCGCGCGAGCATCCGCCGCTGGGCCACTTCTCCGTCCGCGGCTGAGCGGACCGGGACCGCGGCTCGCGGGCCGACGGGGGACACCTCCGCCGCCCCGCGAGCCGTCTCATGGGGCGATGCACCTACGCCGCGCGCCGCAGCTCCTCCCGGGCCGCCATCAGCGCGAACCCCAGCAGATTGAGGCCGCGCCACTGCGCCGGGTCCTGGGCGCGCGGGTCGTCCGCCGCGAGCCCTATGCCCCAGATCCGGTCCAGGGGACTCGCCTCCACCAGCACCCGGTCACCGGTGCGGAGCAGGAACGCGCCCAGCTCCGGATCCTGGCCGAACTTGTGCGTGCTGCCCGCCACCACCAGCCCGTACCGCTCACGCTCCCAGACGGTGTCGTCGAAGCCCCGGACCAGCCGGCCGATCTTCTTCGCCTCGGCCGGGCTCTTCGCCGCCACCGCCCGCTCCGCCGCCTCCGCGTCGCCGAAGAGCCGGGCCTTTTCGGCCATCATCCAGTGCTCCGCCGACGCGTACGTCACGCCGTCGACCGTGAACGGCGAGGGCCACCACTGACTGAGGCAGCTCGCGCCGATGCTGCCGTCCGGGCGCGGCCGGTGGCCCCAGAAGTGCAGGTATTTCACCTTCTCGCCGCGGCCGGCCAGCTCGACGAGGTCTTCGACACCGCGGACGTCCCCCATGCGTTCCATGCCCCGAGTCTGCTACCCGCCACTGACAACCGGCCCGGGTGATCCAGATCACCACCGATGAGCAGCCGATCCCGCGTCATGAACCGGCCCGGGTGAGCTCTCTTCCGTGAACGCGCCGGCCGCCCGGCCGGCGCGACTCGGAGAGGGAGGCGGGTCATGCGGGGCTCGGAGTTCGGGGCGGCGGTCGAGTGGCTGGCATCGGCGGCGCCCGACCCGGTCGCCTGCCGGCGGGACTGGGAGCGCGATCCGCGGGGGATCGCGCTCCTGCCCGCCGGCCGGCGCTGGGACGTGCTGATCCTGCCGGGGGAGCTGGGCTGCCCGACGCTCGACGTGCTCACCCGGCTCATCGACCGGCCGGGGCCGGTCCTCGCGGACTTCGGCGAGTCCCGCACGGGCTTCTTCGTGCCGCCGGGCACCGTCGCCCGCTGGGCCGGCACCGGCGTCCGGGGGGCCGGGAGCGGCACCTGGATCGTCGTCCCGCACCCGGGCCGCCCGGCCGGGAAGGCGCGCTGGCTCGTCCCGCCCGACGGCTCGGGCACCCTCACCGACGCCGCGCTCCTGGAACTCGCGATGCACGAGGCGGCGGCGCGCCCGGCGGGCGACGGGGAGGGCTGACACTGCCAGAGGTCTTGACAACCGGATTGGTCTGGACCATGTTGTGCGCGCCGCATCAATTCCCTTCGCCGCATCAATTCCCCCCTGTACGGAGGCCGTTGTGGAACGCACGGGACCCCCCGCCCGCATGACCAGCCTGGTGGCCGCCCTCTCGGCGGCCCTGCTCGCCGCCGGTGGCCTCGCCGCCTCGGCGCCCACCGCCGCCGCGGCCGACGCCGAGTTGGCGAGCAACGGCACCTTCGAGGCCGGGCTGTCCGGCTGGACCTGCTCCGGCGGAAGCGGGGTGGCCGTCAGCACCCCCGTACACGGCGGGACTTCGGCGCTGAAGGCCACCCCGGCCGGCAGCGACAACGCCAAGTGCGCCCAGTCCGTGAAGGTCAAGCCCGGCTCCACGTACACGCTGAGCGCCTGGGTGCAGGGCAGTTACGTCTACCTCGGCGCCTCGGGCACCGGTACGACGGACGTCTCCACCTGGACGCAGTCCGCCCCCGGCTGGCAGAAGCTGACGACCACCTTCACGACCGGGCCGTCCACCACCTCCGTCAGCATCTACACGCACGGCTGGTACGGCACCCCGGCCTACTACGCCGACGACGTCAGCCTGCTCGGCCCCGGCGGCGACCCGGTCGTGCTCCCCGCCGCCCCCACGGGCCTGAAGACCGGTTCGGTCACCTCCTCCTCGGTCGCCCTGTCCTGGACGGGCTCCTCCGGGGCCACCGGCTACAACGTCTACCAGGGCGGCACCAAGGTCCAGAGCGTCACCGGGACCTCGGCCACCGTGACCGGACTCAGCGCCTCCACCGCCTACAGCTTCCAGGTCAGCGCGGTCAACGAGGCGGGCGAGTCCGCCAAGTCGGCCGCGGTCTCGGTGACCACCGGCAAGGGCGGCGACGGCGGTACCGGTACCCAGCTGCCGGCCCACGCGCTCGTCGGCTATCTGCACGCCAGCTTCGCCAACGGCTCCGGCTACACGCGCATGGCGGACGTGCCCGACTCCTGGGACGTCATCGACCTGGCCTTCGGCGAGCCGACCTCCGTCACCTCGGGCGACATCCGCTTCAAGCTCTGCCCGGTCACCGAGTGCCCGAACGTCGAGTCGGAGGCCGAGTTCAAGGCGGCCATCAAGGCCAAGCAGGCCGCCGGCAAGAAGGTGCTGATCTCCATCGGCGGCCAGAACGGCCAGGTGCAGCTCGCCACCACCGCCGCCCGGGACATGTTCGTCTCCTCGGTGAGCAAGATCATCGACGAGTACGGCCTCGACGGCCTGGACATCGACTTCGAGGGCCACTCGCTCTCGCTGAACACCGGTGACACCGACTTCCGGAACCCGACCACTCCGGTGATCGTCAACCTGATCTCGGCGGTCAAGACCCTCAAGGCCAAGTACGGCGAGAAGTTCGTCCTCACCATGGCCCCCGAGACCTTCTTCGTGCAGCTCGGGTACCAGTACTACGGCTCCGGCCCCTGGGGCGGCCAGGACCCGCGTGCCGGTGCCTACCTGCCGGTGATCCACGCGCTGCGCGACGACCTCACCCTGCTGCACGTCCAGGACTACAACTCGGGCTCCATCATGGGTCTGGACAACCAGTACCACTCCATGGGCGGCGCCGACTTCCACATCGCGATGACCGACATGCTGATGGCCGGCTTCCCCGTCGCCGGTGACCAGACGAAGGTCTTCCCCGGGCTGCGGCCCGACCAGGTCGCGATCGGTCTGCCGGCCTCCACCCAGGCGGGCAACGGACACACCTCGCCCGCCGAGGTCACCAAGGCGCTGAACTGCCTGACCAAGAAGACCGACTGCGGCTCCTACGCCACCCACGGCACCTGGTCGGGGCTGCGCGGCCTGATGACCTGGTCCGTCAACTGGGACCGCTTCAACAACTGGGAGTTCTCGAAGAACTTCGACGCCTACTTCGGCTGACCACCCCGTACAACAGCAGGAGCGGCAGCCCGCACAGGAACCAGCTGCCCAGCACGTCCAGCGGCCAGTGATAGCCGCGGAGCACCAGACCGATGCCCGTCATCGCCGTCAGCAGGACGGCGGTGACGGGCATCATCCACGGGTGCCGCCCGCGCCCGGACAGCAGCAGAGCCGAGGCCCCGTACGCCACCGCCGCCGTCGCCGCGTGACCGGACGGGTAATAGCCGGTCGCCTCCGTCAGCGGCCCGGGCCGGGCGATCCAGTCCTTCAGCGGTACGACCAGCAGGGGCACCGCCGCCATCGCGAGGGCCGCGCCCAGCGCCGCCCACCGCCGTCCGCGCCGTACGGACCAGCCGATCGCGCAGGCCAGCACCGGGAGGGCGACCTGCATATTGCCGAGATCGGCGAGGAATTCGGTGAGCCATCGGGGACCGTGGCCGACGAGGGCCCGCCCGGCGCGCTCGTCGAGGCCGCGCAGCGGGCCGTCGGCGGCGATCTGCCAGGTGGTCAGCGCGAAGAGGGCCGACAGGCCCGACACCAGGGAGAAGAAGAAAGCCGTCCGCCCCGGAACTGGGGGGGTTGTTCCGGAGCGGACGAGTGGACCGGTTCGCCGCGCGCCCCGGGGGGTGTGGGGCGGGCGGCCATCCGATCGGTGAGGAGTTTTGGAGCGTGATGCCCCAGTGGTGTGCGCGAAGGCACGCCCGGAACGGCGCTGGGAAAGCTCCGACCCGGATTCACCCGCAGTCCCCTGCGGGCGGGGTGTTTCTCTCATCTGCGGAAACCGTACGTCAGGCGAAGGGGGACCGATAGCGGGTACGGTATCCCGCCATCGGCCCCCCACCTTTTCTTCACAGGCGCACACGGAACCCCAAGGTCAGATCCCGGCGAAGGCGCCTTCCAGGACGTCCAGGCCCTCGTTCAGCAGGTCCTCGCCGATCACCAGCGGCGGCAGGAAGCGCAGGACGTTGCCGTACGTGCCGCAGGTCAGCACGAGGACGCCCTCGGCGTGGCAGGCCTTCGCGAGCCGGGTGGCCGCCTCCGGGGCCGGGTCCTTCGTGCCCGGCTGCACCAGCTCGATCGCGATCATCGCGCCGCGGCCCCGGATGTCACCGATCAGCCCGCCGTTCGGCAGCTTCGCGCGCATCGCTTCGAGGCGGCCCTTCATGACCTCCTCGATGCGCTTCGCCTTCTTGTTCAGGTCCAGCTCGCGCATCGTCTCGATCGCCCCGAGGGCACCCGCGCACGCCACCGGGTTGCCGCCGTACGTACCACCGAGGCCGCCCGCGTGCGCCGCGTCCATGATCTCGGCGCGGCCGGTCACGGCCGACAGCGGAAGGCCGCCCGCGATGCCCTTGGCCGTGGTGATCAGGTCCGGGACGATGCCCTCGTCCTCACAGGCGAACCACTGGCCGGTCCGGCAGAAGCCCGACTGGATCTCGTCGGCCACGAAGACGATGCCGTTGTCCTTCGCGAAGCGGGCGATCGCCGGCAGGAAGCCCTTGGCCGGCTCGATGAAGCCGCCCTCGCCGAGCACCGGCTCGATGATGATCGCGGCGACGTTCTCCGCGCCGATCTGCTTGGTGATCTGGTCGATGGCCTGGGCGGACGCCTCCGCGCCGGCGTTCTCGGCACCGGTCGGCCAGCGGTAGCCGTACGCCACCGGCACCCGGTACACCTCGGGCGCGAACGGGCCGAAGCCGTGCTTGTACGGCATGTTCTTGGCGGTCAGCGCCATCGTGAGGTTCGTCCGGCCGTGGTAGCCGTGGTCGAACACGACGACCGCGGTGCGCTTCGTGTACGCACGGGCGATCTTCACCGCGTTCTCGACGGCCTCGGCGCCCGAGTTGAACAGCGCGGACTTCTTCGCGTGGTCGCCCGGGGTCAGCTCCGCGAGCCGCTCGCACACCTCCACGTAGCCCTCGTACGGCGTGACCATGAAACAGGTGTGGGTGAAGTCCGCGAGCTGTGCGGACGCCCGGCGCACGACCGCCTCGGCGGAGGCGCCGACCGAGGTCACGGCGATGCCGGAACCGAAGTCGATCAGACGGTTGCCGTCCACGTCCTCGATGATCCCGCCGCCCGCCCGCGCGGTGAACACCGGCAGGGTGGAGCCGACGCCCGCGGCGACCGCCGCGAGCCGGCGGTCTTGCAGCTCGACCGACTTCGGACCGGGGATGGCGGTGACGAGTCGGCGCTCCTGCGGGATTTCGGTCATGCGGGGCTCCTGGGGGTGTTTCGGACGCTTCTTCGTTGTGCAGGCTAGGCGCGTGACCCGGGGACGGGCATGCTCCGATCGGTAGTGGTCGGGCACGTGTCGTTGTCCGCGAAGGACAGAAGGCGGCGACCGGGTGCGGGGCCCCCGTCCCGGCCGTCACCATCCGGGCGCGTTGCTGAACTCACCGTGTGCGCGCACTAGATTGGCCGGTGCAGCGACGGACCTGGCTGGTCGAGGGGGCAACGGTTCATGGACAACGACGGTACGCACGGCGCGTGGGACACGCGGGGTGCGCAGCCGCCCGAGGCGCGCCCCGGAGGCTCCGTACCGCGCCCGGCGGGCCCGCCCCCCGCCGCCCCGCCCGCCTACCCGCCCACGGTCCCGCCGCCCGCCCGGCCTCCCGCCGGGCCGGCGCACACCCCCGGCCCGGGCAGCGCCTCGCCCACCGCCGACTGGTTCAACGCGCCGCGCCCCGAGGCCGGACCCGGCGTCTGGCGGTACGGATTCGTCCCCCGGCCCGACGAGCGCCCGCCGCGCCCCTCACTGGTGGGCCCGGCCGCGACGCTGATCATCTGGCTGCTGCTGTGGCTGCTGCTCTCCGCGCGCGCCGTGCCCTACGTGTTCAAGCCGATCGAGATCATCACCGGGCCCGAGTGGTGGACCCTGGGCCGTCTGCGGGAGGACGCGCCCGGGCTGGTGGTCGACTCGACCACCCTGTACTACGAGATCCTGGTGCTCATCCTGGGCTTCTACGCCGCCCGGGTCGGCGGCTGGGCCGACGTCCTGCGGTACTTCGCCGGCGAGCGGTTCGAACGCGTCCGGCTGACCCTGTCGCTGGCCGCCGCGGCGGTGCTGCTGTGGCTGGCCTGGACCCCGAAGGTGCCGCTGCTGCTCGTGCTCATGGGCTCGGCGCAGGGGTGGCTGCTCAGCGGCGACCAGTTCAAGGCCACCGTGGCCGCCTACACCTGCTACGCGCTGACCACCGCCATCGTCGTGTGGCCCATCGCCCGGGCCGCGCACTGGGGGGACGCCCTCCGCGAGCTGCGGGCCGGACGCGCGCCCGGCAGTCCCCGGGGCGCGAACGGCACCGCCCCCCTTCCGGCGGACGGCCCCCCGCGCGCCCACTGGCCCGGCCTGCGGGCCGCCGGCTCCGTCGACGCCGCCGAGGCGCTGACCGCCGCCGTCCACGCGGGCCGGATGAACGACGTGGACTGCGTACGGGTGCGCCACGCCTGGACCGGGGCGCGCGGCCGCCCCGACCGGCTGGCCTCCTTCACCGAGACCGTGCTGCGCAAGGGCGCCGACGCCTTCCTGCACCCCTCCGGCCGCCGGGACGTGCCCCGGCGCACCGCCACCCACGACCCGCTCACCGGCCAGGTCCGCATCGGGGAGTGCGCCGACGACCCGCGCAACCCCTACCCCCGCCGGGGCTCCGGCATGGCGCTGGAACCCGCGTCGCTCGGCACCTCGCTGCTGGCCGTCGGCCCGCCGGGCTCCGGCAAGACCGAGCGGGTCGTCCGGCCCGTCGTGGAAGCCCTCGCCCTGCGGGCGCTCACCGGCCAGGCGGCGGTGCTCGCCGTCGGCGGCGCGGGCGGCGGGCTCGGCCCGGACGACGCCTACGACGTCGTCATCCGCATCGGCGACCCCGCTTCCCTCCACGACTTCGACCTCTACGGCGGCACCACCGACCCGGACGAGGCCGCCGCGGTCCTCGCCGAGGGGCTGGCCGGGGACATCCCCACCCTGGAGACCCGGCGCGCCGCGACCGCCCTCGGGCAGCTGCTCGGCCCGTTCCGCACGGTCCACGGCCGCTTCCCCTCCGTACCCGAACTCCGCGAACTCCTCGACGGCTCCGCCGCCGCGCTCGGCGCCCTGCGCGAGGCCCTGGAGGCCGGAGGACACCAGGCGATGCTGCGCGAGCTGGAGGCCAGGGCCCGCCAGGCGGGCGGCGGCGGCGACCCGGCCGCCGCCCTGGCCGACCGGGTCGCCGCGCTCGACCGGCCGGCCTTCGCGGGGTTCTTCGCCACCGGCGAGGACGCCCGGCCGTTCTCGCTGCGCTCCCTGGGCCGGCACCCGCTGCGGGTCCGCGTCGACCTGCCGGAGCGGGTCCACGCCGAGGCGTCCCGCATCCTGGCCCGCCTGCTGCTCGCCCAGTTCAACGCCGTCACCGCCGCACGCACCGACCGCTCGCTGTTCGTCTGCCTCGTCCTGGACGACGCCACCCACACCGTCACCCCCGACACCGTCCGGGGCATCCGCCGCCTCCGCTCCCTCAACGCCGGAGCGGTCCTCGCCCTGCGCACCCTGGACGACGTGCCGGAAGGGCTGCACACGGCGCTGCTCGGGGCGTTCGGCTGCGCCATGGTCTTCCCCGGCCTCACCACCTGGGACGGCAAGCGCTTCGCGGAGGCGTGGGGGAAGGAATGGGTGGAGGTCCGCGAGGTCGCCCAGCACGGGGTCTTCGCCGACCAGCCGCTCACCCGCGCCCTGCACTCCCTGCGCAAGATGGCCACCGGCAAGGCCGTGACCACGGACGCGGTGACCGTGCGCCGGGTCGAGCGCGAACGGTGGTCCGCCTCCGCGCTCGCCTACGAGCTGCCGCACGGCCACGCGGTGCTCTCCCTGACCACGGTGGACGGCGACCACATGCCCCCGCTTCTCGTGCGGCTGGCCGGCTGACGGCAGGGGAGGGGCGGCAGGGGCGCGAGAGGCACGAGTGGCAGCGGTGACAGGGACTCTGCCACCCTGGCAGAATCGAAGTGAGCCGTTCATACGAGACGGCGAAATCGCCCCCTGCCGAAGGCCCTCACCCCCATGCCGCCCACGCTCGCCTCGCTCGTCCAGCACTCGGCGCTCAAACTCACGGTGCGCGCGGGGGCGGACCGCCTCGACACCCCGGTGCGCTGGGCGCACGCCAGCGAGCTGACCGACCCCGTCCCCTACATGGAGGGCGGCGAACTCCTGCTGGTCACCGCGACCAACCTGGACGCGGAGAACCCCGAGGCGATGGGGCGGTACGTGCGCCGGCTCGCCGCCGCCGGGGTCGCCGGGCTCGGCTTCGCCGTAGGCGTCAACTACGACGAGGTGCCCCGGCCCCTGATCGGCGCCGCCGAGGAAGCCGGGCTGCCCCTCCTCGAAGTCCCCCGCCGCACCCCGTTCATCGCCATCGCCAAGGCCGTCTCCTCGCACATCGCGGCCGACCAGTACCGCGCGGTCACCGCCGGCTTCGAGGCGCAGCGGGAGCTGACGAACGCGGCGCTCACCGGGGACGGCCCCGCCGCCCTCCTCACCCGCCTCGCCGCCCACGTCAACGGCTGGGCCGCCCTCTACGACACCGCCGGCGCCGTCGTGGCCGCCGCCCCCGACTGGGCGGCCCGCCGCGCCGCCCGGCTCACCCCCGAGGTGGAGCGGCTGCGCACCCGGCCCGCCCCGGCCAGCATGGTCGTCGGCGACACCGACGACCGCGTCGAGCTCCAGTCCCTGGGCACCGGCCGCCGGGTCCGCGGCGCCCTCGCCGTCGGCACCGGCGCGGCCCTCGGCACCGCCGAGCGGTACGCCGTGCACTCGGCGGTCGCCCTGCTCACCCTCACCACCGCCCGCTCCCGCGCACTCCAGGGCGCCGAGCAGCGACTCGGCGCGGCGGTGCTGCGGATGCTGCTCGCCGGCCAGCCCGACCATGCCCGCGCGGTCGCCGGGGACCTCTACGGCGGGCTGCTCGACGCGCCCTTCCGGCTGCTCATCGCCGAGGGCCACGACCCTTCGGCCACGGCGCTCCTGGCCGACGTGCTCGACACCGCCGCCGACCGGTCCGGCGAGACCCTGCTGATGGTGCCCGAGGGCGAACGCCTCCTCGTGCTGGCCGCCGACGGCGGCGCGGCGGTGGCCGCCTGCCAGGCGTACACCGAGGCGCAGGACGCGCCGGCCCCGCGCGAACCGGCCACCGCCCAGGAGACCGCCATCGTGGTGGGCATGTCCGCGCCGGCCGGCCCGGTCGCCGTCTCCGCCGCCTACAAGCAGGCCGAGCAGGCCCTCTCGGTGGCCCGCCGCCGGGGCCGTGCCCTGGTCGAGCACGCGGAGCTGGCCACCGGGTCCGTGCTGCCGCTGCTCGCCGACGACGCGGTGCGGGCCTTCGCGGACGGCATGCTGCGCGCCCTGTACGAGCACGACGCGAAGGGCCGGGGCGACCTGGTGGCCTCGGTGCGCGCCTGGCTCTCGCACCACGGCCAGTGGGACGCGGCCGCCGCCGACCTGGGAGTCCACCGGCACACCCTGCGGTACCGGATGCGGCGGGTGGAGGAGATCCTCGGGCGCTCGCTGGACGACCCGGACGTCCGGATGGAACTCTGGCTCGCCCTGAAGGTCACCACACCCCCCGGAACCTGACCAACGGCTCCCCGCGGCTCCGCAACGCCAGGCGCACCCGCGCGCCGCGCGCTGCTTCCCCGCGCGCTGCTTCCCCGCGCGCTGCTCGTCCGCCGCCCGCGTGCCGCTCGCTCGCGCGTCCGCTTGCCGCGCGCCGCCCGCTCGCCGTCTGTCCATTCGCCCGCGCGCCGCCCGCTCGCCGTCTGTCCATTCGCCCGCGCGCCGCCCGCTCGCCGTCTGTCCATTCGCCCGCGCGCC
>NZ_VJNO01000006.1 GCF_007096885.1 Streptomyces sp. 130 | reverse complement strand
CGCGGTCGACTCCGCGGCCGAGCGTCCGGCCCGCACCGCGGGCACGATCGTGAAGGACGAGGGCGAGGGCGGCAAGCGGCTGGCCGAGTTCCTGGCCGGTCAGAAGTTCATCTAGCCCGTATTTCGTGGTCGTTGTCGCTGATGTGCAGGAGTAGGGAAGTCTGATGGCTGAAGTTCTCGTCTTTGTCGATCACGTGGACGGCGCGGTCCGCAAGCCCACGCTGGAGCTGCTGACGCTCGCGCGGCGGATCGGTGACCCGGTCGCGGTCGCGGTGGGCGCGGGCGCGTCGGGCACGGCGGGCGTGCTCGCCGAGCACGGCGCGGTCAAGGTCCTCGTGTCCGAGGCCGCGGAGTACGGCGACTACCTCGTCGTGCCGAAGGTGGACGCGCTCCAGGCCGCCCACCAGGCGGTCTCCCCGGCCGCGGTGCTGGTGTCGTCCTCCGCCGAGGGCAAGGAGATCGCGGCGCGGCTCGCGGTGCGGATCGGGTCGGGCATCATCACCGACGCGGTCGACGTGGAGGCCGGGGCCGAGGGCCCGGTCGCGACGCAGTCGGTGTTCGCGGCGTCGTTCACGACGAAGTCCCGGATCACCCACGGGACGCCGGTGATCACGGTGAAGCCGAACTCGGCACAGGTCGAGCCGGCCGCCGGCGCGGGTGCGGTGGAGGAGCTGGCGGTCAAGTTCTCCGCCGCCGCGACCGGCACGAAGGTCCTCTCGCGCACCCCGCGTGAGTCGACCGGCCGTCCGGAGCTGACCGAGGCCGCGATCGTGGTCTCCGGTGGCCGCGGTGTCAACGGCGCGGAGAACTTCGCGGTCATCGAGGCGCTGGCCGACTCGCTCGGCGCCGCGGTGGGCGCCTCGCGCGCCGCCGTGGACGCCGGCTGGTACCCGCACACCAACCAGGTCGGCCAGACCGGCAAGTCCGTCTCCCCGCAGCTCTACATCGCCTCCGGCATCTCCGGCGCGATCCAGCACCGGGCCGGGATGCAGACCTCCAAGACGATCGTCGCGGTCAACAAGGACGCCGAGGCCCCGATCTTCGACCTCGTCGACTACGGCGTCGTCGGCGACCTCTTCGACGTCGTCCCCCAGCTCACCGAGGAGATCAACAGCCGCAAGGGCTGACACCCCCTCAGGTGCCGTGCCCGGCCGGGGCGGTGAGTGCGGACGTCCCGCTCACCGCCCCGGCCGGGCCCGTTTCAGCCGAGCAGTTCCTCCACCAGGTCGGCGGCCCGCCGGGTGCCGCCCTCCGCCCGGGCGTCCTCGCGCAGCCGCGCCGAACACCGGGCCACCTCCGGATCGCCGACGAGCGCGGTGAGCGCTTCGCGCAGGGCCTCAGGGGTGGCGTCGTCGGTGTCGATGCGGCGGGCGACGCCCAGCTCGACGAGTTTGTCGGCGTTCATGAACTGGTCGACGCCCTGCGGCACGGCGATCATCGGCACCCCGCTGTACAGCCCCTCGGAGCTGCCGCCCATTCCGGCGTGCGTGACGAAGGCGTCCGCCTGCTGGAGGATGGCCAGCTGCGGCACCCACCGGTGCACCTCGACGTTGCCCGGTACGGGGCCCAGCTCCGCCAGGTCCGTCTGCTTGCCGACCTGGAGCACCACGTGCCAGCCGGGCAGGTCGCCGTAGGCCGCCAGGCAATTGCGGTAGAACCCCGGGCGGTTGGTGTACGCCGAGCCGAGCGAGATCAGGAGCACCTTCTGAGCCCCGGCGGGCCGGGTCCAGCTCCGCTCCTCGCCGCGCCCGGCGAAGCACGGCCCGACGAACGTCACGGTGTCCATGTCCACGTCGTCCGCGTGCGGCTGCATCGCCCGGGGGATCAGGGCGAGGGTGTTGTCGGGGCGCCCGGTGAAGTCCTCCATGTCCAGGGTGGTCGCGCCGCAGCCGGCCAGCCACTCGGTGAACCTCGCCCGGTAGGCGTCGGCCCCGGGCAGCGCCCACAGCTGGGCCGCGACGTCCCGCGCGTAGCTCCGCCAGCCGACGAAGGTCGGGGAGAGCTGCATCAGGCGGCGGTTCCGGGACTCGGCCAGCACCCGGGCCGGGTACGCGCCGATGTCGTACAGGTAGAGGTCGGCCGGGTCCTCGTCGTAGACGGCACGCAGCTGCGGCAGCGCCTGCACGGCGTCGTCCAGGAAGAGGCCCATGGCGGCGATCGGGTCGTCGGGCCAGTTGTGGTCGTCGACCGGGAGCACGGAGTCGTACGGCACGAAGGTGGCGCCGGTGGCCTCGATGCGCTCGGCCATCACGGGGTCGTTGGCGTAGGTGACGCGGTGGCCGCGGGCCACCAGTTCGCGGATGACCTCGATGCTCGGCAGCACATGGCTGACGGCGGGGATGCCGATCATGGCGATGTGGGCACGGCGAGGTGACATGAGGGATCACTCGTTTCAGTTCTGCGGCGGGAGTGGATACGGCCGACCGCCGCGTCGCCACCCCGGCGAGGGCCGGGCGGTGGGCGCGCGTGCGCGGTGTGCCGGACGGGTCGGGGGCCGGCCCCGGCCGCGTCAGCCGTAGAGCTGGACGATGTTCATACGGCGACCCTAACCGCCGCCCGGCCCGGGCGCACGTGGTTTCCGGGCGGCGAAGTCGCCGTCACGCCCCCGGGGCGGCCGCTTCGAGGTCGTCCACCGTGCCGGACATGAGGGTCCGGATGTGGGCGGTGATGTGTTCGGCGGGCCAGTCCCACCAGGCCAGCGCGAGGAGGCGGGCGATGTCCTTCTCCTCGTAGCGGGTACGCAGCAGTCCGGCCGGGTTGCCGCCGACGATCCCGTAGTGCGGCACGTCCTTGGTGACCACCGAGCCGCTGCCGATGATCGCGCCGTGCCCGATCCGCACGCCGGGCAACACGGTCGCCCCGTGACCGAACCAGACGTCGTTGCCGACGACCGTGTCGCCCCGGTTCGGCAGCCCCGCGAGCAGATCGAAGTGGTCGGCCCAGGAGCCGCCCAGGGTCGGGAAGGGGAAGGTGGACGGGCCGTCCATGCGGTGGTTGGCGCCGTTCATCAGGAAGCGCACGCCCGTGCCGAGCGCGCAGAACTTGCCGATGACCAGCTTCTCCGGGCCGTAGTGGTACAGCACGTTGCGGGTCTCGAACGCGGTGGCGTCGTCCGGGTCGTCGTAGTACGAGTACTCCCCCACCTCGATCAGCGGCGAGGTCACCAGCGGCTTGAGCTGCACCACTCTCGGCTGGCCGGGCATCGGGTGGAGCACGGTCGGGTCTGCGGGTACGGGCAGCGGCATGGGTTCCTCACGGTCGCGGGTCGTCACCGACCATGATCGTCGCGCCGGGGCCCGTACGACAGTGGTTTTACGGGAAAGCCCGCCCCGGGACGGCCGGGGCGGGCGGGGGTGTCCGGGTCAGGGCTGGATCGGCATCGACCAGCAGTTGGAGACGGACCGCTTGCCGGCCAGGCGGTCGGTCATCCAGGAGACGGCGTCGCCCTGGTCGGTGATGAGCGGCACCATGTGGTTGGTGAGGATCTTGTCGCCGAGGTTGGGCAGGATGACGGCGTCATAGGTGACGTCGCCGCCCTTGCGGCACCAGTCGACGGCCAGCTGACGCGCCTGGCTGTGCGGCACGATGTCGTCCTGGGTGCCGGTCGCCACCCGTATCGGTCCGGACGGCTTGAGGGTGCCGATGCGCTGCTTGTCGAGCGCGGCCTGCGCCTTGGGCTCGGCGGCGATGATCTCACCGAGGGACTTGCCGGTGGTGGTCCACTTGGTGCTCTTCGCGAAGCCGTAGCCGAGGATCGCGTCGCCGACGCACATGGTCGAGGCGTCCTTCAGCGCGGCCCGCCCGGCGTCGTTGATGTTGGCCTCCACGACGTCCCGCAGATCCGCGTCGGCCTGCGCGAAACCGTTGATCGACCAGGCGAGGGCGCCGGCCAGGGCGCTGCCGTCGATGCCCTTCATGGTCGCGGTCAGGTCGGCGGGCGGCGCCCCGGCGTAGGTGCCGGCGAGCTCGATCTCGGGGGCGTACGAGGGCTGGAGCTCGGCGGCCGACGCGCTGGCCCCGCCGCCCTGGCTGTAGCCGTACAGGCCGGTCCGGGAGTCGGGCGTGAGCGAGGTGGCGGGCAGCTGGTGGGCGGCGCGGACCGCGTCGAGCAGCGCGTGGGCCTCGTCCACCCGGTTGACGTAGGTGTGGAGGCGGTCGGTGGTGCCGAGGCCCACGTAGTCGGTGACGACCACGGCGACACCGGCGGACAGCAGCCGGTAGACGGAGAGGGTCTCGTAGCCGATCGACACGGTCTCCGGGGTGGCGGTCAGCGGGTGCTGGAGGGCCAGCGAGGGGGCGCACTGGTCCCCCTGGCCCATGGTGCCGGAGGCCAGCGCGACCAGCGGGCGGGCGCCGCCGCCCTTCCAGGCGGCCGAGGGCTCGATGTAGGCGCCGGTCACGGCGGCCGGCTGCCCGTTGGAGTCGGTCGTGCGGTACATGAGGCGGGTGGCGGTGCCCGGCATCGGGCGGCCGTCCAGGCCGGGCAGGCTCAGGGCGAGCGGCAGGGGCTCGGTCCGGATCAGCGCCCCGTTGGCGGCGGGCAGTTGGGCGGGCGGGTTGTAGAAGGCGGGGATGGTCACGCCCCGGGACACGACGGGCTCACCGCCGTCCGCGGCGGACGCGGGCGCGGCGTACGCGGCCAGGCAGGCCGCCGCGGTGACGGCGACGGCCGCGGCGCGGAGGGGACGGACGCGGCGTGGGGGAAGGGTGGAACGCGAACGGTCCTTGCGGCTCAAGGCTCACTCCTCGCTCTGCTCCGGAAGTACGGGTGAGCGCAAGCTAGCAGCGGGGCTTACCGGTGGTAACCCATCGGTAAGTTACGCATTGGTAACTCTCGTCGGCGGCCGAACCCTCCCTGCTCTCCGGCCAAGTTGCTTAAGGTGGGCCCGAGCTGATCATTCGCAGCCCTTCGCACCCTGGAGTTGGCCATGTCCCGACCGGAGAACGCCCCCACCGCCCCGCTCATCGACACCAGCAAGCCGCATCCCGCGCGGATGTACGACTGGTTCCTGGGCGGCAAGGACAACTACCCGGTGGACGAGGCCATGGGCCGTCAGATGCTGGCCGTGGAACCGAATGTCCCGGTGATGGCGAAGATCAACCGAGCCTTCATGCACCGCGCCACCCGCTGGCTGTCCGCCCAGGGCGTCCGCCAGTTCCTCGACATCGGCACCGGGATACCCACCGAGCCCAACCTGCACCAGGTGGCCCAGGCCGCCGCCCCCGCCACCCGGGTCGTCTACTGCGACAACGACCCGATCGTGCTGGCCCACGCCGAGGCGCTGCTCAAGGGCACGCCCGAGGGGGTCATCGACTACGTCCAGGCAGACGCGCGGAACGTCGACACGATCCTCGAACACGCGGGCAAGACACTGGACTTCGGCGAACCGGTCGCGCTGTCGATGATCGCGCTGCTCCACTTCGTGAGCGACGAGGACGGCGCGTACGAGCTGGTGCGCCGGCTGACCGATGTCCTCGCCCCCGGCAGCTACATGGCCATCTCGCAGATCACCGCCGACTTCCACCCGGAGGAGGCGCGCGAGGTGGACAAGATGTACAAGGCCAACACCCTGACGCTGGCGCCGCGCACCCGCGACCAGTTCGCCGCGTTCTTCGACGGGCTGGAGATCGTGGAGCCGGGCATCGTCGCCGCCGAGGCATGGCACCCCGAGCTCGGCGAACCGGTCCCCGGCACCGGCGAGATCGTCACCCCCGGCTACGTCGCGGTCGGCCGCAAGCCGTAGCCCCGGGCCTCATCCGCAGCGGCCCGGTGGGCACTTGGGCGTCACCGGGCTGTGTGATGATGCACGGGAATTCGGGCCGGCGGCAGGCCGGGAGGGGCGGGGGCACAGCGTGGACAACGGCGGGTCGTCCATACCGGACGAGGAGTGGGAGCGTTTCCTGCGGGAGGCCGAGGCCGGGACCCCCGGCGCCCCCGAGGAGCCGTCCGCCCGGGCCCGGATGGTGGCCCAGCGGCTGCGCGAGGAGACCGGCCCGCCCCCGCAGTGGCGCACCCATCGGCCGCCCCGGCGGCGCGGCCGGGTCTGGTACGTGGTGGGCCTGGTGGTCGTCGTCGCGCTGCTCGTCGTGGCGCTGGTCCCGGGCCGGGCGGCCGGCTGGCTCGGCTTCCACGACGGGGGCGGCTCCACGGCGGCGCCCGGCCGGCCCACGCCGGACGACCCGTTCAAGGGCTCACCGGCGGAGCACTGGGCCGCCGGGACGGCCGGGATCACGATGCCCTCGGCGCGGGCCACCGGGTGGATGAGCGAGAAGCAGGTGTCCGACGCGCTCGACCGCAGCCTGGCCTTCCTCTCCGACGCCGGCCTCGATCCGGCGGTGCTGCGCGGGGAGCGGCCGGTGAAGGCGATCGCGGCGCTCAACCCGGAGCAGGCGGACGTCAAGGAGTACCTGGCGAACGCCTTCGACACCCCGAGCCGGAAGAACGACCCGCTGCTGCTGTTCAGCCGCTTCGACCCCTCGTACGCCCGCCTGGCCGGTGACGTGGTCAAGACGCGCGGCGGCATCACCTACCGGGAGGGCGAGCGGGGCGCGGTCGAGGTCACCGCCGACGTCACCTTCGTCTACCCCGTCGTCCGGGCCTCCGGGGACGGCGACGAGGTCGCCCGTACGATCGCCCGCCGGGAGATCGTGATGAGCTGGGACGACCCGGAGAAGGTGGTCATCGAGCCGGGGACCTTCTCGCTGAAGTCGTACCGGCTGGACTCCGCCAACGGGGGCTGCGAGAACACCACCGGCTACTTCGTCCCCGAGTTCGGCCCGGAGCAGGGCCCCTCGGACGACGGCACGAGGATCGACCCTTACGAGCGGGACACCTCGATGGACGAGCGCCTGGGGGACCGTGACGCCTCGGACTGCGACACCGCCACCCGCACCTGACCGGGTGGCGCGACACCCGGGCGGGGCGCTCCCCCGCGACGTACGCTTCGGGCGTGACGAGCAAACCCGACGCGGCGCAGAACCTGCGCGACCTGGCGCGGCTGCGCCGGGTCCGCGACCGGATCGACCGCGAGTACGCCCAGCCGCTCGACGTCGAGGCGCTGGCGCGCGGCGCGCACATGTCGGCGGGCCACCTCAGCCGCGAGTTCCGCAAGGCGTACGGGGAGTCCCCGTACGGTTACCTCATGACCCGGCGCATCGAGCGCGCGATGACGCTGCTGCGCCG
The DNA here is from genome assembly GCF_007096885.1 of Streptomyces sp. 130. Taxonomy (GTDB): domain Bacteria; phylum Actinomycetota; class Actinomycetes; order Streptomycetales; family Streptomycetaceae; genus Streptomyces. Next base: position 238,862 of record NZ_VJNO01000006.1, on the reverse strand, counting down.
GGGCGGCATGAGCGTCACCGAGGTGTGCTTCGCGGTCGGCTGCTCCTCGCTCGGCACGTTCAGCACGCGCTTCACGGAGCTGGTCGGGATGCCGCCGAGCGTCTACCGGCAGCAGGCCGCGCAGGCGACCGCGGGGATGCCGTCCTGCGTGGCGAAGCAGGTGACGCGGCCGGTCAGGAATCGAGAAGCCCCGCTGCCGGGGACGCCGTAGCGTGAGCCGGTGTACGGGGAAGAGCCGCCGGTGAGGACGGGCGGCGACGACGGGGCCGCGCGACGGCTCCGCCAAGTCAGGGAGACACGATGAGCAGGGCCACAGGTGCACGGCCGCACGCCGCCGACAGCCACGAACTGATCCGTGTGCACGGGGCGCGCGTGAACAATCTCAAGGACGTCAGCATCGAGATCCCCAAGCGCCGGCTGACGGTGTTCACGGGCGTCTCCGGGTCAGGCAAGAGCTCACTGGTGTTCAACACCATCGCCGCCGAGTCGCAGCGGCTGATCAACGAGACGTACAGCGCCTTCGTCCAGGGCTTCATGCCCACCCTGGCCCGGCCCGAGGTGGACGTCCTGGAAGGGCTGACCACGGCGATCATCGTGGACCAGCAGCGGCTGGGCGGCGACACCCGCTCGACCGTGGGCACGGCGACCGACGCCAACGCCATGCTGCGCATCCTCTTCAGCCGCCTCGGCACCCCGCACATCGGCCCGCCCAGCGCGTACTCCTTCAACACCGCCTCGGTGAAGGCGAGCGGTGCGATCACCGTCCAGCGCGGCAGCGGGAAGACCGTGAAGGCGACCTTCAACCGGACCGGCGGCATGTGCACCGAGTGCGAGGGCCGGGGCACCGTCTCGGACATCGACCTCACCCAGCTGTACGACGACTCCAAGTCCCTGGCCGAGGGCGCGTTCACGATCCCCGGCTGGAAGTCCGACAGCTTCTGGACCGTCCGGGTGTACGCCGAGTCCGGCCTCCTCGACCCCGACAAGCCGATCGCGAAGTACACCGAGAGGGAGATGCGGGACTTCCTGTACCGGGAGCCCACCAAGGTCAAGGTGGAGGGCGTCAACCTCACGTACGAGGGGCTGATCCCCAAGATCCAGAAGTCCTTCCTGTCCAAGGACAAGGACTCGCTCCAGCCGCACATCCGGGCCTTCGTGGAGCGCGCGGTCACCTTCACCACCTGCCCGGCCTGCGACGGCACCCGGCTCAGCGAGGGCGCCAGGTCCTCGAAGATCGCGGGCATCAGCATCGCGGACGCCTGCGCGATGCAGACCAGCGACCTGGCCGCCTGGCTCCGCGGCCTGGACGAGCCCTCGGTGGCGCCGCTGCTGACCGCGCTCGGGCAGACCCTCGACTCGTTCGTGGAGATCGGTCTCGGCTACCTGGCGCTCGACCGGCCCGCGGGCACGCTGTCCGGCGGCGAGGCCCAGCGCGTCAAGATGATCCGCCACCTCGGCTCCTCGCTGACCGACATCACGTACGTCTTCGACGAGCCGACAGCCGGGCTGCACCCGCACGACATCCAGCGGATGAACAGCCTGCTGCTGCGGCTGCGCGACAAGGGCAACACCGTGCTGGTGGTGGAGCACAAGCCGGAGACGATCGCGGTCGCCGACCACGTCGTGGACCTCGGTCCCGGAGCCGGTACGTCGGGCGGCACCGTCTGCTTCGAGGGCACCGTCGACGGGCTGCGCGCCTCGGGCACGGTCACCGGGCGCCACTTCGACGACCGGTCCGCGCTCAAGGAGTCCACCCGCGAGCGCACCGGCGCGCTGGAGGTGCGGGGCGCCTCGGCGAACAACCTGCGCGGCGTCGACGTGGACATCCCGCTCGGCGTGCTCACCGTCGTCACGGGCGTCGCCGGGTCCGGGAAGAGCTCGCTGATCCACGGCTCGGTGGCCGGGCTGGACGGCGTGGTCACGGTCGACCAGAGCGCGATCCGCGGTTCGCGGCGCAGCAACCCGGCCACGTACACCGGGCTGCTCGACCCGGTCCGCAAGGCGTTCGCCAAGGCCAACGGCGTGAAGCCGGGGCTGTTCAGCGCCAACTCCGAGGGGGCTTGCCCGACGTGCGACGGCGCGGGTGTCGTCTTCACGGACCTGGCGATGATGGCGGGCGTCGCCACGGTCTGCGAGGAGTGCGAGGGCAAGCGGTTCCAGGCGTCGGTGCTCGAATACCGGCTGGGCGGGCGGGACATCAGCGAGGTGCTCGCCATGTCGGTGGCCGAGGCCGAGGAGTTCTTCGGCTCCGGTGACGCGCGTACGCCGGCCGCGCACCGCGTCCTCGAACGGCTGGTGGACGTCGGGCTCGGATACCTCGGCCTCGGCCAGCCGCTGACCACGCTGTCCGGCGGTGAGCGGCAGCGGCTGAAGCTCGCCACGCACATGGGCGAGAAGGGCGGGGTGTACGTGCTGGACGAGCCGACCACCGGACTGCACCTCGCGGACGTGGAGCAGCTGCTCGGGCTGCTCGACCGGCTGGTGGACTCCGGCAAGTCGGTCGTCGTCATCGAGCACCACCAGGCCGTGATGGCGCACGCCGACTGGATCATCGACCTGGGCCCCGGCGCCGGACACGACGGCGGCAGGCTGGTCTTCGAGGGCACCCCCGCCGATCTGGTCGCCGCGCGCTCCACGCTGACGGGCGAGCACCTGGCGCGGTACGTGGGCGCGTAAGGCGGGTTCCTCGCGCCCGCCCGGGCCGTGGTGGCCGGGCGGGCGCCGTCATGTGCGCCGGCGCCGGAGGCGGGCGCGGTGGGCGGTCGCGGCACGACGGGGCGATCAGGTCAAGGCGGCGTGCCGTGGAGGTCATGTGCCGTTCGAGGATGGCCTGTTCACTGTGGTGAAGGGCGGGTGACGAAACGTCACCTTCGCTAATCGGACGCGACTGCCTTCGGCTTCGCACCTCGCGGCGAAGTCCGCGAAGCCCCGCCCGGCGGGGCCAAACCGGCTGTCAACAGCCATACTTGACCGAGTCCGACCGCATTCGCGCAGCGAACTGAACGCAAAGTTTCGGTAGCGCACGCATCGAGCGTTGTGCACTAGGCATAAGATCAAGCCGCGCACTGCGAGCCCCATCCGCCCCACCCGTCCCATCCGTAACTGTGCGCACGATGTACGAGCGTCCCCACCGACACCCCACAATCCGTTAACAGGTATCTGCGTGTCACCGATACTCAAGCCCGGCTCCGGCGACGGAGCCGCGCAGTGAAAATCAATCGCCGCCTCGTCCTGCTGGTCACCGCTCCGCTCGCCGTCGCGGTCACGTTCTCGGCCCTGGCCCTCGCGCCCGCGACCAATCAGGCACTGCAAGCGAACCGGCTGGCCGACATGGTCGACGTCGCCGCCGGCGCAGCCGACTTAACCCACCAGTTGCAGCGTGAGCGCGCCGCCGCCACCGCGCTGGTGTCCGATCAGGGGGACTCGTCCGCCTTCCAGGCGAGTTCCGACGCGACCGACAAGAGCATCGCCGCCTTCAAGAGCCGCACCGGCACACTCTCCGAGGTGCCCGGAAGCGCCCGGGAGGCACTGAACCGCGTCGACCGCTTCATCGACGAACTCCCGGCCCTGCGCGCCCAGGTGCGCTCCGGCAGCACCACCATCTCCGCACTCGCCTTCGGCTACCGGATCGTGATCGCGGACCTCAACGGCTACCGCGACGGCATCGCGCAGGCCGACGGTGTCGACGCCGACATCGCCGACCGCATCCGTGCCGCCGCGGCGCTCTCCGAGGCCGCCGAGCACACCGCACAGCAGCAGATCACCGTCATGAGGGCGCAGGCCGCCGGTGGTTTCACCGCCGCGTCCCAGCGCACCTTCGACGCCTCCCGGCTCGGCTACACCGAGTCGACGAGCGTGATGTTCGGCCTCGGCCCGGACGAGTGGCGGAGCTGGCTGGAGCGCACCCTCTCCGGACCGAAGGCCCTGGAGTCCCGCAAGCTGGAGGACCGGATCGGGCGCACGGACACCAGCAAGCCGATCGGCGTCACGCCCAAGGCGTGGCAGAAGGCGTCCGACGACCGGCAGACCCTGCTGCACCAGGTGGAGGAGCGGATCGACGAGTCCGTCGCCGCCACCGTCGACGCGGAGCGCACCAGGCTGCTGTGGACCGCCGGGGGCGAGGTCGCCCTCGTGCTGCTGACCCTGGTCGGCGTCGTCCTCGTCGCCGTCCGGCTCGGCCGGGTCATGATCCGGCGGCTGCGCGACCTGCGCAACGCCGCGCACGAAGTGGCCCACACCCGGCTGCCCGCCGTCATGAGCGAGCTGTCCCAGCCGGGCGCGCTGAGCGGTGCCACACCCGAGCAGGTCGCCGAACGCACCGGCAACCCCGTCGCGACCACGAGCGGGGACGAGATCGGTGAGGTCGGTGAGGCGTTCAACGCCGTCCACCACGAGGCCGTGCGCCTCGCCGCCGAACAGGCGCTGGTCCACGAGCAGTTCGCGGAGACCCTGGTCCGGGTCGCCCGCCGCGGCGCCCAGCTGACCAGCGTCATGGTGTCCGAGCTGGACACGGTGCAGCGCGACGAGGCCGACCCGGAGCGCATGAAGACGCTCTTCGCCCTCGACCACCTCGCGATCCGCATGGAGCGCAACACCAACAACCTGCTGGTGCTGGGCGGTTACGGCAACGCCCGGGTGCGGTCCGCCGACATCGGCTGCTCCACGGTCATCGTCGCGGCGGCCCAGCAGATCGAGCGCTTCGACCGGGTGTCCCTCGGCGCGATCGAGCCGGGCATCGGCATCGCCGCCCGCGCCGTGCACGACGTCGCGCACATGCTGGCGGAACTCCTCGACAACGCGACCCGCTTCTCCCCGCCCGACGCCCAGGTCGGGGTCGCCGTCTGGCGGCTGTGGGACCGGGCCGTCGTGCAGATCGTGGACGAGGGCGTGGGCATCTCGGCGGACCGCCGTGCCGCGCTCAACGCCGGGCTGCGCGAGCCGAAGTCGGGCATCGGGGACGTGCGGTCGATGGGTCTGCACGTGGTGGCGCGCCTCGCCGCCCGGCACGGCATCGTTGTCGAGCTGCGCGACTCCTCGGGCCCCGGCACCATCGCCGAGGTCACCCTGCCCAAGAACGTGCTGGCCGAGGTGTCCGAGGAGCCGGCCGTGCCGGCGGAGAGCGGCTTCGAGTCGCCCCGTACGGTCGTCACCCGCCGGAAGGAGGACGCCGTACGCGGCGGGCGGGCCGGCCGTCCGGTCGGCGCGGGCACCGGCATCCGTGCGGGCGCCCCGGCGGCCCCGGCCGCGCGCGGCGAGCACGAGGCCCCGGCCCGTGCGGACGCCGCCGACGCGCCCGCCCCGCACCCCGTGCACGACGAGCCGGCCTCGCGCATCGCGGGCGTCAGCGCGTCCGGGCTCCCGGTCCGCAAGCGCACCGCGCCCCAGCAGTGGCCCGCACGGGAGAAGCGGGCCGGTACCGAACAGCGGTCCGGCGCCGGTGCGCCGCGGCCGACCCCCCGCCGCCGGGACTCCCGGCAGGTATCCGACGTCCTGGCGGCCTACGCCCAGGGCATCAGCCGGAGCACGAACCCCCGCGGGCGTCCCGCCAGCAACGACGACACCGAACGGACCAAGAAATGACCTCACCCACCGACCTGAGCTGGATCCTGAGCGACTTCGCCGGACGCATTCCGGAGGTCACCCAGGCGATAGCCGTGTCCGTGGACGGACTCGCGCTCGCGTACACCGGCGTGGAGCGCGACGACGCCGACCGGCTGGCCGCCATCGCCTCCGGCGTCGTGAACCTGCTGTCCGCGGCGGCCCAGCTGACCGACACCGACCCGGTGGAGCACAGCCTCACCGCGATGGAGGGCGGCTACATGTTCTCCATGGCCGTCTCCAGCGGTGCCTCGCTCCTGGTCATGACCACCAGGGACGCGGACATCGGCGAGGTCAGCTACATGATGTCCGAGCTGATCAACCAGGTCGGTGACTCGCTGTCCCCCGAGGTCCGTACCCCGCACTCCTCCCCCACGCACTGACCCCGGCCGTACCCGTTACCCACGGCCGCAGCGACCCGTCCGCGGAGCCGGCTCCGCGGTCGGGTCACACCGTTGCCCAACCACTTCCCCGATGAGAGCACCCATGTTCTTCGACATACCCCGCCGCGCCCGCCACCGCAGATTCGTCCGGCCCGCGGGGGCCGCCGCCCTCGCCCTCGGCCTGGCCGCCGTCACCGGTTGCAGCGGCGACAGCGGTTCCGGCGACGAGACCGTCAAGGTCGGCCTGGTCGCCTCGCTTTCCGGCACCTACAAGCCGGTCGGCACCGACCTGCGCGACGGCTTCCAGCTGTACCTGAAGACGCACGACAACAAGCTGGGCGGGCGCAAGGTCGAGCTCATCGTGGCCGACGAGGGCGACGGCCCGCCGACCGCCGTCCCGGCCGCCACCAAGCTGGTCAAGAAGGACAAGGTCGACGTGCTGACGGGCCTGGTCAGCGGTGGCTCGGTCAACGCGGTGCTGCCGCTGGTCGGCCAGGCGAAGATCCCCTTTCTCGGTTCCAACGCCCGTCCCGAGGTGAAGGACGCCGAATACGTGTGGACGACGAGCTTCATGTCCGACGAACCGGGCAGGGCCATCGCCCCGTACGTCAAGGAGAAGGTGAACGGCCCGGTCTACGCGATCGGACCCGACTACCAGGGCGGTTACGACGAACTGCGCGGGTTCACCGACGAGTTCAAGCGCATCGGCGGCAAGCTGGCCAACCCGGACGGCAAGACCAAGTGGACGCCGTTCCCGCAGACGACCAACTTCATGCCGTACTTCGCGGAGATCGCCAAGACCGACGCCAAGGCCGTCTACTGCTTCTACGCCGGCAAGGCCGCGATCGACTTCGCCAAGCAGTACGCGCAGTCCGACGTCGCCGACCTGCCGCTGTACACCGCCTTCGTCACCGAGGGCAGCGTGCTCCAGGCCGAGGGCCAGGCCGCCAAGGACATCTACTCCGTCCTGAACTACGCGCCGGACCTCGACAACGCGGCCAACCGCAAGTTCGCCGCCGACTGGACCGCCGAGCACGACACCCAGCCGACCACGTACGCCATGTCGTCCTACGACGCGGCCGGCGTGCTCGACAAGGCGATCGCGGACGCCGCGAAGAAGGGTGACGTGACCCCGCAGACGATCAACAAGGCCATCGCGGACCTGGGCCAGATCGACAGCCCGCGCGGCAGCTGGGAGTTCAGCGAGAAGGCGCACGCGCCCGTGCAGACGTGGTACCTGCGCCAGGTGCGCCCGGACGGCAACCAGCTGTCCAACGTCATGGTCCAGGACCTGGCGACGCTCGGCGGCTGACATGGATCTGCTCGATGCCCACCTCGTGCCGGCGGTGGACGGCGTGGCCTACGGGCTGCTGCTGTTCGTGGTCGCCGCCGGCCTGAGTCTCGCGTTCGGCACAGCCGGCGTACTGAACCTCTCGCACGGCATGCTGTACGCGATCGGCGCCTACACCGGCGCCGAGCTGAGCGACGGGACGTGGGGCGGCCTCGCCCTCGGTCTCGCGGCCGGAACGGCGGCCGCGGCCCTCGCCGGGGCGGGGCTCTCCGCCGCCACGGTTCCGCTCGCCCGGCGTGGGCATCTGGCCCAGGCCCTGCTGACGTTCGGGATCGCCCTCGTCGGCGGGGACCTGCTGATCCAGTTCTTCGGGGCGGACGAGCTGCCGGTGCGCGTCCCCGGCGCGCTCGACTCCTCGGTCCGCCTGCTGGGCCACCGCTACCCCGCCTACCGGCTCTGCTTCATCGCCATGGCCGTCGCCCTGGCGGCCTTCGGTACGTGGGTGCTCACCCGGACCCGGGTGGGTGCGGCGGTACGCGCCTCGGCGGACGACCCCCAGATGCTCGCCGCCACCGGCCACAACCCCCGCGCCGTGCACACCGGTGTGCTCGCCGCGGCGGGCGCGCTGGCCGGTGCGGCGGGCGTCCTCGGGGCACCGATCATCGGCCCCGGCCCCGGCACCTCCGAGAACGTGCTGATGCTGTCCCTGGTGGTCGTCGTCCTCGGCGGGCTGCGCTCGCTGTGGGCCACGCTCGCCGCGGCGGTCGCCGTGGGCGAGGTCCAGACCCTGGGCGTCTCGGTGCTGCCGGACCTGGCGCCGTATCTGCTGTTCGCCGCGATGGCGGCGGTGCTGGTGTTCCGCTCCCGCTTCACGGAGCCGGAGGCGCACGAGGAGCGGGGCCCGTCCTCCGATCCGGTCTCCCGGCTGCGCCGGCTCCTCGCCGCCCGCTGGGAGAACCGGCCCCGCGCGGCGGCGGCGCCCGCTGCGGCGCTCCCCGGACGGCTCGGTGCCTGGCTGCACTCGGCCGGGTGGCGGCAGGCCGTGCCGCTGCTCGTGCTGCTCGCCGTCCTCTTCGCGCTGCCCGGGATGCTCGACTCGTACAGCATCTCGCTCGCCGGGTCCGCCCTGGCGCTCGGGCTGCTCGCGGTCAGCGTCACCGTCCTGACCGGGTACGCCGGTCTGCCCACGCTCGGGCAGACCGCCCCGTTCGCCGTCGGCGCGTACGCCACCGCCAACCTGGCCGACGCCGGGTGGACGGTGGGCCCGGTCCAGATCGTCCTGTCGGCGCTCGCCGCCGCCGTGTTCTCGGCGGTGACCGGCCCCGCGGTCATCCGGGCCCGGGGCACCACCGTGCTGATGATCACGCTGGCCGTCGGCGAGCTGACGAGTGCGGTGATCAACCAGGTGAAGTCCGTCACCGGCGGGGCCGACGGGCTGGTCGGCTTCCCGGCCACCCAGGCGCTGTGGGGCGGTGAGGGCATGACCGAGGAGCGCGAGCTGTACGTGTACGCGGCGGTCGTCGCGGTCGTCGCCCTCGCCCTCACCCTGCTCGTCCTGCGCTCCCCGGCCGGCAAGCTGCTGACCGGGACCCGGGGCGCCGAGGCGCGGATGCGCGCGTCCGGGCACCCCGTGGGGCGCTATCTCCTGGTGGCCCACATCTGCGCCGGCGCGCTGGCCGGGGTGGGCGGCTCCCTGATGGTCACCGTGCAGCAGTACCTCTCCCCCGCCGACGTCGGCTTCGAGATCGCCGCGTTCGCGCTGCTGGCGGTCGTCATCGGCGGTACGACGTCGGTCATCGGCGCCCTTCTCGGCGCCGGGCTGATCGTGTTCACCCGGGACTGGGTGGCCGGTTCCTGGCCCGGCCACGGCCCGCTGCTGCTCGGGGCGCTGTTCATCGCCGCCGTGTATCTGCTGCCGCGCGGCCTGGCCGGCCTGAGCGCCGTCGTCGGCCGCCCGGCGCCCGCCGCATCCTCCGCGAAGGTCTCCCCATGACGCCCGCACCCGGCTCCCCGCCCCCCGTGCTTGACCTCGGCCACCTCACCCGCAGGTACGGCAGCCTCACCGCCGTCGACGACGTCGCGCTGCGGCTGCCCCCGGGCGCCCGGCACGCCGTGATCGGGCCCAACGGCGCCGGCAAGACGACCCTGCTCAACCTCATCGCCGGCACCGACCGGCCCGACCGGGGCACGATCGCGCTGAACGGTACGGACGTCACCCGGGCGTCCACCGCGAAGCGCAGCCGGCTGGGCATCGCGCGCAGCTTCCAGCAGCCTTCCGTCATCGGCGAGCTGACGGTGCTGGACAACATCGTGCTGGCCGGCTGGGCGCACCACCCGAAGCGCCGGGGCGCCTGGCGCAGCCCGTCCCGCTACCGGCTGCACACCGAGTCGGCGGGGCGGCATCTGGAGACCGTGGGCCTCGCGCACCTGGCGCACCGGCCGGCCTCCGAGCTCTCGCACGGGCAGCGCCGGATGCTGGACCTGGCCGCGGCGCTGGCGGGCGATCCGCGCCTGCTGCTCCTGGACGAGCCGGCGGCCGGGCTGACCGACGGCGACATCGGCCGGCTGCTCTCCATCCTCGGGGCGCTGCCCGAGAGCGTGGCGGTCGTGCTGGTCGAGCACCACGTCGAGGTGGTCGCCCAGGTCGCCACGTCGGTGACCGTGCTGGCGGCCGGCCGGGTGCTGGTGACCGGGCCGACCGGGGAGGCGCTCGCCCACCCGGAGGTCCGCGAGGCGTACCAGAACGCGGTGCCGGAGCCTGCCGCCCGCACCCCTGAAGCGATCACCGGCAGCACCGAAGCGAGAGGATGACCGATCCCCGATGCTCGACATCACGGGCCTGACCGCGGGCTACCACGGCGGCACGGTCCTCCACGGCCTCGACCTGTCCGTGCCCGCCGGCACGGTGCACGCCGTCGTCGGCCACAACGGCGCGGGCAAGACGACGCTCGTGCACACCGTCGCCGGTCTGATGCGCCCGGACGCGGGCACCGTACGGCTGGCCGGCCGGGACCTGACGGGACAGCCGGCGCACCGGATCGCCCGCGCCGGGATCGGCCTGGTGCCGCAGGGCCGCCGGGTCTTCGCGAACCTCAGCGTCGCCGAGCACCTGCGCCTCTCGTACCGTCCGCCGCGCCGGGGCGACGCCTCGCGGCCGAGTGTGTGGACGCCCGAGCGGGTCCTGGAGCTGCTGCCGAGGCTGGGCGAGCGCCGGGGCAACCGGGGCACGGACCTGTCGGGCGGGGAGCAGCAGATGCTGGCCCTGGCCCGGGCGCTGCTCGGTTCGCCGAGCACGCTGCTGCTGGACGAGCCGACGGAGGGCCTGGCGCCCGCCCTGGTCCGTCAGGTGCACGACCTGGTGGCGACGCTGGCCGACGAGGGCATCGCCGTCCTCCTGGTGTCGCCGAGTCCGGCGACGGCGGCCGGGTGCGCGGACACGCTCACGGTCCTGACGTCGGGCCGGGTGGCGCTGCGGCTGGACGGGGCGGAGGTCCGTGCGGACCCGACGGCCCTGCACGCGGCGCTGGAGCTCGCGCCCACGGGGTCCTGACGGGTGCGAGGGGGCGGCGGCGCCCCCTCGCGCCCGGGGGCTACTTGACCTTCAGGCTGTGGCCGCCGAAGCCGCTGCTGCGGTCGGAGCCGCTGTTCTGCTCCTGCCACCAGGCGTCGAAGTCGGGCTGGTGCATGGCCGCCCAGTCCGGGGTGTTCTCGACCTGGGTGCTGCCCATGCGGCGCGCGAGGGCGACCATCGCGGAGCCGACCGGGCCTCGTGCGGCGTCGTAACGCTCCAGCACGTCCTTCCAGCTGTCCCCGGCGTTCCAGGCGGCCTCCAGCGCGGTCGCGTCCTGGAGCGCCTTCACGCTGCCGGCGCCGACGTGCGGGCGGGCGACGCTGGCGGCGTCGCCGACGAGCACCATGCGGCCCGAGGTGTAGTGCGGGACGACCAGGTCGTAGATGGGCTGGATGAAGGTGGTTTCGGCGGGCGTGCCGAGCACCTTGTCGGCCCAGAACGGCGGGAAGTTGTCGGCGACGAGGGCGCGCAGCCAGTCGGTCAGCTCGGACTTGAGGCGGCCGGGCGGGAGCGAGGTGGGGGTGCGCAGGTCCGGGTGGAGGCCGTCGGTCTGCGGGGGCGTGGTGTAGAGCACCCAGTTGAGGTGGTGGCCGCCGGTGCCGTCCGGGATGTGGTAGATCATGCAGTGGCCGCCGGGGAAGGCAATGTTGTGGGCGTCGAGCCCGTCCGAGGGCAGCCCCTCGACGTCCTCGGAGGCGCCGCGCCAGCCGATGTATCCGGCGTACTGGGGGCTGATGCCGGGGAACATGGCCTCGCGGACCACGGAGCGGTAGCCGTCGGCGCCGATGACGAGGTCGAACCGTTCCTCGTGGCCGTCGGCGAGCCGCAGCGTCACCCCGTCGTCGGCCGGCTCCACGGAGGTGACGACGGCGCCGGAGCGGTAGTCGACGCCCTCGGGCACCCGGCTGCGCAGCTCGCTCCACAGCGAGCCCCAGTTGTAGGCGCGGAACGGGAACGGCTGCTGCCCGAAGCCCCGGCCGTGCGGCGCGTCCGAGTCCCGTACGCTCCACACCCGCCGGTTCAGCGGCGCCCAGGGCATCTCGGGGGCTACGTATCCGGCCTCTCTCAGCTCCTCGTAGCGGTCGCTCTGGAGGGCGATTCCGACGCCCCGGTCCCGGAGTTCGGCGTCGGCACGCTCGAAGACGGTGACGCGGTCCGCTCCGGCGCGCGACACGGCGAGGGCGGTGGCACACCCCGCTATGCTCCCGCCGACCACGGCGATACTGCCTCCACGCATGACTGACTCTCCACTCACTTGATGTCCCGGCCGTGCGCCCGGCCGCTTGGCCGCCGGTGCGCCGGCGCGGAATGACGCTTGCTCGGGCGCTGCTGGGTCCGCGCCTTGGCGGTCGCGGCCCGCACCGAATCCTACGAGGGGCGTTCGACGCCCGAACGGGCAGGTTGTCTCACTTTCCGGCCACCGATACATCGTCAACACTCGTCCTGCACACGTTGTTTGGACGTTTCTGATTAGTGTTCTGTCATGTCCCCCTCGCCGGACAACCGCTCCACCCCCACCCGGCGGCCGGCTTCGGCAGTGGGTCGACCGGCTGCGGCGGACCGTGGACCGGCCTGCCCTCCGATGCCCGCGCGGCCGGCTGAACCGTCCCCCTGATTTCCGCGAGGACCCCATGACCGAACCGATATCGATCCTGCTCGCGCTGGCCGCGGGGGCCTGCGCCTCGCTGTGGTTCCTGCGCCGAGCCCGCGCCGAGCGGCGGCGGGCCGACGAAACGCACCGGCAGCGCGAGCAGTTGAGCCAGCAGCTCCGGGCCGCCGAGCAGTACGTGGCGCTCATCGCCCAGAGTCTCGTCCAGGTGGCCGCCTCCGAGGCGCGGACCGGCCGCCCCCAACAACCCGATCCGGCCATCCCGCCCCAGCTGGCCCACACCCAGCTCGCCAACGGGCTGACCGCGCTGGCGCACCAGGTGCGCTCCGCGATCACCATGACGGGCCGTCTCGCGCAGGAGGCCGCCGACGAACAGCTCGCCCAGGCGCGGGCGGAGACGGAGCGTCAGGTCGAGCGGGTCCGCCGGGAGTCGGTGGACACGGCGCGGGCGGCGGTACGCGCCTTCGCGTCGAGCACCGTGCACCGCGCGGCGAAGCTGAGCAGCACGATCAGCGCCGGGGTGCGGCGCCATGTGTCGGACGACGCGTACGCGACGCTGGTCGAGATGGACCACCTGGCGCAGCAGATGCTGCTCACCGCGTCCGGCTACGGGGTCCTGGCCGGTGACAAGCTGTCGCGGCGCTGGCCCGCCACCACGCTGACCGATGTGGTGCGCACCGCCATGGGCCGGGTCGAGGGCTACCAGCGCGTCCAGCACACGGACCTGGAGTCCTTCGCGGTGCGCAGCAGGTCCGTGGAGGCGGTCGTCCACACCCTGGCGGTGCTGCTGGACAACGCCCTGCGCTACTCGCCGCCCAACGCCCTGGTGCACGTCTCCCTGGAGCACGGGGCGAACGCGGCCTTCCTCGTGGTGGACGACGCCGGTCTGCGGATGGAGGACGAGCGGCTGACCTGGGCCCGCGAGGTGATGTCCGGCGAGCAGCGGGACGACATCACACGGCTGGGCGCGTACCCGCAGACGGGTCTGCGGGTGGCCTCGGTCCTGGCCCACCAGTACGGCTTCCGGGTCGAGCTGACCGCGCCGAACCTGTACGGCGGCACCCGGGCGATCATCGTGCTGCCGCGGGAGCTGCTGACGACGCCGGGGCCGGCCCGGCCGGTGGCCGCGCAGCCGCCGCCCGCGGCCCGGAAGGCCACCGCGCCGCTGCCCCCGCCCGACGGGGACCCCGCCTCCGGTCCGGCGCCGGCGACCACGGCCGGCGGGCTCACCGTCCGCCGGCGCGGGGCGCGGCCCGCCGCCGGGACGCGGCCGGCGCCCGAACCGGACGTCGGGCCGGGCCGACCCGCGGTGGCCGCCGCGTGGATGGCGGGCAGCCGCCGCAGCCGGGACGACCAGAACACCCCTCGTACGGATGAAGGACGTTGATCATGTCGGACACGCACGCGAACACCCTGGGCTGGCTGCTGGACGAGCAGCTCGGGTCGGTGGAGGGCGTCCGGTACGCCGTGCTGATGAGCGGCGACGGGCTCCTGAAGGCGCGGACGCGCACCATCAGCCAGGAGGACGGCGAGAAGCTGGCCGCCCTGACCGCGTCGCTGCGCGCGTCGGGCCGGGCCTGGGACGAGTTCACCGGCGGGCAGGGGGTGCGCCAGCAGCTCATCGAGTCCGTGGCCAACATCGGGCTGACGACCGCGGCCGGGCACCACACCATGCTGTCCGTCGTCACCACGGGCCCGCACGCCGACGTCGGGCTGATCAGCCATCACATGGCCCTGCTGGTCGTCCGCCTGGGCGAACAGCTGGGCACCAGGGAGCGCACCCCGGTGCTCCAGCCGGACGGGGGCCCTGCCGCATGAGCGGCCCACGGCACGATCCGGACATGGTCAGGCCCTACGTCCGTACCGGCGGGCGGGTCCGCCCGGACCGGGATGTGCGCCTGGAGAGCGTGGTCGTCGCCGCGCCCGGCCCGGCCGGTGAGCTGGGGCCCGACGCGCGGCGGGTGATGGGCCTGTTCGCGGTGGGCCGGGGCGGTCTGGCGGTCGCCGACATCGCCGCCGCGCTCCGGCTGCCGCCCTCCACCGTCCGGATCATCGTGTCCTCCCTGATGGACAGCGGCCATCTGGCCGCCCCGGCCCCCGCCGCCGGTGACCGGCCCCGAAACGACATCCTCCAGAAGGTGCTCGATGGACTCCGAGAACTGGTCTGACGCCTCGAACGGCGTCTCGTACGTACCGGCCACGGTGACCCAGTCCGCCAAGATCGTGATCGCCGGTGGCTTCGGCGTCGGCAAGACGACCTTCATCGGCAGCGTCTCGGAGGTCCGGCCGCTGCGGATGGAGGAGCCGATCACGGAGGACAGCGTCGGCGTGGACGATCTGCGCGGGGTGCCGGGCAAGACGACGACGACCGTGGGCATGGACTTCGGCCGCATCCACCTGGCCGGCGGCGCCCTCGCCCTGTATCTGTTCGGCCTGCCCGGCCAGGCGCGTTTCCAGCCGTTGTGGGAGGACCTGGCGCACGGCGCGCTGGGGTGCCTGGTGCTGGCCGACACCCGCGACCTGGACGCGAGCCACGAGGCGCTGGGGCTGCTGGAGGACCAGGGCATCCCGTACGCGGTCGCGATCAACGTGTTCCCGGACGCGCCCGGTTACGGCCTCGCCGAGATCCGCGAGGCGCTGGCCCTGGACCCGGAGACGCCCCTGACCACCTGCGACGCCCGGGACCGCACCTCCTGCGTGTACGCCCTGATCACGCTCACGGAACACCTCGCCGCGCAACGGCCGGCCCTCTCCCTGGAGCCCACGTCATGACGTCCCCCAGCACCACCCTGCCGTCGGCCCCGTCGGGCCGGGTCGCGCTCTACGACCCGGCGTACGCCGCCGACCCGCATGCCGCGTACGAGAGCATGCGGGCGGCGTACGGACCGCTGGTGCCCGTCGAGCTGTCCCCGGGCGTCCCGGCCACCCTGGTGATCGGCTACTTCCAGGCCCGGCGCATCCTCAACGACCCGCTGTACTTCCCGCACGATCCGCGCGTCTGGCAGGAGCGGGTGCCGGCCTCCTGCCCGGTGCGGCCGATGCTGGAGTGGCGGCCCAACGCCCTGCGCAGCAGCGGCACCGCGCACGCCCGCTACCGGGCCGCGAACACCACCGCCATCGACGCCGTGGACCAGCACGAGCTGCGGGCCCGGGTCGAGCAGCTGGCCGAGGCCGCCATCGGGGACTTCATCACGGCGGGCCGGGCGGATCTGCTCACGCAGTACGCGTGGCCGATCGCGTTCCGCGTGCTCAGCTCCCTGCTGGGCTGCCCCGACGAGATCGGGGCGCGCATCGCCGACGGGATGTCCCGGATCTTCGAGGCCACGGACGCCCAGCGGGGCAACGAGATCCTGGGCCGGGCGGTCGCCGACCTGGTCGAACTGCGCCGGCGCCGGCCCGCCGACGACATCACCTCCCGGCTGCTCGCCCACTCGGCGCGGCTGACCGACGAGGAGATGGGCCACCAGCTGGTCACGCTGTACGGGGCGGGCATCGAGCCGCTGACCAATCTCATCGCCAACACCCAGCTGAAGATCCTCACGGACGAGGAGTTCTCGGCCGGGCTGCACGCCGGGCACTCCACCGTGCGGGACGCGCTCGACACCGTCCTCTACACCGACCCGCCGATGGCGAACTACTGCGTCACCTACCCGCCCTACCCGGCGGACGTCGACGGGGTGCTGCTCCCGGCCCACCAGCCGGTCCTGATATCGATGGCCGGCTGCAACAACGACCCGGCGATCAGCCGGGCCTCCGGCGGCGTCGCGGGCAACCGGGCCCACCTGGCGTGGAGCATCGGCCCGCACACCTGCCCGGCGCGCTCCCACGCCTACCTGATCGCGGAGACCGCGGTCACCCATCTGCTCGACGCCCTGCCCGAGATGGACCTCGCGGTCCCGGCCTCCGAACTGCGCCGGCGCCCCGGCCCGTTCCACCGCGCGCTGGAATCCCTCCCCGTCGTCTTCCACGCCTCCCACTGAAGGAGACCCATGTCCGAGCAGCCGATCCTCGTCCTCGATCCCGCCGGCGCCGACCGCCACGCGGAGTACCGGGCGCTGCGCGAGCGCGGTCCCGCCACCCGCGTCGACGTCCTCGGGGTCACCGCGTGGTCCGTCAGCGACCCGGTCCTCCTGAAGGAGCTGCTGACCAGCTCCCAGGTCTCGAAGGACGCCCGCGCGCACTGGCCGGCGTTCGCCGAGACGGTGGCCACCTGGCCGCTCGCCCTGTGGGTGGCGGTGAACAACATGTTCACCGCGTACGGCGGCGACCACCGGCGGCTGCGCCGGATGATCGCGCCCGCGTTCAGCGCCCGCCGCGTCCAGGACCTGCGCGGCTCGGTGGAGAAGATCGTCTCCGAACTCCTCGACGGCCTCGCCGACCGGCCCGCCGGCGAAGCCGTCGACCTCCGCGCCGAGCTGGCGTATCCGCTCCCGATCGCGGTGATCGGCCGGCTCATGGGCGTCCCCGAGGACCAGCTCGACGGCTTCCGCGCCAAGGTCGACGGCGTCTTCGACACCACCCTCACCGTCGAGGAGGCCACCGCCAACACGGCCGCCCTGTACGGGGCGCTCGCCCGGCTCATCGACTCCAAGCGGGCGCGGCCGGGCGACGACATGACCTCGCTGCTGCTCGCCACCCGCGACGAGGAGGGCGACGGCGGCGGCCTCACCGACGAGGAGCTGCGCGACACACTGCTCCTGATGATCTCCGCCGGTTACGACACCACGGTCAACGTGATCGACCAGGCCATCACCGCCCTGCTGACCCGTCCGGAACAGCTCGCCCACCTCCGCGAGGGCCGGGCCGGCTGGGACGACGTGGTGGAGGAGACCCTGCGCCACGAGCCGGCCGTCAAGCACATCCCGATGCGTTTCGCCCTCTCGGACATCCCGCTGCCCGACGGGCAGGTGATCGCGCGGGGCGAGGCGATCCTCGTCTCCTTCGCCCCCGCCAACCGCCACCCCGACTGGCACGGCGAGACCGCCGACGACTTCGACGTCACCCGCACCGCCAAGGACCACCTGGCGTTCGGTCACGGCGTCCACTTCTGCCTCGGCGCCCCGCTCGCCCGCCTGGAGATCGCCACCGCGCTCCGTCAGCTCTTCGAGCGCTTCCCGGAGATCCGTCTCGCGGTCCCCGCCGAGGACCTGCTCCCGCTCCCGTCGCTGATCAGCAACGGCCACCAGGCGCTTCCGGTCCGCCTTCACCCGACGGCGGGCTGACCGGCCGCCGGTGACGGCGGTGGCTGGTGTCGCACCAGGGGTACATACGGCTGCGGCGGCAGGTGCAGACGGCGACGACGAAGCGGTCGGAGGTGACGGTCGAACCGTCCTCCCGGACGATCTCGACCGGGCCCTCGATCAGCACCGGGCCGCCCGGCTCGACGGTCAGACGGCGGGGTTCACGGGCGTTCGGCACGGATGACCACCAGTTCCTCGGTGTCGTCGTCGGGGCCGAGCAGTCCCTGCGCGCGGAGCCACGGCAGGCGCTCGGTCATGACCGGGCCGAAGGGTACGGAGGACCGGCTGGTCACCGCGGCGCGCAGGCCGCTCGCGGTCAGCCGGGCCAGGGTCTCCTCCACGCCGCACAGCCCGGAGTGGACGAGGAGCAGCACACCGCTCGGGTGCAGGGCGTCATGGGCGTGGGCGCAGATGCGGTCCAGGGCCTGCCGGCCGCAGCGCCCGGCGTCCCAGGCGACCTCGGGGCCGTGGCTGCGGGCGCGGCGGTCGTGGGGCGCGGGGACGTACGGCGGGTTGCTCACGATCAGGTGGAAGCGCCGGCCGACGACGGGGCCGGTGAGGTCGCCGCGCAGCACCCGGACGCGGTGGCCGGCGCGGGCGGCGTTCAGGCGGGCGGTCAGGACGGCCCGCCGCGAGATGTCGATCGCGGAGACCCTGGCCCCGCCGCGCGCCGCCAGCAGGGCCAGGGCACCGCTGCCCGTACAGACGTCGAGGACGTCCATGCCGGCGGCCGGGCCCTCGGCCTGGAGGGCTCGCGCCAGCAGGTGGGTGTCGGCCTGCGGGGCGTACACCCCGGGCAGGGTCCACAGCCTGCCCAGGTCCACGGGCGGTGCGGCGGCAGTCGTCATCCGAGTCCTCCAGGAGGGGGAAGGCGGTCCTCGTTCTCACCGGCGCGGGCTCATCCAGTCCAGCGTGGCCGGGCCCGCCGCCCGCCGCGACCCGAGCGGCGGTCACCCGCCTCCTGCCCCGGCCGCGCCGCCGCATGCGGGCCGCTCCCGCCGCGCACATCCGCCACGCCGGGGTGACCATGGCCGGGACAGGGCGTCTTGGCCCTCCCGGCACCGCGAAGGAGTCCCGTGACTGACCGGAAGCACCTGCTGCGCGGCCGTACGGCCGTGGTGACGGGCGGGGCGCGCGGCCTGGGCAAGGCCGTGGCGCGGGAGCTGGCCGCCCGGGGCGCCCACGTGGCCCTGCTCGGCCTGGAGGAGGACGCGCTCGCCGGGGTGGCCGGCACGCTGCCCGCCCCCTCGGGGCACTGGCACGTGGACGTCACCGACGACGCGGCGATGGCCCGCGTCGCCGAGGAGGTACGCCGCCGGCTGGGCCCGGCGTCGGTGGTCGTCGCCAACGCGGGCGTGGCCGAGGGCGGGCCGTTCGCGGACTCCGACCCGGCGAGCTGGCGGCGCGTGATCGAGGTCAATCTGATCGGCAGCGCGGTCACCGCCCGGTCGTTCCTGCCGCAGCTCCTGGACACCCGGGGGCACTACCTCCAGATCGCCTCGCTGGCCTCCATCGGGGCCGCGCCGATGATGAGCGCGTACTGCGCCTCCAAGTCGGGTGTGGAGGGCTTCTGCCACTCGCTGCGCGCGGAACTGGCGCCGCGCGGCGTCGGGGTGGGGATCGCCTATCTGAACTGGATCGACACCGACATGATCCGGGACGCCGACCAGTACCCGGTGCTGCGGGAGCTGCGCGCCCATATGCCCCCGCCGGCCCGGAAGACCTACCCGGCTCCCTATGTGGCCCGGCGGGTGGTCGCCGCGATCGAGCGGCGCTCCCCGTCGGTGTACGTCCCCCGCTGGCTGCGCGGCGTCCAGGCGGTGCGGGCCGGGCTGCCGGGGGTGGTCGCCCTCGCGACCCGCAAGGAGCTGAACCGCTCCGAGTTCGCGCCCACGGGCCTGCTCGGCGCGGGAGGCCGCGCGGCCGGGCCGGCGGGCCCCGCACGCTCCGGCTGACCCGCGCGCTCCGGCACCGGGGCGCGGCCCGTGCCTCAGCGCCGCCGCAGGCGCCGCCGCAGCGCCGCGCGCGCCGCGTTCGCGCCCGGTGCGCCGTGCACCCCGCCGCCCGGGTGCGCCGAGGCCGAGGCGAGGTACAGGCCCCTGACCGGGGTCTCGGGGCGGCCGGTGCCCGGGGTCGGGCGGAACACCAGTTGCTGGTGCGCCGACGCCGTACCGCCGTTGATCGCGCCCCCGGAGAGGTTGGCGTCCATGGATTCGATGGTCGGCGGCGCCAGCAGGCGGCGGGCCCTGATGCGGGAGCGGAAGCCGGGGGCCCAGCGCTCCACCTCGTTCTCCATGCGGTCGGCCATGGCTTCCCGCTCGCCCCGGTCCCACCGCCCGGTCAGCCCGTCCTCGCCCGCGTCTCCCTTGACCCGGTGCGGGACGTGGGTGTAGGCCCAGGCGGCCTCGGTGCCGGCCGGGGAGCGGGTGGCGTCGGCGGTGCTCATCTGGCCGAAGAGGAGGAACGGGCGGTCCGGGACCTGTCCCATGGCGATCTGCGCCGTGAACCGGGTGAGGCCGTCGACGCCCTCCGCCAGGTGCACGGTGCCCGCCGTCGAGGCCTCGCGGGCGGTCCAGGGCACCGGGCCGTTCAGCGCCCAGTCCACCTTGAACGTCGCGAAGTCCCACTGGAAGCGGCGCAGGTCGTCCAGGAGCCGGCCGGGCAGGTGGTGCGCGTCGACCAGCCCGCCGTAGAGCGCGGGCGCGGACACGTCGGCGAGCACGGCGCGCGACGCGGGCACGGCCTCGCCCCGCGCGGTGCGTACGCCGACGGCGCGTCCGCCGCGTACGACGACCTCCGTGACCCGCTCACCGCAGCGGAGCACGCCGCCGTGCCGTTCGAGGCGCCGCACCAGGGCCGTGGTGAGCGCGCCCGCGCCCCCGACCGGCACCGGGAAGCCGTAGGTCTGCCCGAGCATGGACATCAGCCAGCCGAAGCCGCCGCTGCCGGCCGCCTCCGGGCCGAGGTCGGCGTGGAGCGCGGTGCCCGCCAGCAGGATTCTGGCCGCCTCGCCGCCGAACCGCTCCTCGCCCAGGCGGCGTACGGGCAGCAGCACGGTCCGCGCCAGGCGGAGACCTTCGGCGGCCCGGAGGCGGGCGGCGAGGCGGACACCCGGGCGCACGGGCGGGAAGGGGGTGAAGAGCGCGTCCAGCACATCGCGGCGCACCCGGTCCCAGGTGGCGTACAGCTCCAGCCACGCCGCCCCGTCGCCCTCGGCGAAGGCGTCGAGCCCCGCCGCCGTGTCCCGCGCTCCGTCCTCCAGCACCGCGCACCGCCCGTCGGGCAGCGGGTGCGCCAGCACGCGGGGGGCGCGCGACCAGCGCAGCCCCTCCTCCTGGAGGTCGAGCCCGCCGATGACCGGGGAGGCCGCCGCCAGCGGGTAGAACGCGCTGAACAGGTCGGTGACGTAATCGGGGTGCACCCGGCGGTCGCTGCGCACCGCCCCGCCGGGTTCGGGCTGCGCTTCCAGGACCTCCACGCTCCATCCGGCGGCGGCGAGCAGGTTGGCCGCGACGAGACCGTTGGGGCCCGCGCCGATGACCACGGCGTCCGGCATCGATGCCTCCAGGTGGTGGGGAGCGCGGAAGAGGATCAGACCGCTTCGCGGGTGCCCTTCGGGGCCGCCTCGACGGTCTTCGCCAGGCGCGCGAGCACGCTGCGGTGGCGGAGCTGGATCACGGCGTCGATGGCCGCGTTGTGGAAGGTGCCGGCCGGTCCGCGCAGGGGGTGCTCGTCCAGGGTGACCAGGGCGTTCTCGCCCCACTGCCGTACTTCCAGGGCGATCCTGGCGGTGCCGATCCGCCCGCTGTCGGCCTCCAGTTCCAGCACGTGCGGCGCCTCGCACCGCCGGACGATCGTCCGGCCCCGCACGGACCACCGGCCGATGCCGAGGGTGTACGTGAGGCTGGAACCGACCTCGGGCCAGTCGCCCCGGCGGGGGCGCGAGCCGGAGGTCCCGACCACCCAGTCGCTGTAGAGCGAGGGGTCCGCGAGGACCCGCCAGACGTCTGCCACCGTCGCCTCGATCAAGCGGTGTCGTACCGCCATGGGTCCTCCGTAGGTCGTCGTGGGTCCGGGTCCGCCGTTCAGGGGGTGACGATGGCGAAGTCCGGGTTGGGTTCGTCGAGGTGGCCGAGGAGTTCGGTCAGCCGGCCGGCGTCGCCGGTGACCTCGACGCCGGGGCGGGCCGCCAGGTCGCCGGGCGGCACGGCGCCCACCAGGACGTCCCGCAGGTCCGCCTCGGTCAGCGCGAAGGTGACGTCGGGCTCGCCCACCGCGGGTCCGGTGCCCACGACGTGGGTCAGGACGCCGTTGCGCAGCCGCATCGTGAGGGGTTCGCCGCCCGCGATGTCCCAGCGGACGGTGATGTCCGCGTCCCAGGCGCGGGGGCCGTCGACCCGGATGGCGAGCGCGTCCACCAGCTGGTCCAGGGTCAGGGCCGCCAGGACGTCGGGCGAGGCGGTGTCGGTGGGGGTGCCGAGGCTGCCGTGACGCAGTTCCCGGGCGCCCATCAGGTAGACGCTGCGCCAGGTCCCGTTCTCGCTGCCGTAGCCCAGCTGCTCCAGCGCGTCGGCCTGGAGGGCGCGCGCCGGGGCGTTGTCCGGCTCCGCGAACACCAGGTGGTTGACGACCTCCGCCACCCAGCGGTAGTCGCCGTCGGCGAAGGACTGCCGGGCCCTGCGCAGGACCTCGTCGGCGCCGCCCATGAAGTCGACGTAGCGCCGGGCCGCTTCGGCCGGCGGGTGCTGCCACAGATGCGCCGGGTTGCCGTCGTACCAGCCGAGGTAGCGCTGGTAGACCGCCTTGGCGTTGTGGCTGACGGAGCCGTAGTAGCCGTGCGTGTGCCAGGCCCGCTCCAGGGCGGGCGGCATCACGATCTCCTCGGCGATCTCCGGTCCGGTCAGGCCCTGGTTGAGCATCCGCAGCACCTGGTCGTGGAGGTACGCGTACAGGTCGCGCTGTTCCAGGAGGAAGGCGATCACGCGCTCCCGGCCCCAGACGGGCCAGTGGTGCGAGGCGAAGGCCACCTCCGACGACTCGCCGAAGAGGTTGACGGACTCGGTGAGGTACCGGGACCAGACGTGCGGGTCGCGGACCTGGGCGCCGCGCAGCGTCAGCAGGTTGTGGAGGTTGTGGGTGGCGTTCTCGGCCATGCACAGGGCGGAGAAGCCGGGGAAGTGGATGTTCAGCTCCGCCGGGGCCTCGGTGCCCGGGGTGAGCTGGAAGACCATGCGGATGCCGTCGACGGTTTCCGTCTGCCCGGTGCGGGTGATGTCCAGGGTGGGCGGGATCAGCCCGGGGGCGCCCGTCGAGACGGTCTGCCCGAGGCCCGCGCCGATCTGGCCCCGCGGCCCCTTCGGGAGGGCGGCGCCGTACATGTACGCGGCGCGCCGGCTCATCGCCGTGCCCGCGTAGACGTTCTCGCTGACGGCGTGCTCCAGGAAGCCGTGCGGGGCGAGGACCGGGACCCCGCCCGCCACGTCCTCGTCGCCGAGCACACCGCGTACGCCGCCGAAGTGGTCGACGTGGCTGTGGGTGTACAGCACGCCCGTGACCGGCCGTTCGCCCCGGTGGGCGCGGTACAGCGCGAGGCCGGCGGCGGCCGTGGGGGCGCAGACCAGGGGGTCGATGACGAGGACGCCCCGGTCGCCCTCGACGATGGTCATGTTGGACAGGTCGAAGCCGCGTACCTGGTAGATGCCCTCGGTGACCTCGAACAGCCCGTGCTCGGAGCAGAGCCGGCTCTGCCGCCACAGGCTCGGATTGGCGGTGTCCGGGCACTCCTGGTCGAGGAACCCGTAGGCTTCCAGGTCCCACACCGCGCCGCCCGTGGCGTCGCGGATGACCGGGTCCTCCGCGGTGCCCATGAAGCCGCGCCGGGCGTCCTCCAGGTCCTGGGTGTCGTCGAAGGGGTAGTCGCGCCGTACCGACTGGTTGGCCCGGGCGACGGCCGGCTCGGCGGGCTTGGCCTCGGTGTCCTGCGGCATGTCGGTCTCCTTCGCGGCGGCGGCCCGGCTCCGCGCGGCGCGGGCACCGCCACCCTCACCCGGGGTGCGGAGGTCCACAAGCGGGTGTGGGCCGTACGGGGGCCGAACGGGGTAGGATATACCCCTAGGGGTATGAGACCGTGACCGAGGCCGTGCACTCAGGCCGTGCGCTGGGGAGGAACCGTGGAGCTGGACATGGCGGCCGACGAGCTGAAGTCGGTGCTCAACCGGCTGAAGCGGGCCCAGGGGCAGATCGCCGGGATCGTCCGGATGATCGAGGAGGGCCGGGACTGCGAGGACGTGATCACCCAGCTGGCGGCCGTCTCCCGCGCCCTGGACCGGGCCGGTTTCGCCATCATCGCGACGGGGCTCCAGCAGTGCATGGCCGACGGCGACCAGCCGGTGGTGGACCGGGACCAGATGCGGTCCCGCCTGGAGAAGCTGTTCCTCTCCCTGGCCTGAGGGGCGCCGGTCCGAGGGCGCCCCCGCCGTCACGTCAGCGCGTCGGCCAGCATGAACGCGGCGACCGCGAGCAGCACCCAGGCGAACAGCCGCTGGAGCCCGCTCCCGGAGACCCGGGCCGCGAGCCGCTTGCCGTCCCACGCGCCCAGGATCGCCGCGCCGGTGAACGGCGCCGTCACCGCCCAGTCCATGCCCCCCGCGCCGCCGGAGCGGGTGATGAGCGAGGTCAGCGAGTTGACGGTGATGACGAGCAGGCTCGTCCCGACGGCCGCCTGCATCTCGAACGCCAGGACCGTCACCAGGGCCGGAACGGCCAGGAAGCCGCCGCCCACCCCCAGCAGCCCGGTCACCGCGCCGAGCCCCGCCCCGGCTCCCCCGGCCCGCAGCGGCCGTACCTCCCCCGGCGCGTCCCGGGACCCGGGGCGCAGCATCCGCACCGCGGCGAGGGCGGCGAGGGCGGCGAAGGCCGCCGTCAGGACCGCCTGCGGCAGCCGGGTCGCGGCGAGTCCGGCCACCGCCGCCGGGACGACGCCCGCCGCGGCGAACGCGGCCCCGGCCTTCCAGCGGACGTGTCCGGCGCGGGCGTGGGCGTACAGGGCGGTCGCGGAGGTGGCGGTGACGATGAACAGGCTCGCGGTGGTCGCGGCGGCCGGGCTGAGGCCGAGCAGGTAGATCAGGGCGGGGATCGCCAGGACGCTGCCGCCCCCGCCCAGCGCGCCGAGCGCGAGCCCCACCACGGCCCCGGCGGCCAGGGCGAGGATCAGCACGCTCACGCCGCGGAACCGGGCGCGACCGTCAGCCCCGCCTGCCGGGCCGCGTCGAAGCCGTCGTCCACGGCGACGACCGCGCGGCCCTCCGCGTCGAGCAGGGAGGCGGCGATCGCCGCGCGCATCCCGCCGGCGCAGTGCACCCACACCTCGCCGTCCGGCACTTCGCCGGACCGCTCGTGCAGCTCGTGCACGGGTATGTGGACGGAGTCCCGTACGTATCCCCCGGCCCGCTCCGAGTCGCGGCGCACGTCGAGCACCACGACCCGTTCACCGCGCTCGCGGGCCCGCTTGAGGGCGGCGAAGTCGGTCCGGGGGAAGGACCGGGGCTCGTCGCCCGCGCGCAGCCAGGCGTCCGGTCCGCCGGTGGCGGCGGCGGCCGGGCGGTCGATGCCGACCCGGACCAGCTCCCGCTGGGCGTCCGCCAGCTGCTCGGCGGTGGCCGCGAGCAGGGTCACCGGCTTGCCCCACGGGATCAGCCAGGCGAGGTAGGTGGCGAGCTTGCCCTCCCCCTCGAAGTTGAAGGTCCCCGCCACGTGCCCCTCGGCGAAGGCGGTACGGCTGCGGAGGTCCACGACCCATTCACCGGCGGCCAGGCGCTGCGCGATCTCCTCCGCGTCGGCGGTCCTCGGCGGTGTCAGGTCCACGGGGGCCGGTCCGCCGGCGTTGAGGGGCGCCATGTGCGCGTAGTACGCGGGGACGTCCTCCAGACCGGCGAGCATGCCGGCCACGAAGGTGTCGACGTCCTGGGTCAGGGCGTCGTTGCCCGTCCGCTCGGCGCCGATGGTCGTGGAGTCGCCCTCGGCCTGCGTGGACGAGCAGAAGCTGCCGAAGCCGTGGGTGGGGAGGACCCGGACGTCGTCGGGGAGCTCCCCGGCGAGCCGGTGCGCGGAGGCGTGCTGGGCCCGGGCCAGCCGCTCGGTCAGCCTGGGCTCCACGAGGTCGGGGCGCCCGACCGTACCGATGAGCAGCGAGCCGCCGGTGAACGCGGCGGTCTCCCGGCCGTCCTCGGCGAGCACGTACGAGGTGTGGTGCGGGGTGTGCCCCGGGGTGGCGAGGGCCCTCAGTTCGAGGCCCGCGTCCACGGTGAAGCGGTCGCCGTCCGCGACGGGCACCCGCGCGAAGGAGACCCGGGCGTCGGCCGGGACCAGGTAGCGGGCGCCGGTCAGCCGGGCCAGCTCCGGTCCGCCGGTGACGTAGTCGTTGTGCAGATGGGTCTCCGCCACGTACGCGATCCGCACCCCGCGCGCGGCGGCTGCCGCGAGGACCCGCTCCACGTCACGCGGGGGATCGACGACGACCGCCGTCGCCTCCCCTCCGGCCAGGTAGCTGCGGTTGCCCAGACCCTCGGTCTCCAGGGTGTCCACGAAGAACACGGTCGACTCCCTCCATCACGTAGCCTCGATTACCCCAGGGGGTATCTTCTTTCCCACTGTAACAGGGATACCCCCCGGGGTATTTCCGGGGCCGCAGGCGCCCCCCGGGCCGGGCGCCGCCCCGGGCTACGCCTTGCGGGCGAGCAGGTGCACCTCCTGGAACTGGCGCCGGTCGTCCGGCCGGGGCTCGCGGACCATCCGGGCCGTCTCGGTCAGCCCGTGGGCGCGCAGCAGCCCGGCGAGGTGGTCGGGTGACCACCGGTAGGCCGTCGCGACGGCGTGGTCGAAGGACTGCGTGGGGCGGTCGGGCCCGTCGGTGGCGGAGAAGCCGATGAGGAGGTGGCCACCGGGCGCGAGTACGCGGCCGAACTCGGCGAGGACGGGCGGGAGTTCCGCAGGCGGGGTGTGGATGACGGACCACCGCGACAGGACGCCGGCCAGTGCGCCGTCGGCGATGTCGAGCGCGGCCATCGACCCGACGTCGAACCGCAGCCCCGGGCAGGCCGCCCGGGCCAGCTCGACCATGGCGGGCGAGGCGTCGACGCCGAACGCGTCGAGCCCCAGCCCGGCGAGGTGGGCGGTGACGTACCCGGGCCCGCAGCCGAGGTCCGCCACCCGGCCGCCCGTACCGACGGCCTCGGCGAAGACGTCCAGCATCGCGCGGTCCAGCGGGCTGTCGCGCAACGAGTCGCTGAACATCCGCGCGTACAGCTCGGCGGCGTCGTCGTAGGCGGCACGGGTGACGGAGAGGGTTTCGTGTTCGGACATGGCGGCGAGGGTAGTCCCCGGGGCGCGGGGCCGGTCCGGTGGCTCCGCGGCCCGCAACGGTGCTCCCGGACGGGCTCGCCCGAGGGGCTGGGGCCTCCGCCGGGGGGAACGGACCGGCGGAGGCCCCGCGCGCTACCCGCCGAAGGCCACCTTCGCCTCGGCCGAGCAGCGGTCCGTGGCCGTGTCGCACAGCTTGTACGTGTACGAGGGCAGGCGGCGGCCGGTGATCAGATCGGTGAAGCGCCCGGTGTTCGGCACGGTCGCGACCACCCTGCCGTTGCGGAACACCCGGACCTTCTCCGTCGTCGCCCCGTTCCAGGTGAGGGACGCGGTGCGCGGCAGCCTGCCCGGGCCCGCCTCGGCGGCGAGCTCGAAGCGGGCGCCGACCCTGACCTTGACGACCCGGCCGGGCGCGGTCTTCGTACCGAAGTAGGCGTAGGCGCCCTGTGGGTCGATCACGCCGGAGATCGGCCCGTCCTCCTTCTCGGCGAGGACCACGTAGCCCGTGGACTCGAAGCGTTCCAGATCGACGGTGACGACGTGGCCCGGCAGCTCCAGCGTGCCGAACGCGGCGAACCGGCCCCCGGGGTCCATCACGGCCGAGAAGAACGCCCCGCCGCCGGACGGGGCGATGGCCCCGGCCCGGGCGAAGGTCTTCAGGTCCACCCGGACGATCTTCCCCCGGGCGCCCTCCCCCGTGCCGAAGTAGGCGTAGCTGTCGTCGGGCGCGATGACCGCCGACCGCAACGGGCCCTCACCCGAGGGGAGGACGAGCGAGCCGGCCTCCTTCATGGCCGCCAGGTCGATCTTGACCACGCGGCCCTGCGGGCTGGTCACCGTGCCGAAGTAGGCGAACTCGCCCTTGGAGTCGATGACTCCGGCGTCCAGGAAGTCGTCCCCGGCGCCCAGCGTGACCGCTCCGGCCCGGGTGAACGTCGCCAGGTCGACCTTGACCAGCCGGCCGGGATCGGTGCCGGTCCCGAAGTAGGCGTACTTGCCTGCCGGGTCCATGAGGGCCGAACGGAGGTTGCCCTCGTCCGGGCCGAGCAGGAGGATCTTGTCCAGCGTGAACGTCGCCAGGTCGACGCGGACGACGCGGCCCGGTGTCGCCGCGACGGCGAAGTAGGCGTACCTGCCCGCCGGGTCGATGACCGCGTCCTGGAGGCTCTTCTGGCCGATGCCCACCGACAGCGTGCCGACCGTCCTGAACGTCTTCAGGTCCACCTTGGTGATGTAACCGGGCAGCGGGTCCCAGGGGTTGTCGGTGCCGAAGTAGGCGTAACGCCCCTGCGGGTCGATGGCCGCGGCGTGCAGGTCGCGCTGGAGGACCGACGTGCCCAGCGCGGCGGTGCGGGCGGGGATGGCGGTGCCGCTGCCGTGGACGCGCACGGTGTGCACGAGGCCCTTCGCGTCGTCCAGGAGCGTGATCCTGCCGTCCTGGGCGGTCTTCTCGGTGGGCCGGAACGTGAGGTCGAGGGTGCAGGTCTCCTTGCGCTTCAGCCGGAAGGGGGCCTCGCCGCAGGTGCCCGGACCGGCCACGAAGGCCCCGTCGTGGTCGGTGACGCGGACGACGGTGACCGGCTTGCTGCCGAGGCTGGTGAGGGTGACGGCGACCGGGCCGCCGGTGGTGCCGACGGGGACGGCGCCGAAGTCGGCGTCGTCGGGGGTGACGGACAGGACCTTTCCGGGCCGGGCCGGGAGGCGGATGTCGGCCGTGGCGGTGGCGGACTCGGTGATCGTCACCTCCGTCTTCACGGCGGTGTAGGCCGGGGACGACGTCGTCACGGTGTAGTCGCCGACGGTGGCGAGTGTGGTGTAGCGGCCCTCGGCGTCGGTCGTCGCCGGGAGGCCCACCGGGTCACCGGCGGCGGTGAGCTGCACGGTGACGCCCTCGACGGGCTCACCGGTGGCCGCGTCGGTGACCGTGCCGCTCAGGGTGCCGGTGGTGCCGCGCGGCGCCTTCTCGACGGCGGCGCGCACGTCCAGCCGGCCCTGTCCGTAGACGTTGTTGTCCCCGGCGGTGCCGCCGCAGGAGACGTCCGGGACGTCGACGGCGGTCTCGTCCAGGAGCCTGCGCGTCGCGTCGATGTCCCGCGCGACCGCCGGGGCCGCCGACCACAGCAGGGCGATGGCGCCCGCGACATGGGGCGCGGCCATCGACGTACCGCTGCCCACCGCGTACTTGCCGCCGGGGTAGGTGGAGCGGACGGCGACACCCGGCGCCGAGACGTCCGGCTTGACCAGGCCGTCGTCGAACTCCGAGGGGCCGCGGCTGGAGAAGGACGCGACGGTGCCGTCCGCGTCGAAGGCCCCGACTCCGTAACTCTCCCTCAGATTCCCCGGGTTGCCGTCGGTGCCGCAGTCCGGGCCCTCGTTGCCGTTGGAGAAGACCGGGAAGATCCCGGCCGCCACCCACGCCTGCACGGTCTGCTCGAACCACGGGTCGTCGCCCGCCGCCGCGCTGCCCCACGAGTTGTTCACGACGTGCGGACGCAGATCGGGGCGCGGGTTCTTGCCCCGGGCGTCCGTGGGCGCCAGCATGTACTGGCCGGCGGCCAGCAGGTCGCGCTGACTGCACGTGCTGCCCGCGCACCCCTTGGCGGCGATCCACTCGGCTCCGGGCGCCACTCCGACGTGGTTCCCGGTGCCGCCGTCGCCGGTCATGGTGCCGACGGTGTGGGTGCCGTGCCCGACGTTGTCGCAGGGCGTGGACACGACGATGCCGCAACTGATCGTCGGGTCGTACCAGTTGTAGTCGTGCGTGAAGGTGCCGTCGCCGTTGTTCCCCCGGTACCGCTTCACCAGCGCGGGGTGGTCGTACTGGACGCCGGAGTCGATGCTGCCGACGACGATGCCCTCGCCGGTGGCCTGGTAGTCCTTCCAGACCCGGGGCGCGCCGATCCGGTCGACGCCCCACTCGACGTCGTCCACGGTGGGCTCGTCCTGCGCCGCCTTCATCTCCGGCAGACCGTAGGTCCGGTCGCCGGTGACCCGGTCCACCTCCGGCAGGGCGGTGATCCGCTTCAGCAGCTTCGCGTCGCCCTTCACCTCGACGGTGTCGGCGATCCAGAAGGGCGTGTACGAGGCGCCGGCGTCCCGCAGCATGCCGATCAGGGCGGACTGGCTGGTCCGGGCCGCCTCCCGCAGGCGGCTGTGCACCTCGCGCCCCTGCCGCGACCGGTCCTTGATCTCCGCGGCGCCCTTGAGGTCCGCCTCGTCGCGGAGGTAGACCCAGAAGGTGGAACTGCCGCCGTCCGCGAGGTCGTCGGTCAGGGCGCGCTCGACGGACGCGGCGGTGTCGCTCGCGGGCGCGGCCTGGGCGGTCGTCGCGGCGGGGAGCCCCGCCGCCGCGAGGCCGGCGGCGAGCAGGAGTCCCCAGGCGCGTCGCGCTCTGCCCGTGCCCGGTCTGCCTTGTCTCGGTGTCATGGAGAGGTGGACCCTTCCTCGTAGGAGTGGGCTTGCGGTTCCGGCTCCTCCCGCGCCTCGGTCAGCGGCGCAGCGCGTATGCCCGGACCGCGGTCTGCCGGGTGCGGCGGCCGGCGTCGTCCCGGGCGGTGGCCCGGAGCGTGACGTGCTCCGCGCCGGTGCGCGGGTGGTGCGGGACGGCGGTGGCCGTGCCCGCGACCGGTTCGAGGGCGACCGGGACGCGCGCGGAGGTGTCGGTGACCGTGCCCCCGGTGACCGGGGCGAGCGTGTCGCGGTGCGGGGCGGTGCTCCGCGTGGTGACGCCGGCCGGCTCCGGCGACGCCGCCTGTGCGGGGAGCACGGGGCCGGGGAGCGCGGGGGTGAGCGCGGCGGCGAGGACCGCGGTGCCGCGCGCCGCCACTCCGGCGCGCCCGGCGGGACCGGTGGACATCGTGGCCTCCTGGCGCGGTGCGGCCACGGCATCGGCTGCCGGGCGACGGACGAACGGGAGCACGGGGACGGGCCGGGCGACCGCTGAGGCAGCCGCGCGGCCCGTTGCCGGACATCCTGGGGTCGGCGTCGCGGTGGGGCATAGGAGTCGCGGGTGGCGAACATGCGACATGTCGCCTGTTCGCCGTGGGGGGCGGGCGGGGGGGCTACCCCTCCGTCCCCGTGAACGCCCGGCGGATCGTCAGGTCCACCACGCTCGTGTCGAACTGCACGATCGAGTAGACGACGGCCGAGCCGCCCGTCGTGTAGCAGGTCTGGGTGATCTGCACGAGCGGGACCGGCCCCGGGTTCGCGGGCGTGGCGAACGCCTCGCCGGACAGGGCGCCCTGGAGCTTGCCCTCCATGCGGTGCAGGATCTCGCCGGACTGCTCCCGCAGGAGGCCGATGAAGTCGACCTCCACGTCGTGCAGGTGGGTCAGGTCGACGGGCCGGCCGCCGATGGTCTTGAGGCACCAGTCGCGCAGGTGGACGGCGGGCCGCCCGTCGACCGTGAAGACGCGCTCCACGTACCAGGTCTCCGCCTCCTCCTCGGGCAGGTCGAGGTGGGCCGCGATCTCCGGGTCGGGCCGGACCGAGGCGTGGTGCCAGTGGGAGAGGCCCGGTTCGCGGCCCGCGCCCTGGATGATCTCCTTGACGGGGATGATGTCGGTGACGCTGAAGGAGGCCGGCGGGACCGGGGCGAGGACGGTCGTGCCCACGCCCCAGCGCCGCTGGACGAGCCCTTCGGAGACGAGGAGGGCGACGGCCTCGCGGACGGTGTTGCGGCTCAGCCCGATCCGCTTGGCGAGTTCGGCCTCGGGGGGCAGCCGGTCCCCGGGGCTGTAGTCGCTTGCGATCAGCGCGCGGAGCTCTTCCGCCGCCTGGGCGCGGAGCGTTCGTAGCCGTGTCAAGGGTTCTCCATCGTCATGAGCCGCCCGCAGCCGTGCGGTGCCGCCGGTCGCAATGAATCTAGCGGGAGGCCGCCGCGGCTCCCTGACGGGACCGGTCCTCGGCCACCTCGCCGACGCTGGTACGGGGGATGAGCAAGGAGACGAGCAGGCCGAGGAGGGCCAGACCGGTGCACGTCCACAGCGCGGTGGCGTAACCGCTGTGCGTGGCCGCACCGTGCACCTGGTGCTGGGTGATGATGCCGCTGCTGACCGCGATGCCGAGCGAGGCGCCGATGCCGAAGGCGGCGGTGTTGAAGCCGGTCAGCGCACCGGGCGCCTCGGCGGACGACAGCAGCACGCCCAGGCCGTCGAGGGCGGTCAGGACCAGGCCGGTGTAGCAGGCGCCGAGCAGGAGCGTCATCGCGAAGGCGACCTTGGAGTTGTCGCTGAAGGCGGCGAGCACGGCGAGGCCGGCGACCGTGATGATCAGGCCGGCGAGCAGGATGACGCGCCAGCCGATCCGGGGTGCGTACGTCCCGGCGACCGGGGCGAAGGCGAAGCCGACCACGGAGACCGGCATCGTGTAGAGCAGGGCCGCCGTGGTGGCGTTCATCCCGAAGCCGCCGCTCTCGTTCTGCGCGAGCAGCGGCAGGACGAACAGCGTGGCCGCGCCCGCGCCGGCGAGCGTGAGGACGTTGGTGAGCAGCAGGGGCCACGCCTTGCGGGAGGCGAGCTCGCTGGTCCGGATCAGCGGCTCCGTCACGCGCTTCTCGACCAAGGGGAAGCTGCACAGGAAGACAAGGCCGCCGACGAGGGCGGCGAGCGTGCCGGGGCTCGACCAGCCCCACTTGCCGCCCTGGGAGAGGGTCAGCGAGAGACCGGCCAGGCCGAGGGCGATCACGACCGAGCCCTGCCAGTCCAGGCGCCGCTTCTCGGCCGGGGTGATCTCGGGGACGACGAAGTGGACGCAGACGACGGCCACCAGCGTGAAGGCGACCATGCACCAGAAGACGCCCCGGTAGCCGAACGAGTCGACGATGCTGCCGCTGACGACGGCCTCGATGCCCCCGAGGCCCGCCTTGATGGCGGCGATGACCGCGAGCGCCTTGCTGAAGGTCCTGAGGTCGAGCAGGTCGTGGAGGATCAGGAACGCGAAGGCGAAGACGGCGCCGCACATGCCGGACAGGGCACGGCCGGCGATGTAGACGCCGACGCCGGGGGCGAGCGCCACGATCACGTTGCCGACGACGAGCGAGCACAGGCTGAACAGCAGGGCGCGGCGGCGTCCAGTCCAGTCGCTGATGCGGGTCACGACGATGGCCGAGATGGCGCCGACGATCGAGAAGAGGGTCTGCGCGAGACCGACGGTCGCCGTGTCCGTGTGCAGGCTCTCGATGATCTTCGCGTTGGCCGGGCCGACCATCGTGTTGTTGAGCTGGTAACTGCCCACGGAGAGCAGGAGCGCCGTCACCAGCCACGCGGTGGCCGGGCGCCGGCTCGCCGCTGCGCGGCTTCCCGGTGTGCGATCGACGGGGGTCATCGAGGGCTCCCTCAGAACTGAGCTAGGAGATTGGACCTCTGGTGGTCCAAGGCTTCAGCTATGTAAAGGTGAGCGAAGGCACCTGTCAAGGGATGGACATCCAGAGGTCCAATCTTTAAGTTGGGGCGGCGTTCAACAGAAGCTGGAGTCCGTTCATGCCGTCGAACATCCTTGTCTTCCTCACCGACGACCACGCGCAGTGGGCCGCCGGGTGCTACGGGAATTCCGAGGTGCAGACCCCCAATCTGGATCACCTCGCGCGGACGGGCGTGGTCTTCGACAACGCCTACACCCCCTCCCCGGTCTGCTCCCCCGCCCGGGCGTCCTTCTTCACCGGCCGGCTGCCCTCGCAGCACGGCGTGCACGACTACCTCGCCGAGGCGGACCCCGAGGTCCGCTCCGTCGAGTGGCTGAAGGGCGAGCGCCTGGTCAGCGAGGTCCTCCAGGAGCGGGGGTACGTCACCGGGCTGAGCGGCAAGTGGCACCTGGGCCACGGCGAGCGCCCCGCTCGCGGCTTCGACTTCTGGTACTCGCGCAGCGCGCCCGTCTCCGAGGCGGAGGGCTACCACACCCCGTGGCAGCGCACCGAGCCCGTCGAGAAGCGCTACGACCGGCACGCCATCACCGACCGCGCCATCGAGTTCCTGCGCAACCGGGACGAGGACCGGCCGTTCTTCCTCTTCGTCGGCCACCTCGCCACCCACAGCCCCTGGGCCGGCGCACCCGAACGCCTGGTGGAGCGCTACCGGCGGGCCACCTTCCGGGACATCCCCGAGGACGTCACCCACCCCTTCGGCCGCCCGCGCTCGGAGTCGCTCTACCCGTCGCGCGACGACCCGCGCGAGGCCCTGGCCCAGTACTACGCGGCCGTCACCGACATCGACGACCAGGTGGGCCGGGTCCTGGACGAGCTGGACTCGCTGGACCTCCGCGACGACACCCTGGTGATCTACACCAGCGACCACGGGCTGAACACGGGCCACCACGGCCTCTGGGGCAAGGGCAACGCCACCCTGCCCTACAACGTGGTGGACGAGTCCATCCGCGTGCCGCTCATCGTCAACCACCCCGGCTCGGTCCTGGGCGGCCAGCGGCGCAAGGAGAACGTCAGCCACGTCGACACCTTCCGGACCCTGCTCGACACCGCCGACGCCGGCCTGCCCGACGACCGCTCGACCCCGTACCCGGGCCGCAGCTACCGGGACGCGCTGCTCGGCGCGCCGCTGCCCGGCTCGGGCGAACTGGTCTTCGCGGAGTACGGCAACCTCCGCATGGTGCGCTCGGACCGCCACAAGCTCGTCCGCCGCTTCCCGGACGGCCCGCACGAGATGTTCGACCTGGACCGCGACCCGCGCGAGACGGTCAACGTGATCGACGCCCCCGGGCTGCGGGACCGGCGCGACGCGCTGGACGACGCCATGGACACGTACTTCGCCGCCCACCAGGAGCCCGGCCGCGCCGGAATCCACGTACTCGACCAGCCGCGCCACAACGGTGACGAGGCCTGGCGGGACGACCGGCCTCCCGTCCTGGTCGAGTCCAGTCAGTGGCTGGACGACCTGGAGGCCCGCATCCAGGACCGGCGCCGGCAGCGGCGCCGGAGCGAGGGAGACGCCCGGTGAGCACCGCCGCCCCCGGCCGCACGGCCGCCGAGTCCACGCCGTGGTGGCCCGCCCCGCCGGCGCCCGGCCGCCCCAACATCCTGACGGTGGTCCTGGACGACACGGGCTGGTCGGACTTCGGCTGCTACGGCTCCGAGATCCGCACGCCCACCATCGACGCGCTGGCGGAGAACGGCCTGCGCTTCACCAACTTCCACGTCAACCCGATGTGTTCGCCCACCCGGGCGAGCCTGTTCACGGGCCGGAACAACCACCGCCTCGGCATGCGCTTCATCGCGGACACCGACACCGGTTTCGAGAACTCGCGCGGCCGGATCGACCCGGACGTCCCGCTGCTGCCGGACCTGCTGCGCCCGCACGGCTACGGCTCGTACCAGGTGGGCAAGTGGCACCTGGCGCCGGGACACGAGATCACCCCGGCGGGCCCGTACGACAACTGGCCGCTGCGCCGCGGCTTCGACCGGTTCTACGGGTTCATGGGCGGGGCCACCGACCAGCTCTCCCCGGAGCTCTTCGAGGACCACCACCCGGTGCAGCCCTCGCGGGACCCGGACTACCACCTGTCGGCGGACCTGGCCGACCGGGCGATCTCGTACCTGCGCGAGCACCGCACGTACCGCTCCGGCAGCCCCTTCTACCTGAACCTCGCCCTCGGTGCCACGCACGCCCCGCTCCAGGCGCCCCGCGCCTATGCCGAGCGCTATCTGGACGTGTTCACCAAGGGCTGGGACCGGACGCGCGCCGACCGGCTGCGCCGCCAGACGGAGGCCGGACTCGTGCCCGAGGGCACGGAGCTGACCGAACGGAACCCCGGCGTCGCGCCCTGGGACGAGCTGACCGACGACCAGAGGAGCCTCTACGCCCACCTGCAGGCCGTGTACGCCGGGTTCCTGGAGCACGCCGACGCCCAGCTCGGCCGGGTCGTCGACGCCCTGCGGGAGTGGGGCGAGCTCGACAACACCCTCGTCCTGGTGCTCTCCGACAACGGCGCCAGCCGGGAGGGCGGCCCGCAGGGCGCGGTCGACGTCAACGCCCCCTACAACGGCATCCCGCAGACCGTCGAGCAGGAGCTCTCCCGCCTGGACGCGCTCGGCGGCCCCGAGGGCCCCGCGCACTACCCCGAGGGCTGGGCGACGGCGAGCAACACCCCGTTCCGGCTGTACAAGCAGTACACGGACCTCGGCGGCGTACGCGTCCCCCTGGTCGTGCACTGGCCGCGCGGCATCGCCGAACGCGGCGGCGTCCGCGACCAGTTCGCGCACGCCGTCGACATCGCGCCCACCCTGCTGGACGCCGCCGGCATCCCCGTCGAGGAGGAGCGGTTCGACGGCCGCAGCATCACCTCCGTACTCGGGGACGCCACCGCCCCCGCCCCCAGGGACACCCAGTACTTCGAGATGCTGGGGCACCGCGCGCTGTGGCACGACGGCTGGAAGGCCGTCACCACCCACGTCCCCGGGACGTCCTACGAGGACGACGTCTGGCGGCTGTACGACACCCGGCGCGACTTCTCCGAGTGCCACGACCTGGCGGCGCTCCAGCCCGCCCGGCTGGCCGGGCTGTGCCGGCTGTGGGAGGAGGAGGCGGCCCGGCACGGGGTCTTCCCGCTGGACGACCGGCCACTGAAGGAGCTCCTGGCGCTGCGCACCGGACAGGGCATGCACGGCGCCACGCACGTCCGGCTGGAAGCGGGCGCGTCCCACGTGCCCGCGCCCCCCCGCATCACGGGCAGCAACCGGTCGATGCGTGCGACGGCCCTGCTGCGCCGTACGGCCGACGGCGTGCTGCTCGCGGCCGGCACCGCGGCCGGCGGCTATG
The DNA here is from genome assembly GCF_007096885.1 of Streptomyces sp. 130. GTDB lineage: Bacteria > Actinomycetota > Actinomycetes > Streptomycetales > Streptomycetaceae > Streptomyces. The sequence continues at coordinate 202,046 of NZ_VJNO01000006.1, read as the reverse complement.
TGCTGTACGTCAAGGACCGGCACCTGGTCTTCGAGCACCGTCTGCTGGGCGACCACGTCGTCTGCGCCTCGCCCGCCCCGCTGCCCGCCGGCCCCACCACGGCCGGCTTCCGCCTGCGGTGCCGGGACGACCGGTCGGCGGGCGTCACCCTGGAGGCCGGCGGCGTACCGCTCGCGCACGCGGAGATACCCATGACGGCCGGCCGCCTGTCCGGCTACGGGCTCGACGTCGGCCGGGACACCGCGAGCCGGGTCTCCACCGCCTACGGGGACGAGTTCCCGCAGCCCGGGGACGCGCTGGTCCATGTGGACCTGCACTTCACGGGGCCGGAGGACATGGAGGAGGTCGCCGAGACGATGGAGGCCGTCGAGTAGCCGGCCGCAGGGCCGCCCTTACGATCGGACGGGCCTCGCACGTGCGGGGCCCCTCGTCCACGACTTCACCATGACGAAGGCAACGATGAACGACAGCCCCGACGACGCTCCCCAGAGCTGCTGCGCCCCGTCCCGGGACGGGGCCGCCGCTGCCGGTCCGGTCCTGGGCATCGGGCGGGTCGCCCCGCGCGCCCCGGGGGCGGCCTTCGCGGACCGGGTCGAGCTGCCCGGCGGCACGTTCCGCATGGGCAGCGAGGACCGCGATGCCAACGCGGGTGACGCCGAGGGACCGGTGCGCGAGGTGAGCGTCGGCCCGTTCGCGATCGACGCGTACGCCGTGACGAATGACCGGTTCGCCGCCTTCGTCGAGGCCACCGGCTACCGCACCGAGGCGGAGGAGTTCGGCTGGAGCTACGTCTTCGCGAAGTTCCTGCCCGGCCACCTCCGCAAAATCTCGCCGCGCCCGCAGCAGACGCCCTGGTGGTGCGGGGTGAGCGGGGCCCGCTGGGACGTCCCCGAGGGGCCGGGCAGCCACATCCGCGACCGGGGCGACCACCCGGTCGTCCACGTCACCTGGCGCGACGCGCTCGCCTACTGCCAGTGGGCCGGGGCCCGGCTCCCCACCGAGGCCGAGTGGGAGTACGCGGCCCGGGGCGGGCTCGACCAGGCCCGCTACCCGTGGGGCGACGAGCTCACCCCGGACGGCGAACACCGCTGCAACATCTGGCAGGGCTCCTTCCCCACCCGTAACACGGAGGAGGACGGCTACGCGGGCACGGCCCCCGTCCACACGTACGCGCCCAACGGGTTCGGCCTGTACAACACGGCCGGCAACGTGTGGGAGTGGTCCGCCGACACCTGGCAGCCCGGCACCGACGACCGCCGCACCATGCGCGGCGGCTCGTACCTCTGCCACGACTCGTACTGCAACCGCTACCGGGTCGCGGCCCGCACCTCGAACACGGTGGACAGCTCGGCGGGGAACATCGGTTTCCGGGTGGCGTGGTGACCCATTCCACGGGCCCCCGGGACGAGACGTCCCGGGGGCCCGTAGAAGGCGGTTCGGGTCAGGACAGCTTGAACGCCGTCACCTGGTGGATGCCCTTGTCGCTCAGGTAGTAGCCGCCGCCGGACTGGCCGGCCGTGCGGTCCATGCCGATGTCGTCGCTGTTGAGCGACAGCACCTCGTCGACGCCGTCCCCGTCGAGGTCACCCGCGAAGTAGTTGCGGGCACCGGTGGCGCTGGGCATGTTTCCGACGGAAGAGGCCCACGAGTCCTGGGAGTCCAGGATGCTCGGGTCCCAGAGGTACAGGCCCGCCTCGGCCCCCGCGACCAGCAGCGAACGTCCGCCGGGGCCGGTCAGGAAGCCGCCGCCGTAGGACTGGGGGGTGACTCCCTGCTGCTTGTCGTCACCGTTCGCCCCGAAGCGGCGGAACGACGCCGTGCCGCCCTCGTAGAGCACTCCGTCCTTCGCGAAGAAGCTGAAGTGCGTCCAGAGGCCGCCGGAGAGCCAGGTGTGCAGCACCTCGCCGGTGCGGCCGTCCCGGATCTCGAAGAGGTTCTGCACGCCGGAGATGTTCTCGTTGAACGGGTACGGGGCCTCGATCGTCCAGGTGTAGACGACCGCGTGCCCGCCGGCGTAGGGGATCTCCTCCGAGGCGAAGACGCCCTCGTTGGCGACCGCCGTGCGGAAGGCGCCGATGGCGTTGGCGGGCCGCTTCGGGGCGGCCGACCAGCGGGCCCTGCCGTTCTTGGCGTCGAGCGCGACCGCGTTCATCGCCGGGTCGCTCAGGTTGTACGAGTTGACGCTGGAGTACGAGACGTACACCCGGCCCTCGTTGACCGAGGGGTCGGAGAAGCGCACGTCGCCGGCGCTCTCGGGGGCGCGGTACGTCCAGAGGGCGTGCCCGTCGCCGTAGTAGGCGCGCAGCGCGTCCGTGGCGACGAGGATGTCCAGCTCGCCGTCGCCGTTCAGGTCCGCGAGCCTGGCCGAACGGACGAATTGGCCGCCGCCGTCGATCGTGGCGAGCGTCCTGCCGGTCTTGCCGTTGAGGACGACCGTCGCGGTGTCGGCCGCGACGACGATCTCTGTCTTGCCGTCGCCGTTGACGTCACCGGTCTCGATGTCGTGGACCGCGCCGGGGAGCGTGGCCTGCCACAGCTTCTCGGGCTTGGAGCCGTTGACCAGCGACGGCCCGGAGTAGGCCCACAGGCCGTTGGACGAGCCGCCCATGACGACGTCCGTCATGCCGTCCTTGTTCAGGTCGGCGCCCTTGGCGTACGCGATGTCGCCCTGGAGCGGCGTGACGCTCTGCGCCTTGCCGTTGCCCAGCTTGAAGGTGCGGATGTTCTGGCCCTGGTCGATCACCCGGACGTGGGAGCCCTGGGCGTCGCTGTAGAGCTCCTGGAACATCGGGGAGGCCGCGACGCCCTTGGACTGCCAGGCGACCTTGCCCTTGCCGGAGAAGACGGTCAGCGACGCGTAGCGCAGGCTGCCCCGGTTCTCCGCGTCGTTCATCTTCCGGTCGTCCTGGGCGGAGGCGACCAGCTTGCCGTCGATCACCCCGAGGCCCCAGGTGCTGGGCGCGTCGTGGCCGTTCTCAGCATCCCGCTTGGTCGTGTTCGACCAGAGGACCTTGTCCGCGTTGTCACCGTTGACGACGCGGACGGTGGCGGCGTTGATGGCGAGGTTCTCGTCGAACGAGGACTCCGAGACGGCGTACTCGTCGCCCGCCTTGGCCCCGAGGTCGCCGACCGCCAGCGCGGTGGGCACCACGTTGTCACGGCTGCTCAGCGTGGCCCGGTGGCCGGTCTTCAGGTCGTACGCGGCGATCTCGTAGTGCACCGCGTCGTTGGCGTCCGCCTGCTCGACGGCCACGAGGCGCTTGCGGCCGGCGTCCGGGCGCATGATGCGGCTGTACAGCACGCTGTCCGTCCGCCAGGTGACCGAGCCGTCGGTGGCGTCGAGCACGGCGGTGTGGCCGCGCCCCTCGACGCCCGCCGCCTTGGCGAGGTTCCAGGAGACGGCGACCTTGCCCTTGCCGAGGTCCTGGATGTCGCCCCAGTTGGTGTACCGGGCTTCCTTGGTGTCGAACGTCCAGGTCCGGGCCGGGGTCAGCTTCCCGCCCGCGCCCGCCGCGAAGCGGATGCCGGTCAGGGTGGCGGTCGCGGCGGCCGGGACCTTCGCGTCGCCGCTCATCCGGGGCGCGTCGGCGATGAGCAGGGTGCCGTCCACGATCTTGACCATGGAGGCGTAGTTGTACAGCTTTGACCAGACCGTGGCCCCGGTCCTGCCGTCGAGGACCGTCACGAAGGTGCCGGTGCTCAGGTCGGAGCCCGGGGAGGTGAAGGGCCGCGGATACGGGGTCGCGCCGACCAGCGCGGTGAACACGATGTCCGGGACGCCGTCGCCGGTCAGGTCCCCGGCCGAGTAGCCGGACTGCGAGTTCGGGGAGAACGGCGAGACCGCGTTGTAGCCCATGAGGATCTGGGCCGGGTACGGCTCGACGCGCCACACCTGGAGCGGCTTGACCTGCCAGTCCGTGTAGAAGGAGCTGCTGGTGCGGGCCCAGGTCTCGCTGCCGTCCGCGGCATGGCGCTGCACGTAGCCCATGCTGTTGACGGAGAAGTAGTCGCCCTTCTTGCCGATCGGCACCGTGGCGCCCAGACCGCGCACGCCTTCCAGCGTGGCCTTCGCGGTCATGGTGACCTTGGTGTTCGGGTCGGTGGCGGCGGCCTGGGCCGCGGGCTCGGCCGCGGTGTCCTGCTGCGCGGCGGTGGTGTCCTCGGCCTTGACGTACGGGTCGAGGGTGGCGTTGGCGGCGAGCTTCTTCGCCTCGGCGCTGGTCAGCTTCATCGGCTTGCCGCTGTCGCTGTCGGCGGCCAGGGCCTGCGGGGCGGCGGTCAGGCAGAGGCCCGCCGCGGCGAGGCCGGCGGCGAGCTGAAGCGCCCGCCGGGAGTGCTGGGCTCTCATCACTTCGCTCCCTGGGTGAAGCCGAGGGCGGTGCCGTTCGCGATCACGGCCTGGTTGAAGGAGTACTGCAGGGCGTCCGAGCCGGACTGGTCGGCGATGCCGACGGTGGCGCCGGCGCCCCGGTCCGCGACGGACTGGTACTGGAGGGTCACACCACCGGTGGCCTCGTCGAAGACGGCCTCGAAGGTGGCGCGGCCCGAAGTGCCGTTGGCGTAGGCGGCGTTGTTCCACACGATGGCGAACTTCCGGCTGCCCCTGGTGCCGGTGGTGGCCGTCTGCACGGAGGACTTCTTGTCCAGGGTCAGGTCGTCCCACAGCGGGGCGACGATGCCCTTCACCCCGTTGACGCCGGCCGCCGGCAGGGCGGTGTTGTTGTAGTCGCCGACGCGCGAGGACAGGAAGTTGATCAGGCCGTCGGTGGTGACCGAGGCGGTGGAGTACGAGACGCCGTAGTGCTTCACCGAGAAGGGCAGCGAGATCTTGGCGGAGTCCTCGTCACCGGTCAGGGCGACCTTCTTGGAGCCCGCGATCCAGGAGTAGGCGGCCGGGGCGCAGACGTTGCCGGAGTTGTCCGTGCGGTTGGGGACCTGCACGTTCTTCGTCAGGTCGGCGGCGCCGACGGCGGCGGTGCCGGTGTAGACGCCGTTGCACAGGACCGGCGCGGCGGGCTTCACGGCGAGGCCGTAGGAGCCCTCGGCGACCTTCTTGAAGGTGTACCTGCCGTTGGCGTCGGTGGTGACGGCGGGCAGCGGCGTGCCGGTCAGCTCGACCGACGCGCCGGGCAGCGGCTTGCCGGTGACGTCGCGGACGATGCCGGAGACCTGGTGGCTGGGCACCGCGGTCAGCGCGATGTCCCGGGTGTACGCCTGGCTCTCGGCCAGGGTGACGCCGGTGACCGCGCGGTTCGCGTAGCCGTAGCCGCTGTACGCGAAGGAGTACGTGCCGGCGGCCAGCGGCAGCCGGTAGGTGCCGTCGGTGCCGGTGGTGACCGTACGGACCGCACCGGCCGCGTCGGTGGACTGCACGGTGATGTTGGGCAGGGCGGCGCCGGTCGCCTTGTCGGTGGCCTTGCCGCTGACGACGGCCGCGGTGTGCGGGGCCTTCTCGACGGAGGCGAGGATGTCGAGCTTGCCCTCGCCCCACACGTAGTTCATCTCGGCGGTGCCGCCGCAGTGGGTGTCGTCCACGTCACGCGCGCCCTCGTCGAGGAGCTTGCGGGTCCCCTGGATGTCCCCGATCAGCGAGGGGGCCGCCGACCACAGCAGCGCGACGGCGCCCGCGACGTGCGGGGTCGCCATCGACGTGCCGTTGATGGTGTTGTACGAGTTACCCGGCCAGGTGGAGGGGATCTGCACGCCCGGGGCGGTGATGTTCGGCTTGGCACCGCCGTCGATCGGCGAGGGGCCGAAGCCGGAGAAGCTGCCGATCCTGCCGTTCACGTCGTAGGCACCGACGCCGTAGGACTCCGCCTGCGAGCCCGGCGGGTGGGTCGTGGAGCAGGTGACGCCGTTGCCGTCGTTGCCGGCTGCGAACGCCTCGAAGATGCCCGCGGAGTTCCAGGCGTTCAGGATGTCCGTGTAGAAGGTGCCGTCGTCACCGCCCCAGGAGTTGTTGACGATGTTCGGGGCCAGGTCCGGGCGCGGGTTCTGGCCGTTGTGGTCGGTCGGCGCGAGAATCCACTGGCCGGCGTCGAGCAGCTCGTCGTCGTAGCAGAGGTCGGTGGTGCAGCCCTTGGCGGCGATCCACTTGGCGTTCGGTGCGACACCGAGGCCGTTCTTGGCGACCATGGTGCCCATCGTGTGGGTGCCGTGGCCGTTGTTGTCGCACGGCGCGGTCGTGGCGCAGGTCCCGGTCGCGTCGTAGAAGTTGTAGTCGTTCGAGAAGGTGCCGTCGCCGTTGTTGCCGCGGTAGTTGGCGGCGAGGTCCGGGTGGTCGTACTGGACGCCCGAGTCGACGTTGGCGATGACGATGCCCTCGCCGCGGTCCTGGTACTGGTCCCAGACCTGGTCGGCCTTGATGTCGGCGACGCCCCACGCCGGGGCGTCGGTGCCGTCCGCGGACGAGTCGGTGCCGAGCGCGGCTGCGCGGGAGGCGGTGACCTGCTTGTCGGAGGTCTCGATGTCGTCCAGCTTGAAGGAGCGCCGCTCGACGACCGATGCCACGTCCGGGCGCTCGGCCAGCTCGTTGACGAGGTCCTGGCCGCCGGTGACCTTGACCGCGTTGGCGATCCAGTAACCCTGGTGGCCGGCCTTCTTCTTGTCGAGGAAGGCGTTGAGCGACTTCTGGCTGGACTCGGCGTGCGAACGCAGCTCGCGGTAGGCGGCCTCGGCCTTCTTCGCGTGCGTCTTCTGCTTCTTCGCGCCGGACAGGTCGGCCCGGTCCTTCAGGACGACGAAGAAGGTGGTGTCCCCGCCGTCGCGCACCGCGCGGGCGAGCGCGGAGTCGATCTTCGCCGAAGCGGCGGCGGACGCGGACGGGGAGTCCGCTGCCAGCGCGGGCAGCGGGGTGGTGAGCAGGGCGGCGGCGGCGAGCGAGGCCACCGTCCATACGGCGGATCTGCGCCTGGACGGTTGCGGCTGGTGCATCGAGCACTCCTCCGAGTGAGGGCACATACGGGGTGCGCGAACCGTAGGGCGCCGCCGTTACTCAGCCATTACACGCCTGGTCACCGGCAACTCGCCGTCGCCGCAGGCGATTTGGGGCGCGTGCAGCGGACTCGTCCCAGGCGTTGCAGAAATTGCACTTCATGGTTGCGTTGACCGCATCACCTCGGGAGAGTGGCCGCCGGACACCCGGACCGACCCGAGGGATTTACCGTGATTCAGCAGGACACCGCGTTCCACAGCGAGGGCAGCCGCCTCGAAGCGACCCTCTACTACCCGCAGGACGCGGCGCAGGACGGCGCCCCGCGCCCGGCGCTCGTGATCAACTCCGGCTACCAGGGGTTCAACGAGTTCTATCCGAAGATGTTCGCGGAGCGGATGACCGAGCGCGGCTTCGTCTGCCTGGGCTTCGACTACCGGGGCATGGCCGACAGCGAGGGCGAGAAGGGCCGGGTCCTCATCGAGGAGCAGACCCAGGACGTGCGCAACGCGGTCACGTTCCTGCGCGCGCAGGACGGCATCGACCCCCGGCGCGTCGGGCTCGTCGGCTGGGGCATGGGCGCGGCGAACGTCATCCTCGCCGCCGAGAAGGACGGGGCCGTCGCCGGCGTCGCCGCGCTGAACGGGTTCTACGACGGGGAGCGCTGGCTCAAGTCCATCCACACCTACGACGAGTTCCAGAAGATCGTCGCCGAGGTGGCCGAGGACCGGACGAACCGGGTGCTGAAGGGCGAGTCGAGGCTCGCGGACACCTTCGAGCACTACCCGCTCGACCCGGCGACCGGCGACTACGTCGAGAAGGAGCTGTCACAGGTCTACGGCTTCGGGCACCCGACCCGGATTCAGTTCACCGAGTCGATCCTCGACCTGAAGGTGCAGAACGTGGTGGCGAACCTCGCGCCGACCCCGCTGTTCCTCGGCCACGGCGAGCGCAACTCGCTGCACCCCTTTGACGAGGCCGCGAACCTGTACGAGGCCGCCGCGTCGCCCAAGACGCTGTACACGATCGACGGACGGCACAACGACTTCATGTTCGTGGACCACCCGGAGTTCCTGACCCTCTGCGACCGCCTGCGGGACTTCTTCGACGCGGCGTTCAGCGCCGCCGTCCCCGCCCGGGCCGTCTCGGCCTGATCCTCCCGGCCGGCTGCCCCCGCTCCCGGGGGCGGCCGGGCCGGGCGGTGCAGAAAACGCAATCGCGCGTTGCATGTATCGTCGCGATCCGTCTATCTATTCATACCGCTACCAAGGATTCGGTATGGCCTCTGAGCAGAAGAACACTCCCGCCGCACGCAGTGGCGCCTCGCGCGTGATGGCGGTGCTGGACGCGCTCGCGTCGGCGGACCCGGCCGTGTTCCCGGACGGGATGAGCGTGGCCGATGTGGCCAGGGTGCTCGGGCGTGAGAAGTCCGTCGTCTCCCGGCAGCTCAAGAGCCTGCTCGAAACGGGCATGGTCGCCCGGCGCCCCTCGATGGGGTACGAGCTGAGCTGGCGGCTGTTCGCTCTCGCGGTGCGGGCCGGCGACCAACGGCTGACCACGCTGGCGGCGCCCCTGCTGCTCAGGCTGGCCGAGACCGTACGCGAACGCACCTACCTGAGCGTCCTCAGCGACGGCGAAGTGCTCACCGTGCTGTCGGAGGGCTCCCGCCGCTCGATCGAGGCCGTGAACTGGGTGGGCCGCACGATCCCGGCACACCGCAGCTCCAGCGGTATGGCCCTGCTGATGGACTACGACGACGAGCACATCCTCGACCTGGTCCGGCGCGGCGAAGGGGGCTCGGAGCGCGAGGCCAAGGCGTTCCTGGCCCACGTCCAGACGGCCCGGCGGCGCGGCTACACGATCGCGGACCGGAGCTTCGACCCGGAGCTCGTGGGCATCGGGGCGCCGGTGCGGGACTTCACCGGCCGGATCAAGGCCGCGGTGAACATCTCGGGCCCCGCGTTCCGGATCGAGCCGCACATCCAGTCCCTCGCCGGGCACCTGCTCGCGACGACGCGGGTCCTGCAGTCCTCCCTCGGCTCGGACGTGCGCCCCGGCGCCGGTCCGGGCGAGCTCTGACGGCCGCCACGACCGGCCGCCCCTCCCCCGCCCGCGCCCCGGAGAACCGGAGAACCGGAGAACACCATGCGACACCCTGATCCTCCCCTGCCCGGGTACGGCCCCGCCGGCCCGCGGCCCCACGCGGCCGTGCGCCGTGCCGGCGCGAGGGCGGCGGCGCCGTGAATCTCCTCTCCTACATGTCGGACAACTCGGAGTACCTGTTGTTCCTGGCCCGGCAGCACATCGAACTCGTGCTGATCAGCGTCGGGATCGCCTCGGTCATCGGCGTCGGGCTGGCCGTGCTCACCCACGCCGCGCCCGGCCCGCGCCAGGTGCTGCTGTCCGTCACCGGGTCTCTGCTGACGATTCCGTCGTTCGCGCTGTTCGCGCTGATGATCCCCGTCATGGGGCTCGGCGTCGCCCCGACGATCGTCGCCCTCACCGTGTACGGCGTCTTCCCGATCCTGCGCAACGCGGTCACCGCCATCGAGGAGGTCGACCCGGCCGTCGTGGAGGCGGCGCGCGGCCTCGGGATGGGGCCGGCCCGGCGGATGCGCACGGTGGTGCTGCCGATGGCCTGGCCGGTCATCCTCAACGGCATCCGCACGGCGACGATCATGCTGGTCGCGACCGCGGCCATCGGTGCCGTGGTCCGGGGCCCCGGCCTCGGCCAGCTGATCTTCCGGGGGCTCGACCGCATCGGCGGAGCCAACGCGCTGGAGGAAGCCCTGTCCGGAGTGATCGGAGTGGTGCTCGTCGCTCTGGTCCTCGACCTGCTGTTCATCGTGATAGCCAAGATCACTGCCCTGCGAGGATCCCATGTCTGACCGGCCCGCCCCGCACCCCGACGCCATGATCCGGCTGGACCACGTCTCCGCCCGGTATCCGGGCCAGGAGAAGGCCGTGGTCTCCGACCTGTCGATGGAGATCCGGCGGGGCGAGTTCGTCGTCCTGGTCGGCCCGTCCGGCTGCGGCAAGACCACCACCCTGCGGATGATCAACCGCCTGGTCGAGCCGACGCACGGGCGCATCCTCATCGACGGCGAGGACGTCACGCACGCCGACGTGGACGGTCTGCGGCGCGGCATCGGCTACGTCATCCAGCAGATCGGCCTGCTCCCCCACCTGACGATCGCCGACAACATCGCCCTGGTGCCCAAGATGCTCGGGGCGAAGAAGGCCGAGCGGCGCGAACGGGCGCGGGAACTGCTGGACATGGTGGGCCTCGATCCGGCCGTCTACGCCGACCGCTATCCCAAGCAGCTGTCCGGCGGGCAGCAGCAACGGGTCGGAGTGGCCCGCGCGCTGGCGGCCGACCCGCCGGTGATGCTGATGGACGAGCCGTTCGGCGCCGTGGACCCGATAGCCAGGGAGAAGCTCCAGGCCGAGTTCCTGCTGCTGCAGGAACGTATCCGCAAGACGATCGTGATGGTCACGCACGACATCGACGAGGCGCTGCGCCTCGGCGACCGCATCGCCGTCTTCGGGCCCGGCTGCCGGCTGGCTCAGTACGACACCCCGCTGGAGATCCTGTCCAACCCGGCCGACGCGTTCGTACGCGACTTCATCGGCTCCGGCGCCCCGGTCCGCCGGCTCACCCTCCTGAAGGTCGCGGACGTCATGGCCTCGGCCCCGGTCCGGGCGGCCGGCGCTGCGAGGACCGTGGAGGTCGGCGCCGGGGACTCCGTCCACAAGGCGCTCGAACTGGTGCTGGCGGCGGGCGCGGAGGGCATCGAGGTCGCCGGGGGCGGCGCCCGCTTCCTGGACCTCCAGACCCTGCTCACCGCCGCCGCCCGGCCCGCGAAGGTGCTCTCGTGAGCGCCGGGACCGCGCAGGCGGCCGGGGCGGCACGGTCCGGGACGCGCCGGTCGAGGACCTGGGTGCCGCCCGTGGCCGTCCTCGTCCTGCTCGGCGCGCTGTGGGCGTACATCGGGACGCGCGACCTGGACTCGGTCGAGAGCCGGAGCCTGACCTCGGAGGTCGTGCTGACCGCGCTGTGGCAGCACGTCCAGCTCGTCGTCGCCTCGACGCTGCTGACCATCGCGATCGGGGTGCCGCTCGGGGTGCTGCTGACCCGGCCGGGGATCAGCAGGGCCGGTGCGGTGGTGCTCGCCGCGGCCAACGCCAGCCAGGCGGTGCCGTCGATCGGGGTGCTGGTGATCCTGGCCATGGTCGTCGGCGTCGGCTTCTGGATGGCCGTGGTGGCGCTCGTCCTCTACGCCCTGCTGCCCGTGCTCCGCAACACCATGGTCGGCATCCGGCAGGTCAGCCCCGCGCTGATCGACGCGGGGCGGGGCATGGGGATGAGCCGCCGGGAAGTCCTCTTCACGATCGAACTGCCGCTGGCGGTCCCGGTGATGCTGGCGGGCATCCGGGTGGCCCTGATACTCAACGTGGGCGTCGCCACCCTCGCCGCGTTCACCAACGCCGGAGGGCTCGGCTCCATCATCTCCTCCGGCATCTCCCTGGACCGGACTCCGGTGCTCGTGGTCGGCAGCGCGCTCACGATGGCCCTGGCCCTGGCCGTCGACTGGCTGGCCGGTCTCGCCGAGCGGGCCCTGCGCCCGCGCGGCATGTAGCCCGCGCCGGCATCCCCGTACACATCTCAGGCACCACGAAAGGGCTTCAGCATGCGTAAGTACATGGTGGCGGTGGCGAGTGCGCTCGGCCTCGTGCTCACCAGCGGCTGCGCTCTCACCGCGAATCCGCCCGGGCAGGGCGACGGCCCCGCGGCCGAGGGGCCCCTCAAGGGGGCCACGGTGAACGTCGCGTCGAAGAGCTTCACCGAGCAGCTGCTGCTGTGCGAGATCACCGCGCAGCGGCTGGAGGCGCAGGCGGCGCACGTGAAGCGGACCTGCGGGATGAGCGGCTCCAACGCCGTGCGCTCCGCGCTCACCGGCGGTTCCGTCGACATGTACTGGGAGTACACCGGCACCGGCTGGCTGGCCCTGAAGCAGCAGGGCAGCACCACCGACGCCGAGGCGGTGTACGAGAAGGTGCGCACCCTGGACGAGGCCCGCAACGGGGTGGTGTGGCTGCCGCCGGCGGCGGCGAACAACACCTACGCGCTCGCGATGAGCACCCGGACCGCGAAGAAGCTGGGCGTCTCCACCCTCTCCGACTACGCCGGACTGGCGGCGAAGGACCCGTCGAAGGCGCGTTTCTGCGGCGCCTCGGAGTTCTTCGGCCGCGACGACGGCTGGGCCGGGCTGCAGCAGGCGTACGGTTTCCGCCTGCCGAAGGGCAAGGTGGCGGAGCTGGCCGAGGGGCCGATCTACAACGCGGTCGCCAAGGGGAACCCGTGCAGCGCCGGCGAGGTCTTCGCGACCGACGGCCGGATCGCCGCCCTCGGGCTGACCGTCCTGAAGGACGACAAGAAGTACTTCACGCCGTACAACCTGTCGCTGAACGTCCGCGGCGAGACCCTGAAGAAGTACCCGGAGATCCAGGCCGCGATGGCCCCCGTCGCGGAACTGCTGACCACCCCCGAGATGCAGCGGCTCAACGCACGGATCGACGTGGACGGCAAGCGCCCCGAGGAGGTGGCACACCAGTGGCTCAGCGCCAACAAGCTGGCCTGACGACGCTGCGCGTCGGCCTGCTGCAGACCGCGCCCGTCTTCGGCGCGGTGGACGACAATCTCGCCGGCATCGCGGAGCTGCACGCGGGCCTGGACCCGGTCGACCTCGCGCTCACGCCCGAACTCTCGGCCCACGGTTACGGTTTCACCCCGCACCGGGACGCGGACCTGCTGCCGGCCGACGACCCGCGCCTGGACGCGCTCGTCTCCAAGGGCGTGGGCGTGGGCTTCGCCCAGCGCAACGCGTCCGGGCTGCCCTGGAACGGCTACCTGCTGTCGGACCCGCTGACCGGCACCCGGCACCTCCAGCACAAGCTGCACCCCGTGTCGTACGCGCCGTGGAACGAGCACCTGTCGTTCCGGGCCGGCGACCAGCTGCGTACGGCCGCCTTCGGCGCGGCCACGGTGGCCACGGCGATCTGCAACGACATGTGGCACCCGATCGTCCCGTGGCTGGCGGCGCAGGGCGGCGCCGAGGTGCTGTTCGTGCCCGTGGCCAGCATGACCGGCGCCGACGAGGCGCGAATCCGCCGCACCTGGGAGGTGATCCTGGAACACGCCGCCGTGCTGCTGCAGTGCTACGTCGTCTTCGTGAACCGGTGCGGTACGGACGGCGCGTCCCGGTTCTGGGGCGGCTCGCGCGTGCTCGGCCCGGACGGCTCGGTCCTCGCGGAGCTGGGCGACGAGCCGGGGTCCGCCGTCGCCGAACTCGACCTGGCGGCCCTGCGCCGGCTGCGCGCGGAGACTCCGATGCGCGCGGAGGCCAGGACCGACCTGTTGCCCGCCCCCGCCGGGACGTTCCCGGCGCCGCAGCCCTGTGAGAGTGAGCCGCTCCGTGTTTGACGTGCATGTCCACGCCGCCCCCGACGTCCTCGCGCGGATCGGGCACGACGACCAGATCGCGGCCGGCTACGCGGCGGCCGGCTACAGCGGCTTCGTCCTGAAGGCGCACCACGAGTCGACCGTGGGCCGGGCCAGCGCACTCGCCCGCTCCACCGGCCTCGACGTCGTCGGGGGCATCACCCTGAACCGCGCCGTCGGCGGGATCAACCCGGCGGCGGTCGTGTCGGCCCTGTCCACGGGCGGCCGGGTCGTCTGGTTCCCCACGGCGGACTCCCACACCCAGGAGAGCGCGGGGCTGCCCCGGCTCGGGGACCTGGACGAGCGGCTGGGCCGGTCCGCGCTGGCCGTTCCGCCGGTCCTGGCCGCGGACCACGAGGCCGCCCGGGACGCCCTGCTCGTCCTGGACCTGATCGCGGAGCACGACGCGGTGCTGTGCACGGGCCACGTGAGCGGTCCGGAGTGCTGGTGGCTGCTGGAGCAGGCACAGGCCCGGGGCATCGGCAGGTTCCTGCTCACCCACCCCTCGTACACGGTGCCCGGGATGGAGCCGGCGGAGATCGCGGAGCTGGCGGCGCGCGGCGCGTACGTCGAGATCACGGCGTACCAGCTCCTGCACCAGCCCGGGATGACCCCGGCCCGCCTGGCCGAGGTCGCGAGGGCGGCGGGGCCGCGCCTGGTGCTGGCCTCGGACGCCGGGCAGCCGGACAGCCCGCAGCCGCCGACCGCCCTCGAAGAGCTCATCGCCGCACTGGCCGCGGAGGGGCTGGACGGGGGCCGGCTGCGGGACGCGGCGAGTGAGGTCCCCCGGAAGCTGGTCCTGCGATGAGGATGACGTAACCGCGCTTCCGCCCGTGGCACGGCGGGACCGTGCCCGCACCACCAGAACCGACGCCCCCAGGAGCAGCACCCGATGGACGCGACCATGGCAGACGCCCCGGCCCCCCTCTCCGAGGCGTTTCTCGACGCCCTGCGCGGGAAGCTGGGCGATCTCGTCGACGCTTCGGCGACGACCCGGGCGGTCTACTCGACCGACGCGTCGAACTACCGGATCGTGCCGGGGGCCGTGCTCATGCCGCGCGGCGCCGACGACGTGATCACCGCGGTCGGGATCGCACGTGAGCACCGGGTTCCGGTCACCGTCAGGGGCGGCGGGACCTCGTGCGCCGGCAACGCGGTGGGGCCGGGCCTGGTGATCGACTTCTCCCGCTCGATGAACCGCGTGCTGTCCGTCGATCCCGTCTCCTCGACGGCGGTGGTCGAACCGGGCGTCGTCCTGAGCACCCTTCAGCGGGAGGCCCTGCCGCACGGCTTGCGGTTCGGGCCCGACCCCTCGACGGCCAGCCGCTGCACGATCGGCGGGATGATCGGCAACAACGCGTGCGGCCCGCACGGCCTGTCGTACGGGCGTACGGCCGACAACGTCGTGTCGATGACCTGGCTGACGGGCGGCGGCGAGGTGATCACGGCCGGCTCGGGTCCGCAGGCGCTCGCGGCGGTGCCGGGGCTCGACGCGTTCGTCACGGAGCATCTGGCGGTGCTGCGTACCGAGTTCGGGCGGTTCGGGCGGCAGATCTCCGGCTACTCGCTGGAGCACCTGCTGCCGGAGAACGGGCGCAACCTCGCGGCGGCGCTGACCGGTACGGAGGGCAGCTGCGGCGTCCTGCTGGAAGCCACGGTGCGGCTCGTGCCGCAGGCACCGGCTCCGGCGCTCGCCGTCCTGGGCTACGCGGACATGGCGACGGCCGCGGACGACGTGCCGCACCTGCTGCCCTTCCGCCCGCTCGCGCTGGAGGGCCTGGACGCGCAGCTCGTGGACGTGGTGCGCCGGGCGCACGGCGACGCGGCCGTCCCCACGCTGCCCGAGGGCGGTGGCTGGCTCATCGCCGAGGTCGGCGGGGCGACCTCGGCGGAGGCGGTCGCATCGGCGCGGGCGCTCGTCGCGGCCTCGCACGCCGCCGACAGCGTGGTCCTGCCGGCGGGCCCCGAGGCGACCCGGCTCTGGCAGATCCGCGCCGACGGCGCCGGCCTGGCCGGACGCACCGCCGACGGCAAGCAGGCGTGGCCCGGCTGGGAGGACTCCGCCGTGCCGCCGGAACGGCTCGGCGACTACCTGCGCGGCCTCCAGGCGCTGATGGCCGAGGAGGGGCTCTCCGGCCTGGCCTACGGCCACTTCGGCGACGGGTGCGTCCACGCCCGCATCGACTTCCCGCTCGACGCCGGGGGCGCGCCGATGCGCGGCTTCCTCGAACGCGCCGCCGCCCTGGCCGCCGAGCACGGCGGTTCGCTCTCCGGTGAGCACGGCGACGGCCGCGCCCGCTCCGAGCTGCTGCCGGCGATGTACGGCCCCGAGGCGCTGCGCGCGATGGAGGCGTTCAAGGCCCTGCTGGACCCGGACGACGTCATGAACCCCGGGGTCGTCGTCCGCCCCGCGCCGCTGGACGCGGACCTCCGGCGGCCCGGGGCGCGCCGGCTGCGGGCGGCCGACGGCTTCGCCTTCGCGCACGACGGCGGGGACGTCACGGCGGCCGTGCACCGGTGTGTCGGGGTGGGCAAGTGCCGGGCGGACCTGAGCGGCCAGGGCGGCTTCATGTGCCCCTCGTACACGGCGACCCGGGACGAGAAGGACTCGACGCGGGGCCGGGCGAGGGCGCTCCAGGAGATGCTGAACGGCGGCTTCGTCACGGAGGGCTGGAGCTCGCCGGAGGTCCACGAGGCCCTGGACCTGTGCCTGAGCTGCAAGGCGTGCGCCAACGACTGCCCGACGGGGATCGACATGGCCATGTACAAGTCGGAGGCCCTGCACCAGACGTACAAGGGCCGCCGCCGCCCGCTGAGCCACTACACGCTCGGCCGGCTCCCGCAGTGGTTGCGCCTGCTCGCGCCCGTGGCCCCGCTGGTCAACCTGGCGGGGCGGGTGCCGGTGCTCCGGCGCACGATGATGAGCCTGATGGGCGCGGACCCCCGCCGCTCGCTGCCGCCGTTGCCGGCGAAGCCGTTCCGGTGGCGCGGGGCTTCCCGGACCCGGCCCGGGGCGGACGGCCCCAAGGTGCTGCTCTGGGTCGACTCCTTCTCGGACGCGCTCGCGCCGGACATCCCGCGCGACGCGGTGGAGGTGCTGACGGCGGCGGGCTGCGACGTGGAGATCGCCGCGCCGGGCGCCTGCTGCGGCCTGACCCTGATCTCGACGGGCCAGCTGACCGCCGCCCGGGCGAAGCTCCGGTCCACGGTGGACCTGCTGCTCCCCCATGTCCGGGCCGGCCGCACGGTGATCGGCATCGAGCCGAGCTGCACCGCGACGCTCCGTTCGGACCTGGTGGAACTCCTGCCGGACGACCCGGGCGCGGCGGAACTCGCGGGCGCGGTGAGCACGGTCGCCGAATTCCTCACCTCGATCGACTGGACGCCCCCGCGGGCGGCGGAACGCCTCCTCGTCCAGCCCCACTGCCACCACTACGCGGTCATGGGCTACGAGGCGGACCGCTCGCTGCTGCGTTCGATGGGCTGCGACGTCGAGGTCTCCTCGGGGTGCTGCGGCCTGGCCGGGAACTTCGGCATGGAGAAGGGCCACTACGAGGTGTCCGAGAAGATCGCCCGCGACGGCATCCTCGCCGAGGCGGCCGAAGCCCCGGACCGCCGCATCCTCGCGGACGGCTACTCCTGCCGCACCCAGGTCCGGGACCTGGCGGGCCTGGACAGCCGCCACCTGGTGCAGATCATCGCGGAGGCGTTGCGGCGCTGACCGGCCACCGGGTCAGGACAGGGGGAACCACTCCGCCAGCCGCTTGGCGACGACCGGCACGTCGAGGTGGTCCTGCGCGACGTCCTCGACGAACGGGCCGGCCACCGTGACGGGTGGCGGAGCGACGGCGGCGCCGCCGTTGAACCGCAGGAAGACGCGCATGGCGAGCCAGGCGGTGCGCTTGTTGCCGTCGATCAGCGCGTGATTCCGGGCGACGGAATGCAGCAACGCCGCCGCCTTCTCGTGCAGCGTGGGATACAGCTCCGCCCCGAACACATGCGTCCGGGGCCGCTCGATCGCGGACACCAGGAGCCCCAGGTCACGCACGCTGTGCTCGGTCCCGTTGACGGCCCGGGCGATGGCCAGCACCTCGTCGATCCGGACGTACCGCACCCCGGTCACTTCAGGTAGTCCATGATCTCCGCGTCGCTGACCATGAGCTCGGCCAGGACGTCGTCCACCTTCAGCTCGGAACGCTCCTGGGCCTCCCGGATGGCCTCGATCGCAAGCTCCTGCTTGCTACGGCCCTCTCTGCGGGCACGCTCGGTGAGCTGTGCGTCGAGGTCGTCGGGGAGCCGGAGTGTCATCGCCATACGGGGATGATACCGCCCCGGTATCATCCGGCGAGTCGTGGGAGAAGCCGGAAGGCCCGGCCACCGAAGGGGCGGGGCCCCGGTGCGTCGGGCCTCAGACGCCGGCGGCCACCCGGGCCGCCGGCGCGTCGGCGGTCGCGGAGGCGATGAGGCGCGCGCGGTAGACGCGCAGGCGCAGGGTGCACCAGATGCCGATCAGCGAGATCACCATCAGCGCGACCGCCGGCGGCCAGTACGCGCCGCCCGCGAGGGAGGACAGCCACACCGCCGTGACGGGGGCGAAGCCCGCGAAGACCAGGTTGCAGATCTGGTACGCCAGGGAGATGCCGGTGTACCGCACGTGCGGGGCGAAGCCGTCCGCGAGGATCGCCGCCATCGGCCCGTACAGCGCCGACATCACGAAGCGCATGGCGAGCATCCCCAGATAGATCAGGACGACGTTGCCGGTGCCCACGACCATGAACTGCGGTATCGAGAGCAGCACCACGCCCGCGAGTCCGCCGACGACGACCTTGTGCGCGCCGATCCGGTCGCCGAGCAGCGACAGGAACGGGGTGACGACCAGTTCCAGGAACGCGGCGAGCGTGAGGCCGTTGAGCAGCATCGACTCGGACAGGTGCTGGTCGTCGGTGCCGTACGAGAGGAGGTAGCTCGTCACGACGTAGTAGCCGCCGGTCGCGGTGGCCAGCGAGAAGACGCCCACCAGCACCGTCTTCCAGTCGTTGCGCAGGACCTCGGCGACGGGCAGCTGCGAGGCTCCCCCGCCCTTCCCCTCCCCCTTCTCCTTCTGCTCGGTGTGGATGTCCTCCATCACCGGGGAGTCCTCCAGCTTGGTCCGCACGACCAGGCCGATGACGACGAGGACCGCCGAGGCGAGGAACGGCACGCGCCAGCCCCAGCTGTCGAAGGCGGTGTCACCGAACAGGCTCATGAGGCTGAACATGCCGGTGGACAGGAGCGCGCCGACCGAGGAGCCGAGCTGGGCGAAGGAGCCGAAGAAGGTGGCCTTGCCCTTGGGGGCGTTCTCCACGGCGATCAGGACGGCGCCTCCCCACTCGCCGCCGATCGCGATGCCCTGGACGAGCCGGAGCACGATCAGCAGGATCGGGGCCAGCGGGCCGACCTGGTCGTAGGTGGGCAGCAGGCCGATGGCGAACGAGGCGATGCCCATCATCATGAGGGTGATGACCAGCGTCTTCTTACGGCCGACGCGGTCGCCGATGTGCCCGAACACGATGCCGCCGAGCGGACGCAGCAGGAAGCCGACGGCGAAGGTGGCGAAGGACGAGATGGTCTTCAGCGCCGTGGGCATGTCGTCGGGGAAGAAGACGTCGTTGAACACGATCGCCGCGGCGGTGGCGAAGGCGTAGAAGTCGTACCACTCGATGGAGGTTCCGGACAGGGCGGCGAGGGCCGTCCGGTACGGGCTCTGCGGTCGGCGGGCGGTGGTGGTGCGGTCCGGCAAGGGGACCTCCGGCAGGTGAGTGCAGACGGGGACGTTGCAGACGGGGACGCTGCGGCCAGTCGAGTTGGCGAAAAAGAGGGGGCCCGGCGGCCGGGCCACGGAAGGATCGTCCGGCCGCCGGGGAATCGGGTGCGCCCGCCGGGTCAGCGGCCGGGAGCGGCCCAGGCGCGGCTGCCGCCGACCCACGTCTCCAGGACGCGGACGCCGGTCAGCTCGTCGACGGGGACGGTCAGCGGGTCGGCGTCGAGGACGACGAAGTCGGCCAGCATGCCGGGGGCGAGCGCGCCGACCGCGTCCTCGCGGTGCAGGGCCGCCGCCGCCGCACCGGTGTGGGCGTGCAGACCGGCCTCCACGGGCAGGCGCAGCGACTCGTCGCCGAGGACGGTGCCGAGCACGGTGCGGCGGGTCGCGGCGGCGGCGACGGCCTCCAGCGGGGCGGGCGGGGCGACGGGGGCGTCGGAGGAGAAGACGACCGGGACGCCGGCCTCGGGGCAGCGGCCCGCCGGGTTGTAGCGGTGGCCCATCTCGCCGATGGCGGTGAGGGTGCCGTCGCCGGTGCGCAGGTGGTGCTGGGGCTGCATCACCGGAACGACGCCGAGTTCGCCCATGCGGTCGATCTGCTCGTCGGTGGGCAGTCCGGAGTGCTCGATGCGATGGCGCATGTCCTCGCGCGGGCGCTCCGCCTGGGCCTTCTCGATCGCGTCGAGCACCATGCCGATCGCGTACGGGGACTGCGCGTGGGTCGCCGTCTGGAGACCGGCCGCGTGGGCACGGCGGACGATCTCGGCGTACTCCTCGACGGAGTGGTAGAGCTGGCCGTGGTGGCAGCAGTCGGCGGCGTAGCCCTCGGGGAAGTAGGCCGTCCAGCCGCCGAGCGTGCCGTCGGCGTAGAACTTCACGCCCTGGATGCGGAACTGGTCGTCGCCGAAGCCGCGCACCGCGCCGAGTTCCAGGGCGGTGTCGAGGAGCGCCGAGGTCAGGTAGGCGGAGACCCGCATGCGGAGCGAGCCGTCGGCGTGGGCGCGCAGATAGGTCTCCATTTCGCGGCGCGAGACCTGGGCGTCGCCGATCGTGGTGACGCCGGCGGCGAGGAACACCTCCTGGGCGCGCAGGAGGTGGTCGGCCATGATGTCGTCGGGCTCGGAGAGGTGGAAGTTCGGGCCGTGGTTGCCGATCTTGACGCCGGCCGGTCCGGTCAGCAGGTCGCAGGCGGCGTCCCAGAGCTGGCCGTCGGGCTGCCCGTCCTCGAAGTGGCCGATGCTGCCGCCCTCGGGGGACGGCGTGGCCGCGTCGATGCGGCAGGTGCGCAGGGTGTGGGAGTTGACGACGCCGCCGTGACCGGAGGCGTTCATGACGTAGACCTCGCGGTCCTCGGCGACGCGGTCCAGGTCGTGGCAGCTGGGGTGGCGGCCCTCGGCGAGGCGGCGGTGCTCGTAGCCGAAGCCGCGGACGGGGACGCCGGCGGGCAGGTCCCGGGCCGCCTCGCGCAGCACCTCGACCATGGTGTCGATGTCCGGGACGCGCTCGGGGCGCAGGTCGACCCAGGCGAGCGCCTGGCCGTACATGACGGGGTGGCAGTGGGCGTCGACGAAGCCGGGGTGGACCAGGCCGCCGTCGAGGGACAGCTCCTCGTCGGCCCGGCCGCCGAGCGCCGCACGGGCGTCCTCGGCGGTGCCGACGTGCACCACGCGGTCGCCGCGCACGGCCAGCGCCTCGGCGCGGACCGAGGTGCCCGGTACGGCTACGGCGGCGCCGGTGACGAGGAGCGTGCGCTCGGGGGACTCGGTGGGACGGGGCATGGCAGGCTGCTTTCGACCAGAACGTACAGGGCTCGCCGACAGACGATTCGGCTCGCAGAACGATAAGGAGCGAACGCCTGATTGACCAGAGGCTCTGGCGAAGAAGTTTTGTAAAGTTGAACCGCGCCTTAAGTTACGTATCGACTGCACACCCCGTCAGGACCGCCGGTGCGGCCCTCAAACGGCGTGCGGGCGGAGGTCGTAGCGCTCCTTGACGAGCTCCAGGTGGAGCCAGCTCTCCACCTCGCGCACGGCGCCCAGGCCGCGGATCTCCTCCAGCGTGGCGCGTACGGCGTCCAAGGACTCCGCGGTGATCGTGCCGACCGCCTCCGCCCGGCCCAGGCACGTCGAGAGGAAGGCCACGCGGGCGAACCCCGCGACGGTCTCGGCGACCTCCGCCGCCCGGCCGGACACGCGCAGGCTGAATCCGCACAGGTAGCCCATGCCGAGCATGTCGGGCCGCACCAGCGCGACCACCTTCGCCACCCCGCCGTCGAGCAGTCGCAGCGTCCGCGTGCGAGTCGCCCCCGCCGACAGGCCGACCCGCCCGGCCAGCTCGGCGAACGGCAGCCTGCCGTCCTCCTCCAGCTCCGCGAGGATGCGCTCGTCCGTCCCGTCGAGCACACCGACGGTCGGCTCGTCGGTGAGCAGGTAGGGGTCCTTCACGTGCCGCGTCGCCACCAGCGGATCGACCGCGCGCACGCCGGCGAGGCCGCGGATGTGCTCGATCGTGCGCTCCAGCTCCCCGAAGCCCGCCGTGCGCAGCTCGGCCATGATGGCCCGCCGCCCGCTCGTCAGCGTCACGAAGGGCGCCTGCGGGAGCTCGGCCACCCGGCGCGCCACCTCACCGGCCGGACCGTGCGTGTCGATGGCGAGGTGCGCCGAGGCGGTGAGGGCGCGCACGGCCGGGTGCACGATCGCCACCACCCGCACGGCGCCGGACTCCTGGAGCCTCTGCACCCGCATCCGGGCGGCCGGCCGGGACAGCCCGACACGCTGGGCCAGCGTCTCGTAGGTGAGCCGTCCGTCGCCCTGCAACTCCCGCACGATCGCCAGATCGGTCTGGTCGAGCTCCACGTAGCGCCCCTCCTCGTTCAGCGGTGTCCGCCCATTCTGGGCCCGCCGGGCGGACCGTCCGGCTCCGGGCCCGCCCCGACCCGGAAACCACCCTCCTCACAATCATCCCGTCCGAGGTAGACAACCACCACAGCCGAAACGTAAGTTTCATGGCGATCAAACGATCGAATAATCGACGGAGGCTGACGTGACGCGCCCTGTAGCCGTGATCACCGACACCGGGGAGCTCGACCCCTCACCCGGCGTGGAGCTGCTCACCGGAGCGGGCTTCGAGGTCCGCGTCGCCGGCAGCACGGACCCCGGGGCGATCGCCGCCGCCGCGCACGACGCCGTGGCGCTCGTCGTCGGTTACGCCCGCGTGGACGGTGCTCTCCTCGACCGCCTGCCGCACGTACGGATGCTGGCGACCATGTCCGCCGGCTACGACATGATCGACACCGCCGAGGCCGCGCGCCGGGGTCTGTGGGTGGCCAACCTTCCCGGCTCGGCCACCGAGGACGTCGCCGTCCACGCGCTGGCCCAGATCCTGGCCCTCGCGCGGCGCCTGCCGCAGGCCGACGCCGTGGTCCGGGCCGGCGGCTGGAGCACCGACCTCACCGAAGTACCGCGGCGGCTCAGCGAGATGACGCTCGGCCTGGTCGGCCTCGGCCGGATCGCCCGGGTCCTGGCCCGCCTCGCCGCCCCGCTCTTCGGCCGGATCGTCGCCCACGACCCGCACGCCGCCGACTGGCCCGAGGGGGTCGAACGCCTCGGCCTCGACACCCTGGCCGGGACCGCCGACGTGCTCTCCCTGCACGTGCCGTCCACGCCGCGGACGCGCGGCATGGTCGACGCCGGCCTGCTCGGCCGGATGCGGCCCGGCGCCCTCCTGGTGAACGTCTCGCGCGGCGACCTCATCGACCCCGGCGCCGTCCTGGACGCCCTGGACAGCGGCCGGCTCTCCGGCGCCGCGCTGGACGTCTTCCCCGTCGAGCCGCCCGCCGCCGACGACCCGCTGCGCGGCCACCCCCGGCTGCTGGTCTCCCCGCACTTCGCCTTCCTCTCGGACGCCTCGCTGCGCGCCTACGTCACCGAGCCCGCCGAGAACGTCATCGCCTGGTGGACCACCGGGCGCCCCCGCACCCCCGTCGTGACGCCGCAGCCGGCCGCGACCGCCCCTCTCACCGACAGCACGCAAGGAGACCCCGCGTGACGGACATCCTGGACACCCCCGCCCCCGCTCAGGGCGCGGACACCGCCGCCATCGCCGCCGAGGAACTGCGGCTGCGCCGCGAACTCGCGGCGGTCTACCGCCTGGTGGCCCACTTCCGCATGACCGACCTGATCTTCACGCACATCTCGCAGCGGCTGCCGGGCCCGGACCACCACTTCCTCATCAACCCGTACGGACTCCTCTTCGAGGAGATCACCGCGTCCAACCTGGTCAAGATCGACCTGGACGGCAACGCGGTGGAGCCGAGCCCGCACCCGGTCAACCCGGCGGGCTTCGTGATCCACAGCGCGATCCACAAGGCCCGCGCCGACGCCCACGTCGTGCTGCACACGCACACCAGGGCGGGCTGCGCCGTGGCCGCGCAGAAGTCGGGCCTGCTGCCCGTGAACCAGATGTCGATGGAGTTCCACAACCGCGTCGGCTACCACGACTACGAGGGCGTCGCCCTCAACCTCGCCGAACAGGAGCGCCTGGTCGCCGACCTCGGCACCCACCCGGCGCTCATCCTGCGCAACCACGGCCTGCTGACCGTCGGCGAGAGCGCCAAGCAGGCGTTCCTGCGCATGTTCTACCTGGAGAAGGCCTGCGAGATCCAGGTCACCGCCCAGGCCGGCGGCGCCGAACTCGTGCTGCCCTCGGACCAGGTGGCCGAATACACCGCCCAGCAGCTCACCGGCGAGGGCGAGGCCTCCTCCGACTTCGAGGACCACGACGCCTACGACCTGGCCTGGGCGGCGCTGCTGCGGCTGGTGGAGCGCATCGCGCCGGACTACAAGGACTGAACGCCACGGGGCCCGGCTCTTGCGCGGGGGCGTCGGGGCTGGCCACACTGGCCCGCCCGGACGCCTCCCCCCGAAGACCTGGAGCCCCGTTGGACACGTCACCGGATAACCCCGCGGCCGGCCTCCCCCACCGCATGGACCCGGCGGGCGGCTGCCCGCACGCGGCCAACGCCCGGCTGCTGGAGGGGGGTTCGGTCGTCCCCGTGGTCCTTCCCGGCGAGGTGGGCGGGATGGCGGTCCTGGGCCACGACGCGCTGAGGGAATTCCTCGCGCACCCCGACGTCGCCAAGGACGCACGGCACTTCGCGGCGCTCCGGGCCGGGGAGATCGCCGACGGCTGGCCGCTGAGGACGTTCGCCACGGTCCGGGGCATGACGACCGCGGACGGCGCCGACCACCGGCGGCTGCGGTCGCTGATGGGCAAGGCGTTCACGGCGGGCCGGGTGGAGCGACTGCGTCCGTACGTGGAGGAGCTGGCGGCCCGCCTGCTGGACGGCCTGGAGCCGGCCGCCACCGAGGACGGCACCGTCGATCTGCGCGCCCACTTCGCGCTGCCGCTGCCGATGGGCGTCATCTGCGAGCTGCTGGGCGTGGACCAGACCCACCACGACCGGCTCCACCACCTCTCCAACCAGCTCGTGGCCACGGACATCGGACCGGCCGAGGCGGTGGCGGCCAACCGGGAGATGGTGGAGATCCTGAGCACGGTCGCGGCGGCCCGGGCGGCCGACCCCGGCGACGACCTCACCAGCGCGATGATCGCCGCCCGCGAGGAGGACGGCGACCGGTTCACCCCGCAGGAGCTGATCGGCACCCTGCTGCTGACCATCGTCGCGGGCCACGAGACGACGCTGAATCTGATCACCAACGCCGTACGAGCCCTGTGCGCCCACCGGGACCAGCTCGGCCTGGTCCTCTCCGGCGAGGCCACCTGGGCGGACGTGGTGGAGGAGACCCTGCGCTGGGACAGCCCGGTCAGCTACTTCCCGTTCCGCTACCCGACCCGCGATCTGACCCTGGACGGCACGGTGATCCCCCGGGGCACCCCGGTCCTCGCGGGCTATTCCGCCGCCGGCCGCGACACCCGGGCCCACGGCCCGGACGCGGCCCGCTTCGACCTCACCCGCACCGGCCCCCGCCACCTCTCCCTGGGCCACGGCGCCCACTACTGCCTGGGCGCGCCCTTGGCCCGCCTGGAGGCCACCACGGCCCTGGACCAGCTCTTCACCCGCTTCCCGGCCCTGGACCTCGCGGTCCCGGAGGCGGAACTCCCGCGCCACCGCTCGTTCGTGGGGAACAGTGTGCGGAAGCTACCGGTGCGGCTGCGGGGGTGAGGGGGCGCCGAGCCGGGAGTCCTCGGCTCAGGCGCCTACCGTTCCGTCCTTCACGGCGGAAACGAAGGACGACCACTCGGCCGCCGCGAAGGTGAGGGCGGGGCCGTGCGGGTTCTTGCTGTCCCGGACGGGGACGAATGCGGTGAAGTCGTCGGACACCTCGACGCACGCACCACCGTCGGGATTGCTGTGGCTGCTCTTCCGCCAAGTGGTGGCACTCAGATCGATGGGTCGCACGACATTTCCTCCAGGATGCGCAAGATGAACTTCCGCGACTCAGGCGGGGAGAGGGCCAGGTCACGCACCACATCGTAGGCACGCTGCAAACGCTCGACCTTAGCGCTGTCCTCGATGAGGTCACCCCAGTAGGCGTTCTCCGTGTACGCGATCGGGCGGCCTCCCGGCAATCGGAGGAACCAGACGTCGGTGCTGACCAGCCCATGCACGCCCGCACTCTGCGGCAGCACCTGGACGGTCACGTCGCCCCGCTCCCCCGCCTGGGCAAGGCGCTCCAACTGCCGCTGCCACTCCGTCGCGTCCCGTAGCGGCGTCCGGAGTGCAGCCTCCGACAGGATCGTGCGGAAGGGCGGTGGGTCATCCGCCGTCAGCAGCTCCTGCCGCCCCATCCTCGCCTCGACCTGCTGGTCCAGTTCGGCACCCTTGTATCCACCGGCCGTCAGCAACTCTCGCGCGTACCCAGGAGTCTGCAGCAGACCGGGCACAGTGCTCACCGAAAAATGCCACAGGCTCGTCGCCTCCGCCTCCAAGGCCATGTACCGGCGGTACCGCTCCTTGAACTGGGTCTGGTCGCTGATGGCCAGCTCCCACAGCGCCAGCAGCAGCCCCGGCGTGCCGTAGTACTGGTCGAGCGCTTCCACGACCTCGGGGCCGCCGACCGTCTCGCCCTTCTCCATCTTGCCGAACAACGACCAGTCCCAGCCCAGCCGTTCGCCGAGCTGGCGCAGGCTGTCGCCGCGCGCGGCGCGCAAGGACCGCAACTCTTCCGCGAACCTCGCACGAGGTTCCCTGCTGCGGCCTGTGACCGCCCGCCTGACCGGCATCTCGCCCTCCGTGGAACGTGTGGAACGTGGGGGACCCGCTGGAGAAACACGGTCCGGCCGTGGTGTGTCACGTCTCCGGCCGGGTCATTCTCGTAACGCTCCCCTCACGCACCGTAGTACCGGGCGTGGGGGCGGACTGAGGAATCCACGAAAGAACAACCGAAGGAAGAGACCCGCCATGACCTCGCCGTCGCAGAAGCCGTCCCTCCCCCGCCGGTCGCCCAAGATCCAGGAGGCGCTGGCGGCGCGCGACGATCTCGCCGCCGCTCTGACCGCCGCCGGCATCCAGCTGCCCGCGATGGACGTACGCACCCCGTGGCCGGACGCGGAGAACGAGGGCCGTGTCCGGCCGGCCGAGTACGCCCTGGTCAACCTCGGCATCTGCTCCGCCCCCGTGGCACACGCCCTCGCCGAGGCGATCAGGAACGGAACGACCAGGTGACCGACGCCGGTGTCCCTCGCGTGGGGACGGCCGTGTACGACTCCGGGAGCGGCCGGGTGGGCCTGGTGACGGGCCGTGAAGGTGCCCGCCTCCAGCTCCGCCCGCTCGGCGGTGGCCGCGCGTGGGACGCGGACCCGGCCCGTCTGCGGACGCTCGGCCCGGCCGAGTCGCTGAGCGCCCGCGTGGCCGACGCCAACGCCCGTAGCCGTAACGGTCTCGGCGTCAGCGGCGTGCGGGGCTCGCCGCCTGCCGGCGCGGCCGGCGAAGACGCCCGGTGAGACCGGGGAGCACCACCCGGCCGTGCGGGCCGCGTTCGAGGGGGCGGCGGCCCGGGCCCCGCTCGGCGGACGCGGCCCGCCGGACGGGGCCCTCACGCACCGATGCGTCCGGCCCCGTGGGGAGCCGGACGCATCAGCCTCTCCCGGACCCTAGCGGCCCTGCAGGGACTTGACGTTGTCGCCGAAGGACCAGCCCTTCGAGCCGTCCCAGTTGAGGGACCACGTCATGAGGCCCTTGAGCGAGCCGTTGAACGTGTTCCACGCCTGGCCGACCTGGCTGGGCGCCATGTAGCCGCCGCCCGCGCCGGGCTGGGCCGGAAGACCGGGCACCTGCTTGTCGTACGGCACCTTGATCGTGGTGCCCTGGATGGTCAGGCCGTTGTTGAGGCAGGTGGTCTGAGCGGCGAAGCCCTCCACGGTGCCGGCGGAGTACGAGTCACCGGAGCAGCCGTACATGCTGCCGTTGTAGTACTGCATGTTGAGCCACCACAGCCGGCCGTTGTCGACGTACTTCTTGATGATCGGCAGGTACGCGCCCCAGATGGACCCGTAGGTGACGCTGCCGCCGGTGACGTACGCGGTCTCGGGCGCCATGGTCAGGCCGAAGCCCGCCGGCATCTTGGCCAGCACGCCGTCGATGATGCGGATCAGGTTGGACTGGGAGGCGGACAGCGTGTTGATGTTCCCGCTCCCGGACAGACCGGTCTCGATGTCGATGTCGATCCCGTCGAAGTTGTACTTCTTGAGGATCGGGACGACCGTCTCCACGAAGCGGTCGGCGACCTTGCTCGACGACAGGTCGATGCCCGCGGCGGCGCCGCCGATGGACATCAGGAGCGTGGCGCCGTTCGCCTTGGCCTGGCACATCTCCGCCGGCGTCGAGACCTTCACGCCCACGTCCATGCCGTCCTCCCACAGGACGGTCCCGTCCGAGAGGATCACCGGGAAGGCGGCGTTGATGACGTTGTAGCCGTGCTGGGCGATCCGGCTGTCGGTGATGGGGACCCAGCCCATGCCGGGGTGCACGCCGTTCGAGGCGCCGTCCCAGTTCTCCCAGTACCCCTGGAGCACCTTGCCGGCCGGCTTCGGCTTTGTGGCACAGGTGGCGTCACCCGGGGGGTCGGTGGGCGGCGGAGTCGTCGGCGGGTCGGTGGGCGGGGGCGTGGTGGGCGGGTCGGTGGGCGGGGGCGTGGTCGGCGGGGGCGTCGTGCCACCGGGGCCGGTGAGCGACACGTCGTCCGCGAAGTAGGCGGGCGTCCCGTACCAGCCGTGCAGGTAGACCGTCACCGAGGTGGTGTTCGCACCGGTGGTGAAGTCGACGCTCAGCTTGCTGTACGACGGGGAACTGGGCGTCCAGGTCCGCGGTTCGGTGGCCGCACCGGTGCCGTCGGCGCCGAGGTACACGTAACTGCCCTGGACGAAGGCGCTCAACGTGTACGTCGAGTTCGGCCGCACGCTGACCGTCTGGCTGCACTGGGCGTTGCCCAGGCCGGACGGCGTGGCCTTCAGCGCGGACGCGCCGG
Organism: Streptomyces sp. 130; assembly: GCF_007096885.1. Classification (GTDB taxonomy): domain Bacteria; phylum Actinomycetota; class Actinomycetes; order Streptomycetales; family Streptomycetaceae; genus Streptomyces. The sequence continues at coordinate 173,325 of NZ_VJNO01000006.1, read as the reverse complement.
AGTGCGCAGGGCTGCTGGTGACCTGGCCGGAACCATCGGTGCAGGACCAGCCGGAAAGGCCGCTCTCGAAACCGGAGTTGGTCACCAGGTTGGCGGCGTCGGCGGCGCCGGCCGAACCGGAACCGACCAGCGCGACGCAGGCACCGACGAGGGCGGCGGCGCTCACCCCGGCGACCGTCCGGGTCAGGACGGCGGCCGAGCGCCCGTCATCTGCCTCCGGCAGCGTACGAATCCTCCGACGGAACATGCTGTGCTCCATTCTGGCGACGTGCCACGGGCGTGAGCGTGCGGGAGGGGCGGGGACGCGCGGCCCCGATGAAGAGGAGGCACGCAGTCCGGCGATCGACGGGATCGTAGAAGGGGGCCAAGGGCCCGTCAATAGGTCTGGACCAAAGGTGCCCGGCGCACCGGACCCCCGCTTGACGGAACTTGACAGCCCCGGCAAGGCCCGGCGAACCGCTTGCCCGGAAGACGGTCACAGGCGGCGCGGCCGACACATTTTCTTCACGGGTCGATGCAACCTTTTCCACACCCGGAGAGTCCGCGTCTACATGTACGCGCAGCCCCCGCCCACCCATTTCTCAGCCACCCCGGCACCTGCCAGTTGACCGCCGGTTGACACCGTCAACAGATCGAATTCTCACCGGTTCCCCCACTTCGTGTACAGTGACCTGCCTCACCGACCGCTCTGGCACGATGGGCGGGCGGCAGGAAGACCAGCAGGTGAACGCGGGCAGAGGGCAGAGGAGCGGCAGTGAGCCACGAGCTCGTCGACGGCAGATTCCGCATCGTGCGTGTCATCGGCAGGGGCAACATGGGGGAGGTCCATCAGGCCGAGGACCTGCGGGCCCCCGAGGGCGCGCCCGAGCGCAAGGTCGCCGTGAAGACGATCCTCCGCCGCCACACCGGAGGCCGGATCGACTTCCAGTCGGAGTCGGGCGGTCTGAAGAACAACGAGATCAACAAGTTCGGCGAATACCGCACCAAGCGCCTCGTGCTCACCGAGTACGCCCGCATGGCCACGGCCGGCCTGGACCTGGAGAAGCCCCTCGTGGACGGCGAGACCTACACCTCGTCCCTCACACCGCCTCCCGGTCGCGGCCCCCGCCACGAAGGAGCCGGACGGTGACGAACCTTCCGCCGGGCGGCGGGACGCGGGCCGAGGCGGTCGCGCGGGAGCGCGAGCGGCTGAGGGTGCTCAGGGAGCGCCGGGCCGCCCAGAGCGCGGACGCGGGGGTCGACGGGTTCACCGTACGCAGGTGGCGCAAGGCAGGGGTGTTCGGCGCCCCGGCGGTACTGCGGGCGCACGCCCTGCTCCGGGAACTCCTTCCGCTCGCCGAGGACGCCACGCACGATGCCCTGGCCGCCGCCCTGCGCGACGAACCTGACAGCCGGCTGCTGCCCGCCGTGCGGTCCGTCCTCGAACGGGCCCCTGAGGCCACGGTCGCCGCGACGCTCACCGCTGCCCACGCGGGCGGCTTCCTGTGGCTGTCCGAGACCGGGGAGCAGAGGCTCACCGCCCTGGCAGCGGGCGGCGACGCGCTCGCCGCCTCCGGGAGCGAGGACCCCTACGGGGCCGTCGCCCTCCTCGGGGCGTTCGCGGCGGACGCGATACCCGCCTTCCCGCCTCGGCTGCTGCCGCGCGTGCTTCCCTGGATACCGCTGAGCGTTCTCGACGACCTCATCGACGCCGGGGCGGTCGGCCCCGAGCACCAGCCGTGGCAGTGCCGGGCCGAGGAGGCGGAGCACGCGTATCTCAAGGCCCGGCTCGTACCCGAGCAGGTGACCGCCGAGCAGGCGACCGCACTGGAATGGACGGCGTGGCAGCGGCGGAGCGCCTTCCTCGCCGGGGGCGAGCCGCTGCCCTCGGCCGGAGACGTGTACGACCTCCTGGAGCGCGTCGCCGACGGCGACACCTCGGTGGTGAAGGAACTCGAGAGGGAGCTGCCCCGCGATCTGGTGCTCCGGCTGCGCCGGCTCCTGGACGGGGTGGACGTCGGCAACTGGGACCAGGACATCTGGGAGGACCGGGGGTTGTGGCGGCTCATCTTCTCCCTGTGGGAACCCAAGGCGGCCGTCAACCCCTCTCGGTCGCCGCTGCACGCGCTCATGGCCCTGCGCCAGGCCTACGACCTGCTGTGCATGAACGACCTCGGCCGTGCGTCGTCCCAGATCGACAAGCTGAAATCGTTCAAGACGGCCGCCCCGGACTACCGGGCCGAGGCGCTCAACTTCCACGCGTACACGCTGCTGCTCCGGGAGGAGCTGGGCGCGGCGACCGCCGCGCTGGAGGAGATCAGCGGACCGCGCCAACCGGTCGACTCCAACCTCCGCCTGTTGAAGCATCGGCAGGAGCTCTCCCGTAACGAAAGACCGGCGGCGTCCAACCCCTACCTGGACCTCGGGCTTCCGCACGGCGCACGGAGCTGGGAGGCCCGGTACCGGGACCTCCGTCGGGAACACCTCCAGGACGTGGACATGGGCGCGCGGCTCAACAGCGCGATGAAACGCATCCGGGACGCCGAGCGCGACGAGGACTGGTCCGGCTTCTTCGTGCTCCCGCTCGACCCGGACGTGTTCGAGCTTCCGGACGCGGTGCCGGTCACCCTGGTCCCGCCCCTGGCCCCGTTGCCCAGGCGAACGCCACCCCGCTCCCCCGAAGGCCTCGGGCTCGTACGGCAGCGGGCGGTGGCGGATCTGCTGCCCCACCTGCTCAACGCGCCCCGGCGCCCCGACCGCAACTCAAGGATGCACACACAGTGAACAAGGTGCCCCGCAGCCGACGGGTCCAGAAGGCCGCCCCCAAGCGGGTTGCCCCCAAGGGGAACAACGGGCTCAAACACCGTCGGGAGAAGCGGCGGATGGCGGCCGACGCTCCCAAGGACTCCCCGCGCACCTACCGTCCCGAGGAACTGCTGAGCCCTCCCAAGCTGCTCTCCCGTTTCACCGAGCGGGCGACGGACCTCCTGGCCGCTCTCCCGGAGGAGGGGCGGCCCACCCAGGCCGCTCTGACGGCCGCCCTGCGCCAGGCCGTTCTGGAGGCGTTCCGCTCGCGGGAGGAGTACCTGGCCCGGATGGTCGAGGTCGATCTGCTCGCCGGAGCGCCCCACCAGAGCGCCGGTTCGCTCCGCAAGGGCATCCGCGCCGCCCTGCTGGACCAGGGGGTGCGGTGCGTGGACGCGCCCGAGGGGGAGCACGAGCTCTTCGTGGTGGTGGAGGGCGAGGGAGAGGCGTTCGAGGTGCTGCGTCCGGCCTACGTGGACCAGGCGACCGGCAAACTGGTGCTCTCCGGGCAACTGCGCCGGCTGCCCGGCCCCGGCGGAGGGGCTGACTCCGACGCCGCCGACGAGGCGACGGACGGGGAGGGCATGTGACCGCCACCGGGATCGATTTCGGCACCACGAACTCCGTGGTGGCCCAGTGGCTGGGCGACGACGCCGATGTGCTGCTGCTCGACGCCCAGCACATCGACGCCGACTGGCGTCACCCCGGCTTCGAGTACCTCTTCCCCTCGGTGGTGGGCATCAGTTCGCTGCGCCGGGGAGCGTTGTTCGGCTGGGAGGCCAAGCTGCGCTCGGAGGAGGCGGCCGAGGCCTGCAAGCGGCTTCTGAAGGACGACGAGTACGTCACGATCCAGGGCCGCAGGTTCGCGGCGACGACGGTGGCCGCCGGTGTCTTCCAGGCCATGCGCAAGGGCGCGGAGGACAACCTCGCCGCCATCGACCGGGCTGTGATCACCGTGCCCGCGAACGCCACGGGCGCCGCCCGCTACCGCACGCGCGCCGCCGCGCAGTTCGCGGGCATCGAGGTCCTGGCGCTGCTCAACGAGCCGACGGCGGCGGCGATCTCGTACGTGCACGAACTGCAGGAGGCCCGTACGATCCTGGTCTTCGACTGGGGCGGCGGCACGATCGACGTCACCGTGCTCGACTACCAGGACGGCTTCTTCGAAGAGCTCGCGTCACGGGGCGTGACCGAGCTGGGCGGTCTGGAGATCGACCGCCGCCTGCGTGACCTGATCCTCGAACGGGCCCCGGCACGATCGGTGTGGACCCCCGGGCAGGAACGCCAGTTCGCACTGGATGTGGAGCGCAGCAAGATCCGCCTGTCGTCCGAGGACTCCGTCAGGATCACGACTCCGGACGGGGACGAAGTCACGGTGTGGCAGGAGGAATTGGAGGAGGCCGTCACCGACCTCGTGGACCGCGCTCTCGCACCGGTCCAGCAGTGTCTCACCGACCTGCACATGGCACCGCTGGATGTGGACGCGGTGCTGATGATCGGGGGCACCAGCCAGATCCCGAGCGTCCGCGCGGCGGTCGCCGAGGTCATGCAGCAGCAGCCCGTCGAGGTCGACGTCTGCAACCCCATGACGGCGGTCGCCCGCGGCGCCTCCATCGCGGCGGCTGTGCTGTCGGGGGAGGTGGAAGGCGTGATCCAGGTGGCGACGAGCCATGCCCTGGGCACGGTCGTCACGGACGACACCGGACAGCGGAAGTTCAGTCAGATCATTCCGCGCAACTCCCCGCTGCCGTGGAAGGAGCGCAAGAACTACACGCCGCGCCGGGACAACGCCCGTGAACTCGCCGTGGAGATCTGGGAGGGCGACCCGGAACGGCCGCTGGACCACCCCGACAACGTGCGGTTGACAGACCTCCGGCTCACCTATCGGGAACCCCGGGCCCGTGAGGACTCCCGGTTCCTGCTGGAGTACACGTACGACACGAACGGCCTTCTCCACGTCAAGGCGACCCTTGAACGCACCGGCGAGGAGGTGCTGAACGAAGAGGTCAAGAGCTTCAGCTCCGGCGGTCCCACCCCCGCGGTGAGCAGGGAACTCGAGGATCTGCTCACGGGCAGCACCACCCGCAGGCCGCTGCCGGCCCAGCCCGGGAAGCGCGACGCGGGCTCGGCGCCCGCCGTGCTCGTGCTGGACGGCTCCAACCTGGCGTGGATCGGCAGGTCGCCGCGGCAGCCCGGGGTGTACGGCAGCGACGACCGGCCTTCCTACGCACAGCTGCTGTCCGCCCGCGACGCCCTGGCCTCGCGGTATCCCGACGCCGTGCTGCACGTGGTCGTCGACGCCACCTTCAGACACAAGGTCGCGGAGGAGGAACGCGCCGCCGTGGACTCGGCGCTCTCCACAGGGGAGCTGAGCCAGCCCCCGGCCGGAACCGAGGGCAAGGGGGACGCGCTGGTCACGGCGATCGCGGAGGACACGCGCGGAATCGTGGTCACCAACGACAACTACGTCGAGTTGCAGGGCAGATATCCCTGGTTGCGGGACAAGGACCGCGTGCTCGGGGCCACCCTGTCGCAAGGCATGTGGGTCTTCACACCGCGCACCTGCGTACCGCCCCGCCACCGGATCGCACCGGCGACGGTGCCCCGGCAGACCCAGGCCCTGATTCCCCCGGGCCCCGGGCCGATCCCCACGTTCCGGTACCACCGCCCGCACGAGGAGTAGCGGTGAGTGACACGGCAGTGCACGACAGAACGACGAGCCTGCGCACCGAGACGCTGGCCCTTCTGCTCGAACCGCTGGGCGTGGACGCCATGGCCGGGCAGGCCGCCCTCCGGCGGCTCGCCGAGAAGGTGGACACGGTGTCCCGGGCGAGCGGTTGCGCCGGTCTCCCTCCGTCCGGGAGCACCCTCCCGTGGGTCTCCGAGGCCGTTGCGGCGTGCGTCGAGGAACACGAACTGGTCCGTCGGGCCATGGCCCGGGGCGGGACCCCGACGCCGGGAGAGGCCCGAGCGCTGCGGGAGTTGACGCGGCTCGAAGGCGTACGGCCTCGCCTTCAGGCGCTCGACGGTGTGCCGGTGGAAGCGCTGCGGGCGGACCTCGCCGCGGTGGCGGTCGCGGAACGCCTGCTGCCCGCGGCCCTCGAACCATGCCGTCGCGCGGGCGAGGACTGGCCCGAGGAGATCTGGCAGTCGATCCGCGAGATCGACGTGGACAGCGCGCTGGCCGACCTGAGCCGGCCCCGCGTGACCCAGCGGGCGGCAGCCGCGCGGGAGCTCGTCCTCCAGCACAGCGTCTCGGCGGCCCGGGATCTGCGGAACCGGGACCTGGCGAGCCGGCTGGAGAAGGTGCGGGACTTCATCGCGGCGGAGGAGGCCTACGAGGCGTTCCTGACGGCACGACCGGAGTGGTGGCGCTGGCTCGGACCGGACGCGCGGTCCGGATTCAGGTCCGACCGGCGTGACGCCCTGCTGTGGGCGATCGAGGCCCGCGACACCGGCGCCGTGCCGGAAAGCGCCCTGGAGCTGCTCGCGGCGGACGGCACCCGGACCCTGATCGAACAGGCGCCGGCGGCGGCCTCGGAGGCCATGACCGCTTCCCTGCCCGCACCACCGGCCACGAGTTCGGCCGCACGGCTCGTGACCGGCCTCCTGGCGGTCGCCGCCCGGCACGGCGTCGACCAGCTGCGCGCTCTGGAGTCCTGGTACACGAAGCACACCGCGCTGTTCGACCGGGTGGCCGCGGCCATGGACGTACGGAGCACCGAACCCGGCCTCCGTGAGGCCCTCGATCCTCTGGTCGGCGAACTGGCGCTGCCCCCCGGGGCGGTGGACACGAGCCGCTCGGACTACCGCGACATCCAGTCCGTTCTCCGGGCCGAAGTCGAGGCCGGTCCGACACGGACGGCGTACTCCGAGCACGCGATGGAGAGCGAGGACCTCGCCGGGGTCATCGGTCGCATCGGAACGCTCGAACGCGAACTGCGCGCTGCCTTGCGGCCCCTGCCCCCGGTGCGGGGCAGGCTGCTCGTGGCCATCGCCGGAAGGACCAAGTCCGGGAAGACCACGCTCCGCAAGGCCCTGACGCGTGAAGCGGACCGGTCCGGCATCGGGCTCGGGGCGCACCGCACCACGCGGAAGACCTCCGCGTTCGACGTCGGCTCCGTGACCTACCTGGACACACCCGGCTTCGCCGCGAAGGACGACGATTTCGACGCGCAGCGCGCACGGGCGGCGTGCGACAGCGCCGACGCGGTCGTCTGGAACTACGCCGACACGCTCCGCGACGAGGAGTCCGCGGAGCTCCGGCGGCTTCTCCTCTCGGGAAAACCCCTGCTCGCGGTCATCAATGTGAAGGGGCAGGTCAACACCCCCGCCCGCTTCAAGCTCTTCGCCGATCACCCGGACAGAGCGTTCAAGTCGGTGCCGGAGCACGCCGGTCGGATCGAACAGGTCGCCACGGCGCTCGGCATCGCCCCGCCCGTCATCCTCGCGGTCCACTCCGGCGCCGCGCACGAGGCGTTGTCCGCGCAGGACCGGGACCTGGGAGAAGAGGTCCTGCGGGCCAGTGGGCTGCCCGAGCTGGAGCAGTCCCTCGCCCGGCTCCTGGCCGAGCGCGCGATTCCGCTTCGTGCCGTTCGGCTGGCCGAGGGCATACGGGCGCCGCTCGCCGCGATCCACGACCGGCTGGACGGAGAACTCCCGGAGATCCACCGCACGCTGGCCGGCCTCGAACGCTCGGCACCGGGTGAGCGGGCCGCACTGCTCGACGCCTTCCGGATCGCCGGCCGCGGCACCCGCGACCGGCTCGAAGCCGAACGCCGGCACGCCAAGGAGCGACTGCCGGAGGTGGTCCGGGCGCTGGGCGGAACGGATCACGCACAGCGGTGGAGCGACTTCGTCACCGGTCTGGGGTTGGAGGGGCTGGTCTCGGCGCTCGGGGACGAGCTCGAACGGGAGGCACGGAACCGGGAGAGGCTGCTGCGCACGCAGGCGACCACCCCGGACCGGCAGGACCGGCAGGACCCGCAGGACGACGAGCAGCCACGGGTGGGGCCGCGTCCCGCCGTGAAGGCCGTCACCATGGGCGCGGCGGCAGCCAAGGGGGCGGCCACGGCCCTCCTGGGCTCGCTCACCGCGAAGGGAATCCCCAAGAAGCTCGCGGTACCGCCTCCGGCGGTGACGGCGGTCTACGTGGCGGAGGCCCTGGCCGGAGCGGCGAAGTCGGTGAGCGGTGAGGTCGACCGCGTACGGCAGGAGAAGGACAGGTGGGCCAGCGCCACCAGAGCCTCGGTGGAGACCGGCGTTGACGGTCTGTACGACTTCATCGGTGCGCGGCTGGAGCGTATCGTCGAGGACGCTTCGGCCCAGGTCGACGCCCAGTTCGCCGCACAGGCCGAGGACCTCGGCAGCGCCCGGAAGCGGTTCGAGCGGCTGGGCCGGATGCGGTCGGCCGTACGCTCCGCCCTCGACGCGATCGACCTCGTGCTGGCGCGCCGGCTCCTGGCTCTCGCGGGCGGCGACCCGGCGGCCATCCGGCGGGCGCGCCGGACGCCGGGAGTCGAGCTCCGCGTCTGGACCGACGCGTCCCACGTCGAGGAAGTGCGCAGGCGCCTGCGTGAACATCTCGTGGACGTCCTCACCGAGCGGATCGAGAGCTGCCCGGTTTCCACAAGTGGAGAAGGAGAGGGGACCACACATGGCTGACGGAGGACGGGACGCTCGCGTCCTCGCGCTGAGTTCCCGGGCCGAGGAGGTCCTGAACGCTCACCCCCGCACGCGGGACCTGGCAGCGAGCCTGCCCCGTGCCGACACGAGTCCGCTGCGGATCGCGCTCCTGGGTCCGTACAGCGCCGGGAAGTCGATGCTCGTCGCGGCACTGCTCCGGCTCCCGGCGGCCGAGGTGGAAAGGCTCGTCGACGCGGCACCCAAGACGCGGCGGGCGACGCCCTACCCGTGGAACGGCGTGACGCTGGTCGACCTGCCCGGAACGCTGTCCGGCAACGACGAGCACTCCGCCGCCGCCCGACGCGGCGTGCGCGGCGCGGACGCGCTGATGATCGTGACGACGAGCGAGCTCCCGGGAGAGGCGGAGACCGCAGCCATCCTGCAGGCGCTCGATGCCGACGGGTTCGCCGACCGCGGTGTCGTCGTCGTCAACAAGATGAGCGCCGAGAACAGTGACCGCGAGGTCATCCTCGACGAGGTCCGCAAACGGCTCGGCCCCTTCGCCGACCGTGTCCCCGTCATACCGACCGACGCACGCGACTACGTCGACGCGGCCAACGATCCCGAACTCTCCGACGAGAATCGTGAGTTGCTCGCAGCGGAAAGCGGTATCGACGCCCTCACCGCCGAGTTGCGGCGAATCACGGCACCCGGCGTCGAGGGTGTCCGGCCCAAGGCGCAGGCACACGAGCTCATCCGGGTTCTGCAGGACGCCGAACAACGGTGGGAGCTGGAGGGGGAGGCACTCGACGCCGCGCGGATCGCGAAGGACGCCGAGGCGTCGGTCGCCCGGGCGAAGGAGGGGGTGCTGGACGCCCTGGAGAGGGAGAGCGGGATCGTCGCCTCCAGGATCAGAACGGCGGGAGGCATCGCCGCCGACGGCGTCTCCGAGCAGAACGGCGTCGTCCCCCTCGATATCGCCACTGCCGTCACCGGGGAACTGATCGCCGCCCGCGCCGACTTCGACGTCACGTTCTCCGCATCGCTGAGGGTGGCGTTCGACGCGATGGCCGCCGAACACGGGGAGAGCGTGCCCGAGCCCGAGGCCTGGGTGAATGACGTCGACGCCCCCGAGGCGGAACTCGCCGCACCCGCGGAGTCACCGTACGAACGGGCCGTCAGGGAAGCGGCGGAAAAGGCCGCGAAGGTGGGCGCCAAGAGACTGCACGAGTGGATCAAGAAGGTCGCCGACGATCCGAAGGCGGCGGCCAACGTCGCGAACTGGCTCAACAAGTCCCGAGCGGGCCAGAAGGCGCTCGACATCGGCGGGAAGATCACCAACGGCGTCGGCAAGTACAAGCCCTGGGGCAAGATCAAGGGGGCCGCGAAGGTCACCGGCACGGCCGGAAAGGTGCAGTGGGCCATGGCGGCCATGGGCCCGCTGATGGATGTGAAGAGCATCGCGCAGGACCAGAACAAGCGGATGAAGATCAACAAGCGTCGCCAGGCGCTCCGGGACCATTTCGCCGCAGTGGCGCTCAGCCAGCGCAACGAACTCACCGCCGCCGGTGAGCAGCACCTCGGCGCATGGATCGCGGAGGTGGAACAGTCGCTGAGCGGCCTCACGCGCCCCGGTGCGGAGATCAGCGCCGCGCGCGAGACAGCGCTGGAGGCAATCAGGAGCCTCCGCGACGAGGCCGCGAAGCTCGTCGGGCCGGCCGCGGGCTGACCCCGCGCCCGGGGCGACCGCGCCCCGGGCGCCCGTGTCCGTACCCATGCCGGAGGCCCGGGCCGGGACAGGCCGAAACAGGCCTCGGCCCCTCCCCCCGCCCTCACCGCATACGCCGGCCGCCGGGGCACCGAGCCGTGCCCATCCTGCCGACGGAACGGCGGGACACCTCTCGTACGCCCATGCCCCGGCCGGTCACCTCGCGACGCAGCCCGACCGCACGTGTACACAGTTTCGAATCTGTGAGCACAAGAAATGCGTTGACATCGCTAACAGGTCGTCGACATACTCATGATGCCAACAGGCTGCGCCATCAGCTCGCGCAGCCCCTTCCGTCACGCCCAGTCAAGGGAACCGACCATGACCGATCAGCCCTCCGCCTCCCTGCGCGCCCTTCTGCTCACCCGCCTGGACGATTCCGGCCTGGTGCCGGAGGTGCGGCAGCTGCTGCGTGACCTGCTCCCCGAAGAACGGGCCGGTGGAGGCAGCGGACGCGCCGATCCCGTACAGCTGCGGTCCATCACCGCGGGCGGCTGGCGCGGCATCGGTCCGCGGACCACGCTCGAACTGCCGCCGGGGCCCGGCCTGGTCGTCGTCGCGGGGGCCAACGGCTCGGGCAAGTCGAGCTTCGCCGAGGCCGCCGAGACCGCGATCACCGGACTCAACTCCCGGTGGGAGGGGCGGCGGGCCGGCGACTGGCAGAAGGGCTGGCGCAACCTGCACAGCCCCGACGTCACGCCCGAGGTCGCCGTCGAACTCGCCGTCGGTGAGCGCGGCGAGGCCGTCACCGTGCGTCGGACCTGGTTCGGAGCGAAGGTCACCGAGGCCCGGACCAGGGTCGAGGGGGCCGACCGCTCCGAACGGAAGCTGGAGGAGGTCATCGACCCCGCGGCCCTTGACCTGTCCCGGCCCTTCCTGCCGTACAGCGAACTCGGCTCAATGATCAACGGCACCCTCGGCGGGCTGCACGACGCCTTCTTCAAGCTCCTCGGGCTCGAACTGCTCGCGGAGTACGACGGCCGGGTCAAGGACGCGGCGAGCGAGAGCGACCAGGTCATCAAGCGGGCCGACGGACTCACCGCGGAGCTGATCACCGAGCTGGCCGCGCTCGACGACCCCCGGGCCCGCGAGGCCGTTCAGGCGCTGTCGGGAAGCACGCGCGACCTGGCCCGGGTACGGGCCCTCCTCGAAGGCCGCGACCCGGCGACCGACTCCGGGCCGGCCCGGCTGCGGCGGTACGCCGGTCTCGACGAACTGGACCTGCGGGAGGTCGGCGCGGCCGTCGAGCGGCTGCGGGACGCCGCCGCGCACGCCGAGCAGGCCCGGTACGGCCGGGCCGATGAGGCCCTTCGCCTGGCCGCGCTCCTGGAGGCGGCGGTGGAGCAGCAGCGGCGCTCGCGGACCGCGGACTGCCCGGTCTGCGGCGCGGAGCAGCGGCTGGACCGGGCGTGGGCCGAGCGGACGCGCGCCGAGGTGGAGCGGCTGCGGACGGAGGCCGAGGACGCCGCGGCGGCCCAGCAGAAGACGGCGGAGGCGGTGCGGGCCGCCCATGGCCTCGTCCAGCCGGTTCCGGTGTGGCTGAGGGGAGAGTCGTCCGCGTTCGCCTCGGTGTGGCAGGAGTGGGCGCAGTGCAGGGACGTGACCCATCCCCGGGAGCTGGCGGACCGCATCGAGCGCACCGCGACCGCGCTGCATGAGGCCTGCCGGCAGATGCGGGAGGACGCCGCCCGCCGGCTCGCCGAGCACGACGGTCTCTGGCAGCCGACGGCCGTGCGGCTCGCGGAGTGGCTGGGCGCCGAGGAGGCGGCAGCGGCAGCCCGCGAGCGGCGCAAGCACGCGCGCAAGGCCCGGGCCTGGCTGCGGCCGATCATCGACGAGCTGCGCGACGAGCGGCTGCGGCCCTTCGCCGAGCAGTCCCAGGAGGTGTGGCGGCAGCTGTGCGAGCACAGCAGCGTCACGCTCGGCTCCGTCACGCTGGCCGGGACCCCGAAGCGTGGCAAGATCGAACTGGACGTCTCCGTGGACGAGATGTCGGCCCCCGCCTACAGCGTGATGAGCCAGGGCGAGCTGCACTCCCTCGCGCTCTCCCTCTTCCTGCCCCGCGCCACCCATGCGGCCAGCCCCTTCGGCTTCCTGGTGATCGACGACCCGGTGCAGTCCATGGACCCCGAGAAGGTGGAGGGCCTGGCCCGGGTCCTGGACGCCTGCGCCCGTGACCGGCAGGTGATCGTGTTCACCCACGACACCCGGCTCCAGCAGGCCATCGCCCACCTCGGCATCAAGGCGACCGTCCTGCGCGTCACCCGTCAGACCGACTCGGTGGTGGGTGTCGAGACCCTCTCCGACCCGGTGGACCAGGCTCTCGCGGAAGCGCGGGCCGTCTCCCTCGACCCGTACCTGCCGCAGGACGTGGCCGACCATGTCCTGCCCGCGATGTGCCGGGTGGCGGTCGAGGCCGCCTGTCTGGAGACCGCGCGGCGCAGGCTGCGCGACGATCAGGGGCTGAGCCTGCGGGCCGTGGAGGAGCGTATCGGCGCTTTGGAGCGCACCAAGACGTACGTGTCCCTCGCCCTGCTGGGTGACGCGCGGCAGCCCGCCCGCGAGGCCCTGGAGCGCATCCACCCCGGCGGCTGGGCGCTGATCGAGGCGTTCAACTCCGGCTCGCACACGCCCCTTCCGACGGCCGACCACCGCAGGAGTCTGGTGCGCCGCACCACGGCGCTCGCCAAGGCCATCCGGAGCGCCGCCGGTGCGCGGAATTCCGGAGGTGCCCGGTGAGCGCATCCCCCGAGACCCTGGTGCACGCCGCCGGTCACCTCCTGCTCCCCGGACCCGGGCGCGCGCTCGCCCTGGCCCCGGCCGTACGCGCCCGCGCCGCGGCCGTACTGCTCCGGATGGCACTCGACCAGGCCCTGGACGCCTACTGGACCCGGGTCACCCCCTCCATGACCCGGGTGGGCAAGCACCGGATGCTGTGCCTGGAGTGGTACGCGGGCCAGGACACCGCCCGCCGCTGCCGCACCACCTGGTCGGCGCTCAGCGCGGCGTGCCACTACCGGACCTGTGAACTGCCCCCGGCCCCGGCCGAGATCAGCGTCCGCCTGCGGGAGGTGTCCGGGCTTCTGGCGGCGCTGGGCGCCGGCGGCACGACGGTCACAGGTCCCACTCCTTGACCAGGAGGTCGACCAGCGTCTTGTGCTGGGCCTCCAGGACGTCCGGCGTCCAGTCCTCGTACTGGAGCACCTGGCTGGTCAGTGCGAACGGAACCGCACCGCTGCGGCCGGTGAAGTACTTGGCCTTCTTCGCGGTGAAGTCGTAGTTCTGCGCGGCGGAGTTCTTCGCCCGGTTGAGCAGGACCAGGTTGCCGAGCCGATGGGTCCAGTGCGCGCGCTGGTCCTCGTCGAACAGCTCCGTCCACCGGGAACCGGCCGGCGGGTTCTGCGGCAGCACATGCTCGACGGTGATGAGCGGAAGGTCGTACTTGACACCGTGGGCCTCGGAGAGCATTTCGTCGACACGGAGCAGCACGTACTTGCGGATCTTGCCGACGAGGTACAGCTCGCCTTCGAGCCGGGTCCGGGTCTCGGCCTTCTCGGCCTCCGTGAGCTCGAACGCGGGCGAGTCCAGGCCCCGCCCCTGGTCGAGCTGGCGGAGCAGTTCCGCGTAGCGCGTCACGCGCGGGGTGGTGTAGACACGGCGAATGAACATGCTGGCGGACAGCCGTTCGAGCGCGCGGAGGAAGCGGTTGAGCCACTCCGGGTCGTGCTCGCGGTTGCGCAGCGCCCACAGCGCGGCGGGCCGCCAGTCGTTGTTGTCGGTCTGCTGGAGCCGCTTGAACCAGGCGTTGACCTGCTCCGTGCCGAACGAAGCCTCGTAGCGCGCGTCGCGGATCCGGGCGTACGCATCGGCGTACGGCACGACGACGTCGTTGACGAAGACGTCCGCCCTGTCCGGCAGATAGTGGTCGAGCACCTGCCTGGGGAACTCCTTGAGCAGTTCCCGCTCGGCCCGCTTCTTCTCGTAGATCATCCGCAGGTGGAGGAAGAGGTCGGCGAAGTCGTCTCTGCCCAGGGTCTCTTCGGCGTCCTCCCACTTGCGGGCGCAGTTCTCCGATTCCCCCGGGTCCTCCAGGGCTCCGATGACCTGCGATTTGAAGATGTCGGTGGGAGACAGGTCCAGGCCGCGGGAGTTCATCACGCTGAAGATCCGGTGCGCGCTCTCAAGGTCGGGGGTGGCGACCACGACGAGGAAGGTCCGCTCGCCGAGCATCCTGACCAGGCCGAGGCGGCGCTCTTCGGACCACCCCAGCAGTTCACGGTGCAGGGCGACCGTGTTGTCGCGGACGGCCCTCTGCGCGTCCGTCGCCAGCGTGGTCCCGTCCACGGCGAGCAGCGCGTCGATCGCGCCGCCGGCCTGGACATACCTGTGGAAGAAGTCCGCGTCGCGCTGTCGGTGCTTCAGCCGGGGCTGCGGCTTCCTGCCGAGAATCGGGTCGCCGGGCTGGTTGATCAGTTTGTGGAGGGCGTCACGCAGCTCCGCCTGAGTCGTCAGGTCGCGCAGCACCGACAGCAGGATGGTGAGCGTGGTCAGACGCTGCTGGCCGTCGATGACCTCGGATCTCGGCTGCCCGGTCTCCTTGACGAGCACCAGCGAACCGAGGAAGTAGGGCTCCTCGTTGCCCCGGTCCAGCGCCTCCGCGAGGTCGGTGAGCAGCTGGACGGCCTGCTCCACCTCCCAGGCGTACGGCCGCTGATAGTCGGGGATCCGGAAGTCGTAGTCACTGCTGAAGACCTTGTGGAGCGGCATCTCATGTGCTTCGAGCTTCTGCATGCGGCCATCATCGCGGCCTCCACTGACACACGTGGGGTGCTCGCCCCACTCCGGGCCGCCGGAGAACGGCGGCCTTCCCGGCCGTTCGGTCACCGGCCGTGCCCCGCAGTACGCTGCGGGGCGAGATCGACCCGTGAGGAGAGGTGATCCGTGGCGGCCCACGAGTACCCGGAGTTCCGGCTGCGCCTGCCCAGCGGCGACGGCGTCGAGCGGGCGCGCGGAGTCCTGCTGGACGAAACGGGGACGAACGGGAGCCGGAAGTTCCTCGTGCGGGCGGGGTCACCGGCCCGCGACCACGTCATGCCGTCGCTCGACAGGCACTTCAAGGCGCCGAGCAGGCGCCGGGAGGAGCTGAAGGCACAGGGTGTGCTGGCGCCGTCGTCGCGCTGGCCGGGCTGGCTGGAGCTGACCGAAGACGTCGAGTTCGGCTCGCCCTCCTTCGCCGCCGTGGTGCTGGTCGGGGCCCCGCGCAACGGCTGGGAGGAGTGGCGGACGGAGGACGACCGCCCCCTGTCCGACTACATGACCGGGGTGCGGCCCGGGCCCAGCCGGCCCTGGCTCGTGCGCGGTTCCAACGTCACGGGGCTCGACCTGGTCCAGCGCCTGTGGCTGCCGGAGGGACGTGTCACTCTGCCCGCCTCCAGGCTGAGGCAGGGGGTCGAGCAGGGGATCAGCAAGGACGCGCTGCGCACCCTCGTCCAGGAGGGCTACGAGTCGACGGCGACCTACAGCCAGAAGCAGCAACTCGTCGAGGACCTGCACGCCTTCCTGTCCCGCATGAAGCCGGGCGACAGCGTGTGCACGATCTCCGGCGGCCGGCTGTACGTCGGCGAGATCACCGGCGAGGCCGAGCAGTCGGAGTCCGAGGACCGGCGGTCCAACCTGCGCCGGCCGGTCGAGTGGCAGCCCGCCGGATTCCCGTACGACGATCTTCCGGAGGAACTGCAGCAGAAGCTGTCCGTCCAGCACGATGTCGTCGACCTCACCTCCGTCCAGGCCCATATCGAGGGACTCGGCCTCACCGACCAGGAGCTGGTGGAGGAGGCGGAGGCGATAGACCGTGATCCCAGCGCCGAACTGCCCGCGCTGACCGCCCGACGGGAGCTGGAACTGCCCCATCCGACGGACGGCCTGGCCGCCGAGCTCCTGGTGCATGAGACCGCGTGGCTGCGTGAGGTACGCGATCTCCTCTGGGACGAACGGCAGTTGGTGCTGTACGGCCCGCCGGGCACGGGGAAGACCTATCTGGCGCTGAAGCTGGCCGAGTTCCTCGGCGGTGGCCCGGAGCAGGTCAAGCTCGTCCAGTTCCACCCCTCCTACGCGTACGAGGACTTCTTCGAGGGCTTCCGGCCGCAGGAGGACCCGCAGACCCGCGAGGTCGCCTTCCGGCTCACCGCGGGCCCGCTGCGCGAGCTGGCCGATCTGGCGTCCCGCGAGGGCAACCGCCACGTCCCGCACTTTCTGATCATCGACGAGATCAACCGCGCCAACCTGGCGAAGGTCTTCGGCGAGCTGTACTTCCTCCTGGAGTACCGGAACAAGTCGGTCCGGCTCACCTACTCCGGCGACGACTTCGCCCTGCCGCCCAACCTGTTCGTGATCGGCACCATGAACACCGCCGACCGGTCGATCGCCCTCGTCGACGCCGCCATGCGGCGGCGCTTCGCCTTCGTCGAACTCTCCCCCCGCACCGAGCCGACGAGCGGACTGCTGCGCCGCTGGCTCGCGCGGGCGGGCCGCGACGGCGAACCGGCCGACCTGCTGGACGCGCTCAACTCCCGTATCGACGACCCCGACTTCCGCATCGGGCCCTCGTACCTGATGAAGAAGGGCGTCTACCGCGAGGGGGGCCTTGAGCGGACCTGGCGGACCAAGATCCTCCCGCTCCTCGAGGAACACCACTACGGCGAGGGTGTGGAGGTCGAGAAGCGGTACGGGCTCGCGGCGCTCCGGGAGTCGCTCGGGTGACCCGGGTGATCGAACTCGTCGAGCACGCCCCCGCGGTCTCCGTCCCCCTGCCGGACGCCGTCGGGCGCGCCCTGGCAGCAGGCGACATGGTGGAAGCGGCCCCGGATGCGCACATCCCCGGGCACTGGTCGCTACGGGCCGGCAGCAAGGTCGGCGCGATGGCCTTCACGGCGCCGGACCCCGGCCCGCGGATCACCGTGCGTGTGACGTCCAAGGTCCCCGTCGCCCGGCTGTTCTTCCTCCTCGGGTACGCCCAGGACCCGAAGGACGTCTGGCGGGACGGGGACGTGGGACTCGCCGGGCACCGAGATCTGGTGCCCGCGCTCGCTCATGCCGTGGAACGGCAGATCGACCGGGCGCTGCGCCAGGGGCTTCTCCAGGGATACCGGGCGGCGGAGGAGTCCGCCCTCGTCGTGCGCGGGCGTATCCGGGAGTCCGAGCAGATACGGCGGCGGTTCGGCGCCACTCTGCCCATCGAGGTCGCCTTCGACGAGTTCACCACCGACATAGCGGAGAACCGCATCCTGCGCGCCGCCGTGGAGCGCCTGCTGCGGCTGCCCGGCGTGCCGGGCGGCGTCCGGCACAGGCTCCTCCACCAGCGGGCCCGCCTTGCCGAAGCGGAGGCGCTGGTGCGGGGGCAACCGCTGCCGGCGTGGCGGCCCACCCGCCTCAACGCCCGCTACCACCAGGCCCTTCATCTGGCCCGGGCCGTCCTGGACGGCACCTCGGTCGAGCATTCCGCCGGCGGACTGCGCGTCGACGGGTTCCTGTTCGACATGAACAGGCTCTTCGAGGACTTCGTGACCGTCGCGCTGCGGAACGCCTGCCATGCCCGCGGTCATGTGGCCCGGCTCCAGGACCCGCACCACCTCGACGAGGCCGCCGCGATCCGGATGAAGCCCGACCTCGTGCTGTACGAACCCGGCGGAGCGGTCTGCGCCGTGGTGGACGCCAAGTACAAGGCCGAGAAGCGGCACGGGTTCCCCGACGCCGACCTGTATCAGATGCTCGCGTACTGCACCGCTCTGGGCCTGCCGGAAGGACACCTCGTGTATGCCAAGGGCAACGCGGCGCACGCGGCCCACACCGTGCGGCACGCCGGCACCGTCATCCACCAGCACGCCCTCGACCTGGACCAGGACCCCCCGGGGCTGCTCGCGGACCTCCAGGAGGTGGCCGACCAGCTGAGCGGTACGCCGCGCGTATGATCGACTGCGGTGTGTCCGTCCAGGGTGGGGAGTTCACCTCGTGCCGCAGCTCGCGTTCGCCCACAGCTTCTGGGAGGGCTACGACATCCTGGAGAAGCCCGTGCGGGCGGGCGTACGCAAGGCGATGCAGAAGTTCCAGCGGCTCACCGTCGCCGAGCTGCACGCGGACAAGGGACTGCACCTGGAGTCCGTGGAGAACGCGCGCGACCCGCGCATGCGGACCATCCGTATCAACGACTTCTGGCGGGGCGTGGTCCTCGCCCCGGACGACGGCAGTGATGTCTTCCTGCTCGTCAACGTCGTCCCGCACGACGATGCCTACTCCTGGGCCGCGAAGCGCCTGTACACGACGAACTCCGCCACACGGGCGCTGGAAGTCCGCAACGTGGTCGCGCTGGAGGAGCTGACCCCCGCCCTGGAGAAGGCCGCCGCGGCGGCCGGCTCCCTGCTCTTCGCCAAGTACTCCGACACCGTGCTGCGCGAGCTCGGCATCGACGAGCAGGTGCTCAGGGCCGTACGGACCATCGTGGACAAGGCGCAGCTGCGGGCCTTCGAGACCCTGCTGCCGGAGGACCAGTGCGAGGTCCTCCAGTATCTGGCCGAGGGCTTCAGCCCGGAGGAGGTGTACCGGGACGTCGTCGCCGAGCACCAGCCCGTCGACGCCGGTCCGGACCCCGACGCGAGCCTCGCCGTCGCCATCGCCAACACGGCGAGCCGCATCACGCTGGTCACCGGTCCGGAGGAACTCGCCGACATCCTGGAGAAGCCCTTCGCCGCATGGCGCGTGTTTCTGCACCCCTCACAGCGCCGTGTCGCCTACCGGGTGTCGTACAGCGGTCCGGCCCAGGTCACCGGCGGCCCGGGGACCGGCAAGACGGTGGCTGCACTGCACCGGGTGAAGCACCTGCTCACCCGTTCGCCCGATTCCCGCGTCCTGCTCACCACCTTCACCGGTGCCCTGGCGGCGTCCCTGCGGGAGAGCCTGTCCGCCCTGCTGGACGGCGACGCAGCGCTGCTCGCCCGCGTCGACGTGACCACGGTCGATGCCTATGCGCACGGCATCGTGAGCCGCCTCGACGGCAAGGTGCTCTCGCCGCTCGGGGACCGGGAGGAGCGACAGGTGTGGCAGCGCGTGGTCAAGAGGCTCGGCCTGCCGTGGACCGAACAGTTCCTGGCTCAGGAGTACCGGCACGTGATCCTCGCCCAGAACCTGCGCGGCTGGGACGCCTACCGGGTGGCGTCGCGCCGTGGGCGCGGCACCGCGCTGTCGTCCGCGCGCAGGGAACGGCTGTGGCCCGCCGTGGAGTTGTTCGAGTCGATGCTGCGGGACCAGCGGGCCACCACGCATCTGCGGATCTGCGCGCGCGCCGCCGAACTGCTCGCCGGCTCCTCCCCCACGCACGATCACGTGGTCGTGGACGAGGCTCAGGATCTGCACCCGGCGCAGTGGCGGGTGCTGCGCGGCGCCGTGGCACCGGGCAGCGACGACCTGTTCCTCACGGGCGACCCCCACCAGCGGATCTACGACTCGAAGGTGTCACTCGGCTCCCTGGGCATTTCCGTGACCGGCCGCGCGCACCGTCTGCGTGTCAACTACCGCAGCACCGAGGAGATCCTTTCCTGGTCCGCGGGGGTCATGAGCGGGGTCGCCGTCGAGGACCTGGCGGGCGAGGGCAGCGACTCCCTGGCGGGCTACCGCTCGCTCCTGCACGGGCGCAGACCGCACGTCGAGGGGCACGGCTCGGAACACGCCGAGGTCGCCGCGCTGGTCGAACGTGTGACGGGCTGGATCGCCCAGGGCATCCGCCCCTCGGAGATCGGCGTGTGCGCCCGCTTCCACGTGCTGCTGGACAAGGCGTACGACAAGCTGTCCGCCGCCGGCGTCCCGGTCGCCCGGGTCAAGGACAATCCCGGGCCACAAGTGGAAGGTGTGCGCCTGGCGACCATGCACAGCATGAAGGGGCTGGAGTTCCGCTGCGTAGCCGTCCTCGGGGTCACAGCGGGTGCGGTGCCGTTCGCTCGTGAGGTCACGCCGGCGGCGGTGGATGTCCTGCAGCACGAGTCGGACCTGCTGCGGGAGCGCTGTCTGCTGTTCGTCGCGTGCACCCGGGCCCGTGAGGCGCTGGCGGTGTCGTGGGCCGGAGACCCCACCCCCTTCGTCCCTCGCTGACGTGCGCCGGGCTCATTCGGCCGGGGCCGGGCGTGCCTCCTGGCCGGGCTCGAGGGCGCCACTGCCCAGGCCTTCGCGTGCCAGCCCGGCAGCCTCCTTGCTGAGTTCCGCCACCCTCCGCGCCCGCTCCTCGAACTCCTGCAACGCCCGGAACGCGGCGCCGTAGCGGCGCTGCTCGGCGATGTCCATCTGCGGAATGCGAGCACCCTTCGCGTCGAACCGGAAGGTGCCGCTGGAACTGGTGGAGCGGCGCGTGTTCGCGGCACCGCGCAGGAAGCCCCGAAGGAAGTCCGTGTCGAGCTGATCGCTGGCCGAGACCGGCTCGGCGTCGCCGAATTCCACGAGTCCGGCGCGCGCGAGGTCGGCGACACTGACGGACGGCCCGTCCAGAGCACCGACGCCTTCTCCCCCGCTCAGTCGGGGCAGCAGTTCGGCCAGCCGGCGGACCTGTTCCGTCAGCTCCCGTCGCAGGTCGTCGTATGCGGCGACGTAATCCCGCTGGGACTCTCTGACGTGGCGGCCGGGAGTGAGGTCCACGGCATCGTCGAGGAGTTCGATCAGAGGCACGTCCACCGCCTGCTCGGGCTTCGGATCCAGTGAGCCGTCCAGCTCGTTCCGGGTCAGGTCCACCATCCGGACGCTGTCCGCCTCGTCACCGGGCGACTGCGGTCGGCGCAGTTCCCACACATGCAGGGGCAGCGCGTGCGACGCCGCACTCCCCGGCGGCAGGGCGACGACCTGCGTCAGCACACCGCGCCGTACGAGCTCGGCTCGGATACGGCGGCCCGCCTTGCGATAGGCGACCGAAGCCGACATGACCATGAGAACGCGTCCGCCCGGTGCGGTGTGCGCGTAAGCGTGCTGCAACCAGGCGAGTTCGCCTTCCGCGCGGGACGGCGTGCCGAATTCCCAGCGGGAGTCGAGAAGCAGTTCTTCGCGGCCCCAGTCGCTGTCGGCGACCGGCGGATCGCAGACCACCAAGTCCGCCCTGAGGTCCGGCCACTGATCCGCACGGAGGGAGTCTCCCTCGGCGATGGTGACTCGGGTGAGTCCGGCGAGGGCGGCCCGCGACCGCGCGAAGCCGGCGCCGCGCGCATCGGCCTCCTGGCCGCAGCGGCGCGGTCCCTGTTCGGGCCCGACGGACATCAGCAGGGTCCCGATGCCGCAGGCCGGATCGAAGACGGTCGCATCGGCCGCGACATCCGCGGCGAAGTGCCGCACAGCACGGACGATGCGCGGCGGGGTCACCAGATCCGATCCCGCGCGGCGGACGGAGTCCGTGAAGCGTTCGGCGAGAGCACGGGACATCTCACCTTCCGCTCCTGCCTCCACCGCGCCGCGGAGCAGACGGACAGCCTCTGCGGGCAAGGCGCCGCACGCCTCCGACGCGGGGTCCGCCAGCAACCGAGCCGCATCGGCGAGCGCGGCGAGCATGTCGTCGCCATAGGCTCCGCGCAGCGCCTGCCAGAGCTGTACGTCCTCCGAGAGATCCTGGCCCTTGCGCTGCTTGGCCAGCCACGCCTGGACATCGGCCAGAGCGAAAAGCGGGCTCCCCGCGCCACCTCCGACAGGCGCCGGGAAGTCGTCGTACCGCCGTCTCCAGTTGGAGACCGCGGCACGAGTGACGCCCGCGAATCGGGCGATCTCGGAGCCGGTGACCAGCGATCCGGCTTGGGGAGCGGGCGCGTCTGACATACACCCACGGTACACAGATGCCCCCAGCCACTCCAAGAGCCACCTCGTTGACGACGTCAACGAGCCCATGAACCCGATGGGTCGCAGCACCCCGGAGTCCCTTCCGACCAGCCGACGCGGCCACGCGGGCCGCGCCGGAAGCTCGTGAGGGCAGGGCACGCGTACCCTGCCCTCACCCCGACGACGCAGGAATCGGGAAACCAGGCCGTCAGGCGCTTGGCGATGACAGGTCTTCTACTCGGACTCCAAGCTCGCCCCGGACCTCTCGCTGCCCCGGATCCGTGAACGCTGGACCACGTCCGCGGAAGTGCCCTCCCCGGAGCCGTCCCAGCCGTGGGTGACCGGGCCCGCGTCCGCACGCCGACGCGCCACGACGGCCGCCTGGCAAGCCCTGCTCGTCATCGACCAGAGCGACGACGGTGTGATCGCCGCGCAGATGGCCGCCACAGGGGAAGTCCTCGATTCCCTCGCCAAAACCTCCGCCGCCCACACCCGCCACGAACTCCAGGCCGCAGCATCTTCCTTCGAACGCGCCTCCCGCTCCCACATCCGCGCCGCGCGCGGCCACGATCACGCCCTGCGCCGAGCCGCCCACGACCTCGCCCACAGCGGTCCGGCCCTCGGCCGGGGCGAGGACGGCGCCACGACAGCCATGGTCATCGACATGCTGTTCTTCCTGGTCACCGCCGGCGCCCACTGGCATGCCTGGAAGCAGCACTTCCAGCAGGCCGAAGCCGCCCACCGGGCCGCCGCGCACCTCCGCGCCGCAGCCGACCACCCCATGGCCTTCCTCCACCAGCGGGGCAGCCACCTGACCCCTGCCTGGCAACGCCATCACGTCGCCAGCCTGCGCCAAGCCCTGCCCGAGCTGGCCGACCAGGTCCTCGCCGAACGCGGATGGCCCGCCCTCGCAGCCACCCTCGACGAAGTCCGGACCACCGGCCACAGCCCCACCGCTCTGCTGGTGCAGGCAGCCGCCCGGAGGGAGTTGGACACGGCGGCGCGCATGAGTGACGTGCTCGTGTGGCGGCTACGACGGATGGCCGACCTTCCCGCCGACCCCCAGAACTCCCGAAGCACGCATGGACGAGGCAGCGCTACCGCCTCCTCGCAGCAACGTGTGGCACACCTCGACGCCAGGCCCTCGAACGACACCCGAAGGCAGCGCTGACCCGCGAAACGAGGCGGAAAGATAGCCCAGAATCGCCGGTTAGCCTAACCGGCGATTCTCCCAACAATTGACCTTCCGACCAACCCCCGGAAGGAATCCCGCATGCCCCCGTCCGAAGCCCGCCCCGAGATCGTCGCCCTGCTCTGCGACGCGAACTTCCAGCACTTCCGTGAAACCGGCGCCTGGTCCCACCGAGACGGCCGCCTCTTCTCCCCGGAAAAACGAGAAGCGGTCTTCAAGGCCACCCGTGCCGACCTCGAAGAGCTGAAGTCCCAGCACTCGCGCTACCTGGAGTACCTCCGGACGCACGAGGAAGCACCCGAAGCCATCCAGCGTTTCCTCGCCCCGTTCATGGAACAGCTCGACGAGAAGAACCTCGGCAACGCCCACTCCCTCATGACGGAGGACGAACGAGCCGAGTTCGACCGCCTGCTCAAGCTCATGATCGAACCCGCTCTCCCCTTCACCCCGTACACCTTCTGACCAGTCACAAGGAAACCTCCATGCCCACCCCTTCCCCCGCGCCCCGCCCCCACGTCATGGCCCTGCTGTTCGACACGGACTTCGACCGACCGTGGGGCACCCGCACCTTCCGTCATCTCGACAGCCGCCCCTTCACCGACGAAGAGCAGGCAATCGCCGATGACGCGACTCTCGAAGAATCCCAGGCCGCCGGCGTTCGTATCCACGATCCCGAAGCAGGAACCGAAGCCAAAGCAGCCTTCACCGAACTCGCCAAGTCCAGTTCATGACCCACGAGGACATGCTCGAATACGACCGCCTGTGCGGAATCGTCGCCGCAGGCGCCGATTCATGACCCGAGAGAGATAGCAGGAACGGGCCAGGTCCTCCATGCAAACAACCAGCCGGTGGCGGGGGTCTTCCCTGCCACCGGCTGCACACTGTCCGCCGCCGTGCCGAAGTCCAGACCACGCGCCCCTGCGCACTTGCGTGCGCCGCTCCTGCCTTCCGTACGGTCCAGCCGATGGCGAACCACCCTCGGACACCGTGAAGGAGAGCTGTTGAAGCCGACCGAGGAAGTGCTCCAGGACCTGACCCAGCCGTCGAACATCTCCATCCACTCCGACGACGCACTCGTCGGCAAGGTGGAAGCCGCCATCGCGGCGGACGACAAGAAGCGGAAGGAGAACGAGGACGAGCCGCTTCGCCGAAAGCCCGCCCTCGTCCCGATCCCGTCGACGGAGCTGCCCCGGCAGTTCGAAGTGACCCTCTGGGACGTCCTCCACACCCTCGCCCGGGCCACCGCCCTCTCGTGGCGTGGCGCGGGACGGGGACTGGCGGAGCACTGGGGCGCGCTGAAGTACACCCAGGCCCTGGCCGGCGGCAGGGGCTCCTTCCTCGGTCTCACCGACGAGGGCCACCGCATCGCGGGCCACTACAAGTCGTTGCAGTCCGGCGAGCTCGGCATCGGCTTCGCGCTGACCCTCGCGGAGCACGTGCTGCGCAGCCGCTTCCCCGACCATTCGGTGACGATCGTCCCCGCCGACACGGTGTTACGCGCGGGCTGGGCCCTCACAAGCAGGGACAAGGGCGAGAAGGTGAAGTACCGCTACCGCCCGCAGTACTTCGCGGAGGTCTGGCGGCCGGGCGAGCCGTCCCTCGCCATCCCCCTCGCCTGCAAGGGCAACCACGGCGACGCCGCCACTTCCGCCGACCAGCTGGCCTCCGCCTCGGCCCACGCCGAGGCGGTCCACATCGGCGCGTGGAACGAGACCCCCGGCCTGCTGTTCAGCACGCAGCTCCCGACGGACGGCGGCACGATGACCGTCTACACCCTCCAGGCACCCGGCAGCGGCGGACGGCTGTCCCCCGCGGAAGGTCGTGAGCCGAACCTGAACGCACCGCCGTTCCAGGCGAACGTGATGCCGGACATCCACCCGCCCACCGAGGGCCTGGTAACGCCGGAGCCCGTACGGGGCTGCCACGTCCAGCCGAAGGACTACGCCTGGTTCCAGGAGTCCCTGGCCCACACCACCGCGGCGGGCCTCATGGCGTTCACCGGCTCCGGCCACGCCACCGCCCGCCACCTCACCGACCGGCAGGGCCGCAAACGCTTCACCGGTCTCGAACACGCGGCCGCCATGAGCATCCAGGACGCCGCCCACACTCTCTTCGGCACCGCGTACGTCGGCACCGACCACGTCTTCCGCCTCAATGGCCCCCGCGTCGAGGCGTTCTCCGGCGTGGACGAGGAGGTCTTCCGACTCCTCGCCAGGGGCGACATTAAGGAGTACCGGGCCCTCGTCCACGCTGGCCGCCACGCCCGCCCCCACCTCACCTACGACAAGGACTGGGGCGGCCCGGTCTCCGTCCACGCCGACGGCTCGGTCCTCGCCCTGCGACTGCTACAGGGACAGGAGGAGGAGCCGCACCCGGGCTCCGCCCACTGACGAAAGATCCGCCCGGTCCTCTCCGTCCGACGACAGGCGCGCGGGCCTCGATTCGGATCACCGTCCGAAGAGACCTGCGCCCCTGCCCTCCAGCAGTTCCAGCGCCTCTTCCCACCGGAAGCGGTCCGCTCCCCCGCCCGCCTTCGGCCGGTGCGGCTCGTACGACCCGACCAGCACGCCCATCTCCCGCAGCTGGTTCAGGCTCCGGTCGTACGCCGGGTGTGCGGCCATGGCCGCGTTCACGTACGGCAGGACGACCGTCGGGATACCCATCCCGTACGCCTCGCACAGGATGCCCAGCGCAAGGGTGTCGGCGATGCCGGCGGCCCACTTGTTGATCGTGTTGAACGTGGCAGGCGCGACGGCGATGGCGTCTGCGGGCGGGAGGGGGCGCGGGTCGCCGGGACTCCGCCACGCCGAGCGGATCGGGTAGCCGGTCTGGGCCTCGATCGCCTTGGTGTCGAGGAAGCCGAGGCCCTGGGGGGTGGCTACGACGCCGACGCCCCAGCCCTGTTCCTGCGCGGCGCTGATCAGCCTGTGTGCGTCGCCCGCGATGCCGGCGGCGCAGACGACGACATACAGGAACAGCTTTGTCGGCCGGTCGTTCATGACTGTGCCCCCCTCGTCGACGCGCTCCTCTGTGGTCACGATCCAGACCCTAGCTGCCAGCATTCGCGTAGGGGGCCGGGCCGGAGAAGCCCCCTGCCACCTGCACGAAGGGCACGGTGTCTGAGTACAAGCTCCGGCCGGACCACGGATGCCCGGTGCCGCGCGGTGATCCTTGTGCGCCCGGGTGCCCCGCTCACGTATCGTCGCCAAGGTGACCAACGCGCATGTGGCGAGCAGGCACCGCATTCCCTCCCATGATCTTGCGGAACTGATCAAGGAGTTCGACCTCGGGGACGTCGTCGACTGGCGTCATCTGGCTGACGGCCTCATGAACGTGAACTGGCAGCTGGACACGCCGAGAGGGATCTTCGCTCTGAAGCGGGTCACGGATGTGCCGCTCGACAGGTTGCGCCGCAATCTTGCCGTGCTGCCAGCCCTGGCTGAGGCCGGCATTCCGGTGATCGTCCCTGTGGTGGGCTCGTCGGGTGGGGTCGTGGTCGAGGTCGGTGGGAGCGGGTACTGCCTGTTCCCATGGGCCCGAGGAGCACACGTTCGTGGCGTTGACCTCCCCATCGCTCAGGTGCGGCGGCTCGGCGCAGTCCTCGCCAAGCTCCACCTGGCGCTCCGCCACGCCGCCGAAATCGGCGCCCTCGCTGCCGTTCCCGACAGCCTCACCGCGGACGTCGTCACTCCGGAACGGGCGTCGGAAAAGGCCGACCGGCTCGCCACTGCTGCGCGGGCCCACGGTTCGGGCGACTCCTTCGACGCGGCGGCGCTCGACGCCCTCGCCAAGCGTCGGGTGTTGCTCGCCGAGTACGCGGCCCTGTGCCCTGCGGGGGACGTTCCCGCAGGGCCGTACGGCTGGACGCACGGCGATTTCCAGTACCGGAACCTCCTCTGGGCCGACGGCGAGCTGACGGCCGTCCTGGACTGGGACCGGCTGGGCGTCCGCCCGTACGCCGAGGAGGTCGTCCGTACGGCACAGGTGCAGTTCGGGGTGGAGGGCGTCTTCGACCTGGAGCGGGTGGCGGCCTTCGTGAGCGGCTACCGGTCGGTGGTCCCGTTGGAGCCGGCCGCGCTGCTCGACGGCGCACGCCGTCTGTGGTGGAAGCGGATGACGGACTTCTGGCAGCTCGAATTCCATTACGACCGGGGCGACCACTCCTGCGACGACCTGTTCATCGCCGACGAGGCGCTCCTCCACTGGTGGACGGAGCGGCTCGACGAGGTGGAGCGGGCGTTCGGCGGCGCTCTCTAGATCCCCAGTTCCCGGAGCTCTGGGAGGCACGGGCGGGTGAAACGTGTCGCTCTGACCCGTGCCAGCTCCCCCAGCGCTTCGCAGTCCACGTCGCGGATCACTCGCGCCCACGCCTCGGGGCCGGCAGTGGCAGGCAGGACGATTCCGGCGTCGCCGATGGCTTCGGGGATCCCGCCCCGGTTGGTACCGATGGTCGGGACGCCGTGGAGGGCGGCCTCGACGATCACGCGGGGGAAGGCGTCTTCCACGGTGGATGGGACCAGCAGAAGGCGGTGGCTACGGTACAGCGGCTCCATGTCGTAGACACGGGGCACGTACCTGACGTTCGGATAGGCCGCGAAGTCGGCAGACGTGTCCCACCAGCCCTCGACCAGGGTGAAGGGCTGTTCCGGCATGAGGCGGATGAGCTGGTGCAGCAGCTCGGCGCCCTTGGCGGGGATGGGGTTGACCATCAGTACGGCTGGGGTGCGCTCCGTGTCCGTAGCCGGTCGTGGGCGGGCGAACGGCGGGTACACCACGTCGATGCGGGTGCCGGGCGTGCGGGGTGCCCGGTCGCGGACGAACTTCGACACGGCAAGTCCGTAGTGGGGGCGGCCGGTGAGCACGCCCAGGCCGGTGGCGGAGACGGAGTGGAGCAGGCCGGCGACGAGGGTGGTCGGCTTCGCCAGTTCGGCCAGCTTCGCTGATCCTTCCTGGGCGGTGAACACAACGTCGGGGCGAATCTCCCCCAGGAGGCTGCCCAGTGCGTGCTCCACGTTGTTCTGTGTGAACGCCGCGCACTCGACCCCGTTCCACCGGTAGCGCAGGGTGTCGTCCGCTTCGTCGTACGGGACGCGATGCCTGTCGAGATGGGCGCGCATGTCGGGGAGCTGGGTGGCTCCGTCCCATGGCGCCTCGTGTGAGCCGAGGTAGGTGACGCGCCAGCCCGCGGCAGCGAGTTCTTCGGCAAGGAGCTGCTGGGTGACCTCGGCGCCGCCGATGAGGAAGGGGGGCGGGGTGCGGCGCCAGGCGAAGAGTGCGGTGGGCACCGGCGGTCACCTCGTCCAGAAACCGACGAGGGCTTCCACGGCCCGGGCGACTTCGTCCGGGTCGGCGTCGGCGGCGAGGACCGTGAGCTCTCGCGTCATGGGCCGACGGGCCGTGTGGACGAAGTAGTCGCGTGCGTGGCGGAGGAAGCCCGGCTCGTGGAGGAAGTACTCGGACTCGGCGGCGGTGTGGCCGGCGGTCTTCCGGCGGAGGTGGAGCGTCTCGGCCGGTACATCGAGGTAGAGGGTGTGATCGGGGCGCAGGAACGGCAGCGTCTGGAGCCGGTGGCGGAGTTGGTGGTGCACGCCGTACCCGAACAGGGCGTCCAGAGCGTACGCGTGGGCAAGGAGGGTGTCCACGGAGCGGTCGAGGACGACGAACTGCCTGCTGCTCGCGGTGGCCTCGACGACTCGGGTCGCCTCGATCTCCATGAACCTCTCGAAGGCGGCGAGCTGGGCGGGTGCCGAGTCGGTGCGGGCCGGAGGGATGTCGTCGCGGTGGGCGATGTGCTTGACGTAGCAGTCCGAGACGTACGCCCGTGAGCCGAGGGCGGTGCGGCGGAGGTGGCGTATCGCCGTGGACTTGCCGGCGTAGGAGGGCCCCTCCAGGGCGATGATCAGCACGCCGGCGACTCCGTCCGGTAGAAGCGTTCGGCGTACGGGCCGGGCCCGTCGACGAGGTCGGCCGCCGTGGTGAAGGCGTGCCGGATCGGCCGGTACATCTTCCGGGCCGGGTGCATCTGCGAGCCGTGCATCCTCAGGACGGTGACCTTGTCCAGGACGACGTCGGTGATGTCGACCAGCTCGGGCCGCATGGCCGCCCCCGTACGCGTGCGGAACAGGTGCTGGTCGCATCCGGCGAGCGCGTACGTCGACCAGAACGCGAGGTCCTCCCAGAACCAGGTGCAGCCGAGGCGGACGGCGGCCTCGTGGACGAGGAGGTGGTCGGGGTGACGGGTGACGGCGGCGGGGGCGAGGAGCTCGGCGTCGGGGTGGAGCGCGGCGATCCGGCGCAGCTCCTCGGTGACCCGGTCGAGCCGTTCGGGGTCGTAGGGCCCGTACGGCGGCTCGGCGTCCTTGTGTCCGAGGAGGAGTCGGCGGGCAGCGAACGGTGCGAGCGCGGCGGCGCCCTCGCGGTCGCGCAGCTCGGACACCGTGTCGACGTCGGCGTACGTGGCTTCCAGGGCGGGGTGCACACTCCGGGAGCGGGTGAAGACGGTGATTACGGTCAGCGGTCGGGGGCTGACGAGGAAGGCACCCGAGGCGGAGAGGGCGAAGTCGTCGTGGTGGGGTTCGATGACGAGGACCGGGCGGCCGGCGGGGGTGCGGGCCTCGACGTAGTAGGGGACGCGGGTGTGGGGCGCCGTCACCTCCAGGACGCGGTGGTCCGTGGCCCGGTGGCGGGCGGCGAGCTGCTGGGTGTGCGTCCGGTGGGCGCGGTGGAGGTCGTCGGGAAAGGTGTAGATGCCGCTGCCGTCCGGAACCGGCAGGCCGACGGCGGGCAGGGTCTTGGGCTCGGGCCGCACGGGGGTCTCCTTCGTCATCGCACGGTGGTCTCGTACCAGTGGCGCCACATGCGGGGCGACCGGAGCCGCAGGCGGGCGGTGATGGGGTTCTGCCACCAGAGCATCCGCAGGCTCGACCACTGGTCGTAGCGGCGGGTCGACGGGCGTACGCGCAGGTCGTCGAGGATCGCCACGGGCCGTCCGCTGGCCTGGCCGTGGGCGCTGAGTCGGACGAAGAACTCCACGTCCTCGCTCATGAACAGGTCGTCCCGGTACCCGCCGACGTGGTGGAAGGCGTCGGCAGTGCAGAACTGGTTGACGCCCTGGGCTCCGCCGCGCCGGGCGCGGTAGTGGTCCCAGTAGGCGCACAGCAGGCGGGCTCCGAGCCGCTCGGGCGTGTAGAGCGGCGGGATGGCGCCGCCGACGGCGCCGGCGTCCATGGCGGCAGCGGCGGCGCTGACCGCCTCCAGGGGCAGCGCCACGTCGGCGTCGGTGAAGAAGAGCCGGCCGCTGCGGGCGGCGCTCGCGCCGGTATTGCGTACCCGGCCGATGTTGCGGACGGACTCGGTGACGACGCGGGCGCCGAAGGAGGCTGCCATGTCGGCGGTGGCGTCGGTGCTTGCGTTGTCGACGACGATCACCTCCCCGGTGCGGCCGGTGACCTCCTCCCAGCGGGCGAGGGAGGCGAGGACGGAGGGCAGGTAGCGGGGCAGGTAGGCGACCTCGTTGAAGGCGGGGATCACCACCGACAAGGCAGGGGTGGTCATCGGTACGTCCTTTCGGTACGGGGTACGCGGAAGAGGTGCGGGGTCCGGCGGCTCAGCTCGTCCAGGCGGCCGGCCCACCGGGCGCGGTCGTCGCCGGGTTCCGAGTGGGCCCAGCAGCGCATCGTGTGGAAGACGGCCCAGGCCGCTAGCTGGTGGTGGTCCAAGGCGAGCGGATAGGCGTCGGTGACCGTGCGGACCCGGGCGGAGGCGATGGCGCCGGTCATGACCAGGGTCTGGGCCACGTCGGACTCGCGGGGGCCGGCTGCGGCGTCGGTGAAGTCGACGAGGTGGCGGACGGCTCGGGGCCCGGCGAGCACGACGTTGTCGCCGTGCAGGTCGCCGTGGCACCACACCGGCGCGGCTGTGGGGGCATCGGTGATGGCGGCCAGGGCAGGCGCGATGCGGTCCAGAGCGCTGGGCGGGCAGCGACGGCCGATCGAGGTGACCTGCTCATGGAGCGGCCGGCGCGGAGCCCACGGCTGGACCGGGGCCCGGTGAAGGCGGCCGAGCAGGCCGCCGAGGTCTCTCAGGGCTCGCTCGTCGCCCACCCGGCCGGACCGTACGGCGCTTCCCAGGGTGAGCGGGCCGAGGTCCGCAATGATGAGAGCGGTCACCTCGTGACCGGGCACGTGTCCGTGCGCCAGGACGACGGGCACGGGGACGTACTTGGTGACGGCCCGGACCGCCGCCGCCTCGGTCGCGGCATTGCGGCGGGCGGTGACCGCGTACAGCTTGACCACCACGCTCCGGCCGTCGGCCAGGAAGGCCCGGTACACGACCGTCCTCGACCGTGCCGACAGGTGGTGTGCGGCACGGACCGAAACTCCCACGAGACCGAGGGCGGCCCGCGCAACGGCCGCGGGTACGTTCGTCGTGCTCACCACGCACCCGCCGGTTCCGCCCCGAATGCACCCAGGCGGCGGACGTGCCGAAGGGCGACCGCCAGGTGCCGCCGGTACTCGGCCACCTCCTCGGTGACGGGACAGTCAACCTGCCAGGGCTTCTCCGGGCCGACGAAGTGCACGAGAGCCGCGGCCGGGTCCGGCCTGAGCGACCGGGTGACGACCCGCCGTACCCAGTTGCCCCGCTCCAGGAACCGGCCGGTCTCGAACCTGTTGAGCCCGGCGGCTACCGGCCGCACGCGGCCGGAGTGCAGGAGCCACAGGTTCAGGGCGTCCTGGTCGTTGTGGAGGATGTGGCGGCGGCCGTGGATGAGCGCGTGCTCGACGCCCTTGCGGACGACGGGCATGTGGCCGGTGCGGGTCCAGAGAACGCCGGCGTTGAAGTAGGGACGGCCGCGCAGGTGGGGCCAGCGTTCGGCGGCCCCGGGCAGCGCCGGGCACTCACCTACGGCCGGGTTGAACTCGTCACGTACGGCGCCGATCTCGTCCTCCCGGAGGGATCCGAGCGCATCGGTGATGTCTCCGCGTACGAGCACGTCCGCGTCCACGTAGATCAGGTAAGGCCGGCGGACGAAGTCGGGCGTGAACTCGAACCGCAGGTAGGTGGTGACGGTGATGTACGAGGCGTCCGCCATGCGCGAGGCGCGCAGCGGGACGCAGCGCCGAAGGTCGAAGGAGGCGAAGCCGGTCCGCTTGGCGAAGTCGGAGAGGAGCAGGGCCTGCGTCGGGGCGAGGTCGAGGGTGAGCACCCGTACCGCCGCAGGGCGGCGGGCGACGGGGGTGAGGCTGTCGGCCAGACCCGCGATCGCGGCGAGGCCGGGGACGAGGTACTGCTGGTCGATGCAGAGACCGAACGCGTACACGGGACGTCGCCTTTCAGGCGTGGTGCACGGAAGGGAGTGAGGGACGGGCCGGTGAACGCGAAAGCTCACCGGTTGTCCCCGCCGCCGGAGGGGGCGAGGATTTGGAGGCTTTCGGGGTCGTCGGTCTCCCAGCAGGGCCCTCCCCCGGTCGGCGGCCGCAGCACCCACACGGTGCCGCCGGCACGGACGTCGGTGACGATCGCCCGCCGTCCGTTTCCGTCCCTGACGAGGTCGCCGACCCACGCACGCTCGGTGCTAACGAGGTGCCCTCGTGGTGCGTGTCGGTCTGTCCGAACCAGCCGGAGGCCGCGTCCGCGAGGTCGCGGCGGCGTCGGGCCTGACCGGGCGTATGGCGGCCCGGGGTGCCGTTCGACGCGTCCGCGACGAACCCTCCCCGATCGCGGAGGAGCACGCCGAGGGCCGCGAACTGAGCCGCGTCAGAGGCGACATGCGCCGGGCCGCTGACGACGACGCCTCGGATCATCCCGGCGGACAGGGCGGCCGTGACCGCCTGCCACCCCGGCCGCTCAGCGAGCGGCAGCGCCGGGTCGGCGTCGGACCAGGCCCCGGCGACGAGCCAGTGCCGGGCGTCGGCGTAGTAGCGGCCATGCTCCTCGCTCTCGCCCAGGGCGGTGGAGGTGGTGGCGCAGGAGTAGACGGCAACGGGTACGGGCCCGAGGCCGCCGGGCGGGTTGTTCGGCATGCCTCCAGGCTGGTGGCCTGCGATGCATGAGCCCAGGCACGGCCCGTCACAGCGGAGGAACCTCGTACCGGGCTCGACTGCCACGTCCCGTGGCAGCGGTCGCGGACTCCGCCGTGGGGCTGGCACGGCCCGTAGCAGTCATGCCGGCGGCACCCGCGGAGCTACTACGGACCGTGGTACTGCGGCCCGTTCCTCAGCGCACCCCGAGCGGGACACCGGCGGAGTTGGCCAGCCCGCGCAGTCGGTTGACGGACACGCCGGCGAGCCTGCTGATGATGACGCCGGGCAGCATCTGGTGGCGCACCCAGCCGGGAGCCGTCTCACACACCGTTTGGAGGGTGTCGGCGGCGGCCTCCCACCGTCGGCATTCCACCTGGGTGAGAGCAACGTCCAAGCCGAAGCGGGCACGGGTGGCCAGAGGCACGCTGGCGTCCAAGCGGACGGTGTCCATGAGGCGCAGAGCGCCACCTGTGTCGCCGAGCGCCACCGCGATGCTCATCGCCTGCGTGGCGGCGTACATCGGCCCGTACGGCTGAGCGTGCGAGCCGCGGGCGTGTTCGTCTCCGATGCGGGCTGCGACGGCGTGCGCCTGGGAGAGGTACTCACGGGCGTGGTCCGCGCTCGCCCCGCCCCGGGAGGCGGCGACGGCGGCGTTCGTGACGAGCTGGCCGTAGACGCTGAGCCGATCCGGGTCGTGCTCGCTCATCTTGGGCTCGATCCGGTCGGCCTGGGCCGCCGCGAGGAGGAAGCCCTGCTTGGTGCGCCCATCACGGAGATTGACCCACGCGGTCGTGGCGGCGAGATGGGCGTCGCGCAGTTCGTCACGGCCCTGGACGGCGATCTGCCGCCCGTACGTCAACGCCGCGTACGCCAGGTCTCGCGAGCCAAGCACGTTGGCGGCCATGCCCGCGGTCTGGAAGGTGTCGATCAGGACTCCGGCGGCGGCCTCCCGTTCATCGAGGCCGGCGGCGTCGAACCGGGCGCGGGCTTCTGGAAGGAGCCGTCCGAGGAGGGTACCGAGCTCGATGTACCGCCCTTCCCAGTAGGCGGCGTCCGCGCGACGAACGACCGCCCGAAGTTCTTCGATGCTTCCCGGCTCGACCTCGGCGGGGATGCCGATGGCAGCGTCGTGGGTCGCTGCGGAGACCAGGCGCAGCGCGGCCCTCTCGTCGCGGTCCATGGAGCGGCGCGGCGCCTGCTGCCCGAGGAGCACGGCGATGTCCGTACCGAGCGCGTCGGCGATCGACAGCAGCGACGGCAGGGAAGCCGACCCGCCACGTTCGAGCTTGCGGACGACGCCGACGGACACACCGGCCGCCTCCGCTAACTGCTCCTGCGTCATGGCACCGCGCAGCGCCTTCAAGCGCTCAGAGGTGGTGTACTCCGACCACTGCATGCTCCAGAACCTACGCGTGATGGGCCCCACATGGACAGTACTCACAGAAATGGGGCGGCGGACAGCCTTCGGCCAGGCGGCAGTTGACGCTCAGACCGTGAGCACAGCTGTGACGCCGAGAAGAGCCTCCAGCTCCGCCACGGCCCTGTCCTCGTCGGTGACGTGAACGGTCGTGATGCCCAGCTCGGCAGCCGGCGGCAGGTTCACCTCGTGATCGTCCACGAACACGCACCGCTCGGAAGGCAACCCGATCCTCTCCAGCGCGAGCCGGTAGATAGCCGGGTCCGGCTTCGCCAGCCCCTCCAGCTCGGACACGACGTGCACGTCGAAGAGGTCCCAGATACCCACGTGCTCGTACGGGTTGAACGGATCGAGCCCGAAGCTGTTCGACAACAGCGCGAGCCGGTGGCCGGCGGCCCGCGCGGCACGGGCGAGCGCGATCATCCGACGCGCCGGAGGAACATTGGCCCAAGCCCGTCCCATCAGGTTCACGGGGTCCACGTGCTCTCCCAGCAGCGCCGCTGTGCCCTCGTTCCACTCGGTCTGCCCGATAGCCCCGATCTCCAGCGCCGCGTACAGCCGCCGACCTTCGGGGTGATCGTTGAGCGTTGCCCGCCACGCTCCAGGTTCCAGTCCCTCCGACACGCACCAGGTCCGATGGACCTCGATGGGGCTAGCCGTCAGTACCCCGGCGAAGTCGAGGATCAGTCCCATCGGCTCCTGCCCATCGGCCGTGTTCCTGTGCGCCACCGGCTGAACGTCCCTTCCGAGATCGGACTCGTACGAGGACGCTATCGCGTGAACGGGGACTCACGCGAAGGGTGCGCACTGCCCAACAGAACTGGTGACGGAAGCCTCTCGATCGAGTTGAACAGGGTGGCAGTACGGTCTAGTTCGAGTCCCGTTAGGATCACAGCCCATGGCCGGTCGACTTTCAGCGAACAGCTTTGACCCCACTCATTCTCGTGCGCTCGCACGACAAGTGAAGGCACTTCGCGAGGCACGGGGATGGTCACCGAAGCGCCTCGCGTCGGAGGCCCGAATCGGCCTGAGCACGCTCAGGAGGCTGGAAAGCGAAGGTGCGATCCAGCCAGGATTCTTCACGGTGGGAGCCGTCGCGGAAGCGTTGAACGTCTCTCTCGACGCGCTCTTCCGCGAAGCGAGGCCCGCCCCTGGACTCTGGTCGGCAGGCTATGAAGGCCGGAACATCGACTCCTTCGTCTCATCACTCCTCGAAAGCGACATCCAGGTCGTGGCCGACGTCAGGCTCACACCGATCAGCCGCAAACCCGGCTTCAGCAAGACACGACTTGGGCAGGCACTCGCCGAGGCCGGCATCGAGTACACCCATCTGCGCGCCCTGGGAAACCCCAAGGACAACAGGGCTCCTTTCTGGGACGGTCGCGTGAGCGTGGGACGGGCCCGCTTCCGAAGCGTGTTGCGGTCGGACGAAGCACAGTCGGACCTCGACCGCCTGGCCGAGCACGCCGCCCAGTCACGCGTCGCGGTGTTGTGCTTCGAAAAGGACGAGGAGCGATGCCACCGGAAGGTCGTTCTGGACACCGTCCGAAAGCGGACCTCGGTAGATGTGCGACCGCTGGCCTGAGATCAACGGTTCCCCATGTCTGCGGTCTTGACCGGGGGCCGTCCCTCCTTTCCCATCTGAATCGGGGCGATTCATCGGAGGGGGAAGCGTGGCCGAGAACTGGCAACGGGCTCGAATCATGATCACCGTCAAGACGTACCCGGAGCTCTCATCCAAGTACCGAGAGACGAGCTGCGTCGCAGGCATCCGGCTGGATCAGGGAACGCCACAGCACGTGCGTCTCTTCCCGGTCCCCTTCCGACTCCTGCAGCAGGAGGCCCAGTTCCAGAAGTACTCGATCGTCGAGGTCGATGTCCGGCCTCACCCCAAGGACAGACGTCCCGAGAGCCTGCGCCCCAACCTCGAAACGCTGAGCGTCGTCGATCATCTACCGACCTCCGACGGCTGGAAGCAGCGGTATGCACACATCGAACCACTGGTCGCTCGCTCCTTGTGCGCCATCAAGCGTGACCAGGAGGCGAACGGAACGTCACTCGGTGTGTTCCGTCCGGCAGAGATCACCGACTTCCGATTGGAGGCGGCGGAGCCGTGGCCGGCGGGTAAGGCCGCACTCGCAGACCAGCTGGATCTCTTCGACCAGGATCTACGGCGCCTCGACTGGGTCCCGTACGAGTTCCGCTACCGCCTGCGCTGCGTCGACGATGACTGCCCCGGACACCACATGGGGCTCAAGGACTGGGAGGCTGGACAGTCCTATCGGAAGTTCCTCCAGAAGTACGGCGAGCGAGCCGTCCTGGACAAGCTGCGCGAACGATGGTTCGACCGCATGGTGACGCCGGACAAGGCCGTGCACTGTTTCGTCGGCAACATCGCCGCCCACCCGCGGACCTTCATGCTGCTCGGGTTGTTCTACCCCCAGCGGCATGTGGTCGACTTCGTCCAGGGCGACCTGTTCTCCGTGTGACGCACCAACCCCGTCGGCTCCCTTGCGAGCCGTCCGTCCCGAGAACGCCGGAAATCCGGGCCAGCTCACTGAGCCTAAGGGAAAAACAGCAGGTCAGAGGGATGATCCTTCCCGATCCACCAAGTGCCTTCTAAAGCACTTGGCCGCAGGTCGAGTCCTACGAAGAGCAAGACGGAAAGCTTTCTTCGGTTACGCACAGTTCCTCAATGACAATCGGAGGAGCGGCACAGCCGGCACGTGGGACCGCGTGTCCGACTCCCAAGCTTCGGAGGAAGTTCAGGGACGGCCGCCGACCGCCCCCAAGCACTCGATTCGGCCTGAAGATGACGCCCCTCTGTGTCCGCCCCAGATCTTCAGCGCGGTCGGCCCGGAGCCATCCCCAGCGTCCTCGCGGCGGCCCAACTCGTTCAATCCACGGTCACGGCGCTGCTATCCGGCTCCTGAGGCCTGCCCGTCGCACAATCACGTCCGACCGCTGCCCACAACCCCTCGGTGAAACCGGGAAGGAGCACGATGCCGAGTTCGGTCGCAGCATGAGCAGCGGTCGTGAACGGCCCGGGCGGATCACCGGTACGACGCCCGTAACGGCGAGGCGCCCCGATGGTTGATCAGGCGTGAGAATCCAGGGACGCCGCAGGGGGACGCCGGCGCCGCGCGACGCCAACGCGCGGAGGGTCGTGGTCGCCCAGCGAAGCCGGGACACGGCTCCGGAGCTTGCGCTTCGCCGGGCTCTGCACTCATTGGGCTTCCGCTACCGCGTGGACCTGCCGATCGTCGGCATGCCGCGTCGTCGCGCCGACGTCACGTTCACGAAGTGGCGCACCGCCGTGTTCGTACAGGGCTGCTTCTGGCACGCCTGCCCGAGTCACCTGCATATGCCCCGGCACAACTCGGAATGGTGGCGGCAGAAGCTTCGGGGAAATGCCCGCCGCGACGAGGAAACCGATGCCCACCTCACGCTGATCGGTTGGCTGCCCCTCCGCATCTGGGAACACGAGACCGTCGACGGCGCGGTCGAGCGGGTGGCGGCGGCGCTCGCCACCCGGGGGCATCCCCGCGCCCTGGCCATCAGCACCTGGTCGCCCGTGTCGGAACGGGCGACCGAGGGCTCGTAGAGGAGCGTGTGCGGCATCCGAACACACGCGGGACGGGGCTCTCAGCCGCAACGAAGCCGCCACAACGCCCAGCGCCACCCAGTGGACGTAGAAGACGCCTTGCGTAGTCAGCAGGACAGGGAGGAGAACGACCTGGGCGACCCAGCCCTGGGCTGACACCCCATCAGAACGAGCGTCAAATGAGCGTCACGAGCGTCATCTCAGCGTCAAGATATCGCCCGTAACGCCCACACGGCACATACCGCGCACCCACAAAACCCCAAATCACGCGTCCTTCTTCACCGGCTCCAGAATCGCCACGCACTCCACGTGGTGCGTCATCGGAAAGATGTGGGCCTGGAGGCGAGCGGGAAAGCAGCAGGTCAGAGATGCTTTTAGGTCCCGGATGAGAGCCGTCAGACGCCCGGAGCGTCAAATGAGCGTCACGGCCCTGAGTCGGTTCGGCACCGGAACTCTGGCGCGTCATGGCTCCCCGTAGTACGCAGCGCCTCCACCCGTAGGGAGTCTCACGCCGGTGGAGTCACGTCGGTGCGCCCAGTGCGTAGGGAAGTCCAGCCGTCAAAGGAGCAGTGTGATCGAGAACCGTCGACGAGGCCGCTTCGAGCCTGCGAGGTCCGCCCCGCCCGTTGCATGCCGCCCAAAGACGGAGCAACCTGCTGTGATCATCTTGGGCTCGAACGTGCTGTGGGGTGTCTCCCCTGACGTCGCGACCGTCGACCTGCTCAAGGCCATCCGGGCGACGGGGGTGCAAGGGGTCGCCGTCTCGTGCACGGGCAGGGGGAGCCGGCCGCGCAACAGTCGCTGCCTGAATGATGTCCACTACGAGGAGCCTCCAATGCCTCGTTCGGCGGATTCGACCCGGGGCCGGCTCCAGGTCTCGACCGTGACCGGCCTTCGGAGATGAGGTGGTTCCTGCCGTCGTGCTCTCCCGACCATGCGACCATCGGTCGGGGCGTGCCGTTGACTGGCGCCCAGTGGGTACGCCTGCCCCCGGTACGGCTCACAGAGTCGTGGCGAGCAGCCCGAAGACGAGGAAGAGCGGCTTGTCGGTGGGGACCGCTACTATCCAGGATCCTCACGGGACGACGGACGGAGTCAGGGAATGGGCTACGTGAACGAAGCGGCGGTCAAGCGGAAGTTGGGTATCCCGAACTTTCGGAACCTGTCCAAGCTTGATCTTTAACCTGTGCGGCGTGGGCGTGGGGTCATCGACTTCTTCGTTCGTCGCCTGGTGGAGCCTGGTTTGCCGACTGTGTGCACGTCATAGCGGGCAGTGGGCTGGTCGTTCTTGCGGCCGGGTGGGCGTCCCGGGCCAGGCCGGGCGGTTTTCGGTGCGCCGGCTGGGCAGACAGCCTTCGTGCGGAGGTGCCGAAAGTCGCGGCGGACTCGGGCGGGGGTGAGCCTGTCGGGCGGGGCCGGCTTCTCCCACGGCCGTCGGAGGTCTGCCGCCAGTGGGCGTGCAAGCCGGAGCTGAGTGAACGCGGCGACGATCAGCCAGGTCCAGCGATCGGTGGCTTCGGGGCTGCGGATCTTCGGGCAGGTCCAGCCGAGGGTCTGTTTGAAGAGTCGAAAGGTGTGCTCGATATCGAAGCGTCGCAGGAATGCCTGCCAGAGCAGGTCGACGTCGGCGGTTGTGGCGTGGGTGCCTGACCACCACAGCCAGACCGGCTTCGGCGTCGCGCCGCTGGGCAGGTGCTCGACCTGCAGACGGATCACGGTGCCATCGATGACTGGCAGGGCACCCAGTTCGGCGGTCCAGGCCGAGCGGTGGGTCAGTCTCGGGTGGAGCCGGTCCCAGGCCCGTGCGACGGTGGTGCCGTAAGACGGGTCGCGGTCACCGTCTGCGCGTCGGCGGTGCCCCAGGTGGCCGGGTCACCGAACACGAACTCGCCGCCGTGGCGGGGCGGGCGGCCCCGAACTCCAAGCTCGCGGGGTGGGGCCGCGCGTCGCAGGACGCGGTCCGAGCGCATCCGGCCCAGAACCTGGACCGGCAGGTCTTTGAGCAGGAAGGCCAGACGTGGCACGTCGTATCCCGCGTCCACCACGATCAGGATCTCCGGGTCGCCGTCTTTCCGCTGCCCGGCCGTGATGAGCCGTTCGACGAGCTCGCGCATCTGCCGGGCGGTGACGGTGGCGGCGTCGTCGCCCGGTGCCAGACGTAGCGCGTCCAGCGGTGCGGTCCAGGAACTGCGGCCCGTCTCCAACGCGCAGATCACCGAGTACGGCCAGCCGGGAACGGGAATGTGCTGGTCCTTGCCCCGGCCATAGGTATGGCACAGGACCCGCTGCGGTGAGGTGTGGGCGTTGGGCCGCAGCCAGCAGGTGAGGTCGACGGCCAGGACCAGCCGGCCGTCCGCCGCCCGCGGCAGAGGCACCGCAGCGAGGGCCCGTCGCAGTCGGGCCACATCGACCTGGCCTGCGGCCAGGGCGTCGTAGAGCCCGCCGTGCCCACGCCGATGTTCGCCGACCAGTGACAATTCCACCAGCGACCGGACCGGCCCGTCCGCGCACAACACCGCGTCCACGAGTTCGAACAGCGCGTCCGCACGCCTGGCCAGACAGGAGTAGAACTCACCCCGGAAGCGTGACAGTTCCGCAATCGGATCCTGCCGGACAGCATGATGCGACAGACTCATCCCCACGGCCTTCGGCTGAGCTTGTGTGTTCCTTGGTCGAATCACATGCTCAGCCGAAGGCCGCCCGCACGTACGGCAGTTATCACTCCGAGTGATCAAGTACGAGGTCGCGTTCGGGCTCCAAGGTTAAAGATCAAGCTAGCGGAGCCGTCTGCTCCGACCCGACGACAGCAGCCCGCAGCCGAAGATGGCCAGAGTCACTGCCCAAGCGGTCAGACTCCCAGGCGGGTAGAGGGGAAGAGCCCACCATTGGCCTGTCGGCTGGCCCGAGGGCCGGTGATAGCGGCCGAGGGTAGCAGTAGCGAGTAGGAACAGTAGACAGGCGCCGCCTGCTGCCGCCTCGTTACTGAACTGTCGAACGAGTAGAGCGAGAGCGAGGAGAAGCATCAGGTTTCGAGGTATGTCCATGCCCACGAAAAGGCCGAGCACATGACCGAGGAATGCTGTGAGGGAAACCGCGGCCAGATCCCAGCGTCTCAGGCGCACAGCCGCGGTGCTCTCCGGAGCTTCCAGCCGACGTTCGAGGCAGTACAGGACAGCGACGATGACCAGTAGGGGAGCGAAGTACTCAACGCGCATGCTAACCATGCCGCCTATGAAGCCAGGGACGGGAATTTCGGTGCCACCGAGGCTCCAGGAGACCAGACCGAGCAACGCAGTGGCCACCAGCACGGTCCACCAGCGCCGTACGACGTTGAAGTAGAGCTTCACGTAATGCCTGCCACACAGTGTGTTTGGTCCTGAACCGTTGATGTGAACCATTTTGCCTGCTGTTTAGCCGACAGTTCGCGAATGCGCAGCAATTGCGCCCACTCCTGGGGAGTAGTGCTTTCCTGCACTTTCTTCTCGTTCACCCCCACCTTCAGTAGAGCCCAAGTTGCTGCGATCGATGGTTGCCGACAGTCACGCACTCCGTGCAACGCTGCTGTGCCAGTGACTGCAGACCGAGCGAGGTCGATATCGAGTTGCTCAAGGGAGGTATCTGGCGACCAGTAGAGAGGCCAAGTGCCCGGTTCTGCTGGGAGATCAGCAGAGGCCAACCGCAAAGCCATGGGAAAGGGAACCCCGCTGCCACCTAGCGCCTTCAGGGCGGGCAAGGCTTGAAGGCGGATTTTTGCTGCATCGGTTTCGTACTCTTCGGGCACGCAGACTGCAGGTTCTCTGCCGATGCACACTGTGTGGCCGAGGCGAGCTTTTGTCAGAGGGCTGA
Organism: Streptomyces sp. 130; assembly: GCF_007096885.1. GTDB lineage: Bacteria > Actinomycetota > Actinomycetes > Streptomycetales > Streptomycetaceae > Streptomyces. The sequence goes on along the minus strand of NZ_VJNO01000006.1, from coordinate 131,235 downwards.
ATCCCCAGTCCGCTACAAGGCTGCGTCCGCCGAGGAGCGTCCCTACGACGAGTGCTGCGCTGGCAGCTACGAGCCATGGTCTGCGTCGTGCCCCGGCCATGAGAAGCAGAGCCCCTGCGAACCCGGCCGTGACCAGCCACGGAATGAAGTAGACAAGCGGATCAAGGGTATCGGTCAGAGTAGAGCCTTCGGTCTCGAAGCCAGTCAGGTGACGCCACGAAGGGGAGCTTATTGAGGGGGGAACAGCCAGCCATGCCCAAGTCCCAACTGCGACAGCCGGTGCTGCAACGGCCCGGGGGCAGAACAGTCCCACTACCCAGCCAATGATCATCCAGCCGCAGGGGAGTACGAGCAAGTGCGCAACGGCGAGCAGACCGGCACCGGCGGGCCAAACGCCGACCGTGAGCTTGGCCAAGGCGATTGCGGCGGCAACGAGGGTCAGATGCAGGGCCATGACAGGTCGGATTGCCCAGAGCCACTGTTGCACGACATTGCGTGCACTGGTTTCCCGGATGCCTCCGAGTACCTTCTGGCGGCCGGCCTCCCAGGCGGCGGATCCGGCAACTGCCGGTGTGATCACGGTGATCCCCCAGGCGGCGAATTCACCTGAGGCTGGGCCGTAGTTGTGATCGCCCCAGAAGTTGTCTCCGCCGACGTAACTGCTCATATAGAGTGCGGCCGGTATGAGCAGCCAGGGGGCTGACGAGGCGCGGATATTTCCGAGCGAGATCACTGTTCCACCGATCCCAGCAGTGCCGAATATGCGCTTTCCAAGCGCCGGCCAGGGGCGCTCCCGATGGAAGCGTGACTTTCGAACACAGCTACACTTCCTTGGAATCGGGGTACACCGCCTTCCAATACCACTACCTCGTCGAAGGCGTCGTCCAGATCTCCAATATCGTGGGTGGACACGATCACATGCACCGCCCCACGAAGCTCCACGAGAAGATCGTGGAAGCGACGGCGCTGAGTGGGGTCGAGGCCGACGGTGGGCTCGTCAAGTAGAAGCAGTTCCGCACCGTGAACGAGAGCCTGGGCAATCGCCAATCGCTGCTGCTGACCTCCGGACAAGGTGTTTACCTTGTCCTTCATCTTCGCTGTGAGCCCGACGCGTTCAATTACTGCTGGAGCGGCTCGCCAGGCGTCTCGCTCACGCATCCCTTTGAGCCATCCAACATACGCGACCTGTTCCCGGCATGTCAGTCCGGGGAGAGTGGAGCTCCGCTGGGGGAGCCAGGACACCTTGCGGCGGTAGGTGGACAGGCTCTTCCTGTTCGTTGATCGCAAATCCCCGAAGCGGACCTCCCCGCTCTGGGGGGCGTTTGCGCTCGCTCCCAGCGCGAGCAGCGTACTTTTGCCCGCTCCGTTCGGGCCAAGGAGCACGGTGTTGCCCGGTGAAAACCGCAGTTCGAGTTCGTCGATGACTGGGCGTTTTCTACGGTTGTAGCGGAACGTGCAGGACTGGTAGTGCAACGGCATGAAAGTGACCCTCATCGACAGAACAGAGCAGGCCCCGGCCGTCCGAGTGGGCGGGCGGCCGGGGAGAGTGCAATCACCAAGAGACGGTCAAGCTTTTGACCGAGACGACACTGAAGCCACCATCGTTGACGATGAAGTAGTAACTGCCGGCCCCGTGGTCATTCCACGTGCCCGTGGAGGTCGAAGTGCTACTCTCCAGGCACTTTGTGTACGCGGCCTTGGTGTAGTAGGTGTCGGGAGCGCCGCCGATGTCCTTCGCCATGGTGACGTTCACGACGCTGCCGTCGCTGGTGCAGCCGGTGAACTTGATGGTCGTCGTTGTGGCAGAGGTTTCCTCCCTCCAGCGGGTGGACTCAAAACCCGGTTGCACCCCCTTCATGTAACTGGTGTAACTGCCCGCCTGTGCGGGACTGCTGAATATGCCGATAACTGTCACGGCACTGAACAGCACCACTGCGGCTCGGCGAATCGATGGCTTCAGGGAAGTTGAACGCGCGTAGAGAGATTTCACAGTGCTTCCCATTCTGTTTGCTGAGTTGAGGCCGACTGTACGGAAGGGGGGTGCTTCCCCTCCCTCCGCAGCTGCATGTGCACCCAACGGACTACCATGTCCCTGTCACATGCCAACCAGGGTGACCTTATGGCTGATGCCTTCAGGAGACCAACGATCGCTTTTGGTCGTGGCCTGATCTTGTCCTATGGGGCCGCGACTTTCAGTCACACGCACACGATCCGGAGTTCTCTCCTGGACGGCACGCTCGCAGAGTGCGACCGCTTGTGCGAGGAAGGACCGACTTACCCTTGCGGGGCCGCTGGTTGTGGGCGGGCCGGGCACCTTCGGCGTGAGGAGTGCCCACCCATGGCAGTTGGCTGCGCGAGCCACCAGGCGGCCATCATCGACCGCGACGGCGGGACCGTCGCCCAGGCGGATGTGCTGCTGCAAGTCGACTGGTCGCGGGTCCTGGACGACAACTCGACGGCGAGCGTCCTCATCCAGCCCGACGGGAACTGCTGCGCCCAGCTCGGCCGCGTCCGGGCCTGGCGGCACAAGTTGGTGATCTACCGGGACGGGCTGCCGGTCTGGGAGGGGCCGACCATCTCGCCGGAGTTCAACGCCGACGGGACGGTCCTGATCCAGGCTGCGGACATCCCGACCTGGCTGGACCGGCGCGTCCCTCACGACAGCGTCCGTTTCACGGCGGAGGACCTGACGAACATCGCCACATGGTTGATCAAGGACGGGTTCGCGCCGGACGACCCGGGCCACACCGTCACGATCGTCCCCCCCATTACCTTCTTGGTGGCCCCGCAATGGGGCGCCTGGCCTCCGGAGTTGGCATGACTTTCTCCCCCTGTCGAACGCATGGCCTGGGGGGGGTGTCACCAGCTCCGGAGGCATCGACAGACCGCTGATTAGGGGCATGACCACCGGCCTTTTCGCAGGTCGGGAGGCTCTTCGTAATGTGGATGTGGCGATCGGTGCCGTGGGACGGCCGGGCAGGAACGACCGGAGGACGCGTGTGATTGACGTCAGCGAGATCGGCGCTTTCCTCGGCAAAGGCGAACACCACGCCACCGCTGTCACGCCGGCCGGGAAGAAGGCGTTCGACAAACGGCTGCCCAACAGCGAACCGAAGCTCCGCGAGGTCTTCGGTAAGCTGCAGGCCAAGCACGGAACCGTGCTCGTGGTCGTCGATCAGGCGGCCTCGATCGGAGCCCTTCCGCTGGCGGTGGCCCGGGACATGGGCTGCCCGGTCGCCTATCTGCCGGGGCTGACGATGCGGCGGATCGCCGATCTCTATCCGGGTGAGGCCAAGACCGATGCCCGGGACGCGTTCGTCATCGCGGACGCGGCCCGCGTCATGCCGCACACGCTCCGCTCGGTCGATCTCGAGGACGAGACCATCGCCGAGCTGGAGATGATCGTCGGCTTCGACGACGACCTGGCCGGGGAAGCGACCCGCATCAGCAACCGGCTGCGGGGCCTGCTCACGCAGATCCACCCGTCGCTGGAGCGGGTCTTGGGCCCGAGAGTGCAGCACCCGGCCGTCCTCAAGCTCCTCGACCAGTTCGGCTCTCCGGCCCAGATCCGCAAGGCCGGACGCCGCAGGCTGGTGACACTCATACGTCCGAAGGCTCTGCGGATGGCCGAGCGCCTGGTCGAGGACATCTTCACCGCGCTGGACGAGCAGACCGTCGTCGTCCCGGGCACGGACGCGGCCGCGCTGATCGTTCCCAGCCTCGCCGGCTCGCTCCAAGCGGTGCTTGACCAGCGGAAACTGCTAGCCGCGAGGATCGAGGAACTGCTGGAGGCACTCCCTCTTTCGAAGGTCCTGACCTCCATGCCGGGGATCGGCGTCAGGACCGGAGCAAGGATCCTCATCGGCGTCGGCGACGGATCCAGCTTCCCCTCCGCCGCCCACCTCGCCGCCTACGCCGGTCTGGCCCCGGCGACCCGCAGCTCGGGCTCGTCGATCCGCGGCGAGCAACCGTCCAGGAGAGGAAACAAGCAGCTCAAACGGGCATTCTTCCTCTCCGCGTTCGCCGCACTGGGCGACCCGACCTCCAGGGCCTACTACGACAAGAAGATCGCCCAGGGCAAACACCACACCCAAGCCCTGCTCTGCCTCGCCAGACGACGGGCCGACGTCCTCTTCGCGATGCTCCGCGACGGAACCTTCTACGAACCCCAGCCGGCTACTTCGGGCTGAACCTCAGCACCCTCGCCACACACCGGGCAGTCACGCTCGTCGATCGAGTCGATCACGACCGGGTGACCACAAAAGTCGCACGGACGCATGCCCTCACCAGCAGACCCGCGAACAGACACATCATCACTCACGACAGCCACACTGCCAGACCCACCCGACACCGACCCGACCACCTTGACCAAAGACATAGGGGCACCCCCCCCAGAGCCGCTACACGACACCGGCTCCGCCACAGAGAGTTATCAAGATTGAGCCCCCACCTGCCACACCTGTTACACCATCAGAAGCGGAGGCAAGTGCCTGATGACCCATCAGGGCGTGCGTCAAACGTGCGTCAGAAGGGCCGATCGTGCGTCGAATATGCGTCAAGATATCGCCCGTAACGCACACAGCGCACATAACGCACACTCGCTAAAACAGCAGGTCAGCGGCCCTTTCCAGCAGGCTCAAGGATCGCGACGCACTCGACATGGTGGGTCATCGGGAACAGATCGAACGCCCGCAGCGTCCGCACCCGGTACCCCCCGTCCCGGAAGTACCCCAGGTCCCGCGCCAGCGCCGCCGGGTCGCAGGCGACGTAGGCGATCCGGCGGGCGCCCAGCGCGACGAGCTGCTTCACCGTGGACTTGCCGGCGCCCGCGCGGGGCGGGTCCAGGACGATGAGGTCGCATTCGGTGATGCCGGTGCGGGGCAGGACCTGGTCGACCTTGCCGTGTTCGATGCGGACGCGGTCCAGGTCGGCCAGGTTGTGGCGGGCGTCCTCGACCGCGCGCTTGCCGGACTCGATGCCGAGGACCGCGCCCTTCTCGCCGATGCGCTGGCCGATGGCGCCGGCGAAGAGGCCGACGCCGCAGTAGAGGTCGAGGGCGGTGTCGTTCTTACGGGGCAGGAGGCCCTGCATGACCGCGCGGACCAGGGTGTTCGCGGCCTGCGGGTGGACCTGCCAGAAGCCGCCCGAGCCGACGCGGTACGTGCGGTCGTCGGCGCGTTCGCGGACGAAGCCGCGGCCGTGGACCCGGTGCACTCCGCCGTCTCGCTCGTCCACGCGGAGGACGGAGACCGGCTTGTCGAGCTCGACCAGGGGCAGACGGCCGCCCGGGCGGGGGGTCAGGATGACCTGGCGGTCGTGGGAGCCGGTGGCGGCGATGGCCTCCACCGCGGCCATCCGCGGCCAGTCCTGCTGCTCGACGCCCAGCTCGGAGACCCCGGGCGCGGCGATCATGCAGTGGTCGATGATCTCGATGTCGTGCGAGCGGTGCTTGCGCAGCCCGACCCGGCCGTCCTCGTCGATCGCGTACTGGACGCGGGTGCGCCAGGCGGGCACCTCGCCCGCGGGGAGCTTGTCGCCCTCGGCCGGCATGACCGTGCCGTCCCAGCCGGCCTCCTCCGGGGTGAGGCCCGCGAGGCGCTGGAGCTGTTCGGCGACGACCTCGCCCTTGAGGCGGCGCTGGGCGCCCGGCTTGGCGTGCTGCCAGTCGCAGCCGCCGCACTTGCCGGGCCCCGCGAACGGGCAGGGGGCCGGCACCCGGTCCTTGGACGCCTCGATGATCTCCACCGCGTCCGCGCGCAGGAAGCGCGAGTCCTCGGAGCCGTCGGTGATCCGGGCGACCACCTTCTCGCCCGGCAGGGTGTGGCGGACGAACAGCACCCGGCCCTCGTCCGTGCGGGCGATGCAGTGGCCGCCGTGCGCGACCGGGCCGACCTCGACCTCGTACTCCCGCCCGACCAGGGACTCCGGCTGTGTCTCCCCGGTCTGCGGCGACGTGGATTCGTTCTGCATGAGGGGATGGCTCCAGGGAGGGAAGGGGGACGGCCCGCGGCCGGACGACAACAACCTACGAGTCTACGTGGGTGTCGTCCGGCCGCCGACCACTCTCCAGGGCCCCCGGCCTCAGCCCTTCGGCGCCGGTTCCTTGTGCTTGCGCTCCACCGGGCCCCGGCGCACCGAGCCCGGAGCGGTCCAGTCGGCGCGCTTGCGGGCGCGCTTCTTCGCGGCCTCGGAGGATTCCAGCTGGTACGGGACCGAGGTGACCATCACACCGGGCGTGAAGAGCAGCCGGCCCTTGAGCCTGAGGGCGCTCTGGTTGTGCAGCAGGTGCTCGTACCAGTGCCCGACGACGTACTCGGGGATGTAGACGCTCACCACATCGCGCGGGCTCTCCCGGCGCAGGCCCTTGACGTACTCGATGACCGGGCGGGTCACCTCGCGGTACGGGGAGTCGAGGATCTTCAGCGGTACGTTGATGCCGCGTCGCTCCCAGTCCTCCCTGAGGGCCTTCGTCTCGGCCGGGTCCACGCTGATGGAGAGCGCCTCCAGGTGGTCCGTGCGGATCAGCTTGGCGTAGGCGAGGGCGCGCAGGGTGGGGCGGTGGAGCTTGGAGACCAGGACGATCGAGTGGACCCGGGAGGGGCGGATCGACTCGTCCGGGGCGGTCTCGTCGGCGGCGATCTCCTCGGCGACCCGGTCGTAGTGCTTACGGATCGCGGTCATCGTGCCGTAGAAGATGACCATGCCGAGCAGCGCGACCCAGGCGCCGTGGGTGAACTTCGTGGCGAGCACGACGACGAGCACCAGGCCGGTGAAGAAGGCGCCGAAGGCGTTGATCGCCCGCGAGCGGATCATGTGGCGGCGCTTGGTCTGGTCCTTCTCGACGGCCAGGTGGCGGTTCCAGTGCCGGACCATGCCGGTCTGGCTGAGCGTGAAGGAGACGAACACGCCGACGATGTACAGCTGGATGAGCCGGGTCGAGTCGGCCCCGTAGATCACGACCAGCAGGATCGCGGCGCCGGCCAGCAGCACGATGCCGTTGGAGAAGGCGAGCCGGTCGCCGCGGGTGTGCAGCTGTCGGGGCAGGTAGCGGTCCTGGGCGAGGATCGAGCCGAGGAGCGGGAAGCCGTTGTACGCGGTGTTCGCGGCCAGGAAGAGGACGAGGGCGGTGGCGGCGGCGAGGATCACGAAGAAGAACGTGCCGTCGCCGAAGACCGCGGCCGCGACCTGCGAGATGACCGGGTCCTGGACGAAGCCGGAGCCGACCGGGGTGCCGTTGCTGATCAGGTCCTTCGCCGGGTTCTCGGCCATCTTGACGTCGGTGGCCATGGCCAGCGCGATGATGCCGCAGAACATGGTGACGGCGAGCAGGCCCATCATCGCGAGCGTGGTCGCGGCGTTCTTGCTCTTCGGCTTGCGGAACGCGGGCACGCCGTTGCTGATCGCCTCGACTCCGGTGAGCGCCGCACAGCCGGAGGAGAAGGCGCGCAGCAGCAGGAAGACGAGCGCGAAGCCCGCCAGGCCCTTGTGCTCGGGCTTGATGGTGTACGCGGAGGTCGGGGCGTGCATGGTGTCGCCGAGGACGAGTCCGCGGAAGGCGCCCCAGACGATCATGATGAAGACGCCGGCCACGAAGAGGTACGTGGGAATGGCGAAGAGCTTCCCGGACTCCTTGACCCCGCGCAGGTTCATCAGGGTCAGCAGGACGATCGCGGCGACCGCGCACCCCGTCTTGTGCTCGACGACGAAGGGGATCGCGGAGCCCAGGTTCTCCACGCCGGAGGCGATCGACACGGCCACGGTCAGGACGTAGTCGACCAGCAGCGCGCTGGCGACGGTCAGCCCGGCCTTGGGGCCGAGGTTGGTGGTGGCGACCTCGTAGTCGCCGCCGCCGCTCGGGTAGGCGTGGACGTTCTGCCGGTAGGAGGCGACGACCGTGAACATCAGGACCACGACCGCGACCGCGATCCAGGGACTGAAGTGGTATGCCGACACACCCGCGATGGACAGCACGAGGAGGACTTCTCCGGGTGCGTACGCCACCGAGGACAGCGGGTCGGATGCGAAGACGGGGAGTGCGATGCGCTTGGGGAGGAGCGTCTCCCCCAGCTTGTCGCTGCGCAGGGCCCGCCCGATCAGGATCCGTTTGGGCACGTCGGTCAGTTTGGACACGCAGAGGATCGTAAGGGTTCCGTATGGGGCCCGCCCCCGCTGCACCGGCGTGGCCCGCCAATCTCCTGCACTCGGCCGGAAACGCCACGGAATCCTTAACGCAATCCTTGCGCCACGCCGCCGGGGAGCGCCCCGGACACGCCGTCTTCGCCGTACCCGCGCCGCGATGCGCACACTCGGATGAGGCGACGGGAACGACGCCGCATAAGCTCGTAAGCGGGCGACGGGACACACCGTTGCCCCGTTGTCTGCCCGGCCAGCCGAGGAAAGAGTGTGAGCAGGGTGTTTTCGCAGGTCAGCCGGACGACCAGGACTGCGAGGTAGGCGCAAGGTGCACATCGTCATCATGGGCTGCGGGCGAGTGGGAGCCGCTCTCGCGCAGACCCTGGAGCAGCAGGGGCACACGGTCGCCGTGATCGACCAGGACCCCACGGCTTTCCGGCGACTCGGCTCCGGCTTCGGCGGCCGTCGCGTCACCGGGGTCGGGTTCGACCAGGACACGCTGCGCGAGGCGGGGATCGAGGAGGCCGGCGCGTTCGCGGCGGTGAGCTCCGGCGACAACTCCAACATCATCGCGGCCCGGGTGGCGCGCGAGATGTTCGGCATCGAGAACGTCGCGGCCCGGATCTACGACCCCCGGCGCGCCGAGGTGTACCAGCGTCTGGGCATCCCGACGGTCGCGACCGTGCGCTGGACGGCGGACCAGATGCTGCGCCGGCTGCTGCCCTCGGGTGCGGAGCCGCTGTGGCGCGACCCGAGCGGCGGGGTGCAGCTCGCGGAGGTGCACACCACGCCGTCCTGGATCGGCCACAAGATCAGCACGCTCCAGGAGGAGACGGGCGTGCGCGTCGCCTTCCTCACCCGGTTGGGCGAGGCCATACTGCCGTCGTCGCAGACGGTGCTCCAGGAGGGCGACCTCGTCCACGTGATGATGCGTACGGACGAGATCGCGAAGGTCGAGGCGGCCTTCGCCGAGGGCCCCGAGGAGGGCGGTCACTGATGCGTGTCGCGATTGCCGGGGCCGGTGCGGTGGGGCGTTCCATCGCGGGCGAGCTGCTGGAGAACGGGCACGAGGTGCTGCTCGTGGACAAGGCGCCGACCGCCATCTCGGTGGAGCGGGTGCCGATGGCCGAGTGGCTGCTCGCGGACGCCTGCGAGATCACGTCGCTGGACGAGGCGGCGCTCCAGCGCTGCAACGTCGTGATCGCGGCGACGGGCGACGACAAGGTGAACCTGGTCGTCTCGCTGCTGGCCAAGACCGAGTACGGCGTGCCGAGGGTCGTCGCCCGGGTGAACAACCCGAAGAACGAGTGGCTGTTCAACGAGGCGTGGGGCGTCGATGTGGCGGTGTCCACGCCGCGTCTGATGTCGGCGCTGGTCGAGGAGGCGGTGAGCGTCGGCGATCTGGTCCGGCTGCTGCGCTTCAGCCACGGCGACGCGAACCTGGTGGAGCTGACGCTGCCGCCGGAGTCGGCGCTGGCGGGCACCCAGGTCGGGGAGGTCGCCTGGCCGGAGGACACCTCGCTGGTGACGATCATCCGGGGTCAGCGGGTGCTGACGCCGAACCCGGAGGAGAGTCTGGAGGCCGGTGACGAGCTGCTGTTCGTCGCCGCGCAGGCGCGCGAGGAGCAGCTGGAGGACCTGCTGTCGGTGCGCCGGGGCGGCTCGGAGGCGTGAGCACGCGAGAGGGGCCCCGTCACCGCTGGTGGCGGGGCCCCTCTCGTACGTCTCAGAGCTCCTGGCCCCTGGCCGCTTCGGCGGCGGCGGCCTTACGGGCCTTCTCGGCCTCCTCCTCCGCCTCCATCTCGGCGAAGACGTCGATGGGCGGCGGTGCCTTGGCTAGGAAGACCCAGGTCAGGTAGACCGCCAGCAGGAAGGGCGGGATCTTCAGGGCGACCAGGACCCAGCCGAGCTGGGTGGTGTCGGCCCACCAGTACAGCGGGAAGAGGATCGCGCACTTGGCGAGCAGGATCAGCCCCCAGGCGTAGCTGGCCTTGGTGTACGCCTTCTTGCGGCCGGGGTTACGGGTGCGCCAGGAGAGGTTCTCCTTGAACACCGGGCCCAGGATGAGGCCGATGAGCGGCAGGCCGGCGGCCGCGGTGACCAGGTAGGCCAGGGCGAGGCCCAGGGTGTAGAGCATGCCCGGGAGGTAGAAGTCCTTGGCGTTGCCCGTCATCTTGGCGAAGACCACGCCGAAGGCCACACCGAAGACGCCGCTGAAGGCGTGCTTGACGGTGTCCTTGCGGATCAGCCGCACGACCACGAGCGCCAGCGACACCGCAAGGGCCGCGATGGCCGAGGCGGTGAGGTTCTTGTTGATGGTGAAGATCGTGACGAAGAGCAGCCCGGGCAGGACCGTCTCCACCATGCCCCTCACGCCGCCGAAGGCTTCGAAGAGGGCGGCCTCGGTGACCGCCCTGCTGTCGGCCTCCTGCTGGTCGGTGGTGCGGTCCGTGTCGGACGTCGGCTTGTCGAGAGACGTCACCGGCTACTCCTTGCCGAGCGGTCGGAGTTCGTATTTGGGGTTGAACAGCACCCGCCGGCCGTGGCTCATGGCGATCCGGCCGGAGGCGATGAGCTTGCGGCCCGGTTCTATGCCCTGGATGGAGCGGCGGCCGAGCCAGACCACGTCGAGCGGCGCGGTGCCGTCGAAGAGCTCCGCCTCCAGGGCGGGCACTCCGGCGCGCGGCCGCAGGGTGACCGTCCGCAAGGTACCAGTGACCTTCACGATCTGGCGGTCGGTGCATTCGGAGATCCGGGTGCACCCCGACGCCTGCGAGTCCTCCTCCAGCTCCTCGCACTCCAGGTCCTCCTGGGAGCTGGAAAGCCGGTCGAGCATGCGCCGGAAGCGCCCGGAGGGCCGGTCGCCCTTGTGGGGCTTCGCGGATCGAGGAACAGCACTCATACCCGAAGGGTACCGGTCCCGCGAGGGCCTGGCGGGTGGCCGCCGTCTCACTCGTACGGAGGACGCGTACGCGCCCGTCCGCCGGTTTCAGGCGCGCTCGAAGCGGTAACCCATGCCGGGTTCGGTGACGAAGTGGCGGGGGTGGGAGGGGTCCGCTTCCAGCTTCCGCCTGAGCTGGGCCATGTAGACGCGCAGGTAGTTGGTCTCGGTGCCGTACGAGGGCCCCCACACCTCCTGGAGCAGCTGGCGCTGGCTGACGAGCCGGCCGCCGTTGCGGACCAGGACCTCCAGCAGGTGCCATTCGGTGGGGGTGAGCCGTACGTCGCGGCCCTCGCGGTGGACCTTCTTCGCGGCGAGGTCGACGGTGAAGCCCTCGGTCTCCACGACGACCTGGTCGCCCCCGTCCTGTCCGACCGGCTCGGCCCGGCGCACGGCGGCCCGCAGCCGGGCCAGCAGCTCGTCCATGCCGAAGGGCTTGGTCACGTAGTCGTCGGCCCCCGCGTCGAGCGCCTCGACCTTCTCGTCGGAGGTGTGGCGGGCCGAGAGGACCAGGATCGGCACCCGGGTCCAGCCGCGCAGGCCCCGGATCACGTCCACGCCGTCCATGTCGGGGAGCCCGAGGTCGAGGACGACGACGTCCGGGTGGCGGGCGGCGGCGAGCTGGAGGGCGGTGGCGCCGTCGGGCGCGGCGTCCACCTCGTACTTGCGCGCCTTCAGGTTGATCACGAGGGCGCGTACGATCTGCGGCTCGTCGTCGACCACAAGCACCCGGGTCATCGGGGTCCTGCCTTTCTGCTGGGCGTACGTCGGTGCGGGGAGGCGCGGGAGGTCCGGGGAATCCCGGCGGTCCGGGTGGTCCGGGAGGTCCGGGAGGTCCGGGCAGTCCCGGCCGTCCGTGGGGTCCGGGCGGTCCCGGCCGTCCGGGCGGTCCCGGCCGTCCGGGCGGTTCATGAGGTGGTCCGCGCGGGGAGGCCGGGGGCGGCCGGGGCGTGGCCGGGGGCCGCCCTGAGGGTCAGGACCATGGTGAGGCCGCCGCCCGGGGTGTCCTCGGCGTCGAGCGTGCCGCCCATGGACTCGGCGAAGCCCCGGGCCACCGCGAGGCCGAGGCCGACCCCGGCGCCGCGCGGGGCGTCCCCGTAGCGCTGGAAGGGCTCGAAGATGCGCTCCTTGCCCTCGTCGGGGACGCCCCGGCCGCGGTCGGCCACCCGGAGCTCGACGCGGGCGCCGAGCGCGCTCGCCGCCACGGTGACGCGGTCGCCGTCGGGGCTGTACTTCACGGCGTTCTCCACGACGTTGGCGACGGCCCGCTCCAGGAGTCCGGGGTCCACGGCGACCATCGGCAGCGTCTCGGGTATGTCCAGGTCGACGCTGTCCTCGGGGACGCCGCCGAGGGCCATGGGCACCACCTCGTCCAGGTCGATCTCCCGGATGAGCGGGGTGACCGTGCCGGTCTGGAGGCGGGACATGTCCAGGAGGTTGCCGACGAGGTGGTCGAGGCGGTCGGCGCCGGCCTCGATGCCTTCCAGGAGCTCCGCCTCGTCGTCGTCGGACCAGGCCACGTCGTCCGAGCGCAGGGAGGAGACGGCGGCCTTGATCGCGGCGAGCGGGGTGCGCAGGTCGTGGCTGACGGCGGCCAGGAGCGCGGTCCTGATGCGGTTGCCCTCGGCGAGTCTGCGCGCCTCCTCGGCCTCGTCCACCAGCCGCTGGCGGTCCAGGACGACGGCGGCCTGGGCGGCGAACGCGCCGAGCACCCGGCGGTCCTCGGCGGGCAGCACCCGGCCGGTCAGGGCCAGGGCCATGTGGTCCCCGACGGGCATGTCCACGTCGGCGTCCTCGGGCCGGGCGGCCGGGGCCGGGCCGACGCTGCCGGCGCAGGTCCAGGGGTCGACGTCGCTGCGGCGCTCCAGCAGGGCGACGGACCCCATGCCGAAGGTCTCCCGGACCCGGTCCAGGAGGGCGGCGAGCGTGGTCTCGCCGCGCAGCACGCTGCCGGCCAGGAACGACAGGATCTCGGACTCCGCGCGCAGCCGGGCGGCCTGGTGGGTGCGGCGGGCCGCGAGGTCCACCACGGAGGCCACCGCGACGGCCACCGCGAAGAAGATCACGATGGCGACGAAGTTCTCCGGGTCCTGGACGGTGAGGGTGTGCGTGGGCGGGGTGAACCAGTAGTTCAGGAGCAGGGAGCCGCCCGCCGCCGCGGCGAGGGCGGGCAGCAGTCCGCCGATCAGGGCGGCGGCGACGGTCATGAAGAGGAAGAGCAGGACGTCGTTGGCGAGCCCGGGGCCGGATTCGAGGGCCTTGAGGAGCAGGGCGAGGAGGACCGGGCCGCCGACGCCGACCACCCAGCCCCAGATGATGCGGGCCCGGCCGAGGCGGGCGCCCCGGGCGATGGGCAGGCCCCGGCCCTTGGCGACCTCGTCGTGGGTGACGATGTGGACGTCGAGGTCGGTGCCGGACTCGCGGGCGACGGTGGCGCCGACGCCGGGTCCGTAGATGTACTGCCAGGTCTTGCGGCGGCTGGAGCCCAGGACGATCTGGGTGGCGTTGACGCCCCGGGCGAACTCCAGGAGCGCCGAGGGTATGTCGTCGCCGATGACGTGGTGGAAGGTGCCGCCCAGGTCCTCGACCAGGGTGCGCTGGACGGCGAGCTCCTTGGGCGAGGCGGAGGTCAGCCCGTCGCTGCGGGCGATGTAGACGGCCAGGATCTCGCTGCCGGAGCCCTTGGCCGCCATCCGGGCGGCGCGGCGGATGAGGGTGCGGCCCTCGGGGCCTCCGGTGAGGCCGACGACGATGCGTTCGCGGGCCTGCCAGGTGGTGCGGATGTTGTGCTCGCCCCGGTACTGCTGGAGGTATTCGTCGACCCGGTCGGCGACCCAGAGGAGGGCCAGCTCGCGCAGGGCGGTGAGGTTGCCGGGGCGGAAGTAGTTGGAGAGGGAGGCGTCGATCCGGTCGGGCTTGTAGATGTTGCCGTGGGCCATACGGCGGCGCAGGGCCTGGGGCGACATGTCGACGAGTTCGAGCTGGTCGGCCCGGCGGACGACCTCGTCGGGCACGGTCTCGCGCTGGCGTACGCCGGTTATGGACTCGACCACGTCGCCGAGGGATTCCAGGTGCTGGATGTTGACGGTCGAGACGACGTCGATGCCGGCCCGGAGCAGTTCCTCGACGTCCTGCCAGCGCTTGGCGTTGCGGGAGCCGGGCACGTTGGTGTGGGCCAGTTCGTCCACCAGCGCGACGGCCGGGGCGCGCTCCAGGACGGCGTCGATGTCCATCTCGGTGAAGACGGCCGAGCGGTGCTCGATCTCGCGCCGCGGGACGACTTCGAGTCCGTGCAGCAGGGTCTCGGTGCGCGGGCGGTCGTGGTGCTCCACGAAGCCGACGACGCAGTCGGTGCCGCGTTCGACGCGCCGGTGCGCCTCGGCGAGCATCGCGTACGTCTTGCCGACGCCGGGAGCCGCACCGAGGTAGATCCGAAGTTTGCCGCGCGCCATGGCCCCATTGTCTTCCGAAACCGGCGGCTGCCGCCGTGGCAGCCATGGTTCGAAAGTACCTGGTGGATTTCCGGCATATCGCCCGGAGGGTGGGGAAGCGGCGGGATTTGACGTAACTCTGATACCGCTCCTCCGGCCGTACTGCGGTGCCGACCCCCCGGCCGCACTCCGCTTTCGCTGCCCCGGCCGCCGGTCAGTGCTCGATGATGTGGCCGTCGCTGAGTTCGAGGACCCGGTCGGCGAGGCCGAGGAGCTGGGCGTCGTGGGTGGCGACGAGCGCGGTGACGCCCTCGCTGTGCACGACGGCGCGCAGCAGCTCCATCACCGCGAGGCCGGTCTCGGCGTCGAGCTGTCCGGTCGGCTCGTCGGCGATCAGCAGGGCGGGCCGGTTGGCGAGCGCCCGGGCGATGGCCACCCGCTGCTGCTGGCCGCCGGAGAGCTCGCCGGGGCGCTGGGCGGCGTGGTCGGCGAGGCCGACGAGGGAGAGCAGCAGCGACACCCGCTCCTCGCGCTCCTTGGGGTCGGCCTTGCGCAGCCGCAGCGGGACGCCCACGTTCTCGGAGGCGGTCAGGATCGGGATCAGGCCGAACGACTGGAAGATGAAGCCGATGCGGTCCCGGCGCAGCTCCAGGAGCCCGTTCTCGCCGAGCGAGGAGAGGTCGGTGCCGTCGACGGTGATCCGGCCGCCGTCCGGGGTGTCGAGGCCTCCGACGAGGTTGAGCAGGGTCGTCTTGCCGGAGCCGGAGCGCCCCTTGAGGGCGACGAGCTCGCCGCGCGGCACCTCGAAGGAGACGCCGCGCAGCGCGTGCACCGCTCCCGCGCCGGAGCCGTAGGAGCGGTGCAGGTCCTCCACGCGGACCATGGGGCCGTCGGCGACGGCCGTGCCGGCGCCCCCACCGGTGCTGGTGTCGGCGGTGTTGTCGGTCATGGTGCTCCCCCGTGGGTCCTCGGTCCTGTCGGCCGCCAGTATGTGCGGGTGGCACGGGACCGGGCAATGCCCCTTCCGTCAGCGCGCCCCGGTCACCAGCTGCCGCAGGGCGATGTTGAGCCGGAGCACGTTGACGCGCGGTTCCCCGACGAAGCCGAGGGCGCGGCCTTCGGTGTGCCGCTCGACCAGCTCGGAGACCTGTCCGGCGGTGAGGTGGTTGCGTGCGGCGACGCGGCGGACCTGGAGGTGTGCGTACGCCGGTGAGATGTCCGGGTCGAGTCCGGAGCCGGACGAGGTGACCGCGTCGGGCGGCACCGCGGCGGGGTCCACCGGATGGCCGGGGACGGAGTTGTCCCGGACCACGGCGGCCCTGGCGGCGGTGACCCGGTCGATCAGGCCGGGGTTGTCGCCGGCGAGGTTGGACGCGCCGGAGACCAGCAGCGCGTACCGGGTGTTGACGCTGTTGGTGCCGAGCCCCTCGGAGGGCCGCGGCTGGAACCACCGCAGGTCCGGGGCTCCCCCGGGCAGGTCGTAGCGCTGTCCGATCAGGGCGGAGCCGACGACCTGGCCGTTCTCGGTGACTTCGGAGCCGTTGGCGCGTCCGGGCATGAGCAGCTGGGCGGCGCCGGTGACGGCGAGCGGGTAGAGGACGCCGCAGACCAGGGTGAGGGCGAGCAGGGCGCGCAGGGCGGCCCAGAGCCGGCGGGCGGGGTTGCGTACGGGTGTGTTCATGGCGGGTCAGCCGATTCCGGGGACGAGGGAGAGGAGCAGGTCGATGAGCTTGATGCCGGCGAAGGGGGCGAGCAGGCCGCCGATGCCGTAGACGGCGAGGTTGCGCCGGAGCACGGCCGCGGCGCCGCCGGGCCGGTGGCGGACGCCCCTGAGGGCGAGCGGGACGAGCGCCACGATGATCAGCGCGTTGAAGATCACCGCGGAGAGGATCGCGGTGTGCGGCGAGGACAGGTCCATGATGTTGAGCCGGTCCAGCCCCGGGTGGAGCGCGGCGAACATCGCGGGGATGATCGCGAAGTACTTCGCCACGTCGTTGGCCAGGGAGAACGTGGTGAGCGCTCCCCGGGTGATCAGCAGCTGCTTGCCGATCTCCACGATCTCGATGAGCTTGGTCGGGTCGGAGTCCAGGTCGACCATGTTCCCGGCCTCCTTGGCGGCCGAGGTCCCGGTGTTCATGGCGACGCCGACGTCGGCCTGGGCGAGCGCCGGGGCGTCGTTGGTGCCGTCACCGGTCATCGCGACGAGCCCGCCGCCGGCCTGTTCGCGCTTGATGAGGGCCATCTTGTCCTCGGGCGTGGCCTCGGCGAGGTAGTCGTCCACCCCGGCCTCCTCGGCGATGGACTTCGCGGTCAGCGGGTTGTCCCCGGTGATCATGACGGTGCGGATGCCCATGCGGCGCAGCTCGGCGAACCGTTGCGGCATGCCCTCCTTGACGATGTCCTTGAGGTGGACGACGCCCAGGACCCGCGCCCCGTGCCCGTCCTCCGCGGCCACCAGGAGCGGGGTGCCGCCGGCCGCCGCGATGCGGTCGGCGAGGCTCCGCGCCTCGCCGGGGACGCTGCCGCCGCGCTCCTGGACCCAGGCGACGACGGCTCCGGTGGCGCCCTTGCGGACCTTGCGCCCGTCCACGTCCACGCCCGACATGCGGGTGCGGGCGGTGAAGGGGACCCAGGTGGCGCCGGAGAGCTCGCCCGCGTGGCGTTCGCGCAGCCCGTACCGCTCCTTGGCGAGGACGACCACGGACCGGCCCTCGGGCGT
This sequence comes from Streptomyces sp. 130, assembly GCF_007096885.1. Classification (GTDB taxonomy): domain Bacteria; phylum Actinomycetota; class Actinomycetes; order Streptomycetales; family Streptomycetaceae; genus Streptomyces. The sequence goes on along the minus strand of NZ_VJNO01000006.1, from coordinate 114,011 downwards.
CTCGTCGGCCAGCGAGGCGAGCTGGGCGGCGTCCGCGAGTTCCGCCGCGGTGACCCCGGCGACGGGCAGCAGGCCGGTGGCGCGGCGGTTGCCGAGGGTGATGGTGCCGGTCTTGTCGAGGAGCAGCGTCGAGACGTCCCCGGCCGCCTCGACGGCCCGTCCGGACATCGCGAGCACGTTGCGCCGCACGAGCCGGTCCATGCCGGCGATGCCGATCGCGGAGAGCAGCGCGCCGATGGTGGTCGGGATGAGGCAGACCAGGAGCGCGGTGAGCACGATCATGGACTGCGCGTCGCCCGCGTACACGGCGAAGGGCTGGAGGGTGACGACGGCGAGCAGGAAGACGACGGTCAGGGACGCCAGGAGGATGTTCAGGGCGATCTCGTTGGGCGTCTTCTGCCGGGCGGCGCCCTCGACCAGGGCGATCATGCGGTCGATGAACGTCTCGCCGGGCCTGGTGGTGATCCGGACGACGATCCGGTCGGAGAGCACCTTCGTACCGCCGGTCACCGCGCTGCGGTCGCCGCCGGACTCGCGGATGACCGGGGCGGACTCGCCGGTGACGGCGGACTCGTCCACGCCGGCCACGCCCTCGACGACGTCCCCGTCGCCGGGCACGATGTCGCCCGCCTCGCAGACGACCAGGTCGCCGACGCGGAGGTCGGTGCCCGCGACGCGCTCCTCGCCGTCACCGGTGAGGCGGCGGGCGACGGCGTCCGTCTTCGCCCGGCGCAGGGTGTCCGCCTGGGCCTTGCCGCGGCCCTCGGCGACCGCCTCCGCCAGATTGGCGAAGACCGTCGTGAGCCAGAGCCAGCCGGTGATCGCCCAGCCGAACCAGTCGCCGGGGTCCAGGGCGGCGAGGACGGTGGTGAAGACGGACCCCACGAGGACCACGAACATGACCGGTGAGGCGGCCATCGCGCGGGGGTGGAGCTTGCGCAGTGCTTCGGGCAGCGCGGCGAGCAGCGTCTTGGGGTCGGACAGCGCGGCGCCGGCGGTCATCGGGCCCTCCTGCTTCGTACGAGTGGTCATGACGCCAGCCCCTCGGCCAGCGGGCCCAGGGCGAGGGCCGGGAAGTAGGTCAGGCCGGCGACGACCACGACGACCGCGGCCAGCAGTCCGCTGAACAGCGGGGTGTGGGTGGGGAGGGTGCCCGAGGTCGCCGGGACGGGGCGCTGCTCGGCGAGCGAGCCGGCGAGGGCCAGGACGAACACCATGGGCAGGAACCGGCCGAGCAGCATCGCGAGCCCGATCGTGGTGTTGAACCACGGGGTGTCCGCGGCGAGCCCCGCGAACGCCGAGCCGTTGTTGTTGGCGCCCGAGGTGTAGGCGTACAGGATCTCGGAGAAGCCGTGCGCCCCGGGGTTGGCCACAGAGCGGGGCGGGGTGGGCAGCGCGACGGCCGCGGCGGTGAAGCCGAGCACCAGGGCCGGGGTGATCAGGAGGTAGCAGGCGGCGAGCTTGATCTCGCGGGTGCCGATCTTCTTGCCGAGGTATTCGGGCGTCCGGCCGACCATCAGTCCGGCGACGAACACCGCGATGAGCGCCATGATCAGCATGCCGTAGAGACCGGAACCGACGCCTCCGGGGGCGATCTCGCCGAGCTGCATGCCGAGCAGCGTGATGCCGCCGCCGAGGCCGGTGAACGAGGAGTGGAAGGAGTTCACCGCGCCGGTCGAGGTGAGCGTGGTGGCCACGGCGAACAGGGCGGAGCCGCCGATTCCGAACCGGGTCTCCTTGCCCTCGGCCGCCCCGCCCGCGAGCTCGAAGGCGGCGCCCCGGTGGGCGGACTCGGTCCACATCATCAGCGCGGAGAAGCCGAGCCAGAAGACGAGCATCGTGGCGAGGAGCGCGTAGCCCTGCCGGACCGAACCGGTCATGCGGCCGAAGGCGCGGGTCAGGGCGAACGGGATGACCAGGATCAGGAAGATCTCGAAGAGGTTGGACAGGCCGCCGGGGTTCTCGAAGGGGTGCGCGGAGTTGGCGTTGAAGTAGCCGCCGCCATTCGTGCCCAGTACCTTGATGGCCTCCTGGGAGGCGACCGCGCCGCCGTTCCACTGCTGCTCGCCGCCCGTGAACCGCCCGACCTCGTGGATGCCGGAGAAGTTCTGAATCGCCCCGCAGGCGACGAGGACGAGTGCGCCGACGACCGCGATCGGCAGCAGGACGCGTACGGTGCCGCGCACCAGGTCGGCCCAGAAGTTGCCGAGTTCCCCGGTGCGGGAGGCGGCGAATCCGCGTACCAGGGCCACCGCGACGGCCATGCCGACGGCGGCGGAGACGAAGTTCTGGACGGCGAGGCCGCCGGTCTGGACGACGTGGCCCATGGCCTGCTCGCCGGCGTACGACTGCCAGTTGGTGTTCGCGACGAACGAGGCGGCCGTGTTGAAGGCCTGGTCCGGGCTGATCGAGGCGAAGCCGAGCGAGCCGGGCAGGACGCCCTGGAGCCGTTGCAGCAGGTAGAGGAAGAGGACGCTCACGGCGGAGAACGCGAGGACGGCGCGCAGATAGGCGGCTCCGCGCATCTGTGCGCCGGGGTCGGCGCCCATCGCCCGGTAGATCCACCGCTCCACCCGCAGGTGACGGGTGGAGGTGTAGACGCGGGCCAGGTGGTCGCCGAGCGGGCGGTACGCCAGCCCCAGCGCGACGACGAGCGCGAGGAGCTGGAGCACACCGGAGAGGACGGGGCTCATGTCGGGCTCAGAACCTCTCCGGGAAGAGGAGGGCCAGGACGAGGTAGCCCAGCAGGGCGGCGGCCACGACGAGGCCGGCCACGTTGTCCGCGGTCACAGCTTCGCCACCCCCTTGGCGACGAGTGCCACCAGCGCGAAGACCGCGATCGTGGTGACGACGAAGGCCACATCGGCCATCGGATGCTCCTGAATGAGGCGTCGATGAATCGGACCCCCTGAGCAAACCTCTGGCCCCCACCGCCGTGACCTGCGTTGATGCCTCTCTTACGGAAGGGGGCCCGGCCTTGACGGCGCCTGTACGCCGCCGATACGCGCCCCGTACGCGCCGGCGCACGCAAAAGCCGGCGGGCCGCCCCCCGGGGAAGGGGTACGGCCCGCCGGCCGGTGTCCGCGGGTGCGGGTCAGCGCACCTCGGTGATCTCGGGACCGCGCTGGAGCCCCGCCATGCCACCGGAGAACTTCGAGCCCTCCTGCTCCTCCTGCTGCACGCCCTCGGGAACCATCTGGGCGTCGTTGGGGAGCTTGAGGACGATCGGGTCGCGCGGGGCCATCGGGCCCTCGCCGCGGACGACCACGGTGTCCCGGAAGACCGACTCCAGAAGCCCGGCGGCCTCCGGCTGCACGGCGCCCTGGCCGGAGATCACCCCGCGCAGGAACCAGCGCGGGCCGTCGACACCGACGAAGCGCACCAGCTGCACGCCGGTCGCCCCGTCGGGAAGCTGTACGGGGACCTGGGCGCGCAGCTCCCAGCCCAGCGGTCCCTCGACCTCGTCGATGACGCCGCCCTGCTGGGTGATGCCGGTGGCGATCTCCTCGCGGACCTCGCCCCAGATGCCCTCCTTCTTGGGGGCGGCGAACGCCTGGAGCTGGATCGCGCTGTCCCGCATCACGACGGTGGCGGCGACGATCGCGTCACCGGCGACCTCCACGCGCAGCTCCATGCCCTCGACGCCGGGCACGAAGATGCCCCCCAGGTCGACCCGGCCGTCGCCGGGCTGGGACACCTCGCTGACGTCCCACGGGCCGTCCGGGCGCGGCGCCGGCGGAAGGTTCGTCCGGCGGGTCTCGCCCTCGGCGTCATCCTGCTCGTCGACGACCTGCTCGGCCTCGCGCGCCTCGTCCGCCGTGTCATCGGCGGCACCACTGTTCTTGCGACGTCCGAACACGTCACTGTCCTTCCCGGTCGGATTCGACCGAAGCGTAGCCGTTCCCGCCCTGGGGAACCCCGCCCCGGACGCCATCAACATCAACGGCGGCATGGCCGCCGGTGGACCCGAAGCCCCCTTCGGCCCGCGCCGAGCCGGGAAGCTCCGACACCTCGTGGAAGCGCACCTTCTCGACCTGCTGCACGACCAGTTGGGCAATCCGGTCGAACCGCTCGAACCGCACGGACTCGCGCGGGTCGAGATTGATGACGATCACTTTGATCTCTCCACGGTACCCGGCATCGACCGTCCCCGGGGCATTCACCAGGGCGACTCCGCAGCGGGCGGCGAGACCGGATCGTGGGTGCACGAACGCGGCGTACCCGTCGGGCAGGGCGATCGAAACCCCGGTGGGCAGTACGGCCCGCTCCCCCGGTCCCAGTTCGGCGGCCTCGGTCGTCACGAGGTCGGCGCCGGCGTCGCCGGGGTGCCCGTAGGCCGGAAGCGGAACGTCCGGGTCGATCCGGCGGATGAGGACGTCGACGGGGTGGCGCATCACGGGTTCACCTCGAAGGCGCGGGCGCGCCTGACCTGGTCGGGGTCGGCCATGGCGGCCTCGATCTCGGCCGGCCGGCCGTTCTCGATGAAGTGGTCGACCTTGACCTCGATGAACAGCGCGTCGGCCCGCACCGCGACCGGCCCGTCCGGGCCGCCGATGCGGCCGGTCGCCCGGGAGTAGATCTTCCGCCCGTGCACGGCGGTGACCTCGGCGTCGAGGAACAGCACGGTGTCGACGGGGACGGGCCGCACGAAGTCGGTCTCCAGCCGGCCGGTGACCGCGATGACCCGCAGCAGCCAGTTCAGCGAGCCGAGCGTCTCGTCCAGCGCCGTGGCCAGCACCCCGCCGTGCGCGAGGCCCGGCGCGCCCTGGTGGGCCGCCTTCACGGTGAACTCGGCGGTCACCCTGACGCCCTCGCCGGCCCGCGCCTGGAGGTGCAGTCCGTGGGGCTGTCCCGAACCGCAGCCGAAGCAGTGCTCGTAGTGCGCGCCGAGGAGTTCGCCGGGGGCCGGGGCGTCGGGGTGCCGGACCGGTTTCACCGCGTCGGCCGGGGGCGTCAGAGCCGCAGATGTTCCACTCACAGGCGCAGACCTTACCCGCGCGGGTACCCGCCGGTCGCGCCGTGCCAAGCTGGAGCCATGCAGCCTTCGACCCCGCCCTTCGACGAACGCCTCACCGCACCCCGTTCGTGGTGGCTGATCGCCGTCCTGATCGGCATCGCGTGCGCGCTGATGCTGCTGCCGCTGGGCACCCTGCCGCTCCTGGCCGGCCTGGCCGGCGGCACGGTCCTGTCGGCCGTCGCGGTCAGCTCGTACGGCTCCGCCCGCATCCGGGTGGTGGCGGGCGCGCTCGTCGCGGGGGACGCCCGCATCCCGGTCTCGGCGCTCGGCGAGGCCGAGGCGCTGGACGCCGAGGAGGCGCGCGCCTGGCGCACGCACAAGGCGGACACCCGGGCCTTCATGCTGCTGCGCAGCTACATCCCGACGGCCGTCCGGGTGGAGGTCACCGACCCCGAGGACCCGACCCCGTACGTCTATCTCTCGACGCGCGACCCGAAGTCCCTGGTGGCAGCAGTGAACGCGGCGGTCCGGGCCCAGTAGGTCCGGCGGGCCTTCGCGGGGGCGGGCCCTAAGAGCCTTCCGGTCTCAGCGGGGGCTGTTCCGGGAGGCGGTCCCAGGGGATCTGCTTCTCGCGCAGGTCCTTCCTGACCCGTTCGGCGAGCTTCCTGGTGTCGCGCCGGTTCATGGAAGCGCCGACGGCGGCGCCGACCATGAACGGCATCAGGCTCGGCAGGTCGCGCACGGTGCGCTTCATGATCTGGCGGCGCAGCTCGCGCTTCATCCGGCCGCTCAGCGCCGCGTCGACCGAGGAGGGCCGGGTGACCTCGATGCCGCGCTCCTCGGTCCAGGCGGTGAGGTAGGCGGTGGAGCGCCGGGCGATGTTGCCCGGGGGACGGCGTCCGTAGACCTCGTGCAGCTCGGCCACGAGCTTCATCTCTACGGCGGCGACGCCGGTGACCTCGGCGGCCAGCTCGGCGAGCATCGCGGGCGGCACGGGCATCATGGCCGCGGCGCCGATTCCGGCGCCGACGGTGGCGGTCGCGCGGCTCGCGCCCACGACGAGCCGGTCCGCGATCTCCTCCGGCCCGAGGCCGGGAAAGTGGGCGCGCAGGGTGGCGAGGTCGCGCACAGGGACGCGGGGAGCGATGTGGATGATCAGGTCCGCGATATGACCGATCGCTTCCTTGGCGCTCTCCCCGCCCTTGCGTACACCCCGTTTCACTGAACTCAGACGGCCTGCCCCGGTCACGGGCTCCGTCCTGCCGACCTGTCCGGCCCCATAGGCCGTGTCGGCTCCGGCAGCCTCACGGGCTGCCCTGACCGCTACTTCGGCTGCTTCGAGCGAGGCCGCCTGCAGGCCCCGCTCGTCGTCCTGTCCGTCCGGCGAGGGTGGCAGGGCGGGCCGCTCGGCGGGCGCCTCGGCGCCCTCTGCCGGGCGTGTACCGCCCTGGTGCGCCTCCGGTGGCCTTCTGCCCCAGGGGCGCCGCTTGCGGAACGGTGTGTCCCCTGCCACGGCCGACCGGATCTCAGTCGCAGTCGCGGCAGATCGGCTGGCCGTTCTTCTCGCGGGCCAGCTGGCTGCGGTGGTGCACGAGGAAGCAGCTCATGCAGGTGAACTCGTCGGCCTGCTTGGGCAGGACCCGTACGGCCAGCTCCTCGTTGGACAGGTCCGCGCCGGGCAGCTCAAGGCCCTCGGCCGCGTCGAACTCGTCGACGTCGACGGCGGACGCCGTCTTGTCGCTCCGGCGCGCCTTCAGCTCTTCAAGGCTGTCCTGATCGACGTCGTCGTCGGTCTTGCGTGGGGTGTCGTAATCCGTTGCCATGTCGCTCTCCCCCTCTGGGTGTCTGCGGTGTCTCAGCGCTCGTAACGCGTGAGAGGCCGGACTTGTGCCCGACCTGAGGCGGAGATTTTGCCTCACATCAAGGTCTGTTACTCAATCGACACCCAAAAGGACCGCTCGGGAGTGATCGGCTTGGGTGGCGATGGGGACCGTACACGGTCCCGGCGGCACCCTTCGCAGGCGCCACCCCGTGTACTTCCCGTCATGCCCACCCCCGAAAACCCGGTGTTTCGCCTAGTTTCCGGTGGGTTCCCTGGTCACGGAGCGTGGACAGGGAGATATTCGCTCCTGTGATCGATCACACACGGAACTTTCGGGACCAGGTCCCGAAAATTCCGCTCAAAGCGAACAAAAAATAATCGGCGGGCAAAGCTCCTCGCGCGCCGGTCAGACCGGCAGTGAGACGCGCATCACAAGACCACCGCCTTCACGTGGCTCGGCGATGATACGGCCGCCGTGGGCCCGGGCGACGGACCGCGCGATCGACAGACCGAGTCCGACCCCCTTGTCGCTGCCCGTCCGCTCCGTACGCAGCCGCCTGAAGGGCTCGAAGAGGTTGTCGATCTCGTACGCCGGGACGACGGGGCCCGTGTTCGAGACGACGAGCACCGCCTGGCCGGGCAGCAGCGCCGTGCTCACCTCGACCCAGCCGCCCTCCGCCACGTTGTAGCGGACGGCGTTCTGCACGAGGTTCAGCGCGATGCGCTCCAGCAGGACTCCGTTGCCCTGGACGACCGCCTCGGCCAGCTCCTCGCGCATCTCCACGCCCTTGGTCTCGGCCTCGCCGCGTGCCTGGTCCACGGCGCGCGAGGCGACCTCGGCGAGGTCGACGGGTTTGCGCTCGACGATCTGGTTGTCGCTGCGGGCCAGCAGCAGCAGGCCTTCCACCAGCTGCTCGCTGCGTTCGTTGGTGGCCAGCAGCGTCTTGCCGAGCTGCTGGAGCTCGGGCGGCGCCGCCGGATCGGAGAGGTGGACCTCCAGCAGCGTGCGGTTGATGGCGAGCGGCGTGCGCAGCTCGTGCGAGGCGTTGCCGACGAACCGCTGCTGCGCGGTGAAGGCCCGCTCCAGCCGGTCCAGCATGTCGTCGAAGGTGTCGGACAGCTCCTTGAGCTCGTCGTCCGGCCCGTCCAGCTCGATGCGGCGGGCCAGGTCCGTGCCGGCCACGGTCCGGGCGATGCGGGTGATCCGGCCCAGCGGCGAGAGCACCCGGCCGGCCATTCCGTAGCCGAAGGCGAAGGCGATGATGCTGAGGCCCACCAGAGCCAGCAGCGACCGGTTGAGCAGCGTGTCCAGAGCCTGCTGGCGCTGGTGGTTGACGCAGGAGTTCATCGCCGCGTTGACCGCGCTCGGTGAGTTGCCCTCCTCCAGGAGGTTGCAGACGTCACTGGAGACGTGACCGTCGACGATCTTGAACGGGAGGTCGCTGCCCACGTGCAGGGCCTGGGCGGCCAGCATGTAGATGATCGACAGCAGCAGGATGCCCGCGATCAGGAACATGCCGCCGTACAGCAGCGTGAGCCGTATCCGGATGGTCGGGCGCAGCCACGGGTAGGAGGGCTCCTGCTGTTTGGGCTCCCAGGTGGGTTTGGGGGGCGCCCCCATGGGCGGCGGGACGGTGGGCACGGGCATCAGATCCGGTAGCCGGAGCCGGGCACGGTGACGATCACGGGCGGCTCACCGAGTTTGCGGCGCAGGGTCATGACGGTCACCCGGACGACGTTGGTGAACGGGTCGGTGTTCTCGTCCCACGCCTTCTCCAGCAGCTGCTCCGCCGAGACGACGGCGCCCTCGCTGCGCATCAGGACCTCCAGGACGGCGAACTCCTTGGGCGCGAGCTGGACCTCCTGGCCGCCCCGGAACACCTCCCGGCGGTTGGGGTCCAGCTTGATGCCGGCCCGTTCGAGGACGGGCGGCAGGGCGACGGTCGTACGCCGGCCGAGCGCCCGTACCCGGGCGGTCAGCTCGCTGAACGCGAAGGGCTTGGGCAGATAGTCGTCGGCGCCGAGCTCCAGACCCTCCACCCGGTCGCTGACGTCCCCTGACGCGGTGAGCATGAGCACCCGGGTCGGCATGCCGAGCTCGACGATCCGGCGGCAGACGTCGTCGCCGTGGACGAGGGGGAGGTCGCGGTCGAGCACCACGACGTCGTAGTCGTTGACCTCGATGCGCTCCACGGCCGCGGCCCCGTCGTACACGACATCGACGGCCATGGCCTCACGGCGCAAACCGGTGGCCACCGCATCGGCGAGCAGCTGCTCGTCCTCCACGACGAGTACGCGCACGGCGCTTCCTTCCCTAGAACTTCGCAAGCGGTTTCACCACGGGGCTCCCGGGCGGCCGGGGCGGCCCGGCCGCCCGCGCCGCGGGCACGGCCCCGGCACACTTGTGCGGCTCCATCCTGCCCGTAACCCGCATAAACCGGCGGTAAGACGTCCCGCCCCGACCTGCGGCTTCGAGGAAGCGACGGGATTTCCCGGCTAGTTGAGGTTTCTCTGAGCTTCGGGCGGGGGAGTACGCATTCACACCCGCGATCACGTCTTCCCATGTGGCGTTGTCACAGGCCCCTCCGTCCCCCGGAGAGTGCGTGATCACCCGCCCTACCGCCTCGGCGGAGGGAAACCCGGGCACACCCCCGTGCCACCGACCCACGATGAGGGGGCGCTTCATGGACGCTTTCACCGCAGGTCTGCTGCAACGCATCAAGACGACCGAGGACGACCTCACGAAGGCCCGCGAGACGGGCGACGACTTCCTCGCGGACGTCGAGCAGAGCGAGCTGGACGACCTCCGTCGTCTCGCCGCCGAGCACGGTGTGCGGATCAGCACGACGACGAACGCCTGACCGTCGCTCTGGGCCAGAAGGGCCCCGCAGCCGTTGTGAAGCGGCTGCGGGGCCCTTCTGGTGCCCGGGACCTGGGGAGGAGCCGCTGATCAGTCGTGCCAGGCTCCCAGCCCGTCCAGGAGGGCCTGGAGCGGTTCGAAGACCCCGGGGGAGGCGGCGACGGTCAGCTCGCCGTCGGCCGGCCTGCCCGGGCGTCCGCCGGTGAGCGCGCCGGCCTCCCGGGCGATGAGGTCGCCCGCCGCCAGGTCCCAGGGGTGCAGCCCGCGCTCGAAGTAGCCGTCGAGCCGGCCGGCGGCCACGTCGCACAGGTCGATCGCAGCGGAGCCGCCGCGCCGGATGTCCCGGACCTGCGGGATGAGGTCGTGCGCCACCTCGGCCTGGTGGGCCCGGACCTCGGCGACGTAGTTGAAGCCGGTGGCCACCAGCGCCTCGGCGAGCGGGGCGGTGGGCCGGCAGCGCAGCCGGACGTGCTCGTCGCCGTACGGGCCTCCGGTGACGAAGGCGCCGTGGCCGCGGCGCGCGAAGTACGTCTCGCCGCGCATCGGGACCTCCACGGCACCGGCGACCCGTTCGCCGTCCACCTCGACGCCGATGGAGACGGCCCAGGACGGGAGTCCGTAGAGATAGTTCACCGTGCCGTCGAGCGGGTCGATCACCCAGCGCACTCCGGTGCTGCCCTCGGCGGTCGTGCCGCTCTCCTCGCCGAGGTAGCCGTCCAGGGGGCGGCGCTCGATCAGGAACTCGGTGATCAGCTTCTCGGCGGCGATGTCCATCTCGGTGACGACGTCGACCGGGCTGGACTTGGTCGCGGCCACGCCCAGCCCCGCCGGACGCCCGTCGCGAAGCAGCCGGCCGGCGAGCCGCGCGGCTTCCAGTGCGAGGTCGAGCAGGACGTCCGATGAGGGGTCGGTTTCGGTCACGGCGCTCCCTAGGGGGTTGCGAGGGTGGTGGGCGGGGAAAGGGCGGAGGCTTACGCGTAGGGGCTGTCGGCCCCCGCGGCGGCGGGCTTGGGCGCCCGCGCCGGGCAGCAGCCCACCGGGCAGAGGTCGTGGCTCGCACCCAGCGCCCCGAGGGCGCACCGCCGCGGCTCGCGGCCCTGCTCGGCGGCGGCCCGCTCCAGGACGAGCTCACGCACGGCGGCGGCGAACCGGGGGTCGGCGCCGACCGTCGCGGAGCGGCGTACCGGCAGACCCAGCTCGGCGGCCTTGGCGGTGGCCTCGGTGTCCAGGTCGTACAGGACCTCCATGTGGTCCGAGACGAAGCCGATGGGCGCCATCACGACGGCGGGGACCCCGTCCCCGTGGAGCGCGTCGAGGTGGTCGCAGATGTCGGGCTCCAGCCACGGGATGTGCGGCGCGCCGCTGCGCGACTGGTACACGAGCTTCCAGGGATGGGCCGTGCCGGTCCGCTCGCGCACCGCGTCCACGATCAGCCGGGCCACCTCCAGGTGCTCGGCGACGTACGCGCCGCCGTCGCCGTGCGCCTCGACCGGGCCCGAGGTGTCGGCCGCGGAGAGCGGGATGGAGTGCGTGGTGAAGGCCAGGTGGGCACCGGGGCGCAGCTCGTCGGGCAGGTCCGCCAGCGAGGCGAGGACGCCCTCCACCATGGGCTCCACGAAGCCGGGGTGGTTGAAGTAGTGCCGGAGTTTGTCCACGCGCGGCACGGGAAGGCCCTCGGCCTCCAGGGCGGCCAGTGACTCGGCGAGGTTCTCGCGGTACTGCCGGCAGCCGGAGTACGAGGCGTAGGCGCTGGTCGCGAGGACGGCGATGCGGCGGTGGCCGTCGTTGACCATCTCGCGCAGGGTGTCGGTGAGGTACGGGGCCCAGTTGCGGTTGCCCCAGTAGACCGGCAGGTCCAGCCCGTGCTCGGAGAAGTCCTCGCGCAGCGCGTCGAGCAGGGCCCTGTTCTGGGCGTTGATCGGGCTGACGCCCCCGAACAGGAAGTAGTGCTTGCCGACCTCCTTGAGCCGTTCCTCGGGGATGCCCCGGCCGCGGGTCACGTTCGCCAGGAACGGGACCACGTCGTCCGGGCCTTCGGGGCCTCCGAAGGAGAGCAGGAGCAGGGCGTCGTAGGGGGCGGGGTCGCGCAGATCGGACATGCCGTCGATCCTGCCACCCGCACCCGGGCGGGGTCGCACCGACGTCCGGAGCGGGCGCTCCGGGCCCTGGGCAGAGGGCGGCGCGAGGGGTGGATGAATGTGCGGGAGCCGTGAGTATGATCCCCCTCCAACCGGCCGGTAACCCGTGGTTTCCGTCCGGGGGAAGCGCCGGCTGGGTGGGCCGGTTCCTAGGGAAGGGCGCGGGGAAGATGACCGAGACCTACGTACGGACGGCGACGAGCCCGTGGCGCAACTGGGCGGGGACCGTCACCGCCCGGCCGGCCCGGATTGTGTCCCCCGCCTCCGTGGACGAGCTGGCCGAGGCGCTGCGCAGGGCGTCCGAGGACGGGCTGCGGGTGAAGCCGGTCGGCACCGGGCACTCGTTCACCGCGACCGCGGCCACCGACGGGCTGCTCGTCCGGCCCGATCTGCTGACCGGCATCCGCGAGATCGACCGCAAGGCGATGACGGTGACGGTCGAGGCGGGCACCCCGCTGAAGCGTCTGAACACCGCACTGGCCCGCGAGGGCCTCTCGCTCACCAACATGGGCGACATCATGGAGCAGACGGTCGCCGGAGCCACCTCCACCGGCACGCACGGCACCGGGCGTGACTCGGCGTCCATATCCGCGCAGATACGCGCCCTGGAGCTGGTCACCGCGGACGGCACGGTGCTGCGCTGCTCGGAGACCGAGAACGCCGACGTGTTCGCGGTGGCGCGGATCGGGCTCGGCGCGCTGGGCGTCATCACCGCGATCACCTTCGCGGTGGAGCCGGTCTTCCTGCTGACCGCCCGCGAGGAGCCGATGAGCTTCGACCAGGTGACGACCGAGTTCGATCAGCTCGTGGCCGAGAACGAGCACTTCGAGTTCTACTGGTTCCCGCACACCGGGAACTGCAACACCAAGCGCAACAACCGCAGCGCGGGCCCCGCCGCCCCGCTCGGCAGGGTCGGCGGCTGGATCGAGGACGAGTTGCTGTCCAACGGCGTCTTCCAGGTCGCCTGCGCGCTGGGCCGGGCCGTGCCCGCCACCATCCCCTCGATCGCCAGGATCTCCAGCCGGGCCCTGTCGGCGCGCACGTACACCGACATCCCGTACAAGGTGTTCACCAGCCCGCGCCGGGTGCGTTTCGTGGAGATGGAGTACGCGCTGCCGCGTGAGGCGGCCGTCGAGGCGCTGCGCGAGGTCCGGGCGATGGTGGACCGTTCGCCGCTGCGGATCAGCTTCCCGGTGGAGGTGCGGACCGCGCCCGCCGACGACATCGCGCTCTCCACCGCGTCGGGCCGGGAGAGCGCGTACATCGCCGTCCATCTGTACCGGGGCACGCCCTACCAGGCGTACTTCACGGCGGTGGAGCGGATCATGACCGCGCACGGCGGCCGCCCGCACTGGGGCAAGATCAACACGCGGGACGCCGCGTACCTCTCCGGGGTGTATCCGCGCTTCGGCGAGTTCACGGCCGTACGGGACCGGCTGGACCCGGACCGGCTGTTCGGCAACGACTACCTGCGCCGGGTGCTGGGCGACTGACCCCGGGCTCACTCCCCCGCTTCGGTGCCGGCGGGCGCCGGGACGCCGTCCGTGGCCGTCGGGTCGGGCGCCGCGCTCCCGCCGTCGTCCGTGGTGCGCGGGGGGGGGGGGGGCGCGGGCTCGGCGCCCTCGTCCGCCGGGTCCGAGGCGGTGGGCGAGGGTGTCGCCCCTTCGCCGGGACCGCCGCTGCGGTCCGGCTGCGGGGCGGTGCCGTCGTCGTCCGGGGTGCCCGTGCCGGGGGTGGCCGTGCCCGGGTCCCGCTGCGCCGGGTCCGACGCGTCCGGACCGGGACGGGTGGTTTCGGCGGGCGCGGGGGTGGAAGGGCCCGCGTCGTGCTCACCGCGTACGACGGAGCCCACGGTCGTCCCGTGGCCGCCGCTCAGGTCGCCGCCGGAGATCAGTTCGTACGTGGTGATGCCGGCCATCGAGACGACGAAGACCACGGCCGCGCCGATGGCCGACCGTTTCCAGCCACGCATCCGGGTGCCGTGCGTGGTCGCCTCGGAGAACTCCTCGTCCGGCCCGGCGCCGACGCCGCGCAGCACGGTCGTCGCGTCGGGCGCCACGCGGCCGAGGAGCATCGTCTCGTCCGACGGCTGGTCCGCCCGGCGCAGGAGCATCGTCTCGTCCGGCCGCTGGTCCGCCCGGCGCAGGAGCGTCGTCTCGTCCGGCTGCGGCTCGACCCGGTGCAGCACCGTCGTGGCCTCGTCCGCCGCTCCCGGCAGGACGGTCTCCCACGCCGCGGGCTCCGGCTGCCGGGCGCCGGTCTCGCGGGTGCGGACGGTCACCTCGCGGTCCGGGTGCTTCACCTGGACCGTCACCTCGCGGATCTGCTCCCCCGTACGACGGAAGAAGTGCTGGAAGACCGAGCCGCCGCAGGTCGCCACGACACTCATGACTCCGGCGCCCGCGATGGTTCCGTACACACCGAGCTGGGAAGCCGCCACGGCCGCGGCCACCGCGGCGACCGCGCTGCCCGCCACCTGGGGCAGGCTCAGATCGATCCGCCTCTCCTTGGGTTCTATGCCGCTTTCCGGCTTCTGCACCATTTCCAGCCCTTGATAGACATCTCTCCCACCATGCACCAACTAGGGACACGTGAGCGAAGCCGAAAGTTCCGGTTGCGTGGATTATGTGAAGCACGACACGGATCATGAGCGGGGGACGCCTGGAGGGGTAGGCGGACTTCCGTACCTCGCGAGAACTTCGACGGCGCGGCGGTCCACCCACATGGCCCGAATGGAGTACTGTGGCGAGCCCTGGGGCCGGACACCCGCGCGGGCGTCCGGAACCTTCGGGAGGGGGCCGAAGGAGGCACTCGATCCGGCGGCGCACGGCATCGCACGGCGGCCAGCTACACAGAGTGACCATCGGTCACTTTGCGTTGCGCAAGGGCTACCGTGGCATACCGGCGATCAAGGGCTCACGCCCGACACGCCGGGCAACACGGCAATGTTGTGGCAGGCTGCACCCGGGCAGGCCACACTCGACTAGCGGAAGCAGCGACGCACGTGACGTCGGCAGGCACCACCCGGGAGGTCCCCATGCCCGAACTGCGTGTCGTGGCCGTCTCCAACGACGGCACACGACTGGTGCTCAAGGCTGCGGACAGCACGGAGTACACGCTTCCGATCGACGAGCGGCTGCGAGCCGCCGTGCGCAACGACCGCGCCCGGCTCGGCCAGATCGAGATCGAGGTGGAGAGCCACCTCCGCCCGCGCGACATCCAGGCACGGATACGAGCCGGTGCCTCCGCCGAGGAGGTCGCCCAGTTCGCCGGAATCCCCGTCGACCGTGTCCGCCGCTTCGAGGGCCCCGTGCTCGCGGAGCGGGCCTTCATGGCCGAGCGGGCCCGGAAGACTCCCGTGCGCCGTCCCGGCGAGAACACCGGCCCCCAGCTCGGCGAGGCGGTGCAGGAGCGGCTGCTGCTGCGCGGCGCCGACAAGGAGACCGTCCAGTGGGACTCCTGGCGCCGTGACGACGGCACCTGGGAGGTCCTTCTCGTCTACCGGGTCGCGGGTGAGCCGCACTCGGCGAGCTGGACCTACGACCCGCCGCGCCGGCTGGTCCAGGCCGTCGACGACGAGGCCCGTTCGCTGATCGGCGAGACGGACGAGGTCGCGGCGCCCGAGCCCAGCTTCCCGTTCGTGCCCCGGATCGCCCGGCTGCCGCGCGACCGGCCGCTGGACCGCGCGCTGGACCGGCAGATCGAGCGTCCGGCCCCGCCGCCGCCCCCGGAGCCGGAGGAGCGGATCGCCGGGGTGACCGCGAGCGAGCGGGACTCCCTCACCAGCCTGCTGGAGGCGGTGCCCAGCTTCCGGGGTGACATGGTCGTGCCGGAGCGGCCCGCGCCGCCCGAGCCCCCGGCGATCGAACCGCCGGACCGGGAGCCGGAGGCCGAGGAGCCGCCCGCCGCGTCGGCCGGAGCGGGCTCCGCGTACGCGGACGTCCTGATGCCGCGTGCGGTCGCCGGTCACCGCGACCGGCTGACCGGGACGACGGACCGGCAGGCCGAGGCGGACGGGGTCCGGCCCGGGCGCCGGGCCGCGGTGCCCAGCTGGGACGAGATCGTCTTCGGCACCCGCCGCAAGAAGCAGGACTAGACGCGAAAGAAGCAGGACTGGACGCGATGACCGGGGCCGGTACGCGAGCGCGTGCCGGCCCCGCGTCGTCCTCGCGCGACGGCGTGCCGTTACCCGGGCTGGGGCCCCGTGGCGACCGGGCGCGACTCGTCGGCGGACCAGTGCGACCAGGAGCCCGCGTAGAGGGCGGCCCGGTGCCCGGCAAGCTCCAGCGCCAGCACCTGCTGGGCCCCGGAGACGCCCGAACCGCAGTAGACGCCGACCTCCGCGTCCTCCCCGTCGACGCCCAGCCCGGCGAACCGGGCGGCCAGGCGCTCGGGGCTCAGGAAGCGGCCGTCCGCGTCCACGTTCTCGCCGGTCGGCGCGGAGACCGCGCCGGGGATGTGGCCGCCGACCCGGTCGATGGGCTCCACATCGCCCCGGTAGCGCTCGGCCGCCCGCGCGTCGAGCAGGACACCCGAGCGGGCCAGGGCCGCGGCGCCGTCCGCGTCCAGCAGCGGCAGCGCTCCCGGCGCGGGCGCGAAGTCGCCCTCGGCCGGGTCCGGGGTCTCCTTCGACAGCTCCCCCGTCCAGGCCGCGAGGCCGCCGTCCAGCACCCGTACGTCGGAGTGCCCCGCCCAGCGCAGCAGCCACCAGGCCCGGGCGGCCGCCCAGCCCTGACCGCCGTCGTAGACGACCACCGGGCCGTCCTGGCGGACCCCGGCGCGGCGCATCGCGGCGCCGAACTCCTCCGGGTCGGGCAGCGGGTGGCGGCCTCCGGTGCCCGCCGGTCCGGCGAGCTCCGTATCGAGGTCCACGAAGACCGCGCCGGGGATGTGCCCCGCCTCGTAGTCGGGCCGGCCGTGCGGGCCGCCCAGCTGCCAACGTACGTCCAGGAGCACCGGCGGACGTGGCCCCGCCAGTTCGCTCGCGCATTCGAATGCGGAGATGATGGGCTTCATGCGTGCCATCCTCACGCAGACGCCCGGCTGCCCGTAACAACGGCCAAGCGGTTATACCGGTACAAACCGGTCCGCCTGGGGCGAGATCCCGGAAAAGACGGCGCGGCCGGAGCGCATCCCGCGCCCGGTGGTGCAAGCATCTGCACGGGGCGTCCACAGCTCGCACCGCACCACGGCGCGCCGGCCCCGTTTTCCCGTACGGCCACCACGATGGTCCGAGGAGAGTGACGATGACCGAGGCTGCCGCTCGGCGTACACCCGGAACACCTTGCTGGGTGAGCCTGATCGTGCACGGCCTGCGCACGACCCAGAACTTCTACGCCGAGCTGTTCGGCTGGGAGTTCGGCCCCGGCCCCGAGCAGCTCGGCCCGTACGTACGGGCGCTGATCGACGGGAGGGAGGTGGCGGGCATCGGCCAGCTGCCGCCGGACCGGCACCTCCCCATCGCCTGGACGACCTATCTGGCCACCGACGACGCCGATCAGACGGCGGAGGCCATCCGGTCGTGCGGCGGCACGGTCGGCGTCGGGCCGCTCGACGCGGGTGAAGCGGGCCGTATGGCCATCGCCTCCGACCCGGGCGGAGCCGTCTTCGGGATCTGGCAGGCCGCCGCGCACATCGGCACGGCCCTGGCCGGGGCGCCCGGCACCCCGGTCTGGAACGAGCTGGTGACCCGGGAGACCTCGACGGTCGCCAAGTTCTACCAGGCGGTCTTCGGTTTCGAGACGAAGGCCGTCGTCTCGGCGGACTTCGACTACCAGACCCTGCACCTCCAGGGGCGCCCGGTGGCCTCGCTGCACGGCGTCGGCCACGCCCCGCTGCGCGACCGGGGACCGCACTGGATGACCTACTTCGAGGTGGCCGACACGGACGAGGCCGCGCGGCAGGTGGCGGAGCTCGGCGGGCAGGTCCTGAGCCCGCCGAGGGAGAGCCCGAGCGGCCGGGTCGCGACGGTCGCGGACCCGGAGGGCGCGGCCTTCACGATCCAGCGCTCGGCGGCGGGCTGACCGCGCCGCGAGTGCCTCCCCGAACCGGGACAGTGCGCTGGGCTGTGCACCAGCCTGTACGTGCACGGGGTGGCGCATCCCGCGGTGACGACGGGGCCGTACCACGCGCTCGCGCCGGCGAAACGGGCACAGGCGCGGTGGGCGGGGCGACGGTATGGAACACGGCGGGCTGCTGACGGCTTCGTTCACGGGCGCCCCCGACCGTAAACACCGAATCCGGCGCACCGCGCCGCGGGCCGGTCTCACCGCCCGTGCCGGCTCGGGCTGCCCGCCGGCGTCAGGCGGTGCTGACCGGCAGGACGTCCGGGGAGAGGGCGCCCGCCTGCGCGGAGGCCGCGGTCGCGCGGCGGCGGTGGTGCCGGCGGCACAGGACCTCGTAACCGACCTCGCCCGCCGCGCGGTTCACATCGCCGACGACGACCTGCGCGCCCTCCACGACCATCTCGCCGTCCACGGTGCGGGCGTTGTGCGTGGCGCGGGCGCCGCACCAGCAGAGGGCTTCGACCTGGAGCTGTTCGATGCGGTCCGCCAGCTCGACCAGCCGTTGCGAGCCGGGGAAGAGCCGGGTGCGGAAGTCCGTCGTGATGCCGAAGGCGAAGACGTCCATCTCCAGGTCGTCCACGACCCGGGCCAGCTGGTCGATCTGCGCCGGGGCCAGGAACTGCGCCTCGTCCACGATCACGTAGTCGACCCGTCCGCCCTTGGACAGCTGGGCGACGAGATACGCGTACAGGTCCATGTCCTCGTCGGCCTCGACCGCCTCCGTGACCAGGCCGAGCCGGGACGAGAGCTTCCCCTCCCCCGCCCGGTCGTCCCGGGTGAAGATCACGCCCTGCAGGCCCCTCGCCGAGCGGTTGTGGCCGATCTGGAGGGCCAGGGTGCTCTTTCCGCAGTCCATCGTTCCGGAGAAGAACACAAGCTCGGGCATGGCGGGTCGAGCACCTTTCGGGACGGGAGGAAAGAGCGGGGGCGAAACGGGCTACGAGCGTACTTCGAGGAGCGGGACGAACTGCTCGACGGGGGTCATGGAGCCGTGCATGCCGACCATGGCCGACTCGTTCGGCTCGTTGCGCGAGGCGGTGATCACCACGTCGTCGTGGGCCGCGGCGACCACGTCGCCGATCCTGCCGTACACCCGCTCGTCGATCGTGGGGCCGAACCAGCCGGCGGCGACGGCCTCGTCCCGGCTCGCCACCCAGAACTGCTCGCCCAGCACCTCGCGCCAGACGGCCAGCACATCGGATGCGGCGCCCGGAACGGCGTAGACGTGCCGCGCCCGGCCCTCGCCGCCGAGCAGCGCGACGCCGGCGCTCAGCTCCCAGTCCTCGTCGAAGTCGATCCGGGACTGCTCGTCGAAGGGGATGTCGATCATGCCGTGGTCGGCGGTGATGTAGAGCGCCGAGCGCGGCGGAAGCTGCTCGGCCAGGCGCCGTGCCAGCCCGTCGACGTACATCAGCTGTCCGCGCCAGGCGTCGGAGTCGGTGCCGAAGCGGTGGCCCTTGCCGTCGACCTCGCTGTAGTACGTGTAGACGAGCGAGCGGTCGCCGGCGGCCAGCCGCTCGGCGGCGGTGTCCATCCGCTCCTCGCCGCTGAGCCGGCCGAGGAAGGAGCCGCCGCTGAGCGCGACCTTGGTCAGCGGGGTCTGCTCGAAGGCGGGGGCGGAGACCTGGGCGGTGCGCACACCGGCCGCGTCGGCGAGCTGGAAGAGGGTGGGGTGGGGCTGCCACGCCTTCGGCGGGGTCCACGGGTTCCAGCGGAGCTGGTTCATCAGCTCGCCGGTCTCGGGGTTGCGGACCGTGTAACCGGGAAGACCGTGCTCGCCGGGGGGCCGGCCGGTGCCGACGGAGGCCAGCGAGGTCGCCGTGGTGGCCGGGAAGCCCGCCGTGATCGGGCGGCCGGTGCCACCGCGCGAGGTGGGCAGCAGCGAGTACAGGAACGGTGCCTCGTCGGGGTGGGCCCTTATCTGCTCCCAGCCGAGGCCGTCGATCAGGAAGACGCAGTTCCGGTCGGCGGGGGTGAGCTCGCCGATGGCCGCGTCGAAGCCGGGCACTTCCTGGCCCGCGAGGAGGGTCGGCAGCAGGTCGGCGAGCGAGCCGCTGCCGTACTCCGGGACGGGCGCGCTGTCGACGGGCAGCGGGACGAAGTCGTCCGGCCAGGCCGGCTGGGCCATCAGCGGCCGGCCGCGGGGGTGGCGGCCGTGGCCTCGGAGAGCGCCTGGGCGAAGGCGAGGGTCTGGCGCACGGTGTCCGGGCCGTCGCCGGCCTCGCTGACCCGCAGGCTCAGGTCGTCGGCGGTGGTGCTGCCGGTGTAGCCGTGGTCGGCCTCGCAGTCGGGGTCGCCGCAGGCGGCCGGCTCCAGGTCGATCCGGGAGACCGCGCCCCAGCCGATGGTCAGGACGACCTCGCGGGGCAGCGTGCCCGGGACGTACTTCTCCGGGTTGGCGACGACGCGGCTGACCACCACCGAGGAGATCCGGTCCAGCTTGACCGACTCCGTCGAGGTGGTGGCGTACGGCGACGGGGAGTTGGTGTCCGCGTTCTGCTCGTCGGTGTGGCTGACGATGAAGCGGGTGTCCGTGAGCACCAGCACCGTGACGTGCCGGCGCACCTCGTTGGAGTCGAAGGTCGTCTCCTGGTGCACCAGATACGAAGCGACCGGCTCACCGCCCACGGCGGCCTCCACCGCCTCGGCCACGAGGGCCGGGTAGTAGCCGCTGCGCTCGATCGCCGCGCGCAGCCCCTGGGTCGTCGTACCGGTCTTAGCCATGGGAACCATCCTACGGGGGCCCGGTGGCTGCCGGGGACGCCGCCGGAGACCCGCCCCGGCCGGTCCAGGGGGACGCGAGCGGGGCCGGGTCAGTAGTTGGACAGGCGGCGCGGGCCGAGGTCGTTGCGGGCCGGGGGCGGCGAGAGGCGGACGCTCGCCCCCAGCACCGAGAGGCCCTGCGGGGCGACCACGACCGGCTCCAGGGCGAGGGAGACCACCTCGGGGTGGTCGTCGACCAGCCGGGAGACCCGCAGCAGCAGCTCCTCGAGCGCGGCGGTGTCCACCGGCGCGGCACCGCGCCAGCCGAACAGGACGGGGGCGGCGCGGATGGACCTGATCAGCTCGGCGGCGTCGCGGTCGGTGGCGGGGACCAGGCGGTGGGCGGTGTCGCCGAGCAGCTCGGAGGGCGCGCCGGAGAGACCGAAGGAGAGCACCGCGCCCGCGGCCGGGTCGATGGTGGCCCGTACGACGGTGTCGACGCCGCGCGGCGCCATGGCCTGGACGACGGGCCGCAGCTCCGCGGGCTTGCCGAGCAGTTCGGTGAGATCGCCGTACGCGCGGCGCAGGGCCGCCTCGCTGTCCAGGTCCAGGCGTACGCCGCCGAGGTCGGCCCGGTGGCGCAGATGGGGCGCGGTCGTCTTGAGCGCCACCGGGTAGCCGAGCCGGGCCGCGGCGGCCACCGCCTCCTCCGGGCCGGGGGCGGGCAGCGTGGGGCGTACGGCGATGCCGTAGCAGGCGAGCAGTTCGCGGGCCTCGTCGTGGCCGAGCGGCCGGCCGCGCGGATCGGGGTCCTCGCCGAGGAGGGCTTGGATGCGGGCGGCGGCGCCCGGGGCGTCGATGGTGTCGTCGAGGAAGTCGGGCACCTTGCCGGGCACGGCGGCCTGCCGCCGCCATTGCGCGTAGCGGACGGCCTCGGCGAGCGCCCGGACGGCGCGCTCGGCTGCGGGGTAGGCGGGGATGCGCCCGACGCGGCGCGCCTCTTCGGGGGTGTCGGTTTCGGGCTTGCCGGTGCCGGGCGCCGGTGCGGCGGGCTCCGTGGGGGCGCCCTGCGCCGCGGCGAACGGCTGCGTGGCCGGGCGCGGCTGCGCCACCGTGCTGGTGGCGGCGGACAGCGCCTCCGCCAGGCCGCCGATCTCGACGTGCACCACGGCGACCGGCTTGGCCGGACCGGCGGCGGCCGCGGTGTGCAGGGCGGTGGCGAGGACCTCGCCGTCGCCCGACTCCGCCTCGCCGTTCTCGCCGACCCAGGGGATCGCCGTCACGATCACGGCGTCGCACCCCCCGTCGGCCAGCGCCGCCGACAGCGCCTCCCGGAAGTCCTGCGGGGTGGCGGACGTGGTGAGGTCGACCGGCGGACGCGGGCGGAGCCCTTCGGCCAGGCACACGTCGTACGTGAGCAGGCCGAGGGACTCCGAGTTGCCGAGGATCGCGACGCGTCCGCCCGCCGGGAGCGGCTGGTCGGCGAGGAGCAGTCCGGTGTCGACCATCTCGGTGACCGTGTCGACGCGGATGACGCCCGCCTGCCGCATGAGCGCGGAGACCGTGGAGTCGGGGACGCGGCTGACGGGGACGGCGTGGCCGGGCGGGGTCGAGCCGCTGTGCCGGGCGCCCTTGACCACGACCACCGGCTTCACGGCGGCGGTACGGCGGGCGAGGCGGGTGAACTTGCGGGGGTTGCCCAGCGACTCCAGGTAGAGCAGGGCGACATCCGTGTCCGGGTCCTCGTACCAGTACTGGAGGAAGTCGTTGCCGGAGATGTCGGCGCGGTTGCCGGCCGAGATGAAGGTGGAGAGGCCCGCGCCGCGCCGGTAGAGCCCGGAGAGCAGGGCGATGCCGATGGCACCGGACTGGGTGAAGAGGCCGATCCGCCCGGAGGCGGGCCGGTCCGGGGCGAGCGAGGCGTTGAGCCGGACCGCCTCGGAGTTGTTGATGATGCCGAAGGCGTTGGGCCCGATGATCCGCATGCCGTACGAACGGGCCTGGCGCACCAGTTCCCGCTGGCGCTCGCGGCCTTCGGCGCCCCACTCGGCGTAGCCGGCGGAGAGGACCACCAGCCCCTGGACGCCGTGTTCGCCGCAGTCCGCGACGGCCTCGGGGACCCGGTCGGCGGGCACGGCGACCACCGCGAGGTCGACCGGCTCGCCGATCTCGCCCAGGGAGCGGTGCGCGGGGACTCCGTCGATGGTGTCCTGGCCGTCGGAGAAGGCGCTGTTCACCGCGTGGACGCGGCCGGTGAAGCCCGCGCCGAGCAGGTTGCGCAGGACGGTGCGGCCGACGCCGCCGGGGGTGCGGCCGGCCCCGATGACGGCGACGGAGCCGGGGGCGAGCAGCCGCTGCACGGACCTGGCCTCGGCGCGCTGTTCGCGGGCGCGCTGCACGGCGAGGGATTCGGCGGTGGGTTCGAGGTCCAGGGTGAGGTGGACGGAGCCGTCCTCGAAGCTGCGCCGCTGGGTGTAGCCGGCGTCCCGGAACACCTTGATCATCTTGGTGTTGGCGGGCAGCACTTCGGCGGCGAAGCGCCGGATGCCGCGCTCACGGGCGACGGCCGCGATGTGTTCGAGCAGGGTCGAGGCCACGCCCCGGCCCTGGTGGGCGTCCTGGACGAGAAAGGCGACCTCGGCCTCGTCGGCGGGGGCCGAGGCGGGGCGGCCGGTCGCGTCGATCCGGTCGTAGCGGACGGTGGCGATGAACTCGCCGCCCACCGTGACGGCCAGTCCCACCCTGTCGACGTAGTCGTGATGGGTGAAGCGGTGGACGTCCTTGGCGGAGAGCCGGGGGTAGGGCGCGAAGAAGCGGTAGTACTTCGACTCGTCGGAAACCTGCTCGTAGAAGCTGACCAGCCGCTCGGCGTCGTCCGTGGTGATCGGCCTGATCCGCGCGGTGCCGCCGTCACGGAGGACCACGTCCGCCTCCCAGTGATCGGGGTAGGCGTGATGCGGACTCTGCTCCGGAGCGGGCTGCATGGGGAAAGCCTACGGCTGTCGCACGGGTCGCGGGGGTGCCGGGGCCGGGGCAGTCTGAGGTCTCCGGACGACCGCGGGCGCGGCGCCCGGGAGGGCCCGCGGGTCTGCCCGGAGCATCGCGCACCACATGAGACACTGGTCTAGACAACCGTTGATTCTTGAAGGGCAGAACCATGGCTGAGCGCCGCGTAAACGTCGGTTGGGCCGAGGGCCTGCACGCCCGCCCCGCTTCCATCTTCGTCCGTGCCGCTACGGCCTCCGGCGTTCCCGTCACCATCGCCAAGGCGGACGGCAACCCGGTGAACGCGGCCTCCATGCTCGCGGTGCTCGGTCTCGGTGCCCAGGGCGGCGAGGAGATCGTGCTCGCGTCCGACGCGGACAACGCCGAGGCCGCCCTGGACCGCCTGGCGAAGCTGGTCGCCGAGGGCCTTGAGGAGCTTCCGGAGACCGTCTGAGCCCGAGCGGCCGGCATTACCGGAATTGTCCCGGGAAAGCCGCGGCCCCCCGCATGGGGCGCCGCGGCTTTTGCATGCACGGACCGACGGAATGACGGCCCGGCCGGAATGGGGCAACCCAGCCGGAATGAGGCGGCCCGCTTTTCCCAGTTTTTACGCGCGCCTTTCTTTATTTGTACGCGCCCTTTGTTAATTCCGGCCGCTCGCGGTGTTTACGGCACGTTGCGAAGTCCTCACACGGCCGGCCCGTGGCACGTTGGCGGGGCGCGCGGCGCGGCGCAGCCGGTGCGCGGCGCCCTGGCGTTCGGCGAGCTGCGCGGCCAGGGCCCTCGCCCGCGCCGCGTCTCCGCGCGCCACGGCGTCCACCAGGGCTCCGTGCTCGGCCCAGGCCTCGGCCGGGCGGGCCGGCTGGTCGACCGCGTACATCCAGGCGATCTTGTGGCGGAGCTGGGTGAGCAGGGCGATGAGGCCGGGGCTGCCGGACGCCTGGGCCAGCGTCTCGTGGAACCAGCCGGCGAGGGAGCGCAGGTCCTCGCCCTCGCCCCGGCGGGCCCGCTCCTGGCCGAGCCTGACCAGGCCGCGCAACACCTTGAGGTGGGCGTCCGTCCGGCGCTGGGCCGCGCGGGCGGCGCTCAGCGGTTCCAGCAGCATGCGCACTTCCAGGAGGTCGGCGGCCTCCTGCTCCGAGGGCTCGGCGACGCAGGCTCCGGCATGTCTGCGGGTGACGACGAAGCCCTCGGACTCCAGGGTGCGCAGCGCTTCCCGTACGGGCACGCGGGAAACCCCGTAACGCCGTGCGAGCACCTCCTCGGTGAGGCGGCTGCCGCGTTCGAAGACACCGGAGACGATGTCGTCACGGATTGCCGTGCATACCGAATGCGCCGGAACACGCATGTCCGAACCTCCGCCTCAATCCCCGCGAACAGCGGCCGATCGACACCTCTGGCGCGACTCTATTGCAATGCGGTCGCCTTTCCGATGCCGGGCGGGAATTCATGAATATCTTTTGGCCGCGGACAGGCGGCGGGAGGCGCGCGGCGGGGCCCGGGCACGGCGAAGGCCCCGGCGGGGCTCGCTTGGGTGCAAGGAGCGCCGGGGCCTTCGGTGCGGAGCCCGGGACCGGTCAGACGTTGACGCCGTGGGCGCGCAGATAGGCGACCGGGTCCATGTCGGAGCCGTAGGAAGGTGTGGTCCGGGCCTCGAAGTGGAGGTGCGGACCGGTGGAGTTGCCGGTCGAGCCGGAGAGCCCGATCTGCTGGCCGGCCGCGACGCTCTGTCCCCCGGAGACGCCTATCGAGGAGAGGTGGCCGTACTGGGTGTACGTGCCGTCCGTCATGCGGAGCACGATGTTGTTGCCGTACGCCCCGCCCCAGCCGGCCTCCACCACCGTGCCGGCGCCGACGGCGACGACGGAGCTGCCGGACGCGGCGTGGAAGTCGATGCCGGAGTGACTGCCGGACGACCAGAGCGAGCCGCTGGACTTGTAGCCGGTGGTCACGTACGAGCCGGCCACGGGCAGCCGGTAGGACGAGCCCAGCGCGGTGCGGGTGGTGGAACGGCCGGCGCGGGCGGACGCCTCGCGGGCGGCCCTGGCCTTCGCCTTGGCCGCCTCCTTCGCCTTGGCGGCCTTCTCGGCGGCCTTCTTCTTCACGGCCTCGGCCTTCTTCCTGGCCGCCGCCTTCTTCTCGGCGGCCTCGGCCTGGTGCCGCTGCGCCGCGGCCTGGGCGTCGATCCGGTCGGCGAGGGTGTTCTCGATGGCGATGAGCTGGGAGAGGCCGGTCTCGCCGGCGGCGGGGGCCGTCCCGGCGTCGGCGGCGAGGGCCGGGGAGGCCAGGGAGCCGATGACGCCGCCGGCGGCGAGCGTCGTGACACCGACGGCCTTGGCGCCGACGCGTGTCAGGCGGCTCGGGGCACGGTGCTTCCCGGTGGCACGGGTGAACGCCATGGGGTGGCTGGTCCTTTCCTTCCTTCTCGCCTACCGGGTTAGCTGACGGGTTCGGAGCAGGAAGGTCTCCTACGGATGTCCCGCCCCGGACGGAGCGCGGGCATCCGATTCACCCCAGGGACTGTGTGGGTCCCCGGCTCCCCAGGCTCGCGCCTGACGGGGACTCGGCGATGGCTGCCCGGTACGTCATGGATGCGCGTACAAGTGGCGGACAGCCGACCTGACGCTAAGCGGACGGACTTCCCGCCACCAAACGGACACGGAGTTTTGTAGCGCATCCCACAGGGCGATCGGGCCGCTTGACGGCGAAAGGGCACATAAGGGCCGGGCAGCGGCCAGATGCGCGGAGGGCTCCGGCGCGACCACGCGCCGGAGCCCTCGCCGCCCGTGCCGCGGGCTGAGCGACGGGTCAGCCGGTGACGACCGACACCTCGCCGATACCGAGCGCCCTGACCGGCTCCTCGATGCGCGAGGCGTCACCGACCAGGACCGTGACCAGCCGGTCCACCGGGAAGGCGCTGACCACGGCCGCGGTCGCCTCCACCGTGCCGGTCTCCGCGAGGCGGGCGTACAGCGTCGCCTGGTAGTCGTCCGGGAGGTGCTGTTCCACCTGGTCGGCGAGGGTGCTCGCGACGGAGGCCGCCGTCTCGAACTTCAGGGGCGCGACGCCCACGAGATTCTGTACGGCCGTCTCGCGCTCGGCGTCCGTCAGGCCCTCGGCGGCCAGCGTCCGCAGGACCTTCCACAGGTCGTCCAGCGCCGGTCCGGTGGACTCCGTGTCCACGGAACCGCTGATGGCGAGCATCGCGGCGCCCGTCGCCCCCGAGGCGGAATCGGCGGCGCCGGAGCGGAGCACCTGGGCGAAGGCCCGCACGCCGTAGGTGTACCCCTTCTCCTCGCGCAGCACCCGGTCGAGCCTGGAGGTCAGCGTGCCGCCCAGGCAGTAGGTGCCGAGGACCTGGGCCGGCCACACGCTGTCGTGGCGGTCGGCGCCGATGCGGCCGATCAGCAGCTGCGTCTGCACCGCGCCGGGGCGGTCGACGATGATCACCCGGCCGGTGTCGTCGGCCGTGATCGGGGGGACGGGGCGGGGCTCGGAGGCGTCCCCGGACCAGTCGCCGAGGGTTTCGGCGAGCAGCGCGTCCAGGTCGATGCCGGTGAGGTCGCCGACGACCACGGCGGTGGCGGTGGACGGGCGGATGTGCGCGTCGTAGAAGGCGCGCACGGCCGCGGCGTCGATCCGCTCGATGGTCTCCTCGGTGCCCAGACGCGGGCGCGACATGCGGGCCGTTGCCGGGAACAGTTCCTTGGAGAGCTGCTTGGCCGCGCGGCGGGCCGGGTTGGCGTGCTCGTGCGGGATCTC
Source organism: Streptomyces sp. 130 (assembly GCF_007096885.1). Taxonomy (GTDB): domain Bacteria; phylum Actinomycetota; class Actinomycetes; order Streptomycetales; family Streptomycetaceae; genus Streptomyces. The sequence continues at coordinate 86,719 of NZ_VJNO01000006.1, read as the reverse complement.
GTCCAGCCGGTTGCGCACCAGGCGCTCGATCTCGCTGTCGGCGAAGGCCGGCGCCCGCAGGGCCTCGGCGACCAGGCCGAGCGCCTTGGCCAGGCGAGAGGCCGGGACCTCCAGGGAGACCCGGACGCCGGGGTGGTCGGCGTGGGCGTCGAGGGTGGCGCCGCACCGCTCCAGCTCGGCGGCGAACTCCTCGGCGCTCTGCTTGTCGGTGCCCTCGGACAGGGCGCGCGACATGATCGTGGCCACGCCGTCCAGGCCCTCGGGCTCGGCGTCCAGGGGGGCGGCGAGGAAGATCTCGACGGCGACGACCTGCTGGCCGGGGCGGTCACAGCGCAGGACGGTGAGGCCGTTGGGCAGGGAGCTCCGCTCGGGCGCGGGGAAGGCCCAGGGCCGGGCCACGCCGGGTGCGGGCTGGGGGTGGAACTGCATCGAAACTTCAGTCGCGGCAGCGTCGGTCACTGGTCCGCCCCTTCCTGCGCGTCGGTGTCGGTGGCGGCGGCCTCTTCGGCGGTCTCGGCCGGCTCGACCGGTTCATAGACCAGGACCGCCCGGTTGTCGGGCCGCAGCTGCGCCCGCGCGGCGGCCTTGACCTCCTCGGCGGTGACATCGAGGACCCGGTTCACGGCGGACAGCGCGAGCTGCGGGTCGCCGAACAGCACGGCATACCGGCACAGTTCGTCGGCGCGGCCCGCGACCGTGCCGAGGCGGTCCAGCCACTCGCGCTCCAACTGGGCCTGGGCGCGCTCCATCTCCTCGGCCGTGGGACCCTCCTCGGCGAACCGGGCCAGCTCCTCGTCGACCGCGGTCTCGATCTCCGCCACCTCGACGCCGCCGGACGTCTTGACGTCCAGCCAGCCCAGGGAGGGCGCGCCGGCGAGCCGGAGCAGTCCGAAGCCGGCGGCCACGGCCGTACGGTCGCGCCGGACCAGGCGGTTGTGCAGCCGGGAGGACTCCCCGCCGCCGAGCACGGTCAGGGCGAGGTCCGCGGCGTCGCACTCGCGGGTGCCGTCGTGGGGCAGCCGGTACGCGGCCATCAGGGCGCGCGCCGGCACCTCCTCGCGCACCTCCTCGCGCAGCTGGCCGCCCATGATCGTGGGCAGCGAGCCGTCGCGCGGCGGCTGCTTGCCGTCGTGGGACGGGATGGAGCCGAAGTACTTCTCGATCCAGGCGAGGGTCTGCTCGGGGTCGATGTCGCCGACGACCGACAGCACCGCGTTGTTCGGCGCGTAATACGTACGGAAGAAGGCGCGGGCATCCTCCAGGGTCGCCGCGTCCAGGTCGGCCATGGAGCCGATCGGGGTGTGGTGGTACGGGTGGCCCTCGGGGTAGGCCAGGGCGGTCAGCCGCTCGAACGCGGTGCCGTACGGGACGTTGTCGTAGCGCTGGCGGCGCTCGTTCTTGACGACGTCGCGCTGGTTCTCCATGGACTCCTCGTCGAGCGCGGCGAGCAGCGAGCCCATGCGGTCGGCCTCGAGCCACAGGGCCAGCTCCAGCTGGTGCGTGGGCATCGTCTCGAAGTAGTTGGTCCGCTCGAAACTGGTCGTTCCGTTGAGCGAGCCGCCGGCGCCCTGGACCAGCTCGAAGTGTCCGTTCCCCTTGACCTGGCCGGAGCCCTGGAACATCAGGTGCTCGAAGAGGTGGGCCAGGCCCGTGCGGCCCTCGACCTCGTGGCGTGAGCCGACGTCGTACCAGAGGCACACCGCCGCGACCGGGGTCAGATGGTCCTCGGAGAGCACCACGCGCAGGCCGTTGGCCAGACGGTGCTCGGTCGCTGTCAGCCCGCCGGAGCCGGCCTGGGCTGTGGCCGTGTGACCCATGGGCATGTACGTCCCTTCGATCGCGCTACTGGATGTCCATATGAAGAAGCCGTTGCGGGAGGCTGCTTCGAAGGTTGCTTCAAGACACCCGACACTGTATGCAAGCGAACCGGCACCTGCCGAAGTTCCCGTGCGGCGAAGCTGCGAGCGAAATTCCCCGGAAGGTGGTCCTCCGCCGCCTCGGGGCGGACGGCGTGGGCCCTTTGGGACGGGTCGAGGTCGGGGTTGTCAGTGGGGCGGTCCACAATGGAGCGCGTCAGAACCTGAGGGAACCTGAGGTTGCCCGCTCGAAATCCGTGAAGGAGTCGCAGCAGCGATGGCCCGCCGCAGCACGAAGACCCCGCCGCCGGTCGACTTCGAGGAGAAGATCCTCGACATCGACGTCGTCGACGAAATGCAGGGCTCCTTCCTCGAGTACGCGTACTCGGTGATCTACTCCCGGGCACTGCCGGACGCCCGTGACGGCTTGAAGCCGGTGCACCGCCGCATCGTGTACCAGATGAACGAGATGGGCCTGCGCCCGGACCGCGGCTTCGTGAAGTGCGCCCGGGTCGTCGGCGAGGTCATGGGCAAGCTGCACCCGCACGGCGACGCGTCGATCTACGACGCCCTGGTGCGTATGGCCCAGCCGTTCTCCATGCGCCTCCCCCTCGTCGACGGACACGGGAACTTCGGCTCCATGGGCAACGACGACCCGCCCGCCGCCATGCGGTACACCGAGTGCCGGATGGCCGACGCGACCTCGCTGATGACGGAGTCGATCGACGAGGAGACGGTCGCCTTCCAGTCGAACTACGACGGTCAGGAGCAGGAGCCGGTCGTCCTCCCGGCGGCCTACCCCAACCTCCTGGTCAACGGCACGACCGGGATCGCGGTCGGCATGGCGACCAACATGCCGCCGCACAACCTGGGCGAGGTCATCGCCGCGGCCCGGCATCTGATCAAGCATCCGGGCGCCGACCTGGAGACGCTGATGCGGTTCGTCCCCGGTCCCGACCTGCCGACGGGCGGGCGGATCGTGGGCCTCGGCGGCATCAAGGACGCCTACGCCAACGGCCGCGGCTCGTTCAAGATCCGTGCCACGGCCGCCGTGGAGAACGTCACGCCGCGCCGCAAAGGTCTGGTCGTCACCGAACTGCCCTTCACCGTCGGCCCCGAGAAGGTCATCTCCAAGATCAAGGACCTGGTCTCGGCGAAGAAGCTCCAGGGCATCGCGGACGTCAAGGACCTCACGGACCGCTCGCACGGCCTGCGTCTGGTCATCGAGATCAAGAACGGCTTCGTGCCGGAGGCGGTGCTGGAGCAGCTCTACAAGCTGACGCCGATGGAGGAGTCCTTCGGCATCAACAACGTGGCGCTGGTCGACGGCCAGCCGCTCACGCTGGGGCTGAAGGAGCTGCTGGAGGTCTATCTCGACCACCGGTTCGACGTGGTGCGCCGGCGCAGCGAGTTCCGCCGGACCAAGCGCCGCAACCGGCTGCATCTGGTCGAGGGCCTGCTCGTCGCGCTGGTCGACATCGACGAGGTCATCCGCCTCATCCGGTCCAGCGACAATTCGGCGCAGGCGAAGGAGCGGCTCATGGAGCGCTTCTCGCTGAGCGAGATCCAGACGCAGTACATCCTGGACACGCCGCTGCGCCGGCTGACCCGGTTCGACCGGATCGAGCTGGAGAGCGAGCGGGACCGGCTGGACGCCGAGATCGCCGAGCTGACGTCGATCCTGGAATCGGACACCGAGCTGCGGAAGCTGGTCTCCGCGGAACTGGCCGCGGTCGCGAAGAAGTTCGGTACGGCCCGGCGTACGGTGCTGCTCGAGTCGGCCGGTTCGCAGGTGGCGTCGGTGCCGCTGGAGGTGGCGGACGACCCCTGCCGGGTGCTGCTGTCCTCGACGGGTCTGCTGGCGCGCACGGCCAACGACGAGCCGATCGTCGTCCCGGAGGGCGCCAAGCGGTCCAAGCACGATGTCATCGTCTCGGCGGTGGCGGCGACGGCTCGCGGTGACGTCGGGGTGGTGACGTCCGGTGGGCGGCTGCTGCGGCTGCCGGTGATCGATCTCCCCCAGCTGCCGGACACGCACGCGGCGCCCAATCTGTCGGGCGGGGCGATGGTCGGCGAGTTCCTCACGCTGGGGCCCGACGAGGAGGTCGTCTGCCTCACCACGCTCGACGAGTCGTCACCGGGTCTCGCCATCGGCACCCTGCAGGGCGTCGTCAAGCGCGTGGTGCCGGACTACCCGGCCAACAAGGACGAGCTGGAGGTCATCACCCTCAAGGACGGTGACCGGATCGTCGGCGCGACGGAGCTTCGGACGGGTGAGGAAGACCTGGTCTTCATCACCTCGGACGCGCAGCTCCTGCGTTATCCGGCCGCGCAGGTGCGTCCGCAGGGGCGGGCGGCCGGCGGTATGGCGGGCGTCAAGCTGGGGGCGGGAGCGCAGGTGCTCTCCTTCGCGGCGGTGGACCCGGCGGCGGACGCCGCGGTCTTCACGGTCGCCGGTTCGCACGGCACGCTGGACGACTCGGTCCTGACCTGCAAGCTCACCCCGTTCGACCAGTATCCGCGCAAGGGCCGGGCGACCGGCGGGGTGCGCTGTCAGCGGTTCCTGAAGGGTGAGGACGTGCTGGTGTTCGCCTGGGCGGGCGCGCTGCCGGCCAGGGCCGCGCAGAAGAACGGCGCTCCGGCCTCGCTGCCCGAGCCCGACCCGCGACGCGACGGTTCGGGGACGCCGCTGGAGGATCCGGTCGCGGTGGTCGCCGGCCCGGCGTAGTCCGTCCGGCCCGGCTGCGGCGGGAGACCCTACGCGTCGTCGTCGCCCGGCTGTTGTACGTAACGCAGGACGCCCCACATGGCTCGCTCGTGTGCGGCGTCCTGCCGCGTTTCCCCGGCCGCCGGGTCCTCCGTGACCCGACAGCTCTCCAGTTCCTCGCGCAGGGCCGGTACGTCGATGCCGGAGCCGATCAGGACGAGCTGGGTCCGCTTCGGCTCGCCGCGCCTCCAGGGCCTGGGGGTGAATCGCAGGAATCTGCCGACGGCGTGCACCCCGTAGGCGTTGCCGGGGTCGCCCGCGCCGAAGTCGACGTAACCCTTGATGCGGTAGAGGCCCTTGGGCCGGGTGTCGAGGAACCGCATCAGCCGGCGGGGGTCCATCGGCACGCCGGAGTCGAAGTCGACGCTCTGGTACGCGGTGTGCAGATGGCCCCCGTGCCCGGCGCGGTCCTCCGCCGCGCGCTCCTCCAGGTAGAGGTCCTCGAAGGTGAGCTGCCGGGCCCTCTCCTCGCCGTCGGGCCGCAGGGCCGGGTCGAAGAGCAGCGCGGGGTCGACGCGGCCGTACGTGGCCGGGATGATCGCGGCCGTGCTGCCCGTCTCCGCGACCGCCCTGCGGACGCGGGCGCACTCCTCGTCCCCGGCCCGGTCGGTCTTGTTGAGCACGACGAGGTCGGCCACCGCGAGATGGCGTCCGATCTCCGGATGGCGTTCCCTGGTCGCCTCGAACTCGGCCGCGTCGACCACCTCGACCAGTCCCCCGTACAGGATGTGCGGGTTGTCGCTGGCGAGGATCATGCGGACGAGTTCCTGCGGCTCGGCGAGGCCGCTCGCCTCGATGACGATGACGTCGAGCCGGGCGGAGGGCCGGGTCAGGGTCTCCAGATAGGCGTCCAGTTCGCTCGCGTCGACCGCGCAGCACAGGCAGCCGCCGCCCAGCGACACGGTGGACCCGACCTGCCCGGAGACCGTCATGGCGTCGATCTCGATGGCCCCGAAGTCGTTGACGATCACGCCGATCCGGTTGCCCGCGCGGTGCAGCAGGAGGTGGTTGAGCAGCGTCGTCTTGCCGGACCCCAGGAACCCGGCGAGGACGACGACCGGAATGCGGGGGCGATGGGGCGACGACGAGCTCAACGGATGCCTTCCTGCGGGGTCAGCCGGCGGGGACCGGCTGCGGCGGGGGCGGGCCGGCATAGCGGGCCGCCGGGCGGATGATCTTCGAGTCCTCCGCCTGCTCCAGGATATTGGCGCTCCAGCCCACGACCCGCGCCGTGCAGAAGGTGGGCGTGAACATCTCGCGCGGCAGTCCGCACAGCTCCATGACCACGCCGGCGTAGAACTCCACGTTGGTGTGCAGCTCGCGCCCCGGCTTCAGCTCGGCGAGGATCGCCTCGACCTGGCGCTCCACCTCGACGGCGAAGTCCACGAGCGGGCCGCCGAAGCCCTGGGCGATGGACCGCAGCATGCGCGAGCGGGGGTCCTCGGTGCGGTAGACCGGGTGGCCGAAGCCCATGATCCGGTCGCCGGCGAGCACCCGTTCGCGGATCCAGCCGTCGATGCGGTCGGGAGTGCCGATCGCGTCGAGCGTGTCCAGGGCGCGGCTGGGGGCGCCGCCGTGCAGGGGGCCGGAGAGCGCTCCGACGGCGGCCACCAGGCAGGCGGCGACGTCCGCTCCGGTCGAGGCGACGACCCGTCCGGTGAACGTCGAGGCGTTGAAGCCGTGGTCCACGGTGGAGATCAGATACTGCTCGACCGCCCTGGCCCGGGCCTCGTCCGGGACGGAACCGGTGAGCATGTACAGGTAGTTGGCCGCGTGCGGCAGGTCGGCGCGCGGCTCGACGGGTTCGAGGCCCTGACCGAGGCGGTGCAGGGCGGTCAGCACGGTGGGGACCGCGGCGCAGACCGCCAGGGCGTCGGCCCGCCGCCGGTCCGCTTCGATGTCGTACACCGGCCGGAATCCGGCCGAGGCGCCGAGCAGGGAGAGCGCCGTGCGCAGCCCCGAGAGCGGGCCCGAGACCGCGCTCGCACGCGCTATGGCGGGCAGTGCCTCGCGTACGGCGTCGGGCAGTACGCGCAGGGCGGCGGTGCGGGCGGCGAAGTCGGCACGCGCGTCCGGGCCGGGCAGCTCGCCCTCGGTCATGAGATACCAGACGTCCTCGAAGCCGCGGGTTCGCGCAAGCTCGACCGCCGAGTACTGGCGGTAGTGGTAAAAGCCCTCGCGCCCCCGGACATCCCCGAGCGCTGTTTCGGTCACGACGACACCCGCGAGACCTCGGGGGACGTCGAGCGGCGTGCCGCCGGTCATGGTCGTCATTGCTTCCTCCGTGGGAAGTCGGACGGGCTCTTGCTATTGATTCGACTGTCCATGCATGACCCAATTCCTGTCAACATTGATTAAATCAATATAGGTGCATGGATGCTACGGCCGTCATATGGATACGGTGACGGCATGACGGAGCGATCAGAGGCGGACGAGCGGCGGCTCACGACGCGGGAAACAGCCGAGCGCCTGGGGGTGAAGCCCGAGACGGTGTACGCGTACGTCAGCCGGGGCCAGCTGAGCAGCAGCCGGGCACCGGGCGGTCGCGGCAGCACATTCGACGCGGCGGAAGTCGACGCGCTGGCCCGGCGCTCAGGACGCAGGGAGACGGTCCCGGCCCCGGGCGAGCCGGCCGTCCGTACCGGCATCACCCTCATCGGCACCGACCGCTACTACTTCCGGGGCGTGGACGCCACGGAGTTGGCCGCGCGCCATTCGTACGAGGAGGTCGCCGACTGGCTGTGGACCGGCGAGCTGCGGCCCGGCATCCGTTTCACCGGCCCGGAGCAGGCGGTGGCGGCTGCCCGGCGGGCGGTCGGCGCGCTGCCGGAGCACTGCGGGTCCACGGACCGGCTCCGGGTGGCCGTGGTGGCCGCCGCCGCCGCCGATCCGCTGCGCTTCGACCTGTCGCGCGAGACGGTGCTCGGCAGTGCGCGCAGCCTGATTCCCACGCTGGTCGCGGCGCTGCCCGCGGTGGATGCCGCCGCACCGGTCGCGCCCTCCGGTCTGGCTGCCCAACTGTGGCCGAAACTCACCGCTCGCCTGCCCGACGAGCCGTCACTCGCCGCTCTGGACACGGCGCTCACGCTGCTCATCGACCACGATCTGGCCGCCTCGACGCTGGCGGCCAGGGTCGCCGCATCGGCCCGGGCCCATCCCTACGCGGTGGTGTCGGCGGGGCTGGGCGTACTGGAAGGACCTTTGCACGGTGCGGCGAGCGGACTGGCCCACCGCATGCTGGCCGAGGTCCTGGAGCGCGGTGGCGCCGCCCCCGTGGTGGCGGACCATCTGCGGGCCGGGCGCCGGGTGCCGGGGCTGGGGCACCGGCTGTATCCGGGCGAGGACCCTCGCGCCCGTACGCTGTTCGACCTGCTCGAACGCATCCCGCAGGCCGGGCCGGCCCTGGCCGCCGCACGCGATGTGGTGGCCACCACCGCGCGGGACGTCCCCCTGCACGCCAACGTCGACCTGGCGCTGGCCGTGCTCTCGGTCGCCTCGGGCATGCCCGCGGAGGCGGGAGAGACGGTGTTCGCGATCTCCCGTACGGCGGGCTGGATCGCGCATGCGCTGGAGGAGTACGGGGAACGCCCGCTGCGGATGCGCCCCAGCGGGCACTACACCGGCCCCCGTCCGCCCCAGCCCCTCCCGTCCTCGTAGCCCCGCAATTGGCGGCTGCACGGACGCAAAATCGCGACGGTCAGCGGGAAGCCGAGCGCGGGGGCTGGGCCGTGGAACCGCGGACGACCAGTTCCGGTTCGAAGAGGAGCTCGTCCGACGGCACGGCGCGCCCACCGATCTGCACGGAGAGCAGTTCCACGGCGGCCCGCCCCATCGCCTCGATGGGCTGGCGGACGGTGGTGAGCGGCGGCTCGGTGCAGTTCATGAAGGCCGAGTCGTCGTATCCCACGACGGACACGTCGCCGGGCACCGAGAGGCCCCTTCGGCGCGCCGCGCGCACGGCTCCGAGGGCCAGGGGGTCACTGGCGCAGATGAAGCCGGTGACGCCGTCGTCGAGCAGCCGTGCGGCGGCGGCCTGCCCGCCCTCCAGCGAGAACATCGCGCGCGTCACCCACTCGTCGGGGATGGTCGCGCCGGACTCCTGCGCGAGCGCCCGGGCGGCGGCCAGTTTGCGCTGCGAGGGCATGTGGTCCGAGGGGCCGAGCACCAGGCCGATGCGCTCGTGTCCCAGGGACACCAGATGGCGCCACGCCTGCTCGACGGCCACGGAGTCGTCGCAGGAGACGCAGGGAAAGCCGAGACGGGCTATGGCGGCGTTGATCAGCACGACGGGGATCTTGCGGTCGGCCAGCACCTTGTAGTGATCGTGCGGCGCGTCGGCCTGGGCGTAGAGGCCGCCGGCGAAGACCACGCCCGAGACCTGCTGCTGCAGAAGCAGTTCCACGTAGTCCGCCTCGGAGACGCCGCCCTTGGTCTGCGTGCAGAGGACCGGGGTGAGCCCCTGCTGGGCGAGCGCACCGCCGACGACCTCGGCGAAGGCGGGGAAGATCGGGTTCTGCAGTTCCGGCAGCACGAGGCCGACCAGGCGGGCCCGTTCACCGCGCAGCTGGGTCGGGCGCTCGTAACCGAGGACGTCCAGCGCGGAGAGGACGGCCTGCCGCGTGGCGTCGGAAACGCCCGGCTTGCCGTTGAGCACCCGGCTGACCGTGGCCTCGCTGACTCCAACCTTCTGTGCCACCTGAGCAAGTCGTCGCGTCATACGCGCAAGATTAGCGCAAGAAACGCAAGCAGATTGCGTGGGGGCGGAATCAGAGACGAATTTCAGCAAGTCCGGCGGGCCGCCTCGGCCGGCCCCTCACTGGAGCTGGGCCCGTCCGCTCTCCATCGGCGCCACCGTACCCGTCACCGCCCCGCTCAGGCACCCCTGGAGGCGTGCGTCGAGCCGCCCATATCCTTGACGGCGTGAACGAGTTCGGCGGAGGCGGCGGCCGGCACCTGTCCCTGACCAACGGCGGCACAGCGGTGTTCGTGGACGTGCTGACGTTCGCCGTCTCGTCACTGGCCCGGGCACCCTGGGATTTCCGCTTCGCCGCGCTTCTGTCGCTGCAGAACCAGAATGTGATGGGGCGCGGCATGGTCGGCTTCGATCTGGAGGAGCTCGACTGGGGTGACTCGCCGCAGGAGGCCGCCGCGGCCAAGGACTTCCTGCTGCGCGTCCTCGACCTGGCCCTGACCCACCACCGGTGGGACGAGCTGACGTATGAACCACCCCGGGTGGAAGGTTACTTGCGCACCTACCGGGCGATGGCCGAAGCCTTCGACCCCGCCACCGCCAGGCCCGGCCGGAGAGTCCTGCCCGGCCCGCAGGAGGCCGCGAGGGCCTCCTGCGTACGTCACCGCGTCCTGAACGGGCTGCCGTTCTGGGAGGAATGCGTGTTCTGCACGGATGGCGTCTGAGCGCGGGACCGGCGCTCAGACCGCCCCGGCCCCGGTCATCGCGCGCACCTCGATCTCGGCATGCCTGGCCTCGTCCGGCGGCTCGTGCGCGGTGACGGTGCCGGCCCAGCCGGCGAGGAAGCCCAGCGGGATGGAGACCAGTCCGGGGTTCTCCAGGGGGAAGACCTGGAAGTCGACGCCGGGGAAGAGTGAGCTTGGGCTGCCGGAGACAACCGGGGAGAGCACCACGAGCAGCACCGCGGGGATCAGTCCGCCGTAGACGGACCAGACCGCCCCGCGGGTGGTGAAGTTCCGCCAGAACAGCGAGTAGAGCAGAACCGGGAGATTGGCCGACGCGGCGACGGCGAAGGCGAGCCCCACCAGGAAGGCCACATTGAGGTCCTGGGCGAGCAGGCCCAGCCCGATGGCTACGACCCCGATGCCTGCCGCCGCCACCCGGGCCACGGCCACCTCACTGCGCTGCTTGGCGCCGGGGCGCTTGAGCGAGGCGTAGAGGTCGTGGGCGACGGATGCCGACGAGGCGAGGGTGATCCCGGCGACGACGGCCAGGATGGTCGCGAAGGCGACGGCGGCGACCACGGCGAAGAGGACCGTCCCCCCGGTGGAGCCCTCGCCCCCGCCCAGCACCATGGCCAGCAGCGGCACGGCGGTGTTGCCCGCGGCATTCGACTCCCGTACGTCGGCCGAGCCGACCAGCGCGGCGGCCCCGAAGCCCAGCACGATGGTCATCAGGTAGAAGCTGCCGATGAGGCCGATGGACCAGACGACGGACCGGCGGGCGGCGCGCGCGGTGGGGACGGTGTAGAAGCGGGACAGGATGTGCGGCAGCCCGGCCGTGCCGAGAACCAGGGCGAGGCCCAGGCTGATGAAGTCGATGCGCGCGGTCCAGCTCCCGCCGTACCGGAGACCTGGCGAGAGGAAGTCCTTGCCGTACCCGCTGCGGTCGGCGGCGGAGTTCAGCAAGGCGTTGACGTTCCCGTGGAAGTGGACCAGCACGAGCACAGTGAGCACCACGGTGCCCGCCATCAGCAGGACGGCCTTGACGATCTGGATCCAGGTGGTGGCACGCATCCCGCCCAGCGAGACGTACACGACCATGAGCGCCCCGACACCGACGACGGTCCAGGAACGGGCGGCGCCGCTCGTCCCGCCGAGGAGGAGTGCCACCAGACTGCCGGCACCGACCATCTGTGCCACCAGGTAGAGCACCGACACGGTGACGGAGGACGTCCCCGCCGCGATGCGGACCGGGCGCTCCGCCATCCGGGCCGCGACCACGTCGGCGAGCGTGAACCTGCCGCAGTTGCGCACGAGTTCGGCGACGAGCAGCAGGACAACGAGCCAGGCGACCAGGAAACCGACCGAATACAGCATGCCGTCGTAGCCGAAGAGGGCGATCAGGCCGGAGATGCCCAGGAAGGACGCGGCGGACATGTAGTCGCCCGCGATGGCGAAACCGTTTTCCATGGGCGAGAAGAGCCGGCCGCCCGCGTAGAACTCCTCCGCCGAGCCCTGCCTGTTGCGGCTCACCCAGGTGGTGATGCCCAGGGTGACCGCGATGAAGGCGCTGAACAGCAGCAGCGCCAGGGTCTGGTGGTCGCCGCTCAACGCCCGGCCCCCCGTGTCATCTCCTGCGTCTCCCACCGCAGATCGAGCGCGGCCCGGTCCCTGCGCAGTCGCGCGTGCCGTGCGTACGCCCCGGTGAGCAGGAAGGTCGTCAGGAACTGGCCGAGCCCCACGACCATCGCAACATTGACCGCCCCGGCCACCGGCCGCGCCATCAGCCCGGGCGCGGTCACCGCCGTGACGACATAGGCGAGATACCAGACGAAGAAGGCCGTGGTGGCGGGCATGACGAAGCGCCGGTAGCGGCGGCGCACCTCCTGGAACGCCTCGCTGCGCTGCACCTCCAGATAGATGTCGGCCGCGCTGTGGCCACCGCGCGGTGCGGCCGGTGCGGGCACCGCGACGGGGGCGGGGCCGGCCGCGCCGTCCGGCTCCGCCCACCCGGAGGTCAGCGCGTCGTCCCACGGGTCGTCGAGCCGCGTCGCCGCGGACTCACGCCCTGCTTCCTTCTCCACCGCACAACTCCCCTTGTCCACGGACCACTTCGGCCGCGTATCCAAGAATGGGCAGTTCCGGAAGATCCCGGGCGCTTCATTCGCGAGACTTCACCTCATCAGGTGAAGGATCCCCTGGGGGGGGCGCGCCGTCCCTCGCGGGTACGCGTAGCGCGCCGTGGGACACCCCCGTCGATCCCCTGTCGTCGTTGCGCATGTGTGGGGACGACAGGGGGTCCGCGCCTTACGCCGGCCCGGACCCCGGAGCGGAGGCTCAGACGTCGATGCGCGAGCGGTCCAGCGTCGCCGCGGAGCTGGTGATGAACTCCTTGCGCGGCGCCACCTCGTTGCCCATCAGCAGATCGAAGACCTTCTCGCTGGACTCCAGGTCCCCGATGTTGATCCGCCGGAGCGTGCGGTGACGCGGGTCCATCGTCGTCTCCGCCAGCTGGTCGGCGTCCATCTCGCCCAGCCCCTTGTACCGCTGGATCGAGTCCTTGTAGCGGATGTTCTTGCGCTGGAGCTCCAGCAGCCGCTGGCGCAGCTCGTTGTCCGAGTACGTGTAGATGTACTTGTCCTGGCCCTTCTTGGGCTGGACCAGTTCGATCCGGTGGAGCGGGGGCACCGCGGCGAAGACCCGGCCCGCCTCGACCATCGGCCGCATGTACCGCTGGAAGAGCGTCAGCAGCAGGATACGGATGTGGGCGCCGTCGACATCGGCGTCGACCAGGAGGACGATCTTGCCGTACCGGGCGGCGTCGATGTCGAAGGTGCGCCCGGAGCCGGCTCCTATGACCTGGATGATCGCTCCGCACTCGGCGTTCTTCAGCATGTCGGAAACCGATGCCTTCTGAACGTTGAGGATCTTGCCGCGGATCGGCAGCAGCGCCTGGAACTCGCTGTTCCGCGCGAGCTTCGCGGTACCGAGCGCGGAGTCGCCCTCCACGATGAACAGCTCGCTGCGCTCCACGTCGTCGCTGCGGCAGTCGGCGAGCTTCGCCGGCAGCGAGGACGACTCCAGTGCCGTCTTGCGGCGCTGTGCCTCCTTGTGCTGGCGGGCCGCGATCCGGGTGCGGGCGGCTGCCACCGCCTTGTCGAGGACCGCCCTGGCCTGGGCCTTGGCGTCCCGCTTGGTGGAGGTGAGGAACGCCTTGAGCTCCTTGGCCACGACGTTGGCGACGATCCGGTTGGCCGCCGAGGTGCCGAGCACCTCCTTCGTCTGGCCCTCGAACTGCGGCTCCGCCAGGCGTACGGTCACGACCGCGGTGAGGCCCTCGAGGGCGTCGTCCTTGACGATGTCGTCCTCCGCCACGCGCAGCAGCTTCGCGGAGCGCAGCACCTCGTTGACCGTCTTGGTCACGGAGCGCTCGAACCCGGTCACGTGGGTGCCGCCCTTGGGGGTGGCGATGATGTTGACGAAGGACTTCACGTTGGTCTCGTACCCGGTGCCCCAGCGCAGCGCGATGTCCACGCCCAGTTCGCGCGTGACCTCGGTGGCCGTCATGTGCCCGCGGTCGTCCAGGACCGGGACGGTCTCCTTGAACGTGCCCTGCCCGGTCAGGCGCAGGACGTCGCAGACGGCCTTGTCCTGGGCCAGGTACTCGCAGAACTCGCTGATGCCCCCGTCGAAGCGGAAGGTCTCCTCCGTCTTGCCCGCGCCGTCCAGGCCACGCTCGTCGCGCACCACGATCGTGAGGCCGGGGACGAGGAAGGCCGTCTGGCGGGCACGCTGGTGGAGCGTCTCCAGGCTGAGCTTGGCGTCCTTGAGGAAGATCTGCCGGTCGGCCCAGTACCGCACGCGCGTTCCGGTGCGCGTCTTCGGGACGCGCTTGCCCTTGCGCAGCCCGTTGGCCGGGTCGAACGGGCTGTCCGGGCCCTGCTCGGTGAAGATCCCCGGCACGCCGCGCCGGAAGCTGATCGAGTGGGTCGCGCTGTTGCGGTCGACCTCGACGTCGAGCCTGGCCGACAGGGCGTTGACCACGGAGGCGCCGACGCCGTGCAGCCCGCCGGACGCGGCGTAGGAGCCGCCGCCGAACTTGCCGCCGGCGTGCAGCTTGGTCATGACGACCTCGACGCCGGAGAGACCCGTCTTGGGCTCGACGTCGATCGGGATGCCCCGGCCGTTGTCCCGGACCTCGACGGAGTTGTCGTCGTGGAGTACGACCTCGATGTGATCGCAGTAGCCGCCGAGGGCCTCGTCGACGGAGTTGTCGATGATCTCCCAGAGGCAGTGCATCAGACCGCGGCTGTCGGTGGACCCGATGTACATACCCGGGCGCTTGCGGACCGCTTCGAGCCCCTCGAGTACGAGCAGGTGCCGCGCGGTGTAGTTGGAACCGTCTCGGTCTGCTCCGGTCAGCAGCGCAGTGGACGGCACGGACGTATCGGCGGTCACGCGGTTCGCTCCTCGCTGAATTTCTTTTGGGGCCCTGTGGGTCACGGGCTCGGCTTCGGTGCCGCTGTGAGGGTACCGATGCCTGGTGGAGCGGGTGAAACGCCACCCTCGCAGAACCTCACCCTAAACCAGACTCGCATGCATGTTCGATCTCCCCGCAGGGGTGACGTGCACATCACGTTCCCTTCCAGGCATGAACCATTTAGGCTCCGGGCACGTCCTCATGAACAACCGGCAAGCCAGCCGGCCCGGACTGACCAAGCCAAGCAACGCGAAACCGTAGCGCCACGCAATACGGCACATTCGCCGCGAACCGGCAACAGACAGCCAGACCGAGAAGAAGTTTCGAAGAAATGCCACGAGCGGGAACGTTTTCGGCCTGGTTGGATGTTGACCCTGGTACGACAGCTCGTCGAGCTAGAGAAGAGGCGACGTGACTACTGTTCTGACCCCCGCGAGCCCGCTGACCGCAGCAGACCGCTGTGACCGTTGCGGCGCCCAGGCATATCTGCGCGTCGTGCTCATCAGTGGCGGTGAACTGCTCTTCTGCGCCCACCACGGTCGCAAGTTCGAGCCGGAACTCAAGAAGATCGCCGCGGAAATACAGGATGAGACGGACCGGCTGACGGCCGTGCAGGCCCAAGCCGCCGAAGAGGAACACTGACACCTCTGCATCCACGACGAGCCAGGGGCCGGTCCCGGACCGGCCGACGGGCGGCCTCCCCGTGAGGGAAGCCGCCCGTTCTCGTATCTGCGGAGCCCGCGCCGGTCAGTCGGCGTTCGCCATCCAATCGATGGCGGCGGAGATCCGCGTGTAGACACCGGGGTATCCGGCGCGCCCGCAGCCGTTCCCCCACGACACGAGCCCCACGAGGCGCCCCTGCGCCACCAGAGGCCCTCCGCTGTCCCCCTGGCAGGCGTCGTACCCGCCCTCGGGTTCGCCCGCGCAGAGCATCGATGAGGGCTCGTACGCACCGATGCTGCCGCCCGGGTACGCCTGTTCGCACGAGCTGTCGGGCAGGATGTCCACCCGGGCGGACCTGAGCGACGTCGCGTAGTCGCCGTACCCGGTGGTGTCGCCCCATCCGTAGACGACCGCGGGTGTGCCCGCCCGGTACGCCGGGTCACCGGCCTCGGCCAGGGGGATCGTGTCCCCCTCCGGCAGCGCCTCGGAGAGGGTGAGTACCGCGACGTCCCCGCTGTTGGTGCCGGCGTCGAACCCGGGGTTCACCCAGGTCCCGCTCACCGGGATCTCCTTGCCGCCCGAGCCGTTCAGCGCGTCCCGGCCGGAGATGATCCGCAGATCGCTCACCTGGTCCACATCGGTGCCCAGGGCCTCCCGGCTCAGACAGTGGGCGGCGGTGAGGACCTTCTTCGGCTCCACCACGACGCCGCCGCAGAACTGACCGGCCCGAGTACCCCCGAACCGGTCACGGCTGGACAGCGCCACCACCCAGGGGCTGTCCGCCACGTGGGCCGGCTGGCCTCCGATGATGATGCTGTCGGCGACAGCCGGAGCGGGGGTGGCCAGCGGTATCACGGCCGTGGTGGCGGCAAGGGCGAGCGCCCCGGTCAAGGTGCGGACGACAGTGCGGGACATGCGTACTCCTGACTCTGTGATGAACCTTGCCCACCCAGAGTCATCGCGGCGACGCCGATGCGCACCTCCGCCTCGGACGCACGTGGAGATCGGGACGCGACGCGGCGAGGGCCCGGTCCTCCGTGGGACCCGGGCCCTCGCCGCGTCGTGATACCGCTGCGGCCTAGTCGAGGTAGTCGCGCAGCACCTGCGAGCGCGACGGGTGGCGCAGCTTCGACATGGTCTTGGACTCGATCTGACGGATGCGCTCGCGCGTCACGCCGTAGACCTTGCCGATCTCGTCCAGCGTCTTCGGCTGTCCGTCGGTGAGGCCGAAGCGCATGGAGACCACGCCCGCCTCGCGTTCGGACAGCGTGTCCAGCACCGAGTGGAGCTGTTCCTGGAGGAGCGTGAAGCTCACCGCGTCGGCCGGGACGACCGCCTCGGAGTCCTCGATCAGGTCACCGAACTCACTGTCCCCGTCCTCACCCAGCGGGGTGTGGAGGGAGATCGGCTCCCGGCCGTACTTCTGGACCTCGATGACCTTCTCGGGGGTCATGTCGAGTTCCTTGGCCAGCTCCTCCGGGGTGGGCTCGCGGCCCAGGTCCTGGAGCATCTGGCGCTGGACGCGTGCCAGCTTGTTGATGACCTCGACCATGTGCACCGGAATACGGATGGTGCGTGCCTGGTCGGCCATCGCGCGAGTGATCGCCTGCCGGATCCACCAGGTGGCGTACGTGGAGAACTTGTAGCCCTTGGTGTAGTCGAACTTCTCGACCGCGCGGATCAGACCGAGGTTGCCCTCCTGGATCAGGTCCAGGAAGAGCATGCCGCGGCCGGTGTAGCGCTTGGCCAGCGAGACCACGAGACGGAGGTTGGCCTCCAGCAGGTGGTTCTTCGCGCGCCGGCCGTCCTCGGCGATGATCTCCAGCTCGCGCTTGAGCTTGGGGGCGAGCTTGTCGGAGTTCGCCAGCTTGTCCTCGGCGAACAGACCCGCCTCGATGCGCTTGGCGAGCTCGACCTCCTGCTCGGCGTTGAGGAGCGGGACCTTGCCGATCTGCTTGAGGTAGTCCTTGACCGGGTCGGCGGTGGCACCGGCGACGGCGACCTGCTGCGCGGGCGCGTCGTCCTCGTCGTCGTCGGAGAGGACGAAGCCCTTGTTCTCGCCCTCGCCCTCCTCTTCCTCGCCCTTGCCGACCTTGACCTCTTCGACGACGTCGTCGCCGTCGAGGATCTCCTCGTCCTGCTTACCGGCCTTCTTGGAGGCCGTCTTCTTGGCCGCCGTCTTCTTCACGGCGGTCTTCTTCGCGGCCGTCTTCTTGACTGCGGCCTTCTTCGCGGGCGCGGCCGCGGGAGCTTCCTCGGCCGACGGGTCCGCGGGCTCGGCGGACGGGGCGGCGGGCGCTGCCACCGTCCGCGTCACCGTCGTCTTGGCCGCGACGGTCTTGGTGGCGGTGCGCTTGGCCGGGCTCTTCGCTGCAACGCTCTTGCGGGCACGCTTCGACGGCTCCGCGGCACTGACCATCAGCGTCACACCCTCTTCCTCGAGGATCTGGTTGAGGCTGCGCAGAACGTTCTTCCACTGGGTTGGCGGAATCTGGTCAGCCTCGAAGGCCCGACGCACGTCATCGCCGGCGATCTGCCCATCAGCCTTTCCCCGCTCAATGAGCGCCATCACAGATTCGGACTCGGCGATCTCCGGCGGGAGCGTACGGGATGTGCTGGCCGACACGAACAACCTCTCGGAACGATGGAAACGGCTTCCGGCCCGGCCCGGAGAGGGCTGGAACCGACGACCGACGGGCGGGGAATGCACCGACGGCGCGGGCTTGGCCTCAGAAGTGCACAGCGCCCTGGGCGGCTGCTGTATTCCTTCTGCGACGGTCACCTCTTAAGTCATCGCGCTGTTTCAAGGAGCGTTACGGCCGTTCCGCGTGGCCCGAGTCACACCCCATTTGCGATGAACGCGACCAAGGCGACATCTCTCCACCCCGTGCCGCCGGACCGTCGAGGTCCGACGGCACGGGGTGGGCACACCCTGCCCGCGCGGCGGTCAGTGCTCGCGCGGCGCCGGCACCACGCGTTCCGCCTCGTGGTGCCCGACCAGCAGCTGGCGCATGGCCGACTCGGCACCCGCCGAGTCACCGGACGCGAGGGCGTCCACGATGTGCGCGTGCAGGGCCAGGGACGCCTCGCTGGGCCGGTCGCAAGCGGTGGCTGGGCCTCCCGACACCTGCAGCGCCGCGGAGACGATCCCGGAAAGGTGCTCCAGCATGCGATTGCCGGCGGCCTGGATGAGCAAGGAGTGGAACTCCGCGTCGGCGCGGGCGCACGTGATCATGTCGCCCTGCCCGAGCGCGTGCCCCATGATCTCGACCATGTCGACAAGACGCTGCTGAAGATCCTCGCGCCCGTGCCCTGCGGCAAGGCGGGCAGCGAGCGGCTCGATCGTCCACCTGAGATCACCCAGCTCGCGGCGCTGGTCGTCACGCTGCGGGCCGAAGGCGCGCCATTCGATGATGTCGGGATCGAGCAGATTCCAGTCACCGACCGGCCGCACTCGGGTACCGACATTGGGGCGGGCGCTGACCAGCCCCTTCGCCTCCAGTACGCGCAGCGATTCCCGCACAACGGTCCTGGAAACCTCGAAACGCTGGCCGATCTCCTCGGGCACCAGGGGGCGGTCCGCCCCGAGGTCGCCGGAGACGATCATCTGCCCCAGCTGCTGGACAAGTTGGCCGTGGAGCCCGCGGCCACGGCTGGCCGACCCCCGTCGGCCCACCCGGCCGAGTTCGGCTTCGGCGCCGTCCCAGGAGCGCGCGGCGGCGCGCTCGCCGGCCGGCGCCTCCGTGTACGGGTAACGGTCGAGTTCGCCCGGGCCGGCGAGGCCGGAATCGGCGGAGCGGGCGGTGGTCATCATGGTGTGCGCAAGGGTACTCACGCATCCTTTGTCGGCGGCTCCCATCCGCCCCTTGAGGTCTTTGCTGAAAAGCACACGAAAGGGTGATCGGCACTCGCCCATCAATTGACGCCTTACTGGTATAAACCGGACTTTCCGCTGGAGAGGTTACGGGGACGCCGCCACCCGCCGCCCGGCGTGCTCACCAACGGACCCTCCCGCGCAGGCCAGTGAGCAGAAACGCGCAGGTCAGGGCCGTCAGGGACAGCGCCAGGGCCGCACCCACGGGATGCGCCACGATCCGCGCGGCGGCCAGCATCCACCGGTCCGCCTCCCCCGGCCACTGGAGCCAGGCCAGATCCCGCAGCCGACCGGGAAGCCCAGCCATCGAACGCGTGGTCGCCGCCTTCGGCGTCCGCTCGACGAGCGGCACCATCACCACGGGCACGGCGAGCACAGCAGCGATGCCCGCCGCCGCCACCCGGAAGATGCCGGCGGCCAGCAGCCCGGCCCAGGCACAGCCGACCGTCAGAGCGGACCAGCTCACCGCGCTCGACACCGCGTTCGACGGGATGTCGAGCAGGCTCCCCCCGTACACGACGCGCAGGGCCGCGGCCGAGCCCAGCACGACGAGCGACGCCAGCAGAAGGGCGACCGCCCCGGACACCACCAGTTTGGCGACGAGCAGTCCGAGCCTGCGGGGCACAGTCCCCCGCCCGGTGGCGAGTGCCGGATAGCGGAACTCGTCGCCGAAGGACAGCGCTCCGAGAAGCCCGGCACCGAGCGCGGCGGGCGGCAGCGGCAGCAACGAGGGCCAGGCGGCGATCACGTGGACGAGGGGGGCGCGGCCGTCGCGGGCCATCAGCACGGAGAGACCGACGGAAGCGGTCAGCACGACGGCCATGATCGAGGTGGTCGTCCGCACCCCGAACAACCGGCGCAGTTCGTACCGCACCGGCCGCAAGGGCCCCCTGGCCGGGCGCCGCCTGATCGGCGGCGGAAGCTCACCCCGGGCGGCGGACCGCGAGGAGCGGGGGGAGTATCCGGAGTCGCCATCGACGGCGCTGCGCGATGACGCCGTACGGCCATCGGCCGCGGGATCGGCCGCGGCATCGGTCGCGCCCGCGGGACCCATGTCACCCACTTCGTCGGCGAGCTGGTGAACGGGGAGCCCGTGCCGGAAGGCGGCGTCGCCCACCTCCGCGCAGCTGCTGCCGTACACCGAGAGCCGGTTGCCGGCCGCCTCGGCGACGACTTCCACGGACCGTCGAGCGGCACGCGCTTCCCGGCTGACGATGGCCGCGAGGCGGGCGGCCTGCGGGGAGCGGACCGCCACGCGGGGCCGTAGGCGGGTACGGGAAAAGGCCGCTCCGTCCTGGTCGGCGACCACCCGCCCACCGTCGAGGGTGACCACATGACCGGCCGAGCGCGCGGCCTCCTTGGGGTCCCTGGTGGCGAACAGTACGGTTCCGCCCCGCTCGGCGTGGGTGCGCAGCATCCCGTGCAACCAGTCGGCCTCCTTGGGCACCAACCCCGCCGCCGGATCGTCCAGGAGCAGCGTGTGCGGGTCCCCGAGCAGAGCGCAGGCGAGCGCCAGCCGACGGTCCATACCGAGGGACAGGGTGGCGATGCGCTGATCTCTCAGGCCGGCGAGGCCCACCGCGTCGAGGAGTTCGTCGGCCCGGGAGACCGGTACGCCGGCCGCGGCGCAGAGCATGCGCAGCTGTCCCCGAACGGTGCGTGCGGGGTGCCCCGGCACGTCACCCAGCACCACGCCCACCTCACCGGCCGGGTTCGGAACGCGATGCAGCGGCCTGCCCCGGAAGTAGGTGACCCCCCGGCCCGCTTCCAGCTCGAGCATCAACCGCAGGGCTGCGGTCTTTCCGGAACCCGGTGCGCCCAGCAGTGCGGTGACGCACCCCGGCTCCGCGTCGAAGGTGAGGTCGTTTACGGCGGGGGCTTGTCCACGGGAGGGGGAGCTGGTCAGTCCGATGGCCTGGAGCATCGCTTCTCTCGCAGGAAATGGGACGGCGAAGGCGGAGCCGCCCGGCGGCGAGTGAGTACCGCAGCACGATAACCCGACATATCAGACTTTTGGCGCAAGGCGGGGCGCGCGGCGGCCGGGGCCGCCTTCGCCCAGCGGGCGTGACGAGCAGAACCTCAGACCTCGGGCCTCAGCATCGGAGGGTTGAGCACGGTCGCCGTGCCCGACCGGAACAGCTGGGCCGGGCGGCCCCCCTGGCGGGTGGTCGTCCCTCCGGTGGGCACCAGGAAGCCCGGCGTACCCGTCACTTTGCGGTGGAAGTTCCGCGGATCGAGCACGACACCCCACACCGCCTCGTACACCCGGCGCAGCTCGCCGACCGTGAAGGCGGGTGGGCAGAAGGCGGTGGCCAGCGAGGAATACTCGATCTTGGACCGGGCCCGCTCGACCCCGTCGGCAAGGATCTTCGCGTGGTCGAAGGCCAACGGCGCCTGGTGCTCGCCGTCCGGTCCACAGCCGCCCTCCGGGCCGAGCAGGTCCTCGACGGGTGCCCATCGCGCACTGTTCGCGTCGCCGCCCGCCCTGGGAGCGGGCAGATCGGGGGCCAGCGCGAGATGGGCGACGCTGACCACCCTCATCCTCGGGTCCCGGGCAGGGTCCCCGTACGTGGCGAGCTGTTCCAGGTGGGCGCCGTTGCCGACGGCCGGGGCCGCCGGATTCTGGGCGCACAGGCCGGTCTCCTCGACGAGCTCCCGTGCCGCCGCGGCCCCGAGATCCTCGTCGGCTTTGACGAAACCGCCCGGCAGGGCCCACCTTCCCTGGAACGGGGTCTCACCCCGCCGTACCACCAGCGCACAGAGGGCGTGCCGACGCACCGTGAGTACCACCAGGTCGACGGTGACGGCGAACGGCGGAAAGGTCGACGGGTCGTAGGGCGGCATGCCGCGATCATAGTCGTCTTCCTGACGATAAACACTCCCCTCCTGATGACTCTTCACCGCCCTACGGAGCCCGCTCCGGGCGCCCGGAGGAAACGCGGGCCCGGTGTCCTCCGGCGACGCGAGGCGTCCGACCGGCCCCGCGTGCGGCGCCGGGGCCCGGCGCCGCACCGTCTCAACGGCCGGACCTGGTCCCCCGGCGTCCCTGCACCCCGGGCCGGGCGGGCCGCCGCCTGCCCGCCGCTCCGGTGCCGGGACGGGTGGAACCGGGACGCGTCCTGCCGCGCCCGGCCGGCCTCGCCCGTGCGGAACGGGCCCCCGCGACCCGTTCCGCAGGCCGGCCGTGCCCGGCTGCCCGCATGCTGCGCTCGCCGCGCAGGCAGCGCCGCAGTGTCTCCGGGTCGAGCCCCTGGTTGCACGCCTCGTGCAGGAGCTGCGCGAAGGTGTAATGCGGATCGAGGCGCAGAGCCAGCCCCAGCGCGACGCGAGCGGCCGGTTCGTCTCCGGTCGACCAGGAGACCCAGCCCGCCAAGGTGAGAGGGGCTGCGGCGTGTTCTTCGTACGGGGCGACGCAGCGTCGGGCCAGCGCTCGCCAGAGCCTCAAGGCGGCATGTGCCTTCGGGCCCTCCATCCACTCCGCCGCCCTGTCGCGGGTCTCCCTGTCCTGGAGACCGAGAATCATCGACGCCGCCTCCTCGTCGCTGATCAACCGGTCGTCGTTGATGTCTGCGAGGGACGGTGCCGTGACGGGCGCCTTCCCCAGGCGGTCGATCAGGCGGCCGGCGAGTTTCAGAGTGTCGCCCGCGAGCTCCTGGCGGCGTTCCTGATCGAGCAGCAGGGGCACCATCGCGCTGCCCGCCGCGTCCAGGGCACGCTGCTGGGTGGTGCCGGATGTGCGAGTGAGCGGTGTGAGCCTGGCCTCCATCTCACGCAACGATCCCCGCACCTGAATGCCGGCGTAGGTGGCCGCCGCCGCCATCACCGAGGTCCCTGGCATGGCCATCAGGTTGCCTTCGGCCGGGCAGCAGCGGGCATCGGGGCATACGTAGGACCAGTAGCGGTTGCCCGAGATGCACAGCGCTTCGAGAACCGGCACGTCCAGCGCGCCGCACGCCGTACGCAACCGCTGGGCGAACGGCCGCAGACGCTCCATGGTCTGACTGCCCGTCTCGCCGTCCACCGGGTCCTGGCAGAGGAAGACGACGATGGCGTCGGGCCGGGCGTCACGCCGCTCGCTTCCCTTGATCAGGCATTCGGCGAGCTGCTCGGCGGCCGTCGGCCATTCCTGCGGAGACCGCGGGATGTCGAGCCTGAGCCTGGCTCCGAACCGGCCTCGGCCACCGTGCAGGGCGACCATGACCACACTGTCACTCGGGTGGAAGCCCAGGAGATAGGGGAGAGCGTCGGCCAGCTCGGCCGGGCCCCGCAGGGTGATCTGCTGTTCCTCGGAGGGACCGATTGATTCGGGGTGCTTGTTCATGGCCAGACCGTCTCGCGGCCCGCGCGTTTCCGCCACCCCCTGTGGATAACTTATCCACAGACAGTGACGGGCTGTTCGCGGTTGTCGGATCCATCGGGTTGCATGGGAGGCATGACCAACGCAGACCGCGCAGAGCTCAGGGCTTCGGCCGATTCCGTACTGGCCCGACTCGTCGGTGACGCCTCCGGCACCGCGCGTCTGCGTGAGGACCAGTGGCGGGCCATCGAGGCACTCGTCGCGGACAAGCGGCGGGCGCTGGTGGTCCAGCGCACCGGCTGGGGAAAGTCCGCGGTGTACTTCGTCGCCACCTCCCTCCTGCGTGCGCTGGGCGCCGGACCGACGGTCATCGTCTCGCCGCTGCTGGCGCTGATGCGCAACCAGGTCGCGGCGGCGGCCCGCGCCGGTATCAGTGCGCGCACGATCAACTCTTCCAACACGGAGGAGTGGGACACCGTGCAGGACGAGGTGGCCGCCGGTGAGGTCGACGTCCTGCTGGTCAGCCCCGAGCGCCTCAACAATCCCGATTTCCGCGACCATGTGCTGCCCCGGCTCGCCGCGACCACCGGGCTGCTCGTCGTGGACGAGGCGCACTGCATCTCCGACTGGGGCCACGACTTCCGGCCCGACTATCGCCGGCTGCGGACGATGCTCGCCGATCTCCCCGCCGGAGTCCCGGTGCTCGCCACCACGGCCACGGCGAACGCCCGGGTCACCGCGGACGTGGCGGAACAGCTGGGTACCGGCTCCGGCGCGGACGCGCTCGTGCTGAGGGGTTCACTGGACCGCGAGAGCCTGAGCCTCAGCGTGCTGCGGCTCCCCGACGCGACACACCGCCTGGCGTGGCTCGGGGACCGCCTCAAGGAGCTTCCGGGCTCGGGAATCATCTACACGCTCACGGTCGCGGCCGCCGAGGAGGTCACCTCGTATCTCCGGCAGTGCGGGCACACAGTCGCGTCCTACACCGGCCGCACCGAGAACGCGGAACGGCAGCAGGCGGAGGACGATCTGCTGGCCAATCGGCTCAAGGCGCTGGTGGCGACTTCCGCGCTCGGCATGGGCTTCGACAAGCCCGACCTCGGCTTCGTCGTTCACCTCGGGTCGCCGTCCTCCCCCATCGCCTACTACCAGCAGGTGGGCCGCGCCGGGCGCGGAGTCGAGCATGCCGAGGTGCTGCTTCTGCCCGGCAAGGAGGACGAAGCGATCTGGCAGTACTTCGCGTCGGTCGGCTTCCCACCGGAGGAACAGGTGCGGCGCACGATCGACGCGCTGGGCCGGGCCGGGCGGCCCCTTTCACTGCCCGCCCTGGAGCCCCTGGTCGAGCTGCGCCGCGCACGGCTGGAAAGCATGCTCAAGGTCCTCGATGTCGACGGGGCGGTCAAGCGGGTGAAGGGCGGCTGGACCGCGACGGGAGAGCCCTGGGTGTACGACGCCGAACGCTACGCATGGGTGGCTCGGCAACGCGCCGCCGAACAGCAGGCCATGCGCGACTACGCCGCGACGGACGGCTGCCGGATGGAGTTCCTGCGCCGGCAGCTCGACGACGAGGGAGCGGTCCCGTGCGGCCGTTGCGACAACTGCGCCGGCGCCCGGTTCGACGCGGGAGTCTCCGACGCCGCGCTGGACACCGCGAAGGGTGAGCTCCGGAGGGCCGGTGTGGAGGTTGAGCCCCGCAAGATGTGGCCGACCGGGCTCGCGTCGGTCGGTGTCGATCTCAAGGGCAGGATCTCGGCGACGGAGCTCGCCGGAACCGGCCGGGCCCTGGGCAGGCTCACCGACATCGGGTGGGGCAACAGACTGCGCCCGATATTGACGGGACAGGCGCCCGACGCCCCGGTTCCGGGTGACGTCGCCGATGCCGTGGTGACGGTGCTGGCCGACTGGGCCAAGGGCCCCGGAGGCTGGGCTTCCGGGACCGCCGACGCCGTCTCCCGCCCGGTCGGTGTCGTCACCATGGCCTCGGCCCGCAGGCCCCAGCTCATCGAATCGCTCGGCAGGCACATCGCCGGCGTGGGACGAATGCCGCTGCTGGGGTGTCTGGGCCTGACCCCGGACGCCGATGCCGTCCGGATATCGCAGACCAACAGTGCGCAGCGGGTCCGCGCCCTGCACGAGCGGCTGTTCGTCCCACCCGGCCTCGCGGACGCCCTGTCGACCGCGGACGGTCCCGTGCTGCTCGTGGACGATCTCTCGGACACCGGCTGGACACTCGCCGTGGCGGCCCGCCTGCTGCGTCGCGCCGGGGCGGAGGCGGTGTTTCCGCTGGTCCTCGCGGTTCAGGCGTGACGGAAGGCGTCGGGCGGGCCCGGACTGGGCAGGGATATCCGTGTCATTCCGGCTGAATACCGTCAGCCTCGCCAATTGCTCGTTGCCGCCTGCCGATACGCCAGGAAGAATTGGAGTCGCTCCCCGCACGGTCCTCTCGCGGGCCCGAAAGGGCTGTGCCGCGGCGCGCCCTCATCCGACCCTGCCCGCATCGTGGGCGCGTATGCGAAGGGAGGACCGTGACCTTCGGATTCGCTCCGTCCGCAGCCACTTCGATGTCGGCAGCCGCCGACTCCGCCAACCGCCTTGCCAGAATGCTCGAACCGGCCGAGTGGGCAGCGGCCGGAATACCCCTGCTGCGCAGCCCGCGTGAGGTGGTCAGCGGCCTGCATGCCAGGCACCGGCCGTCGCCGGCCACCGCGGTGGTCGCCGTCCTGGACCACGAGGAGCGCCTGACGGCAAGCGCCTCATTCGCCCGCCGCTCGGTGACGGCCGACGGCTGGGAGTTCCGGAATTCACTGCTGGCGCATCTGCGGCGCGTCATCCCGCATGATCTGCGGCGCCGTACGCCCGTCCGCACCGCGGTACTGCTCTACTGCCGCGAAGGGGACGAGCGTTGGACGGAGGAGGACGGAGCGTGGATGTGGGGACTTCGGGACGCCTGCACCTTGCACGGACTGCGGTGCGGCGCGTACATCACGCTGACCCGGGGCGGCTGGCAGGTGCTGGGCGAGGGCCGGGGCGGACGCCGTCCGAACTCCCTGTCGCAGCCTTCGGCCCTCGCCGACACAGCCTTGGCCTCCGCGCAGGTCCCGTCGCGCACAGGAGGCGGAGCAGCACAGGCACTGCACCGTTCCGCGGCACGCTGACCACGCACGCTTCGGCGGTCCGGCCGCCCTCTCGGACGGCCGGACCGCCGAAGCCGCGGCTCACACCGTGACGTAACCGGCCGCGGGCCCGTCGGCGCCGATGCTCAGACGCCGACGCCGAGCGCGGCGTTGATCCGCTGCGGATCGCCGCAGACGATCAGCAGCACACCGGCCGATTCCCGGGCCCTGGCCAGTGCCCGCGCGGCCGCGTCGTCGGCCGGGCCGTTGACCGCGACGACCACCACGGGCCGGGGCTTGACCCGGTCCGCGGCCGCGGCCTCGGCGAAGAAGACGTCGTCGCCCGCTTCGAGCTGGGCCCAGTACGCGGCCTCACCGAAGGAGAGCTCGTGGGTGGCCCACGGGTGCTGGCCGCCTGTGGTCAGCACCAGGATGTCGCCGGGTGCGCGACCCGAGTCGAGCAGCAGGTCCACCGCCTCGTCGGCGGCGTCGAGCGCGCCGTCGGCCGATGCGGGGATGACCTGGAGCTTCGGTGCGGAACGATTCTCCACCGGCGCCGCCTGGGGCCGGACGGAGGTGGCGGGTTGGCGCTGCGCCGGGGGCGCAGGCCGCGGGCCGGGCCCCGGGCGACCGGGGCGCGGCGTGGCCGCTGAACGCGGACCGGGTACGGGACGAGGGGTCGACGCGGCACGGCCGGTGGCCGGGGTGGCGCGGGGACCCTGGGCGCTCTCGTGAATCTGAGGCTCCTCGGGGATGAGAGGCATGGGTGGTTGTCTATCAAACGCCGGTACCACGGGCATCGGCGGGTGGGCACATATGCGCGATCAGAAGTCGAAGCCGAGCTGGCCCCCGCTTTCCAGTGCGGCCGCCTCGGCGGAGAAACGGACCTTCTTCAGGTGCTGCCACCGGGGCAGCGCGTCGAGGTAGGACCACGAGAGGCGGTGGTGGGCGGTGGGCCCACGCTCCTCGAGTGCGGCCCTGTGGACGGGGGACGGGTAGCCGGCGTTGGCCTCGAACGCGAAGTCCGCGTACTCCGCTTTCTGCGCGCCGAGTTCGGCCATCATGGCGTCCCTGCGGACCTTCGCGATCACGGATGCCGCGGCCACCGCGACGCAGGACTGGTCGCCCTTGATGACGGTACGGACCTGCCAGGGGCTGCCCAGGTAGTCGTGTTTGCCGTCCAGGATCACCGCGTCGGGGCGGACCGGCAGCGCCTCCAGGGCGCGTACGGCCGCGAGCCGGAGCGCGGCGGTCATGCCGAGGTCGTCGATCTCCTGGGGGGAGGCGTCACCGATGCCGTACGCGGTGACCCAGCTCTCCAGCACCGGCGCCAGTTCCGCACGGCGCTTGGGGGTGATCAGCTTGGAGTCGGTGAGTCCGGCGGGGGGCCTGCGGAGACCGGTGACCGCGGCGCACACCGTGACGGGACCGGCCCACGCTCCTCGTCCGACCTCGTCGACACCGGCGACGATCTTGGCACCGGTGGTGGCGCGCAGTGAGCGCTCGACGGTGTGCGTGGGTGGTTCGTACGGCATGGCGTCTGTCAGCGTACGCCGAAGGGGACGCCAGGAACACCCCGGGGCACCCCTCGCGGGCTCGCACCGGCGGTCGCGCGCCGGACGGCGCGCGACACACGGCTCCGGGCTGCCGCTTGCGGGTTGATCAGTACGGGTCGTACGGGTCGTAGACGTCGTCCGTCCCGCCGCCGCGCTCGTCGCCGCTGTCGCCCGTGCTCAGCCCCCGGCAGTCGGACGCGCGGAATCCGGGGTCCCAGTCGGCGAGGATGTCCCGGGCTCGCGCCTCTCCCCAACTCGTCGCGTACCAGGGCTCGTCGGAGTTCTGGAGCTCGCGCCGGATGTCCTGCAGGGCGCAGGAGCGCAGGGGTTCGGGCAGGGTGTCGAGAGCGGGTACGGCATCGGCCGAGAGGCCCTTGAGGTATTCGATGTCGATCGCGTGATCGTTGCGGTAGCGCTGGACGTTCTGCTCGGCGATGAGCCCGTCGGGCGAGATGAGACCGAAGGCCAGTACGCCGGCGGCCGCGCTCGCCGCGACCGCACGCGGCAGCAGACGAGGGCCGAACACGCCGGCCGCCATGATCAGTACGAGGATCACACCGAGCCAGAGTTCCACCGCTGCCACGGAGATCCTCAGCCGGGTCAGGCCGTACGCGTCGACGTAGAGGTCCATACGCCGCAGGGCCGAGGCGACCACGACGAGGGTGAGGAGGCACAGGGTGCCGAGTACACAACGGACGAGGGTGCGGTCGCGCGTGCCGCCGCGCGGGGCCCAGCGCAGGGCGAGCGCGATGACGCCGAGCGTGAGCACCGTCGCCCAGAGCAGTTGCCAGAAGCCCTGGCGGGCGTATTCGGAGTAGCTCAGGTCCGTCTCGGCCATCACCTTGTCGTATCCGCCGAGCAGCACCGTGAGCTGGATGGTGAGGAACGCCGCGAAGAGGAGGTTCAGAACGATCAGCGGGAGAGCCCATTCCAACCGCCCCCGCGCCTTGCCCGGCCGTACCGGCAGCCCGTCCCAGCGGACCGGGGCGGCGGCGGTGTAGGCGGCGGCGAGGGCTCCCACCAGACCGAGGAGGCCCAGGAAGATCCGCCATGGACCGTCACCGACCGACACGTCCGGGGTCAGGCTGCCCAGCAGGTCCGCGAAGGCGGCGTCGGCACTGGCGAAGAGCGCGCCGAACACGATGACCAGGACGACGGCCACGGCCACGGACCGGAAGACGACGCCGAAGCGGCCCCGGGATCCCGACATGCGTTCGCGTACCCCCCGGGCACCCCATCGCAGCCCTTCGAGGACGGAGGTGAACACGCCGAGAGAGCCGAGGAACACGCCGAGCCAGCTCCGGCTGCCGTGCAGTGCCAGCGAGCCGAGTGCCAGAGCGGACACCATCGCGAGGAAGGTCGGCCAGCCGGCATCCCGGAGCGCCGGAACGGCCAGCAGCGCCAGGCCGCCGATGCCCCACACGGCGGTCCAGGGGCGGAGCTTGCGGCCCGCCGCTCTGGCGCAGACGTACGCGCCGGCCGAGGCGGGCAGCGCCACGATGAGCAGGTTCAGCCCGATGCCGTCGCCCAGCAGGGCCATGCTGAGCAGGGCCGTCGCCAGGGCGGCCCAGAGGGCGCCGGTGTGGACGGGCCCCGGCTTCACTGCCCGCAGCCGCGTCGTGACGGAAGGCGGTGGCTTCCCCCAGGGGCTCTGCTGCATCTGCCCATGGGGGCGTCCCGTCGCGTAGGCGGGGATCTCGGGTGGTTCGGGCATCGGCGCCGTACCGTCTCCGGCCGCGCTCCTGCCCGTGGGCGCGGCGGCGGACGCCGGTGTCTGTTCAGTCCGGGCCCTCACGGCCGAGGTCCGCCCGGTGCCGGCTTGTCCAGGGACACGCTGCTCCGGCGGGATCTGCCCGGGAGTGACCTGGTCCGGCGCGGGCCGGGGCGAGGCGGGCTCGTCCGGCGCAGGCTCGGGCCGGGGTGAAGCTGGCGGTGTTTCGGACACGGGACCCCTCCCCCACCGGGGCCCGCTCACGCGAGCTCTGGGCAGCGCGCAGCCCCGGCGTCTCATTCGGTGCTCACCCGTCGTCATGATCACCAAGGGCGGCGTGGCCGAAAGAGTAACCCCGTCTCACGGCCGCCGGCCGTGGGGCAGGATGCTGTGGCAGGACCGTGACAGTGGGGCGGCGGTCCGGCCGACGCACCCGCGCGCCAGGTGTATCGCCCTGTCCACCGGACCGGCCCTAGCCGGTCGTCCACTGCGGGAGGGGCTCCGTACGGGCCGTCCAGTGCGCCGGAGGGGCGCCCGCGGTGCTTGCCGCGAGCACGCCGCCGACGATGGCGCAGGTCGTGTCCACGTCACCGCCGGCCTGGGCCGTCACCCAGAACGCCTCTTCGAAGTCGCCGAGGCTCCGCGCCGCCGACCACAGGGCGAAGGGGACGGTGTCGTGCGCGCTGGTGCGGCGTCCGTTGCCGAGGACCGCCGCGACGGTGCCCGCGTCCTCGTAGTCCAGCATGTCCCGGGCCCGGCGCAGTCCGGCACCGACGGCGCTGCGCGGGACGAGCGCGACGACGCCGTCCAGCAGGGCCTCCGGAGCGGGCGGTCCGGCCGGTGAGGCGACGAGCGCCGCGGCCGCCGCGACGGCCATCGCGCCGACGACGGCCTCCCGGTGCTGGTGGGTGGTGTAGGAGGAGATCTCCGCCTGGTGCGTGGCCTGCTCGGGGTCGTCCGCGTACCAGGCGCCGAGCGGCGCGATGCGCATCGAGGAGCCGTTGCCCCAGGAACCCTGGCCGTTGAACAGGGAGGAGGCGAGTTCTCGCCAGTCGCCGCCCTCGCGGACCAGGCGCAGCATGCGGTTCACGGCCGGGCCGTATCCCCGGTCGAAGTCGTGGTGGTGCGCGAAGGACCGGGCCAGGGCGTCCTGGTCGATCCGGCCGTGCTCCTGGAGGACGGCCACGACGGAGCAGGCCATCTCCGTGTCGTCGGTCCACTGCCAGGACCCGGCCGGCAGGGCGCGCTCCTTCAGGAGCGGGTAGTTGGCGGGCACGAAGAACTGGGAGCCCAGGGCGTCCCCCACGGACAGGCCGCGCAAGCTGGCCAGAGTGCGTTCGAGGCGCTGGTCGGAAGCGGATTCGGTCATCGCTTCCACTCTATCCGGAGATGCCGTAGGGCTCAGGGGTACGCCAGCGCGCGAAGGGCCGGTCGAGCGTGTACCGCCCGTCCTTGCCGAGGACGAGCGTCCGCGATTCCCCGTTCCCGGGGTTGGAAAGCGACTCGAATTCGGCCACGGACCAGTGGAACCAGCGCATGCAGAAGAGCCGCATGGTCAGACCGTGGGTGACCAGCAGGACGTTCGGCGGGTGGTCCGGGGCCTCGAAGCTCCGGTGCAGGCTCTCCAGGAAGGCGCCGACCCGGTCGTACACGTCCGCCCCGGACTCACCCTGTGCGAAGCGGTAGAAGAAGTGCCCGTAGGCGTCCCGGTACGCCTTCTGCAGCCGGACGTCGTCGCGGTCCTGCCAGTTCCCCCAGTCCTGCTCGCGCAGCCGGGGCTCCTCGCGGACCCGTACCCGCCCGGCGTCCAGCCCGAGGGACGCGAGCGTCTCGTGGGTACGCCGGTAGGGAGAGACGTACACACTGACCCGCTCCTCCCCGAACAGCCCGCGCAACCGCTCCCCCGCCTCACGGGCCTGGCGCAGCCCGGCGGGGGTGAGCCTCAGCGCGTGGTCGGGTTCGCGCTCGTACACGGTGTCGTCGGCGTTGCCCTCGGACTCGCCGTGCCGGACTAGAACGATTCGTTGCGGTCGTGCCATACAACGACACTAAATCGAGTCATCGCCGTTCGAGCACCTGTCCGGAATTCGTCGGTGGATGTCGCCGCCGTACCCGCCGCCCGGCGCTGTCACACCGTCCAGGACGGTTCGAGCCGCACCACGTCGCCGGAGAGCGCCGCCACGTCCTCCTCCGTGCCCGCCCGCTGCGAGAGCCGGTCCACGCTGCCCGGCCGGTACTTGCCGCGTTCCGCGCTGGACTGCCACATCGACAGGACCAGGAACTCGTGCCCGGGCGCCTCGCCGAAGACCCCTCGCAGCATCCCCGGTGATCCCGCCATGGCCGGGTTCCACACCCGCTGCTGCATCAGCGCGAAGTGTTCGACCCGGTCCTCGTGGACCCGGCTGTGGGCCACCCTGAGCACATCCGCGTCGGTGAAGCGGGGTTCGAATCCGGTCTTCACGTCGAAGCGGTATTCGAAGAGCTTCACCTGGAGGTCCTGGTACGTGCCGGACTGCGCTGCCGCCAGGGCGTCGTGGCCTCGCGCCATGAAGGAGTCGTAGAAGACCCGGTTCTCCCAGAAGGCGAAGACATGCGCCACCTCCGGCCGGACGCGGCTCCAGCCGCCTCCCTGCCCCCTGAAGCCCGGCTCACCCAGCAGCCCCGCCCACTTCCGCTGCCCCTGTTCGAAACCCCGACGGTCCGACACACTGCAGCGAATCCACTTGACCAGCACGGCGCCATCGTACGACTGTCGGACGTGGCGTGGGTCACGCTCCCACGGAGTCCGCCGGAACCGGCCGTCTCCCGCGCGTTCCTGGCCCGTTTCAGCCGGTCGCCCCCAAGCCGGTTGGTTCCGGGGCACGTTGCGGACATGATCGGAGGACGGAACCGGAGCGCCGCCCCCGCGCGCAGGAGGGAAATCCGATGAGCACTCCCAACAAGGATCTGGAAAAGGTCGAGGTGCGGATCAGATGGGATCCCAGCGACCGGGGCGAGACGCCCAACGACCTCGACATCATCGCGGCGACCTACCCGGCGGACCAGCCGTACGGCGGACCGGCGTACCTCGTCCACTTCGACAGCCGGTCGCCCGACGGCACGATCACCCTCGACCGGGACAGCAGGACCGGCCAGGGGCTCGGCTACGACGAGGTGATGACGCTGGAGCTGCACCGGCTGTCCGACGCCTATGCCCGGGTCGTCGTGGGCGTCGCCATCCAGCAGCGCGACGGCCGCAAGACGTTCGGCGCCATAGAGAACACCGGGGTCCAGGTCCGCGAGGGCTACACGACGCTCGCGGAGGACGACTTCTCCGCCGTGGGGGGCGCCACCGCGGCCGTCGTGGCCGAATTCGTACGGGACGAATCCGGCGGCTGGCACTTCCACGGCACCGTCCGGGGCTTCGACGGCGACCCCGAGGAGTTCGCCGCCGCGATGGGCGGCCGGGCGTTCGGCGCGTAGGCGCCGCGTACGAACAGTGCGGGCGGGTCTTCCGAGGAGGACCTGTACGAGCAGTGCGGGCAGGTCTTCCCGGGAAGACCTGCCCGCACTCACCGTTCAGCGATCAGCTGCAGCCGCTGGTGGAGCCGCAGCCCTCGCAGATGTAGCAGGAGCCGGCGCGCTGCATCTTCGTACCGCAGGAGAAGCAGAGCGGGGCGTCCGCGCTGATGCCGAGCTGCATCTCGACCAGCTCGGCCGAGGTGTGCGCCGTCCTCGGCTCGGCCTTCTCGGTCTCCTGGACCGGCGCGACCGCCTTCAGCGTCTCCGTCCGCACCGGGGCGGTCTGGGCCAGGGTCTCGGCCTCCAGCTGCTCCTCCTCGAACGTCGGCTCGTAGGAGCCGGTGTCGAGGTGGCGCTGGCGCTCCTCGGCGGAGTGGATGCCGAGGGCCGAGCGGGTCTCGAAGGGCAGGAAGTCGAGCGCCAGGCGGCGGAAGATGTAGTCGACGATCGACTGCGCCATCCGCACGTCCGGGTCGTCCGTCATGCCGGCCGGCTCGAAGCGCATGTTGGTGAACTTCGAGACGTACGTCTCCAGCGGGACGCCGTACTGCAGGCCGACCGAGACCGCGATGGAGAAGGCGTCCATCATGCCCGCGAGGGTCGAGCCCTGCTTGGACATCTTCAGGAAGACCTCGCCCAGGCCGTCGTCCGGGTAGGAGTTGGCCGTCATGTAGCCCTCGGCGCCGCCCACCGTGAAGGAGGTGGTGATCCCGGGCCGGCCCTTGGGCAGGCGCTTGCGGACCGGGCGGTACTCGACGACCTTCTCGACCGCGGTACGGATGGTGTCCTCGGCCTTGGCCGCGACGACCTCCTTGTCCTTCTCCTTGGTCTTGGCGGAGAGGGGCTGGCCGACCTTGCAGTTGTCGCGGTAGATCGCGAGCGCCTTGACGCCCATCTTCCACGCCTCGAAGTAGACCTCCTCGACGTCCTCGACGGTGGCCGACTCCGGCAGGTTCACCGTCTTGGAGAGCGCGCCGGAGATCCACGGCTGGATGGCCGCCATCATGCGCACGTGGCCCATCGCGGAGATGGACCGCTCGCCCATCGCGCAGTCGAAGACCTCGTAGTGCTCGGTCTTGAGGCCGGGGGCGTCGATCACATTGCCGTGCTCGGCGATGTGGGCGACGATCGCCTCGATCTGCTCCTCCTGGTAGCCCAGGCGGCGCAGGGCCTGCGGGACGGTGCCGTTGACGATCTGCATCGAGCCGCCGCCGACCAGCTTCTTGAACTTGACCAGGGCGAGGTCGGGCTCGAGACCGGTGGTGTCGCAGGACATGGCGAGGCCGATGGTGCCGGTGGGCGCGATGACCGACGCCTGCGCGTTACGGAAACCGTTCTTCGCGCCGAGCCGGATCACGTCCTGCCAGGCCTCGGTCGCGGCGGCCCAGATCGGGTTGTCCAGGTCGTCGGCGTGCACGGCCGCGGCGTTGGCGTCGGCGTGCTGCCGCATGACGCGCTGGTGCGGCTCGGCGTTGCGGGCGTAGCCGTCGTACGGGCCGACGACGGCGGCCAGCTCGGCGGAGCGCTTGTACGAGGTGCCGGTCATCAGCGAGGTGATGGCGCCGGCGAGCGCGCGGCCGCCGTCGCTGTCGTACGCGTGGCCGGTCGCCATCAGCAGGGCGCCGAGGTTGGCGTAGCCGATGCCGAGCTGGCGGAAGGCGCGGGTGTTCTCGCCGATCTTCTCGGTCGGGAAGTCGGCGAAGCAGATGGAGATGTCCATCGCGGTGATGACCAGCTCGACGACCTTGGCGAAGCGCTCGGACTCGAAGGACTGGTTGCCCTTGCCGTCGTCCTTGAGGAACTTCATCAGGTTCAGCGAGGCGAGGTTGCACGAGGTGTTGTCCAGGTGCATGTACTCGCTGCACGGGTTCGAGCCGTTGATCCGGCCGGACTCGGGGCAGGTGTGCCAGTGGTTGATCGTGTCGTCGTACTGGATGCCCGGGTCGGCGCAGGCCCAGGCGGCCTCGGCCATCTTGCGGAAGAGGGACTTCGCCTCGACCTCTTCGATGACGTCGCCGGTCATCCGGGCGCGCAGGCCGAACTTGCCGCCGGACTCGACGGCCTTCATGAACTCGTCGTTCACGCGGACCGAGTTGTTGGCGTTCTGGTACTGGACGGACGTGATGTCGTCGCCGCCCAGGTCCATGTCGAAGCCCGCGTCGCGCAGGGCGCGGATCTTCTCCTCCTCCTTCACCTTCGTCTCGATGAAGTTCTCGATGTCGGGGTGGTCGACGTCGAGGATGACCATCTTGGCCGCACGGCGGGTGGCGCCACCGGACTTGATCGTTCCGGCGGAGGCGTCGGCACCCCGCATGAAGGAGACGGGACCGGAGGCGTTGCCGCCGGAGGAGAGGAGTTCCTTGGAGGAACGGATACGGGAGAGGTTCAGGCCGGCCCCGGAGCCGCCCTTGAAGATCATGCCCTCTTCCTTGTACCAGTCGAGGATCGACTCCATGGAGTCGTCGACGGCGAGGATGAAGCAGGCGGAGACCTGCTGCGGCTGGGGCGTGCCGACGTTGAACCACACCGGGGAGTTGAAGCTGAAGATCTGGTGCAGGAGGGCGTACGCCAGCTCGTGCTCGAAGATCTCCGCGTCGGCGGGGGAGGCGAAGTACTGGTAGTCCTCGCCGGCCTTCCGGTACGTCTTGACGATCCGGTCGATCAGCTGCCGCAGACCGGTCTCGCGCTGCGGGGTGCCGACGGCGCCCCGGAAGTACTTGCTGGTGACGATGTTGACCGCGTTCACCGACCAGAAGTCGGGGAACTCGACGCCACGCTGCTCGAAGTTGATCGAGCCGTCGCGCCAGTTGGTCATGACGACGTCACGGCGCTCCCAGGACACCTCGTCGTACGGATGCACGCCGGGGGTGGTGTGGATGCGCTCGATACGCAGGCCCTGCTTGGACGCAGTCGACTTGGTCCCCTTGTTGCGGGAACCCCGTGCCGGGCCGCTCGCCGTCTCTGTCATGCCGCCTCCCATATGTGGGCAAAAACGCCCTGAAGTGCCGAGAACTTCCCCGGCACAGTGTGTGTCTGATGCTTCGGCCGCCGCATTGGTCATACGTCGCCCGGAGCAAGGTCCAGGTGCCGGCTCGCGCGATCCCCGGATCGACGCGGCCGGCGACCGCCGCTCAGTCGGCGGCGACGGCGGGGGCGGGGACCTCAAGGGTCTCGCCGCTCCCGCATGCTTCCGCGCGGGGCCGCCGCTCACGGAGTTCCGTGATGGCGGCCTCGAAGTCTTCGAGGCTGTCGAACGCCCGGTACACGGACGCGAAGCGCAGGTAGGCGACGAGGTCGAGTTCCTGCAGGGGGCCGAGGATGGCCAGTCCGACGTCGTGCGTGGTGAGCTCGGCGCTGCCGGTCGCGCGCACCGCCTCCTCGACCCGCTGCCCCAGCTTGGCGAGGGCGTCCTCGGTGACGGGCCGCCCCTGGCACGCCTTGCGCACGCCCGAGATGACCTTGGTGCGGCTGAAGGGCTCGGTGACCCCGCTCCGCTTGACCACCATGAGTGAACAGGTCTCCACCGTGGTGAAGCGGCGGGAGCAGTCGGGGCACTGGCGGCGCCGGCGGATCGAGGTCCCGTCGTCGGTGGTGCGACTGTCGACGACCCGGCTGTCGGGGTGCCTGCAGAAGGGGCAGTGCATGGCTCCCAACCCTCCTTCACAGCACGACTGAATAGCCTCTTCAGGCCCGGTCGGGGGCCCTCGAAGCGGTCTCAAGCATAGGCGATGACCGCACCCCCGATGGACGGGGGGACCACTACATTCGGGGCGGTCGGCACTATCCAACCACTAGATCTTGGGTCCAGTGGCGCATTCGGCCCTAGCGCGTGTCGCGCCCGGGAGCGGGCGGAAGGCAGCGTAAGGCCGACCAAGAGGGTACGGGAAGCACCCGGACGGCGGACGACCGGGCGGCCACCCCGCGACGGCCTCCCGCAGGGCGCCGCGCTACGGTCCCGGGGGCGGCCGCGACGGCCGCGCGGAGCGAGTGGCGGCCCTGCCGGCGACACCCGGTCGTCGCACACCGTAGGCGGCCTCATACACCTGACAGTGGAGTCCCGACAGTCTTTTATTCGTTTTTCACTCGAACGTGTGTTTGGCGCAACCTTTCGAAAGCCACTACCGTTGTGCAGCCAGGGAGACCATTCGAGAGGGGCCGCCGACGTGACCACCACCGCAGACAGTGCCATCATCACTGCCCAGGACCGCTCCCAGAGCCGACTCGAGCCGGTGCATGCCATGAATGACCCAGTCATGAACACGGAGGGCCCGGAGCCCGGGCGCCCAGCGCGCTCGCTTCCCGGACGACCTCCCGGAATCCGGGCGGACAGCTCGGGGCTCACTGACCGGCAGCGGCGGGTGATCGAGGTCATCCGGGATTCCGTGCAGCGGCGCGGCTATCCGCCGTCGATGCGGGAGATCGGTCAGGCGGTGGGGCTCTCCAGCACCTCCTCGGTCGCCCATCAGCTGATGGCGCTGGAGCGCAAGGGCTTCCTGCGCCGCGACCCGCATCGCCCCCGGGCGTACGAGGTACGCGGCTCGGACCAGCCGAGCACGCAGCCGACGGACACCACGGGCAAGCCCGCCGCCTCGTACGTGCCGCTGGTGGGCCGCATCGCCGCCGGTGGGCCGATCCTCGCCGAGGAGTCCGTCGAGGACGTCTTCCCGCTCCCCCGCCAGCTGGTGGGGGACGGCGAGCTCTTCGTGCTCAAGGTCGTCGGCGACTCGATGATCGAGGCGGCGATCTGTGACGGGGACTGGGTCACCGTGCGCCGCCAGCCCGTCGCGGAGAACGGCGACATCGTGGCCGCCATGCTGGACGGCGAGGCCACGGTGAAGCGGTTCAAGCGCGAGGACGGCCACGTCTGGCTGCTCCCGCACAACGCCGCGTACCAGCCGATCCCCGGCGACGAGGCGACGATCCTCGGCAAGGTGGTCGCGGTGCTGCGCAGGGTCTGAGACCCGCACCTCACACTCTCTGGGAGAGGGGGCCCCGAGTCCGGCTTCGCGCCGGTCCCGGGGCCCCTTTTCGTGTCCGCCCTCGCCGGAGGTGTACGCCCTCCGAAGGGCTACCGCCCGTCCGCCCTGGCCGCCGCGTCGATCGCGGCGAGCGAGCGACGGGCCTGGTTGCGGTCGGTGGTGTACCAGAAGTCGGGCAGCGAGGCCCGCAGATAGCTGCCGTAGCGTGCGTTGGCCAGACGCGGGTCCAGGACCGCGACGACCCCCTTGTCACCCGTGGCCCGTACGAGGCGGCCGGCGCCCTGCGCCATCAGCAGCGCGGCATGGGTGGCCGCCACCGCCATGAAGCCGTTGCCCCCGGCCTCCTCGACCGCCTTCTGTCGTGCGCTCATCAACGGATCGTCGGGCCGGGGGAACGGAATCCTGTCCATGACCACCAGCTGGCAGCTCGCCCCCGGCACGTCCACGCCCTGCCACAGCGACAGCGTGCCGAAGAGGCAGGTCTCCGGGTCGGCGGCGAAACTCTTGATCAGCTCGCCCAGGGTCTCCTCGCCCTGGAGCAGGATCGGCTTGTCCAGCCGGCCGCGCAGCTCCTCGGCAGCCGCCTTGGCCGCTCGCATGGAGGAGAACAGCCCCAGCGTGCGCCCGCCGGCCGCCTCGATGAGCTCGGACAGCTCGTCCAGCATGTCCGTCCGGGAGCCCTCGCGGCCGGGGGTCGCCAGATGCCGCGCGACGTAGAGGATGCCCTGCTTCGGATAGTCGAACGGCGAGCCGACGTCCAGGCCCTTCCACTGCGGGACGTCCTCACCCGCCGTGCCCTCCGGGGCGAGCCCGAGGGAGGCGCCCACGCCGTTGAAGTCGCCGCCCAGCTTGAGCGTGGCGGAGGTGAGCACGACGGAGCGCTCGGCGAACAGCTTCTCGCGCAGCAGCCCGGAGACGGAGAGCGGGGCGACCCGCACCGAGGCGCCGAACCGGTCGTGCCGCTCGTACCAGACGACGTCGTACTCGGAGCCCTGCGTGATGCGCTCGGCGACGGCGTGGACGGACTCCACCGATGCCAGTGCCTGCTTGCGGACCGCGTCCTCGTCCTGGACGGACTTGTCCCGTGTGGCGCCGATCGCGGAGATCACCGTGCGCGCGGCGTCCCGCAGGGCCGTCAACGCGTAGCCCAGGTCCTCCGGCACCTCCTCCAGGCGGCCGGGGAGCGCCAGCTCCATGACCCGCTCGAAGCCCTCGGCGGCGGTCTGCAGCGCGTCGGCCGCCTTCTCGTTGACCAGCTTCGCGGCGCGGCGCACCGCGCGGTTGACCTGGCCGGGGGTGAGCTCGCCGGTGGCCACACCGGTGACCCGGGAGACCAGCTCGTGGGCCTCGTCCACGATCAGCACCTCGTGCTGCGGGAGCACCGGGGCGCCCTCGATGGCGTCGATCGCCAGGAGCGCGTGGTTGGTGACCACCACATCGGCGAGCTTGGCCCGCTCCCTGGCCTGCTCGGCGAAGCACTCCGCGCCGTACGCGCATTTGCTCGCGCCCAGGCACTCCCGCGAGGAGACCGAGATCTGTGCCCAGGCCCGGTCCGAGACGCCGGGTGTGAGGTCGTCCCGGTCGCCCGTCTCCGTCTCGTCGGCCCAGTCACGCATGCGCAGCAGGTCCTGGCCGAGCTTGCTGGACGGGGCCGCCGCCTCGAACTGGTCGAACAGCCCCTCCTCCTCGTCCTGCGGCACGCCCTCGTGGAGCCGGTGCAGACAGAGGTAGTTCGACCGGCCCTTGAGCATGGCGAACTGAGGGCGGCGGCGCAGCAGTGGATGCAGCGCGTCGACCGTACGCGGCAGATCGCGCTCCACGAGCTGGCGCTGGAGGGCCAGCGTCGCCGTGGCCACGACGACGCGCTCGCCGTGTGCCAGGGCCGGCACGAGGTAGCCGAGCGACTTGCCCGTCCCCGTGCCGGCCTGGACGAGCAGATGGGATTGGTCGTCTACGGCCTCGGCGACGGCGGCGGCCATGGCGGCCTGGCCGGGCCTCTCCGTACCGCCGACGGCGGTCACGGCGGCGTGCAGGAGCTCGGGGAGGGATGGCTTCGTCATAGCCCGGCCAGCCTACGGGGCGCCACTGACATCGGCGGGCACTCCCGGCCTCACTCGGAGGGGTGGAGCGGGTTCGCGACACTGCCGTGGACCG
The DNA here is from genome assembly GCF_007096885.1 of Streptomyces sp. 130. Taxonomy (GTDB): domain Bacteria; phylum Actinomycetota; class Actinomycetes; order Streptomycetales; family Streptomycetaceae; genus Streptomyces. The sequence continues at coordinate 46,356 of NZ_VJNO01000006.1, read as the reverse complement.
CCGCGTGCGGGCGTACGGGCCGGTCGCGGTAGCCGTCCAGATGCAGCCGGTTCCGGTTCAGACAGAGGCGGTCGATGCGCGGGGTGAGCATGTCGAACATCTCGAACCGCTCCTTCAGCTCGGGGAAACGGGCGTGGTAGCGCAGGATCTCCGCCCGGACGAGTGACCAGAATTCGCCCTCGGGGACGCCGAGCTGTTCCTCGCAGAGCGGGGAGAGAAACCTGAAGACCCCGGTGAACAGCCCGGAGTGGATGAACTGGGTGAGGAAGGCCGGTTCCTCGGTGAGCAGGACGCGGCGCACGTCCGCCGGCATGGTGTCGTGCTCGGGCAGCGGCTGCGCGCTCACGTTGACGTCGTCCACGAAGTCCTTGATCGCGAGGCGCACGGGCACGTCCCGCTCGTCGAAGACCACGATCGCGTTCTCACCGTGCGGGGAGAAGACGGTCCCGTAGCGGTAGAGGAAGTGCAGCAGCGGCGGCAGCAGGGCGGCGAAGAGGCGGGTCAGCCAGACGGTCGGGGCCAGTCCGGAACGGCCGACCAGCTCGGCGGTGAACGCGCGTCCAGCGGGGTCGGTGTGGAGCAGGGAGGCGAGGGTCCGGGCCCGCTCCCCCGGTGCCAGGCGGGGCGGCAGCGGCTCGCGCCAGATCGCCCCGAGGATCTCCTTGAACTGGTAGGGCGCTTCGGGGAGATGGTCGTACAGCGGGTGCTCGACGGTGACCGAGGCGACCTCACCGAGGAGGATCACGCCGCACGTGTCGCGCAGGAACGGGTCGTCGTCGCGCAGCCCCAGCACCCAGCCCGTGACGGCGGGCGCGGCGATGGTGCGCTCGGTCGGCAGCCCGCGCCAGACCAGGGTGTTGAGGATCGACAGCGGCAGCTTGACGATGTGCCGGTCCGGCCGCGCGAGATTGGCGAAGGTACGGATGGACTGCTGCGGCAGCCGTACGTCCGGGTCGGCGGGCAGCGGCACGATGTCTCCGGCGGCGATGGCCGGTGCGAACAGGGGCACGATCCACTCGTCCCACTGCCAGGGGTGGACCGGCATGAAGTGGTAGCCGTCCGGGTCCAGGCCGCGTGCGCGCAGGCTGTCGGCGAAGGACGCGCGGACGGCCGCGTCGAGCTCCTGGGCGTAGAGCTTGTCCGGGGTGGACAGGGCGGGCACGCCACGGTAGGCGGCGATCCGGTGGGAGACGGCGAGCCAGGGCAGCCGGACGGGCTCGCGGGCCTCTGGGGTGTAGCGGGCTGCGTCGCCGGCGGAGAAGCCGAGCCGGCCCTTGTTGGCGACGATCCAGGGGTGGCCGGTCTGGTGGCCCTCCAGCTCCGCGTAGCCGAGACCGGCCAGCTCGGCGGCGGAGAGCGCGGTGTGATCGAGGCGGGCGTCGGCGGCGAGCGTGGTGGTCAGCTCGCGGAGGAGGTGGCCGAGCGTGGCGCCGTCGAGGCCGAGGAGGCGGCGGGCCCGGGTCACGAACAGCAGCGGATCGCAGAACGGGACGCTGCCCGCCGCGGGGTCCGGGCCCTGCGCGCGGATCGATCCGGGGTCCACCCGCCAGCTCCCGTACACACCGCGCCGGGCGGTGAAGGAGAGGCTGCCGCCGTCGTCCAGCGGAAGGGTGTACGTGCTGCCGCCGGCGGTTCGCGGAGCCGGCTCGATGACTTCCTCGTAGGCGAATTCACCGAGCATCTTCGCGAGCATCCGGGAGGCGGCCCGGTCCCAGGCCACCCGGTTGAGCTCCGGGGTGGTGAGCAGTGCGGGCGGCTCCGTTGCGTCGTGGTGCGCAGGGTATGTGGGCACGGGGACTCCTCGGGTGGGAACCGATGGGGTGAGAGCGGTGCGGACGGATCGGGGATGCGTTCATGGCCGGCTGCGGGGGGCTCGGTCGCGGACCATCAGCGCGGCCCGCTTCCCCGGGAGTTCGAGCTCGGCGGAGAGGCGGAATCCGGCGCTCAGGAACGCGGAGACGGACGGGACGTTACGGAGGTCGGGCTCGGCCACGACCCGTGTGCAGAGGGGGACGTGGTCGAACAGCAGGCCCGCCACGGCGCGCAGCAGCGCCTTGCCGGTGCCGCGGCCCCGGTGGCGCCCCTCACCGATGAGGAGGTGGACGCCCATGTCGTGCGGCCGGGCCGGGTAGTGGCGGGCGAGCGGGTCGAGGTCGGCGCGGTACAGCTCCCAGTAGCTCATGGGCACGCCTGACAGCACCCCGATGCACGGGGTGCTGTGGCTGTCGTCGGAGAGCTGCGGGGCGAGGTGCCGGGCGGTGACGCTCTCGTCGCCGGCCAGCTCCCAGAAGGCGGCGACGACGGGGTCGTTCATCCACCGGGTGAGGACCGGAAGATCGCTTTCCGGGCGGACGGGGACGAGTTGGAACTCCCCGGCCGGTGTGGGGACGGGGGCCCAGCCCGGCCGGAGGACGGGGCCGGCGGACGCCTCGGGGGGAGACACGGGTGGCGCTCCTCTCTCGGCGCTCGGGGGTGCGGGTTCGTCGGCTCTTCGGCCCCGGCTCGGCTCAGCCGTGCAGGGGGTTGGTGATGGTGACGTAGACGGACTGGGTGTCGACGGGCCCGACGAGCTCGTCGAGTCCGTGCAGGCGCGTCAGCATGTTGGCCTTGCAGCGCAGGTGCGGGTTTTCAAGCAGGTGGGCGGGGAACGGCGAGCCCATTCCGGCCGCCGACTTCAGGAAGCGCCGGAAGGCGTCGATGAGCATCTGTTCGTCGGCGAGCCGCTGGGAGCCGAACGCCCCGATGAGTCCGCATACGTTGTTGATACCGAGGTAGTAGGCGAAGCGTTCGTCGGTGACGGCGTCGGAGACGAAGGTGTCGCTGACCGATCCGATGCCGGGGAGCCTGTGGTCGAGTGCGGTGCGGTGCGATTCCCGGAAGTAGTAGCCCTGATTGTCACGGTAACGGCCGCCGGCGGGCCAGCCGTCCGCGTCCAGCAGGACGAGGGTGTTCTGCTGGTGGGCTTCGAGAGCGACCCCGGCGCGGGCGTCGAGCCAGAGCACCGGGTGGACGACGCGCTCCAGGTAGCGCAGGAACCACTCGGCGGCCACCGCGGTCGTCGTCCGCCCGGTGGCCGCGGCGAGGCGGTGCACCACGTCGGCGAGGCGCGAGTGCAGTCCCGTCCGGCCCGGCCAGGGCCGTGGAGCGGTGAGCCCGGCGATGCACACGGCATCGTCGTACCGGCTGAAGGGGTTGTGCCGCAGCATGACGTCGAGGCCGTGCACGGGCGCCCCGTCCGGGGTGTCGACGGCGAGCCAGGCGGGGTCGCGCACGATGTCGAAGCCGGGGTGCGCCGCGTGCCACTCACGGGCGAGTCCGGTGCGGAGCAGCCGGTGGACCTCGACGCCCCGGTGGAGCTCCTTGCGGAGGTTCTCACGGCGGGAGTTGGTGATCCGGACACCGAGGGAGAGCTTCAGCATCAGGTCGGACCCCGGCCGGTGCACGGTGCGCACCGAGGAGGTGGGGTGCCAGGGGGCGCCGTGGGGGCCGAGGTCGTGCAGGAGGCCGGCGTCGAGCAGGGCGACGATTTCGGGCCTGCTCCGCAGCTCGCGGGCCTGCCAGGGGTGGAGGGGAATGGGAGTGGTGTGCGCGGGGAAGTCGAGGCCCGGGGCGTGGCGGGTGACGAGGTCGGCGGCGGGCACGGGGCGGCCCTGATCGGTCCAGGCGGAGTCGGTGGCCAGCACGGAGCGGTCGGCGGCCATCCAGTGGAGCGGGAAGTAGCCGTACAGCTCGGGTGAGTAGAGGCGCGCCTCGGCGTCGGTGAGCCCTTCCCTGCTCTTGGGCGAAGGATGCAGGGGGTGGCCGAGCAGGAGTGACTGTTCCGCGGTGAGGAAGAGGTCCGCCTCCTCGGGGGCGGCGGGCCTGCGGCGCCGCTCCCCGATGAACGAGGCGGTGCGGCGTACCGAGTCGGCGACGCGGCCGGCCATGTCGGCGCCGTCGTGGTGGCCGGCCTCCCGGCCGAGCAGGGCGGCCACGGTGACCGCGTCGGCGGTGGGCGCCGTGGCGGGTGCCTGCTCCAGGACGGGGGGCCCGAAGCGGTGCCAGCCGGTGGCGGACCAGTGGCGGACGGGGACGAGCAGGGCGGTACCGCTCGCGGGGAGCGGGACGCGCAGGGTCTGCCCGGCCGGGCGGGGCAGGTCGTTCTCGCGGACCCAGCAGCGCAGGAGGTTCTCGACGCCGGCCGCGTCGGCGGCGCGGAGCGGGTCGGGATGGTCGAGCGGGTCGGCGCCCGGGTCCGGGGCCGTCGCGGGATCGTCCGGGTGTACGGAGCTCTGCGGCCGGGTAGCGGGCCGCGACGCGTGCCACAGGTCGTGCGGGGTCTCCTTCTGGCGCGGCACGGTCGTCGCCTCGACGGCGAGCCCGCCGGGGGCCTCCGGCTCGGTGAGGTGGGTGGGGGGAGGGCCGTCGGCCTCGGGCGCGGGGGGGGGGTTCACGGCGGTCTTCCTGTGCTGGTGTCCGTGGTCAGCGGAGCGATCCGGTAGGCAGGCGGCGGTGCGGTGACCGCTCCGCCGCTGCCAGGGCGTCGGCGAGGCGGTCGACCACCGCCGTCGCCTGTTCGTCGGTGAGCGTGAGGGGCGGCAGCAGGCGTACGACGGTGGAGTAGCGGCCGCCGAGTTCGACGATGAGCCCGCGGCTCAGGCACTCCTGCTGGACGGCGGCGGCGAGGACCGGGTCCGGCGGCGGCTCGGTGCCGGTGCCCTGCGGGCGGGCTTCGGGGTCCACGATCTCGACGCCGATCATCAGGCCCCTGCCCCGGACGTCGCCGATGCACGGGTGGTCGGCGGCGAGCGACCTGAGGCTCGCCAGCATGCGGCTGCCGAGGACGCCGGCCCGTTCGGCGAGGCCGTTCTCGCGGACGTACGCGAGGGTGGCCGTGCCGGCCGCCATGGCGAGCTGGTTGCCGCGGAAGGTGCCGGCGTGGGCGCCGGGCTGCCAGGTGTCGAGCTCCGAGCGGTAGACGACCACGGCGAGCGGGAGGGAGCCGCCGATGGCCTTGGACAGCACCATGACGTCGGGCACGATTCCGCTGTGCTCGACGGCCCAGAAGGCGCCGGTCCGGCCGACGCCGGTCTGGACCTCGTCGGCGATCAGCGGGATGGACCTGGTCTCGGTGATCTCGCGCATCCGCCGCGTCCAGCCGTCCGGCGCGGGGTTGACCCCGCCCTCGCCCTGGACCGGTTCGAAGATCATCCCGGCGGGTGCGGGCGTCCCGCTCTTGGGGTCGTCCAGCAGGTTCTCGGTCCAGCGGGCGGCGGTCCGCGCACCCGCTTCGCCGCCGATGCCGAAGGGGCAGCGGTAGTCCTGCGGGAAGGGCAGCCTGGTCACCCGTACGTCCTCGGCGCCGCCGGAAGCCGCGAGGGCGCCCGCCGTCATGCCGTGGTACGCACCGGTGAAGGCCAGCAGGCCGCTGCGGCCGGTCGCGGCGCGGACCAGCTTGAACGCCGCCTCGACCGCGTCCGTACCGGCGGGGCCGCAGAACTGGACCCGGGCGTTGTCGGCGAACCGCCGCGGCAGGGTGCTGAACAGCTCCGTGACGAAAGCGTCCTTGACCGGCGTGGCCAGGTCCAGCACGTGCAGCGGGGCACCCGAGTCGAGGACCTTCTTGATCGCCTCCAGGACGACCGGGTGGTTGTGGCCGAGGGCCAGTGTCCCCGCCCCGGAGAGGCAGTCGAGATAGCGCCGCCCGTCCGCGCCCTCGATGGTCAGTCCCCGGGCGCGCACCGGGACGATCGGCAGCGACCTGGCGTAGGTGCGGGCGGCCGATTCACGCAGCGACTGGCGGCGCAGGATGCCTTCGTGGGCCGCCAGGGGTGGCGCCGGAGCTGGTTCGGTCACGGCCACGGCTCTTGATCCTCCCGCTGTAACAGTTGCGTTGCACGTCAGTACGATTTCGCAAGGACGGCCTGCGAGGGTGAACGCTGTCTCCGTGCTCCCCACGCGTACCAACGACCGAGGGGGCAAAAAATCACGGGTAAATCCGAAGATCCTTGCGGAGCGCAACCCTGCCGCGCACCGCCGACAGCGGCACCGGCATAGTGGGGGCCGCGCCGGGCTCGGGCACGTCCCGAAGGCCGCGCTGCTTCCTGCCCGTTCGGCGGACCATGCGGCGCGCCGGACACAAGTGCAGTACAGAAGCGTTGAGTCACGAAGTCCCAGGGGGATCAGCAGATGCGTCTCGTTCGACCAGGAACCACCGCACGCCGCGGCAGGAGTGCGCGTCGCGCCTCCTCCCCCGTGCTCGTCACCGCCGCGTTCACCGCCGTCCTCGCGCTCACGGCCACCGCCTGCGGGCCGACCGAGGACGACGCGAACTCCGAGCCGGGCAACAGCGCCTCGGCCGGTGCGACGTCGGACGGCAAGATCGCCATCCCGGACGATCTGAAGGACCGGCTCAAGGAACACGGGATCGACATCGACAAGTGGAAGAACGGCGAGTGGAAGAACTGGGACAAGGACAAGTGGCTGCGTGAGGCCAAGGACTACATCAACCCGATCATCGCGGGCCTCTGGGACCCCGACCGCATGCAGGACGCCGACAAGCCGCCGGAGAAGCCGGTCGACAACGACATCTCGGGCGACGAGGGCGTGACGGACCCGACGCCCGCGCCGGTCCGGGCCGTCGGCGTGCAGACGCAGTACCACGACAACGCGCCGGAGTCCGGCAAGCTGTTCTTCGACGGCCCCGAGGGCTCGATGGTCTGCTCGGCGACCGTGGTGAAGGACCCGGCGCACCCCGGCAAGTCCAACATGGTCTGGACGGCCGGCCACTGCGTCCACGCGGGCAAGAAGGGCGGCTGGTACCGCAACATCGCCTTCGTGCCGTCGTACAACAACAGCGGTCTGTCGACGGCCGAGCTGCGGAGCAACCCGCCGAAGGAGAAGGTCGCCCCCTACGGCATCTGGTGGGGCACCTGGGCGCAGACCTCCCAGCAGTGGATCGACCAGGGCGCCTCGGTCGGCGGCCTCGGCGCTCCGTACGACTTCGCCGTACTGCACGTCACGCCCGAGGAGGGTGCGGGCGGCAAGTCCCTGGAGGAGACCGTCGGTTCCGCGCTGCCGGTCGAGTTCAACGCCCCGGCGGTGCCCGAGATCGCGGACATGACCGCCACCGGCTTCCCGGCCGCGGCGCCGTACGACGGCCAGAAGATGTTCCAGTGCAAGGACAAGCCGGGCCGCCTGTCGCTCGCCCAGGACGACCCGACGATGTACCGCATCGGCTGCTCGATGACCGGCGGCTCGTCCGGCGGCGGCTGGGTCGCGACCGGCCAGGACGGCAAGCCCGCGCTGGTCTCGAACACCTCCATCGGCCCGGTGACGGCGGGCTGGCTCGCCGGACCGCGCCTCGGCAAGGAGGCCAAGGGCGTCTACGACGCGGTCAGCGACAAGTACGCGGACGAGTGACAGGCGGGACCGCGCCCGCGGAGGCGCGGCGCTCGCGCTGAGGGCCGCAGGCTGCGGCCCCTGCGCGGGGCGCCGAGCAGATCTTCACGGTGATGAGCGAGCAACACGGGGGCCAGTAGCGGCGGCGCCCGTACCACGGCGGAAGGCCCGTCCCCTCGCGAGGGGACGGGCCTTCCGGCTGCTTCTCGGTGCGGTGCGGCTCAGTGCACGGCGGGGATGTACGCGGCGAGCTCCGCGGCCAGCTCCTCGTTGACCCGTGCCTTGATCAGCGTGCCCTCCGAGGTGTGCTCCTCGGAGACCACTTCGCCCTCGGCGTGCACCCGGGAGACGAGCCCGCCCTGGGTGTACGGCACGAGCGCCTCGATCGCGACCGACGGACGGGGCAGCTCGCTGTCGATCAGCGCGAGCAGCTCGTCGATGCCGGCCCCGGTGCGGGCGGAGACCGCGATGGCGTGCCGCTCGTTGCGCAGGAGGCGCTGGAGGACCAGCGGGTCGGCCGCGTCCGCCTTGTTGATCACGACGATCTCGGGCACGTCCGTCGCACCGACCTCGCGGATCACCTCGCGCACCGCGGCGAGCTGCTCCTCCGGCACCGGGTGCGCGCCGTCCACCACGTGGAGGAGGAGATCGGAGTCGCCTACCTCCTCCATGGTGGAGCGGAACGCCTCGACCAGGTGGTGCGGCAGATGCCGTACGAACCCGACGGTGTCGGCGAGGGTGTAGACCCGGCCGCTCGGCGTCTCGGCCCGGCGCACGGTCGGGTCGAGGGTGGCGAAGAGGGCGTTCTCCACCAGCACTCCCGCCCCGGTCAGGCGGTTGAGCAGCGAAGACTTCCCGGCGTTGGTGTATCCGGCGATGGCGACCGACGGCACCTTGTTGCGCCGGCGTTCCTGGCGCTTGAGGTCGCGGCCGGTCTTCATCTCCGCGATCTCCCGGCGCATCTTCGCCATCTTCTCGCGGATACGGCGCCGGTCGGTCTCGATCTTGGTCTCACCGGGACCACGGGTCGCCATGCCGCCACCGCCGCTGGTACCGCCACCGCCCATCTGACGGGACAGCGACTGACCCCAGCCGCGCAGCCTGGGCAGCATGTACTGCATCTGTGCCAGGGAGACCTGCGCCTTGCCCTCCCGGGACTTGGCGTGCTGGGCGAAGATGTCGAGGATCAGGGCGGTCCGGTCGACCACCTTGACCTTGACGACGTCTTCGAGGTGGATCAGCTGGCCCGGGGACAGCTCACCGTCGCAGACGACGGTGTCGGCCCCGGACTCGACGACGAGATCACGCAGTTCGAGCGCCTTGCCGGAACCGATGTACGTGGCCGGGTCGGGCTTGTCACGGCGCTGGAAGACGGCGTCGAGCACCTGGGCGCCCGCCGTCTCCGCGAGGGCCGCCAGCTCGGCGAGCGAATTCTCCGCGTCCTGCACGGTGCCCGAGGTCCAGACTCCGACGAGCACCACGCGCTCCAGGCGCAGCTGCCGGTACTCGACCTCGGTGACGTCCTCGAGCTCGGTGGAGAGGCCGGCCACGCGGCGCAGCGCGGCGCGCTCCGAGCGGTCCAGCTGGTCGCCGTCCCGCTCTCCGTCGATCTCGAAGCTCCAGGCGACGTCCTCTTCCATCAGGGCGTCGGCCCGCAGGCCCTCGGTGAGGCTCTCGGTCGCGTTCTCCGTGGCACTCTGCGCGTTGCGCGCGTCCTGGGGAAGGGAAGAAGAGGAGGTCATTGGATCCTTACGTCGATAGGAGTAGTTGCATCAGTCACAACGCGTGACCTGCGCGGAAGATTCCCGAGGGGGAGATCGTCCGCTCCGGCCGCCTCGGCGACCCGTCGATAGTGACACGCCGGGAGCGGGGCGTCACCCGGGTTTACGAGGCGGCCGGCGCCGTGCTCCGCCAGTCCGGGTGCCCCGGCATGGGCGGCGTCTTCGTCCCGTACAGCCAGCCGTCGAAGAAGGCGGCCAGGTCGCGCCCCGACACCTGCGAGGCGAGCCGGACGAAGTCGGCCGTGGCCGCGTTGGAGTCGCGGTGCTCGCGCACCCAGAGCCGTTCCAGCCGGTCGAAGGCGTCCCGGCCGATCTCCTGGCGCAGCGCGTACAGGACGAGGGCGCTGCCGTCGTAGACGACGGGCCGGAACAGGCTGATCTTCTCGCCGGGCTCCGGGGCCAGGGGCCGGGCGGGCGGGCCTCCGGCGGCGCGCCAGGCGTCCGAGCGGATGTAGGCGTTCCGCATGCGCGCCTCCAGTGGCGCGTCCATGTGGTCCTCGGTGTACCGCGCCTCGTACCAGGTGGCGTGCCCCTCGTTCAGCCAGAGGTCGGACCAGGTCTGCGGGGAGACGCTGTCGCCGAACCACTGGTGGGCCAGTTCGTGGACCATGACCGACTCGACGTACCACTCGGGGAAGCGTGTATCGGTGAACAGGCGCTTCTCGAAGAGGGAGAGGGTCTGGGTCTCCAGCTCGAAGCCGGTCTCGGTGTCGGCGACGAGGATCCCGTAGTTCTCGAACGGGTAGGGGCCGACCTGCCGCTCCATCCACTCCAGCTGGGCGGGGGTCCTCTTCAGCCAGGGTTCCAGGCGGTCCCGGTCCGCGGTCGGGACGACATCGCGCACGGGCAGTCCGTGCGGTCCCGTCCGGCGCACGACGGTCGAGTCGCCGATGCTGACCTGGGCCAGTTCGGTCGCCATGGGGTGCTCGGTGCGGTAGGTCCAGGTGGTGCTGCCCCCCATGCGGCTGCGGCCGGTGGGGATGCCGTTGGCGACGACGGTCAGATCGTTCGGCGCGGTGACGCGGAAGGTGAAGTACGCCTTGTCGGCGGGGTGGTCGTTGCCCGGGAAGACCCGGTGTCCGGCGTCGGCCTGGTTGGCCATGGCGAGCCCGTCGGCGGTGCGCACCCAGCCGCCGCTGTCCTGTTCGCCGGTGGGGTCGCTGGTGTGGCGGACGGTGATGCGCAGGGGGATACCGGCCGGGATGCGGCCCACCGGCCGTACGACGAGGTCCTCGCCCGCCGTGTCGAAGCGGGCGCGCAGCCCGTTGACGGCGACCGAACGCACGGTGCCCCGGGTGAAGTCGAGGTTGATCCGGTCCAGCGGCTCGGTCGTCCGTGCGTCGATGGTGGTGACGGCGTCCAGCGGCTCGTCGTTGCTGCCCTGGTAGGTGAGGCCGATGTCGTACGCGAGCACGTCGTACCCGGGGTTGCCGAGCTGCGGGAAGAGCGGGTCGCCGATGCCGAGGGGCACCGGGTCGGCGGGCAGGGCGGCGGCGACGAGGGCGGCCGACGCGGCGGCGGCCAGCAGGGCGGCCCGCGAGCGGCGGGAGGGGAACGGCATGGACTACGGCTATCAGCGCCACCCCGCCGGGCGGGCGCGGCGCGCGCCGCACCACCCGAATGATCACGCCGGTTGACGGCACGGACCCCAGAGCTCCACCGGTCTCAGAGCGTCCCGGCCGGGTGCTGGGCACGGCTCACGTCGTACACGCCGGGCACCTCGCGCATCGCGCGCATCAGCGCGGGCAGACCGGCCGCGTCCGGGAGCCGCAGCGTGTAGGTGTGCCGTACGCGCTGTTCGCTCGGGGGCTCCACGGTGGCGGAGATCACGGCGGCGTCGGCCCCGGCGATCGCCTCGGTGAGGTCCGCGAGCAGTCGGGGGCGGCCGAACGATTCGGCGACCAGCGTCACCCGGCACGCCTGCTCGTCGCCCCAGCTCACCGCGACCGGCGTCCGCCCGACCGCTTCCATGCGGGCCACGGCGGGGCACTCCAGCCGGTGCACGGTGACGGCGGCGCCACCGCGGACGGGGAAGCCGGTGACCTCGTCGGGGGGCACGGGCGTGCAGCAGCCGGCGAGGCGCACCGCGGCGTCCGGCCGCTCGGCCACGGCGGTCGCGGTGCGGGCGCGGGCGGTCCGCGGCGCCGCGGGCGGGACCGGCTGCGGCTCGGGGCCGGCCGGCACACCGGGCTGACCGGACTGGGCCGCCTGCGGGTGGGCGTCGAGCCAGCCGGTGATGGCGATGCGGGCGGCGGCGGTGCGCGCGTGGTCGAGCCAGTCCGGTGAGGGGCCGGACGCCGCGTCCTCGGCCAGCAGCGGCTGCACGGTGTCGCCGTCCGTCAGCACGGTGCTCAGCGTGGCGAGCCGGCCGTTCACCCGGGCCCCGATACAGGCGTGGGCGGCTTCGCCGTGCTGGGCGTAGGCCGCGTCGACGCAGCTGGCGCCGGCGGGCAGGCCGAGCGTGCCGCCGTCCGTGCGGAAGACGGTGATCTCGCGGTCCTGGGCGAGGTCGGCGCGCAGGGTGGTCCAGAAGGTGTCGGGGTCGGGCGCGGACTGCTGCCACTGGAGGAGGCGGGAGAGCCAGCCGGGGCGGGTGGGGTCGGCGCGTTCGCCGTCGGCCGGTTCGGCGGTCTGGGGGGCGCCCTCGGAGGCGTACGGATTGCCGAGGGCGACGACGCCCGCCTCCGCGACCTTGTGCATGCGGTGCGTACGGATGAGGACCTCGGCCACCTCGCCGTCCGGGCCCACCACCGCGGTGTGCAGCGACTGGTACAGGTTGAACTTGGGGGCGGCGATGAAGTCCTTGAACTCGGAGATCACCGGGGTGAAGCAGGTGTGCAGCTCGCCCAGGACGGCGTAGCAGTCGGCGTCCTCCCCGACGAGCACCAGGACCCGTCCGAAGTCGCTGCCGCGCAGTTCGCCGCGTTTCATGCGGACGCGGTGGACGGAGACGAAATGGCGGGGCCTGACCAGGACCTCCGCGGAGATGCCGGCCTCCCGCAGCACCGAGGCCACGTTCGCCGCCATGGCGCCGAGGGGGTCGGGACCGTCGGCCGCCTCGGTGATCAGCGCGTCAGTGCGGGCGTACTCCTCGGGGTGGAGGATGGCGAAGACCAGGTCTTCGAGTTCGGTCTTGAGCGCCTGGACACCGAGCCGTTCGGCGAGGGGGATCAGCACGTCGCGGGTGACCTTGGCGATCCTGGCCTGCTTCTCGGGCCGCATCACGCCGAGCGTGCGCATGTTGTGCAGCCGGTCGGCGAGCTTGATCGACATGACGCGGACGTCGTCGCCGGTGGCGACCAGCATCTTGCGGAAGGTCTCGGGTTCGGCGGCGGCCCCGTAGTCGACCTTCTCGAGTTTGGTGACGCCGTCCACGAGGTAGCAGACCTCCTCGCCGAACTCCTCCCGCACCTGGTCGAGGGTCACCTCGGTGTCCTCCACGGTGTCGTGGAGCAGGGAGGCGGTCAGCGTGGTGGTCTCGGCGCCCAGCTCGGCGAGGATGAGGGTGACGGCGAGCGGATGGGTGATGTAGGGCTCGCCGCTCTTGCGCATCTGCCCCCGGTGCGAGGTCTCGGCCAGCACGTAGGCGCGCTGCAGGACGGCGAGGTCGGCGTCGGGGTGGTGGGCCCGGTGCACTTCGGCGACGTGCGCGATGGCGTCGGGGAGCCGGTCGCGGGAGACCGGGCCGAAGAGCGCGGCTCTGCCGAGCCTGCGGAGGTCGATCCGGGGGCGGCCCCGCCTGCGGATGGGAGCACCTGGGCTGGTGGCCTCTGCACTCATGGGGGCACCTCCGGCGACGTCGACCGGCGGTGGAGAGGCGCGGCGCGCCTCCGGGGCCGGTGCTTGATGCTACCGAGCCCACCACGTGGCGGAGTCCCGCTCTCGCCCAGCGTGAAACGGATCACCCATTCGAGCGAAGCGTTACTCGTTCGGCGTTTCGAGCCAGGCCGGGTCGATCATGCCTTCGGCGACGATGACGGCCGGTCCGGTCATGTCGATCCCGCCGTCCGGGTGCTCCGTGACGGCGAGGCTGCCGCCGGGGAGGTCGACGGTGTACGTGACGGGCTCGCCGGTCCTCGCGGGGTCGGCCTGGTCCCGGCGGGCGGCGGCGACGGCCACCGCGCAGGCGCCGGTGCCGCAGGAGCGGGTCTCGCCGGAGCCGCGCTCGTGGACCCGCATGGCGACGTGGCGGGGGCCGCGGTCCACGACGAACTCGATGTTGACGCCCTCCGGGTAGACGGCGGCCGGGGCGAAGGACGGCTCGGTGAGCAGGTCGCCGGCGTGGGCCAGGTCGTCCACGAAGGCGACCGCGTGGGGATTGCCCATGTTGACGTTGCGGGCGTCCCAGGCCCGGCCGCCGCCGGTGACGGTGACGCCGTCGGCGGGGAGCAGGGCGCGTCCCATGGAGACGGTGACGTCGCCGTTCTTGGCGAGGTGGACCTTCTTGACCCCGCCCCGGGTGGCGACCGCCAGGTCGCCCGCCTCGGCCAGGCCGGCGCGCTGGAGGTAGCGGGCGAAGACCCGCACGCCGTTGCCGCACATCTCGGCGACCGAGCCGTCGGAATTCCGGTAGTCCATGAACCACTCGGCGTCCTCGGCCATCGCCTTCGCCTCCGGGTGCGCGGCGGAGCGCACCACGTGCAGCAGACCGTCGCCGCCGATGCCCGCGCGGCGGTCGCAGAGCCGGGCGACGACGGAGGCGGGCAGGTCGAGGGCGTTTTCCGGGTCGGGAACGATCACGAAGTCGTTCTCGGTGCCGTGGCCCTTGAGGAAGGCGATCTGCGAGGTGGTCACGGGACAACTGTACGAGGCGGCACCGACAGCCGGAAAACGGTCCGCCGCGCGGGCAGGCTCCGGGGGCTTGCTTCCCGGCCCACGGCTCCCGGAGGGTCAGCGCAGCCGTGCCACACGCCAGACGGCGAGCGCGACGAGCACGGCGCAGACGCCGGCGTAGAGCGCGATCACCCGCCAGTCCGGACGCTGCGACGAGCCTTTGGAGGGCAGTCCGGGCCAGGCGTAGCCGACGCGGCGGGCGGCCATCACGGACCATCCGGCGGCGCAGCAGCTGATCAGGAGGCCCAGCATGGCGACGACCGCGCCGCCGTCGCCGAATTCGAAGGCCAGCGGGAAGGCGAACATCAGCGAGCCCACCGCGGCGAGCATGACGATGGGCGCGAGCTGCCAGATGCGCAGCCGTCGGGCGGGCCGCAGCTCGACCTCGACCTCGGGGGTCACGTCGAGCTCGTCGGGCCCGTCCGGGCTGAGGCCGTCCGCCTCACGCCCGGCACCCGGTGCGTTGTGTTCCGGTGCGTCTTGTTCCGTGTCGCGAGGGCCGGCCTCCATCGCCACGCGCCCTCCCAACTCGGACTCCAGTCGATCGATGCTCGATGATGGCACGGCCGCGGTCGCCGAAATGACGGGCGGAGCGTCCCGATGCCATCACGTGATCAGGCTGTAACCGCTCGTTCGACCAACGCCAGGGCCTGGCTGGGGAGTTCCCCGCGGTGTTCCGCGTCACCACTGAGCCATCGGACGCGCGGGTCGCGGCGGAACCAGGAGTCCTGACGGCGCGCGAAGCGTTTGGTGGCGCGCACGGTCTCGGCGCGCGCCTGTTCCTCGGTGCACTCGCCGGCCAGCGCGGACAGGACCTGCTGGTAGCCGAGGGCCCGCGAGGCGGTCCGCCCTTCGCGCAGCCCCTGCGTCTCCAGGGCGCGCACCTCGTCCACGAGTCCCGCCTCCCACATGCGGTCGACCCGCAGGGCGATGCGCTCGTCGAGTTCGGGGCGCGCCACGTCGACGCCGATCTGGACGGCGTCGTAGACCGCGTCGTCGCCGGGGAGGTTGGCGGTGAACGGCTTGCCGGTGATCTCGATGACCTCCAGGGCCCGCACGATGCGCCGGCCGTTGCTGGGGAGGATCGCGCGGCCGGCCTCGGGGTCGGCGGCGGCGAGCCGGGCGTGCAGTGCTCCGGAGCCGTGCTCGTCCAGCTCCGCCTCCAGCGCCGCCCGGACGCCGGGGTCCGTACCGGGGAACTCCAGGGCGTCGATCGCGCCCTTCACGTACAGGCCGGAGCCGCCGACCAGGATCGGGGTGCGGTCCTCGGCGAGGAGCCGGTCGATCTCGGCGCGGGCGAGGCGCTGGTACTCGGCGACGCTGGCGGTCTCGGTGACGTCCCAGATGTCCAGCAGCCGGTGCGGCACGGCCGCGCGCTCGGCGAGCGTCAGCTTGGCGGTGCCGATGTCCATCCCGCGGTAGAGCTGCATGGAGTCGGCGTTGATCACTTCGCCGTCGAGCTGCTGGGCGAGGTACACCCCCAGGTCGGACTTTCCTGCTGCGGTGGGACCGACGACGGTGATG
The DNA here is from genome assembly GCF_007096885.1 of Streptomyces sp. 130. Taxonomy (GTDB): domain Bacteria; phylum Actinomycetota; class Actinomycetes; order Streptomycetales; family Streptomycetaceae; genus Streptomyces. The sequence continues at coordinate 30,838 of NZ_VJNO01000006.1, read as the reverse complement.
ACCCGAGGTGCGGGAGCTGAGCTTGTCACCGGCCCAGTCTCCCCCAAACCCGCGCCGCGCACCCCGAATGAGGGAAGCCCGGGCAGGGAAGGTGACGCGACAGTGCGGTCTTCCCCGTACAGTGGTTGTACATATGGGTTATTTCTCACAGTTTCCGAGCGGAGAAGGTGCCCGATGGGCTTCATGGACAGTGTGAAGGCGAAGCTGGCCCCGGCGAAGGAGAAGGTCAGCGACCTCGCGCAGCAGCACGGGGACAAGATCGACCAAGGGCTTGAGAAGGCCGCCCGGACGGTGGACGAGAAGACCAAGGGCAAGTACAGCGACAAGATCGTGACGGGCCGGCAGAAGGCCAAGGACGCGGTGGACAAGCTGGCGAACAAGGACGGCGGCACGACGCCGCCGCCTCCGCCCGCGGCCTGACGGCGGAACGCGCAGGGCCCCGGAGCGGTCGCCGCTCGGGGCCCTCCGCGCGTCCTCGGGGCTCAGGACCAGGTGGCGACCAGGTAGCCCACTCCGTACGGCGCGTCCTCGTACAGCAGCCGGCCGGCCAGACCGGCGCCTTCGGCCGCCCCCGCCAGCACCTGCCAGGGCGCGCGCCCGGCGGCCTTGAGCTGGTGCGCGAGCACCTCGTCGAGCGCGGTCAGCGCTTCCGGGTCGGCGGCGCCCAGGGCCCGGGCGGCCTCCGCGTCGAAGGCTGCCGCCCGCTCGTCCAGATAGCCCGGCGCCTTCACGGTGCGGCAGGCGCTGCCGTCGCCCATCACCAGCAGCGCGACCCGGTCCGCCCGGCGGGCGAGCTCCCGCCCGCTCTCCGTGCAGCGCGCGGTCTCCAGCGCCTCGCTCACGCCCAGGCCCTCGACGGGGGAGGCGGCCCATCCCGTACGGGCGAGGAGCCAGGCTCCCACCGCGAGCGAAGGCGGCAGGGGGCGGCCGTCGCGCGTTCCCCGGTCCCGGCCGAGCCGCACCTCCAGATCGACACCGAATTCCCGGAAGCCGCCCACGGCTCCCTCGGGGTGGGGGCCGCGCCCGGCCGGCTCGGCCGGGCCGATCACCACGAGCAGGTCGGGCCGGGAGGCGGCGAGGACGCCCAGGGCGTCGGTGCACGCCCTTCTGGCGTCGTCCAGCTCGGGTGCGGCACCGGCGGCCACGTCGGGGACGAGCAGCGGCGGGCAGGGGCAGACAGCGGCGGCGACAAGCATGGTCGGCAGCGTACTGCGGCCCCTCCCCCGGCCCGGCCGGGCGGCCGGCCGTATCGGGCCGGCGCTTGCGGCCGGGGGCGGCTCCTCGAGGGCGCCGCTGCCTCCCCGTACCTCAGTCGCAGCCGCAGCCCGGGGCCGCCGTCGCGGGCAGCGGTGCCGGGGCGCCGATGCCGGGCAGGCCGAGCATGACGCCGGCCGGCTTGGCGGCCGGGGCGGCGTTCCGCTTCTCCCAGGCGTCGCCCGAGCGGGTCCTGCGCACGGCGACCGGGGCGCCCTCGGCGAGCAGGTGGTGCGGGGCGGCGTAGGTGATCTCGACGGTCACCACGTCACCGGGGCGGACGTCCTGTTCCGGCTTGGTGAAGTGGACCAGGCGGTTGTCGGGGGCGCGGCCGGACAGCCGGTGGGTGGCGCCGTCCTTGCGGCCCTCGCCCTCGGCGACCATGACCTCCAGGGTGCGGCCGACCTGCTTCTTGTTCTCCTCCCAGGAGATGTCCTCCTGGAGGGCGGACAGGCGCATGTAGCGCTCCTGCACGACCTCCTTGGGGATCTGGCCCTCCATGTCGGCGGCGGGGGTGCCGGGCCGCTTGGAGTACTGGAAGGTGAAGGCGTTCGCGAAGCGCGCCTCGCGGACGGCGTGCATCGTCTGCTCGAAGTCCTCCTCGGTCTCGCCGGGGAAGCCGACGATGATGTCGGTGGAGATCGCGGCGTCGGGCATCGCGGCCCGCACCTTCTCGATGATCCCGAGGAAGCGTTCCTGCCGGTAGGAGCGGCGCATCGCCTTGAGAACCTTGTCCGAACCGGACTGCATCGGCATGTGCAGCTGCGGCATCACGTTCGGCGTCTCGGCCATCGCGGCGATGACGTCGTCGGTGAAGTCGCGCGGGTGCGGCGAGGTGAAGCGGACGCGCTCCAGGCCCTCGATCTTCCCGCAGGCGCGCAGCAGCTTGGAGAACGCCTCGCGGTCGCCGATGTCGGAGCCGTACGCGTTGACGTTCTGGCCGAGCAGGGTGATTTCGGAGACGCCCTCGGCCACCAGGGCCTCGATCTCGGCGAGGATGTCGCCGGTGCGGCGGTCCTTCTCCTTCCCGCGCAGGGCGGGAACGATGCAGAAGGTGCAGGTGTTGTTGCACCCCACCGAGATGGAGACCCACGCCGCGTACGCGGACTCGCGGCGGGTGGGCAGCGTGGAGGGGAAGGCCTCCAGGGATTCGGCGATCTCGACCTGTGCCTCCTCCTGGACGCGGGCGCGTTCCAGCAGGACGGGCAGCTTGCCGATGTTGTGCGTGCCGAAGACGACGTCGACCCAGGGCGCCCGCTGGACGATGGTGTCGCGGTCCTTCTGGGCGAGGCAGCCGCCGACGGCGATCTGCATGCCGGGGCGCTTGGTCTTCATCGGGGCGAGCCGGCCGAGGTTGCCGTAGAGCTTGTTGTCGGCGTTCTCGCGGACCGCGCAGGTGTTGAAGACGACGACGTCGGCGTCGCCGTCGGAGCCCTCGGGCGCACGCACGTAGCCGGCGTCCTCCAGGAGCCCCGACAAGCGCTCGGAATCGTGGACGTTCATCTGGCACCCGTAGGTGCGCACCTCATAGCTTTTTCTGACGTCCACTGCTTCGCTCCGGTTGCCGCTGCTCATGGAACAAGGGTAGGGGGTGTCCGGGCTCCCTCCGTCTCGGGCGGGCGATCCGACGACGCCCCTGGCCATGGCCGGGAACGACCTGGCAGGATCGCCGCCATGCTCCCGGCCCTGTCCCGAATCGGCCGGCGCCGCTCCCTGCGGGCGGGCGCCGTCCTCGCCGTCGTGCTCGGGCTGCTGCTCTGGTGGCTGCTCCCGCTGGGCGACCCGGCGCCCACCGGCTCGCTGTCGTTCAGTACGGGGGTGCGCAGCGGCGTCTACCAGCGCTACGGGGAGCGGCTGAAGGGGGCCCTGGCGAAGGACATGCCCGATGTGTCGATAAATCTCCAGACGAGCGAGGGCTCGCAGCAGAACCTGGCCAGGGTCGCGACGGGCGAGGCGGACTTCACCATCGCCACCACCGACGCCGTCGCCACCTACCTGCGCGCCCGCAAGCCCGGCTACGAGCGGCTGCGCGGCTGCGTCCGGCTGTACGACGACTACATACAGCTGATCGTGAAGCGGGACTCGGACATCGACAGCGTGGACGATCTGCGCGGCCGTACGGTCGCGGTGGGACAGGCGGGGTCCGGGGTGAAGCTGGTCGCGGACCGGCTCATGACGGCCGCCGGGCTCGATCCGGTCCACGACGTGACGCCGTTGCCCGTGGGCATCGACACGATGCCGAAGCTGCTGGAACAGGGCAGGATCGACGCGTTCTTCTGGTCGGGCGGGCTGCCCACGACGGCGGTGGCCGAATTGTCGGTACGGTTCCCGATCCGGCTGGTCGCACTGGGGGAAACGCTGATCAGGCAGCTCCAGGCCGCGGGCGGTCCCACCCGCTATTACCGGTCGGCCGTGATGCCCGCCGACGCGTATCACGACGCCCAGCAGGGAAAGGCCGTGCCCACGGTGGCGGTCGCCAATGTGCTGGTCACCACGGACCGCACGGACGCGGCGATGACCGAGGCGTTCACGAGGACCGTGATCGACAGCCGCGACCGCATCGGGCGCGAGGTGCACGCGGCGCAGCTGGTGGACCTGCGCACGGCCATCTACACGGACCCGCTCCCGCTGCACGAAGGGGCGAAGCGCTACTACCGCTCGGTCAAGCCGTAGAGGTCGGACCTCTCACCCCTTGGGGTCGTGGCGCGGCACGGAGACCGTCACGCTGAGCCCGTACGGCTCCTTGCGCGCGTACGAGAGCGAACCGCCGCCCGCCGCCAGGAGCGCCTGCGAGATGGAGAGGCCGAGGCCCGAGCCCTGGACGTTCTGGTGCTGCGAGCTGCGCCAGAAGCGGTCGCCGACCCGCTCCAGCTCCTGTTCGGTGAGGCCGGGGCCGCCGTCCGCGACGACCACCGTCACATCCTGGCTGCCGGAGGCGACGGTGACGCGTACTTCCTCATCGGCGGGCGTGAACTTCAGGGCGTTGTCGATGATGGCGTCGAGGGCGCTGGACAGGGCGATGGGGTCGGCCCAGGCCGTGACGGCGGGCGGTCCGTCGGCTCGGAGCCGTACGCCCTTCTCCTCGGCCACCGGCCGCCAGGACGCGACGCGTTCGGCGGTGAGGGCGCCGATGTCGGTGAGCCGGAGGTCGCTTTCGGCGTGCTCGGCGAGCGCGAGGTCGAGGAGGTCGTCCAGGACCTGGCCGAGGCGGCGGCCCTCGGTGCGCACGGAGGCGATCTCCTCGTTGCCCTCCGGCAGTTCGAGGGCGAGGAGCTCGATGCGCAGGAGCAGGGCGGCCAGCGGGTTGCGCAGCTGGTGGGAGGCGTCGGCGACGAAGGCGCGCTGCTGCTCCAGCACGTCCTCGACGTTGTCGGCCATCTCGTTGAACGAGCGGGCCAGCCGTCTGAGTTCCGGTGGGCCGCCGGATGCGGCGACCCGGGAGCGCATCCGCCCGCTGGCGATGTCGTGGGCGGCGGCGTCCAGGGTCTTGACCGGCAGCAGGACCCAGCCGGTGAGCCGGATCGCCGCGCCGACGGCGACCAGCATCGCGACCGCCTCACCGGCCGCGATCAGCAGCCAGCCCCGGATCGTGTCGCCGCGCATCTGTCCGGTGGGCGAGTCGATGACGACGACGGCGATGACGTCGCCGTCGCGTACGACGGGTGAGGCGACGACCACGCGGCCGTTCTGCCAGGGCCAGACCTGGGGCGGGTCGTGGCTGCGGCGGCCGAGCAGCGCCTCGCTGAAGGCGGCGCGCCCCTCCCCCTCGACGGGCAGCCGCCACGAATCCGGGGCCTTCGCCATGGCGGAGTCGTCGCGGTAGAAGACACCGGCGCGGATGCCGTACACCGAGTTGTACGTTTCCAGCTCGGTCTGGAGGGTGCGGCGCCGTTCGTCGTAACCGCGGGTGCGCTCGGTGATGAACTGGGCGAGGGCTGCGAAGCGTGCCGTGTCGTCGATGCGGTCGATCACGACGCGCTGCTGTTCGGCGGCGGCCACGCTGACGGCGAGCGGGAAGCCGAGGGCCAGCAGGACGCTCGCCATCAGGACGATGAGCAGCGGGAGCAGCCGGGTACGCACCGGGGACGTACGCCTTTACGCGGACGGGGAGACGAGGCGGTAGCCGACCCCGCGCACCGTCTCGATCAGGGCGGGCAGCCGCAGCTTGGAACGGAGGGAGGCGACGTGCACCTCCAGCGTGCGGCCCGTTCCCTCCCAGCTGGTGCGCCACACCTCGCTGATGATCTGTTCGCGGCGGAAGACCACGCCGGGCCGCTGGGCGAGCAGCGCGAGCAGGTCGAACTCCTTGCGGGTGAGCTGCACTTCCGTACCGTCCACACTGACCCGGCGGGTGGGCAGCTCGATGCTGACGTGCCCCAGGCGCAGCGCCGCGACGGGAGTGGAGACGGTGTCCTCGCTGCTCGCGTTTCGCCGGCTGACCGCGTGGATACGGGCCAGCAGCTCCCCGGTGTCGTACGGCTTGGTCACGTAGTCGTCGGCGCCGAGATTGAGTCCGTGGATGCGGGAGCGCACGTCGGCACGGGCGGTGACCATGATCACCGGCACGGAGCTGCGCTTGCGGATCTTGCCGCACACCTCGTAGCCGTCCTGGTCGGGAAGGCCGAGGTCGAGGAGCACGACACCGAAGGGCTCGGTGTCCGTGGGCAGGAGTGCCTGCAGAGCCTCGTCGCCGCTGCGGGCGTGGACCACCTGGAAGCCGTGCCGGGCGAGGATCGCGGACAGGGCGGCGGCGACATGGTTGTCGTCCTCCACGAGCAGCAGTCTCATGGCCCCCCTCTGGCAGTGGCGTGTGTCGGCGGTCGGTCCGTACGGTCGTGTACGCCCCCGGTCACTTCCCCGTTCCGGGGTGTTTCACGTAGGGGTGTACCAGGGAATCCACGCCGATGCGCGGTGGACAGTCAAGGGGCTGCCCGTTGTATCCGGGTTTCCGTTATGCACCCGGTACGGCCGGTACGACCGGCGTGACGTCCCGTTCACGCGGTGTGTCCGGTTGCCGCCGGATCGTTATGCTCAATTTCCGCTCAGATGTAATGACGTTCGTAGCACTGCGTCACTAGGGTCCTTCCCAACCGAGGAGGACGGAGCAAGAAGCCGATGAGCGGAGTTTCAGTGACCAAGGGCGCCGAGGACGCTGCACCCGCGCCCGCCGGCGATCTGGTTGTGCTGAGCGACGTCAACAAGCACTTCGGCGCGCTGCATGTGCTCCAGGACATCGACCTGACGATCGCCCGCGGCGAGGTCGTGGTCGTCATCGGGCCGTCCGGGTCCGGTAAGTCCACGCTGTGCCGCACGATCAACCGCTTGGAGACGATCGACTCGGGCGCGATCACGATCGACGGGAAGCCGCTGCCCGCGGAGGGCAAGGAGCTGGCGCGGCTGCGGGCCGATGTCGGCATGGTCTTCCAGTCGTTCAACCTCTTCGCGCACAAGACGGTCCTGGAAAACGTGATGCTCGGCCAGCTGAAGGTCCGCAAGACGGACAAGAAGGCGGCCGAGGACAAGGCGCGTGCGCTGCTCGACCGGGTGGGCGTCGGGACCCAGGCCGACAAGTACCCCTCCCAGCTCTCCGGCGGCCAGCAGCAGCGCGTGGCGATCGCCCGGGCCCTGGCGATGGACCCGAAGGTCATGCTCTTCGACGAGCCGACCTCGGCGCTCGACCCGGAGATGATCAACGAGGTGCTGGAGGTCATGCAGCAGCTCGCCCGAGAGGGCATGACGATGGTCGTCGTCACCCACGAGATGGGCTTCGCGCGCTCGGCGGCGAACCGGGTCGTCTTCATGGCGGACGGGAAGATCGTCGAAGAGGCCACGCCCGACCAGTTCTTCAGCAACCCGCGCAGTGACCGGGCCAAGGACTTCCTGTCGAAGATCCTTCACCACTGATGGAGCCTTCAGCACCGGCTTCCGTACCTGCTGATCACTCGCATCACGTCAACTCTAGGGAATCCCACCATGCAGCTTCGTAAGGTCACCGCCGCCTCGGCCGCCGTGCTCGTCCTCGCCCTCACCGCCACCGCCTGTGGTTCCGACGACAAGGACGACTCGGCCGGTTCGGGCGGCGACAAGAAGATCACCATCGGCATCAAGATCGACCAGCCGGGTATCGGCCTGAAGACCCCGGACGGCAAGTACACCGGCTTCGACGTCGACGTCGCCACGTACGTCGCCAAGGAGCTCGGCTACGACGCCAAGGACATCGAGTTCAAGGAGACCAAGAGCGCCGACCGCGAGACGGCGATCTCTCGTGGCGACGTGAAGTTCATCGTCGCCTCCTACTCGATCAACGACGAGCGTCTGCAGAAGGTCGACTTCGCCGGTCCGTACCTGCTGGCCCACCAGGACATCCTGGTCCGCGCGGACGACAACACCATCAAGTCGCCCGAGGACCTGAACAACAAGAAGCTCTGCTCGGTCACCGGCTCGACCTCGGCGCAGAACGTCAAGGACAAGCTGGCCCCGAAGGCGCAGCTGCAGGAGTACGGCGGCTACTCGGAGTGCCTGACCGGCCTGGAGAACAAGGCCGTCGACGCGCTGACCACGGACGACAGCATCCTCGCCGGCTACGCCTCGCAGGACGTCAACAAGGGCAAGTTCAAGCTGGCCGGCTTCAAGATGACCAACGAGAACTACGGCATCGGCCTGAAGAAGGGCGACGCCGACCTCAAGAAGAAGGTCAACGACGCGCTGACCAAGATGGTCTCGGACGGCTCGTGGGACAAGGCGGTCGAGGCCAACTTCGGTCCGGCCGGCTACAAGAACGAGCCCGCCCCGAAGATCGGCAACGTCGTCAAGTGAAGCAGGGCTGACCGGGCGCGCCGCCACTGACCGGCGGCGCGCCGCGCCCTCCTACACGTGGAAGCACGGGAGATCGTGTTCGACTTTCTTGATGGTTATGACCTGCTGGGGGCCTTCTGGGTCACGGTGAAGCTCACCGTGTTCTCCGCCCTCGGCTCCCTCATATGGGGAACGCTGCTGGCCGGCATGAGGGTCAGCCCGGTCCCCCTGATGCGCGGTTTCGCGACCGCCTACGTGAACGTGGTCCGGAACATTCCGCTGACCGTGATCATCGTCTTCGCCTCGCTGGGCCTCTTCCAGACCCTTCAGATCACGCTCGGAGGCGGTGGCGACTTCAAGGTCATCAACTTCCGGCTCGCGGTGCTCGCCTTCGTCGTCTACACCGCGTCGTTCGTGTGCGAGGCCTTGCGTTCGGGCATCAACACGGTGCCCGTCGGCCAGGCCGAGGCGGCCCGCGCACTCGGGCTCAGCTTCGGCCAGGTGCTGCGGCTGATCGTGCTCCCGCAGGCGTTCCGGTCGGTGGTCAACCCGCTGTCCAACGTGCTCATCGCGCTGACGAAGAACACCACCGTCGCGGCGGCGATCGGGGTCGCGGAAGCCTCGTACCTGATGAAGGAAATGATCGAGAACGAGGCCCAGCTGCTGCTGATCTCCGGTGTGTTCGTCCTCGGTTTCGTCATCCTGACCCTCCCGACCGGTCTCATCCTCGGCTGGGTCGCCAAGAAGGTGGCGGTGAAGCGATGAGTTCCGTCCTCTACGACGCGCAGGGGCCCCGCGCCAAGCGGCGCAACGTCCTGTACACCGTGCTCTTCGTGCTGGCCGCCGCGGCGGTGGTGTGGTGGGTGTACGACGGCCTCGCCGACAAGCACCAGCTCGACTGGGTCAAGTGGAAGCCGTTCTTCACCGGCACCCAGGCGTGGGAGACGTTCATCTGGCCGGGCTTCCAGAACACGATCAAGGCGGCTTTCTTCGCGCTGATCATCGCGCTGCCCCTGGGCGCGCTCTTCGGTATCGGCCGGCTCTCGGACCACCGCTGGGTACGTGTACCGGGCGGGGTGGTCGTGGAGTTCTTCCGCGCCATCCCCGTGCTGCTCCTGATGATCATCGCCAACGCCGTGTACTCCGAGTACACCGACCTCGAACCGGACACCCGTCTGCTGTACGCCGTCGTGACGGGTCTGGTGCTCTACAACGCCTCGGTGCTCGCCGAGATCGTGCGGGCGGGCATCCTGACGCTGCCGCGCGGGCAGACGGACGCGGCCAAGGCGATCGGCATGCGCAAGGGGCAGACGATGGTCTTCGTGCTGCTGCCGCAGGCGGTCACCGCCATGCTGCCGGCCATCGTCAGCCAGCTCGTGGTGATCGTGAAGGACACCGCGCTCGGCGGCGCCGTGCTCAGCTACCCGGAGCTGCTGGCCTCCGTCCGGCCCATGTCCGCGAACTACGGGTCGAACACCATCGCGTGCTTCACGATCGTCGCGGTGATCTACCTGGCCCTGAACTTCGCCCTGACGTCCTTCGCGAGCTGGCTGGAGCGGTGGCTCCGGCGCGGGAAGAAGAGCACGGGCGCGGTCGTGGGCGCCGGCCCGGGGGGCGAACTGGAAACAATCGGTGCGCCGTCGCTCAGGGGGGATGACGGAAGCGCCGCCTGACGGCTCGTCGCACGACGCCCGCGAGGGGCGGTGGCACACCTGCCACCGCCCCTCGCCGCGTTCCGGCGTCGCTTGACGCAAGCACCGCCAGTAGGTTGCATACGTTCTGTGATCGCCCACCGAGTCCCCGACGCCGCATCACCCCCTTCGACGCCCGCGCACCTTCCGTTCCGTTCCACCGGACCGTTCCGTTTCGCCGCGCTTGTGACGGGGGACGCGCCGTGGACCCGGTGATCGTCGTCGGTGCCGGGCCGGTCGGCCTGGCGCTCTCGCTCGCCCTCGCCGCACAGGGCGTGCCGTCCGTGCTGCTCGACGAGGACCCCGACAGCGACGAGACCCGCCCCGCCCGCACGGTCGTGCTGCGCGAGGACACCGCGGCCTTCCTGGAGCGGCTGGGCTGCAAGGCACTACGGGACGAGGGGCTGCGCTGGTCCGGCTGGCGTTCGGTGCGGCGTCGGCAGCTGGTGCGCGAGCTGCCGCTCGGCGAGGACCCGGTCCCCGGCAGCGGTGTGCCGGCCGCCCCCGTGCACGTACCGCAGCACGCGCTCGTACGGGGTCTGCGCGACGCGGTGTCCGCGCAGGAGCTGGTGCAGACCCCCGGGCCCAGCCGGATCGACACCCTGGAACAGGACCCGGCCGGGGTCACCGTGCACACCAAGGAGCCCGGATCGACCTGGTGGCGCGGGAGTTACCTGGTCGGCTGCGACGGGGCCCGGTCCACCGTGCGCAAGCTCCTCGACATCCGGTTTCCCGGGCGTACGGCGGTGGAACGGCACGCCGTGGCCGCACTGCGCGCCGAGCTGCCCCGGCCCGGTGAGGCCGTGCTGCACCGGTCGCCGCCCTGGCGCACCGGTGGCGCCGAGGTCACGGCGCGCCCGCTGCCCGACGACGTGTGGCGGCTGGACTGGCTGCTGCCCGCGCGCGGCGAACTGGTCACGCCGGACGCGCTCGTCACCCGGGTCCGGGACACCCTGGCCGGCTGGTGCGGCGAGACACCCCCGTACGAGCTGCTGGACACCGGGGTCTACACGCTGCACCACCGACTGGCCCGCCGGTGGCGGGTGAAGCGGTCCTTCCTGGCCGGGGACGCCGCCCATCTGCTGGGCGCCCTCGGCACTCAGGGGCTCGACGAGGGGCTGCGGGACGCGGAGAACCTGGCCTGGAAGCTGGCCCTGGCCTGGCACCACGGAGCCTCCGACGCGCTCCTCGACAGCTACCAGGCCGAACGCCGGGCCGCCGTCGCCGCACGGCTGCGCGCCGCCGACCAGTCGCTGCCGATACTGCGGGGCGGCGGAGGTTTGCGGACGCTCGTACCGGGGAGCGCACGGGGGCACGACACCCTGCTGATGGACGGACATCTGGGCTGCGGCCCTCTCGGTGCGCCCCCTTCCTACGCGCTGTCCCCCCTTGCGCCCGCGCGCGGCGAGGCGCACACCTCGGTGGGCACGCCCCCCGGTGCGCCGGTGGCCGATGTACGGGTCACGGCGCCCGACGGCACCCCGGTGCGGCTGCGGGAACGGCTGGGGCAGGGGCAGCTGCTCGTGGTGCTGGTGGCGCCCGGAACCGGGGTATGGGACCGGCGCCACTGGATGCGCGCCGGAGTGATGCCCCGGCTGGCGGAGGCCGTCGCGGCGCTGCCGGTGAAGGCCGAACTGCTGGTGGCCGAGAGCTATCCGGGGGCCTCCGCACACACGGTGCTGCTGGTCAGGCCGGACGGGCACCTCGTGGAGGCGTTCGGCGGGGTGCGTCCGGCCGAGCTGTTCGCGGCGGCGGACGCGGCGCGCGGCGGCGCGGCCCGGACGTCGGTGCGCACCGACAGCACCGCGGACGTCAATTGACCCTCACGGGCGCGCATGGTCTACTCCCGGTCATGACCGACACCGATGTGCGCCTGTGGCGGAGGGTCCATATGGACCTGCTCCGCTATGCGGGCTGCGTGTGTCGCCCGTCCTGCTGAATCGCCTTCCCCTGCCCTCGCCGTGCGCTGTGCCGTGCGGCGGGGCGTCCGCGCGAACTCTCAGGACGGTCCCCGTGTCTGCCTCTCCCTTCCCCGCCACTCCCGTGCCCATGCGCACGTCCGCTCCGGCTCCGACCGCCGCGGAACTGCTCGACTTCGTCCGCCGCACCGCCGAGGACACCGCACTCATCGCCTCCCTCCCCCTCGACCCTGAGGGCCGAACCTGGATCCGGCTCGACGGTCCCGGTGGCAGCGAGGCGTGGCTCATCGGCTGGCCGCCGGGGACCGGCACCGGCTGGCACGACCACGCCGACTCGGTCGGCGCCTTCCTCACCGCGGCCGGCACGCTCAGGGAGCACTCCCTCGCGGCCCGGCTGCCCACCGACGGCTGGAAGACCCTGGAGCTGGCCGAGGACATCGACCGCACCAGGGAGCTGACGCCGGGCCGGGGCAGGGCCTTCGGCCGTCACCACGTCCACGAGGTGCTGAACGAGTCCCCCACGGAGCACGCCGTATCCGTTCACGCGTACTACCCGCCGCTGCCGCGCATCCGCCGCTACAGCCGCACCGGCGCGGTGCTGCGCCTGGAGCAGACCGAGGGACCGGAGGACTGGCAGTGAGCGACGGGCCCCTCGGAATCGACGAGTTGCTGGAGCGGGTGAGGGCCGGTTACGAACGGCTCGGCCCGCACGAGGCGTGGGCGGCGGCCTCCAAAGGCGCCCTGCTCGTGGACATCCGCTACGCGAAGCTGCGCGAGCGGGACGGGCTGATCCCGGGGGCGCTGGTCATCGAGCGCAATGAGCTGGAATGGCGGCTGGACCCGCGGGGAAGCCACCGGGTCCCGGAGGCGGTGGACCACGGCCTGCGGGTGGTGGTGATCTGCGACGAGGGATACGCGTCGAGCCTGGCGGCCGAGTCCCTGCACCGGCTCGGTCTGTACCGGGCGACGGACCTGGCGGGCGGCTTCCAGGCGTGGCGCGCGGCGGGGCTTCCGGTCGAGACGTGAGGTGAGGGGGCGGCCCGGGCCGCCCCCTCGTGTCGTCCTCGTCACCGGCCCGCGGCCACCTCCACCGGGCGGGTCCGCAGCGCGAACCGGCCGGGCAGTGCCGTCGCGGCCAGGGCGAGCAGCGCGGCGGCGCCGACCACGGTCGCGTACACCAGCGGCAGCACACCGGGCGCCGCGTTCCCCGTCATGCCGATGCTGAACGCGGTCAGTACGGCGAGCGCGATTCCCGAGCCGAGGGTCACGGAAACCGCCAGGACCGACAGGGTCTCGGTACGGAGCATCCGCAGCACCTGGCGGCGCGTGGCGCCGGCGAGGCGCAGAAGGGCGAACTCCCTGAACCGTTCCGACACCGACATGGCCAGCGTGTTGACGACGGCGATGGCGGTGAAGGCGAGAACCAGGCCCATGGCGAGCAGATTGACCTCGGCGTTCTCCTGCCCCCGGTCGGCCTGCAGCCGGTCGGCGACCGCCGGAGTGACGGCCTGGACGCCGGGGAACTTCTTCACGGCGGCGGACAGTTCGGCCCTGGACGCGGTCCCGGCCACCAGGACCGTCGCGGCGAGCGGGTTGTCCATGTGCCGTGCGAGCAGGTCGTGCGGGAGGGTGAGGTCCCCGAAGCCGAGGCCCCGCCGGTAGACGGCGGCGACGGTGAGGGTGGTGGGGGTGCCGTCCCCGAGGTGCAGGGCGAGTTCGCTGCCGACGTGCAGCCCGAGCCGGTCCGCGGCAAGCTCACTGATCGCGGCAGCCCGCTCGTTTGCGGCGAACGCGGCGAGGGAACCGCTCGTCACGCCCGGGTCCCAGGTACGGGTGAGCCCCGCGCCGGTGACGCCCTGCGCGGCGTACTTCTCCAGGCCCACCCGCACGGTGGTCCGGACGATCTCCGTGGCCGCGGTGACACCGGGCGTCGCGCGGACCGCCTCGGTGGCCTCCGACGGAACGCCCGGCCCCTGTGCGCCGAGCACCCAGGTGGCGCGGATGCCGTCCCTGGCCTGGGCGCGGGCGGCGTCGCCGACGGTCGGCTGGAGGAAGAGGACCGTGCAGGTCATGCCGATGAGCAGGGTGAGCGGGGTGACGACGGAGGCCATCCGGGTGGAGTTCCCCCGGACGTTCGAGGTGGCCAGGGTGCTCATCGGGCCCGTCCGCCGCAGCACGCCCGCCATCAGGAAGGCGGCGGCCCGCACGAGGAGGGGACCCAGCAGCGAGACCGCCGTGGCCAGCACCACCACGGCCAGGAAGGTCACCGGGGTCGAGGCGGCCTCGGTGCGCAGCACGCTCAGGACACCGACCAGCGCACCGCCGCCGGCGAGCAGGAGCAGCCCCGCGAGGACCCGGCCCCGGGCCGGGCGGCGGCGCTCGACCGCTGACTCGGCCATCGCCTCGGCCGGACGCAGACCGGCGATCCGGCGGCCGGAGATACGCGCGGCGGCCCAGGCGCCGAGCAGGGTCACGGCGACGGCGGCGCAGGCGGGGAGGGCTCCGGCCGTACGTTCCAGAGTCGGCGGGATCACGCCCATGCCGGTGAAGCGGCCGTGCAGCCAGGCGGCGAGCGGCAGTCCGGCGAGCGCGCCCAGGACCCCGGCCAGGGCCCCGACGACCAGGGCCTCCCGGCCCAGCAGCCGGCGAACCTGACGCGAGGTGGCGGCGATGCTACGGAGCAGGGCCAGCTCGCGGTGGCGCTGCTGGATGGACAGGGCGAACGTCCCGACGACGACGAGCACCGCGACCAGCAGCGAGGTGCCGCCCATGGCGCCGCCCATCGAGACCAGCTTGACGCGGGCCCCCGCAGCGTCGAGGAATTCGACCGGTCCGCGTCCGTCGCCCGTCGCCACCTGGGCGGTGGTGCCCTTGAGGGCGGCCGTGACCTGCTTCTTCAGCGTGGCGGTGTCCGTGCCGGCCTTCGGCAGGACGCCGATCGCGCTGACCCGGCCCGCGCGGTCGGCGAGCCGGTGGGCCTCCGCGGTGGAGAAGAACAGGGAGCGCTGCTGCTCAAGTCCGCCTCGCCCCTGGGGCGTGGCGATGCCGCTGATGCGGTACGTGCGAGGGGCGCGGGTCGACTGGACGGTGACCCGGTCCCCGGTCGAGAGGCCCGCCCGGACGGCGAGGGATTGGTCGATCACCACGTCGTCGGGGGACGCCGGCGCACGGCCGGCGGTCAGTGCGAACGGGGTCAGCCGGGCGGACGACCAGGCGTGTCCGTGAAAGGGGATGTCGTCGTCCGTCGCGTGGGCGGGCAGCCCGAGCGGCTGGGCGAGGAAGGTCAGTTCGGGGACGACCGTGCGGACGCCCGGCAGGCGGCGCAGCCGGTCGGCGGTGGTGGCGGGGAGCCAGGCCCGTTCGGCGACGGGCTTCGCCTTGTGCTTGGTCTTCGTCTTCCCGTTGCCCTTGTGCTTGACGGTCGTGCGGTGGACGTTCTGGTCGGCCGAGACGATCAGCGGGGTGGCCGCGTACCGTTCGGTGGCGATCCGGCCGCGCAGGCCGGTCTCCAGCAGCGTGCCGCAAGCGGTGACGAGTGCGGCGGCACACATGAGGGCGAGGAACGCCCCGAGGAATCCCGCCTTGCGGTGCCGGATCGTCCGCAGGGCATAGCGCAGCAACATGACGCGTCCGTCTCTGATCGATCGGGGTCCGGGAAGGCGAGCAGGCGGGTGTGAACCGTCCGCGCACCCTGTGCGGTGTCGGCGCCGGGGCGCCGGTAGCGGTTCATCAGGGCTATGTACTCCTCGAAGAACGCGCGGAGTTCGGGGAGCGTGAGGCTCAACGCGCCCCGCGAGTACGCGAAGGCATCGGCCCACTCGTCCGGCGCCGCGTCGGCGCTCTCGCGCTGGAGCCGTTCGAAGAGGGCGAGGTCGGCGGCGTACGCGTGACGGTTCAGTTCATCGATGACGAGGCGCAGTTCCGGCGTCCGCCGGGACGCCGGCGGAAAACGCCGGTCCCCGGGAACGGCCCGCCACCACCGGCCCCGACGCCCGGCCGGCTCCTGCGGTCCGGTGTCCGCCACGAACCCGTAGCGGGCCAGTTCGCGCAGGTGGTAGCTGGTCGCCCCGGTGTTCAGCCCCAGCGCGCGGGCGAGGATCGCGGAGGTCGCGGGCCCGTGCAGGGTGAGGTGCTGCAGAATCTGCTGACGCCAGGGCTGGGCGAGCGCTTTGAGCGCGGCCAACTCCGTGATCTCGGTACCACCGGGCTTCTTCGGCATGCGTCACACACTGCTCTGTGCACAGGTACCTGTGCACTGGAGCAACCCGGCCTCCCCGTAGGGGGGTTACCCCCCACGGAGCGGGATGACGCCGGGGCCGGGGAGGGGCAGGGCAGGACTGGGCCCAGAGGCAGGCACTGTGTGGTGGGTGCGGGCGCAGCTTCACGCACGACGAGACGCGCCCGCGCCAAGGGCCGGGAGCAGCGGGCAGCGGGCAGCGGGCAGCGGGCAGCGGGCAGCGGGCAGCGGCTCACCGTCCGGGGCCGGGGCCGACGCCGGGCCGGGGTCCGGGCCGGGGCCGACGCCGGGCCGGGGTCCGGGCCGGGCCGAACCGGGGTCGGGGTCCGGGCCAGGGCCAGCGCCAACACCGGGCCGGGGCCGATGCCGGCGCCGGGGCCAGGGTCCGGGGCTGGCATCGGGCCGGGGCCAGCGCTAACGCCGGGCCCGGGGTCCGGGCCGGGCCGGGGCCGGGGTCCGGGCCGGGCCCGGGGCCAGCGCAAACGCCAGGCCGGGGCCGATGCCGACGCCGGGGCCGGGGTCCGGGCCGGGGCCGGGGTCCGGGCCAGCGCTAACGCCGGACCCGGGGTCCGGGCCGGGCCGAATCGGGGTCGGGGTCCGGGCCGGGGCCGGGGCCGGGACCGGGACCGGCGTCCAGGCCGGGGTCGGGGTCCGGGCCGGGGCCAAGCCGGGGCCGAGGCCGGGGTCCGGGCCGGGGCTGGCATCCGGGCCGGGGCCAACACCGGGGCCGGGGCCGGGGCCAGCGCCAACGCCGGGCCGGGGCCAACGCCGGCGCCGGGGCCAGGGTCCGGGCCGGGGCCAACGCCGGGACCGGGTCCAGCGCACGGCCAGGTCCGGATGACGGCGTACGGGGGCCGCGCACCGCGTCCGCTCCGCCCGGCGGGTACGCCGTGTCCGGGCCGCTCTCGTCCCGGCCGTGGTCCGCCACCGGAATGCCCGGCGACACACCCGTATGGCGTCGCTCGGGTGGAGCGGCGCGGAGGGCGGGCGGACATTCGCCTCACGGCGGGCGCGGCCGTTCCGGCGCGCCCGCCCGCCGGAACGCCATCGGGGCGCCGGTACGCCGCTATGACGGGGAGCACGCACCGATGCCGACCACCGCCCTCACCCCCGAGGCACTCGACGCCCAAGCCGCCCGCCTCCATGACACGGACGCCTGGCAGCAGATCGTCACCGGCTGGGACCTGACCGCAGCCGCCCCCTCCCCTGCGCAGGCCGCGCCCGCCCCCGCCCAGGCCGCGCCGCACCCCGTCGCCGACTGGCGCGCCCTGCTCTCCGTGCCGGTGGACCGGCTGATCGCCGACACGGTCCGCGCGCTGCCTCCCGCCGCACCGCGCGAGCGTCCGCTCCCCGGGCGCATCGGTGCGATCCTGCCCGACCGGCTCCACGCGTGGCGGCGCGTCGGACGGCCCGATGTGCGGCCGTCCGTCCATCTCGCCCATGCCCGGCGAATCCTGACCGAGTGGGGCTGGCAGAACACCCCGTACCGGCTCCGCAACATCCGGGGCGCTCGCTGCGTCTGCGGCGCCATGCTCACCGCGCACCGCTTGGGCTACGGCTCGGCGGAGACGGTCGACCGGGCCGGGGCCTGGCTGATCGCGGAGCTCCGCTCCCAGGGCTGGATCGGGTTGATCGGCCCCTGGAACCGCTACCCGGGGCGCACCGCCGAGGACGCCCTCGCGCTGGTCGACGCCGCCATCAGCCGCGCGGCCCGCGCCGGCCAGTAGCGCCTCGGGCTCAGAAGGGCTCGTCCAGCCCCTCCGTGTCCTCCCCCTCTTCTTCCAGCGCCCGGCGCACCACGCGCAGGGCCATGCCCTCGCCGTACCCCTTGCGGGCGAGCATGCCCGCGAGGCGGCGCAGGCGTTTGTCGCGGTCCAGTCCCCGGGTGGACCGGAGCTTGCGGGCGACGAGCTCCCGTGCGGTCTCCTCCTCCTGTTCGGAGTCGAGCTGCCCGACGGCTTCGTCGATCACGGCACCGTCCACCCCCTTGTTGCGCAGCTCACGGACCAGCGCCCGCCGGGCGAGCCCGCGGCCGTGGTGCCGGGACTCCACCCAGGCGTCGGCGAACGCGGCGTCATCGATCAGTCCGACGTCCTGGAAACGGGACAGCACCTCTTCGGCCGCCTCGTCCGGGATCTCCCGCTTGCGGAGGGCGTCGGCGAGCTGCTTGCGGGTGCGCGGTGTGCCGGTGAGAAGGCGCAGACAGATGTTGCGGGCCTGCTCGACCGGATCGCGCGGTTCCCCCGCCTCGGCCCTCGACGAGGAGGGGGAACCGCTGTCACTGGACCGGGAGCGGCGTCCCGCTCCCTCACCGGGTCCGTAGGCCGCGCCGGGGTCGGCGGCGCCGGCCGGCCACTCAGTACGACGCGTCACGGATCAGCTCTTGGCCGCGGCCGCCTTGGCCGGCTTGGTCTTGCCGGCCGCCGTCGCCGGCTTCGCCGCAGCCTCGGCGGGAGCCGCCGTGTCCGTGTCCGTCCCGGCCTCGGCGGCGTCCTCGGGCCGGACGCCGACGCCCAGCTTCACCAGGATCTTCTTCTCGATCTCGTTGGCGAGGTCGGGGTTGTCCTTGAGGAAGTTGCGCGCGTTCTCCTTGCCCTGGCCGAGCTGGTCGCCCTCGTACGTGTACCAGGCGCCGGCCTTGCGGACGAAGCCGTGCTCCACGCCCATGTCGATCAGGCCACCCTCGCGGCTGATGCCCTGGCCGTAGAGGATGTCGAACTCGGCCTGCTTGAAGGGCGGCGCGACCTTGTTCTTGACGATCTTCACGCGGGTGCGGTTGCCGACCGCGTCGGTGCCGTCCTTGAGCGTCTCGATCCGGCGGATGTCGAGGCGCACCGAGGCGTAGAACTTGAGCGCCCGGCCACCGGTGGTGGTCTCCGGCGAGCCGAACATCACACCGATCTTCTCGCGGAGCTGGTTGATGAAGATCGCGGTGGTCTTGGACTGGTTGAGCGCACTGGTGATCTTCCGGAGCGCCTGGCTCATCAGGCGGGCCTGGAGACCCACGTGCGAGTCGCCCATCTCGCCCTCGATCTCCGCGCGCGGCACCAGGGCCGCCACGGAGTCGATGACGATGAGGCCGAGGGCGCCCGAGCGGACCAGCATGTCCACGATCTCGAGGGCCTGCTCACCGTTGTCCGGCTGGGACAGGATGAGGCTGTCGATGTCGACGCCGAGCTTCTTCGCGTACTCCGGGTCGAGGGCGTGCTCCGCGTCGATGAAGGCCACCGAGCCGCCGAGCTTCTGCGCGTTCGCCACGGCGTGCAGCGTCAGCGTCGTCTTACCGGAGGACTCCGGTCCGTACACCTCCACCACACGGCCGCGCGGCAGACCGCCGACGCCGAGAGCGACGTCGAGCGCGGTGGACCCGGTGGGAATCACCTCGATGGGCTCGTTCGGCCGCTCGCCGAGGCGCATCACCGCGCCCTTGCCGAATTGCCGTTCAATCTGTGCGAGTGCGGCGTCCAGCGCCTTCTCGCGGTCGGTTCCTGCCATGGGTTCCACCCGATTTGCTTGAGTCGATCGCTTCACGTCAACGACGCTAACCCCTGCCACTGACAATGGGCCTCGACGTCCTCCCGGCCTGTGGAAAACTCCGCGGTCGGGCCCGGGAAAACCCGGCCGGAATCCCATGAGAATGGATGTTCGATTTTAGTGTCAAGCTCACCACGCCGCCCCTCCGCGGCCGGGCCGGGAAGGGGATCCGGTCAGCGGCTGGACCCGTCCGGCTCCGGGCGGTACTCCACGTAACCCGGGCAGCGGCGCCGGCCCGGGTCGCCGTCGGGACGGGCAGGGCGGGTCCGGCGGAACGAGCGCTTCAGGTACCGCTCGGCCCGGAAGGCCCCTCCGGGCGGCGCGGCTCCTCCCCCTCGCCTTCCCGGCCGTCCTCACCCGAGAACGCGGTGCGCATCCGCCTCAGGCGCGTCCACAAGGGCTCGCCCCGCACCCCGGGGCGGCTGCCGTGGACGCGCGGGTCGTCCGTGACGTCGTAGCGCTTCACGTACGCGCCCAGGAACGCCTGGAGCGTGGCCACGGCCGGGATGGCGATCAGCGCGCCGACGGCCCCCATGAGCGCCGTACCCGCGATGACCGAGCCGAACGCGACAGCGGGGTGGATGTCCACCGTCTTCGCGGTCAGCTTGGGCTGGAGCATGTAGTTCTCGAACTGCTGGTACACCACGACGAAGCCCAGAACCCACAGTGCGTACCAGGGATCGACGGTGAAGGCGATCAGCATGGGCAGGGCGCCCGCGAGGTAGGTGCCGATCGTGGGGATGAACTGGGAGACGAGCCCGACCCAGACCGCGAGCGCCGGCGCGTAGGGCACTCCGAGGGCGGCCAGCAGGATGTAGTGCGCGATGCCGGAGATGAGCGCCATCAGGCCGCGCGAGTAGAGGTAGCCACCGGTCTTGTCGACGGCGATCTCCCAGGCCCGGAGCACCTCCGCCTGGCGGGCGGGGGGCAGCACGGAGCACAGCCCGCGGCGCAGGCGGGGGCCGTCCGCCGCGAAGTAGAAGGAGAACAGGAAGATCGTCAGCAGGCGGAAGAGGCCGCCGAGGACGGTCGCCGAGACGTCGAGCACGCCGGTCGCGCTGTTCTGGACGTACTTCTGCAGCCAGTCGGAGTGCAGCAGGCTGTCCTGGACCTCGACGCGGGAGAGCTCCGTGTGGAAGGTCTGGTTGACCCAGTTGATCACCGAGTCGAGGTACTTCGGGAAGTCCTCCACCATGTCGACGATCTGGCCGGCGAGCATCGAGCCGAGCAGGACGACGAAGCCGGCCCCGGCGATCAGCACGACGAGGAAGACCAGGAAGGTGGCGAAGCCCCGGCGCATGCCCCGGGCGGACATCCGGCTCACGGCGGGTTCGATGGCGAGCGCCAGGAAGAAGGCGATCAGCACATTGATCAGCAGGCCGATGAGCTGGTCGAACGCCCAGCTGCCGAGCCGGAAGCAGGCGTACAGGGCAAGGGCGAGGACCATGGCACGCGGCAGCCAGGCGGGCATGCGGGCGGGCCCGCCGCCCGACGGCGGGGCCGGCGGTGCGGCCGGTGGTACGGGCGGCGTGCACGGCGGCTGGATCTGAGCGGTCTCGTCTGTGGGTGCCACGAAGCAAGTCTCGCCTATGTGGGTGACAATGCCTCGCACACCCCGGAAGGTGGCCTTCCCTTCCCCGCCGTCAGCGTCTGTCGGCGGGGATGTCCATCGCGGCGCAGACCCCGCGCCAGACGTCCTTGGCCTCCCAGCCGGCCGCCAGCGCCTCGTGGACCGTACGTCCACCCAGCTCGGTCATCACATGGTCGCGTGCGAAGGAGTCCGCGTAGGCCGCGCCGAAGTGGTCCGCCATCCGTTCCCAGAAAATCGTCAACCGCATGCCTTCAGTATCCCGCTCCTGAGAGTGCAGCCGGGCCGCATCCGCCCTGCTCGGGGACCCGAAGCCCTACGGTCGGTCCATGGCTGCAACTGGAACAAGTCCCCTCGACCGGGCCGAGCAGTTCATCTGGCTCACGGCCCGTGTCCTCGAACAGCGGCGGTTCGCCCATCAATATCTGCAGGGAGGCGCGGACGCGGTGGAGACGGCCCTCACCGCCTATGCCAATGAGGACGGCGGTTACGGGCACGCGCTCGAACCCGACCTGCGGGGCCCCGTCAGTCAGCCCCTGCACACCGCCCACGCGCTCAGCGTCCTCGACTCCATCGGCCGGTGCGGCGGTCCGCGGGTGGAGCGGATCTGCCGGTATCTGACGGATGTCTCCACCAAGGAGGGCGCCCTGCCCGCGCTGCTGCCCTCCCAGCGCGACTATCCGGCGGCCCCCTTCATCCCGATCGTGGACGACCCGCCGGCCGAGCTGCTGGCCACCGGCCCCGTCGTCGGGCTGCTGCACCGCAATGAGGTGTGGCATGCCTGGCTCTTCCGGGCCACCGACTTCTGCTGGTCGGCCGTGGACGCCCTGGCGGTGTCGCATCCGTACGAGATCGAGGCGGCGGTGGCCTTTCTCGACGGGGTGCCGGACCGGCCCCGGGCGGAGGCCGCCGCCGAACGGCTGGGGCGGCTGGTACGCGACCAGCGGCTCGCCGTGCTCGATCCGGACCGGCGCGCGGAGTACCCGGTGGCTCCCGGGTACGCGCCGCAGGAGCAGCACTTCCCGTACGACTACGCCCGTACGCCCGCGTCGCTCGCCCGGCGGTGGTTCTCCGACACCGAGATGGAGCGCTCGCTCGACCATCTCGCCGCCGCGCAGGAGGCGGACGGCGGCTGGCCGGTCACCTGGCGGCAGTGGGCACCCGGGACGGCGCTGGAGGGACGCCCCCTGGTGACCCTCAGGGCGCTGGAAACTCTGAGGGCGCACGGGCGCGTCCTGGCTTGACGGGCGGCACGGCGGGAAGGGCGCCGGTAAGGGGCACCCGCCAGGAGGCATGCCCCTTACATTCCGGGCCGGACGGCGGTCAGCCCAGCGCGCGCACTCCCGCGGTGACGGCCACCGCGGCGCCCACGACCACCAGAAAGGGGGCGCGCAGCACGAGGGCGAGCGCCGCGGCCGCGAGCCCCGCGCCCCTGGCGTCCAGGGCGAGGTGCTGTCCGTCGCCGAAGGTCTGCTGAGCGGTGAGCGCGGCCAGCAGGGCCACCGGCAGGAGGGCGGCCAGCCGCTGCACCAGCGGGCGTTCCAGCGCGCCGGCGGGCACCAGGAGGCCGAGGAGTTTGGCCAGGTAGCAGCCGACGAAGGTCAGCGCGATGGCGATCCAGACGTTCATCGGCCGTCCTCCGCCCGGGTCACGCCGGCCTCCTCGGCCTCGGCCCCGCCCCCGCCGTGTCCCTTGGCCCGCCCCATCAGGAACAGGACGACGGGTGCGGCCAGCGCGGACAGCAGCACGGGCACGCCGGCCGGCAGCACCGGCAGGAGGCCCAGGACGAGCAGGACGGCGAGCGCCGCCGTCACGCGCTCCGTCGTGGACTTCAGCATGGGGGCGAGCAGCGCCAGGAAGACCGCCGGGCTGGCCGCGTCGAGCCCCCAGGCGTCCGTGTCGCCGAGTGCCTCGGCGCCCAGCGCGCCCACCAGGGTGGTCAGGTTCCACAGCGCGTAGAGGGTGAGCCCGGTGACGGTGAAGCCGATCCGCGCGGCCCGCCGGGTGGGCTGGGGCAGCGTCACGGCGGTGGTCTCGTCGATCACCCACTGGGCGGCGAGCGGGCGCAGGGCGCGCGGCAGGGCGAGGAGCTGGGAGAGCCGCAGGCCGTAGAAGGCGTTGCGCACGCCGAGGAAGAAGGCACCGGCAGCCGCGGTGTACGGATTGCCGCCGGCGGCGAGCGCGCCGACCAGGGCGAACTGGGAGGCGCCGGTGAACACGAGCAGGCTGAGCGCGCACGTCTGGAGCAGGCTCAGGCCGGAGCCCGCGGAGGTGACGCCGAAGGCGAAGCCGGAGAGACCGACGGCTATGCCGACGCCGAGTGCGTCGCGTACGACGGCCGAGTCCGGCTTGGTCCCGGCGGCGAGCGTGCTGCCACCGGGAGGTTCGGCGGTCGCGCGAAGGGGTGCTGTCTGTTCTGCCACGTCCAGCACGCTACCGGGGCCGTTCCGGACCGGTCTTGTACGTTCTTGCACGTTCGCGCTGGTAGGCGCCGGGGGTCACTCCGACGATCCGGGTGAAGTGACGGTTGAGATGCGGCTGGTCGGTGAACCCGACTTCCGTCGCCGCGACCGAGGGGGCCGTGCCCGCGTCGAGCATCCGGCGCGCACGCCGCACCCGGGCGTCGGTGAGCCAGGTGTGCGGGGGCATGCCGTACTGCTTCTTGAACGCGCGCAGCAGAGCGAAGGGGCTCGTGCCGAGTTCGGCGGCCAGCGTCTCCAGGGTCGGCGGTTCGGCCATCCGGGATTCCAGGAGGGCCCGGGCGCGCGCCGCGTCGCGGGCGCCGGCGGCGCGGGGAGCCGAGACGGGGAACACGGTGCCGTGCCGGGTGAGCAGACGGGTGACGACGACCCGCAGCACGCTGTCGGCGGCCAGGGCGTTGCCCTCCTCGGCCGCCCGGTGGACCTCGGCTATCAGCCGGGCGGCGTACGGATCGGCCACTGCGGTCTCGGCGAAGCCGACGGTGCCGCGCAGGCGCGTCGTATCTGCGGCGATGTCGTTGATCACCTGCGCGGACGGGTAGAGCGTGTCGTACACCCAGCCCTCGGGGACACCCGCGCGGGCGGTGTGCGGAACCTCCGGGTTGATCATGACGACGGTCCCGGGCCCGGCGTGCAGGGTCCCGGCAGGCATACCGATGTCCTCGACGCCGTGGCTCACCGTGGCGACGACGTAGCCCTCGTGGCTGTGGCGCGGGAAGGTGTGCCGGATGTAGCGGGCCCGCAGCAGGTCGAGGTCGGGCAGCTCCGCGTAGCTCCAGTGCCGCGCCCACTCCTCCGGTTGCTGTGACCCCGCCATGGTGCGATTGTTCCAGCTCGCGGGCGGTCCGGCCGTCGCCCCCGCCCGGCGGTTGTCGGGGCCGTTGTCAGTGGCGGGGTGCACGATGGGGGACATGACCGGCTCCGCACTCGATTCCTTCTCCCCCGCGACCCGCAGCTGGTTCACGGGGGCCTTCAGCGCGCCGACCGCCGCTCAGGAAGGCGCCTGGCGGGCGATCGGCGAGGGGTCGGACGTGCTGGTCGTCGCGCCGACCGGCTCGGGCAAGACGCTGGCCGCCTTCCTCGCCGCACTGGACCGGCTGGCGGCCGTCCCCCCGCCGGCGGAGGCGAAGAAGCGCTGCCGCGTGCTGTACGTGTCGCCGCTCAAGGCGCTCGCGGTCGACGTGGAGCGCAATCTGCGCTCGCCGTTGACCGGCATCCGCCAGGAGTCGGTGCGCCAGGGGCTGCCCGAGCCCGAGGTCAGGGTGGGCATCCGATCGGGCGACACTCCGGCCGCCGAGCGCCGCTCGATGGCCACCCGCCCGCCGGACATCCTGATCACGACGCCCGAGTCGCTGTTCCTGATGCTGACCTCCTCGGCCCGGGAGGCCCTGTCCGGCATCGAGACGGTGATCCTGGACGAGGTGCACGCGGTCGCGGGCACCAAGCGCGGTGCCCATCTCGCCGTGTCGCTGGAGCGCCTGGACGAGCTGCTGCCCCGGCCGGCCCGGCGCATCGGCCTGTCGGCCACCGTCCGCCCGGTCGACGAGGTGGCGCGCTTCCTGTCGCCCCGGCGCAAGGTGGAGATCGTCCAGCCGCCGTCCAGCAAGCAGTTCGACCTCTCGGTGGTGGTGCCCGTCGAGGACCTGGGCGAGCTGGGCGGTTCCCCCGCCACCGACGACACCTCGGGGCAGGCCGAGAAGCCGTCGATCTGGCCCCATGTGGAGGAGCGGATCGCCGATCTCGTCCAGGCGCACCGCTCCACCATCGTCTTCGCCAACTCCCGCCGCCTCGCGGAGCGCCTGTGCAACCGGCTCAACGAGATCGCGTACGAGAGGGCCACCGGCGAAACCATGCCCGAGGCCCACTCCCCCGCCGAGATCATGGCGGAGTCCGGGGCGGCCAAGGGCGCTCCCGCCCTGCTCGCCCGGGCCCACCACGGATCGGTCTCCAAGGAGCAGCGCGCCCAGGTCGAGGAGGACCTGAAGGCGGGCAGGCTGCCCGCCGTGGTCGCCACCTCCAGCCTGGAGCTGGGCATCGACATGGGGGCGGTCGACCTGGTGATCCAGGTCGAGTCCCCGCCCTCGGTCGCCTCCGGGCTGCAACGGGTCGGCCGCGCCGGCCACCAGGTGGGCGCGGTCTCCACCGGCGTCGTCTTCCCGAAGTACCGCGGCGACCTGGTGCAGGCGGCCGTGGTCACCGAGCGGATGCGGACGGGCTCGATCGAGGCGCTGCGCGTCCCGGCCAATCCGCTGGACGTGCTGGCCCAGCAGCTGGTGGCGATGGTCGCGCTGGACAGCTGGCAGGTGGACGACCTGCTCGCGGTGGTCCGCCGGGCCGCCCCCTTCGCCTCGCTGCCCGAGTCGGCGTTCACGGCCGTCCTCGACATGCTCGCGGGCCGCTATCCGTCCGACGCCTTCGCGGAGCTGCGGCCCCGCGTCGTCTGGGACCGCGTCGCCGGTACGGTCACGGGCCGTCCCGGTGCGCAGCGCCTGGCCGTCACCTCGGGCGGGACCATCCCCGACCGGGGCCTCTTCGGGGTGTTCCTCGCCGGTGCCGACCCCAAGAAGGGCGGCGGCCGGGTCGGTGAGCTGGACGAGGAAATGGTCTACGAGTCCCGGGTCGGCGACGTCTTCACGCTGGGCACGACCTCCTGGCGGATCGAGGACATCACCCGGGACCGCGTCCTCGTCTCCCCCGCGCCCGGTGTCCCCGGGCGGCTGCCGTTCTGGAAGGGCGACCAGCTGGGCCGTCCGCTGGAGCTGGGCCGCGCCCTGGGGGCTTTCCTGCGCGAGCTCGGCGGGCTCTCCCCCGAGGATGCCCGGCACCGTCTGCTCTCCGCCGGCCTGGACACCTGGGCCGTCGACAACGTCCTGGCCTATCTGGACGAGCAGCGCCGGGCCTGCGGTCATGTTCCGGACGACCGGACGATCCTGGTCGAGCGGTTCCGGGACGAGCTGGGCGACTGGCGGGTCGTCGTGCACTCCCCGTTCGGTGCGCAGGTGCACGCCCCGTGGGCGCTGGCGCTGAGTGCCCGCCTCGCCGAGCGGTACGGGATGGACGCGCAGGTCATGCACGCCGACGACGGCATCGTGCTGCGGCTGCCCGATGCCGACATGATGGGCCTGGACCTCCTGGACTTCGATCCGGCGCAGGACCCTGCCCAGGAGTCCGGCCCAGGTGCCTCCGCGCCGCTCGCCCCGGCCAACACCGCCTTCGACAGCGACCAGCCCCCGGTCGGCGCTGCCGATGTGGCCTTCGACAAGGGCGAGATCGAACAGATCGTCACCGACCAGGTCGGCAGCTCCGCCCTGTTCGCCTCGCGGTTCCGCGAGTGCGCCGCCAGGGCGCTGCTGCTTCCCCGTCGCAGCCCCGGCAAACGCACCCCGCTCTGGCAGCAGCGCCAGCGGGCCGCGCAGCTCCTCCAGGTCGCCTCGGAGTTCGGCTCCTTCCCCATCGTCCTCGAAGCGGTCCGCGAATGTCTCCAGGACGTCTTCGACGTCCCGGGGCTCACGGAGGTGATGGGCGACCTGGAGGCCCGGCGCATCCGCCTGGTCGAGGTCACCACCCAGGAGCCCTCCCCGTTCGCCCGCTCCCTCCTCTTCGGATACGTCGCCCAGTTCCTCTACGAGGGCGACTCGCCGCTCGCCGAACGGCGCGCCGCCGCGCTCTCCCTCGACTCCCGGCTCCTCGCCGAGCTGCTGGGCAGGGCGGAGCTGCGCGAACTGCTCGACGCCGATGTGCTGACCGAGCTGGAGCGGGAGCTCCAGTGGCTCGCGGACGACCGCCGCGTCAAGGACGCCGAGGGGGTCGCGGACCTGCTGCGGGTGCTCGGTCCGCTCACCGACGAGGAGCTGGCCGAGCGCGGGGCCGAGTCCGCCTGGGCGAAGGAGCTGGAGTCCACCCGCCGCGCCATCCGCGTCCGGATCGCGGGGGCGGCCCACTGGGCGGCGATCGAGGACGCGGGCCGGCTGCGCGACGCCCTGGGCACAGCGCTCCCGGTCGGCGTCCCCGAGGCGTTCACCGAGCCGGTGCAGGACCCCCTCGGCGACCTCCTCGCCCGGTACGCCCGTACGCACGGCCCGTTCACCTCCACCGCGGCGGCGGCCCGGTTCGGCCTCGGCACAGCCGTCACCGACGGGGCGCTGCAACGGCTCGCGGCGTCGGGCCGCATCGTCCAGGGCGAGTTCCACCCCGCCGGCATCGGCCAGGAGTGGTGCGACACCACGGTGCTGCGGCGGCTGCGGCGCCGTTCGCTGGCCGCCCTCCGCCATGAGCTGGAGCCGGTCCCGCCCGCCGCCCTGGCCGGGTTCCTGCCGCAGTGGCAGCATCTCGGCGGGAAGGACCTCCGCGGCATCGACGGACTGGCCCGCGCCGTCGAGCAGCTGCAGGGGGCGCCGGTCCCCGCCTCCGCACTGGAACGGCTCGTCCTGCCCGGCCGCGTCACCGGTTACACCCCCGCGCTCCTGGACGAGCTGACCACCACCGGCGAGGTCGTCTGGGCCGGCGCGGGCGCCCTCCCCGGCAAGGACGGCTGGATCTCCCTCTACCTCGCCGACAGCGCGCCCCTGCTCCTTCCCCCGCCGCGCCCCTTGGAGCTCAGCGCACTGCACGAGGCCGTGCTGACCGCCCTCGGCGGCGGTTACGGCCTGTTCTTCCGGCAGATCGCCGACCAGGTCCGCGCCACCACCCACCCCGACTGCACCGACCCGCAGCTGGCGGACGCCCTGTGGGACCTCGCCTGGTCCGGCCGGCTGACCAACGACACCCTCGCGCCGCTGCGCTCCCTCCTGGGCTCGGGCCGCACGGCCGGCTCGACCGCGCACCGCGCCCGGCGAAACGTGCCGCGCGGCCGTTACGGGACCCTCACCGCTGCCGCCCGCCCGGCTTCACGCACCGGGCCGCCCACGGTCTCGGGCCGCTGGTCCCTGCTCCCGGCCATCGAGCCCGAGCCCACGCACCGGGCCCACGCCCTGGCGCGCACGCTGCTCGACCGCCACGGGGTGGTGACCCGGGGCGCGGTGCAGGCCGAGGGCGTCGAGGGCGGCTTCTCGGCGGCGTACCGGGTGCTGTCGGCCTTCGAGGACAACGGCCAGGCCCGACGGGGGTACGTGGTGGAAGGGCTGGGGGCCGCCCAGTTCGCGATGGACGGGGCGGTCGACCGGCTCCGCGCGGTCTCCACGGCCCGGGACCGCACGGAACCGGGCGCGGACCCCCGCGCCCTGGTCCTCGCGGCGGCCGACCCGGCCAACGCGTACGGCGCCGCTCTCCCGTGGCCCGAGCCGCCGGACGGGGCCGGGCACAAGCCGGGCCGCAAGGCGGGCTCGCTGGTGGTGCTGGTGGACGGTGAGCTGACGCTGTACATGGAGCGCGGCGGCAAGACGCTGCTGGCCTGGCCGACCGATCCGGACGATCCCGCGCTCCGGGCGGCGGCCGGCGCGCTGGCCGCCGCCGCCCGCGCGGGTGCCCTCGGGACGGTGACCGTCGAGCGCACCAACGGCGCCTCGTCCCTCACCTCGCCCCTGGGACGCACTCTGGAGGCGGCCGGTTTCCTCGCCACGCCGAGGGGCCTGCGCCTGCGCGCGACGTGACCAGGCCCCCGTGAAGGGGACCGGGGCGCCGAGACCCCGGCAAAGCATCATGGAGGCATGCCCGAAGGAGACACCGTCCTGCAGACCGCCGCGCGGCTGCACCACGCGCTGGCCGGACAGGTCCTCACCACGTCCGACCTCCGCGTCCCCCGGTTCGCCACCGCCGACCTCACGGGCCGGGCCGTCCTCGACGTCACCGCCCGGGGCAAGCACCTGCTCACCCGGATCGAGGGTGGTCTCACGCTGCACAGCCACCTGCGGATGGACGGCGCCTGGCGGATCTACGCCCCGGGCGAGCGCTGGCGCGGCGGCCCGGCGCACCAGATCCGCGCCGTCCTGGGCAACGCGGCCCACACCGCCGTCGGCTACCGCCTCCCCGTCCTGGAGCTCATGCGCACCCAGGACGAGGAGCAGGCGGTCGGCCACCTCGGCCCCGATCTGCTCGGGCCGGACTGGGACGCCGACACCGCGTTGCGGAATCTCCTGAGCGACCCCGCCCGCCCACTCGGCGAGGCCCTGCTCGACCAGCGCAACCTGGCAGGCATCGGGAACATCTACAAGGCCGAGCTCTGCTTCCTGGCCCGCGCCACACCCTGGCTCCCCATCGGCGAGCTGCCCGCCCGGACGGCCCCCCTGCTGGTCAGCACGGCTCACCAGCTGCTCGATGCCAACCGCGACCGCCCGAACCGCGTCACGACGGCCGGGGGCCGTTCGCGTACCGTCGCGAGCGCCGCCACCCGCGCACGCAGGCCGAGCGAAAACCTCTGGGTCTACGGCCGGACGCATCGCCCGTGCCTGCGCTGCGGAACACCCATCCGCGCGGCCGAGCAGGACGACCGCCCCGCCTACTGGTGCCCCGGCTGCCAGACCGGCCCGGGGCCCGCCTGACCTACGGCCGCCGCCCGGACCCGGACCGGCCCGGCCCCGCCTGACCTACGGCCGCCGCCCGAGCGGGCAGCCTCACCCACCCGCCGCGCCAGAGCGCGCCGCCCAAGCCCCCTACCTGACCATCCACCGCCGCCACGCCCCCACCCTCCGCCGGGTCCACGCCGTGCCGCGCCGCAGCAGGCCTGTACCCGCGTCGAAGATGCCGAGCGGCCTGGCCGTCGCGGCCACGTGCACGGGCAGGAGGCTGAGGCCCCATCCGCCCGCCGCCACCGCTCCCTCGACCACTCCCGCGTGCGCCGGGGCCAGTATCAGCCGCAGCACGGCCCACCACCACGCGCCGCAGAGAACGAGCGCCGGCACCCATCGCCGTACCATGGCTGCCTCCTCCGGCTTGATCCAAACGAAGGACCCTAGTCGCGCCCGTTCCGCCGGGCGAGAGCGCACCGTTGCACCCCCGGCGCGCACGGGGCGGTCGCACCACCCCGCCGCGCGCCGGCCCCTCTCAGCGCGGAGCCCCCACCGCGCGGGTGGGGGCTCGTCGCGGACCGAGGGGTCAGTCCTTGTCGTCGTTCAGGGAGTCCTTGACTCCGTCCGCCCGGTCACGGGCGCCGTCCATGGCGTCCTTGGCCTTGCCCTTGGCCTGGTCCGCCTTGCCCTCGCTCTCCTTGCGACGGTCGCCGGTCATCTTGCCCATGGCTTCCTTCGCCTTGCCGGTGACCTTGTCCTTCGCGCCTTCGTTCCTCATGCTCGTACCTCCGTCGAAGAAATCTGGTGGGTGAGGGCCGTCGCTCAGGCGCTCTCGGCCTGGAACATCCAGGCGTGATGTCCCGGACTACCCTCTGAGCTGGGCGACTACCCCGGATG
>NZ_VJNO01000069.1 GCF_007096885.1 Streptomyces sp. 130 | reverse complement strand
TCGGAGAACACCCCGGGCACCGAACCGAACTCCACCACCAGCCGGCCGCCGACCACCCGCGCCACCACGTCCAACGCATACGCCGGCCCGTCCAGTGGGCTGTGCTCCCCGCGGGGGTGCGGCAGCATGGCGCGGTAGAGGGCGCTGTCGGCCGTCATTCCGTCGAAGTGGCCGAGGTAGTTGAAGCTCACCTGGGGGCGTACGGGGTCGCCGAGGGTGTCGGCGACGAAGTCGGGGTCGGCGAGGTGGCGCAGGGCGCCGTAACCGATGCCCCGCCCGGGCACCGCCCGCAGCCCCTCCTTCGCCTCCCGGACCAGCACGTCCCAGGCCGCTTCGGAGGCGCTCACCTCGAACGGGAACACCGTGGTGAACCAGCCCACCGTCCGCGACAGATCGACACCCTCGACCACGTCCTCACGACCATGGCCCTCCACATCCACCACAACCCGGTCCCGCCCCGTCCACTCCCCCAGCACCCGGCCCAGAACCGCCAGCAGCACCTCATTCACCCGCGCCCGGAACAACGACGGAACCCGCTGCACCAACACCCGCGTCGCATCCACCGACAACTCACCCGACACCACCCGCGGACCCACCGCACCGGCATCCGGCTCACCCTCCACCGGAAGGTCCACCGAAACACCCCGGCCCACCCCGGACCAGTACTCCACCTCCCCGTCAAAAACACCCGCCTCCACCGCACCACGCAACCCCGCCGCCCACTCACCGAACGACGACGAACCAACCCCCAGATCCACCGGCACACCCGACACCACCTGCCCGTACGCCACCTCCAAATCCTCCAGCAACACCCGCCACGACACCCCGTCCACCACCAAGTGATGGGCGACCACGACGAGTTCGGCCGATCCCGCGCCGAGGTCGAGGAGGGCGAAGCGGATCAGGGGGCCGGCGGCCAGGTCGAAGCCGGTCTGGAGGTCGTCGGTGAGGCGGGTGACGGCCTCGGCGCGCTCCTGGCCCTCGACGGCGGTCAGGTCGTACCGCTCCAGGCGTACGGAATCGTCGGCGGCCAGGGCGCGCTGGCGCCAGCCGGCCCCGGTGCGCTCGAAGCGCGTGCGCAGGGCGGCGTGCTGCTCCACGAGGGCGGACACGGCGGTGGCCAGGGCGTCGGGTTCGGTGCCGGGCGCGAGTTCGAGGTGCACGGCCATGTTGAAGTGGTGCGGGGCCTTGCGGTGCGTGCGGAAGAACCAACGCTGGATGGGGGTGAGCACCACGGGGCCCTCCACGGGACGCTTGTCGGGTCGTTCGGCTTCCTCGGCCTCGGCGAGGCCGGCCACGAGTGCGGCGATGGTCTGGCGCTGGAAGATGTCCTGCGAGGTGACGGTGAGTCCGGCGGCGCGGGCGCGGGAGACGACCTGGATGCTCAGGATCGAGTCGCCGCCCAGATCGAAGAAGTTGTCCTCGACCCCGACCGACTCCACCCCCAGCACCTCGGCCCAGATCCCCGCGAGCACCGACTCCGCCGGCGTACGCGCGGCGACCCGCTCACCCTCCACCGACCCCGTGACCTCCGGGGCCGGCAACGCCCGGCGGTCGACCTTCCCGTTCGGCGTCAACGGCAACGCGTCCAGCACCACGAACACCGACGGCACCATGTACTCCGGCACCACACCCGAAACGAACCGGCGCAGCACCCCCACATCCACCGTCTCCGCACCCGGCCGGGGCACCACATACGCCACCAGCCGCCTGCCCGAACCCGGGCCGGTCAGGGCCGTGACCACGGCCTGGGCCACGTCCGGGTGGCCGGCCACGGCGGACTCGGCCTCGCCGAGCTCCACGCGGAAGCCGCGGATCTTGACCTGTCCGTCGCCCCGCCCCAGGAATTCGAGCCTGCCGTCGGCCAGCCAGCGCACCCGGTCGCCCGTGCGGTACATGCGGTCGCCGGGCGCGCCGAACGGGTCGGCCACGAACCGCTCGGCCGTCAGGGCGTTCCGGTTGACGTATCCGTGGGCCAGGCCCTCGCCCGCGACGTACAGCTCGCCGCCGACTCCGACGGGGACGGGGCGCAGGCGGTCGTCGAGGACGTAGAGCCGGGTGTCGCCGATCGCGGCGCCGAGGGGCACGGTCTCCCGGGTGACGTCCTCGGCGCGCAGGGCCCCGGCCGCGGCGAAGGTGGTGGTCTCGGTGGGGCCGTATCCGTTGATGAGAGTGGTGCCGGGGAGCTGTTCGAGGACGGCGCGGCAGTGCCTCGGGGAGAGGGCGTCGCCACCGGCCAGCAGATGGCGCACCCCGGCCAGGGCCTGGAGGTCGGCGTCCACCATCTCGTGGAAGAGCCCGGCGGTCAGCCAGAGCGTGGTGACCCCGTGCGCCTCCAGGAACGTCCGCAGCTCGGGCGGGTCCAGGACACCGGCCGGTGCCAGGGCCAGCGTCGCCCCGTTGAGCAGGGCGCCCCAGATCTCGAAGGTGGCGGCGTCGAAGGACACCGATGCCGCCTGGGCGACGACGTCCTGGGGAGTGAGCTCGATGTACGGGGTGTGGCGCACCACCCGGTCGATGGCCCGGTGCGGGGTGAGGGTGCCTTTGGGGGTGCCGGTGGAGCCGGAGGTGTAGATGACGTACGCCCCGTGGTCGGGGGTGAGACCGGCGTCGACCGGTCCGGCCGGGGCGGCGTCGATCGCCCGGCGGTCCGCGTCGACGAGGACCAGGGGCCGTCCCTCGGAGCCGAGCC
The DNA here is from genome assembly GCF_007096885.1 of Streptomyces sp. 130. Classification (GTDB taxonomy): domain Bacteria; phylum Actinomycetota; class Actinomycetes; order Streptomycetales; family Streptomycetaceae; genus Streptomyces. Next base: position 11,559 of record NZ_VJNO01000069.1, on the reverse strand, counting down.
GGCGACGGCCGTCCGCGTCGGTGACCAGGAGCACGGTCTCCGAGTCGGCGAGCATGAACTCCTGGCGGGCGAGCGGGTACGCCGGGTCCACCGGCACATAGGCTGCCCCGGCCTTGAGGATCGCGAGCAGGGCGACGATCAGGGAGGTGCCCCGGGGCAGGGAGAGGCCGACCCGGTCGCCGGTGCGCACCCCGCGCTCGCGCAGGTGGTGGGCCAGGCGGTTGGTGCGCAGGTCCAGGTCGGCGTAGGTGAGCCGGGTGTCGCCCTGCCGGACGGCGACGGCGTCCGGGGTCCGCGCGGTCTGGCGGGCGAAGAGGTCCGTGAGGGTGGCCGGGGCGACACCGCGCTCGTCGCTGTTCCAGTCGTGGAGCACGCGGTGGCGCTGCGGGCCGGTCAGGAGGCAGGCCTCGGCCATGGGGCGCCCCGGGGCTTCGGTGAGCTCGGCGAGCAGGGCGCACAGGTGACCGGTGAAGCGTTCGACGGTGTCGCGGTCGAAGAGGTCGGTGTTGTATTCGGCGGAGGCGGTGAGGGAGCCGTCGGCGCCCGGCCAGAATTCCAGGGTGAGGTCGAAGAGGGCGGCCTCGCGGGGGAGGACGGCCTCCTCGACGCGGACGCCGGGCAGCCGGGGCAGGCCGCCGGGCACGTTCTGGAGCACCAGCATGACCTGCACCAGCGGTGGGACGCTCGGGTCGCGTCCGGGCAGTACGGCGTCCACGACCCGGTCGAAGGGGACCAGGCCGTGCGCGACGGCGTCGGTGACGGTCCGCCGGGCGCGGGCGGTGAACTCGGCGAAGGTCAGGGATTCGTCCACGTCGGTGCGCAGGCTGAGGGTGTCCACGAAGAAGCCGACGAGATCGGCGAGTTCGGCCCTCGGGCGGCCGGAGTCGACGGTGCCGAGCACGAGGTCGCGCTGTCCGGTGAGGCGGGCGAGGAAGAGCTGCACCCCGGCGGTGAGCGCGGTGAAGAGGGTGCCGCCGGCGGCCCGGCCGAGGTCGGTCAGGCGGTGGGCCGTGGCCTCGGGCACCGTGAACAGGACTCGGTCGCCGGCCGAGGTGCGTGCCCGGGGGCGCGGCCGGTCCGTGGGCAGTTCCAGGGGGACGGCTCCGTCGAGGGTCCGCTTCCAGAAGTCCAGTTGCCTCCCGGCCTCCGGGGTGTCCTGGAGGGTGCGCTGCCAGGCGGCGAAATCCGCGTACTGGACGGGGAGTTCCGGGAGCCCGGCGGCGGGGGCGAGGGTGTCGGGCCGGGCGTCGGGGGCGGCCAGCGCGGCGGCGTAGAGCGGTCCCAGTTCGCGGGTGAGGACGTCCATCGACCACGCGTCGGCGGCGATGTGGTGCGCGGTGAGGACGAGCAGGTGTTCCTCGGGGGCGGTGCGTATGAGGCGGGCGCGCAGCAGGGGCGCGGTGGCGAGGTCGAAGGGGGCGCCGGTCTCGGCCCGCAGCAGCCGGTCGAGGGCCTGGTCGCGGGCGGCGTCGGTCCCGGTGGACAGGTCGTCCACCGCGACGGGGACGTGGACGGTGCCGGGGTCGCCGGTCGCCTGGGCGGGGGTGCCGTCCTCCTCGGTGAACGAGGTGCGCAGGGGTTCGTGCCGGGCGGCCAGGGCGGTCAGCGCGGCGCCGAGCGCCCGGGGGTCGATGCTGCCGTGGAGGCGCAGCCCGGTGGAGCAGTTGTAGGCGGCGGAGTCCGGCTCGTGGCGGTGGAGGAACCACAGGCGCTGCTGGGCGGCGGACAGCGGCAGCCGCAGCCCCCGGGGGACGGGTTCGACCGCGGGTCGGCGCGGCCCCTGGTCCTGGGCGAGGGTACGCAGGTGGGCGGCGAGCCGGGCGACGGTGGGGTGGTCGAAGTGGGCGGCGGCGTCGAGGGTGACGCCGAGGCTCCGTTCGATCCGGAAGGCGGCGCGGAGGGCGGTGATGGAGTCGCCGCCGAGGGCGAAGAAGTCGTCGTGCGCGCCGATCCGGTCCGCCGGGAGCAGGCCGGCCCAGATGGCGGCGAGCGCGCGTTCCGTCTCGTCGCGCGGTGCGGTGTGCTCGGCGGTGCCGGGCCCGGCGGGCGCCTGGGGTGCGGGCAGGGCCGCGCGGTCGACCTTGCCGTTGGGGGTGAGGGGGAAGCGGTCCAGCGGGACGAGGGCGGCGGGCACCATGTGGCCGGGCAGGGAGGCGGCCAGGTGGTCCCGCAGGGACGCCTCGTCGGGGGTGCGGGTGGCGTCGACGGGCACGTAGTAGGCGACGAGCCGGGCGGCGCCTTGGTCCTCGCGGACTACGGCGACGGCCTGGAGGACGGCCTCGTGCCCGGTGAGGGCGGTCTCGATCTCGCCGGGCTCGACCCGGAGCCCCCGGATCTTGACCTGGTCGTCGGAGCGCCCGACGAATTCGAAGGTGCCGTCGGGCAGCCGTCGGGCGAGGTCGCCGGTGCGGTACATCCGCGAGCCGGCCGCGCCGTACGGGTCGGCGACGAAGCGCTCGGCGGTGAGCGCGGCCCGGTTGACGTAGCCGCGGCCCACTCCTTCGCCCGCGATGCACAGTTCGCCGGTCGCGCCGTCGGGGGCGGGGCGCAGCCGCTCGTCCAGGACGAGGACGCGGACGCCGTCCACGGGGCGTCCGATGCCGGGCGACTGGACGAGGTCGGTGGCCAGCGGCCCGTTCATGGTCGCGGTCACGGTCGCCTCGGTGGGGCCGTACGCGTTGAACATGCGCCGGCCGGCCGCCCAGCGGGCCACGACCTCGGGCGGGCAGGGCTCGCCCCCGGTCGCCAGGGCGCGCAGGCCGGGCAGTGGTGCGGGCGGCACGGTGGCCAGCACGGAGGGCGGGATCATGGCGTGGGTGATCGCCGCGTCGGCCAGCAGCTCGGCCAGGGCGTCGCCGACGGTCTCGGTGGCCCGGGAGGGCAGGACCAGGGTGGCGCCCGCGTACCAGGTCTGCACGATGTCCGCGATGGAGACGTCGAAGTTGGGCGAGGCGAACTGCAGGACGCGGCTGTCGCCGTCGATGGCCAGGGCGGAGGCGTGGGCGGCGCCGAGGTGCGGGATGCCGCGGTGGGTGACGGCGACGGCCTTGGGGCGGCCCGTCGAGCCCGAGGTGAACAGGACGTAGGCGGTGTTGTCGGGCAGGACCGTCACCGCGGGCGGGGTGTCGGGGTGGGTGAGGCCGTAGCCGGCGGGGCCGTCGAGCAGCAGGACGGCGGGGGCGTTCGCCGGGCGGTTCCCGGTGCCGTGGCCGCTGACGACGAGCCGGACCCCGGCGTCGGCGACCATGAACTCCAGCCGGTCCGGCGGGTAGCCCGGGTCCAGGGGGAGGTAGGCGGCGCCCGCCTTGAGGATGGCCAGCAGCACGACCACGAGGTCCGGGCCGCGCTCCAGGCACACGCCGACCCGGGTCTCCGGGCCGGCGCCCAGCTCGGTCAGCCGGTGGGCCAGCCGGTTGGCGCGGCGGTCGGCCTCGCCGTAGGTCAGCACGGTCGTGCCGCACTCCACGGCCGTGTGGTGGGGGCGCCGTGCCGCCTGCGCCTCGAACAGGCCGTGCAGGGTGGCGGCGCCGGACGGCTGCCACGCCCGCGGGTGAATGCTGCTGTCAGTCTTCATTCCGAGACCCCAGAAAGCGCAGATGACTGCCGGATGGAAAAAGAGGACCGGTGCCGGAAGGAGGGCCGGCCGGCCCGGTCACGCTGTGCCGGATCGCCGGTGCTCATGCCGGGCGTGGTTCCCGCAGCAGGGTGCGTCCGCTGTATTGGAGGGCTTGGATACGGCCCGTGGCGCGGTCCTTGACGAAACGTCCGAGGGTGGCGGGGAAATCGGTGCCCGCCGAGCTGAACACGCCGCCGGCGCGGGGGACGAGGTGCTCGCAGAGCCCGCCCGGCAGCCGGAGCGTCATCCCGTCGCCCGCGATGACGGCGTCGACGGTGAGGTCGCCGTTGCGGTACGTCCCGGCGCATTCCGCGAACCGCCCGGCGGACACCGCCGGCGGGAACTCCGGTGCGTGCACGCCCACACCGAGCCCGCCGTCCCGGAGCCGCCGCACCAGCGCCTCCCACAGCCGGGCGCCCGTGGCGGAGTTGGTGGTCAGGGCGACCACCGTGCCGTCCTCGGGGCGGATGCGCAGGTGGCAGGTGGTGCCGTCGAGGGCTCCGTCGTGGCCGAGCCAGAGGTTGCCGGGGCGGCCGAAGAGGCCGAGACCGGCGCCCCAGGAGTGGGCCAGGCCGTACGGGCCGGGGCCGGGCACGGGCCTGCCCATCTCGCGCAGCACGTCCGGGTCGACCAGGTCGGTGCCGGCCCGGTCCTCCGGCCGGTCCAGGTGCATCCGGGCGAAGCGCACCAGGTCCGTCGCGCTGCCGGCGAGGCCGCCCGCGGGCATGGACCCGGCGTCGGTGCGTGCGGGGACGGCGTGCACGACCTCGTTGCCGCCGGCGCCGGTGCGGGTGCGGTGTCCACAGGGCGCGGGGGCGGGGCCGGGGCCGAGGGGGGTGCCACCGAGCAGCCGGATGCCGGTGCCCAGCGGTTCGAGCAGGTAGGTCCGCAGGGCCTCCCACCACGACAGCGCGGTCACCGTCTCGATGAGGCGCCCGGCGATGCCGTAGCCGACGTTGGAGTACGAGAACGCCCCGCGCACCGGCCATCCGGTGGGGTGCGCGTCGGCGCGGTCGAGGAATCCCTCGTACCAGTCCCGCAGGGTGCGTGCCCGCTCGTCGTCGTGGTCCGAGGGCAGACCCGCGGTGTGGCTGAGGAGCATGCGCGGGGTGGCGGCGAGCACGGCCTGGGCGCCGGGGCGGCGGTCGGGCAGCCGGCCGCCGACGGGGCGGTCCAGCTCCAGGTCGCCGTCGGAGACGAGCTGGAGCAGCAGCGCCGCCGTGAACGCCTTGGTCACCGATCCGTAGGCGAAGAGCGAATCGTCACCGACGGGCCTTCCGGTTCCGAATTCCTCGGTACCGAATGCCCGGGTCGTCAGAACGCCCCCGTGGAGGACGGCCAATTGACCGCCGGTTACTCCGGTGTTTTCCGCGAGTTCTATCAGTGTGTCCCGGTCGGGGCACGTTTCGAGCCGTTTTCTCGTCGGTGCGCCAGACACGGACGAACCCCGCCTCCCCGATCGGATGAGTATTTCCAAGGAAGGCGGTGTCCGGATGCCGTCATGCGGCTCACCGCCCCGGGAAATCTTCGAGGAGCCGAGCCCATTCGAACAGAATATTTAGCGGTGTCGCAAACACGCAGTCCGTGAGCGCCGCGCGGCCGTACGGGTCGTCAGGTCCGGGGCGGGAGCACGAGGGCGGCGATCATGAGGGCCAGCACCCCGCCCCCGGCGTTCCACAGTCCGCGCTGCACATCGGTCACCTCGAAGGCGACGGGGGCCACCGCGCGGATCTGCTGCACGGTCCACAGGACGCCCGTCGCCAGGCCGGCCAGGCAGGCCGCGGCCAGCACGGCCCGGGAGCGCAGGAGCAGGCCCAGCACGGCGACGGCGGCCGCGCCGGCCAGTAACACCAGCATGGAGCTGCCGGTCCCGCTCGCCGTTTCGGGCCCCAGGCCGGTGAACAGGTCCGTCAGCTCCACCTCGCGCGGTTCGCGCCCCTCGTACCAGGGCTGGAAGGCGCTGAGTACCAGCGCCGCGGCTCCGGCCAGGGCGAGCAGGACTGAGGCGATACGGGCCATGGTGCGGCTCCTCGATCTCTTGTACGGGTCTGACGCTTCGCCTTCGATCCTGTCCCGTCCGTCCGGTGGCTGCCCAGGATATGACGGTGGGTCAGGAACGCTGCAGGGCCGCCGGGCGACGGCGGCGCAGCGCCGGACGGGCCGGCAGGAGGATGCCCGCGGCCACGGTCACGACGACGACCAGGACGATGGCCGCCACCTGGACCGGTGGCAGATAGGGCAGCGATCCGGTGACGGAGAGGCTGAACGCGGTGAGGGGGATCAGGGCGGCCAGCGCGCCCACCACCAGTCCGGCGACGATCACGATCGCCGCCTCGACCCGCAGCATGCGCCGGAGCTGGCCGCGCCCCGCGCCGACCAGCCGGAGCAGGACCAGCTCCTGCCGGCGTCCGATGACGATCAGCACCAGGGTGCTCAGGACGGCGATGACGGTGAACCCGCCGACGACGGCGACGGCCACGGCGGTGAGCACCTGGCTCACGCCCCGGTCCTCGGACCGGAGGTGCTCCAGGCTCGGGTGCGCGGTCACCCGTGCGCCGAGCACGGCACCGGAGAGCGCCTTGTCCACCGCCTCCCGCACCTTCTCCCGGTCGGCGTCCGGGGCGACCCGGGCGAGGACGCGGGTGTCCAGCGGGGCGGTCACGTGCCGTGCCAGCGCCTCGCGGGCGAACAGGAAGTCGCCGAGCGCGAGGCCCCGTTCGTAGACCGCGACCACCCGCAGGGAGGCCGTGACCCCGTCGCCGTAGCGCAGCCGCACCGTGGAGCCGACTCCGGCGTCCAGCGCGTCGGCCCGGGCCGCGCCGAGCGCGACGGTGCCCTCGCGCAGGTCCTCCAGGGAGCCGGAGGTGACGTCGGGGTCGAGCGTGGCGGGCAGGGCGCCGGGCGTGACGCCCACCACCGGGAGCCGTTCCAGGACGGGGTCGCCCGCCTCCTTCCTGGCGAGGACGACCGTGCTGTGGAGGGCGCCCGTGGCTGCCGCGACGCCCGGCACGGCGGCCACCCGGCGGGCGGCCCCGGCGGGCAGTCCGGTGTCCTCGGTGGTCACGACGAGGTCGGCGCGCATCGCCTGCCGGGCCTGGGCGCTGCCCTCGTGGTCCATCGTGGCACCCGCCGCGAGCTGGACGCCCACGAAGGCGACGACCAGGACGACCGGCGTGATGGCCGCCCCGAGACGGCGCGAGTTCGCGGTGGTGGACGCGGCGGCGAGGTAGCCCCCGGCACCGCCGAGCTTCCGGGCGGGCGGCGCGAGCAGGCGCATGGCGCCCCGGGCGATCCAGGGGCCGAGGAGCGCGCAGGCGATCACCAGGGCCAGGGCCGCGCTGCCCGCCGCCATGGCCGCCAGCTCGCCCGACTGCAAGGCCGCGGTGCCCGCGGAGCTGAGGCCGGCGAAGAGCACGACGAGGCCGGTCACGGTGCGGCCCCGGCCGGGCCGGCCCGGTTCGCTCTGGGCCTCGCCGAGCGCCTGGGCGGGACGGATCTTGGCGATGCGGCCGCAGGCCAGGGCGGCCGCGACCCGGGCCACGACCAGGGTCAGGACGGCCGTCAGGACCGGGGTCGCGAACATCCAGGGCAGGACCGGGAGGTCGAGCCCGACGGGGACGGCGCCGCGGTCACGCAGCATCCGCAGCAGCATCAGGAAGACCGGGACGGCGCCGACCGCACCGGCCACGGCCGCCGTGGTGGCGACGCCGGTCACCTCGCGGCCGACCGTCACCCGCAGCTGCCAGGGGGTCGCGCCGACCGCGCGCAGCAGCGCCAGTTCGCGGGCCCGCTGGTGGACCGCCTGGGTGACCGTGCCGGCCACCACGAGCACGGCGATCATGATGACGGTCGCGCACAGCATGGCCAGCAGGTTGAGCAGGCTGGACCGGCTCGGCGCGGCGTCCAGGAACTCCGCCTGGCCGCGCCCGTTGCCGGTCAGCACCCGCAGCAGCGAGCTGTCCTGCGGGTCCCGGCTGCCGGCGACGGCGTCCCGGGCCGGATCCTCACCGGCCAGGGCCTTGCGCAGGCCGGGGTAGAGCTCGTGCACGCTGACGCCGTCGTCGGCGAGCACGCCGATGGCGTCGACGGTGCCGGGGTGGCCGGAGAGCCGGGCGGCCTCGCCCTCGGTGAAGAAGACCGCGCCCTGGTGGCCGAGTCCGGCGTCGTCCGCCTCGCCCTTCGGGGCGACGATGCCGGAGACCACGTAATCGGCGGGCGCGCCGAGCATCTGGAGCCGGAGCCGGTCGCCGGGGCGTACGCCCGCGCGTGCGGCCAGATCGCCGTCGACGGCCACCTGGCGGGCCCCGGCGGGCGCCTTGCCGGCGCGCAGGGTGAACGGGGCGAGCGCCGCCGTCGGCCAGCCGTGGCCGTAGACGGGCGCGGTACCGGAGTCGCTGTCCGGTCCGGGCACGCCCCGGCCGTCGGGGCGGGCGAGCGCGACGGGGAAGCTGCTGTCCGGGACGGCCGCGCGCACTCCGGGCACCTCGGCGAGCCGGTCCACGACGGAGGCCGGGACGCGGACGCGTTCGGTGAGCGACTGGGTGACCGTGGTCATCGGGTCGCCCCAGGGCTTGGCCCGGTAGCGGGTGGTCTGGTCGGCGGCGACGACGGCGGTGGTCGCCGCGTACCGCTCGACGTGGGCGTGGCCCACGAACGCCGACAGGGTGGCCAGGGCGAAGCTGCCGAGGAGGAGCGCGGTGAGCACGAGGGCGGCGAAGACGGCGGCCCACGCCTTGCGGTGCAGCCGCATGGAGCGGCGGGCGAGGAAGCGGGCGGTGCGCTGGACGCGCCCGACCGGCTCCCCGTGCCGCTTCCGGGACCCGGTGCGGCCGGCGGGCGGCAGGGTGTCGGCGGCCACGGTCATCGCTCCCCGAGCCCGGCGAGCCGCCGGGCCACGGTCTCCGGCTCGGGGCGGTCCTCGCGGGCGACGATGTGCCCCGCCTCGATGAAGATCGCCTCGTCGGTCCAGGCGGCGGCCTGCGGGTCGTGGGTGACCATGACCACGGTGTGGCCCGCCCCGTCCACGGCCTCGCGCAGCAGCCGCAGCACCTCTCGGGCGGTGACGGGGTCGAGCGCACCGGTCGGTTCGTCGGCGAAGATCACGGCGGGATCGGTGACCAGGGCGCGGGCGATGGCCACGCGCTGCTGCTGGCCGCCCGAGAGGCGGATCGGGGAGTCGTCCGCGCGGTCGCCGAGACCGACGGCCGCCAGCACCCTGAGAGCGCGCTCGCGCACGGCGGGGTCCTGGGGGTTCATGCCGCGCAGCAGCAGCGGCAGGGCGGTGTTCTCGCCGACGGTGAGCGACGGTACGAGGTTGAGGGACTGGAAGACGAAGCCGATCCGGTCCCTGCGGAGCCGGGTGAGCGCGGCCTCGGAGAGCCGGGAGAGGTCGGTGCCGCCGACCCGTACGGTGCCGGAGGTGGGCTGGTCGAGCCCGGCGGCGCACTGCAGGAAGGTGGTCTTGCCGGAGCCGGAGCGGCCCATGACGGCCAGGAAGCGGCCCGGGGGCACCTCCATGCTCACGTTGTCCAGCGCGTGGAAGTCCCGTCCGCCGCGCCGGTAGCGCCGGGTGACGGATTCGAGGGTGAGCGCGCCGGCGCCCGCCGTGTCGTGGTCCGCCGCGCGCGCCGGGCCGGCGGGCCCGGGGGTCCTTCTCCCCATGCGAAGTGCCATTGATTCGCCTTCCGGGTCGCGGCCGCCGACCGAGTCGTTCCGTGCCTCGCCTCGTCCTTCCCCGGGAAGCCGGAGGAGGGATCTTGCATCTGTGGCGACTGTAGGTCCGCGACCAGGGGCGACACGATGGAGCACCCACCCATGTACGGGTTCAGCCAGCACCACCCGGCTCTGGGCAGATGAGCCCACCGACCGGGACCCCCGCGGCCAACTACGGTGATTTCATGGCGTATCTCTCCTCCCAGCTCCAGCGGTCCTGGCAGGCGTCCTGCCACCTTTTCTTCGGGCTGCCGGTGGCCATGACCGCGTTCCTGGGCTGCTTCGCGGTCCCCACCGGGGTGTTCTTCACGCTGTTCCTCATCGGCGCGCCGGCCTGGCCGGAGATCGTGCGCATCCTGCGCCGGTTCGCCGGATACGAACGGGTGCGCGCGGGCGGCTGGCTGGGCAAGCCGATTCCGGAGCTGTATCTGCCGCTGGACGGCTCGCCCAGCGACCGGGTGCGCCTGGCGCTCACCGACCCCGGCACGTGGCGGGACGCGCTCTGGCTGCCGTACGCGACCCTCAGCATCCTCGGCTTCAGCGCGGTCGTGCTGGTGCTGTGGCCGGTGGCGCTGCTCGTCGACGGAACGGCGGCTGCGTTCCGCCGTACGGGTGAACTCCGGGACACCTCGGCCTTCGAGGAGGCTCCCGGGCCGCCGCGCGCCCTGCTGCTGCCGGTGTTCGAGAATCTGGCGGACGCCCAGGCCCGGTGGACCGCCGCGCTGCTGAAGCCGTCGCCATCGGCGAAACTCGGCCAGCGTGTGGCGGAGCTCTCCGAGTCCCGCGCCGGGGCCATGGAGTCGCACAGCGCCGAGCTCCGCCGTATCGAGCGGGACCTGCACGACGGGGTGCAGGCCCAGCTCGTGGCGCTGTCCATGCGGGTGGGGCTGGCGCGCCAGCAGGTCAAGAGCGACCCGGACACGGCGACGCGGTGGCTGGAGGAGGCCCAGGAGGAGATCGACGCCACGCTGGCGGCGCTGCGGGGCATCGTCCGTACGGTGCATCCCCCGGTGCTCACCGACCGCGGCCTGGCCGGGGCGGTGCGCACGCTCGCGGTCTCCGCGGACATCCCGGTGGAGATGAATCTGGCGGCCGTGGAGACCGGTCACCGGCTGCCGGCGGCCGTGGAGGCCGCTGTCTATTTCGTGATCGCGGAGTGTCTGACGAACATCCGTAAGCACAGTGGGGCGACCCATGCCTCAGTACGCTTCACCAGGGCCGACGGGACACTTCAGGTCGTCGTCACCGACAACGGGCGCGGCGGCGCCGAGGAGCACGGAGGAAGCGGGCTGCTCGGCATACGCCGCCGGGTCGCGGCGCTCGACGGCACGACCGAGATCACCAGCCCTCCCGGGGGGCCGACGAGGATGAAGGTGGAGCTGCCATGCGGATCTTGATCGCGGAGGACAACGCGCTGCTCCGGGAGGGGATGACGCTGCTGCTGACGCACAACGACCACGAGGTGGTGGCGACGTGTGTGTCGGGGCCGGAGATCATGCCGACGCTGCGCCGCACCCGGCCGGACGCGGCCGTCCTGGACGTGCGGCTGCCGCCGAGCTTCCGCGACGAGGGCCTGCGGGCGGCGGTCGCGGCCCGGCAGGAATTTCCGGACCTGCCCATTCTCGTACTCTCGCAGTACGTCGAACAGGCCTACGCGGCAGAGCTGCTGGCCCTCGGTGCGCGCGGGATCGGCTATCTCCTCAAGGACCGCGTCGGGCGGGTCGAGCAGTTCCTGGAGGCCCTGGAGCGCATCACCGAGGGCGGCACGGCGCTGGACCCCGAGGTGGTCAACGAGATCATCCAGCAGCGGGCGTCGACGCGGTCGCTGGACGGGCTGACGGCGCGTGAGCAGGAGGTGCTGGAGCTGATGGCCCAGGGGCTGGCCAACGCGGCCATCGCCGAGAAGCTGTTCGTCACGGAGCGGGCGGTCAGCAAACACATCCGGGGGATCTTCGACAAGCTGAACCTCCCGGCGGAGGGCACCAGCGTCCACCGCCGCGTCCTGGCGGTCCTCGCCTACCTGGGCAACGACATCACCGGCGAGGCGTCGCGCTAGACGGGTCGAAAGGGCGCCCGGGACGAGTGTCCCGGGCGCCCTTGGGGGGAAGTACGGACTCCGCGACGCGGGGGACGTCTCGCGGGGTGCCGGACTTCCCGGCTCTGCGGTGGTGGTGTCAGCCGAAGTCACCGAGGTCGGTGCACGTCTTGCGCAGCGATTTCAGCCGGTCGTT
>NZ_VJNO01000068.1 GCF_007096885.1 Streptomyces sp. 130 | reverse complement strand
CATCCACGAAGCCTTCCTCGGCCTCGCGACCTGCCTGATCACCCACCGACACGTCCAACGCCTTTGTTAGGACCTCTTAGGCACGTTCCAATGCGCCGGTACCGCCGTGCGTCACCTGCAGCGAGAAAACCGGTCGTCGCCGGATGAAGGAGACCCCCGCCATGCGCCTACGCCGCCTCACCGCCATCGCCTCCGCAGCAACCCTCCTCGGCGGCGCTGCCCTGCTCGCCGCGCCTACGGCATCCGCCGCGCCCGCCGCCGTGGGAGACCTGGTGTGCACGGGCAGCCAGACCGCGCACTTCTCACCGCCGCTCACCAACACCCCCACCACGGTCACCGCCACCGTGCAGGAGAACTACAACTGTCTCTCCCTGCTCTCCCCGATCAGCTCCGGAAGCGGCGGCTACACCGCCGTCCGCCCCGACAACAGCTGCCTGCTCAGCCTCAGTCCCTTGGGCACCTCCCAGGTCACCTACGGGTGGAACACCGGCCAGACCAGCACCGTCACCTTCAACAACACCAACGTCATCCGCGCCGCCAACGGCACGACCACCACCATCTCCACCGGCGCGGTCACCTCCGGTTACTCCACCGGTTCCCTGGTTACCCGCGAACTGGTCGCTCCCGCCCTCAGCCTCACCGCCTGCGCTACCACCGGTGTATCGGACTCCACCGGCGTCGCCACCCTCACCGTCCTGCTGTAAGCAGCTCTCCGGCAGGTGCCCCAACCCGCCCTTCGTCCTCAGCGCCTCAGGGACGACTTCGCAACCTTGCTGCGGCATAGAACACCGGTGTTGTCGACGCCGGCCCAGCCCACTTCTCCCGCAAGCGCTGCCGCTCCAGTCGCACGCCTGGAGGCTCGCACGCCGTGCTGGAGGACAGGAAACGATGTCCTTATTCGGAGGCGCGTCGGCCGCTGTTCCCGGGGAAACTGGAGGGTGATGGCGTGCAACGGCGGAAGGTTCCGCATGAGTGCTTCACCCTCGTCCGATCACCCGACTTATTCACCGCGCTCTGAGCGTTTGGGCGTGCTGCACGTGTGCTCCGTATTCAAGTCGAGCAGGTCTGTCGCGAGCGCCGCCGGGACCGGATACAGCTCGATGGGCGGTGTTCAGATCCATGTCGGCGCGCTCGTCCGCCACTTGGACCGTCGGGGGATCAGCCAGACCGTGATCACCTCCTACAAGCCCGGCGAGCCCCGCGACCAGCATCAGGGCGACCACATACGCGTACGCCGATTCGGCGTGCCTGTCCGCCGGTGGCGGCAGCTGTGGGCCTTGCCCGCAGCGCGTGCGGCACTGGACGCGACCACGCGGGTTGACGTCGTCCATGCCCATCCCAGTGCCGATCTCGCCGCTCTGCCGATCGCCCTGTGGGCCGCGCACCGTCATCGTGCGCCGCTTGTCGTGACCCTGCACAGCAGCGCGCTGCACACCATGCGGGCCGTCAACGCCCGGCTCGCCGCTCTCAAGGTACTGGGCCACCCGTGGGAAGCGATCGCCCTCCGGCGGGCAGCGGCGGTTGTCGCCCTCACCGCCCGCACTCGCGACCGCGTCATCACGTCCGGCGCCGACCCCGCACGGGTGCACGTGCTTCCGCAGCCTTACGACCAGGAGACGTTCACCGGGCCCTTCGACGACCCCTCCCCCGAGGTACCGCACCCGCGGATCGTGTTCGTCGGCAGGTTCTCAGCCGAGAAGGGAGTCACGGTCCTCGTGGACGCCTTCTCCCGGCTCCGCAGCCCCGCGCAGTTGCTGCTGATCGGCGACGGCCGTGAACGGCAACGGATCCAGGCCGGCATCCGGCGGCTGGGGATCGGAGGGAATGTCACCGTGTGCGGTTTCGTGCCCCATCGCACTGCGGCCGCGGCGATGGCGCACGCCCGGATCGTTGTCCTGCCGTCGCTCTTCGAGGAAGCCGGCACCGTGGTCGTCGAGGCCATGGCGCTGGGAGTTCCCCTGGTCGCCTCGGACATCGGCGGCATCCGGCAGACCGCGGCGGACGGAAAGGCCGCACTGCTCGTGCCTCCCGGCGACCCTGTTGCCCTCGCCGCCGCGCTCGACGAGGTGCTGAGCCGCCCCGAGCTGGCCTCGCGGCTCGGTGCGGCGGGCACGTACGAATCCGCCGGACGCGGCTGGGGCGAGACCGGCGAGCGCATGCTGGGCATCTACCGCGACGTGCTGACGGCGCCACCGACGCCATGACAGCCGCGGGGCTGCTGGGTGACGGCCGGCGTCACTCGTTCCTGCATGACGTCGCCCACCACGACTGTACGCAGGCGGTTTCTTCGGCTTCATCGGCCGCCCGCGGCGTCGGAAGCCAGAGCGGGAAACGGCGGTCCCAGAGACGTGGTCACGCTCAGACGGAAGTGTGCCGGACAGATGGCGGTGACCAGCACACGGCGGTCAGGTCTTCGGGCCCCACATAGTCGACTTCTCCGCCTCCAGGATCGGTCACGAGGTGCCGCAGCAGCTGGCTGAACTGCACCGGCGCGGACCGGTTCAGTTGCCGAACGAGCATTGTCGAGGGCGCACTCGGGACAGCGGATGAGTGCGGGCTCCGGTTGCCCCGCACCTCGTCCTCCGCCCTGGTACAGCACGCTGGACCCGGACGCCGGCCCTGGCGCGACCGGTTCGTTCCGGTTCGTCGTCCTCGGACCAGTGCCGGCCCACCCACCAGGGCCCAGGTCCCACCCGTTGGACAGTCCTCGTGAGGTCGCACAGCCTGCTGTCATCACGCTCAGCGTCCGCTGAGGCTTGCCGGGAGAGGTTGTCTCGGGTCGGGCGGTCAGAGGATCTGGAGGTTGATCAGGCCGGAGTAGGTGTCCAGGCCGCTCGCGGTGAGGCATTGCAGCGTCTGGGCGGGGACGGGGACGAGAACGATCTCGATGATGATCTGCGGGCCCTGGAAGTCGCCGGACGCGGCCTCGCCGGTCAGGACCAGGACCGAGACGCCGCCGGGCCGCGCGCGTCCGCGGAGTCACGGGGCGCGGGGCTGGCCGAAGGCGAGCCGGAATGCGTCCCTTGGCAGTGGCTGCGCAGGGGGTGAGCGGTGTTCCCTCTCGCGCCTGGGGGAGGCACATCCCGTCCCCGAAAGCGGCAGCCGTCGAAGCCGAAGAGTTTTTCCGCTACAGGTCGCGGACGAGGACGGAGGAGTCTGCTCGATACCCGCGAGAGGAGCGTGGGGCGGCGTCGGTGGCTTCGACGCCCGCCCCGGCGGCTTCATGCGATTCAGCAGAGGACCACGAGGGAGGTGAGGGCGGTGCAGGATGCGCTGCTGGTGTTGTTGGCGGCGACGGGGTCAGGGGTGGTGGCCGATGCTGCGGTGGAGACGGGGAGAGCGCCCAGGGAGAGCAGGGTGAGCTGGGCGGTGTAGGTGTAGGTGCTGGTCTGGCCGCTGGCCAGGGTGGGTGCGGTGCACGTGACGGTCTTGGCCGCGGCGTTGAAGGAGCAGGCGCCGGGGAGCCCGGTCACGCTGCTGACCTGGCCGGGCAGGGTCGTCGTGAGGCTGACGCCGTCGGCGGTGCCGGGGCCGTTGTTGGTGACCGCGGCGGTGACGCCGATGGTGCTTCCCACGGCGGACCCCGTGAGGGACGTGTTGGTGGACAGATCGGCCTGGGCGGCAGTCACGGTGACCGTAGGCCCGGGCCTGGCGTCGGTCACACCGAAGTCGCTGCCGAACCTGTAGTACAGGTCGAACTGGCCCGCAGGTGTGCCCGGATCCACCCGCAGAGTGAGGGAACCCGACACCGTCGTGGGAGCCGACGGAGAGCTGGCCACCGGCACGAAGTACTGGGTGCCGACTTCACCGCAGGGGGCGGTGTTGCCGGTGCAGGAGACGAGCGAGGTGAAGTCCAGCACGCTCCCGAGTGTGGAGTTCCGCTCGCTGAACAGCACCCGTCCATTGGGGCCGCGGGGCACGTCGATGTTGAAGTCGACGGTGAAGGTCTCGCCGGCCGTGACGGTCGACGGAGTGGCGGTAACGGTATCGACGGCGTGGGCCCGGCCGGGCACGGCCACGATCATCAGGGCGGCCATCAAGGCCGTCATAGGCCGGTCAGGATCCGGCCTCCGGGCAACCCGAGACGCATGATGTGCACGAGTTCGACTCCTTCGTCAGCGTGGGGTGGGGCGGACACCGGCCGGGCTGGGACCGAACGGTGACCGTAGGGGGGCACGATCGCCCTTTCGCCATGACCTCGAACCCGTACGACGCAGCGCGCACTGGCGCATGGAGCCGGCGGCTGGATAAGGCCGGATAAGGACGGACACCCCGCAACCGCGACGGGCCAAGGACGTACTCACTCTCTGCCAGGACCTGCGATGCCGGTTCCGGCCCCGACGGCGGTGCGCGTGACATCGTGGTGGTGATCGGCGTCCACCGTGCGCCGGTTATGGCCGTCAGGAATCCCGGGCGCGGACAGGGTTCGCGGCGGGAATATCAGCAGGAGTGGATCGGCCCGGAAGCTCGAGCGATTGTTGCCATCCTCCACCCGCCGCCAAGGCGGTCCTATAGTCATTTCAGAGGGGCGTCTATTCCCCCCACGGGGGGTGGTACCAGGCGTCGGTACAGGCACGAACACCTCAGGTGCTGACTGCCTTCTGCTCTGAGCAGCCAACGCTCCGCGATAGGCCAAGAAGCGTCGGGCGTCAATGGGCGCGGATGCGGAGCGGGAGTGCTGGGAGCTGCGGTCGGGGACCAGGGCCAGCAGTTCTTGCCGCACCACGCTGCGGAGCATGGGAACTGGGTGCTGCACACGTCTGATGACTCGCTTTCCCTGACTGATCTCGGGGTTCTTCTGCGCTCGCAGCAGGTCGGTGCAGGGCACCTGACACGTCCGCTCTTCGTGAAGGAGGAGTGATTGGAGTCGGAGGCACCCAAACCGCCGGCCATGCGAAAGCCTGAGCGAACGCCTCCCCGAGGTGCGTTCACGCCGGCATCAGCGTCACCACCGGGCCTCCGCGCAGCGGGACACGGGGTCGGTTGGACGGCCGGGGTCGCTCGTGAGGGCGGTCGGCGGCGACGTAGGCCGCTGACGCCTCCCGTGCCGCGTGGGCAACGCGGAAGTGAGCGCCAGGCTGGATGGTCAGGCCGCTGCCCGGCGAGGGCGGCCTGGCGATCCATCGGGTGCCCCTTCCGACTGCGCATGCGGGCGGGTTCTCCGTGTTGCGCGGCGGTCGCCGAGGTGACGTTCACCAGCGACGGCCGGGGTGGAAACGGTGGGGAGCGGTGCAACTGCGCCCGCCCCTACGGCACCCGGCAGGCGAAGGAGGCGCGAGCCGCGCGCCTTGGCAACAGGATCGTCGCCGATCTCTGCCATTGAGGAATGGTCTGAGACGACTCCGCCTACGTGGACCTCGTGATGCCGGTGTCCGCGCCGCCTCCTCTGTCCGACCGGGTTGATAAAACCTTCTCATGACCGTCCGATTCACCGCCCGCGTCGCCGGTACTGAGATCGATCCCGACGGCTACTTCACCGAAGCCGGTCTCTCGGAGACCGAGGACGGCAGCGGCTTCATCCTGTCGTTCATGTCGGGCGAGGAAGATCCCGACGACCAAGAGGTCGCTCTGGGGATGGACACTCACTGTCTGGTCACGGCCGGCCAGGGAACGGCCTACGGCTGCGTACGCGAAGCCGTCCTGGAGGGCAATGTCCTTCGCGTCGTGCTGGACCCCGGGGCACTGGAAAGCCTTCGGCTGGAGGACTGCGAAATCGAGGCCGTCATCGAGGCACCGGCACCGGACGTGGCCCGTTTCCGGGAGGTCCTCGCTCAGGTGCTCGCTTATGGGAGGGCGGACTCCTTGCCTGCCCGGGTAGCGGTCTGAACCGAGGCGCCAGACGGGCCTTGCCGCCCGGGCAGGAGGGGGGCCCGTCCGCGTAGACCTGCGGCATGCTGGGCCCGCGTCCAGTGCTCCGCAGCCGAGGTGCCGCTCGCTCTCAGTCACGGCGCCGGCCGGCGATCGGCTTGCTGACCGGCGGCGCGACAGCCTCTTCCGTCTTGTGGAAGCCGTGCCCCACGCCGTTCACCACTTGGCCCCGCCATCGCTCCAACGCCCCGGTGGCGCGGCCAGGTTGTGCGGGGCCTATCTTCTCGGCATGGACCATCTAGGAGAGTTTCGCCGGGCGGCGCTCGAGTTGGGCATTCCGGACGACGAGATCAGTAGATTCAGCCGACACCTGCGTCTGTCGATCGGGTTGTCCGTGGGCGGTGCTTCCGCGGGCGGTTCCGTGGTTGGGCAGCTCGGTGGGCTGCCCCGGCTGCCGGTGGGCATGAAGTGGCCGTCCGCCGGGGAGGTTCCGTTGCCGTTGCTCCTTTCCGTCGATTGCGGAGCGCTGCCGAGAGTCGACGGCTTCGACCTGCCGGCGGACGGGACACTGCTCTTCTTCGTGGACCAGGAGAAGGATTGTGTGGACGATTCCGGGAAGTACGCGCGAGTCGTGTACGTGCCGGATGGCACCGAGACCGAAGTCGCGAAGGCCCCCGGCTCGGCATGGGTCCGCGAGCGGAGCGACGTGAGCGCCGAGCTCGGAGCCGAACTGCCCCTGTGGCTTCAGGAGGCTGAGGACGAGGACTGGCACGAGTTCTGGGAGGATCTCGACTGGGAGGACATGTCCCCCTTTCAGCAGCAGTTGGTCCGGTACATGGAGCGTGACCTGCCGCACCTGGATGAGCTTCGGGCTCTGGCCCACGGCCTCTGGCCGTCCGGCGCCGGTGTCGTCATCGGCGGATATGCCGATGACGAGGTGATCAACAGCCTTGCGGAGCAGACCCTCGCGGGGCGCGAGAAGGCGGGAGAGATTCCGCCCATCCCGGTCGCGCAATGGCATTCCCACCTGGAGGAGGAGAAGCACCGACTGACGAGCGAGTGGATCTCGCTCGCCGGTGAAGCCCGGTGTTACGAGGCATACTTCACGAGTTTTGTGATCCGCCATGACGACCTGGCCGGCGTGCGGGTGGACAGGGCGCTGGCCGTGACCGGCTTCGAGGCCCCGTGACAGGCACGGCACCTCTCCTGCTGGTGTTGCGCACGAGCGCGTCGTAGGGCGCACGCTGCTGTCCGTGGGGTGGACCAGGCATGCGGGGAGGCAACGCGGGTAGTGGAGCGCACGGCTCCGAAGCATTCGGTCCGGTCGAAGAAAGGTTCTGTCATGTTGATGGCCCACCCCGCGGTGCTGCACGCTCTGGTCGAGAACTACGAGGCCCTCGCGGCCGTGGGCGCTACCGAAGCGGACAGCGCGCAGGTACGCCAGCGCATGGACGACATCGCCTACACGCTGTGCGTGTCCACCGGTACCCGGGACATCGACGCCGCCCTGATCGCCGCCCGGCACCGGTTGCCCGGCGCCCGGCCCCTGGACGATTCGGTCCTGGCCGGCGACGTCGTCCCGGTGCCGGCCCAGGGCTCCAGTGCCGCCGCAGCGACGTCTTGCCCCACGTCGACGGAGGCGTGACGCCTTCGCGCTTCCGGCGGGTGTTCCCCCGAGTCGCCGATCGGCCCCGGGCGACGTACACCGGACGTATGGGAGACGAAAAGCGAACGTGGCATCCCGGGGAGATCGTGCCCGAGAGCGGTATCTACGAATGCGACTGCGGGGCCGGCCACCACTGAAGCACCGACGTCAAGGGCCACCGCTTCCCTCCGCTTCCAGCCGGTTGTCCGGGTGGTGCGTGGGCGCTGAAGACGGACGCCCACCCGGACACCTGATGTGCTTCTGAGACCGCCTCGGCCGCGCTGAGCGTCTCTGGAGCGGCCGTTTCGCCGGCCGCTGCGCATGCCCGGGGACCCGTTCGCCGGCGTACGCCCGCATCACACCCGTACCGGACGCAGCCACTCTCGGCCGGCAGACGCCCCGTCCGCGCACTGGGGCCTGCCCCACTTCGTCCTCGACGGCCACCTGTGCGCGGCTTCCTGCGTTACGGGCTCAGTTCCGTTCCGCCCGAGCAAGCGGCAACTCAGCCGGCTCAAGCATCGCAGGCGGCCGGAACCCCCCGATCGAGTGTGACGCCGCACGAAGCCGTGACAGGTCACTCCTTCGCATGAACGCTGGGCATCACACCGCGGCCCGAGACCGCCCTTTCCTAGGGTTTCCGGTGCGATATCCGAGACGGAAAGGCGACATACCTATGCGGGAAGAAGCGATCGCACGGGTCAAACTGGTATTCCAGTTGTTCGACGCCGATGGGAACGGGCTCATCGAGGCCGATGATTTCCGGCTGATGGCGGAAAGGGTGGTGGCGGCAGTCCCGGAAGCCGACGCGGGCAGGCACGCCGCGATGGCGGGTGCCTTCCGGACCTTCTGGCAGACCCTGGCCGGGGAACTCGACAGCAACCGCGACGGCCGGGTCGACTACACCGAATTCCAGGACATCGTCCTCGCGCCGGAGCGGTTCTCCGCAGCGGTCACGGAGTTCGCCGGAGCACTCACCGCGGTCGCGGACCCGGACGGAGACGGGTTGGTCGAACAGTCGACGTTCGTTGCGGTCATGACCGCCATCGGCTTCTCCGAGCCGAACATCCTCGCCCTGTTCGACGCTCTGAAGCCGGCCGGCGCGGAGCAGGCTTCGGTCCCGGCCTGGACGGAGGCCATCCAGGAGTATTACCGGCCTGATGCGGCAGGCATCGCGGACCATCTGGTCGCCGTGCCAGTCAGCTGACCGGGCCGCGCCCGCGTGCCCGCCCCTGAGGGCTGATCACCCGACGGGGCGGGCTGGAAGCCCGATGACGGTTCCGCGCTTCGGCGAAGTGTGCTGGAGGTCTCCGTCGTCTCGGCACGACGGGTGACGTTCAACGTCTGCTCGCCCGCGATCGGGCTGATCCGGAGCCCGTCGGCCACTCCGAGCCACCGTCCGCGCGCGGCCTCGGCGATCATCCGCGCCCCGCCTGAAACGCAGGCGGGGCGGTATGCCCGTCCCACCGCAGGCAGAGCTGCCGCAATGCGCGACAGCCTCCCCGCCCTCCCCCACCAGCCGTTCCAGAAAGGCATCGGGCGGCGGCTGGGTCAGTCCGTGCGGGCGGCGTGCAGGACGAGAGCGGACTCAGGATGCAGGCGCGGCAGTGCGAGGCCGATGTGGGCGAGGAATTCGCCGGTCACCTCGGTCTGTTCCGGTTGCCAGGAGGGTGCCCGGCGCAGCCCGTTCGGGGGGACGGGACCCTGGGGGCCGACCGGGGTGAGCCGATAGAGGCCGTCCGGGTCCAGGCCGGGAAAGCGGGCGCGGGCCGGGGTCTCCGCGCGAGTGGCGGTGAGCTGGACGTACGAGAGCAGCGCCTCGCTCCGGTCGGGGGCGACGACGGTGGTGAGGGAGGCGGCTTCGTCGTCGGGGCTTTCGTGGCGGAACAGGCGGCCGGTGTGCAGCAGTGTGCGATGGCGCTTGTACGCGGCGACCCACTCGGCGAGTTCGGCCCGCTCGGCGTCGGTAGCGGTGGTGATGTCCCACTCGATGCCGAAGTGCCCGAACAGCGCGGTCGCGGCGCGGAAGGCGAGGGTATGGGTGCGGCCGGTGCTGTGCGAGGTGGTGGGGCCGACGTGGGCGCCGGTCAGTTCCAGCGGGAGCAGCAGGTTGGTGCCGCGCTGGATCTCCTGGCGTTCGAGGGCGTCGTTGCAGTCGGAGGTCCACACCCGGTCGGTGTGTTCCAGGATGCCCAGGTCCATGCGGCCGCCGCCCGACGCGCAGCTCTCGATCTCCACCCCCGGGTGGCGCCTGCGCAGCTCGTCCAGGAGCCGGTACGCGGCGGTGGTCTGGGCCCGGACGGCGGCGCGGCCCTCGTGTCCGGGCTCGACCAGGTCGCGGTTGTGGTCCCACTTGAGGTAGGCGATGTCGTACGCGCTGAGGAGGCTGTCGAAGCGCTCCAGGAGGTACGCGTACGCCTCCGGCCGGCACAGGTCGAGCACCTGCTGGTTGCGCCAGTCGGGCGGGAGCCGGTCCGCGGCGTGCAGCGCCCAGTCGGGGTGCTCCCGCAGGAGCCGGGAGTCGGGGCTCACCATCTCCGGCTCGCACCACAGGCCGAACTCCATGCCGTGCGCCCACACATGGCCGATCAGCGGGTCGAGGCCGTCCGGCCACACGTCCGGGTCGACGTACCAGTCGCCCAGGCCGGCGGTGTCGTCGCGCCGGCCGAGGAACCAGCCGTCGTCCAGGACGAAGCGCTCGACGCCCACCTCGGCGGCACGCTCGACCAGCGGCATGAGGCGCCGCGGGTCGTGGTCGAAGTACGTGGCCTCCCAGTTGTTGAGGACGACGGGGCGGGGCCGGGCCTCGGGGTCGGGGTGGTGGGCCCGGGAGCGCAGCCAGTCGTGGAAGCGGGGCGTGATGCCGTTCAGCCCGGTCCCGGAGTACGCGGCGCAGAGCCACGGGGTCACGTACTCCTCCCCGGGTGCGAGGGCGCACTCGCCGGGCAGCAGCAGTTCGCCGGTGCCGATCACGCAGCCGGCGGACGGCAGGCGCTCCACGTAGTAGCGCTGGTTGCCGCTCCACGCGAGGTGCACCGACCAGACCTCGCCGTCGTCCCAGCCGAAGCCGGGTGTGCCGGCCGACATCAGGTAGGGGCTGTCGTGGCCGGGGCGGCCCCGGCGGCTCTCCCGCAGGTATGTGCCATGGCCCAACGGGTGGCGCTGGGGCTGGCGTTCCTTGGCCCACCGGCCGGTGAAGTCCATGGCCTCCACCGCCCGCGGGGGAATCGGCAGCACCGGTGTCAGCTCGTCCAGCTGGTAGGTGTCGGTGCCGGTGTTCCGCAGTCCGTGGCGCAGGCGCAGCAGCCCGGAGGCGGTCAGTTCCAGCTCCGCCCGCCACTCCAGCCGGCTGTGCGGGTCCTCGGCCTGGAAGGCGAGCCGTGCACCGTCGGTGTGGAGGGTGCGGGCGTGCGTGAACGACGGCGACCAGGCGGTGCCCGCCCGGTGGCCGATGAGCCCCGGTCGGCCCTGGTGGACCTGGGCGTTCAGCGGCAGGAGCGCGGTGCCGGTCACCGCGTCGCCCATGGTCCGGACGGTCGCCTCGGAGAGGGCCCGCCCCCAGTGCAGGACGCGCCCGTCCGTCTCGTCGGCGACCAGGCTGACCCCGGCAGCGGTCAGGTGAACGGGCATGTGTGACCACCCCACATGTTTAATTAACCCCTTTTAATAAAAGGGCCTGCGGTAGGCTCGCAGCCCATGAGGGACGTGTCAAGGGGCGGAGCGGACTCAGCGATGGTGAGGCAGCTCAACGCCTCGCGGGTGCTGGCGGTGCTCCGGGATGCGCCCGAAGTGCCCTGGTCCTCCAACGACTTGGTCGAGGAGACGGGTATGTCCCGGCCCACCGTCCTGGCCGCCGCCGACCACCTGGTGGACCTCGGCTGGGTCACCGGGTCCGTGAGCCGGGCCGCCGCCGGACGCGGCCGCCCCTGCCGGGCGTTCGCCTTCCGCCGTGACGCCGGGTACGTGCTGGGCGTCGACATCGGCGCGCGGACGGTCAGGGTCGCGGTGGCCGACCTGACCGGCCGTGTCGTGGCCGAGGACGAGCACGCCTTCGGCGATCCGGGCATGCCTTCCGGTGAACGGCTGGAGACCGTGACCGAGACCGCCGCCGGCGCCCTGGAGGCGGCCGGAGTCTCCCGTGCGCGGCTTCTCGCCGCATGCGCAGGTTCCAGCGGCACGGTCGCGGAGGACGGTACGGTCCGCGTCCGCTCCGGAATCCCCGATTTCGTGGGCGTCAATCTGCCCGACGCGCTCGGCCGTGCCTTCGGCTGCGCCGTCGTCGCGGAGAACGACTGCAATCTGGCCGTCATCGCCGAGCGCTGGCGCGGGGTCGCCTCGGGCTCCGAGAACGTGGTCTGCATGCTCGCGGGTGAGCGGCTCGGGGCCGGCATCGTGGTGCATGGCGGGCTGGTGCGCGGCCATCAGGGAGGCGCGGGCGAGCTGGGCTTCCTCAGCCTCATGGGCGGCTCCACCGCGGCCGAGGGGCTGGCTTCACGCGCCCGTACCGAAGGCAGACGCCTGGTCGATGCCGTCGCCGCACGCGCTGGGGGCACAGCGTCGCCCGACTCCCCCGGGGCCGTACTCCACACACTCGCCCGGGGCGATTCCGCGCGAGTGGACGCGCCTCTGGTCTTCGAGGCGATGCGCCGGGGCGACACCGCCCTGCCGAGCCTGGCGGAGCACATCCTCGGCCCGGCCGCCCGTGCCATCGCGACGGTCTCCCTGCTCCTCGACCCCGAACTCGTCGTCATCGGTGGAGCGGTGGCCGATGCCGGGGACGTGCTCCTCGCTCCTCTCCGGGACCTGGTCGGCCGGCTGAGCGAGGCACCGCCGCGCCTGGAATTCTCGCCGCTCACGGACCGCGCCGTCGTACTGGGCGCGGTCCGGCTGGCCCTGGACACCGCGCAGGCCAGGTTCCAGGACCCGCTGGCCCCCACTCCTAGCCCGCGACCGGGACGAGCGCAAGGGCCCGCGAACGGCCCTGTGATCCACGCGAACGGCTGGTGAGCGGGGCGCGGGCTCCGTTCGGTGCCGCGCCCCACCCTTGTGCTGCGGGGCGGCGCTCGGCTGCGCCCGGGATCGGCGCGTCGTCGCTCGTAGGGAAGTTCGCCGAGTCCCTGGCCCTGAAGTGTGTCGGCCTTCTCGGAGCACGGATGACGCCCGGGGCTCTCGTCGGGATGCCCCAGATCCGCGACGGCCGATCCGGCGCAGGCGAGGCGGCGGGGGCGGGGAGGGCGCGTCCGACCGGCCACCGAGGCGTTGGCGGCCGTCGGGGCGTCCGGGTGCCGCCAGGTGGAGTGCGCGCGGCCCCTGTCGGGGGGCTCTTCGCCGCAGGAGGAGGCCCGCGGTGCTTTCGGCGTCGTCCTGGACACCTCCGGCGCGAGGACTGCTCCCGCCTCCGGGCCTTTCGGAGCGCTGCAGCCGGTGCACAGGGCATCAGCCCTGAACGGTGCAAATTCCCCGCCTCCTGTTTGCTCACTGCCCTCTGCGGTTAGGCGCTCACCGGTAAGGAGAAACAACACGCTTTGTCATAGTGGGGAGTATTTTCATGCGGGATGACGCAAACCGGAGCGGGACAGATCCGCAGATCACCTCGGAGCCCGTACCGCCCTATCCCGAGCAGGACCAGCAGCCGCCCGGCAGCGAACGCGACATGGACCCGGCGCCCCGTTACCGGGCGAGCCGGTACCGGGCGGCCGACAAGCTGCGCGGCAAGGTCGCTCTGATCACGGGCGGGGACTCGGGTATCGGCAGGGCCGTGGCCGTACTGTACGCGCGAGAAGGCGCTGACGTCGCCGTGGTCCATCTGCCGCAGGAGCAGTCCGACGCGGAGGAGACCCGCCGCGCGGTGACGCAGGAGGGCCGCAGGTGTCTGCTGCTCTCCGGTGACCTGGCTGAACCGTCGTTCTGCCGGGAGGTGGTCGAGCGGACGGTGCGCGAGCTGGGCGGTCTGAACATCCTCGTGAACAACGCCGCTCATCTGAACAGCCAGCTGGATCTGTCGCAGCTGTCCTACGAGGACTGGGACCGGTCCTTCAAGGTCAATGTGTACGCGTACTTCCATCTGGTGCAAGCCGCCCGCCCGCACCTCAAGGCCGGGGACGCCATCATCGCCACCGCGTCGGAAGAAGCCCTCAAGGGCAGCGACACCATGATCGACTACGCGGCGTCCAAGGCCGCCCTGGTCAACTTCACCAAATCGATCGCCACACACCTGGTCAAGGACGGCATCCGGGCGAACGTGGTCGCGCCCGGCCCCACCTGGACCGTGCTCAACGTGGCCGACCCGAACATGCCGACGGAAGATCTCGCTCAGCTGGGCAGCGAAGACCCTGTCGGACGCGTCGCGCAGCCCGAGGAGATCGCACCGGCGTACGTCTACCTGGCCTCGGATGCGGACTCCAGCTTCACCGTCGGCGAGATCATCGCCGTCACAGGGGGCCTCACCAACACGCGCTGAGACCGGCCGGCCCGCGCCGGCGGGCCGTGCGGAGGGTCGTGGAGAGGTTGGAAGAGGGGCGGAGTCGTGGCGCTTACGGTTTGTGGGTCACCCAGAGTGCTTCGGCCGGCCAGTGGTGTGCCCAGTCGGGTGGGTCGGTCTTGTTGTAGCCGTTGGCCGCTTCGGGGTGGGGGCGCGGTTCGATGAGGTCGTCGATGACGAGACCCGCGCCGCGCAGGACCCGGATCCAGTCGCCGTAGGTGAGCTGGTAGCTGACCGCGCCCTGGTCCTCATCAATGGTGTCCAGGCCGAAGTAGTCCTGTCGCAGCGTCGTCGTCGCGCGGCTGGTCGCTTCGTCGTAGCAGGCTTCGAACCAGGGGCTGGCGACGTTGAACACCAGGCGCCCGCCGTGCCGCAGTACGCGCGCGGCTTGTGGTACGGCCAGGTGCGGGGGTGCCCAGCTGAGCCCGCCGTAATCGCAGAACACCAGGTCGAAGCTTGTGGAGGCGAACGGAAGGTGCTCGGCGGCGCCCTGCACCAGCGGGTAGCGGACCGCCCCCATCGCGCGAGCCGCCGCGGCGAGCTGCTCTTCGGACAGGTCGAACCCGATCACGTCGGCCCCTTCGGCGGCGAGCGCCCTGGACCACTGGCCGGCGCCGCAGCCGAGTTCCAGGACGCGCTTGCCGGCGACGTCACCCAGCGCCCGCAGGTGCGCGTCGGGGATCGCGTACGTGCCCCACAGGCGGGGCGCCGCGCCGATCTGCGCGTCGTGTTTGCGCTGGTAGGCGCCGCTGAACTGATTCCAGAAGCGCCTGTTGCCGGAGATGCTGTCCACGTACCGACCCAAGCACCACCCGCGGGGGTGGTCAACGTATTTGTGCTGGACGGCTAAGAGGTCCTAACAGAAGTCGGCTGATGGTGTGACTGTCAGCTCAGATGCTCGTTGCTCTGTTCGTGGGGAAGAGGAAC
>NZ_VJNO01000128.1 GCF_007096885.1 Streptomyces sp. 130 | reverse complement strand
GGTCGTGGTCCTGGACGCCTTCCCGCTGAACTCCAGTGGCAAGACCGACCGCAAGGCCCTCCCGGAACCGGAGTTCGGCGGCGCCACGTCGACCCGGCCGCGCACTGCCGCCGAGGAGACGCTCTGCGGGGTCTTCGCCGAGGTTCTGGGCTTGGACTCGGTGGGTGTGGACGAGTCGTTCTTCGACCTCGGTGGCGATTCGATCGTCGCGATTCAGCTGGTCGCGCGGGCGCGGGCGGCGGGGCTGGTGTTCTCGGCGCGGGACGTGTTCCGCCGCCGCACCGTCGAAGCCCTCGCGGCGATGGCGCGGGCGACCGAGGCCGACGAGCCCGCCAACGTCACCGACGAGCCCGTCGGCGAGATCCCCGCGACGCCCGTCATCAGCCTCTTCGCCGAACGCCACGGCATCCTGGACGGCTTCTACCAGTCGATGGGTGTGGCGGTGCGTGCGGGTGCCGGGCTGGGGGATGTGGAGGCTGCGGTTCGTGCGGTCGTGGAGCGTCACGATGTGTT
>NZ_VJNO01000067.1 GCF_007096885.1 Streptomyces sp. 130 | reverse complement strand
AACTCCGGCAACGTCACCAACTCCCCCGACCGCCCGGCCACACTCCAGCCCGACAGCCGCTCACACTCCCCCGGCAGCCAGATGTCGGCGCCGGAGACCGGGAGAGACGGATTGTCCGCGACGGCTTCGAGGACCCGCGCGAACCGGCCGGCCAGGGCCATCACCGACGCCTCGTCGAACAGGTCGGCGGCGTACTCCAGGACGCCTGAGATGCCCTCGGTGTCCGCCTCCTCGGCCAGCTGCAGGGTCAGGTCGAACTTCGCGGAGTCCAGGGCGAGCGGCTCCACGGCCACGTCGAGTCCGGGCAGGTCGAGGCGGCCCCGGGCGTTGTTCTGCAGGACGAGCATGACCTGGAACAGCGGCTGCCGGGCCGCCGAGCGCTCCACGCCCAGCGCGTCCACCAGCCGGTCGAACGGCACATCCGCATGCGCATGCGCACCCAGATGCACCTCCCGCACCCGCTCCAGCAACTCCACGAACGACGGATCACCCGAAACATCCGTACGCAGCACCACCGTGTTCACGAAGAACCCGACCAGATCGTCCAGACCCTCATCCGACCGGCCCGCCACAGGGGCGCCCACCGGCAGGTCCTCGCCCGCGCCCAGCCGGGCAAGCGTCACCAGCAGTGCCGCGTGCAGCACCATGAACAGCGACACACCCTGCTCCCGGGCGAGCCTCGTCAGCCGCTCGTGGACCCGCGCGTCCACGGTGAGCGGCACCGTGCCCCCGGTGTGCGAGGCGGTCAACGGCCTCGGCCGGTCACAGGGCAGCGCGATCTCCGCCGGGGCGCCTTCCAGCACCTTGCGCCAGTAGTCGAGCTGGCGGGATATCAGGCTGTCGGGGTCGTCCTCGGAGCCGAGCAGGCGGCGCTGCCACACCGCGTAGTCCGCGTACTGCACCGGCAGCGCGGGCCAGGCCGGGGCACCGCCCGCGCACCGGGCCTCGTAAGCCTGCGACAGGTCCTTCAGGAGCGGCGCCATCGACCAGCCGTCGGCGGCGATGTGGTGCGCGACCAGGAGCAGCACCCACTCGCCGGGGCCGGCCTCGAAGAGGCGGGCCCGCACGGGGACCTCGCGGGCCAGGTCGAACGGCTCCCGCGCGGCGGCGGCGAGCGCGTCGGCGAGCGCGCCCGCCGGTGCCGTCTCGACCTTCAGGTCGATGCCTGCAGCCGGGTGTATCCGCTGGACCGGTTCGCCCTCCACCACCTCGATGGCGGTGCGCAGCGTCTCGTGCCGGGCGAGCACGTCGCCGAGGGCGGCGCGCAGCGCCACGACGTCCAGGGTGCCCGTCAGACGCAGCGCCATCGGCATGTTGTACGCCGCGCCGGGGCCGTCGAACTGGTCGAGGAACCACAGCCGTTGCTGAGCGTGCGACAGCGGCAGCGGCCCGGATCGCGGGGCCGGCGAGAGCGCCGGGCGCACGTCGCCGTCGGCGCGCAGGCGGGTGGCGAGGCCGGCCGGGGTGGGGGTGTCGAAGACGGCGCGGACGCCCGGGTCGGCGCCGAGGCTGGAGCGGATGCGCGCCACGAGCCGGGTGGCCAGCAGGGAGTGTCCGCCGAGTTCGAAGAAGGAGTCGTCGGCGCCGACCCGGTCCAGGCCGAGGACGTCGGCGAAGAGCGCGCACAGGACTTCCTCGTGCTGAGTGCGCGGTGCGCGGTAGGTGCCGGCGGTGAACTCGGGCTCGGGCAGCGCCTTGCGGTCGATCTTGCCGTTGGGGGTCAGCGGCATCGCGTCGAGGGCGACGATCGCCGCGGGCACCATGTACTCGGGCACCCGCTCGCCCACGAAGGTGCTCAGTGCGGCCGGTGCGGGGGCGTCGGCGGCGTCCCGCGCGGTGATGTAGGCGGCGAGCCGGCTTGCGCCCGTGGAGTCGGGGCGGGCGACGACGACGGCCTGGGCGACGCCGGGGTGCGCGGTGAGGGCCGACTCGATCTCCCCGAGTTCGATGCGGAAGCCGCGGACCTTGACCTGGTTGTCGGTGCGGCCCGCGTACTCCAGCTGCCCGTCGCGGCGCCAGCGGGCCAGGTCGCCGGTGCGGTACATGCGGCGCCCGGGGGCGAAGGGGTGGGCGACGAACCGTTCGGCGGTCAGGCCGTTTCGGTGCAGGTAGCCGCGGGCGAGGCCGTCACCGGCGATGTACAGATCGCCGAGCACGCCGGTCGGCACCGGGCGCAGCGCCTGGTCCAGGACGTAGACCTGGGTGTTGGCGATCGGCCGTCCGATGGGCGGGGTGTCGGGGTGCTGCGCGATGTCGGCGAGCGTGGACCAGATGGTCGTCTCGGTCGGCCCGTACAGGTTGGTGACGCCCGCCGCCTGCTCGGCAAGGGTGCGGGCCAGGTCTGCGGGCAGGGCTTCGCCGCCGACGAGGACGCGCAGTCCGCGCAGCGCTTCGGGGGCGTGCGTGCTGAGCAGCCGCCAGAAGGAGGGGGTGGCCTGCGCCACTGTCACCCGGTGCCGTTCGATCATGTCGTGGACGGCGGCGGGCTGCAGCACCGTGTCGCGGTCGACGACGACGACGCCCGCGCCGTTGAGGAGCGGCAGGAAGAGTTCGAGCGCGGCGATGTCGAAGGCGATCGTGGTGACGGTGAGCAGCCGGTCGGCCGGGCCCAGGGCGAACGTGGACTGCATCGAGGCCAGGAAGTTGCCGAGGGCACCCCGCGAGACGACGACGCCCTTGGGCTTGCCGGTCGAGCCCGAGGTGTAGATGGCGTAGGCGGCGTGGTCCGCGCCGCAGCGCGCTGCCGGTGCCGTGGCCGGGTAGCCGTCGAGGTCGGCGGCGAGGGCGTCGGCGTCGAGGACGAGCAGCGGCTCGGCGTCGCGCAGGACGGACTCGTTGCGGGAGGCGGGGAAGTTCAGGTCGATCGGCAGGTAGGCCGCGCCGGCCTTCAGTACGGCGAGGAGGGCGACGACCATGTCGGTGCCCCGGGGCAGGGCCACGGCGACGAAGCGCTCGGGTCCTGCTCCGCGCTCGACCAGCCAGTGCGCCAAGCGGTTGGCCCGGGTGTCGAGTTCGCGGTAGGTGAGCGTCGTCGTGTCGTCGGTGACGGCGAGCGCGTCGGGGGTGCGGGCGGCCTGGAGTGCGAAGAGCTCCGGCAGGTCGTCGCAGGGGGTGGGGGCGGCGGTGTCGTTCCACTCTACGAGGGTGCGTTCCCGCTCGTCGGGGGTGAGGACGTCGGCCGTGGAGATGGGCGCGCCGGGGGCTTCGGCGAGCCGGTCCAGCAGGAGCCGCAGCCGGTCGGCGACGGTCTGCACCGTGGCCCGGTCGAAGAGGCCGGTGGCGTACTCGATGCTGCCGTGCACGGCTGTGCCGGCGGCGGTGGGGACCTCGCCCATGGTGAAGGTCAGGTCGAATTTGGCGCTCTGGGTGCCCACCGGCTGGGGGGTGACGACGAGTCCGGGCAGGCGGAAGTCGGGCCGGGCCACGTTCTGCCAGATGAACATGGTCTGGAAAACGGGGTGGTAGGCGGTGGAGCGCTCGGGGTTGAGCAGTTCCACGAGCCGTTCGAAGGGGATGTCCTGGTGATCGTAGGCGGCGAGGGCCTTGTCGCGGACGCGGTCGACGAGCTCGTCGAAAGTGGGATCGCCCGACAGGTCGGTACGGAGCACCCAGGTGTTGGCGAAGTAGCCGACGAGGTCGGCCAGGGCCTCGTCGGTGCGGCCGGCGATGGGTGATCCCATGGCGATGTCGTCGCCGCCGCCGAGCCGGCCCAGGAGCACGGCGACGGCCGCCTGGACCACCATGGACAACGTCGCGCGCCGGGCGCGGGCGAGGTCACCGAGGCGGGTGACGGTCTCGGGTGCGAGGCTGAAGGGCACGCTGTCGCCCTCGTGCCGGGTGCCGGAGCCGCGGGGCCGGTCGAGGGGCAACGCGAGCGGCTGCGGGATGCCGGTCAGCTCGCCCTGCCAGTAGCGCAGCTGGGTGGACAGGCGGCTGTGCGGGTCGGTCTCGGAACCGAGCAGTTCCTGCTGCCACAGCGTGTAGTCGCCGTACTGCACGGGGAGTTCGTCCCAGTGCGGGGCGTGGCCCGCGCTGCGCGCCGTGTAGGCCGTGCCGAGGTCCTTGACGAGCGGTGCCATCGACTCGCCGTCGGCGGCGATGTGGTGGACCACGACGACCAGCAGATGGTCCTGCGGCGCGCTGCGCAGCAGGGTCGCGCGGATGGGGATGCCGGCTGCCAGGTCGAAGGCCCGGTCGGCGAACCGTGCGGCCGCGTCCAGGGCGTCGTCGGCGGCGACGGGGACGACGTCGAAGTCGAACTCGGCTTCCTGCAGCGGGAGTACGTGCTGGTAGGGCGTGGCCGAAGCGTCGGTTCTGAAGACGGTGCGCAGGCTTTCGTGGCGGCCCGCCACGTCACGCAGGGCCGTGTGCAGGGCCTCGGTGTCGAGGTCTCCGGTCAGCCTGAGGGCCATCGAGATGTTGTAGGTGCTGCTCGGGCCTTCCAGCTGGTCGAGGAACCAGAGGCGGCGCTGCGCGAAGGACAGGGGGATCACTTGGCATCTGCTCCTTGAGTCATGCGGCGCAGCCGAGGCCTGCTCGACCTGTTCATGCTCTGCCAGTGCGCTGACAGATCGGCCACCGTGGGGAATTCGAAGAGGGACCGGATCGGGATTTCGACCTCGAGCCGGAGAAGGATCTTGCGGGCGAGCCGGGTGGCGAGGAGGGAGTGTCCACCCAGGTCGAAGAAGGAGTCGTCGATGCCGACCCGCTCGAGGCCGAGGACTTCGGCGAACAGGTCGCACAGCACCTCCTCCTGCGCGGTGCGCGGCGGCCGGGAGGCCGCCGCCGTGAACTGCGGCGCGG
This sequence comes from Streptomyces sp. 130, assembly GCF_007096885.1. Classification (GTDB taxonomy): domain Bacteria; phylum Actinomycetota; class Actinomycetes; order Streptomycetales; family Streptomycetaceae; genus Streptomyces. The sequence goes on along the minus strand of NZ_VJNO01000067.1, from coordinate 11,110 downwards.
GCAGGGCCGCGCGGTCGAGCTTTCCGTTGGGGGTGAGCGGGAACCGGTCGAGGACGACGAAGGCGCTCGGCACCATGTAGTCCGGCAGCCGTCCTGCGAGGTGGGCCCGTAGTTTGTCGACGGCCGGCGCGCTGTCGCCGGGCGCCGGTGTCACGTAGCCGACCAGCCTCGTGCCGCCGTCCGGCGCCGTGAACGTACCGACCGTGGCGCGGCCGACGCCGGGCACGTCGCCGAGTGCCGCCTCGATCTCGGCGGGTTCGATGCGGAAGCCGCGGATCTTGACCTGGTGGTCGGTGCGGCCCGCGTACTCCAGTTGCCCGTCGGCGTTCCAGCGGGCCAGGTCGCCGGTGCGGTACATGCGGGCGCCGGGCGCGCCGTGCGGGTCGGCGACGAAGCGGTCGGCCGTCAGCGCGGACTGCCCGTGGTAGCCGCGGCCCATGCAGGCGCCGGCGACGTACAACTCGCCCACGGTGCCCGGCGGGACCGGGGTGAGGCCGGGGCCGAGCACGTACGTGCGGACGCCGCGCAGCGGGGTGCCGATGGGCACGCCGCCGGTGGCCGTGCACGGGGTGTGGGCGGGCAGGGCGAAGGCGGTCGCGTAGAAGGTTTCGCTCTGGCCGTAGCCGTTGACGATCCGCACGCCGGGCCGCGCCTCGCGGATGCGGCGCACGAGGTCGCCGGGCAGGGCCTCCCCCGCGAAGACGAGGGTGTCGGCCGGGATGCCGTCCGCGCCCTGGGTGAGGAGTTCGGTCAGGACCGAGGGGACGGTACTGACGACGTCGACGGGATGCCCGCCCTGCTCGGCGATGACCAGCGCGTCGCGGACCAGGGTGATGGTGCCGCCGGTGGACAGGGCGGTGAACATCTCGAACACCGACACGTCGAAGTTGACCGAGGTGCCGGCGAGCATCCGCCGGCCCGGGGCCGCGTCGATGATCTCGGCGAGGTGGGCGATCCCGTTGGTGATGTTGCCGTGGGTGATGGTGACGCCCTTGGGGGTGCCGGTCGAGCCGGACGTGTACATCACGTACGCGGCGTGGTCCGGCAGCGGCTGTGCCGGGGCCCGGTGCGGGCCCGTGGCGGTGCCGAGGTCCGCGAAGTGAATCCGCTCGACGGGGGTGTCGGGCAGCGTCGGTCCGGTCGCCGGGTCCGTGATCAGGAACCGGGGCGCGGCCTGCGTCAGGACGTGGGCCAGACGGCCGCTGGGGTAGGCGGGGTCGATGGGCAGATACGCGCCGCCCGCCTTGAGGACGGCCAGCAGGGCCACCACCAGGTCCGGGGTTCTGGGCAGCGCGACGGCGACGACCGTCTCGGGGCCGACACCGCGGCGGTTCAGGTCCGCGGCCACCCGCCCGGCCCGGGCGTCGAGTTCCGCGTACGTGATCCGGTCGCCGCCGCAGACCACCGCGTCGGCGTCCGGCGTCCGGGCGGCCTGCCGTGCGACGGCCTCGGGCACGGTGGTCGCGGCGCCGGCCGCGGCCGCCCGGTGCACGCCGGTCAGCGACCACTGCCGCTCCTGCGGGGTGAGCAGGTCGAGCTGGGCCACCCGCTGCCCGGAGTCGGCGGCGATCTGCCGCAGGACGCGGGCGAAGCGGTCGGCGAGGGTGCGCACCGTGTCCTCGGCGAGGACGGCCCGCTGGTGGTGGAGGGTCAGGCGCAGCAGCGGGTCGGCGGCGGCGATGACGGTCAGCGGATAGTGCGTGCCGGCGTAGGGCCGGGTCCCGGTGATCGTCATCTCGGTGTCGCTGTTGGCCCGGCTGAGTCCTGCCTGGTCCACGGGGAACGACTCGAAGGCGATCATCGTGTCGAACAGGAGGCTCAGGCCGGTGTGCCGGTGGATCTCGGTGAGCGCGTGGTGATGGTGGTCGAGCAGCGCCGCCTGCCGTTCCTGCAGCGCGGTCAGCACCTCGGCGAGGGTGTCGCCCTGGGTGTGCCGCAGTCGGACGGGCAGGGTGTTGATGAACAGGCCGACCATGGTGTCGATGCCGTCGAGGGCGGGCGGCCGGCCGGAGACGGTGGCGCCGAAGACGACGTCCTCACGGTCGGTGAGCGCGCCGAGCAGCAGCCCCCAGGCGCCCTGGACCAGGGTGTTGAGGGTGACGCCGAGTTCGGCCGCGCGGCGGGCGAGTGCCTCGGCGTCGGCGGGCGTCAGCGCCACCTCCACCTGGCCGACGCCGTCCGGGCCCTCGCCCTTGGGCAGGGCCGCGGCCAGCAGGGTCGGCTCGTGCACGCCGTCGAGCTCGTCGGCCCAGGCCCGCGCGGAGCCTTCCCCGTCCTGGCCGTTCAGCCAGATCAGGAATTCCCGGAAGCCGCGGGCCCGGGGCAGGGCGCCCGGGTCGCCGTGGGCCGCGTACAGGCGCAGCAGGTCCTGGACGAGGACGGGCAGCGACCAGCCGTCGAACAGCACGTGGTGTGCGGTGAGGACGAGTTCGCTCTCCGCCTCGCCGGTCCTGACCAGCGTCATGCGCAGCAGCGGCGGCCGTGCCGGGTCGAAGGGGGTGCGCAGGTCCCGGGCGAGCAGGTCCTCGTACGCCCGCTCGCGTGCGGCCGTGTCGGCAAGGTGCCGCAGATCGGTCTCGCGCCACGGCAACTCGACCTTGTCGGGGACGAGTTGGACCTGCCCTTCGGTGGCGTCGACGAACGCGACGCGCAGATTGGGATAGCGGTCCAGGAGTGCCTGGCCCGCCGCGCGCAGCCGGGCCGGGTCGACGGGCCCACCGAGCCGGAAGGCGAACTGCATGGTGTAGTCGTCGAATCCCGTGCCGGCGAGCTCCGCGTGGAAGAGCAGCCCGGACTGCAGCGGTGTCAGCGGCCAGACGTCGGCCAGGGCACCGTATCGGCGCCGCCAGTCGTCGAGGTCGGTCTGGGCCACGTCGACCAGGGGGAGGTCGGAGGGGGTGAGCCCGCCGGCCGCCGGGTCGGTGCACACGTGCCGGGCGAGCGCGGTGAGCGCGTCTCGCCACAGGCCGGCCAGCTCGTCGACGTCGTCGGCGTCGAGCAGTGCGGCGGGGAAGGCGAACACGGCGCCGAGCCGGGGTCCTTCCGCGCCGTCGGTGACGACCGCGTTGACGTCGAGGGCGCAGGACACCGGCATGTCGGCGTCGAGGGCGGCGAGCGCGCCGCCCTCGGGGGCCTGGGCCCAGCCGAGTCCGCGCAGTTCCTCGGGCAGGTCCGCTGCGGAGAACCGGCCCAGGTAGTTGAAGCCGATCTGCGGCTCCCGGTCCGCCAGCCGGTCGGCGGTGTCCTTGTTGAGGTGGCGCAGCAGGCCGAAGCCCATGCCCTTGCCGGGGACGGACCGCAGCTGTTCCTTGACGGCCTTGACGGCGCGGCCCGCGGCGCCCCCTCCGGCCAGCGCCTCGCCGAGGTCGCAGCCCGCGACGTCCAGGCGGACCGGGTACATGCTGGTGAACCAGCCCACGGTGCGGGACAGGTCGGCGCCCGGCACCAGCCCCTCCTCGCGGCCGTGGCCTTCGAGGCGGATCAGCGCGGAGGTCTCGCCGACTCCGCGCCGCGCGCGCCACTGGGCGAGCGCGAGGGCGAGGGCGGTGAGCAGGCCGTCGTCGACGCCGCCGTGGAACGCCGCGGGCAGTGCGGTGAGCAGCGTCCGCGTCACCTCGGCGGGGACGGAGACGTGCACCCGCTCGACCGTGTCCATCGTGTCGGTCGCCCGGTCCACGGGGCGGGCCCCGAGCAGTGGGTCCGGGCCCGCCAGCACCTCTTGCCAGTACGGCAGCTCAGCCACCCGCTCGGGGCGGGTCGCCTCTTGGGTCAGGGCGTGCGCCCAGCGGCGGGCGGAGGTGCCGACCGCAGGCAGGGCCGGGGTGCGGCCCGCGCGGACCTGTTCCCAGGCGGCGGCGAGGTCGGGCAGCAGGATTCGCCACGACACCCCGTCGACGACCAGGTGGTGCAGGACGACGAGGAGCCGGCCGGTGCTGCCGTCGCGGGGGGCGAACCACACGAACTGGGCCATGGCGCCGGCGGCCGGGTCGAGGCGGCCGGCGGCCGCGTCGAGTTCTCGGGTCAGCGACTGCCGCCAGGCGTCGGTGTGCCAGTCGCCGTCGCAGGTGACGTGGCGCAGCACGGACGCGGCCGGCACCGTGCCCGGCTCCCCCGTCTCCAGGGCGCCGTCACCTTCGGTGATGAGCCGCGCGCGCAGTACGTCGTGTGTGTCGAGGACGGCCTGCACGGTCGCGGTGAGGGACGGCCCGTCGACGCCGTCCGGCAGGGTGAGGACCATCGACTGCTGGAACCGGCCGTAACCGCCGCCGAGTTCGAGCAGATGGCGGCCGATCGGCGGCAGCGGGGAGCGGCCCACACCGCCGCCCTCCAGCTCGGCGAGGGCCGGCGTCGCCGTGCCTTCGCGGCCGGCGGCGAGCGCGGCCAGGGCGGCGACGGTGCGCTGCTCGAAGACCTCGCGGGGGCTGATCTCCACCCCCGCCGCGCGGGCCCGGGCGACGACCTGGATGGAGCGGATGCTGTCGCCGCCGACGGTGAAGAAGTCGTCGTCGACGCCGACGCTGTCCAGGCCCAGCACGTCCGCGTACACGGAGCACAGGAGTTCCTCGTGGGCGGTGGCCGGGGCGCGGAAGGCCCGGCCCGATGTGACCTCCGGTTCAGGAAGCGCCGCCCGGTCGAGCTTGCCGTTCGCGGTGAGCGGCAGCCGGTCCATGACCATGAACGCGGACGGCACCATGTACGCCGGGAGGCGGCCCGCGAGCGAGGCCCGCAGGGCGTCCAGGTCGAGGGTGCCGGCCGCGGCGACGACGTACCCGATCAGCTGCTGTCCGCCGCCGTGCCCGTCGCGGACCACGACGGCGGCCTGGGCGATCGCCGGGTCGGCGAGCAGGGCGGTCTCGATCTCGCCGGGTTCGATGCGGAAGCCGCGCAGCTGCACCTGGTCGTCGCTGCGGCCCAGGTGTTCCAGGCGCCCGTCGACGAGCATCCGGCCGACGTCACCGGTGCGGTACATGCGGGTGCCCGGGGCGCCGTACGGGTCGGCGACGAAGCGGCTGCCGGTCAGAGCGGTCCTGCCGAGGTACCCGCGGGAGAGCCCGGCGCCCGCCACGTACAGGTCGCCCGGCACGCCCGGCGGCTGTGGCCTGAGCCGCTCGTCGAGGACGTAGACCGCCAGGTCGGGGATGGGCACGCCGACGACGGAGCCGGGGGCCGCGGCGGCACCGGCCTCGTCGAACGCCACGTAGGTGATGTGCACGGTGGTCTCGGTGGTGCCGTACATGTTCACCAGGACCGGCGCGTCGTCGGCGTGCCTGGCGTACCAGGACGCGAGGCGTCCCGGGTCGAGGGCTTCGCCGCCGAACACCACGTGCCGCAGCGCGAGCCGGCTGCCGACCTGGGGCAACTCCTCGTCGGCGGCCATGAGCTGGTAGAACGCCGAGGGGGTCTGGCTGAGCACGGTGACCCGCTCGTCGGCGAGCAGGGCGAGGAAGTCGTGCGGGTTGCGGCTGGTCTCGTACGACACGACGACGACCCGGCCGCCGTAGAGCAGCGCGCCCCACAGTTCCCAGACGGAGAAGTCGAAGGCGTAGGAGTGGAACAGCGTCCACACGTCTTCGGTTCCGAAGCCGAACCAGTCGTGGGTCGCGTCCATCAGCCGCATCACGTTGCCGTGTCCGACGACGACGCCCTTGGGCCGCCCGGTGGAGCCGGACGTGTAGATGACGTACGCCGGCTGGTCCGGCGTCACGACGGTGCCCGGGTGGTCGGTGGGGTAGGCGCGGGCTGCGGCCATGACCTCGGGGGTGACGGTCGTGACCGGCCGCGAGTCCTGGAGCATGTACGCGATGCGGTCGGCCGGATAGGCCGGGTCGACCGGCACGTACGCCGCCCCCGACTTCAGGATGCCGAGGATCGCGACGGGCAGCTCGTGGGTGCGCGGCACGCTCAGCGCCACGAACCGCTCGGCGCCCGCGCCCTGCTCCACCAGCAGCCGGGCCAGCTGGTTGGCTCGCTCGTCGAGTTCCCGGTAGGTGAGGGTGGTGGTGCCGTACGACACGGCGGGCGCGTCGGGGGTGGCCGCGGCCTGCCGTTCGAAGCGGGCGACGACGGTGTCGACGACCGGGATGCCGGCAGGCGCCGCGGTGAGCTCCTGGCGTTCGGCCTCCGTCAGCAGGCTGACGTCCGCGATCCGGGTGAGCGGGCGGGTCACCACCTCGCGCACCGTCCGCAGGAACCAGGCGGTGAGCGCCTCGGCCGTGGTGCGGTCGAAGAGGTCGACGGCGAATTCGACGGTGCCCTCGACGCGGCGCCCGTGCGGGCCGCCCGTCTCGCCCATGCCGAAGGTCAGGTCGAACTTGGCGGAGTCGACCGCCACCGGCTCATACCCCACCCGCAGGCCGTCGAGTTCGAAGTCGGGCCGGCTGACGTTCTGCCAGATGAACATGGTCTGGAACAGCGGGTGGTAGGCGGTGGAGCGCTCGGGGTTGAGCAGTTCCACCAGCCGCTCGAAGGGGACGTCCTGGTTGTCGTACGCCGTGAGCGCCTTGTCCCGCACCCGGGCGAGCACGTCGCGGAAGGTGGGCCGGCCGGACAGGTCGGTGCGCAGCACCCAGGTGTTGGCGAAGAACCCGACGAGCCCGGCAAGGGCCTCGTCGGTGCGCCCGGCGATCGGCGAGCCGATCGTGACGTCGTCGCCGGCGCCGATCCGGTGCAGCAGGACGGCGAGGGCGGCCTGCAGCACCATCGACACGGTCGCACCCTCGTGCCGGGCCACCTCCTGTATCCGTGCGTAGAGTTCGGGTTCGATGACGAAGGGCACCCGGTCACCGCGGTGGCTCGCGGTGACCGGCCGCGGCCGGTCGGTGGGCAGCTGCAGCGGCTGCGGAATGCCGGACAGCTCGGACGCCCAATAGGCCAGCTGGGAGGAGAGGCGGCTGTCCGGGTCGTTCTCGTCGCCGAGCAGCTTTTCCTGCCACAGCGCGTAGTCCGCGTACTGCACCGCGAGCGCGTCGAGCTGTGGCGCCCGGCCTTCGAGACGGGCCCGGTAGGCGGCGACCAGGTCGCGCGACAGCGGCGCCATCGACTCCCCGTCACCGGCGATGTGGTGCACCACCAGCACCAGCACGTGCTCCTCATCGGCGACCTCGAACAGCGAGGCCCGCAGCGGGACCTCCCCGGCCAGGTCAAAGGCGTACGACGCGGCCCGCGCGACCAGCAGGGACACCTCGTCGGACGCCACGGGCACCACCGGCATCTCCAGGGAGTACTCCCCCTCGGCCAGCACCCGCTGGAACGGCACGCCCGCCTCGTCCGACGACACGGTCGTACGCAGGCTCTCGTGCCGGGCCACCACGTCCGCCACCGCGGCCCGCAACGCAGCGACGTCCAGCGCGCCGGTCAGCCGGAGCGCGACCGTGATGTTGTAGGTGGCGCTCGGGCCCTCGAACTGGTCGAGGAACCACAGCCGCCGCTGCGCGTAGGACAACGGCAGCCGCTCCGGGCGTACCTGGGGCTCCAGCGCGGGGCGGTCCGTGTCGCCGGCGTCGAGCCGGGCCGCGAGGGCGGCCACCGTGGGTGCCTCGAACACGGCGCGGACGCTGACCTCGGCGTTCAGGACGGCACGCAGCCGCGAGACGAGCCGGGTCGCGAGGAGGGAGTGCCCGCCGAGGTCGAAGAACGACTCGTCGATGCCGATCCGGTCGAGGCCGAGGACCTCGGCGAACAGAGCGCACAGCACCTCTTCCTGCGGTGTCCCCGGCGCCCGGGACTCCCCGGCCGTGAACTCCGGCTGCGGCAGCGCCTTGCGGTCCACCTTGCCGATGGGGGTGAGCGGCAGCGCGTCGAGCACCATGACGGCGGCGGGGACCATGTATTCGGGCAGCCGCTCGGCCAGGAACCGGCGCAGGTCCGTCGCGTCGGGGGGTGTCGCCGCGGCGGCGGGGGTCGGTGCCGCGTAGCCCACGAGCTGCTTGCCCCGGCCGATCCCGGGAATCTCCCGGGCGACCACGATGGCCTGCGCGATGTCGGGGTGGCCGGTGAGCGTCGCCCCGATCTCGCCGAGTTCGACGCGGAACCCGCGCACCTTCACCTGCTCGTCGACGCGGCCGACGAACATGATCTGCCCGTGCTCGTTCCACCGCACCAGGTCGCCGGTGCGGTACAGCCGCTCCCCGGTGCCGAACGGGCTGGCCACGAAGCGACCCGCGGTCAGGGCCGCCTGGTGCAGATAGCCGCGTACGACGCCTGACCCGGCGACGTACAGTTCGCCGACGAGGCCGGGGGCGACGAGCCGCAGGCCCGCGTCGAGGACGTACAGACGCATGTTGTCGAGCGGGCCGCCGATGGGCACCTCGGTGGCGTCCTCGGGGACCGGCCCGATGCGGTTGTAGGTGGCGAAGACGGTGACCTCGGTGGGCCCGTACATCACCACGACCTGGGTGTCCGGGCAGGCCTGCTGCACTCGGCGGACGGCGGCGGGCGAGACGACGTCTCCGCCGGGCCGCACCTCGACGACCGAGGCGAAGCACTCGGGGTGCTCCTGGGCCATCACCGCGAACAGGCCGGCCGTCAGGAACATGCCGGTGACCTTGCTGGAGCTGATCAGCTCGGCGAGCTCCCGGGTGTCGACGCGGCCGGGCGGCGCGATGACGATGTGCCCGCCCTTGAACAGCGGCACCCACACCTCGTACGTCGACGAGTCGAAGGAGTGCGGGGAGTGCATCAGGACCCGCTGCGCCGCGCGGTCGGAAAAGCCCCGGTCCAGGGCGAGTTCGGTCGCGTCGCGGTGCGAGGACGGCACGCCCTTCGGCTCGCCCGTCGACCCCGATGTGAACATCACGTACGCCAGCTGATCCGGGTGGATGCGCACAGCCGGGTCCGTGACGGGACCGTCCGCGGTGGCGGCTACGTCCGCGGCGGTGAGGACCACGGACACGCCCGCCTTGGCGCACACCCTTGCGCGGTGTTCGGCGGACCAGTCGGGGAACAGCGGCACGTAGGCGCCGCCGGCCTTGGCGATGCCCAGTTCCGCGACGACGAGTTCGACGCACCGCTCCATCCACACGGCGACCAGCGATTCGGCGCCGACGCCGGCGGATATCAGGTGGTGCGCGAGCTGGTTGGCCCGTGCGTCCAGCTCCGCGTAGGTGAGCCGGACGTCCCCGTACTCGATGGCGAGCGCGTGGGGGGTGCGGGCGAGCTGCTCGGCGAACAGCTCGGGGATCGTGGTGAGCGGCACATCCGTTGCCGTGTCGTTCCAGCCGTCCAGCGTCTCGCGCTCGCCGGGCAGCAGCGCGTCGAGCTGGGCGAGGCTGCTGCGGGGCGCGGCGGCGACGGTACGCAGCAGGTGCTGGTAGCGCGTGAGGATCTTGTTCGCCTGCTCCTGGTCGAAGGCAGTGGTCTGGTAGTCCAGGCGCAGTCGCTTCCCCTCTCCGTCGGGGATCACCGCGAGGGCCAGCGGGTAGTGCGTGGCGTCGACGCCTTCGACGATCCGGACGTCCAGGTGCCTGCTGTCGTCCCCTTCGGCGGAGTTGCGCACCACGGGGTAGTTCTCGTAGACGGTGAGGGTGTCGAACAGCTGCCCCGCTCCGGCGAGTTGCTGAATGTCGGTGAGCCCGAGGTGGTGGTGCGCGAGCAGAGCGGCCTGCTCCTGCTGGACCCGCTGGACGAGACCGGCGAAGGTCTCGGCCGCTTCGAGGCGGATGCGGACCGGCAGCGTGTTGATGAACAGGCCCACCATCGACTCCACGCCCGCCAGCTCGGCGGGACGGCCCGAGACGACCGAGCCGAAGACCACGTCGTCACGGCCGGTGAGCCCGCCCACCAGGACGCCCCACACCGTCTGGACGAGCGTGTTGAGCGTGACGCCCCAGGAGCGCGCCAGCGCGGTCAGCTCCGTGACGAGGCCGCTGTCCAGCTCCGCCCGCAGCTGGGCCGGGACCCGGGTGTCCGCCGCCACGAAGGCCGGCGCCACCAGGGTGGGCTCCTCCACCCCCGCCAGCGCCTCCCGCCAGGCCGCCTCCGCGGCCGGCCGGTCCGCCTGCGCGAGCCAGGCCAGGTAGTCGCGGTAGGGCCCGGAGACGGTGGGCCCGGGGGCGGCCGTCTGCCGGTAGTGGGCGAACATCTGGGTGAAGAGGACCGGCATGGACCAGCCGTCGAGCAGGATGTGGTGGTTGGTGAGGATCAGGCGGTGGCGGTCTTCGCCGAGCCGGACCAGCACCCATCGCAGCAGCGGGGGCCGCCGCAGATCGAAGGGCATGGCTCGTTCACGGTCCGCGACGGCGCGGGCCTCGTCCTCCGGGGCGTCGTACGCCGACACGTCCAGGGTGCGGAAGGGTGCCGTCGCCGACGCGGGCACGACCTGCAGCCACCGGCCGTCTGCGGTCTGGCGGAACCCGGCCCGGAGGTTCGCATGCCGGTCCAGGACGGCCTGGGCGGATTCGCGCAGCCGGTCGACGTCCAGGGGCCCGGTAAGGTCGAGGGCCAGCTGGGCGGTGTAGACGTCCGTGGTCTGCTCGTCGTATCCGGCGTGGAAGGCCAGGCCCTGCTGGAGCGGGGAGAGGGAGAGGACGTCTTCCAGCGCGAGGCCTTCCGCGGCGAGTTCTGCCGTGAGGCCGTCGATGTCGTCCTGAGCGAGCTCTACGAGCGGGAAGTCGGACGGCGTGTGCCCGCCCGCACCCTGCTCCACCGCCTCCACGATCGCGGCCAGTTCTCCGAACCAGGCCTCGGCCAGCTCCTCGACCCGGTCCCGGGACAGGATCTCGCCCGCCCAGGACCACACAGCCCGCAGCACCGGGCCGCCCTCACCGCCCTCCTCGATCAGCGAGTTCACCTCGACCACGTGCGCCAACGGCATACGCGGATCCATCCCGCCATGCAGCGCCAGACCACCACCCTCACCACCCGTGGTGAAGCGGCCGAGGTAGTTGAAGCCGATCTGCGGTTCCGGACCGGCCAGGTCGGGGGCGGTCTCCTGGTTCAGATAACGCAGCAGGCCATAACCCAGGCCCTTGTCCGGGACCCGGCGCAGCTGCTCCTTCACCCGCCGCACCGACGTAGCCGCATCCCCCTCCCCCGCGTCCAGCGCCACCGGGTACACCGAGGTGAACCAACCCACCGTCCGCGAGAGATCGACCCCGGGCAGTTCCTCACGCCC
>NZ_VJNO01000066.1 GCF_007096885.1 Streptomyces sp. 130 | reverse complement strand
CATCGCGAGAATCACGGCCACGAAAAGCACACCGACAGCCATCAACCCCCTTCGCAGGGCCACTTTGGGGTCGCCGGTGATTTGCAGCATCATGCGTACCGCAACAACAGCGATTACAGCGGCAATTCCTTTGGTGACGAGTCCGACCCCCGTCAATCCGATCGTGTCAAAAAAGTCCGTGAACCCGGTGGACATATCGACCGGAGCAGCGATGAACGCATTCATTCTAGATCTCCTTGCTTTCGTGACTCACGGGACGCGCGATACCGTAAAGGTCGTGCATGGAATAGATGGAGGCAATACGGACCGCAACGCCGGGCCGGGGGGCCTCGATCATGTAGCCACTCCCGATATAGATCCCGACGTGATGAATAGACGCTGCACTGGACCCGTAGAAAACCAAATCCCCCGGGCGGATCTTACCGGGCTCGATCGGCTCGGAAACTGCGTATTGCTGCGCCGCCGTACGGGGCAGATTGATTCCGGCCTGTGCATAGGCGTACAGGGTGAGGCCGGAGCAATCAAAACCCCGGATGCTCGCCCCGGAACTCCCATTGGGTGAGCAGCAGGTGCCGGTACTGGCGCCGTTCGCATTCCCCCCGCCCCATGAGTACGGGGTGCCGATTTCATCGCTCGCGGCATTGATAGCGGTGGCAGCCTGATCGGTTGTCGGGGCCGTCTCGCCGGTCGGGATCTCGGCCATAGCGCCGATCGATTTGACGTATGTCTCCGTCTCTTTGTACGGCGGCACGCCACCGTATTTGTGGACTTTGGCGGCGCCCGCGTTGTACGCGGCGAGCATGTTTTCCTGCCTGTCCCCGGGCACATCTTTGGTCTCTTCAGCCATTTTGCACAGGTATTTCGCGGAGGACGGGATCGCGTCCTCCGGGTCGAAAACGTCGCGGACACCATCACGGTTCGCGTCGATTCCGTCGGATTCCCAGGTGGACGGCTTGAACTGCGCAATACCCTGTGCCCCGATTTCGCTTTCGGCGCGCGGGTTGAAACCGGATTCCTGCTGAATGAGGGCGGCCAGCAGATTAGGGCTGATCTCCGGGCAGGTCTGCCCCGCGTCCTCGACCAGCTCCCGGTACTCGGTCGGGACGGCCACGCCGAGGGCCTGGCCGATGGCGGTGTCCTCGGCGGCGGCCTGGACAAGGCCGGCCACCAGGACAGCCGCGGTGGCCCCTACGCCGATATAGGCGGTTGCGGCGGCGCGCAATGGCCCCGCCCCCCTTTCAGTCGTTTTCGCTGGTCAGCACCGGCATCCGGCACCGTCCGACCACTGTCCGGCCACCGTCTGGGACCGTCCTCACCGCATCGGCCGGACGGTGCCGGACGGTGGCCGGACGGTCGCCAGACGGTGCGCCGGCCGGTGCTTTGGCCGGTGGCCGTAGGTCGGTCAGGCACCGCTCATAGCGGCTGCCTTGAGAGTGTCGAGCCGGTAGCCGCGCACGCTCCTGACCCGGTCCGCCCGCACCCCCAAAAGTTCACTCAGCCGTTTCCCACGCTCGACCGGATTGGATTCCGTGATGCCCAGGGCTGCGGCCAGGTCAGGGGTCGGCATGAATTCCACTCCGGCGTCCTGCATCAGACCAATGGCCCGCCTCAGCGGCGAATCCGGGATCGCTTTTTCCCGCCGCGCGGCCACCTCGTCCACGATGTCCCAGATGAAGGAGTCCGGAAAATCGAATCCCCGGATCAGGTTTGATACCCCGTGAGCGAACAGGACGCCCTGGCCCTTGATGGTGGAGTCGAGGAGCGCCGGGTGGATCGGGGCCACGGTCTCAAAGTACGTGTCTCCGAGAGCCACTTTCGCGCTTCCTTCGGATGCCACGTAGAGGCACATACGGTACAGGAATTGATCACGGACCTTTACCGGGATCGCATCCCGTGCGGGGCGTTGCGTCAGCATCACGGTATTGATGGAGGACTCCAGCGCTTTCGCGACCAGCGACCGTGATTTGTCCTCCACGCGCCGCACCTGTTCCTTGGAGTCCGCGGTGCCGTTGTGGGTGTAGAAGTCGGCCGCCTCGTCAATGACAAAAAATACCGGCTTGAATTTCGGTACGGGCCGCCTGTTCCGGATGGCATCCTGCATTTCCGCGTACCGGCCGTCCACACGGACCAGTAGCTCATCGAGCATGCTCTCCATAACGGCCGGATCGTCGGACGCCTCGTAGCGGACCGCGATTTTCTCGAACCGGGTCAGCCCGCACATTTTCCCGTCGAGCAGATACAGGTCGAATTCGCCGTACGCGACAAGCAGACACGTAATGAGCCCATTAACGAATGTAGTTTTGCCGCTCTGCGTCATCCCGCCGACGAGGAGAGAGGCCCGCTCGAATGTCGGGACTCCCCCGAGTTTCCCGGCGACCTCATGACCGAGGGGCACACCAGGAAATGCCTGGATTTCCTGCCGGGTGGGTGCGGGAAACAGATTGCTGAACGGCGGCTCGTCCAGGACCAGAAGACGAACACAGCGCTCGCTTTTTCTGCTCGTCTCCAGCTTCAGATGCAGACGGGTCACGCCGAGCATGGACGCAATCGGACCGAGTTTTTTTGCCACGTCCTCATGCGTACGGCTCCGGGGCATCGAGAACTCATAGACGGTCCCCACGGGCAGGCGCTCGGTCCTGACATCCTCCGCGAGAATGGATTCATCTTTCCCGATCGCTCCGGCCCGGCTTAGCGCGGTCGTCAGATGTGCATCAATCGGGGCCGCGTCGACCTCCTCCTCAGCGCCTCCGGGGACCGCTCCGGGCATCTCCGTCTTCTGCGCCCCGCTGGTCTGGATTTCACCAGTCAGCAGGCGAGCGAGGAGCCGTCTGGCCCGCCAGGCCAGATATCCAAGCAGAACGAGCACGCCTGCGGTGAGCAGTACCGTCGCCGTCCAGGACAAGCCCAGCTTGTCCTTGATAGCGGCCAATCCGCCCGTGACGATGACCAGTACACCAATCGCGCCCGCCAACTCCCCCGAAAGGCTCTCGGTGTTGTTGTCGCCATGTCGCTTTTTCCCCATGTGCCACCCCGTTTTCGCACCCTCCGGACAGGAGAGATCGCGAGCATAACTCGCTGATAGCGCACGTCGCTTGACTTTCCGTGATCACCCGCAGGCGCTGATGCGCGGGGGTCAAACTGGCCGCCATGACAGACCCCACGGTTTACGGCAGTGAACCCCCCGCCGGTCCTGAGCCCGGCCGTACGTACCGCGAGCTGCGCGGCGGGCCGCTCGACGGCCAGCTGGTGGACGTCACCGGCTGGCCCCGCGAGGACATCGCCGGCGGGGCGTACCTGATCACCCCGTACGGCGCGTACGGGGCCGGAGGGCGCGCCTCATACGCACCTGACCCCGAAAGCCCGGCCGGGCCGTGGCAGTGGGAGGGTGACGTGCCCTGACGCGGGAGGATAGGCGCATGAGTACCCGTCCGATGCTGACCCAGCGGGAGGCCGCCATCGCGTGCGGCGTCAGCCGCACGACGATCCGCCGGCGCCGCGAGGCCGGAGAGCTGCCCGGCGCGGTCCAGGACGAGCAGCGCGGGTGGCTGATCCCGGTCGAGGACCTGCTGGCCGCAGGTTTCCGGCTGCATGCCCCGGCCGGCGCCGAGGACGTCACCGCGGATTCCCCAGCCGCCGGGACCGGCGACCGCCGCCAGGAGCAGCCGGCCGACGTGGCCGCACTGCGCGCCGAGCTGGAGCAGCAGCGCCTCGCGCATGCGCTGGAGCTGGCGACCGCCGAGCACGCGCAGGCCCTCGCTGAGGCGGAGTCCAGGCACTTGCGTGACCAGCTCGCTGCACAGGCCGCGCACATCGGGGACCTGCGCCAGGCCCTGGCCGCACTGACGCCCGCGCCGGACCGGGCGGCGCTCTCCCCGCCGGCCGTGCCCGCGCAGGCTCGTGAGACCGGCTCCGGGGCCCCGCGCCCGCAGGAGTCTGCCTCCGGCGAGACCGGGGCGGGCGGGGAGCGGCGGCGGTGGTGGCGGCGGGGCTGACGTAGACGGCTCGGCCTCGACTGGGGGCGGCACCCGCACCGGGTGCCGCCCCTGGTGTGTTTCGGCCGGGCAGGGGCACATTCCGGCCGATCTATGTAAAACCACTTGCCATGTAAAACCGTTTTACAGGAAGGTTGTTGGTGTGAGTACGAGACGAGACACCGCACTGGCAGAGCTGCGTGACTGGTCCAGGCCCGGCCGCCGGGCCGATCTGATCGCCGCTGCGTGGCAGGCGGGCGAGACACGCGTCTCCGCGCTTGCCGAGGCCGCCCGGATCAGCCGGCCGACCGTGTACGCAGACCTGCGCTCCCGGGGCATCGACCCCGACCACCGACAAAAAGGAACCGACATGCTCAAGCTGGACCCGGTCAACATCGAGGGCTTCACCGGTCACGGCGAAACGATGGACGCCGAACTGGACAGGGCGATGGGCCGCTGGCGGGCCGCGCACCCCGACGCCGGCCCGAACATCCCGAAAATCGAGGGAATGCGCCTGGCGGCCCTGATGGACACGGTCGCCCGGTACACCGACGTCCGCGACCGCCTGGCCCACGAGCAGGTGGCCCGCGCGGACCGCGACCGGCTGCTGCATCAGGTAGAGGTGCGCTGGGAGGCGCTGAGCACCGCGCCCGCGTGGCTGGCCGCCCACCACGCCTACGTCCTCGCGGTCGATGAGGCCCGCATCGCGATCGAGATGTGGCAGGAGCGCGCCGCCTCCGCCCGTGCCCGGATGTGGTTCTGCGGCTCGCCCCGGGACGAGGCCGCCTACCGGCAGATCCAGGAAGCCGGGCACCCCGCCCTGGAGGACGCGCTCGCCGACCTCGACCAGGACCCGGGGGTGACCGCCTACATGCTGCTCGCCGACCTCGACCAGGCCCACGAGCGCCGCATGAAGCTGGCCGCCCAGACCCTCCAGACCCTCCAGTCCGCCGGGTAAATCCGCGGACGCACAGCGGCGCCCGCAGCCATCGGACCTGGCTGCGGGCGCCTTCTGCTGACCGTACGTCATCCGGTTGACGTACGACCGGGCGCGGTAACGTACGCGGCGACTGCGGCCGGGACGGCCGGAGCACGCGGGAGGGGCGGCACCCATCGGGTGCCGCCCCTCCCGCGTAGTGGGTGGTTCAGCCCTGCGGCTCCTGCGGCTCGAACGTGGCGTCGACCTGTCCGTCGTACCCCTGCTCGATCAGCGTGACGGCCTCTGCCCGTACCTCGCTCGCCACCGTCCGGCCGATGCTCAGCCGGTCCATGATCGTGGCGAGCGGCACCGCCTCCACGGTGATCGCGGCGGCCGGAGTGCCGGCCGGGTGCGCGGCCAGCAACATGCGCGCGACCCGGCGCGCGTTGCGCTGGCGCACCCCGAGACGGGCGTAGTCCTCGGCCGCCTCGATCTCCGCTTCGATCCGGGCGGCCTGCGCCCGGAGCTCCGCCGCGCGCACCGCCGCCTCGGCCGCCCGCTCCTCAGCGTCGGCCAGGCGCTCCGCCTCCCTGATCCGGGCGGCCGTGGCGCGGTGCGTCCGCTGCTCCTGGAGCTCCGTCTCCTCCGCGATCCGGGCGGCCTCCGCCCGCGCCTGCTCCGCGCGCTGCTTCTCCTCCGCCGTGATCCGGTCGGCCTCCGCCTCGGCCCGGCGCGCCTCCGCCGCCTCCGCCGACTTGATCGCGTCCGCCTCCTGGCGGGCCAGGCGCTCCGCCGCCGTACGGCTGAGCTCCGCCCGCGTCTTCGCGGTGGCGGCGCGGGCCTCCGCCTCCGCCTGGACGGCCTCCGCCTCCGCCTCCGCTACACCGACCCGGGCATCCGCTTGCGCCTTTGCCTCCGCTTCCTCCGCCTTCCTGATCTCGTCCGCGATCCGCTGCGCCTTCTCCTGCTGGCGCTGGCGCTCCGTCTCCGCCTGCTCCCGCTCCGTCTTCTGGTTCTTGCGCTCCGCTTCCTGCGCTGCCCACTTCTCCGGGAGGGCCAGCGCCTCGTTCACGGTGTAGCCGCGCGGCGCCATCGTCATAGGCAACCGCTCGATCTCCGACGCCTTCTTGAGGTCCCCCTTGTACTTCTGCCTGAGCCACATTTCGTACCCCGCGAGGTCCTGTTCGCGCTGAACCATCTCCGGGTAGGACCGCACGTTGGCCAGGCGCATGCGCCGGTAGAGGCGGCCGGTCGCTGACGGGGCCAGCACCCAGCGATGGAGCGGGATGCGGTCGACGGCGCTGCCGTCCTTGATCCTCGCGGTGTGCATCAGGAGCCGCCGGGCGGCCCCCACCCCGATGACGAACAGCACGGGCATCGCGGCGTGGCCCACGGCCCACAGCGGGTTGGCCAGCAGCCCGTCCCACACGCTCTGTCCGGGCTCCGTCTTCAGACCGTCAGTGGCGTTGAGCAGGACCGTGACCAGCGTCATCGCGTGCGCGGCGATGCGCAGCACGGACCATGGTGTGCCCCGGCGGACCATTACCAGATCGGCCGCGAGGAACGCCACGATGGAGACGTCAACCCCGATGGGGAACCAGGCGGCCAGATCCTCGCTGAACCCGTGGGTGAATGCGAACCGCTCCAGGGTCGAGTAGGACGCGGCGAACCCGATCACGCCGACTGTCGGCATGCCCAGGACGGCCACGGCCAGCAACAGCCAGTTGACCGTGCGGGTCCCCCTGGTGGCCTCCGGGGGGGCCACACCGGCCGGGGCCGCGCCACGGGCGGCCCCGGCCGTGGACACCCCACCCCCGGCCGCCCCCGGCCACCCCGGGCCGCCCTTGCGGGGGCTGGGCGGAGCGCCGGTCGTCGTGGCCGGAGCGGCCTCCCGTGTCCCCGGAGCGGCCGGGGCCGGTCCCGGAGCGGCCGGGGCCATGGCCCCCCGGGGGGCCGCCTGCTGGTCACCCGTCAGCGTGTCATTCATCCCGGCATCCTCCCCCCTGCCGGGTGCGGGCGGAGCACCGGCCCGCCCATGCGGAGCGAATCCGTGTCCGGGCGGAGCGTCGGGCGGGGTGGTCTGGTAGGTCGTCGGTGTCACGGGTGCCTCCGGTGTCGAGCTGGAATGGGGGCGCCCCCGGGCCGTGGCCCGGGGGCGCGGGCGGGGTTCAGCCGCGTCGGGCGGCCTCGGCGGCCTGGCGGGCGGCCTCGGCGGCCTCGGCGGCGCGCTGCGCCTCCGCGATGCGCTGCTGGGCAAGGGCGTCGGCTGCCTGCTGTTCAGCGATGTCTGACACGATGGCTATCTCCTTCGGGAGGTGAGCCGGGGCGCCCCTTGACTGCTTGGCGGTAGATGGGGGGTGTCCCGGCGCTTTGGTGTCCGGACGGCTGTCCGGCTCCCCGCCCGCCCGGCCCTGGTGGGCGGGGCGGACAGGCAGCCGTCAGCGGGTGCGGGTGGTGGAGCACGCCCGGCCCCACCACCGGGCGTCCACGTGGTTCGTGACGTATGTGCTGGGGGCGGGGGTGCGGCGGGCGGTGGTGCCGAGGACTGCGGCCAGGGCGAGAGCCCACAGGACGCTGCTGGAGCCGATCGCGGCGAGTGGGGCAAGGATCTGGCCCAGGCCGTAGCCGACCCCGGCCGCCGCCGCTCCGGTCCCCACGCCGGCCGCGAGCACCACCTGGGCGCGGGGGTCGATGAGGGGCTGCGGGGTCAGGTCGCGGGGGGTGGTCGCGGGGACCATGGCGCGCATGGCGTCGGCCTGGGCGCGGGTGACGGGGACCATGCGCCCGTACGCGTCCGGCACGTAGACGACCGGCGCGGCCGAGGCGGCGGGGCGCTCCGCGTACAGCTCCACAGGGCCGGTCAGGGGGCCCGGGGCGGGCCAGGAGTGCGGGGTGAGTCGGGTCTCGTTCACTGCGAATCCTTCCTGGACGTTCGAGGGGCGGTCAGGTGCGAACGGTCCAGCGGCTACCGATGCGCCGGACCTCGAATCCGGGGCCGGTGATCGTGCCGCGCACCGAACCCTCGCCGGTCGTGCGCTCGATCTGGGTGAGCAGGTCGGCCACCTCGGCGGCGAGTTCGGCCGCCTGCCTCTCCGCGCGGCGCAGGTCTCCGGCGTCTCCGGTGTGCATCGAATCCTCCGTCACTTTGAGTGACTGTCAGGGGGTGTCAGGGGTGGGGATTTCTGACAGTCAGAGGGCACTGTCAGGGCTGTCACCAGGGATGTTCCGTGACTTCTCTATAGGCCCCGGGCGGGCCTGACTGTCGGGAGTCAGGCCCGGCCGCGACTGTCAGGTCGTCACAATCGGTGACGGCTAGGCGGGCTGGAGGGGGGAGTGCAGGATGCTGTAGGACCCGTGGGCGTCGTGCTGGAGCACGCCCGCCTCCACGAGGCGCTTCAGCTCGCCCTGCATCCACGGGCGCTTGCGGCCGGCCGCCGTGGTCGCCGGGATCAGGTCGGCGGGCTCGAACTCCAACCGGCCCGCCTGCGCCCACCCGTCGAGTTCGACGTAGAGGATGTGGCGGGCCTCCTCCGTACCGGCACGGCGGGGAGCGGCGAACTCCATGTCGGACCCGGGGTCGGCGTCGGGGACGTCGTCCTCCAGGCGCAGCCCGGCGTAGTCGGCGTCCGGCTCCGGGTCGCCGGGGATGGCGCCCAGAACCTCGTCGTAGACGTCCTGGATCTCCATCTCGGCGGTCTCCTCGGCGTTGGTCATGTCGTCTTCGTCGTCCAGGCCGTCCGTGTAGTCCCGGTAGGCGGAGGGCGGCGGGATCGTCGCGGCCGGGGCCGGGGCCAGGCCGGGGGTGGTGCGGTTGGTGCCCCGGTGGGTGCGCTGCGCGTACGCCTGGCCCAGCGCGGCGGCCGTCGTCTCGTCCAGGGGGTCCCGGTAGGGGGCGGCGGCCTCGACCAGCGCGGCCAGCTCGTGCCGGTCGGTGAGACCGGAGCGGACCTCCATCGTGGTCCGGGAGTCCGGGATGCCCATGCCGGCCGCGAACGCGTACCCGGGGCGGCTGCTCCCCCAGGCCGGAATCGCGCCCGCGTCGGTCACCATGTCCGGCAGGCAGAACGAGGCGTCGGCCGGCTTGTCCACCCCGAAACAGACCGCGCCCTGGAGGTTGGCGCGCACGTCCGTGGACACGTTGGTCCACGTGGCGCGCTGAAGGCTGATGCCCAGCCAGATGCCCACCGACCGGGCCTTGCGTGCGATCTCTTCCAGCTCCTGGAAATCGGCGACGTCGGCCGCCTCCTCGATCCACACCAGCATCGCGTTGAGCGAGGATTCCGGGGTCCACTGGTCCAGGCCCTCAGCCGCCAGGACATCGCCGCGGGCCTTGATGGCGGCCGGGAGCGCCCGCAACAGGCGCTTCGCCTCCTTGACGTCCTGGATCAGCCAGTCGATGCCGTCCGCGATGTGCCCGACCGTCTGCCGGCCCTTCGCCAAATCCACCAAAAACACGGTCATCTTGCGGCGGGTGGCAAGGTGCGCGACCAGCGACCGCAGGAACTCCGACTTCCCGGCACCGGTCACGCCCATGACGAGCACGTGCTGGAGGATCGGCGCGCTGAACGGGTCCAGCAGCCACACCTCCCCGTCGGCGTACAGGCCGACCGGAATCGGGTGAGTGGGCATCATGCCCAATGCGTCCGGGGCCGCGAACGGCACGCCGTCCTTCAGGAGGTCCGCGACCCGCAGCGAGATCGTGCCCCGGCCAGCGTTCTCCGCGTCCGGGGTGACGATCACGCCGGACGGCGGGACCTGAAGCGCGGCGGCCACCCTCGACGTGGTGCCCTGCACCGCCTCAATCGTGCCCCCGGCCTCGACCTCGACCGTGCCCTTCACGACGCCCTTGCCGGTGCCCTTCGCGTCCTTGACCGCGACCCTCTCCCAGCCGATCGCCTGTGCCAGGGCTCCGAGGCCGCCGCCGTCGTTGGTCTCCGAGGGGTCGCCGGAGGCGCCGTTGCGGAGGATCTGGCGCACGTTCCACGACGCGGCGAAAAGCCCGCCGCACAGGAGCCACAGGTCGATCATCGGGTGCCCGAGCGGCCCGGCCGCCGTGGCCGTGGTCAGCCACCCCATCCCGGCCGCCATCGACGCGGTCGCCTGCACCCTGCGGAAACTGGCGAACTTGGTTCCGGACGGGGTGCTCTTGTAGACCACCGCCGTGAGCCCGGCGCCGCCCACGGCCAGGAGCGCCGAGGCCAAGCCGGCCGACATCGCGGTGTCGCCCCACATGGCATGCGTGCCGAGTCCGGCCAGCGGCGGGAGCGTGCCCGCCGCGATCCACGGAGAGGCGTACGGCAGGATGCGACCCGCCAGATAGCTGACCACCCCGCCCTTACCGACCGTCGCGACCTCTGCGCCCGTGCCGTTGACCGGAGCCGCCGCCGCAGCGGCGGCCGTCGTCCTGCGCCGCGTCATCACTCGTCCCCGATCGTGAAGGACCGGCCAGGGCGCGTGCCGTTGCGCTTCTGGCGGGCCTCCCGCTCGGGCTGCACAAAGTGCCTGTTGAAGGCGTGCGCCATCTTCAGCGAACCGACACCCAGCGCCTTCGCGGCCTCCGCCGACACCTTCAGGTGCGCGGAGACAAGGCGCGCCTTGACCCGGCT
The DNA here is from genome assembly GCF_007096885.1 of Streptomyces sp. 130. GTDB lineage: Bacteria > Actinomycetota > Actinomycetes > Streptomycetales > Streptomycetaceae > Streptomyces. The sequence continues at coordinate 6,464 of NZ_VJNO01000066.1, read as the reverse complement.
GGAGGCGCCGAAGGTGTACCACTTGCCCTTGTAGGTGCTCAGCACCCCGTTCAGCTCCTCCGCCCGCATGCCGAGGATCAGGTGCAGCTCACGGCCCAGGTGGTTGATGGCCTTGGCCAGGGCCAGGATGTCCCGGTCGGACCGGAACTCGATGCGCTCGATCGCGTAGATCAGCCGGTCGCCCTGGTGCCGCTCACCGCCACCACCGCCACCGTCCCGGCCGCCGTCGTCGCGGTCACCACCACGACCACCACGACCGCCGCCGCTCCCGCCGGCCGACGCCTTGAACCCCACGTTGATGTTGTGGGTCTTCTCCTTGTGGGTGTGCCGCGACGGACGCGGCACGGTGCTCTCCCTCAGCCGCTCCTGCTCCTCCGCCGCCCGCCGGTCGCGGCGCGCGAGTCGCTCCTCCTGCCACTCCTGCCGCAACTCCTCCTGAGTCGGGTAGTAGGTCCGCTGTCCGGCCGGGGACGGCTCGCTGTCGTTCTCGTCGTCGGCCCAGTTGTAGACGTTCGCCATTACCGCTCCTCATAAATCGTGGCGCCGCCAAACCACAGCGGCTGGGAGAGGTGGACGACGTCCACCTCCGGGTCGTCGTCCATCTCGACCGCGTCGGCGGTCCGCTCGATCAGCTCGTGAGCCGCCATGTACCGGGCCGTCGCCAGAGCCGCGTAGAGGTCGCTCGGACGCATCCGAGTCGTCGTCGCGAGCCACACCGCGAACCGCCCCACCCGGGCCGCCGCCGTCACCGCACCCGCGATCCGGTCCACCAGGAGCACGCGCATCTGCCCGTACGCCATCACAGACCACCCCCCGAACCGGCCGCGTCGGCCGGGGCGAACAGCTCCATCTGCGCCTCGGCCAGCTCCCGCCGCCGCGCCTCCGCCGCCGCCGCCGTGTTCCGCCGGCGCGCCCGGTTCCAGCACGGCACGCACCACGGGTGCAGGTCCTCGACCCGCACGGCCGCCGCCTCGTGCTCCGTCAGCGGCAACGGAATCGGGGCCGCGATCAGCTCGACCCCGTACGACAACTCCGCCGCGCACGACGACCCTTTCGGCTCCGTGCCGCAGCCACCCGTGCACCAGCACCGCGCGCCGTCCCGCTCCAGCACCACAGCCAGCACCGTGCGCTGCTCCGGCTCCGGACCACGGGCGTCGTCCTCGCGCTCCTGGCGCTCGATCTCCTCGGCCAGCCCCGCTCGTAACGGGGCAGGCTGCCACTCAGCGACAATCGACATGTCGGTCTCCATCTCTCACAGATCGGTCCGACAGCGGCCCCGGGGGTGCCACCCCGGGGTCGTGCTGTCACGGCCGTTGCGCTGACCGTTCGTCAAAAGTGGCCTAGCCGCTAGTCCTTGTCAAGCCCATGGGCTAGCCTGTCATCAACACGTCAGGCAAAGCAGGAGGTTGAAATGCCGAAGATCGAGCGACCGTTGCCGCCGTACATGCAGGTCATCGCCCACATCAGGGACCAAATCGACTCCGCCGAACTGCGCCCCGGTGACCTCATCCCCTCAGACCGGAACATCGCCCAGGAGTGGGGAATCTCCCGGGCTACCGCCCAGAAGGTCATCACCGCACTGAAGGCGCAGGGCCTGGTAGAGGCGGTGCAGGGATCGGGAACTCGCGTACGGGCCGCCGCTGATCACCTCCACCGAAGCGGCCGGGATCGAGCCGCCGCTGTCCGCAGGACGGGACGGATCTACACCGCTGGCGAGTACGCCCGCATCGTCAGCGCCGAACTGGCGCCGGCCCCGGCCGACGTGGCCGAGGTTCTGTCCGTACAGGAGGGCGCTCCGGTAATTCGCCGCGTGCGCATCACGTACAACTCCGAGAACCAGCCGATCAGCGCCTCTACAAGCTGGTACGACGGACACCTCGCCGCAGCCGCTCCTAGGCTCCTCGAAACGGAGCGCATCAAGGAAGGTAGTTGGGCGTATCTCGAAGAGCAGACCGGAATGACTGCGGTCTACGGACAGGACCGAATTTCCGCTCGCATGGCGACTGAAGCAGATGCGGCGCTCCTCGGAATTGAACTGCCTTGCGCAATCAAAGAAGCGCGAACAATCCTTCGCGACGCGAATAGCGTTGCCGTGGAGTACGGCGTCAGCATCAACGGAAACGGTCGCGAATCGATTTACGACTACGACGTTAGCTGACGCGCTCCCGCCCTATCAGCGTGTCGGGCTCGATTACCGAATTCGGCTCGTCGGGACACGAGAATGACGCGCGACACAACGAGCCCCCACCGGATCGGCGGGGGCTCAAAGGTCCACACGGGCCCTAGTTCTGGGACCAGGGCCACGGGGCGTAGTGTCGCCCTCACCAAAAGTTAATGCCCGCCGTGCTCCACACAGGACGGCAATCCGAAGTGTGGCGGCGGGCGACCCGGCTAGGTCTCCGTCGAGTGTACCCACGCGTTGCGTGATCCACCGTGCGGAGGCCGGATTGGACAGCGCATGGGGTACGCCCCTGACCGGTATGGCCCAGCAGCTCGGCGCGGCGGGCATCAGACCGTCCTGACCGGGGCGGGGGTGGCCCTGTGAGGAAGCGTGTAAGTAGGCCGCCGCGTTTCGTGGCAATCGACAACGGCGCGGTGGACACCTTGCGGTCGATGACCGCGAAGGGGCTGTTGTCCACGCTGCTGCGAGCCAGGGACGGCGACGAGGTCACCGTGGAGGCCCTGAGCAAGACCCACGACGAGGGCCGCGAGTCGCTCGCCAAGGCGATGCGAGCCCTGGTGGACAACGCGTTCGTCGTGAAGTTCAAGGTCCAGCGCCTCCGGTCCGAAGTGGTGGAGCTGGCAGACGGCAGCACCGCGCAGAAGCGCGGGGGGTCCTGGTACACGACGTTCAGCGTCGATTCGATCGCGTTCACCGTGGACGACGTCGCCGTGATGCTGAACGACGTGCTGGCCGGCGGCAACGTCAAGGCCGTGCGGGTCGAGCCCGCGCACCTCGACCCGAGAGAGGCCGCGAAGCGACCGGCTACCGGAAAGCCGTATGTCGGTCCCACCTGCGAAGATACCGAAGAATCCCAGGTCGGACCGACATACGGGAAACCGATGTCCGGTCAACCGACGTCCGGTCGCTCGGCGGCTAAAAAGATCAAGACTGGTGAGGAAGAAGACTCTCTCTCTGACGCGCGGGACGTCTGTGACGAGCCGAGGCAAGAGAGAGAGGCGGCTACGCCGGAGGACAACCCGGCTGGGGCTGGTGTGCCGGGTCCGCGCGAGGGCGCCGACGACCGCGCCGCACTGACGATGCTCACGGATCTGCCTGGCACGGTGCCGGAGGCGGCGGCCCGGAAGTTGGTGCCGCTGGTGCGTACGGCGGTGGCTGCGGGGTGGACGATGTCCGGCCTGCGGGCGCATCTGGCGCGGCTGTGTGACCCGGAGCGGGTGCGGTATGCCCCGGCGGTCTACGAGAAGCACCTGCGTGAGCTCCCGGCTGCTCCGGCCACGGGCGCCGCGCATGATGTGGGCCGGACTGTCCCGCCGGGGATGTGCGAACGGCATCCGGCGTACCCGGAGGGCGACTGCTCGCGGTGCCGCCGTGAGGAGATGGACCGGCTCGGCCGGGGCCGCTCCGAGGCGGGCCCGATCGATGGCATGGGACTGCTCGCCCGGGTCCGCGCCGGCCAGGCCGCCGGGGGTGCCCGATGAGTCCCGCCTCGGACGCGATCCCGCGTCAGCAGCGCGACAGTGCACCGCCGCAGGACCTCGACGCGGAGATGTCCGTACTCGGCGCGATGCTGCTGGACGGCAAGGACACGATCGGCTCCGTCCTCGACTGCGCCATGCAGGCCCGGGACTACTACCGCCCCGCCCACGAGACGATCCACGCCGCGATCCTCGACCTGTACGCCCGTTCCGAGCCGGCCGACCCGATCACGGTCGCGGCCGAGCTGGTCAAGCGCGGCCAGCTCGACAAGGTCGGCGGTGCGCCCTACCTCCACCAGTTGGTCCAGGCGGTGCCGACCGCAGCGAACGCCACGTACTACGCCGAGATCGTTCACGAGCGGGCCGTGCTGCGCCGTCTCGTACGGGCCGGGGGCGCCATCGCGCAGATGGGCGCGGCGGGGGAAGGCGACCTGGACGACATCCGGTCGGCCGCCGAAGCACAGCTCCTGGACGCGCTGAAGGGCCCAGAGCAGACCTCCGGCTATGCGCCCGTGAGCACGGATGTCCCCGGGTTCTGGGATGGTCTGGAGGCCCGGATGCGCAACGGCGGCGCCACCGCGCTGACGGGCCTCCCGACCGGCCTGGAGGACCTGGACGCGCTGACCGGGGGGCTGCAGCCCTCGCAGCTGGTCGTCATCGGCGCCCGCCCCGCCGTCGGCAAGTCCACCCTTGCCCTGGACATCGCCCGCCATGCCGCGATCGTCCACGGCAAGACCGTCGGGTTCTTCAGCCTGGAGATGGGCCGCGACGAGATCACACAGCGCCTGTTCTCCGCCGAGGCCAGGGTTGCTCTGCACCACATCCGGTCCGGGACCGTCACCCCCGAGGACCTGGAGCGCCTGTCCGACCACACGGCGGCCGTCCAGGACGCCCCGCTCCTCGTGGACGACTCCGCGGACCTGTCCCTGATGGAGATCCGCTCCCGGGCCCGGCGTATCAAGCAGCAGCGGGGCCTGGACCTCCTCGTTGTCGACTACCTCCAGCTGATGGGCTCCGGCGGCTCACGCAAGGCGGAGAGCAGGCAGCAGGAAGTCTCCGAGATGTCCCGCAACCTCAAGCTCCTGGCCAAGGAGCTGAAGATCCCGGTGATCGCACTCTCCCAGCTCAACCGTGGCTCCGAGCAGCGCACCGAGAAGCGGCCAGTGATGTCCGACCTACGCGAGTCCGGCTCGATCGAGCAGGACGCCGACCTAGTCCTCCTGCTCCACCGCGAGGACGTCTACGACAAGTTCTCCCCCCGCGCCGGCGAAGCCGATCTGATTGTGGCCAAGCACCGCAACGGACCCACCGCCACGATCACCGTCGGGTTCCAGGGCCACTACTCGCGATTCGTGGACATGGGCAAGGGATGATCACGCGCGTTGTGGGGTCTCACGAACCGTGGCCAAATCTCACGAACGATGGCCAAGCGACGGCCATTCGTGAGACTCCGCAGGTCCAGGGCTTGCCGTCGGTGGCTGTCCCGAGGATTTGGCCACGGTCGTGAGACTGGACGGTTGGCCAAGCCGTGAGACAGCGCGACAACCGCCAGGTCACAGCGTCGTCGTTGGCCACGGCCGGCGAGACCCTACACGCGTACCGCCTCAGCGGCCCTGAACGGCTCTCTGAGCGTTCGTCACCCGCCCCGGACCCGTTGGGGCGCCCAGTGCGGAGATCGCCCCGCAGAACGCCGTACAGCCCGTTCCCGCCGACGCAACAACCGTGCACCGACCGGTCGGGTGGTCGCGTACGTCCCCGCGTACGCGCACCCGGGGCCGCCGCGAGATGACGCACGGCGGCTATGCGGCCTCGTACCGGTGTGCCCGGCCACCGCGCCATTGCACCCAGGAGGGATCGTCCAGCAGATATTCGGCGTCAGGAAGGCCGGCCCGGCGGAGGAATTCCTCGACGTCGAGGTCGGTATGGGCGAGCCCGACGATTTGCCCACGGATAGTGACTCGCCGCCCGCCGGTCGGGGACGGGGGGTGGATGATGATTGGCGCGCTCATTTATCCAGCGTGCTCCTGCGCCCTGTTCATCGCAAAATGGGTGCGCAATTCGGAGGGTGCGGTGAGTTTCCCAGGTGGGTATTGGTAGCGACGGTTTGTATTTGGTGGTGGGTGTCTGATTGCCCGTCAGTTAACGCCCGATGGTGTGTCAGATGTGGTGGAGCTCCGCGGGTGGTTGAGGGTGCGGGATGGGTGTCTGTGCTGTTCAGGCCGGTGTGTGTGGGCGGGCCGGCCGGGCCGGTCCGGGGGAGTGGGGGGAAGTTCGGGATGCTACACAGGTCGTCCGTGATGCATCCGGTCCGGGCGGGGTGGGGGAGGGTCGTGAAGGGGTCTGTGTGCCCGTCTGCGGGCCCGTGGTTCGTTTCGGGTGGATGGGTGCCGGAGGGGTGGTGCGGGGCCGGGAGAGGGGCGTTCAGGGGGTGTGGCCAGGTTCCGCCAAAGGTACATGCTGCATCAGGTGTGATGCAGCATGGTTCAAGAGCTGATCCGGGCCCCGGTTTGATGCACGGCCGGTGACCGGCGCACCGGGGCCGGCCGACCCCCGGCCGTAGCCAGCCGCCCGCGAAGCGGGCCCGGTCCGGGAGCGCAGCGGACGGACCCACCGGCCGCGTAGCGGCTGGTCAAGGCATGGAGCGAAGCGGAGTGCCGTCCCGCTCCCATGGGGCCTGGAGCGAAGCGGAAGGCCCTGGCGGAGGCGAAGCCGGAGCCTGCCGGAGCGAAGCGGAGGCCGGTCACGCTCCGCGAAGCGGAGCGGGTCGCTGTCCCTGCGCGCAGCGCAGGGGTACCCGCTCCGCG
>NZ_VJNO01000065.1 GCF_007096885.1 Streptomyces sp. 130 | reverse complement strand
CTGTGGGAGAGTAGGACGCCGCCGAACTCCTTTTAGGAAGAGCCCCGTGCCCTTGTGGCACGGGGCTCTTTCGCGTTCCCAGGGGCGGTATGCAAGTCGCCCGTTCCGGCCGGCCCGGGCGGTTTTGCATAACCCCTGGATCAGGGTATGCTTTAGCTCGTTGCCGCAGGGCAGCAAGGCCCCAATAGCTCAGTCGGTAGAGCGTCTCCATGGTAAGGAGAAGGTCTGCGGTTCGATTCCGCATTGGGGCTCAGAAGAAAGAAGGCCCCGCCGTCAGGCGGGGCCTTCTTCATGTGCGGGGCGGCCTACTGAGGCTCCGGGACCCTCATCGTCAGGATGGCCATGTCGTCCGAAGGCGGCTCGGCGGCGAAGCGCTCGACGGCCCGGAGGATGCGTGCGGCCACCGCGCCCGCCGTGAGCCCCGTGCAGTGGGCGAGCACGTCCGCCAGGCCGTCGTCGCCGAGCATGCGCGTACCCTCGCGGCGTTCCGTCACACCGTCCGTCACGCACAACAGAACGTCACCCGGCTCCAGCGTGAACGCCTGCTCGTACAGCTCCAAGTCCTCCATGACGCCCAGCAAGGGCTGCGGGTCCGCCGCCGGCTCCACCGAGCCGTCCTGGCGCAGACGAAGCGGCAGCGGGTGGCCCGCACAGACGACCTTCAGCAGGGCGCTGCCGTCCTCCTGCGGCCACAGCTCGCCGTAGAGCAGCGTGAGGAAGCGGCTGCGGGTCCCCTCGTCGAGAATCGCGGCGTTGAGCCGTTCCAGGACCGCGGGGCCGCCGAAGCCCTCCCGGGCCAGCAGCCGCAGCGCATGGCGGGCGAGGCCCGTGACGGCCGCCGCCTCCGGCCCCGTACCGCACACGTCGCCGATGGCGAACCCGTACGCGCCGTCCCGGATGGGGAAGACGTCGTAGAAGTCGCCGCCGACCTCATTGCCCTCGCCGGCCGCGCGGTAGATCACGTCCACCTCGACGTTGGGCACGGCGGGCAGGCCCGGCGGCAGGAGGCTGCGCTGAAGCGACTGGCTGATCGCCGTACGCTCCGAATAGAGGCGGGCGTTGTCCAGGGCCAGGGCGGCACGGCGGGACAGGTCCTCGGCCAGCTCCAGGATCTCCTGGCGGAAGTGGTCGTCGGACGGCTTGCCGAGCGTCAGCATGCCGATGACCCGGTTGCGGGCGACCAGGGGCAGGACGACGGTCTCGCCGCCCACCGCCGCCGCGGTCGCCAGTGTCGTACGCGTGGTCGAGCCGAGGCCGCCCGCGTCGCCGATACCGATACTCCGCATCGAGGTCCGCAGCGCCGCCTCGTGGGCGGCCTGGGAAGGAGCGGCCCACACCCGTGCCCCGGGGGTTCGCACGGGCTCCGGCGGGGAGATTCTGGTGAGCAGGCTCCTGAGCCCGTCGATGCGGTCCTCGTCCTCGTGCAGCACGTAGGAGAGCTCCGGATCCGATGCCGGGTCGGCGATCGTGTAGACGGCGCACCACGTCGCCAGCGTCGGCACCGTCATCTGGGCCATCAGGGCCAGCGTCTGGTCCCGGTCCAGGGTGCCCGCCAGCAGATCCGACGCCTCGACGAGGAAGGACAGCGAGCCGCGCCGCAGCCGCTCCAGCTCGCCCAGGCGCGCCGACTCGACGGCGAGGGCGATCCGGTCCGCGGCGAACTGCAGACGCAGAGCCTCCTCGTTGGAGTAGCGGCCGGCGGCCTCGGCCGCGACGCCCAGCGAGCCCGTGAGGCGCCCCTCGACCTTCAGCGGGACCGTGACCACCGAGCGCATGCCCGTGTTGCCGAGCAGCGGAACCGCGCCGGGTACGGCGTCCAGGTCCTCATGGACGGCGGGCATCCGGGCGGAGCCGTACCGGCCGGTGCCGGCCTCGACGGGCACGCGGGCGAAGCGCTGCCGGGCGGAGGGCAGGCCGGTCGTGGCGCGGACCTCCAGTTCGGTCTCGTCGTCCGTGGCCAGCAGGAGGAAGGCGGCGTCGGCGTCGAGCATGTCGCGCGCCCGCTCGACGGTGCGCTGGAGCAGGCCGTCCAGGTCGTCGGGGGCGGGGGAGCCGATGAAGACCTCGAAGGGGTCCGTCTTGCGGCTCTCGGCGGAGTCGGAGACCGGGGCGCGCACGGGGGTCTGGAGCACCGCGCGCTCATAGTCGCGCACCAGCAGGCAGACCGTGGACGGCTCCCCCTGAGGGTCCCGTACGCGCAGGTGGGAGCCGTAGACCGGGATGGTGCGGCCGTCGGCGCCCCGGATGCCGTAGCTGCCCTCCCAGCGGGAAAGGCGCAGGGCGTCCGCGATGCCGGTGCTGGTGCCGGGGGTCTGGGGCCAGGCGGTGAAGTCGGCGAGCTGCTTGCCGATGACCTGGTCCGCCGGGTAACCGAAGAGGTACCCGGCGTCGTCGTTCCACGCGGCGACGGCGCCCTCGCTGTCGATCTGGACGACGGCGACCCTGACGCGTTCGTCGGTGACCGGGAGGAGACCCACGGGCAGCAGCGGACCGGCCGAGCGGACGCCCACCGGACGGTCCGGGAGGTCGAGCTGGAACCAGACATGTTTGCGGGTGGGGGAGTATTCGACGCCCCACCGGGAAGCGAGAGCCGCGCACAGCAGCAGACCGCGGCCGTTCTCGCTGTCGAGGCTGCCGAGATCGAGGCCCGTCGTCTGGAGTGGGATCTCCCGTTCCGGGTAGCGGTCGGCGATCTCGACGCGGACCCCGTCCTCCGTGCGCAGACAGAGCACGTCCGCGGCGGTGCCGGCGTGGATCACGGCGTTGGTGACGAGCTCGCTGGTCAGGACGACGGCGTCGTCGACGACGTCCGTGTACCCCCAGCCCTGGAGCGTGTCGCGGACAAAGGCACGGGCCGTCGCGACGGAGCGCGCCACCGGGTCGAAGGTGGCAGCCGCACGCGCCGTGATCACAGCACTCCCCATATGGTGTCTCGTCGCTTCCCCGAGTCCGTGCCCGTTTTTCGCCGCTTCGATTCGCCTGCCAGGCTAGACGCTCCCCCCGCGCACCGGATACACGAGGGCGGACTTCGGACAGGGCCGGGCGGATACGGACGGATGACCGGACAGGATGGGCTTCCCCCCGGAGGGATGTGGGACAACCATGGGAGGTTCCACCCCGACCGGTTCCCGCCTGGTACGTTTCAACGATTTGACGTCCGCATGGTCACCCGTCGACGGTGGGCTGTGGCGGTGAGCCATGGAAGTTCTGGGCAAGCTCTCGGACGAGGTCCTAGCTAGATGGTCAACCCCTGCGGGAGGGACACGGTGGAGTCTGACGTGGCGGCGCGGGGTTCGGGTACGCGCAGTAAGGGCGGTCAGTCCGTGAAGAAGCAGCGCAATGGAACCGTCGAGGTAGACGCGGCGGCGCTCCACAGACTGCTGGCCGGTCTGGTCGCCATGCGCGACGGCAACTTCCGCAGGCGCGTCACGGTCTCCGGGGATGGCGTGATGGCGGAGCTCGCCGCCGTCTTCAACGAGGTCGCGGACCGCAATGTGCACCTCACCGGCGAGCTGGCCCGGGTGCGGCGCGTGGTCGGGCGGGAGGGCAAGCTCACCGAGCGCCTGGAAACGGGCGCCTGCGAGGGCTCCTGGGCCGCCGCGATCGACGCCTCCAACGAACTGGTGGACGATCTCGCACGCCCGGTGTCCGAAGTGGGACGGGTGCTGTCGGCGGTGGCCGACGGCGATCTCGAACAGCGGATGGAGCTGCGCTCCCACGCGGCGGACGACACGGTACGGCCGCTGCGCGGCGAGTTCCTGAAGGTCGCCCGTACCGTCAACAACCTGGTCGACCAGCTGTCGGCGTTCACCGAGCAGGTGACGCGGGTGGCGGTCGAGGTGGGGACCGAGGGCAAGCTCGGCGGCCAGGCGCAGGTGCGCGGGATGTCCGGGTCGTGGAAGGACCTCACGGACTCGGTCAACACCATGGCGTACCGGCTCACCGCACAGGTGCGCGACATCGCTCTGGTGACGACGGCGGTGGCCAAGGGCGACCTGTCGCGGAAGGTCACCGTCCATGTGGCCGGCGAGATGCTCCAGCTGAAGAACACCGTCAACACGATGGTCGACCAGCTGTCCTCGTTCTCCTCCGAGGTGACCCGGGTCGCCCGTGAGGTGGGTACGGAGGGCGAGCTCGGCGGCCAGGCCGTGGTGCCCGGCGTGGCCGGGGTGTGGAAGGACCTGACGGACTCCGTCAACACGATGGCAGGCAATCTCACCTCCCAGGTGCGCGGCATCGCGGAGGTGACGACGGCGGTCGCCAATGGGGACCTGTCGCAGAAGGTGCAGGTCAGCGCGCGCGGGGAAGTCGCCCAGCTCGCCGAGACGATCAACCAGATGACCGAGACGCTGCGCACCTTCGCGGACGAGGTCACCCGCGTGGCCAGCGAGGTCGGCGGGCAGGGTGTCCTCGGTGGCCAGGCGCAGGTGCCGGGCGCCGCCGGGACCTGGAAGGACCTCACCGACTCGGTGAACACGGTCTTCCGGAACCTGACGACCCAGGTGCGTGACATCGCTCAGGTGACGACGGCGGTGGCCAGCGGTGACATGACGCAGAAGGTCACCGTCGACGTGGCCGGCGAGATGCTGGAGCTGAAGAACACCGTCAACACGATGGTCGACCAGCTTCAGTCCTTCGGTTCGGAAGTGACCCGGGTGGCCCGGGAGGTCGGCGTCGAGGGCCGGCTCGGCGGGCAGGCCGAGGTGCCGGGTGCCGCCGGGACCTGGAAGGACCTCACGGACTCCGTGAACACGGCCTTCCGCAACCTCACGGGTCAGGTGCGTGACATCGCGCAGGTGACGACGGCCGTGGCCAACGGTGACCTGTCCCAGAAGGTCACCGTCGACGTCGCGGGCGAGATGCTGGAGCTGAAGAACACCGTCAACACGATGGTGGCGCAGCTCTCGTCCTTCGCCGACCAGGTCACGCGGATGGCGCGAGACGTGGGCACTGAGGGCCGCCTCGGCGGGCAGGCGCGGGTCGACGGCGTCTCCGGTACGTGGAAGGAGCTCACCGACTCCGTCAACTTCATGGCGGGGAACCTGACCTCCCAGGTGCGCCAGATCGCGCAGGTCACGACCGCCGTGGCGCGGGGAGATCTGTCGCAGAAGATCGATGTGGACGCGCGTGGCGAGATCCTGGAGCTGAAGAACACCATCAACACGATGGTCGACCAGCTCTCCGCCTTCGCCGAGCAGGTGACCCGGGTCGCCCGCGAGGTGGGTACGGACGGGCGCCTCGGTGGCCAGGCGCAGGTGCCCGGCGTGGCCGGTGTGTGGCGTGATCTGACCGATTCGGTGAACGGGATGGCGGGGAACCTGACCGCTCAGGTCCGTAACATCGCGCAGGTCGCCACGGCGGTGGCGCGGGGCGACCTGTCGCAGAAGATCGACGTCGACGCGCGCGGCGAGATCCTGGAGCTGAAGAACACCCTCAACACCATGGTCGACCAGCTCTCGAACTTCGCGGAGCAGGTGACGCGGGTGGCCCGCGAGGTGGGCACCGAGGGAATGCTCGGCGGCCAGGCCGAGGTGCAGGGCGTCTCGGGTACGTGGAAGGACCTCACGCAGTCCGTCAACGGCATGGCCAACAACCTCACCCTGCAGGTGCGGAACATCGCCGAGGTGACGACGGCGGTCGCCAACGGCGACCTGTCCAAGAAGATCACCGTCGACGCCAAGGGCGAGATCCTCGAACTGGTGACGACGGTCAACACGATGGTCGACCAACTGCTCAACTTCGCCGACGAGGTGACCCGCGTGGCCCGCGAGGTGGGCACCGAGGGCATCCTCGGCGGCCAGGCCAGGGTGCGCGGGGCGACGGGCATCTGGAAGGACCTCAGCGACAACGTCAACCTGATGGCCAACAACCTGACCAGCCAGGTGCGCAACATCTCCCGCGTCTCGTCCGCCGTCGCCAACGGCGACCTGACGAAGAAGGTCACCGTCGAGGCGCGCGGCGAGGTCGCCGAGCTGGCCGACACCGTCAACACCATGGTGACCACGCTGTCCTCCTTCGCGGACGAGGTGACCCGGGTCGCCCGCGAGGTGGGCACGGAGGGCGAGCTGGGCGGCCAGGCGCGCGTCCCCGGCGTCTCCGGCACATGGAAGGACCTCACCGAGTCCGTGAACTCGATGGCGTCCAACCTGACGGGCCAGGTGCGCCAGATCGCCGCCGTCACGACGGCCATCGCCAAGGGCGACCTGACCAAGAAGATCGACATCGACGCGCGCGGCGAGATCCTGGAGCTGAAGAACACCATCAACACGATGGTCGACCAGCTGTCCTCGTTCGCCGAGCAGGTGACCCGGGTCGCCCGCGAGGTGGGCACCGAGGGCCAGCTCGGCGGCCAGGCACGGGTCCGCGACGTGGACGGCACCTGGCGCGACCTCACCGAGTCGGTGAACGAGATGGCCGGGAACCTGACCCGTCAGGTGCGCGCCATCGCGGCCGTCGCCACGGCGGTCACGCGCGGCGATCTCAACCTGAAGATCGACGTGGACGCGGCGGGCGAGATCCAGGCCCTCCAGGACAACATCAACACGATGATCGCGAACCTGCGCGACACCACCGCCACCAACAAGGAGCAGGACTGGCTGAAGGGCAACCTCGCCCGCATCTCCGGCCTGATGCAGGGGCGCCGGGACCTGGACGACGTCGCCTCGCTGATCATGAGCGAGCTGACCCCCGTGGTCTCCGCACAGCACGGCGCGTTCTTCCTGGCCACGCCCACCGGCGAGACCGACGCGCTGGGCGCCGAGGCCGAGGGGGCGTACGAGCTGCGGATGCGGGGAAGCTACGGCTACTCCGCCGGCTCCATGCCGACGTCCTTCCGGCCGGGTGAGACGCTCATCGGCACGGCCGCGGAGGAGAAGCGGACGATCCAGGTGGACAACGTTCCGCCGGGGTACCTGAAGATCTCCTCCGGGCTCGGTGAGGCGCCGCCCGCGCATGTGATCGTGCTTCCGGTGCTGTTCGAGGGCAAGGTCCTCGGGGTCATCGAACTGGCTTCGTTCCAGCCGTTCACGCACATTCAGCGGGACTTCCTGAACCAGCTCGCGGAAATGATCGCCACGAGCGTTAACACCATCAGCGTCAACACGACGACCGAGAAGCTGCTCGAACAGTCGCAGGAGCTCACCGAGCAATTGCGGGACCGCTCGCAGGAATTGGAGAACCGGCAGAAGGCCCTCCAGGCGTCCAACGCCGAACTGGAGGAGAAGGCCGAGCTGCTGGCCAGGCAGAACCGCGACATCGAGGTCAAGAACACGGAGATCGAGGAGGCCCGGCAGGTCCTGGAGGAGCGCGCCGAGCAGCTCGCCGTCTCGATGCGCTACAAGTCCGAGTTCCTGGCGAACATGTCGCACGAGCTGCGTACGCCGCTCAACTCGCTGCTCATTCTGGCCAAGCTGCTCGCGGACAACGCCGAGGGCAACCTCTCGCCGAAGCAGGTGGAATTCGCCGAGACGATCCACGGGGCCGGTTCCGATCTGCTCCAGCTGATCAACGACATCCTCGACCTGTCGAAGGTCGAGGCGGGCAAGATGGACGTCAGCCCGACACGGATCGCCCTGGTCCAGCTCGTGGACTACGTGGAGGCGACGTTCCGTCCGCTCACCGCGGAAAAGGGGCTGGATTTCTCCGTGCGGGTGTCGCCGGAGCTGCCGGCCACGCTGCACACGGACGAGCAGCGGCTCCTCCAGGTGCTGCGCAACCTGCTGTCCAACGCGGTGAAGTTCACCGACAGCGGGGCCGTCGAGCTGGTGATCAGGCACGCCGGACAGGAGGTGCCGGACGCCATCCGTGAGCAGTTGCTGGAGGCCGGTTCGCTGCGGGACGCGGACGGCGAGCTGATCGCCTTCTCGGTGACCGACACCGGCATCGGCATCGCGGCCAGCAAGATGCGGGTCATCTTCGAGGCGTTCAAGCAGGCGGACGGGACGACCAGCCGCAAGTACGGGGGCACGGGCCTCGGCCTGTCCATCAGCCGCGAGATCGCGCGGCTGCTGGGCGGCGAGATCCACGCGGCGAGCGAGCCCGGTCGCGGCTCCACGTTCACCCTGTACCTGCCGCTGCACCCGAGCGAACTCCCGCCGCAGGGCTACCCGCAGCTCGCTCCGGGACAGGCCGACGGCCAGACCCGGACGACCGAGGGCGGATGGACGCCGGATGCCGGGCAGGTGTACGTGCCGGACCCCGCGCAGGCCGCCCCGCGCCGCCGGCGCAAGGCCCTCGGAGGCGCACAGCAGCAGCCCGCGCTGCCGCCGCGCCTCGCGCCCGCGCCCGCCGCGCAGCAGGCTCCGGCCGCCGAGCCGGAGGGGTCGGCCGTGGGTGGTCAGGAGGAGCCCGAACAGCCGCGCAGGACGTTCCGGTTCGGGGGCGAGAAGGTACTGATCGTCGACGACGACGTCCGTAACGTCTTCGCTCTCACCAGCGTGCTGGAACAGCACGGACTGACGGTCCTCTACGCAGAGAACGGGCGCGAGGGCATCGAAGTCCTGGAGCAGCACGACGATGTGACGGTCGTACTGATGGACATCATGATGCCGGAGATGGACGGTTACGCGACGACCTCGGCGATCCGCAGGATGCCACAGTTCGCCGAGCTGCCGATCGTGGCCCTGACCGCCAAGGCGATGAAGGGCGACAAGGAGAAGGCGCTCGAATCGGGTGCGTCCGACTATGTCACCAAGCCGGTCGATCCTGATCATCTTCTTTCGGTCATGGAAGGGTATGTGCGCGGTGAGTGAGTGCCCGCTGAGAGAATCCATGAAGATTTGTTGACCGGTGGCGTCCGAAGGAGTGTGGGAACGCGGATTGCGGGGAACCTTCTGGTCTCCCGCCACGTTTCCGGTACGTGCACAGTGACATCACGGTGACAGGGTGTGGTGACCGCCGGGGTGCGGTTACCATGACCGGCACGAGGACGGGCGGCGTAAGGGAGCCGTCCCCCGGGGCGGCGCCCGGTGCGATTCCGGGGCGAGGAGGGCGGGCCATGGTGCAGAAGGCCAAGATCCTCCTGGTCGATGACCGGCCGGAGAATCTGCTGGCGCTGGAGGCCATCCTCTCTGCGCTCGATCAGACACTGGTACGGGCATCGTCAGGGGAGGAGGCGCTCAAAGCGCTGCTCACGGACGACTTCGCGGTCATTCTGCTGGACGTCCAGATGCCGGGCATGGACGGTTTTGAAACCGCCGCGCACATCAAGCGGCGGGAGCGGACCCGGGACATCCCGATCATCTTCCTCACCGCGATCAATCACGGCCCGCACCACACCTTCCGGGGTTACGCGGCCGGCGCGGTGGACTACATCTCGAAGCCCTTCGACCCGTGGGTGCTGCGCGCCAAGGTCTCGGTCTTCGTCGAGCTGTACATGAAGAACTGTCAGCTGCGGGAGCAGGCGGCGCTGCTGCGGCTCCAGCTGGAGGGCGGCGGCCGGTCGAGCGCCCAGCAGGACAAGGAGCCCGCCGGCCTGCTGGCCGAGCTCTCCGCGCGGCTCGCGGCCGTCGAGGAGCAGGCGGAGGCGCTCTCCAAGCAGCTCGACGACGAGTCCGCGGACGCGGGCGCGGTGGCGACCGCCGCCCATCTCGAACGGAAACTGACCGGGCTGCGCCGCGCGCTCGACGCGCTGGAGCCGGGCACCGGCGGGGCGTCGGCGGCCCTTCCCTCGTAGCGGCGCATCCGCCGTGTCCGCGGGGCGTCTTCGGGTGTGCCGGAGCAACTGATGCGCGGCTGCCGGGCTTCGGTGCGCATCCCCCGGTGAGGGCGCGTCAGTTTCCGGCCCGCGCAGGGCGACACGGACGGGTGAACCGGCACGCACCGACGTCCACAGAGGTGGACACCGGTAACCTCGGCACCATGGCCTCACGTACGTCCGGCAAGGGTTCCCAGGGCACGGCGGGCACCGCGAAGCGCGTCGGCGGTGGCCCGGGCCCGGCGAAGAAAGCCGCGCCCGCCAAGAAGACCGCAGCGAAGGCGCCCGCGAAGAAGGCGCCGGCCAAGAAGACCGCGGCGAAGAAGGCCGCTCCGCCGCCGCGTCCGGCGCCCTCGCCCACGAACGGCGTGTACCGGCTGGCGCGGGCGCTGTGGCTGGGCGCGGCCCACGCCGTCGGCGCGATGTTCCGCGGCATAGGGCGCGGCGCCAAGGGCCTCGATCCCGCCCACCGCAAGGACGGCGTCGCGCTGCTGCTGCTCGGCCTCGCGCTGATCGTCGCCGCGGGCACCTGGTCGAACCTGCGCGGCCCCGTGGGCGACCTCGTGGAGATGCTGGTCACCGGGGCGTTCGGCCGGCTCGACCTGCTCGTGCCGATACTGCTGGGCGTCATCGCGGTACGGCTGATCCTGTATCCCCAGCGGCCCGAGGCCAACGGCCGCATCGTCATCGGCCTCTCCGCCCTGGTCATCGGCGTGCTCGGGCAGGTCCACATCGCGTGCGGCTCACCGGGGCGCGGCGAGGGGACCGCGGCCATGCAGGACGCGGGCGGCCTCATCGGCTGGGCCGCCTCCAAGCCGCTGATCTTCGCCATGGGCGAGGTGCTGGCCGTGCCGCTGCTCCTGCTGCTCACCGTCTTCGGGCTGCTGGTCGTCACGGCGACCCCGGTGAACGCCATCCCGCAGCGGCTGCGGCTGCTGGGCGTCAAGCTGGGCATCGTGGAGCCGGCGTACGACCCGGAGGACCCGGCCGACGACGAGCGGTACGACGAGCAGTGGCGCGAGGCGCTGCCGGGCGCCTCACGCCGCTCCCCGGCCCGCCGCTCCCAGGCACCCGACGCTTACGACCCGGACCTCGCGGAGTCCGAGGCGCTGACCAAGCGCCGCAGGCCGCGCAGGCCCTCGGTGCAGCCCGCGATGAACCGCACGATGGACGCGGTGGACGTCGCCGCCGCCGCTGCCGCCGCGCTCGACGGGGCCGTGCTCAACGGCATGCCCCCCTCGCCGGTCGTCGCCGACCTGACCCAGGGCGTCTCGGTGGACCGCGAGCGGGCGGGTACGCCGGTGCCCGGTGCCCGGGAGGCGGAGCCGGCCGGGAAGCGGGCGGAGGCCACGCCCGCGGCCGGTGTCCCCGATCTGACCAAGCCGGCGCCCGAGCCCCCCGAGCCCCACTCGCTGCCCGCCCGGGCCGAGCAGCTCCAGCTCTCCGGCGACATCACGTACTCGCTGCCCTCGCTCGATCTGCTGGAGCGCGGTGGTCCCGGCAAGACCCGCAGCGCCGCCAACGACGCGATCGTCGCCTCGCTGACCAACGTGTTCACCGAGTTCAAGGTGGACGCCGCCGTCACCGGCTTCACCCGCGGGCCGACGGTGACGCGCTACGAGGTGGAGCTCGGCCCGGCCGTGAAGGTCGAGCGGATCACGGCGCTCACCAAGAACATCGCGTACGCGGTCGCCAGCCCCGACGTCCGCATCATCTCGCCGATTCCGGGCAAGTCCGCGGTCGGCATCGAGATCCCCAACTCCGACCGGGAGATGGTCAACCTCGGTGATGTGCTGCGGCTGGCGGACGCGGCCGAGGACGACCACCCCATGCTCGTCGCGCTCGGCAAGAACGTGGAGGGCGGCTACGAGATGGCCAACCTCGCGAAGATGCCGCACGTCCTGGTGGCCGGCGCGACCGGTTCCGGCAAGTCGTCCTGCATCAACTGTCTGATCACCTCGATCATGGTGCGGGCCACGCCGGAGGACGTCCGGATGGTCCTGGTCGACCCGAAGCGGGTCGAGCTCACCGCGTACGAGGGCATCCCGCACCTGATCACGCCGATCATCACCAACCCGAAGAAGGCCGCCGAGGCACTCCAGTGGGTCGTACGGGAGATGGACCTGCGCTACGACGACCTCGCGGCCTTCGGCTACCGGCACATCGACGACTTCAACCACGCGGTGCGCACCGGCAAGCTCAAGACGCCCGAGGGCAGCGAACGGGAGCTCGCGCCCTACCCGTATCTGCTGGTGATCGTCGACGAGCTGGCCGACCTGATGATGGTCGCCCCGCGCGACGTCGAGGACTCGATCGTCCGCATCACCCAGCTGGCCCGCGCCGCCGGCATCCACCTGGTGCTCGCCACGCAGCGCCCCTCGGTGGACGTCGTCACCGGTCTGATCAAGGCGAACGTGCCCTCGCGGCTGGCCTTCGCCACGTCCTCGCTCGCCGACAGCCGCGTCATCCTGGACCAGCCCGGCGCCGAGAAACTCATCGGAAAGGGTGACGGCCTGTTCCTGCCGATGGGCGCGAACAAGCCGACCCGTATGCAGGGCGCGTTCGTCACCGAGGACGAGGTCGCGGCCGTCGTCCGGCACTGCAAGGACCAGATGGCCCCGGTCTTCCGGGACGACGTGGTGGTCGGCACGAAGCAGAAGAAGGAGATCGACGAGGACATCGGCGACGACCTCGACCTGCTGTGCCAGGCCGCCGAGCTGGTCGTGTCCACCCAGTTCGGATCGACCTCGATGCTCCAGCGCAAGCTGCGGGTCGGCTTCGCCAAGGCCGGACGGCTGATGGACCTGATGGAGTCGCGCAACATCGTCGGACCGAGCGAGGGCTCCAAGGCGCGCGACGTCCTGGTGAAGCCGGACGATCTCGACGGGGTGTTGGCCCAGATCCGTGGGGAAACCGCTTCGTAAGAGTTTTACGGGCAACCGTTTCGCCGGGCCGCACGTCAAGTTGAAGGGAAGGACGCGACGTCCTTCCCCGGGGCGTCCCGGCGAAACCGGCTGTGTCCGAATCTGATGGCGTACAAAGTCCACCCGCCCGGTTGCCCCACCCTTTCGTACCCCCCCTAGACTGAACACCCAGCAGGTGGCTCACGCTCGAAAGGCGCCCCCGTGTCCATCGGCAACTCCCCCGAAGACGACCGGCCTTCGATCGGTCGAGTGCTTCAGCAGGCTCGTCTCGCCGCAGGTCTCACGGTCGAAGAGGTCAGCACGTCCACCCGGGTGCGCATCCCCATCGTGCACGCGATCGAGCAGGACGACTTCTCCCGCTGCGGCGGCGACGTGTACGCCCGCGGCCACATCCGTACGCTCGCCCGTGCCGTCGGCACCGACCCGGAACCGCTGATCGCGCAGTACGACGCCGAGCACGGCGGCCGTCCCGCGCCCACGCCGGCGGCGCCGCTGTTCGAGGCCGAACGCATCCGCTCCGAACCCCGCAGGCCCAACTGGACGGCGGCCATGGTCGCGGCGATCGTCGCCGTGATCGGTTTCGTCGGCTTCACCTTCTTCAAGGGCGGCGACGACGGGCCCTCGACCGCCGGCCGCGTCGCCGAGGGCCCGACCTCCGACAAGATCGCCCCGAAGCCCTCCGCCAGCAAGCCCGCCGACCCCAAGCAGGCCCCGTCCGAGAGCGCCATCGCCGCGGCGCCCCAGGACAAGGTGACCGTCAAGCTCAGCGCCACCCAGGGCAAGAGCTGGATCTCCGCCAAGGACCACAACGGCCGCTCCCTCTTCGACGGCACCCTTCAGCAGGGCCAGTCGAAGACCTTCCAGGACAAGGAGCGCGTCGACCTCATCCTCGGAAACGCGGGCTCGATCGAGCTCTTCGTGAACGGGAAGAAGGTCGAGGACCAGTTCAAGCCCGGACAGGTCGAACGCCTCTCGTACACCAAGGGCGACCCCGAGGTCGGCTGACCGGCCCCCCTGGACATCGCGGCGCGGCGAGCGCCCGGCCACCGTGCCGGGCGCTCGCCGTTTTCGTCACCGTGGGTGACGGCACAACCCTCCGCGGCGGGGCCGGTGCCGGGACAAAGTAGTCTTGAGTCCATGCCCGAACGCCGTACCGTCGCCCTTGTCACTCTTGGCTGCGCCCGTAACGAGGTGGACTCGGAGGAGCTCGCAGGCCGCCTGGCAGCGGACGGCTGGGAGCTCGTCGAGGATGCCTCCGATGCCGACGTCGCCGTCGTCAACACCTGTGGGTTCGTGGAGGCCGCCAAGAAGGACTCCGTCGACGCCCTCCTCGAAGCCAATGATCTGAAGGACCACGGCCGCACCCAGGCCGTCGTCGCCGTCGGCTGCATGGCCGAGCGCTACGGCAAGGACCTCGCCGAGGCCCTGCCGGAAGCGGACGGCGTCCTCGGCTTCGACGACTACGCCGACATCTCCGACCGCCTCCAGACCATCCTCAGCGGCGGCATCCACGCCTCCCACACCCCGCGCGACCGCCGCAAGCTGCTGCCGATCAGCCCCGCCGAGCGGCAGGACGCCGCCGTGGCCCTGCCCGGCCACGCGCAGGAGATCGCCCCCGCCCCCGCCGACCTGCCGGAGGGCGTCGCCCCGGTCTCAGGGCCGCGCGCGCCGCTGCGCCGCCGGCTGGGCACCAGCCCCGTCGCCTCGGTCAAGCTGGCCTCCGGCTGCGACCGACGATGTTCCTTCTGCGCCATCCCGTCCTTCCGCGGCTCCTTCATCTCCCGCCGCCCCTCGGACGTGCTGGGCGAGACCCGCTGGCTCGCCGAGCAGGGGGTGAAGGAGGTCATGCTGGTCTCCGAGAACAACACCTCGTACGGCAAGGACCTCGGTGACATCCGTCTCCTGGAGACCCTGCTGCCCGAGCTCGCGGCGGTCGACGGGATCGAGCGCATCCGCGTCAGCTACCTGCAGCCCGCAGAGATGCGGCCCGGCCTGATCGACGTGCTCACCTCGACGCCGAAGGTCGCCCCCTACTTCGACCTGTCCTTCCAGCACTCGGCACCCGGCGTCCTGCGGGCGATGCGCCGCTTCGGCGACACCGACCGCTTCCTGGAACTGCTCGACACCATCCGGGGCAAGGCACCGCAGGCCGGCGCCCGGTCCAACTTCATCGTCGGCTTCCCCGGCGAGACCGAGGACGACCTCGCGGAGCTGGAACGGTTCCTCACCGGCGCCCGGCTCGACGCCATCGGCGTCTTCGGCTACTCCGACGAGGAGGGCACCGAGGCGGTCGGCTACGACGACAAGCTCGACGCCGACGTCATCGCGGAGCGCCTCGCGCACATCTCCCAGCTCGCCGAGGAACTGACCTCGCAGCGCGCCGAGGAGCGCATGGGCGAAACGCTCCAGGTGCTGGTCGAGTCCGTGGAGCCCACCGAGGACGAGCCGCGCGCCTACGGCCGCGCCGCGCACCAGGCGCCCGAAACCGACGGCCAGGTGCTCTTCACCACACGCGAGGGCCTGCTCCCGGGCCGTATGGTCGAGGCAAAGGTCGTGGGCACCGAAGGCGTGGACCTGATCGCCGAGTGCAGTGAACTTGGGGAGGTAGCCAGATGACCGGAGTCCCGGCATCCGCGGCAGGCGGTTCCGGCGCGACGCCGGTCCGCGGCGGGAAGCTGGGCGCCGCTGCGGTCAATCAGGCCAGTCTGTGGAACATCGCGAACCTCCTGACGATGGCCCGGCTCGTGCTCGTCCCCGGCTTCGTGGTGCTGCTGCTCCACAACGGCGGATACGACCCGGCCTGGCGCTCCTTCGCCTGGGCCGCCTTCGCCATCGCCATGATCACCGACCTGTTCGACGGTCACCTGGCGCGCACGTACAACCTGGTCACCGACTTCGGGAAGATCGCCGACCCGATCGCCGACAAGGCGATCATGGGCGCGGCGCTGATCTGTCTGTCGTACCTGGGCGACCTGCCCTGGTGGGTCACGGGCGTGATCCTCTTCCGCGAGCTGGGCATCACGCTGATGCGCTTCTGGGTGATCCGGCACGGAGTCATTCCGGCCAGCCGCGGCGGCAAGATGAAGACGCTGGCCCAGGGGACGGCCGTCGGGATGTACGTCCTGGCGCTGACCGGTCCGCTGGCCACCCTGCGCTTCTGGGTGATGGCGGTGGCCGTCGTATTGACGGTCGTCACCGGTCTGGACTACATCCGCCAGGCCGTCGTGCTGCGGCGCCAGGGACTCGCGGCGGAGCGGGCGGCGGCGCAGGCGCCCCAGAGTGCCCCCGAGGAGGCCGGCACGGTCACCGAGCCCGCGGGGGCCCGGGGGCCGGCGGAGGCCGAGCGGTGACTGCCGCCGGCCGGGTGCTGCGGCTGCTCGTCGAGCGGGGGCAGACCCTCGCCGTCGCGGAATCGCTGACCGGCGGCCTGGTCGCGGCCGAACTCACGTCCGTACCGGGTGCCTCCCAGGCCTTCAGGGGTTCGGTGACGGCGTACGCGACCCCCCTCAAGAGTGAAGTCCTCGGGGTGGACGCCGGTCTCCTGGCGGAGCGCGGGGCGGTCGACGCGGACGTCGCCTGTCAGATGGCGACAGGCGTACGGCGGGCGCTGGGCGCAGACTGGGGAGTGGCGACCACCGGCGTCGCCGGCCCCGAACCCCAGGACGGTCAACCCGTCGGGACGGTCTTCGTCGCGGTCAGCGGCCCGCACGGCACCGGGAAAGTGGCCGCGCTGCGGTTGAAAGGCGACCGGGCGGACATCCGTAAGGAGAGCGTACGGAGCGCGCTCGACCTGCTCTCAGGCGAACTCCACGAGAATGCGAGCGCACAGGATACGGAAGAGAACGGGGGGAATTGATGTTTGCAGCCCTGAGTGAACACGACATCGCTCCCCGCACGGCCGCAGCGCTAGGCGGTACGGTGGGGCGTGAAGGATGCGGCTACGCGGTCCGAGGAGGGAGCCACCGATGATTCTGCTCCGTCGCCTGCTGGGTGACGTGCTGCGTCGGCAGCGCCAGCGCCAAGGCCGTACTCTGCGCGAAGTCTCCTCGTCCGCCCGAGTTTCGCTCGGCTATCTCTCCGAGGTGGAGCGGGGGCAGAAGGAGGCATCCTCCGAACTGCTCTCCGCCATTTGCGACGCGCTTGACGTACGGATGTCCGAGCTCATGCGTGAAGTGAGCGATGAGCTGTCCCTGGCCGAACTGGCCGAGTCGGCAGCAGCCAGCGATCCGGTACCCGTACCGGTGCGCCCCATGCTCAACTCCGTCTCCGTTACCTCGGTGGCGGGTGTACCGACGGGGCGGGTGACCATCAAGGCACCCGCGGAAGCGGTGGACGTGGTCGCCGCCTGACCGTTCGGTTCGGTGTGAAGCCGAGGCCCCGGTTCTCTCCCTGTGGTGGGGGAGGACCGGGGCTTTCGTGTGCCTACGGGCGGTTTTCGTGGGCCCTGCCGTGTGTCAGCGGGGCGATGGGGGGCAGGTGCGTGGATGAGAGACCGAGGAAGCCTTCCGAGCGGACTTGTCGCAGTCATCGGGCGCTTTCTCAAATGACCGTTTTGCTTCGTTTGTGCCATCGTGGGTGGTGCTGAACGGAACGGATTCCAGATCGGAGACGTGCATGTCTGTGGTGAAGAGCCCACTGTCCGAGGCCGACCTCAAGACCGTCGGAGACGCCCTCCAGGGTGCTCTGGTGGACCTCCTCGACCTTTCTCTGGTGGCCAAGCAGGTCCACTGGAACGTGGTCGGGCCGCGGTTCAGGTCCGTGCACCTCCAGCTCGACGATGTCGTGGACACCGCTCGCCAGCACTCCGACACGGTCGCGGAGCGGGCGTCCGCGCTCGGCGTCAACCCGGACGGCCGAGCCGCCACGATCGCCAAGAGCACGGCCATCGCCTCCACGTCCGAAGGCTGGATCAAGGACGTGGACGCGGTGAAGACCCTGGTCGACGCCCTCGGCGTGGTGATCGGACGGATGCGCGAGCGCATCGAGGCGACCGAGACCCCGGACCCGGTCAGCCAGGACATCCTGATCACGCTGACCGCCGACCTCGAGAAGCACGCCTGGATGTTCCAGGCCGAGAGCGCCTGAGCAGGTCACGGGGCTGCGGGCCGGTTGACCTGGGAAGAGACGCA
>NZ_VJNO01000064.1 GCF_007096885.1 Streptomyces sp. 130 | reverse complement strand
GTGCGGCATGTGCGGGAGGCGGTGCGTTTCGCGGATGCGGTGTCGTTCGTGGTGTCGCGGGGTGTGACGTCGTTCGTTGAGGTGGGTCCGGAGGGTGTGCTGTGCGGGATGGCGCAGCAGTCGGTGGAGGGGGAGTCGGCGGTCTTCGTTCCGTTGGTGCGTAAGGGCCGTCCCGAGGTGGCCTCGTCGGTTGCGGCGTTGGGGCGGTTGCATGTGAGTGGTGTGGCGGTGGACTGGGCCCGGCTCTTCGAAGGCACAGGCGCCCGCCGCGTCGACCTGCCCACGTACGCCTTCCAGCGTGAGCGGTACTGGATGCAGGCGGAGGCCGGCGGCAACGACCCCGGTTCGCTCGGCCTGGGCACCACGGGGCACCCGCTCCTCGGCGCCACCGTCACTCTGCCGGGAGCGGACGGACCCGTGCTCACGGGGCGGTTGTCCCTCGACAGCCAGCCGTGGCTTGCTGACCACCGGATGGGCTCGTCCGTCCTGCTCCCGGGGACCGGCCTGGTGGAGCTGGCGCTCTGTGCCGGCGCGCAGGCCGGATGCGATGTGCTCGACGAGCTGACCCTCCAGGCGCCCCTGGTGCTGCCGTCCCGCGGTGGCGTCCAGGTCCGGGTGGTGGTCGGCGCCGACGACGGGACCGGCGCCAGGAGCGTCGCCGTGTACGCGCGGCAGGAGGACGAAGGGGCGGGCGAGGACGCACCGTGGACCCTGCACGCCGACGGAGTCCTGCTCTCCGTGGTGCAGGAGCCCGCCCCCGACGCCGGGATCTGGCCCCCGCAGGGTGCCGCTCCCGTGGAACTGGGCGACGTATACGGGCAGTTGGCGGCTCAGGGGTATGCGTACGGACCGGCGTTCCAGGGACTCGACGCGGTCTGGCGGCGCGACCGCGAGATCTTCGCGGAGGTCACCCTGCCCGCTGCGGTGGCGGCGGACGCCGAGCACTACGGCCTGCACCCCGCCCTGTTCGACGCCACGCTGCACGCGTCGCTCCTCGACGGGGCCGACACGGCACCGGGCGACGAGGGGACGGCCCACCTCCCCTTCGCGTGGAAGAGCGTCCGCCTGCACGCCACCGGCGCATCCCGCCTCCGGGTGAGGATCGCGCCGACCGGTGCCGACAGCATCACCGTGGAAGGAGCGGACACCGAGGGGCGTCCCGTGTTCTCCGTGGGTGCCCTCGTCACCCGCCCGGTCTCCGTGGACACCACGGCCGGGACGGCGCAACGCGGCTCCCTCTATTCCGTGCGCTGGACACCGCTCACGGCGGCCACCGCCCCCGAGGTCGTCGCCGTTCCCTGGGACCACCGCAACAGCGGCCCCGTGGCCGAGGACGCGGTGCTCGTATGGGAATGCCCGCCGCCCGTCGGCGATCCGGTGTCGGCGGCGCACGAGCTGACAGCCCGCGCACTCGGCGTCGTACAGGAGTGGCTGACCGACGAACGGTACGCGGCCGGCCGGCTGCTCGTGGTCACCCGAGGAGCGGTTGCCCTGACGGGTGAGACGCTCACGCACCCGGCGGGCGCCGCCGTCGCAGGGCTGGTGCGGTCCGCGCAGAGCGAGAACCCCGGGCGCATCCTGCTCACGGACGCCGCCCCGGACAGCGCCAGCATCGCCGCTCCGGCCGTCGCCGCCATCGTCGCCTCCGGCGAACCCGAATCAGCGCTCCGGGAAAGCGGTGTGTGGGCGCCCCGGCTGGCCCGGGTCCCCCAGGAACGGGGCACCGCCGACCGCTCCCCGTTCGGCGGGGACGAAGCGACGGTGCTGGTCACCGGCGGTACGGGCACGCTCGGCGCGCTCGTGGCCCGGCACCTCGTCACCGCGCACGGCGTCCGGCGCCTGGTGCTCACCGGCCGCCGCGGCCCCGACGCACCGGGAGCCACCGAGCTGCGTGCCGAACTGGAGGCTCTGGGCGCCGAAACGGCCCTCGCCGCCTGCGACCTGGCCGACCGCGAAGCGGCCCGCGCCCTGCTGGCCGCGCACGCCCCGACAGCGGTCGTCCACTGCGCGGGGGTGCTGGAGGACGCCACCCTCGGCTCGCTCACCCCCGAACAACTCTCCCGCGTCCTGCGGCCGAAGATCGACGCGGCGTGGAACCTGCACGAGCTGACGGCCGGCCTCGACCTCTCCGCGTTCGTGCTCTTCTCATCCGTCGCCGGCGTCCTCGGCAATCCGGGCCAGGCCAACTACGCCGCCGGCAACGCCTTCCTGGACGCCCTCGCCGTCCAGCGGAAGGGGCTGGGACTGCCGGGTCAGTCACTCGCGTGGGGGCTGTGGGCCGACGGCGACGGCATGGCGAGCGGGCTGGACGGCACCGATCTGCGGCGCATGAGCCGCTCCGGTGTGGAACCCCTGGCGCCGGCCCACGCCCTGGCACTGCTGGACGAGGCCGGGCAGTCGGAGAACGCTCTTCTCCTGCCGGTCCGCCTCGACCTCGCGACCCTGCGCGCGGCGGAGCCGCCGTCGCCCATCCTGTCCGGCCTGGTGCACCGCAGGGCCCGTGCCGCCTCCGCCGCACCGGCCGGGCAGCCCCGGTCCCGCCTGGCGGCCCTGCCGCCCAAGGAGCGGCCGCGCGCCCTGCTCGACCTCGTGCGGGCCCAGGTGGCGTCCGTCCTCGGCCACGGGTCGGCGGCCGACGTCGAACCCGACCGGGCCTTCACCGAGCTCGGTTTCGACTCCCTGACCGCGATGGAGCTGCGCAACCAGCTCGTCTCCACGACCGGGCTGAGGCTGCCCGCCACGCTGGTCTTCGACCACCCCAACGCCCGCGCCGTCGCCGGACACCTCGACACCCTCCTGGCGGGCGACAGCACCACCGCCGCGGCGGCCGTGGCCGTATCGTCCGCCGCCGACGACGACCCCGTCGTCATCGTCTCCATGGCCTGCCGTTACCCGGGCGGGGTGGCCTCTCCCGAAGACCTGTGGCAGCTCGTCGACGACGAGGTCGACGCCATCACCGAGTTCCCCCGCAACCGTGGCTGGGACCTGGAACGGCTCTACGACCCCGAGTCCACCCGCCCCGGCACCTGCTACGTACGCCACGGCGGATTCCTGCACGACGCCGCCGACTTCGACCCCGGCTTCTTCGGGATCAGCCCGAACGACGCGCTGACCACCGACCCGCAGCACCGGCTCATGCTGGAGGTCGCATGGGAGGCGATGGAACGGGCGACGATCGACCCGCTCTCGCTCAAGGGCACCGCCACCGGGGTCTTCACCGGCACGATGTACCACGACTACGCGGGCAACAGCGCCGCCGGTTCGCTGGGCCCCGGCCGCGTCTCGTACACCTTCGGTTTCGAAGGGCCCTCGCTGGCCGTCGACACCGCCTGCTCCTCCTCCCTCGTCGCACTGCACCTGGCCGCCCAGGCCGTGCGGTCCGGCGAATGCGAACTGGCCCTGGTGGGCGGCGTGACCGTCATGTCGACCCCGGAGACGTTCATCGAGTTCGCCCGGCAGCGCGGGCTGTCCCGCGACGGCCGGTGCCGCTCGTTCTCCTCGGCCGCCGACGGCGCCGCATGGTCCGAGGGCGCGGGCATGCTCGTGATCGAGCGGCTCTCCGACGCCCGCCGGAACGGACATCCGGTCCTGGCCGCCCTGCGCGGCAGCGCCGTCAACCAGGACGGGGCCAGCAACGGGCTCATGGCCCCCAACGGCCCGTCCCAGCAGCGCGTCATCCGCCAGGCCCTGGCGAACGCGGGACTCGGCACAGCCGACGTGGACGTGGTCGAGGCCCACGGCACCGGGACCACTCTGGGCGATCCCATCGAGGCGCAGGCCCTCCTCGCCACCTACGGCCAGGGCCGCGTCGACGGGAAGCCGCTGTACCTGGGCTCGATCAAGTCGAACATCGGGCACGCCCAGGCCGCCGCCGGCATCGCCGGGGTGATCAAGATGGTCGAGGCGATGCGGCACGGCGTCCTCCCGGCCTCCCTCCACCTGGACGAACCCTCACCGAAGGTCGACTGGGAGACGGGTGACGTCGAGCTGCTGTCGCAGGCGCGCCCGTGGCCCGAGCTGGACCGTCCGCGCCGCGCCGGAATCTCCTCCTTCGGCATCAGCGGCACCAACGCCCACGTGATCATCGAGGCGCCGGCGGCCGATGCCACAGAGGCCCCGACCGCCCCTGCCGCCCCCGCCGCCCCTGCCGCCCCCGCCGCCCCGGCCGTCCCCGCCACCCCGACCGCCCCCGCCGCCCCCGAGCAGCGCACGCCCGTCCCCGAGCAGAGCACGCCCGTCCCCGTGCCGTGGCTCCTGTCGGCCCGGGACCCCGAGGGCACGGCCCGCCAGGCCGCCAGGCTGCTGACGCACCTGGAGTCCAGGCCCGCCGCGAGCGCACTCGACATCGCCCACTCCCTGGCCACCACGCGCACCCCCTTGGAGCAGCGCGCCGCGCTCCTGGTCACCGACCGGGCCCAGGCCATGCGCGACCTGGCCCTGCTCGCGGACGGCGCCACCACCCCCTCGCTCGTCACCGCGCACGACCCCGGAAGGACCGGAGGCGGACCGACCGCGTTCCTCTTCTCCGGCCAGGGCTCCCAACGCCTCGGCATGGGCGGGCGGCTGCATCGCACCCACCCCGTCTTCGCGCGGGCCTTCGACGAGGCCGTCGCCGCGCTCGACGCCCACCTCGACCGGCCGCTCGCCGACGTCGTGCGCGCGGACGAGGCCGCCCTGAACCGCACCGGATACACCCAGGCCGCGCTGTTCGCCTTCGAAGTGGCCCAGTTCAGGCTGCTGGAGTCCTGGGGCGTCCACCCCGACTTCCTCGCCGGCCACTCGATCGGCGAACTGGTCGCCGCCCACGTCAGCGGGGCCCTGTCGCTGCCGGACGCCGCACAGCTGGTCGCCGCCCGCGGTCTGCTGATGCAGGCACTGCCGGAGGGCGGGGCCATGGCGGCCATCCGGGCGAGCGAGGACGAGGTGGCACCGCTCCTCACCGCCGAGGCCGCCGTCGCCGCCGTCAACGGCCCCCAGTCCGTCGTCGTCTCCGGCACCGCCGCCGCCGTGCGGTCCGTGACGGACCACTTCGCGGCGCTGGGCCGCTCGGCCAAGCCGCTGCGGGTGTCGCACGCCTTCCACTCGCCGCTGATGGACCCCATGCTGGACGACTTCGCGCGCGCCGCCGCCGGGATGACGGTGACCGAACCGTCCGTCCCGATCGTGTCCACCCTGACCGGACACGTCGTGACGGCCGCCGACCTCGCCGACCCCCGGCACTGGGTCAGGCACGTGCGGGAAACCGTGCGGTTCGCCGAAGCCGTACGCACCCTGGACGAGGCGGGCGTCACCACCTATCTGGAGATCGGCCCCGACGCGGCGCTGTCCGCCCTGGGCCCCGCCTGCCTGCCCGACACGAGCACCGCCGCGTTCCTGCCGCTGTCGCGCCGCGACCGCGACGAAGCGGCGGAGCTCGTCGCGGCCCTCGCGCTCGCCCATGTCCACCATGTCCCCGTCGACTGGGCGGAGTTCTTCGCCGGAAGCGGGGCGAACCGCGTCGACCTCCCCACGTACGCGTTCCGCCGCCAACCGTTCTGGGCGCTGCCCGAACGGGCCGGGGCCGAACTCACCGCCGCCGGAATCGGCACGACGCGGCACCCGCTGCTCGGCGCGGTCGTGGCGCTGCCCGACGGCGGCGCCCTCCTGACCGGCCGGCTGAACCCCGCCGAACTGCCCTGGCTCCACGACCACGACCTGCTCGGCACCCCCCTTCTGCCCGCCGCCGCGTTCGCCGACCTCGCCCTCAGCGCCGGACGGGACACCGGCTGCCCCCGCCTGGACGAGCTGACCGTGACGGCCCAGCTGCCGCTGGCCACCGGCCCCGGCCCGGAACTCCGGGTCACCGTCGGCGCACCCGCCGATGACGGCCGCCGCACGGTCGACATCCACTCCGGGGCCCCGGACGCGCGGGCGGAGGACGACGGCCCGGCCTGGGTCCGGCACGCCCGGGGCGTACTCGCCCCGGCCACCACCGGACCGGCCGCGGCCACGGCCGCCGCCTGGCCGCCGCCCGGCGCCACCCCGGTCGATCCGGACACCTTCTACGACCGGCTGCTCGCCCTCGGCCACGGCCACGGCCCGGCCTTCCGCACCGTCGGCGCCGCCTGGCGGAGCGGGGACGAGCTGTTCGCCGACGCCGTACTCGACGAGGAGACGGCCACCGAGCAGTGCGCGCTGCACCCGGCGCTGCTCGACGCCGCCGTCCAGCTGGCCCGCTTCGGGGCCCTGTCCGCAGGCGAGGAGCCGGGCGGCGACGCGCCGCTGAACCCCGCGGCCTGGACCGGCATGCAGGTGCACCGCGCCGGTGCCACCGCGCTGCGGATACGGGTCCGCCCGACCGGCCCGGGCCACGCGTCGTTCGACATCGCGGACGGCGAGGGACGGCCCGTCCTGACGGCCGAGGACATCGAGTGGAAGCCCGTCACCGTCGCCGAACTGACCACCGGCACCCCGCCGGGCGGGCTGTACCGGCTGGAGTGGGCGCCCGCCCCCGTGGACATCGCCGACCTCGGCTCCCGGACGGCCGTCCTCGCCGCCGCCGCGCCCCTGGACGACCCGCGAACCGGCCTGCCCTTCCCGGTCTTCGACCCGCGCGATCCACGGGACGCGGACGCCCCCGACGTCGTCCTGCTGCCTCTGGCCGCCCCGGCCGGCGACGAGCCGGACGCCGTACGCACGCACGCGGCCGAAGTCCTGGACCAGCTGCGGGAGTTCCTCAGCGCCGTGCCGGACGGAGCGGCCACCCGGCTGGCGGTCGTCACCCGGCTCGCCGTCGCGGCGGGGGACGAGACGCCGGACGTCCGGCACGCGGCCGTATGGGGGCTCGTCCGGGCCGCGCAGAGCGAACACCCCGGACGGTTCGTCCTCGCCGATGTGGACGGTCTGGACGCCTCGGCGACCGCGCTGCCCGATGCCCTCGCCACCGGAGCCGATGAACTCGCCGTCCGGGGCGGCACCGTGCTCCTGCCGAGACTGGTCCCCGCGGCACCCGGCCCGGAGGCGCCCGCCCCGGCGGGCGGCACGGTGCTCGTCACCGGCGGACTCTCCATGACGGACGCCGCTCAGGTCCGCCGCCTCGTCGCCGCACTCGGCGCCGGCCAGGTCATCGTCGCCGGCACCGCCACCCCCGAGGAGGCGGACGCGCTCACCGCGGGCACCCGAGCCGGCACGGTCGTCAGCGACTGCGACCCCGCCGACCGTGCGGCCCTGGCCGCGCTCCTGTCCGGCATCCCCGACGACACCCCGCTCACCGCCGTCGTCCTGACGGGACCCGCCGGGGAGAGCGCGCCGATCGGCGAACGAACCCCGCACCTCCTCGACGAGGCGCTGCGGCGGCACGCCGACGCCGCGTGGAACCTGCACGAGCTGACGACCGGCCTCGACGTGTCGGCCTTCGTCCTCCTCACCTCGGCCCACGGTCTCGTCCATGGCGCCGGGCAGGCCCACAACGCCGCCGCGCACACCTTCCTGGACGCGCTCGCCCGGCACCGGCACGCCCTCGGCCTTCCGGCGACAGCCGTCGCCCTCACTCCGGAGAACGCCACCGGCGCCGGGCTGCTGCCGCTGACCGCCGAGCGCACCACGGCACTCCTCGACGAGGCGCTGCGCACCCCCGCCGCCGCACTGTTCGCCCTCCACCCCGACCAAGCCGCCCTGCGCGCCGGCGCCGGACACCTGCCCCCCGTACTCGGCACGCTGGTCCGCACACCGGGCCGCGCCGGAACCCGTCCGGGCGCCGGCCGCTCCGCCGCCGAACTGCGCAGCCGCCTCGCAGGCCGGAGCGAGGAGGAGCGGGGCCGCGTACTGCTGGAGCTCGTCCGCTCACACGTCGCCACCCTGCTCGGCCACACCGGCCCCGAGGCGGTCGGCGCGGACAGGGCCTTCAAGGACATCGGCTTCGACTCACTGGCCGCGGTCGAGCTACGCCGCCGGCTCGGCAGCGCCACCGGCCTCACCCTCCCCGCCAGCCTCGTCTTCGACTATCCGGACTCCCGCGCCGTCGCCGCGCACCTCACCCGACTGATCGATGACGGGTCCGGGGAACAGAACCCCTCCGAAAGCCTGTGGGCCATGCTCGACCAGCTCGACGCGAGCCTCGCCGCCGCCCAGCCCGATGCCGGGACCCGCCCGCGCATCACCTCCCGGCTGGAGGCGCTGCTGCGCCGCTGGCAGGACACCCACGGCGGCGCCGACGCCCGCACCGGCGACGAGGACGACGCACTCGACTCGGTCACCGACGAGGAACTGTTCGACGTGCTGGACCAGGAGATCGGGCTCCTCTAGCCCACCGGCAAGCCCCACCGGCCGGGCGGGACCCCGTCCCTCCCGGCCCCGTCACCGACACGCACCGCCCGTTCGCGCACCCCGCCGGTCACGGCACCGCTACCGCCCGGCACGGCCGACACCCGCACCGAGATTGGTTGGTTGAGGTACAGATGGCAACCCAGGACAAGCTTCGTGACTACCTCCAGCGGGCCACGGCCGACCTGCGGCAGGTGAAGCGCCGTCTGCGCGAAGCCGAGGCCAGGGAACACGAGCCGATGGCGATCGTCGGCATGAGCTGCCGCTACCCCGGCGGCGTGACCTCCCCCGACGAGCTGTGGGACCTCGTGGCCGAGGGCCGGGACGGCATCACCGGCTTCCCCGTCAACCGGGGCTGGGACCTCGACGGACTGTACGACCCGGAGCCCGCCACACCCGGACACACGTACGCCCGCGAGGGCGGCTTCCTCCACGAGGCGGACCGGTTCGACGCCGACTTCTTCAGAATGAGCCCCAAGGAAGCCCGGGAGACCGACCCCCAGCAGCGCCTGCTGCTGGAGACGTCGTGGGAGGCCCTGGAGAACGCCGGAGTGGACCCGCTCTCCCTCAAGGGCTCCCTCACCGGCGTGTTCGCCGGAGTCGTCTACCACGACTACGCCACCGACGGCGGTACCGGCGGCCTGGCCAGCGTCGCCTCCGGACGGGTCTCGTACACCCTCGGGCTCCAGGGCCCGGCCGTCACCGTCGACACGGCCTGCTCGTCCTCCCTCGTGGCCCTCGACTGGGCGGTCAAGTCGCTCCGCACGGGTGAGTGCGACCTGGCCCTGGTCGGCGGTGTCACGGTGATGGCGACCCCCACCTCATTCGTGGGCTTCAGCCAGGAACGCGGCCTCGCCCCCGACGGCCGCTGCAAGTCCTTCGCGGCGGCGGCAGACGGTACGGGCTGGGGCGAAGGCGTCGGCATGCTCGTCGTCGAACGGCTCAGCGACGCCCGGCGCCTCGGACACCAGGTGCTCGCCGTGGTCCGGGGCAGCGCCGTCAACTCGGACGGGGCCAGCAACGGCCTCACCGCCCCCAACGGCCCGGCGCAGCAACGGCTCATCCGCCAGGCCCTCGCCGCCGCCCAGCTCACCGCCGACCAGGTCGACGCGGTCGAGGCCCACGGCACCGGGACCACGCTCGGCGACCCGATCGAGGCGCAGGCCCTCCTCGCCACGTACGGCCAGGGCCGCCCGGCCGACCGGCCGCTGTACCTCGGCTCGATCAAGTCGAACATCGGCCACGCCCAGGCCGCCGCCGGCGTCGGCGGAGTCATCAAGATGGTGCAGGCCATCCGCCACGGCGTCCTGCCCCGCACCCTCCATGTGGACGGCCCGACACCCAACGTCGACTGGTCCACGGGGAACATCTCCCTGCTCACCGAAGCCATGGCCTGGCCCGACCTCGGACGCCCGCGCCGGGCCGCCGTCTCGGCCTTCGGGCTCAGCGGTACGAACGCGCACGTGATCATCGAGGAGGCACCGGCGGCCGAGGAGGCCGAACCGGACGGCCCCGCCGCCGCGCCGTTGCCGGTTGTGCCGTTGCCGGTCTCGGCGCGGAATGCCGAGGCGCTCAGGGAACAGGCGGGTCGCCTGCTCGCTCATGTCGAGGCGCACCCGGACGAGCCGTTGCTGGACGTGGGTTTCTCCTTGGCGACGACACGTGCGGTGCTGGACCACCGTGCGGTGGTGCTGGCGGAGGACCGCGAGGGAGCGGTGCGCGGGCTGTCGGATCTGGTGGCGGGCCGTGCGGGCGCGGATGTGGTGGCGCCGGCGGGTTCTGCTTCCGGGGAAGGTCTGACGGCGTTCCTGTTCACGGGTCAGGGTGCCCAACGGCTCGGGATGGGCCGGGAGTTGTACGAGGCGTTCCCGGTGTTCGCGGAGGCCTTCGACGCGGTGGCGGCGGAGCTGGACGTGCGGCTGGGGCGTTCTCTTCGCGAGGTCGTGTGGGGCGGGGACGCGGGTCTGCTGAACGGCACGATGTTCGCCCAGGCCGGGCTGTTCGCGGTGGAGACCGCGTTGTTCCGGCTGGTGGAGTCGTGGGGCGTGCGGGCCGATGTGGTGGCCGGGCACTCGATCGGTGAGGTGGTGGCCGCGCATGTGGCGGGTGTGCTGTCCCTGGGTGACGCGGCGGAGCTGGTGGTGGCGCGCGGCCGGTTGATGCAGGGGCTGCCGGGTGGCGGGGCGATGGTGGCGGTGGCCGCGTCGGAGGACGAGGTCGTTCCGTTGCTGGGCGACGGTGTCGGGCTGGCCGCGGTGAACGGCCCGTCCGCGGTGGTGGTGTCGGGGGCGGAGAAGGAGACGCTCGCGGTCGCGGAGCACTTCTCCGCGCTGGGGCGTCGCACGAAGCGGCTGGCCGTGTCGCACGCGTTCCACTCGCCGCTCATGGAGCCGATGCTGGACGCGTTCCGCGAAGTCTGCGAGACGCTCTCGTATGCCACGCCGTCGATCCGTGTGGTGTCCCATGTGACCGGCACCGAGGCGACGGCGGAGCAGCTGACGTCGCCCGAGTACTGGGTGCGGCATGTGCGTGAGGCCGTACGGTTCGCCGACGGCGTCGC
Organism: Streptomyces sp. 130; assembly: GCF_007096885.1. Taxonomy (GTDB): domain Bacteria; phylum Actinomycetota; class Actinomycetes; order Streptomycetales; family Streptomycetaceae; genus Streptomyces. The sequence continues at coordinate 9,123 of NZ_VJNO01000064.1, read as the reverse complement.
GCACCTCGCGGACCAGGGCGTCACCCGCTTCGTGGAACTCGGCCCCGACGCGGCGCTCACCCCCATGGCGGCCGACTGCCTGACGGCCGCCCCCGACACCCTGTGCGTCCCCGTCCTGCGCCGCGACCGCGACGAGGAGCGCACGCTGATCGCCGCCGTCTCCCGAGCCCACGCGCACGGCGCCGAGGTCGACTGGAACGCCTTCTTCGAGGGCCGGGGCGCCCGCCGCGTCACCGGCCTGCCCACCTACCCCTTCCAGCGCCGCAGCCACTGGCAGGAGCGGGCCGACGCCCCGGACACCGCCGGCCAGGCCGACGACCCGGCCGGCGCGGCCTTCTGGGAAGCCGTTGAACGGGAGGACGTCACGTCTCTCGCCGACCGGCTCTCGGTCACCGAGAGCGCACTCGGCGAGGTGGTGCACGCCATGGCACGCTGGCGCCGCCTCCACCAGGAGAGGGCCGCACTCGACGACCTCCGCTACCGCGTCGTCTGGCAGCCCGTCCCCGCACCGCCCGCCGGGGCCACCGCGCTCGACGCCCCCTGGCTGGTCGCCGTCGCCGAGGGGCAGTCCGAAGCCCCCGAGGTCACCGCGATCCTGGCCGCACTCATCGAACGCGGCGCCTCCCCGCACCTCATCGAAACGGCCCCCGGCCCGAGCCGGGCGGACCTGGCCGCCCGCCTCGCCGAGCAGCCCGCCGCCGGAATCCTGTCCCTGCTCGCCCTCGACGACCGCCCCGAACCGGCACACCCCCATCTCACTCGCGGCCTCACGGCCACCGTCGCCCTGGTGCAGGCGCTCTCGGACACTCCGGACGCCCCCAGGCTCTGGTGCGCCACCCGGTCCGCCGTAGCCACTTCCCGCTCCACGGAGCTGACCGCTCCGGAACAGGCCCCGTTCTGGGGCCTCGGCGGCGGCCTCGCCCTCGACCACCCCGACACCTGGGGCGGCATCGTCGACCTTCCCGCCGAACTCCGGCCGGCCGACCTGGACCGCCTCTGCGACATCCTCTCGGGTGCCACCGGAGAGGACGCGGTGGCCCTGCGTGCCGAGGGCGTGCTCGCCCGCCGCCTGGTCCGCGCCCCCCTCGGCGACCGCACCCCGGTCCGGTCCCGGCCGTCGCACGGCACCGCGCTGATCACCGGTGGCACCGGCGGCCTCGGCGCCCACGTCGCCCGCATGCTCGCCGCCGACGGCATCCCGCACCTGATGCTCCTGAGCAGACGGGGCGACGCGGCCGACGGCGCCCGCGAACTGGCGGCCGAACTGGAAGCGTCCGGCACCCGGGTGACCCTCGCCGCCTGCGATGTCACCGACCGCGCCGCGCTGGCCCGCGTCCTCGACTCCGTCCCGGACGACATGCCGTTGACGACCGTCGTGCACGCGGCCGGTGCGATGCAGCGCATGGCACCGCTCACCGAACTGACCCGGGAGGAGTTCGCGGCCGTCGGCCACGCGAAGGTCACCGGGGCCCAGCACCTCGACGCGCTCCTCGGCGACCGGCCCCTCGACGCCTTCGTGCTGTTCTCCTCCGGCGCCGCCGTCTGGGGCAGCGCGGGCCAGGCCGCCTACGCCGCGGCCAACGCCCGCCTCGACGCCCTCGCCCACCACCGCCGCGCCCGCGGGCTCACCGCCACCTCCGTCGCCTGGAGCTCCTGGCAGGGCGGTATGGTCGACGCCGAACTCGCCGCCGCGATGGAACGCATCGGCGCCCCCGCCATGGACCCCCACCGCGCCATCGGCGCGCTGAAGCAGGCCCTGGAACACGACGAGAGCCACCTCGTCGTCGCCGAGTTCGACTGGCCCCGTTTCGTCCCCACGTACACGCTCGCCCGCCCCCGCCCCCTGCTCGACGCACTCGACGACGTACGCCGCGTCCTCTCCGCCGGGCCCGGAGCGGCCGGCTCGGACGCGGCGGACCTGATGGCCCGGCTCGCCGGCCTCTCCCCGGCCGAGCGGAGCCGCGCGGTACTCGACCTCGTACGCACCCGGGTCGCGACCCTGCTGGGATACGAGGCGGCCTCGCAACTCGACCCGCAGCGCGCCTTCGAGGACCTCGGCTTCGACTCCGTCGCCGCGGTGGAACTCCGCCAGGCTCTGACCGCCGCCACGGGCGCCCAACTGCCCGCGACGCTGGTCTTCGACTATGCGACACCCACGGCGCTCGCCGACCACCTGCACACCCGGCTCTTCCCGGACGGCGACGACACCAGGACGCCCGTCCTCGCGGAGATCGACCGGTTCGAGGAACTGGTCGGAGCGCTGGACATCGAGGAGATCCGCAGCAGCCGCATCACCTCACGGCTGCAGACCCTGCTCGACACGCTGACCACCCTCCAGAGCGGCGAAACGGGGGCGGTCGCCGTGCGGGACTCACTCGACGACGCCTCCGCGGACGACGTCCTCGCCTTCATCGACCAGGAACTCGGCCTCGCCTGACACCGGCACGCTGCCGCCACCCGCCCCCTGCCGCCATCTGCCCCGAAGGACCCGGTGAGACCGCCATGGCCAACGACGAGAAGATCCTCGACTACCTCAAAAAGGTGACCGCCGACCTGCACCGCACCCGGCGCCGCTTGCAGGACGCGGAGGCGGCGGCGCAGGAACCCATCGCGATCGTCGCCATGGGCTGCCGCTTCCCCGGCGGGGTGACCACCCCCGAGGAGCTGTGGCAACTGGTGGCAGAGGGCCGCGACGCCATCTCGGGCATGCCGGACGACCGGGGCTGGGACCTCGACCAGCTCATGGGCGAGGACGCCTCGCAGCCGGGGACCAGCTATGTGCACCAGGGCGGATTCCTCGAAGGCGCCGGCGACTTCGACGCCGGATTCTTCGGGATGAGCCCCATGGAGGCGGAGGCCACCGACCCGCAGCAGCGGCTCAGCCTCGAAGTCGCCTGGGAAGCCTTCGAACGGGCCGGAATCGACCCGGAGACCCTGCGCGGCGGGCGCGTCGGCGTCTACATGGGCTCCGGCATCCAGGACTACGGCGACTTCCCCGAAGGCGTACCGGAGGCCGTCGAGGCATACATGGCCACGGCACGGGCCGCGTCCGTCATCTCCGGCCGCATCTCGTACGCCCTCGGCCTCGAAGGCCCCTCCTTCACCGTCGACACCGCCTGCTCGTCGTCACTCGTCGCGCTCCACCTCGCCGTCCAGGCCCTGCGCCAGGACGAATGCGGCCTCGCCCTGGCCGGTGGCGTCATGGTCATGTCGACGGCAGCGCCCTTCGTCGCCTTCAGCAAGCAGCGCGGACTCGCACCCGACGGGCGGTGCAAGGCGTTCTCCGACAGCGCCGACGGCACGGGCTGGTCCGAGGGCGCCGGCATCCTCCTGCTGGAACGCCTCTCCGACGCCCGCCGCAACGGCCACCCCGTCCTCGCCGTCGTCCGAGGCTCGGCCATCAACTCGGACGGAGCCTCCAACGGCCTCACCGCACCCAGCGGCCCGTCCCAGCAGCGCGTCATCCGCCAGGCCCTCGCCAACGCACGCGTTCCCGGCGCCCACGTCGACGCCGTCGAGGCACACGGCACCGGGACCACCCTGGGCGACCCCATCGAGGCGCAGGCCCTGCTCGCCACGTACGGCCAGGACCACACCGCCGAACAGCCGCTGAGACTGGGCTCGTTCAAGGCCAACATCGGCCACGCCCAGGCCGCCGCGGGCGTCGGCGGCGTCATCAAGATGGTCATGGCCCTGCGCAACGGCCTCCTGCCCAGAACCCTGCACGTCGAGCAGCCCACCACCCACGTCGACTGGACCTCCGGCCACGTCAGTCTGCTCACCGAGGCCGAACCCTGGACCCGCCAGGGCCACCCGCGCACCGCGGGCATCTCGGCCTTCGGACTCAGCGGCACCAACGCCCACGTCATCCTCCAGGAAGCACCCGAGCCGGACCCGGCCGCGGAGTCCGACGCGACGAGCCCGGAACCGGCCACGAACCGGCCGGACACGGACGACCGGGCGCTCCCCTTCGTCACCACCGCCGCACCCATCACGCCATTCGTCCTCTCCGGACGCAGCGCCGCCGGTCTGCGCGCCCAGGCCGAGCGGCTGGCCTCCTTCGTACGGGACGGAGCCGGCGCCACCGCCCGCCAGCGGGACATCGGCCACGCCCTGACCGCCACCCGCACCGCCTTCGAGCACCGTGCCGTCGTCCTCGACACCGGGAACCCCGAGGACGCCGACGGCAGCGCCTCCACCCCCCTGCTCAGCGGCCTGGACGCGCTCGCGGCCGGCACCAAGGCGCGCCACGTCGTGCGGGGAACGGCCACCGGCCCCGCCCAGGTCGCGTTCGTCTTCCCCGGCCAGGGCTCCCAGTGGGCCGGCATGGCCGTCGAACTCCTCGCCACCTCGCCGGTGTTCGCCGACCGGATGCGCGAGTGCGCCGAAGCGCTCGCCCCCTTCACCGACTGGGACCTCCTCGACGTGGTCCACGAGCGCCCGGGAGCCCCCACCCTCGAAGAGGTCGACGTCGTCCAGCCGGTCCTGTGGGCCGTCATGGTCTCCCTCGCCGCCCTCTGGCGCGCGTGCGGTGTGGAGCCCGCCGCCGTCGTCGGCCACTCCCAGGGAGAGATCGCCGCCGCCTGCGTCGCCGGAGCCCTCTCGCTGGAGGACGGCGCGCGCGTCGTCGCCCTCCGCAGCCGGATCATCCGCCAGGACCTCGCCGGACGCGGCGGCATGCTGTCGGTCGCCCTGCCCGCGGCGGAGGCCGGGACGGTGATGCGCGGCTGGGGCGACCGGCTCCAGATCGCCGTGGTCAACAGCCCCGAGTCCACCGTCGTCTGCGGCGAGAAGGACGCCCTCGACGAGCTCGGCACCCACCTGGAGGCCCAGGGCGTGCAGACCCGTCGGATACCGGTGGACTACGCCTCCCACTCGGTGTTCGTGGAAGAGATCCGCGAACGCCTCCTGGCCGAGATAGCCGATGTCACGCCCCGGCCGTCCACCGTGACCTTCTACTCCACGGTGACCGCGGAGTCGATCGACACCACGACCCTCGACGCCGACTACTGGTACGAGAACCTGCGCCGGACCGTGCGCTTCGAGGACACCACCCGGGCCATGCTCGACGACGGGCTCACCCTCTTCGTCGAGGCCAGCCCCCACCCGGGCCTCTTCGTCGCCCTCGGAGAGACGATCGCCACGACCCCGGCCACCGCCGCCGCCGTCGGATCGCTGCGCCGTCACAGCGGCGACCCCGCCCGGTTCGCGCTGTCACTGGCCGAGGCGTACGTGCACGGAGCCACCGTCGACTGGAGCCTCTTCCACGACGCCGAGCCCACCACCCGCGTGGAGCTGCCGACGTACGCCTTCCAGCGCGAGCGCTACTGGGTCACCGCCCCCACCGGGGCGGGCGACGTGCTGACCGCCGGTCTCGAACCGGCGGACCACCCGCTGCTCGGCGCACGGGTGTCCGCTCCGGACACGGACGCCCTCAGCCTCACCGGCCGGCTGTCCCTCGGCACACACCCCTGGCTCGGCGACCACCGCGTCGGCGACGCCGTCTTCTTCCCCGGCACCGGACACGTGGAGCTCGTCGGCTACGCGGCCGACATGGCCGGCTGCGCCGTCATCGACGAACTGACCCTGGAGACCCCTCTCACCGTCCCTGAACGGGGCGGAGTCGCGGTACGCGTCACCGTCGGCACGGCCGGCCCGGACGGGAGGCGCCCGGTCACCGTGCACGCCCGCACCGAGGACGGCGACCAGCCCTGGACCCGGCACGCGACCGGAGTCATCGCCCCGGAGAGCCCGCGAGCGGGCGGATCACCCGTGGACACCGAATGGGCCTCGGCGCAGTGGCCGCCGGCCGGCGCAGAGCCGGTGGAGCTGGACGGGTTCTACGAAGGCATGGCGGACGAGGGACTGCGCTACGGCCCCGCCTTCTGCGGACTGACCGCCGCATGGCGCGCCGACGGCGACATCTACGCCGAGGCCGCCCTGCCCCCCGGCACACCCGCGACCGACTTCCGGCTCCACCCGGCCCTCCTCGACGCGGCGTTGCACGGGGTGGCGCTGTCGGGCGCGGCGGGCGAGGGCGCCGCGCTGCCGTTCGCCTGGTCCGGCGTGTCGCTGGGTGCGGTGGGCGCTTCGGCGGTGCGCGTCCGGGTGTCGGCGGTGGGCGAGAACCGTGTGTCGGTGGTCCTGGCGGACACCGGCGGCGGAGCGGTGGCGTCGGTGGACTCGCTGGTGCTGCGCTCGGTGGGCGGAGAACGGCGCGCCATGACGGAGTCGGGTGTGGTGGGGTCCCTGTTCGGGATGGACTGGCCCGAGACCACGCTGCCGGACGCGGAAGCCGTCGAGGGCGTCTCGGTGGGGCGCTGGAACGACGTGACGGAAACCTCGGACGCCGTACCGGACGTGGTGGTGTACGAGTCACTGCGCGCCGGCGAGGCAGGGCACGGCACCGCGGACGGTGTCCGGGCCGCGGTGTGCGAAGCGCTGGACGTGGTGCGGGCGTGGCTGGCCGACGAGCGGTTCGGTGAGTCGCGTCTCGTCGTGCGGACGCGGGGCGCCGTCGCGCTACCGGGCACGGGCCCGGTGGACATGGCGGGCGCGGCCGTGTGGGGTCTGGTGCGCTCGGCGCAGTCGGAGAACCCGGGACGTGTGGTGCTGCTGGACAGCGACTCGGGCGAGGTGACGGACCTGGCCGCGCGGGCGACCGCCATGGGCGAGTCGCAGGTCGTGGTGCACGAGAACCGGGCCCACGTGGGCCGGCTGGTGCGGGTGGAACAGCCGGCCGACGAGAGCGCCGACGTGGAGTTCGACGCTGCGGGGACGGTGTTGTTGACGGGTGGTACGGGGACGTTGGGGCGGGTGTTCGCGCGTCATCTGGTGGTGGAGCGTGGGGTGCGGCGGTTGGTGTTGACGAGTCGTCGTGGTGGTGGGGCCGAGGGTGTGGGGGAGTTGGTCGAGGAGTTGGCGGGTTGGGGTGCGGAGGTGGTGGTCGAGGCGTGTGATGTGGCTGACCGGGCTTCTGTGGAGCGGGTGTTGGGGTCGGTTCCGGTGGATCGGCCGTTGGTGGGGGTGGTGCATCTGGCGGGTGTGCTGGATGACGGGGTGATCGGTTCGCTGACGGCGGAGCGGGTGGAGGCGGTTCTGCGGCCGAAGGTGGACGCGGCCCTGAATCTCCACGAGCTGACCCGTGACCTCGACCTCACCGCCTTCGTCCTCTTCTCCTCCGTGGCCGGCACCTTCGGCAACGCAGGCCAGGGCAACTACGCCGCGGCCAACGCGTTCCTGGACGCGCTGGCCACGTACCGCAGGGCCGAAGGCCTCCCCGCGCACTCCCTCGCCTGGGGCTTCTGGGACGAGGCCAGCGGAATGACCGGCAAGCTGTCCGGGGCCCAACGCTCCCGCATCTCGTCAGTCGGCGGCGTCTTCCCGATCACCTCGGAGGGCGGCGTGGCCCTCTTCGACGCCGCCCTGCGGGTGGACCGGCCGGTGGTGGCCCCGGTGAGGCTCGACCTCGCCGCCGTGAGGGCCCAGGGCTCCGCGGCCCGCGATCTCTTCCGCACGCTGGTCCCCGTCGTCGCACGGCGCAGGGCGACAGGCCACGACGAGGCGAACGGCCTTCAGCAGCGGCTCGCCCGCATCGCCGAAACGGAGCGCGAAGCCGTTGTCCTGGAGGTCGTCCTGACACAGGTCGCAACCGTCCTCGGCTACAGCTCCGTCCAGGCCATCGAGCCGGAGAAGGCCTTCAAGGACCTCGGCTTCGACTCCCTGCGCGCCGTCGAGTTCCGCAACGCGGTGTCCGAGGCCACCGCGCTCCGACTCCCCGCGACCGTCGTGTTCGACTACCCCACCCCCCAGGCCCTGGCCCGCCACCTGCTGGGGGAACTGTCCGGAGCCGATGCCCCCGCACCGGCAGCGACCGCCCCGGTGCGCCCGCACGCCGTCGCCCACGCCGACGACCCGATCGCGATCGTGGGCATGGCGTGCCGCTACCCGGGCAACATCGCCTCGCCCGAAGACCTCTGGCAGGCCGTGAGCGAGGGTGCCGACCTCATCTCCGACTTCCCGACGGACCGGGGCTGGAACCTGCGGAAGATCTACGACCCGGAAGGTGTACGACCCGACACCAGCTACGTCGCCCGGGGCGGCTTCCTCGACGACGCCTCCGGGTTCGATCCGGCGTTCTTCGGTATCAGTCCGAACGAGGCCCTGATCATGGACCCGCAGCAGCGGCTGCTGCTGGAATGCTCGTGGGAGGTGTTCGAGCGGGCCGGCATCGACCCGCTCTCCCTCAAGGAGAGCCGTACCGGTGTGTTCGCCGGGATGATGTACCACGACTACGCCCACAACGCGAGCACGGGCGGCATCGCCTCCGGCCGGATCTCCTACGTACTCGGCCTCGAGGGCCCGTCGATGACGGTGGACACGGCGTGCTCCTCGTCGCTCGTGAGCCTGCACCTCGCGATCCAGGCACTCCGCTCCGGCGAGTGCTCCCTCGCACTGGCGGGCGGCGTGGCCGTCATGTCGGAACCCGAGGTCTTCGTGGAGTTCAGCCGGCAGCGGGGGTTGGCGAAGGACGGGCGGTGCAAGTCGTTCGCGGGTGCCGCGGATGGTGCCGCGTGGTCGGAGGGCGTGGGTGTGCTGCTGGTCGAGCGGCTGTCGGACGCTCGTCGGCTGGGGCACGAGGTGTTGGCCGTGGTGCGGGGCAGTGCGGTGAATCAGGACGGTGCGAGCAACGGGCTGACGGCTCCGAACGGTCCCTCGCAGCAGCGGGTGATTCGGGCGGCGTTGGCTGATGCGCAGATCTCGTCGGATCAGGTGGATCTGGTGGAGGCGCATGGGACGGGCACTCGGCTGGGTGACCCGATCGAGGCGCAGGCGTTGTTGGCGACGTATGGGCAGGGTCGTGCGGAGGGTGATCCGCTGTGGCTGGGTTCGTTGAAGTCGAATCTGGGGCATGCGCAGGCGGCTGCGGGTGTGGGTGGTGTGATCAAGGCGGTGCAGGCGATTCGGCATGGGGTGTTGCCGAAGACGTTGCATGTGGATGTGCCGACGCCGCAGGTGGATTGGGATGCGGGTGCGGTGGAGTTGCTGACGGAGTCGCGGGCGTGGCCGGTGCGGGATCGTCCGCGTCGTGTGGGTGTGTCGTCGTTCGGTCTGAGTGGGACG
>NZ_VJNO01000063.1 GCF_007096885.1 Streptomyces sp. 130 | reverse complement strand
CTTGGCGAGGCCGAGGTCCATGGCGAGGGCGACCAGGCGGGCCTGGGCCCCGTCGTGGAGATCGCGCTCGATGCGGCGGAGGTCGGCGGCGGCGGTGTCCACGACGACACCCCGGTCCGACTCCAGCTCGGCGATGCGGCGCTCCAGGTCGTCGGAGGGGGAGAGCAGCCCGCGCACCATGCCCCGGTCCGCGTTGCCCATCAGCCGCGCCGCGAAGGGGAGCGCCGGCCACACGACGAGGCAGACGAGCGTCACGACGAAGGTGAGGATGCCCCACGGCAGCCGTACGAACGAGTACAGGGCCGCCCGCCAGGCGACCGGGTCGCGCAGGCCGGTCCACAGCCACGCGAAGAACCCGTCGCCCTCCCGTCCCAGGGCCGCCGGGCTCGGCTCCTCGACCCGGACGCCCAGGAGCCTGCGGGCACGGGCCCGCTCGAACCGGCCGATCAGCCGGGAACCCTGGAGCCCGGCGGCCAGCAGCGGCAGGCCGACGACGGTGACCGCGAGACCCACGCCGATCGCGATCATCACCACGGTGTAGACGAATCCGATGATCGCCATCGGCAGGTTGGCAAGGAGGTGCGCGACCTCCTTCCAGGTCCACCGGCCGAAGGCGAAGCGGACGGGAGGCGGCCCGTCGTGGGCGGGCACCTGGGGGCTCATGGTCATATGACAAGCCTGCCGGGCGTGCGAGGCGGATGCCATGGGGTTCGTGGGTGAGGTGAGGTAGGGATATCCCCACCCGTGCGCCCCACCCGTGCCGCTGCCGTTCCCCGTCCGTTGCCGGACGCAACTGCTTACCCCTCCTTTACAGGGCCTAGACTCCCGTGCGTACAGATCGTGGGACGGGGCTAGGGAGCGAGGGCGGACGTGACGGGTCTTCCCGGTGCGGCATCGACACCGGCGCGGACGGTGCTCGCGTCGTCGGACTACTTCCACAGCTATTCGGTGGTCGGACTCCTCGCCCTGGTGGGCGTCCTGTTCGTCGCCGTCGCCTTCGGCGCGGGCCGGCTGCTGCGGCCGGTGGTCCCGACGCCGGAGAAACTGCTCACCTACGAATGCGGCGTGGACCCGGTGGGGGAGGGCTGGGCACACACCCAGGTCCGCTACTACGTGTACGCCTTCCTCTACGTGATCTTCGCCGTCGACTCGATCTTCCTCTTCCCCTGGGCGACGGTCTTCGCGGCGCCGGGCTACGGCGCGACCACGCTGGTGGAAATGTTCATCTTCCTCGGTTTCCTGGCCGTGGGACTGCTCTACGCATGGAAGAAGGGCGTCCTCGAATGGACGTGACGAGCCCGTCGCCGGCCGGGGCGGGGGACGAACCCGCCGCCGTACCCACGTTCCTCCCGGAACCGAAGCGCCTGGGCGTCCTGTCCCGGCTCGCACCGGAACCGATGAAGGTGGTCCTCAACTGGGGCCGCCGCTACAGCCTCTGGGTCTTCAACTTCGGACTCGCCTGCTGCGCCATCGAATTCATCGCCGCCTCCATGGCGCGCCACGACTTCATCCGGCTCGGCGTGATCCCCTTCGCGCCGGGCCCGCGCCAGGCCGACCTCATGATCGTCTCCGGCACGGTGACGGACAAGATGGCGCCGGCGGTCAGGCGCCTGTACGAGCAGATGCCCGAGCCCAAGTACGTCATCTCCTTCGGTGCCTGCTCCAACTGCGGCGGCCCGTACTGGGACTCGTACTCCGTCACCAAGGGCGTCGACCAGATCATCCCCGTCGACGTCTACGTCCCCGGCTGCCCGCCGCGGCCCGAGGCGCTGCTCCAGGGCATCCTGAAGCTCCAGGAGAAGATCGCGCGCGAGTCGCTGGGCGAGCGCTACGCGGACGCGGCGGGCGCCCGCCCGTCGACGGCGGCGCTGCGCAGCGGCCTGGTGACACCGCCTCCGGCCGCGGGGGAGGACACGTGACCGCCTCCTTCGACCGCCTCCCGGACGCCGTCACCGAGATCTTCGGCGAGGACGCCACCGCCGAGCAGGCGTACGACCTGCTGACGGTCGACGTCCCGCCCGCCGCGTGGATCACCGCCCTGGAAACCGCCCGCTCCGCCCTCGGCTGCACGTACTTCGACTGGCTGAGCGCGGTGGACGAGCCGGGCACGGGCTTCCGGGTGTGCGCGCACGTGGCGGCGCTGCCGTCCGCCGGGTCGGGGGTACGGCGGTTGCTGCTCAGGACCACGGTGCCGCACGAGGCCCCGTCCCTGCCGACGGCGACCGGTGTGTACGCGGGGGCCGCCTGGCACGAACGCGAGACGCACGAGATGTTCGGCGTCGCCTTCGAGGACCACCCCAACCTCGTCCCCCTCCTCCTCCCCGAGAACTTCGAGGGGCACCCCCTCCGGAAGGACTTCGTGCTGGCCGCCCGCGTGGCGAAGGCGTGGCCGGGCGCGAAGGAACCGGGCGAGTCGGACCACGGCGGCCCGAAGCGCCGCACGATGCTCCCGCCCGGCGTCCCGGACCCGAACGAGTGGGGCCCGTTGAAGGGCCAGCTCCCCGCGGCCCCCGCGCGCCCGGCGAGGCGCACCCGCACGGCGGGCGAGGCGACGCCGGGCACTGCGGCGGAGACCCCCGCACCCCGCCCGCGCCGCAGCCGCAGCGCCTCCCAGGGCTCGGCGAGCCAGCGGGCGACGGGCACGCCTCCGGCGGCCGACGCCCCGTGGCGCGACGCGCCGGACACCCGGCCCCCGGCCCGGCCCGACAACCCCACCCCCGACAACGGAGGCGATCCCGAGTGAACGACGCCCTGGACGTCGCCCTCCGCATCGTCATCGTCTTCGCCGTCTTCATGGTCCTCCCGCTGGTCGTGGGCCAGACCGAACACAAGGTCATGGCCCACATGCAGGGCCGCCTCGGCCCCATGTACGCGGGCGGCTTCCACGGCTGGGCCCAGCTCGTCGCCGACGGCGTCAAGTTCGCCCAGAAGGAGGACGTCGTCCCCGAAGGCGCCGACCGCAAGGTCTTCCGCCTGGCGCCTGCCGTGGCCCTCCTCCCGTACCTGCTCGTCCTGGTCGCGATCCCGGTCGGCCCCGGAGAGGGCGCGGTCGGCCAGGCCGTCGACGCGGGCATCTTCTTCGTGCTCGCGGTGATGGGCGTGGGCGTACTCGGCTCGCTCATGGCCGGCTGGGCGTCGGCCAACAAGTTCTCCCTGCTCGGGGGCCTGCGCACCGCCGCGCAACTCCTCGCGTACGAGCTGCCGATGCTGCTCGCCGCCGCCTCGGTGGCGATGGCGGCGGGCACGGTCTCGCTGCCCGGCATCCTCGACGCGTTCGAGTGGTGGTGGCTGCCCTGGCAGATCATCGGCGCCCTGGTCTTCTTCGTGGCCGGGCTCGCCGAACTCCAGCGCCCCCCGTTCGACATGCCGGTCGCCGACTCGGAGATCATCTTCGGCGCGTACACCGAGTACACCGGCCTCCGCTTCGCGCTCTTCCTGCTCGCCGAGTACGCCGGCATCGTCGTGCTCTGCGGGCTGACCACCGTGCTGTTCCTCGGCGGCTGGCACGGCCCGCTGGGCGCCGACGGACTCGGCTGGGTCTGGACCCTGCTGAAGACCGGCATCCTCGCCTTCGTCGTGATCTGGCTGCGCGTGAGCTACCCGCGCCTGCGCGAGGACCAGCTGCAGAAGCTCGCCTGGACGACCCTCATCCCGCTCGCTCTCGCGCAGATCGCGCTCACCGGCATCGTGAAGGTGGCGATCAACTAGTGCCCCCGATCCCCGGCTCAGGTCTGGCCAAGGGCCTCGCCGTCACCCTGCGGACGATGACGAAGAAGACCGTCACCGCCCAGTACCCGGACACGCAGCCCGAACTGCCGCCCCGCTCGCGCGGCGTCATCGCGCTGTTCGAGGAGAACTGCACGGTCTGCATGCTGTGCGCCCGCGAGTGCCCCGACTGGTGCATCTACATCGACTCCCACAAGGAGACGGTGCCCCCCGCGGCCCCGGGCGGCCGGGAACGCAGCCGCAACGTGCTCGACCGCTTCGCGATCGACTTCTCGCTCTGCATGTACTGCGGCATCTGCATCGAGGTGTGCCCGTTCGACGCGCTGTTCTGGTCGCCGGAGTTCGAGTACGCGGAAACGGACATCCTGGACCTCACCCATGAGCGCGACAAGCTGCGCGACTGGATGTGGACGGTCCCGGAACCGCCCGCGCTCGACCCGCGCGCCGAGGAACCGAAGGAGCTCGCCGCGGCCCGCAAGACGGCCGACAAGCTCCGCGCCCAGCAGGAGGCGGAAGCGGCCCGGCAGGCGCAGGACGACACGGCACGGGAGGGCGACGAGTGATCACCGCCCTCGGCGCCACCGGCGCCACCGCGACCGCCTCGGCGGCCCCCGGCTTCCTCTCCCCGACCGGCGTGGAGATCGCCTTCGTCCTCGTCGGCATCGCCACCCTCGGCGCCGCCCTGGTGACCGTCACGACCAGACAGCTGGTGCACGCCGCCCTCTGGCTGATCGTGGCGCTCGGCGGTCTCGCCGTCGAGTACCTCCTGCTCACGGCGGAGTTCATCGCCTGGGTGCAGGTCCTGATCTACGTGGGCTCCGTCGTCGTCCTCCTCCTGTTCGGCCTGATGCTCACCAGGGCCCCGATCGGCCGCTCCCCGGACGCCGACTCGGAGAACCGGTGGCCGGCGCTCGCGGTGGCGGTCGCCTCGGCGGGCGCCCTGGTCTGGGTCGTCGTGGACGCCTTCCGCACGACGTGGATCGAGCTGGACGGGCCCGCCCAGGGCTCCACGAAGGTCACCGGCTCCTTCCTCTTCCGCAACTGGGTGCTCCCCTTCGAAGCGCTCTCCGTCCTGCTGCTCGCCGCCCTGGTCGGCGCGATCGTCCTCTCCCGCAAGGGCGGCCGGGCAGCGGACCGGGCCGGCGCCACCCCGCCCCGAGAGGACGCGCGCTGATGCACCTCGCCTATCCCGCGGTGCTCGCCGCCCTCCTCTTCTGCACCGGGCTCTACGGAGTCCTCGCCCGCCGCAACGCGATCCTCGTCCTGATGTCCGTCGAGCTGATGCTCAACGCCGTCAACCTCAACCTGGTCGCGTTCGACGTCTGGCTCCGCGACCGCCTGCACTCCGGCCAGGCCCTCACCCTGTTCACCATCGCCATCGCGGCGGCGGAGATCGGCATCGGCCTGGCGATCGTCCTCGCCGTGTACCGCAACCGGGGCAGCTCCGCGGTCGACCGCCTCCGCGACACCGCCGAGACCGACGAGGCCGAGACCGTCCCGGCCGGCGACGACGAGGACGACGCCCCGGCCGGCGCCGCCACCCACCCCGAAGACCAGGCCACTGCTGCGGCAGGGAAGGCAAAGAAGGCAGAGGCCACCCCGTGACCACCACGACCCTCGCCGTCCTCGTCCCCCTCCTCCCGTTCCTGGGCGCGGCGGCCGGTCTGCTCATCGGCCGCACCGCGCCCGAGTACGTGCGCCCGCTCGCCGTGCTGCCCTCCCTCGTCTCGCTCGTCCTCGCCGCGACCGTCGCCGCCCGCCAGGGCGGCGGCCGGGCCATCGACGCGGCGACCCAGCTCACCCCCACCGGCTCCGTCCCCATCGACCTCGCGCTGCACCTCGACGGCTTCGCCGTCCTCGTCGCCGTGCTGGTCGCGCTCGTCGCGAGCTGCGTGCAGATCTACTCGACCGCGTATCTGCGCGACGACCCCCGCTACCCCTCGTACGCGGCGCTGGTCTCCCTCTTCACCTCCGCGATGCTGCTCGTCGTCTACTCCGGCGACCTGATGGTGCTGCTGGTCGGCTGGGAGGTCATGGGCATCTGCTCGTACTTCCTGGTCGGCCACTACTGGGAGACCCCCGAGGCGCGCGCCGCGTCCCTGAAGGCGTTCCTCGTCACCAAGCTGGGCGACGTCCCCTTCCTCATCGGCCTGTTCGCGCTCGCCGCCGACACCGGCTCCTTCCGGATCACCCGCATCCTGGGCGCCGTCGCCCACGGCGGCCTCGATCACCCCACGCTCATCGCGCTCCTCCTCCTGGCCGGGGTCGCGGGCAAGTCCGCGCAGTTCCCCCTGCACACCTGGCTGCCCGACGCCATGGCCGGCCCCACCCCCGTCTCGGCGCTGATCCACGCGGCGACGATGGTCGCCGCCGGCGTCTACTTCGTCGCCCGCCTCCTTCCCGTCTTCGCCGCGTCCGGCGCGGCGCTGGTCGTCCTCGCCGTGATGGCGGCCGTCACGATGATCGGGTCCGGGCTCGCCGCGCTCGCCCAGGACGACATCAAGCGCGTCCTCGCCTACTCGACCATCGGGCAGCTCGGCTACATGTCGGGCGCCCTGGCCGTCGGCGCCCGGGGGGCCGCCGTCTTCCACCTCGTCTCGCACGGTGCCTTCAAGGCCGTCCTCTTCCTCGCGGCCGGCGTCGTCATCCACGCCGCCGGCACCAACTCACTGGCCGCCATGTCCCGGATGAGCGGCCTCGCCCGCCGCGTCCCGGACGCCTACTGGACGATGACCGTCGCGCTGCTCGCGCTCGCCGCCATCCCCCCGTTCGCCGGCTTCTTCTCCAAGGAAGCCGTCCTCGTCGCCGCCGAGCACACCGCGCTCGGCGACCGGCACGTCGCCCCGGCCGCCGCCGGCTGGACGGTCCTCGTCGCCGGGCTGCTGGCCGCCGTGCTCACCGCCGCCTACGCCACCCGGCTCTGGCTCCTCGCCTTCCGGGGCCGCGGCGCCGAGGCCCCCGACCACGGCAGCCAGCCCGCCGCCATGACGGCCGTCCTCTGGGTCCTGACCGTCCCGACCATCGCCCTCGGGCTGAGCGTCGGCGCGATCGGCGACTGGTTCGACGGCCACCGCCTCACCCCCTCGCTGACCACCGCCGTCCTGTCCACCGGCGTCGGCCTCGTCGGCGGACTGGTCACCTACGGGGCCTGGCGCCACACCACCGCGTTCGCCGCCCGCGTCCCCCTGGGCTCGGTCGTCGCCCGCCCGGACGCGGAGCCGGCGCTCGTGGAGATCGAGGCCATCGAGGCCCGCACCGCCGCCTACGGCCCGGCCGGGGACGCCCCCGACCCCGCCGACCCCGGACGCCTGCTGCTCGGCCCGCTCCACCGCCACGCGGCCACCGGCTTCCACCTCGACGTCCTGTACGCGGCGCTGTTCGTCCGCCCCGTCCAGGCCGCGGCCCGCCTCGTCCGCTTCCTGGACCGCGAGGTCGTCGAGACCTACGTACGCGGCTCCGCCACCGGCGCACGCCTGCTCGGCACGGCCGTCCGCCGTGCCCAGACCGGCAACGTGCAGACCTACCTCGGCGCACTGCTGGCCGGTTCCCTGGTCCTGGCGGTCGCCGCCGTCCTCTACGCCAACAACGCGGGGTCCTGAGCCGTGATCGATATCAGCGCATCCGTGATGCAGTTCCTTCTGGCGTTCGTCGTCGTCGGCCCGCTCATCGGGGCCGTCGCCGCCCTGTTCCCCGCCCCGCCCGGGCTGAAGGGCCGCAGCCCCGACCAGGCCGTGCTCCGCCACGGCGTGACCGTCACCGGCGCCGTCCTCCTGGCGACCCTGGTGCTGGCCGCCGGCTTCGACCACGACCACCCGTCGAAGATGCAGGCCACCACGGACATCAGCTGGATTCCGGCGCTGGACGTGCGCATCCACCTCGGCATCGACGGCATCTCGCTCCCCCTGCTCGTACTGACCGCGCTGCTGACCTTCCTCTGCGCGCTCTACAGCTACTTCAAGCTGCCCGAAGGCCCCTCCCCGAAGGCGTTCGTCGCGCTGGTCCTCCTCCTGGAGTCCGGCACCCTCGCCACCTTCGCCGTCCTCGACCTGCTCCTGTTCTTCCTGGCCTTCGAGATGGTCCTCATCCCGATGTACTTCCTGATCGCCCGATGGGGCGGTGCGGGGAGGCAGGCCGCGGCCTGGAAATTCATCCTCTACACACTGCTCGGCTCGGTCGTCATGCTGCTGGGCCTGCTCCTCATCGGACTGAAGAGCGGCACCTTCGACATGGTCGCACTCGCCACTGACAACGGCCGCGGGCTCACCTCGTCCGTGCAGGTCACCGCCGTTCTGGCGATCGGCGTCGGGCTCGCCGTGAAGACCCCGATGTGGCCGCTGCACAGCTGGCTGCCCGACGCCCACACCGCCGCCCCGACCGTCGGCTCCGTGCTCCTCGCGGGCGTCCTGCTGAAGATGGGCACGTACGGGTTCGTCCGCATCCTGCTCCCGGTCGCCCCGGACGGGACGCACACCTTCGCCCCCTACCTCGCGGCCTTCGCCGTCGCCGGGATCGTCTACGGCTCGCTCGCCTGCCTGGCCCTCGCCCGGCCCGGCGCCAAGGGCGACCTGAAACGGCTCATCGCGTACTCCTCCGTCGGCCACATGGGCTTCGTGCTCCTCGGCATCGCGAGCATGACCCCCACCGGCGTCAACGGCGCGCTCTTCGCCAACATCGCCCACGGCCTCATCACCGGCCTGCTGTTCTTCCTGGTCGGGGCCGTCAAGGACCGGTACGGCACCGCCGACCTGGACACCCTCGCCGGGGCCACCGGCGCCGCCCTCTACGGCCGCGCCCCCCGCCTCGGCGGCCTCCTCGCGTTCGCCGCGGTCGCCTCCCTCGGGCTGCCGGGGCTCGCCGGGTTCTGGGGCGAGATGCTCGCCCTGTTCGGCGCGTTCGACCCGGCCGAGGGGCTGAGCCGGCCCGCCTTCCTGACGTTCATGTCCGTCGCCGCGTTCGGCACCCTGCTCACCGCCGCCTACCTGCTGATCGTGGTCCGCCGCGTCTGCATGGGCGCGAACCGCGAGGAACCCCGGGCGATCGCCGACGTCCAGAGCTACGAATTCGCCGCCTGGACCCCCCTCGCGGCCCTCACCGTCCTCGCCGGCCTGTGGCCCGCCGTCCTCCTCGGCCTCACCGACCCGGCCGTGCAGAAGCTCCTCGCAGGAGGCAAGTCGTGACCACAGCGGCCGAGAGCGCCACCAGCCTCGTCCAGTCCGTCGACTGGCTCGCCATCGCGCCCCCGCTCACCGCCGCGGCCGTCGCCCTCGTCGTCCTGGTCGCCGACCTCTTCGTCACCGAGGCCCGCAAACCGCTCCTCGGCTACGGGGCCGTCGCCGGGCTCGTCGCCGCGCTCGCCCTGATCGTCCCGCTCCACGACGGCGACCGCTCCACCTTCTGCCTCACCACGGGCAGCCGCGCGTGCAGCTACACCGCCGACCACTTCACCCTGGTCATCCAGGCCCTCGTGCTCGGCGGCGCGCTGCTCACCGCGCTGCTCTCGATCGGCGACACCCGCAGGCTCCCGGCCGGCGAGTTCTGGTTCCTGCTGCTGTCGTCCGCCGCGGGCGCCGCCCTGCTGCCCGCCTCCAGGGACCTCGCCACGCTGGTCGTCGCCCTCGAAGTGGCCTCGCTGCCCGCGTTCGCGCTCGTCGGCATCAAGCGCGGTGACCGGCGCTCCTCCGAGGCCGCGCTGAAGTTCTTCCTGTCCTCCGTGACCGCCACCGCCGTGATGCTCCTCGGCGTCAGCTTCGTGTACGCGGCCACCGGCACGCTCCACCTCACCGACCTGGCCGGCCGCCTCGGCCACGTCGACCCCGGGCTCTCCACCCTCGCCGGGGCGGGCGTCGCGCTGACCCTGGTCGGCTTCGCCTTCAAGACGGCCGCGGCGCCCTTCCACTTCTGGGTGCCCGACACGTACGTCGGCGCCCCCCTGCCCATCGCCGCCTACCTCTCGGTCGTCGGCAAGGCGGTCGGCTTCACCGGCCTCATCCTCGTCACCGTGATCGCCTTCCCGGCGTACGCGGACGTGTGGGGCCCCGCCCTCGCGGTCCTGGCCGCGCTCACGATGACCGTCGGCAACGTGGCCGCGCTGCGCCAGAGCGCTTCCCGCGCGCGCGGCGCCGTACGCCTGCTCGCCTGGTCCTCCGTCGCCCAGGCCGGGTACCTGCTCGTCCCGCTCGCCGCCGCCGCGTACGCCGGCGAGCGCAGGATCGGCTCCACCGTCGCGTACGCCCTGATGTACGCCGTCGTGAACCTCGGCGCCTTCGCGGTGGCCGCCCTGGTCGCCCGTACCCGCCCCGGGAACCGCCTGGACGACTACCGCGGCCTGTACGCCACCCGGCCCTCGGCCGCCCTCGCGCTGGCCTTCTTCCTCCTCTGCCTGGCCGGGCTGCCGCCGGGCATCATCGGGCTCTTCGCCAAGGTCACGGTGTTCTCCGCCGCCGTCGACGCGGGCCTGGGCTGGCTCGCCGTCGTGATGGCCGTCAACGTCGTCGTCGCGCTGTACTACTACCTGCGGTGGACGGCCGCCCTGTTCCGCGCGCCCGCGGACGGGGAAGAGGCCGCGCCCGCCGTACGGCACCGTGCCCCGGCGCCCCTGACCGCCGCGATCGTCCTCACCGCCGCCGCCGGAGTCGTCCTGTCGGGCGCCCCGCAGACCGTTCTGAGATTCGCCGCCGTCAACCTCTTCTGACGTCGTTCACCCGTTCGACTGAGGTCAAGATCGGCTTGCCCCCGGCCACCCGCGCAGGGCAGGGTCGGGGCCTCGGAACGCGTACGACGTTCACCTCATCCCAAGGAGTCAGAGCAGTGCTGAGCGGGTTCAAGGACTTCATCCTGCGCGGAAACGTCATCTCCATGGCGGTCGGTCTCGCCGTCGGAGCCGCGTTCACCGCAGTCGTCACCGGGTTCAGCAACGCCTTCATCGTGCCGCTCATCGGCATCATCACGCGCGGCACCGGCGACTTCAGCAAGGCGCACTTCAAGGTCGACGGCGTGGACTTCCCGTACGGCCTCTTCATCGCCGCCGCGATCGCCTTCCTCATCACCGCGTCGGTCCTCTACTTCGCCGTCGTCATGCCGATGGCCAAGGTCCAGGACCGCTTCACCAAGAAGGCCGACGAGCCCGTCGACATCAAGGCCGCCCTGCGCGACTGCCCCCGCTGCTACACCCCGATCCCGGCCATCGCCTCCCGCTGCGCCCACTGCACCAGCGAGGTCGAACCCGACCCCGAGGCCCTGGAGCTCGCGAAGCTCCCCGCCCAGCGCTGAGCCACACCGCACACCTCCACCCGGACGGCCCAGAGCCCGGCCCCACGCCTACGGCGGGGCCTGCCTGGGCCGTCGGGCCGTCCGCGCCGGGGAACTCGCTCCCGCCGCCTGGCGTTGACCAGTACAGGAGGCTCCACTGAGCGGTGGGGCCCCACCCGCCAAGGGCTCCCCTGCTGCACGATTTGGAGGGCGTACCGTGCACCGCCGGCACAACGGGCTGAAAACCGCCGTACTCCTCGGGGGCCTGTCCGCACTCATCCTCGTCATCGGCGGCTTCTTCGGCCGCACGGGGCTGATCGTCGCCCTCCTGGTGGCGATCGGCACCAACGCGTACGCGTACTGGAACAGCGACAAGCTGGCGCTGCGGGCCATGCGCGCCCGCCCCGTGAGCGAATTCGAGGCGCCCCAGCTCTACCGCATGGTCCGCGAGCTCTCCACATCGGCGCGCCAGCCCATGCCCCGGCTGTACATCTCCCCGACCCAGGCCCCCAACGCCTTCGCGACCGGCCGCAACCCGCGCAACGCGGCGGTCTGCTGCACCGAGGGCATCCTGCGCCTGCTGGACGAGCGGGAGCTGCGCGGCGTCCTCGGCCACGAGCTGAGCCACGTCTACAACCGGGACATCCTCATCTCGTCCGTCGCCGGCGCACTGGCCTCCGTCGTGATGTTCCTGGTCAACTTCGCCTGGCTGATCCCGGTCGGCCGCTCCAACGACGACGAGGGCCCGGGCCTCCTCGGCATGCTGCTGATCATGATCCTGGGTCCGCTCGCCGCGTCCGTCATCCAGCTGGCCGTCAGCCGTTCCCGGGAGTACGAGGCGGACGCCTCGGGCGCCCGGCTCACCGGTGACCCGCTGGCCCTCGCCGGCGCCCTGCGGAAGCTGGAGGCCGGGACGCGGCAGCTCCCGCTGCCCCCGGAGCCCAGGATCGAGACCGCGAGCCACATGATGATCGCCAACCCCTTCCGCGCGGGGCAGGGGATGTCCAAGATGTTCTCGACCCACCCGCCGATGGCGGAGCGCATCGCCCGACTCGAGCAGATGGCAGGTCCTCGCCCGTGAAAACCATTTTGAACGTCATTTGGCTGGTCCTCTGCGGATTCTGGATGTTCCTCGGCTACCTGCTCGCGGGACTCCTGCTCTGCATCACGATCATCGGCATCCCCTTCGGCCTGGCCGCCTTCCGGATCGGCGTCTACGCCCTGTGGCCCTTCGGGTACCGGGTGGTCGACCGCCGGGACGCGGGCGGGCCGTCCTGCGTGGGCAACGTGCTCTGGCTGGTCCTCGCCGGCTGGTGGCTGGCGCTCGGTCACATCACCACGGGCATCGTCCTGTGCGTCACGATCATCGGCATCCCCCTGGGCATCGCCAACTTCAAGCTCATCCCGGTGTCCCTGATGCCCTTCGGCAAGGAGATCGTGCGCACCGACGAGCAGTTCGCCGGCTG
This sequence comes from Streptomyces sp. 130, assembly GCF_007096885.1. Classification (GTDB taxonomy): domain Bacteria; phylum Actinomycetota; class Actinomycetes; order Streptomycetales; family Streptomycetaceae; genus Streptomyces. The sequence goes on along the minus strand of NZ_VJNO01000063.1, from coordinate 9,807 downwards.
GTAGGAGCCCCGCCGGGCAACCGCCCACCCGTCACCCGCGTCCTGGATTCCAGGAACGAGTGACGGGTAGGTACGCACGCATGACCATTATCGGCTGGATCATTCTCGGGCTCGTCGCGGGCGTCATCGCCAAGATCCTGCTGCCGGGGCGCGACCCCGGCGGCCTGGTGGGCACGACGCTCATAGGGATCGTCGGCGCGTTCCTCGGTGGCTGGATATCGTCGCGCTTCCTGGACCGCGAGATCACCAAGGACTTCTTCGACCCGGCGACCTGGGTCGCGGCCATCGGCGGCTCCCTGGTCCTGCTGATCGCCTACCGACTGCTCTTCGGCAACTCCCGCGAACGCCGCTGACGTCAGCCGCCCAGCCCCGTCTCACGCAACGTCACATTGAGCCGGCCGCCGCTCATCCCCGTACCGGGAGGGGCGGTGCCGGGACGGACCACCGGCACCCCGTGGAACGCCCGGCGCGCCGGCCCGCCGAACACGAACAGGTCGCCGGACGCCAGCTCCACGTCGGTCCACGGCCTGCCCCGGCCCTCGGTGTTGCCGAACCGGAAGACACACGTGTCCCCGATGCTGAGCGAGACCACGGGAGCCCCGGACCGCTCCTCGTCGTCCCGGTGCATGCCCATCCTGGCCGTACCGTCGTAGAAGTTGACCAGCGCGGCATCCGGCGCGTACGCCTCCGAGCCGCCTCCCGGCCCGTACGCCTCGGCCACCGCCGCCCGCCCCAACTCCGCGAGCCAGGCCGGGAACGGTGCCACCCGAGCGCCGTTCACATCGTCGGCGGTACGTGAGTAGCGGTACGGCTGCCAGTGCCACCCGAGGCAGACCGTCCGCACCGACATCACCCCGCCGCCCGGCAACGCCGTGTGCCGCAGCGGCACGGGCCCCCGCGCCCACTCCCGGCACGCCGCCACCAGCTCCCGCTGCCGCTCGGGTGACAGCCAGTCGGGCACATGCACGGCCCCCGGCGCGACGATGGCACGCGACCTGGGAAAGAGCCCGTCCATCAGCGGTGATCCATCAGTGGTGGCCCGTCAACGCCCCGCCAGGGCCCCTTCGAGCCCCAGCAGCCGTTCCTTGCGCTCCAGCCCGCCCGCGTACCCGCGCAGCGCGCCGTCCGCACCGATCACCCGGTGGCACGGCCGTACGACCAGCAGCGGATTGCGCCCGATCGCGGTGCCGACCGCCCGCACCCCGGCACCGCTCGCGCCGACGCGCGCGGCGATCTGCCCGTACGAGACCGTCTCGCCGTACGGAACGGCGTCCAGCGCCGCCCAGACCCGCCGCTGGAACTCGGTGCCCCGCCCCTCGGCGTACACCAGGTCGAAGCGCGTGCGGCGCCCCTCGAAGTACTCCCGCAGCTGGGCGGCGGCCCCCGCGAACGCCTCGGGAGCGCACAGCCAGCCGTCCTGGACGACGGTGCCGCCCTTCTGACCGGGCACGGAGAGTGAGACGAGGGCCGCCTCCGCCGCGCCCGGCAGGCGCTCGCCGACCAGCAGCAGTTCGCCCAGCGGGCTCTCGACCGTCGCGTAGATGGTCATGACCGGTCCCTCTCCTCGTCCGCACCACCGGCCGGAACGCCGGCCGCCACGGACCAGTCTGCTGCGCCCGAACCGCCGCGACCGGCGGTATTCGGACATGCAGTCCGGGCCCGGAACAACTGCTTCCGCACCCGGACCGCGACGTTCTACCGGTAGTTCGCGAACTGCACGTCGAAGTCGAAGTCCTGGGCCTTCAGCAGCGCCTGCACGGCCTGCAGATCGTCCCGGCTCTTCGAGGTGACCCGCAGCTCGTCGCCCTGGACCTGCGCCTTGACGCCCTTGGGTCCCTCGTCGCGGATGATCTTCGCGACCTTCTTGGCGTTCTCCTGGGAGATGCCCTCCTGGATCGAGGCGAACAGCTTGTACTCCTTGCCGGACAGCTGCGGCTCACCGGCGTCCAGCGACTTCAGCGAGATCCCACGCTTGATCAGCTTGGACTGGAAGATGTCGAGGATGGCCTTGACCCGCTCCTCGCCGTTCGCCTGCATCAGGATCTTCTCGCCGGACCACGCGATCGACGCGTCCGTGCCCTTGAAGTCGTAACGGGTGGAGATCTCCTTGGCGGCCTGGTTGAGGGCGTTGTCGACCTCCTGCCGCTCGACCTTCGAGACGATGTCGAAACTGGAGTCGGCCATGACGTGTGGCTCCTTGGATCGGGGGTGCTGGAAAGTGCGTACCTGGCGCAGCGGCCGCGTAAAGCCTAGCCACCCCGGGCCGCACGGGCCTCCGAACAAACCGGTGGCGTAGCACCCTCGGTCATCAGGTATTGTTTACGTCGTTGCCAGAGAGCACCACGGGAAACCGGGACTCGAAGGCGGCATCCCTTGGCGGTGTGCCCGAGTGGCCAAAGGGAGCAGACTGTAAATCTGCCGGCTCAGCCTACCCAGGTTCGAACCCTGGCGCCGCCACAAGCAAGGCCCCCGTTCTTCGAACGGGGGCCTTCTTCGTTGTGCGTGTCAGTTGCCCGCGATGTCCTTCACCGCGACCGCCAACGGCACGTTGCCCGAGATCAGCTCAAGGGTCAGGCCCGCCGTCGCCGGGGTGTCCAGGAGCTCGACCAGGGCCGCCGCCACGTCGTCGCGGGGGACCGGGCCCCGGCCCGTGGAGGCGGCGAGGAGGACCTGGCCGGTGCCGGCGTCGTTGGTGAGCATCCCGGGGCGCAGGATCGTCCAGTCCAGGGCCGAACGGGAGCGTACGTCCGCGTCCGCCGCGCCCTTGGCCCGCAGGTAGACGTCGAACACCTCGTCCCCGGCGTGGTCCGGGTCGGCGCCCATGGACGAGACCACGAGGTAACGCCGCACCCCCGCCCGTTCCGCCGCGTCCGCGAAGAGCACGGCCGCGCCGCGGTCCACGGTGTCCTTGCGGGCCGTGCCGCTGTTGGGGCCCGCGCCGGCCGCGAAGACCGCCGCGTCGGCGCCGCGCAGCACCTCGGCGACCTCCTCGACCGTGGCCGATTCCAGGTCCAGCACCACGGGCTCGGCGCCCACCGCTCTGAGGTCGTCGCTCTGCCCGGGGTCGCGGATGACGCCGGCCGCCTCGTCCCCGCGCGCGGCGAGCAACCGCTCCAGCCGCAGCGCGATCTGTCCATGTCCACCTGCGATGACAATGCGCATACGACCGACGGTACGCCGGAGCGCGCCGCGACGCTCAGTGCCCGCCGGTGGATTCCGGCCGTCCCTGACGGGGAAGACCCGGCCCCCCGGGCGCGGTCGCCGAGTCGTGGTACTCGCGCACCGCGCTGGTCCGGGCCACCACCCGCCCCCGGTGCACCACGATCCGGCTGTACGCCAGCGACAGCGCCCCGGCCAGCCCGTCCCCGCGTACGGCGAGCAGTTCGGCCGGGAAGCCCGCTTCGACCCGGAGCTCGGGGAGCCCCATGACGTACCGGGCCTCGACGGACACCGCCGCGTAGGCGTGCTCGGGGCGCAGGCCGCCCTGCGAGGCCAGCAGGAACGCCGCCTCCAGGGGATCGCCGCGTCCCACCGGGTTGGCCGGATCGCGCAGGGCCCCGCTGCCCGCCGCGACCCGCACCCCGGCCTCGCGCAGCAGCCGTACGGGGGCGGCGCCCCGGTGTTCCGTACCGCGGCAGCCGCCCTGGGGGAGGCAGGTGACGCTCACCCCGGCCGCCGCCAGCTGCCCGGCCGCCCGGGCGGCGACGCCGGTGGGGAGGCGGGCGAGGCCGGCGCAGGGGCCGATGGTGACCCCCTGGCGCATGCCGCCCGCCAGCGCGGCGAACCGGGCCAGCCGGGCGGGGTCGTCGCCGTCCGTGTGCAGGTCCACGGGGCAGCCGTGCTCGGCGGCGACCTCCAGGACGGCCTCGACGTATCCGGAGGGGTCCGGGTCGAGGTCGGGATGGCCGCCGACCGCGCCGGCGCCCATCTTCACCGCGTCGCGGAGCATCGCCAGGTTGTCCGCCCCGGCGACGCCGGTGAGCAGCCGGGGGACGGCGACCGGGGTCAGGTCGGCCAGGCCGCACAGCGAGCGCCGGGCCAGGAGGACGGCTTCGAGCGCCGCCAGGCCCTGGAGGTCGCCGATGCGCACGTGTGAGCGCAGGGCCGTCGCGCCGTGGCCGAGCTGGAGCAGCGCCGCCTCGGTGGCGCGCCGCCGGATGTCCTCGGGCCGCTCGGACGCGGGTCCGGCGGCGTCCGCGGTGAGGGCGGTGTCGCCGTGGGCGTGCGGCTCGGCGGGCGCGGGGAGCAGGAGGTGGCCGCGCAGGTCGAGGCGGGCGCCGGGGGCGGTGAGGCTGCCCGCGGTGCCGACGGCCTCGATGCGGTCGCCGCAGACCCGTACGTCCACGACGCGGCCGTCGGTGAGACGGGCACCGCAGAGCGTCAGGGCCGAGGTCTCCGGGGTGTCGGTGGTGTCGGCCGCGGGGTCGTCGGGCTGCCGCGGCTCGCTGTCGGGCATCGCGCTCCTGGGAAGGGGGCAAGATCACGCAGAGTGAGTAGAGCCTAGGGGCGGGCGCGGCCCGGCCGGAGGAGGAGCGGAATAGTCGTACCGGTGCGGCCTTGCTGATCAACGGTGTGAGGGCGCCCGGAGCGGGGTACGAGCCCGGGTCGGCCGGGCGACGGGAAACGGATTTGGGCGATCGGCGACCGAGCGTGTAATGTCTTCATCGCTCGCCCCAATAGCTCAGTCGGTAGAGCGTCTCCATGGTAAGGAGAAGGTCTGCGGTTCGATTCCGCATTGGGGCTCTGGTGATCGGAAACCCCGCTTCGGCGGGGGGCCCAGTCATCAAAGCGGTGTAGCTCAGTCGGTAGAGCAAGCGGCTCATAATCGCTGTGTCACCGGTTCAAGTCCGGTCACCGCTACTAAAAGTAGCCGATTGTGGGGTCGGTCCTTCGATCGGCTACTCTTTTCTGCGTTCATCCGTCCATCGTCCGTCCAAGGAGCACTCACGTGGCTGCCACCGACGTCCGCCCGAAGATCACGCTGGCCTGCGTGGAGTGCAAGGAGCGGAACTACATCACCAAGAAGAACCGGCGTAACAACCCGGACCGTCTTGAGATGAAGAAGCACTGCCCGCGCTGCAACTCGCACACCGCGCACCGCGAAACGCGCTGAATCAGGCTCGTACACGAGGCCGTCCCCTCCGGGGGGCGGCCTCGTGTCGTTGTGCGGCGGGTGTGGCGTTGAATGGTGCCGGACGCCGCCACAGGCCGGCCCAGTCGTTCATTCACCAGGAGGTTGCGAGTTCATGGCGCTCGACCAGTCCTTCGTGGGACGGACCTATCCGCCCACCGCGCCGTACGAGGTCGGACGGGAGAAGATCCGCGAGTTCGCCGAGGCCGTGGGCGACGCCCACCCCGCGTACACCGATCCCGAGGCCGCGAAGGCCCTCGGCCACGCCGATGTGATCGCGCCGCCGACCTTCGTGTTCTCGATCACCTTCAAGGCCGCCGGTCAGGTCATCGAGGACCCCCAGCTCGGTCTGGACTACAGCCGGGTCGTGCACGGGGACCAGAAGTTCGTCTACGTCCGTCCCGTGCGCGCCGGCGACCGGCTGTCGGTCGTCTCGACCATCGAGGCCGTGAAGTCGATGGCGGGCAACGACATCCTGGACGTCCGCGGTGATGTGCACGACGAGTCCGGCGAGCTGGTCGTGACCGCCTGGACGAAGCTGGTGGCGCGCGCCGCCGAGGAGGCGTGATGACGGCGAAGGTGACCTACGAGTCCGTCGAGGTCGGTACGGAGCTGCCGGTGCGGTCGTTCCCCGTCACCCGGGCGACGCTCGTGCGCTACGCGGGTGCCTCGGGCGACTTCAACCCGATCCACTGGAACGAGCGCTTCGCACGCGAGGTCGGGCTGCCCGACGTGATCGCGCACGGGATGTTCACCATGGCCGAGGCGATCCGGGTGGTCACGGACTGGACCGGCGACCCGGGCGCGGTGGTCGAGTACGGGGTGCGCTTCACCAAGCCGGTCGTGGTCCCGGACGACGACGAGGGCGCGCGGATCGAGGTCAGCGGCAAGGTGGGCGCGCTGCTGGACGACCGGCGGGTGCGCGTGGACCTGACCGTCATGAGCGACGGCAAGAAGGTCCTGGGGATGTCCCGGGCCGTGGTCCGGCTCGCCTAGGGAGCACGGACGAGGCGACGCGTTGTAAGGGGCACGACCCATGGGCCGTGCCCCTTACGCGTAGGCCCTTACGCATCCCCTTGCGCGTACCCCCGCTCGCGGCACCGTCCGGCACCCGCTTGACGAAGTTAGTGATTGAGTACTAATTTACTGGCATGGCAAGGATGAGTGCAGAAGAGCGGCGCGAGAGCGTCATCCGCGCGGCGGTCACCGAGTTCGCCCGCGGTGGGTACAGCGCGACCTCCACCGCGGTGATCGCTCAGCGGGTGGGTGTCTCGCAGCCGTATCTCTTCCGCCTCTTCCCCAACAAGGAAGCGATGTTCCTCGCGGCGTCCGAGCGCTGCCTCCGGGAGACCCGGGAGGTCTTCGTCGGGGCGGCCGACGGACTGGAGGGCGAAGAGGCACTGCACGCCATGGCCCGCGCCTACCAGCAGCTGATCGCCGACGACCCCGAGAAGCTGCTCATGCAGATGCAGATGTACGCGGCCGTCGCCGCCGCCGAGGCCGCCGGTGACCACGAGTTCGGCAAGTCGGTGCGGGCCGGCTGGCTGGAGCTCTTCGACTCCGTCAATCTCGCGCTCGGTGCGGACGTCGACGACACCACGACCTTCATGGCGTACGGCATGCTCGCCAACACGCTGATCTCGCTCGGCTTTCCGGCCGGGCACCGGATCTGGTCCGGGTTCTACGCCTCCGCCCGGCCGGTCACCTGAAGCGTCCGACCCCGGGCTCGGCCCGGTTTTCTGCCCAGAAAAGTTAGTAATCAATAACTAATCCTCAGGGGGAGCAGTGAACCAGCAAGCGAAAGGCCGCGCCGGAGCGGCCTGGGCCCTCGTCATCACCAGCGTCGCCGGCTTCATGGCGGCACTCGACAACCTCGTCGTCACCACCGCCCTGCCGTCCATCCGCGAAAGCCTCGGCGGAGAGATGGAGGAGCTGGAGTGGACGGTCAACGCCTACACGCTCACCTTCGCCGTCCTGCTGATGTTCGGCGCCGCCCTCGGTGACCGCTTCGGCCGCCGCCGGCTCTTCCTCGCCGGTCTCACCGTCTTCACCGGCGCGTCCGCCGCGGCAGCCCTGTCGCCCGGCATCGGCGAACTCATCGCCTTCCGCGCCGTCCAGGGCGTCGGTGCGGCGATCATGATGCCGCTCACGCTCACCCTCCTCACGGCCGCCGTGGAACCCGCCCGCCGGGGCGCCGCGCTCGGCGTCTTCGGCGCCGCGACCGGCCTCGCGGTGGCCGGCGGGCCGCTGATCGGCGGCAGCCTCACCGAGCACATCTCCTGGCAGTGGATCTTCTGGCTCAACGTCCCGATCGGCCTGCTCCTGCTGCCGCTCGCCCGCTTCCGCCTCGCGGAGTCGTACGCCCCCGGCGCACGGCTCGACGTCCCCGGCACGCTCCTCGTCAGCGGCGGTCTCTTCGGCATCGTCTACGGCCTGGTCAACGCCAACACCGACGGCTGGACCAGCCCGACCGTCCTGACCTCCCTCATCGCCGGCACCGCACTCCTCGGCGCCTTCGTCCGCCACGGCTTCCGGAGCCGCAAGCCCATGCTCCCCATGCGGCTCTTCCGGGACCGCGCGTTCTTCGGGATCAACATCGCCAGCATGCTGATGTACCTCGGCATGTTCGGCGCGATCTTCCTGCTCAGCCAGTACTTCCAGAGTGTCCTGGGCTACTCGCCCACCGAGGCCGGGCTGCGGATGCTGCCCTGGACCGGCATGCCGATGATCGTCGCCCCCATCGCCGGGGTGCTCTCCGACCGGTTCGGCGGGCGCCCGGTGGTCGTGACCGGGCTCGCCCTCCAGGCGGTCGGCCTCACCCTGTTCGCCCTGGTCGTCGCCCCGGACGCCTCCTACGTCTCGCAGCTGCCCGGGCTGATCATCGGCGGCGTCGGGATGGCCCTGTACTTCGCGCCGGCCGCCAGCCTGGTGATGTCCAGCGTCCGCCCCGGCGACCAGGGCATCGCGTCCGGTGCCAACAACGCCCTCCGCGAGGTGGGCGGCGCCCTCGGGGTCGCCGTGCTCACCACCGTCTTCGCCGCGCAGGGCGGCCTGGAGTCCGCGCGGTCCTTCACCGACGGCACCGTGCCCGCCCTCTGGATCGGCTCCGGGGTCGTCGCCCTGGCCGCACTCGTCGCCCTGCTGATCCCCGGCCGCCGCGCCGCCGGTACGCAGGGGCCCGCCGCGGTTTCGGCCGGGACCGCGACCCGCGCCGAGGAGTCGGTCTCCGTACCCGCCTGACGCACCCCGCACACACCACACGGTCCGTGACCCTGCCCAGACGGCGGGGCCACGGACCGTACCCTTGTCCCCGTGCAGGAACTCCACGACGCCCCCCTCGCCCCCCTGACCACCTTCCGGCTCGGCGGCCCCGCCACCCGGCTCCTGACGGCCACCACGGACACCGAGGTGATCGACGCCGTGCGGGAGGCCGACGACAGCGGCACCCCGCTCCTGATCATCGGCGGCGGCAGCAACCTGGTCATCGGCGACAAGGGCTTCGAGGGCACCGCCCTGCGGATCGCCACCAAGGGCTTCGTCCTGGACGGCGGCTCCCTGGAACTGGCCGCCGGCGAGGTCTGGACCGACGCCGTCACCCGCACCGTGGAAGCCGGTCTCGCGGGCCTCGAATGCCTGGCCGGCATCCCCGGCTCGGCGGGCGCGACACCGATCCAGAACGTGGGGGCGTACGGACAGGAGGTGTCCGCCACCATCACGGAGGTCGTCGCCTACGACCGGCACACCCGGGAAACGGTCGTCCTGCCCAACTCCGAGTGCGCGTTCTCCTATCGGCACAGCCGCTTCAAGGCTGAACCCGACCGGTACGTGGTGCTGCGTGTCCGTTTCGCCCTGGAGGAGGCCGGCGGGCTCTCGGCGCCCTTGAAGTACCCGGAGACCGCGCGGGCCATGGGCGTCCAGGAGGGGGACCGCGTTCCCGCCGCCGAGGCCCGCGAAACCGTGCTCCGGCTGCGCGCCGGCAAGGGCATGGTCCTCGACCCCGAGGACCATGACACCTGGTCGGCCGGGTCCTTCTTCACCAACCCGATCCTGGAACAGGCCGAGTTCGACGCGTTTCTGGGCCGCGTCGCCGACCGGCTCGGCCCCGACGTGACGCCGCCTGCCTTCCCCGCCGGTGAGGGCCGCACCAAGACCTCCGCCGCCTGGCTCATCGACCGGGCCGGCTTCACCAAGGGCTACGGCACCGGACCCGCCCGCATCTCCACCAAGCACACGCTCGCCCTCACCAACCGGGGCGCGGCGACCACGGAGGACCTGCTAGCCCTGGCGCGCGAGGTCGTGGCCGGGGTGCACGCGGCCTTCGGCGTCACCCTGGTCAACGAACCGGTGACGGTGGGCGTCAGCCTGTAGAGCGTCCCGGGGCCCCGGGGCGCCCGGCCCCGGGGCGCCCGGCCCCGGGGCGCCCGGCCTTCGGGGTGCTGGCCCCCGGGCGCCGGCCTTCCGGCCCCGGCCCCCGGCCCCGGCCCCGGCCTTCCGGCCCCGGCCTTCCGGCCCCGGCCCCGGCCTTCCGGCCCCGGCCTTCCGGCCCCGGCCTTCCGGCCCCGGCCCCGGCCTTCCGGCCCCGGCCCCGGCCTTCCGGCCCCGGCCCCGGCCTTCCGGCCCCGGCCTTCCGGCCCCGGCCCCGGCCTTCCGGCCCCGGCCCCGGCCTTCCGGCCCCG
>NZ_VJNO01000062.1 GCF_007096885.1 Streptomyces sp. 130 | reverse complement strand
GGTCCTGGTGGACAAGCTGACGCCGTGGTTCGGTTCGGAGCCGGAGCGCGGCGAGGTCGTCGTCTTCCACGACCCGGACGGCTGGCTGAGGGACGAGCCGACCCCCAGGCCCAACGCCGCGCAGAAGTTCCTGAGCTTCGTCGGGCTGATGCCCTCGGCCGAGGAGAAGGACCTGATCAAGCGGACGATCGCGGTCGCCGGTGACACCGTGGAGTGCAAGAAGGGCGGCCCGGTCGAGGTCAACGGCAAGGCGCTCACCGAGCCCTACGTCTTCCCCGGCAACAGCGCCTGCGACGACATGCCCTTCGGGCCGTTCAAGGTGCCCGACGGCAAGATCTGGGTGATGGGCGACCACCGCCAGGACTCGGCGGACTCCCGCTACCACACCGACGACGTCAACAAGGGCTTCGTGCCGGTGAGCCAGGTCGTGGGCCGGGCCGTGGTCGTCGCGTGGCCGGTGAACCGCTGGTCCGTGCTGTCCGTGCCGGACACCTTCGACCAGCCCGGGATCAGCGCCGCGGCCGGAGCCGCACCGGGCGCCCTGGGGCTCGCGGGCGCGGTCCCGTTCGTGCTCCGGCGCAGGAGGAGGCTGACCCGCGCGCGTACTGCCGGGTAGGGTGCCCACGCGGATCAGCGATTGTCGATCTCCGATGGGGGACGCCGGTATGGGTGCAACAGGTCGTACGGACGACGGCCGCGGCCGGCTCGGCGGCAGGCTGTCCGGGGCGGCGGTGGCCCTCGGCTGCCTGCTCTTCCTCGGCGGCTTCGTCTGGGGCGCCTTCTGCTACCAGCCGTACACCGTGCCCACCGGGTCGATGACCCCGACGGTCAACGCGGGCGACAAGGTCCTCGCCCAGCGCGTGGACGGCAGCGAGGTCCGGCGCGGCGACGTCGTGGTGTTCAAGGATCCGGAGTGGGGCGACGCCCCCATGGTGAAGCGGATCGTCGGGGTCGGCGGCGACAAGATCGCCTGCTGCGGCGATGACGGCCGCCTCACCGTCAACGGCATACCCATGGACGAACCGTATCTGCGGGCGTCCGGCCGCGCCTCGGCCCAGGACTTCACCGCCGAGGTCCCCGAGGGCCGGCTCTTCCTGCTCGGTGACGACCGCACGGTCTCCCTGGACTCCCGGGTCCACCTGGAGGACGCCGTGCACGGATCGGTGCCCCGGGACGCCGTGGAGGCCAGGCTCGACGCCGTCGCCTGGCCGCTGGGCTCCATGATCGACCGGCCCGAGGCGTTCGCCGCGCTGCCGGGCGGTGTCTCGTCGGCCGGGCCGCTGAGGCTCCAGCTGACCGCCATGGCGGCGGGCATCGTGCTCATCCTGGGCGGGGCGGCCTACGGCCCGCTCGCGGCCCGGGCCGCCCGGCCGAAGCGGAGCGCGAAGCCCGAGGCGGCCGCGGGTGTCCGCTGAGGTGCGCAGGGTCGCCCGCCTGGTACTCCTCGATCCGGACGACCGGATTCTGCTGATGCACGGCTTCGAACCGGAGGACCCCGCCCGCACCTGGTGGTTCACCCCGGGCGGCGGTCTGGAGGGCGACGAGACCCACGAGCGGGCCGCGCTGCGCGAGCTGGCCGAGGAGACCGGGATCACCGAAGCCGAACTGGGCCCGGTGATCTGGCGGCGTCGCTGCTCCTTCACCTTCGACGGCCGGCGATGGGACCAGGACGAGCGGTACTTCCTGGCCCGTACGGCACAGACCGCCACGGACACCAGCGGCCACACCTGGCTGGAACGCCGCAGTGTCACGGGGCTGAGGTGGTGGACCTCCGCCGAACTGTCGGCGGCGCGTGAGACGGTGTACCCCACCGGGCTCGCCGACCTGCTCCGGAGGCTGCTCGACGAGGGCCCTCCGCGTACGCCGGTGGACCTGGCACCCGGAAGCGGCTGAGCTCCGGGGCGCCGGAGCCCGGCGCACAATGGGGAAACGCACGGCTGAAGGGGAACATGCCAATGAGCGCCGAGGACCTCGAGAAGTACGAGACCGAGATGGAGCTGAAGCTCTACCGGGAGTACCGCGATGTCGTCGGTCTGTTCAAATTCGTGATCGAGACCGAACGGCGCTTCTACCTCACCAACGACTACGAGATGCAGGTGCACTCGGTCCAGGGCGAGGTGTTCTTCGAGGTGTCCATGGCGGACGCCTGGGTCTGGGACATGTACCGGCCCGCCCGGTTCGTGAAGCAGGTACGGGTACTGACGTTCAAGGACGTCAACATCGAGGAGCTCAACAAGAGCGATCTCGAACTTCCGGGTGGCTGAGTTATCCACAATCGCCCGCTTGTCCACCAAGATCCACTGAAATAGGGCGGACGCGTCAGAGTCGGTGCCGGAGGTGGTGCCGATATGAACGCACGGGGGGCTCTCGGGCGGTACGGCGAGGACCTGGCGGCGCGGCTGCTGGCCGACGCCGGCATGTCCGTCCTGGAACGGAACTGGCGCTGTCGCGCCGGTGAGATCGACATCGTCGCGATGGACGGGGACGCGCTCGTCATCTGCGAGGTGAAGACCCGCAGGTCGGGTGCGTACGAACATCCGATGGCCGCGGTCACCCCGGCCAAGGCCGAGCGGTTGCGCCGGCTGGCCGCGCTCTGGCTGGAGCGGCACGGCGGCCCGCCGCCGGGCGGGGTGCGCATCGACCTGGTCGGGGTGGTGCTGCCCGAGCGCGGCGCACCTCTGGCCGAGCACGCGCGGGGGGTGGCCTGATGGGGTTCGCACGTGCCTGCTCGGTCGCCCTGGTCGGCGTCGAGGGCGTGGTGGTGGAGGTCCAGGCGGACCTGGAGGCCGGTGTGGCGGCGTTCACACTGGTGGGGCTGCCCGACAAGAGCCTGGTGGAGAGCAGGGACCGGGTCAGGGCGGCGGTGGTCAACTCCGGGGCTGAGTGGCCGCAGAAGAAGCTCACGGTGGGGCTGTCGCCGGCCTCGGTGCCCAAGGGCGGCTCGGGCTTCGATCTGGCCGTGGCGTGCGCGGTCCTGGGGGCGGCGGAGCGGATCGACCCCCGGTCGATCGCCGATGTGGTGATGATCGGGGAGCTGGGGCTCGACGGCCGGGTGCGCCCCGTCCGGGGGGTGCTGCCCGCCGTCCTCGCGGCGGCCGACGCCGGGTACCGCCAGGTGGTCGTCCCGGAACAGACCGCGGGCGAGGCGGCCCTCGTCCCCGGTGTCTCCGTCCTCGGGGTGCGCAGCCTGCGGCAGCTGATCGCGGTGCTGTGCGACGAACCGGTGCCGGACGAAGGGCGGCCCGACGAGGCGGGGCGCCCCGATCCGTCGCTCGCGGGGCTGCTGGTGCCCGGCGCCGGACTGGGCACCGGCCTCTCCCGGGGCCCGGCTGCGGGGGACGGCGCCCGGCCGGACCTGGCGGACGTGTCGGGCCAGCAGCAGCCGCGCATGGCCCTGGAGGTCGCCGCGGCCGGCGGCCACCACCTGCTGCTGACCGGCCCGCCGGGCGCCGGCAAGACCATGCTGGCCGAGCGCATGCCCGCGATTCTGCCGCCGCTCACCCGGCAGGAGTCCCTGGAGGTGACCGCCGTCCACTCGGTGGCCGGCATCCTGCCGCCGGGCGAGCCCCTGATCGCCCGGGCGCCGTACTGCGCTCCGCACCACTCGGCGACCATGCAGTCGCTGATCGGCGGGGGCAACGGACTGCCCAGACCGGGAGCCGTCTCGCTCGCCCACCGCGGAATCCTCTTTCTGGACGAGGCGCCGGAGTTCTCCGTGAAGACGCTGGACGCGCTGCGCCAGCCCCTGGAGTCCGGTCACGTCGTGGTGGCCCGCAGCGCGGGGGTGGTGCGGCTGCCTGCCCGGTTCCTGATGGTGCTCGCCGCCAACCCGTGCCCCTGCGGGCGGCACTCCCTGAGCGGTGACGGCTGCGACTGCCCGCCGTCGGCGGTCCGGCGCTATCAGGCCAGGCTCTCCGGGCCGCTGCTCGACCGGGTGGACCTCCGGGTGGCCGTGGCCCCGGTCACGCGCGAGGACCTGATGGGCCGGGGCGGCCGGGGCGAGTCCACGGCGACCGTCGCCGCCCGGGTGCGGGAGGCCCGGGAGCGTGCGGCCGAACGGCTGGCCGGCACGCCCTGGACGACCAACAGCGAGGTGCCGGGACACGAGCTGCGGACGCGGCTGGCCGCGGCCCCGGGCGCGCTGATGGCGGCCGAGCGGGACATGGAGCGCGGGCTGCTCACGGCCCGGGGCCTGGACCGGGTGCTGCGGGTGGCGTGGACGGTCGCGGACCTGCGCGGCGCGGCCCGCCCCGACGCGTCGGACGTGGCCGCCGCCCTGGAGCTGCGCGGCGGCATCCCGCGCGGGGTGCCGCTGGGGGCGGGGGCGCCATGACGAGCCACGGGGGAGCCCCGCTCGGCTACGGCGCGTGGGCGGCGGACCGGGGCCCCGGCCCTGGCCCTGGCCCCGGTCCTGGCCTCGGCCCTGGTCCTGGTCCCGGCCCTGGCCTCGGCCCTGGTCCTGGTCCTGGTCCCGGCCCTGGCCCTGGCCTCGGCCCTGGCCCTGGCCCTGGCCTCGGCCCTGGTCCTGGTCCTGGTCCCGGCCCTGGCCTCGGCCCTGGTCCCAGCCCTGGCCCCGGCCCCGGCTCTGGTCCTGGTCCTGGCCCTGGCCCCGGCTTCGGTCCCGGCCTTGGCCCCGGCCCCGATCCCGGTCCCGGCCCGCGCCTGGGCCCCGGCGCGGCCCCGGATGCCGGCGGCGGCGTGGAGGCGTCGGAGCGGCTGGCGCGGGCGGCGTTGACCCGGGTGCTGGAGCCGGGCGACGAGCGGGGCGGGCGGTGGCTGCGGGAGTGCGGCGCGGTCGGGCTGTGGAGGCGCATCACGGACCCGGCCGGGGAGGCGGAGCGGCTGCGCGGCATGACGGTGCGGAGGCTCGCGGGCTACCGGCTGCGGGCCGCCCGGGCGGACCCGGAGCGGGACCTGGCCGACATCGCCGCGATCGGCGGGCGCTTCGTCTGCCCCGGAGACCGCGAGTGGCCGACGCAGCTGGACGACCTGGGCGACGCGCGGCCGACCGGGCTGTGGGTGCGGGGCGGGCCCGACCTGCGGCTCTGGGCGCTGCGCTCGGTCGCCGTGGTCGGCGCCCGCGCCTGCACCCCGTACGGGGCGCACATGGCGACGACGCTGGGCGCGGGGCTCGCGGAGCGCGGCTGGGTGGTGGCCTCGGGCGCCGCCTTCGGGGTGGACGGCGCGGCGCACCGGGGCGCGCTGGCGGCGGGCGGGGCGACGATCGCGGTGCTGGCCTGCGGGGTGGACGTGGCCTATCCGCCGGGGCACGCCGAGCTGATCGCGCGGGTGGCCGGGCAGGGGCTCGTCATCGGTGAGCTGCCGCCGTCCGAGCACCCGACGCGGAGCCGGTTCGTCCTGCGGAACAGGGTGATCGCCGCGCTGACGCGGGGGACGGTGGTCGTGGAGGCGGAGTACCGCAGCGGTTCGCTGGTGACGGCGCGGGTCGCGCAGCGGCTGGGGCGTTTCACCATGGGGGTCCCGGGGCCGGCCACCAGCGGCCTGTCGGCCGGTGTCCACGAACTCCTGCGCGGGGAAGGCGTGCTGGTGACGGACGCCGCCGAAGTGGCCGAGCTGGTGGGCGACATGGGAGACCTGGCACCGTCCAGGAGCGGCCCGGTGGTGGCCCGGGACCTGCTCGACACCGTCGCCGGGCGGGTGCTGGACGCCCTTCCGGCACGGGCCGCCGTCGATGTCCGGGAGGTGGCGCGGGGCGCCGGGACCAGCGCCGACGAGGCCCTCGGCAAGCTGTACGAACTGCACTCACTGGGATACGTCGAACGTGAGGGCGAGGGATGGAGGTTGACGCGGAGGGCGACTTGCCGGGACGGCGTGCGGCGAGGCGGTTCTTGACCCGGGGCATTCGGGTGAAAAGGTGATGCCGATGACCTCGGCGGACGCTTCGACGGTGGCTCCGGGGCCGGTGCCTGCGGCGACGGCCCCGGGACCCGACGTGTCCGCGCCCCTGCGGGCTGTCATGTCCGCGGTCGGATGGCGCGTCATCCCCGCAGGCCCGGGAGTGCCCGGCCGCCATCCTCTATCCTGCGCGCACCGCGACAGCTCAGTCACGCTACGCTCACAAGGATTCCGCCCCAGAGACAAGTCCCAGTACTTCACGGCAGAACGGCTCAAGGCACCACATGCCCCAGCACACCTCCGGGTCTGACCGCGCGGCAGTACCACCGGCTGCGCGTGGCACTGTGCGCCCTCCCGCCCCGTCCTCGCTCGACGAGTTGTGGCGCTCGTACAAGACGACCGGTGACGGGCGGCTGCGGGAGCAGCTGATCCTGCACTACTCACCCCTGGTCAAGTACGTCGCCGGGCGGGTGAGCGTGGGCCTGCCGTCCAACGTCGAGCAGGCGGACTTCGTCTCGTCCGGGGTGTTCGGGCTGATCGACGCGATCGAGAAGTTCGACATCGAACGGGCCATCAAGTTCGAGACGTACGCGATCACCCGCATCCGGGGCGCGATGATCGACGAACTCCGGGCGCTGGACTGGATCCCGCGCTCCGTCCGGCAGAAGGCGCGCGCCGTCGAACGCGCCTACGCGACGCTGGAGGCGCAGCTGCGCCGCACCCCGTCGGAGGCGGAGGTCGCGGCGGAGATGGGCGTCACGCTGGACGATCTGCACGCCGTCTTCAGCCAGTTGTCCCTGGCCAACGTGGTCGCACTGGAGGAGCTGCTGCACGTCGGCGGCGAGGGCGGCGACCGGCTGAGCCTGATGGACACGCTGGAGGACACCGCCGCCGACGACCCGGTGGAGGTGGCGGAGGACCGGGAGCTGAGACGCCTGCTCGCCCGGGCGATCAACACCCTCCCGGACCGTGAGAAGACGGTCGTCACGCTCTACTACTACGAGGGCCTGACCCTCGCCGAGATCGGCAACGTCCTCGGGGTCACCGAGAGCAGGGTGAGCCAGATCCACACCAAGTCGGTGCTCCAGCTCCGCGCGAAGCTGGCGGACGCCGGGCGCTGAGCGGGCCCGCCGCCGGGGCCCGCCCCTGCCGCGGCCGGCCTTCTCCGCCCGAGGGCGTACCTCTCGGCGGCCGCCGCCGTAGAGTGGAGCCGTGCCCAGGATTCGAGCGGCCTCCGTGGCCGAGCACCGGACCATGCAGCGCGGCGCCCTCCTGGACGCAGCGCGCTCCCTGCTGTCCGAAGGGGGCACGGAAGCTCTGACCTTCCCCGCCCTCGCCGAACGCACGGGCCTCGCCCGGTCCTCCGTCTACGAGTACTTCCGCTCCCGCGCCGCCGTCGTGGAGGAGCTCTGCGCCGTCGACTTCCCCGTCTGGGCGGCCGAGGTGGAGAGCGCGATGGAGCGGGCGGGGACGCCCGAGGAGAAGATCGAGGCGTACGTGCGGCGCCAGCTCGACCTGGTCGGGGACCGGCGCCACCGGGCCGTGGTCGCGATCTCCGCCAGCGAACTGGACGCGGGTGCCCGCGAGAAGATCCGGGCCGCGCACGGCGGGCTCATCGCCATGATCGTGGAAGCGCTCGGCGACCTCGGCCACGCGGAGCCCCGCCTCGCGGCCATGCTGCTGCAGGGCTCCGTGGACGCCGCCGTCCGGCGTATCGAGCTGACCGTGGCGGAGGAGCCCGGCGTCGTCGCCGACACCGCCGTCGCCATGATCCTCGACGGCGTCCGCGGCACCGGCACCCGCGGCTGACCCCGCCGCCACCACGGCACGGCGAGCACCACCAGCAGAGCGGGCGCGAGTGCCCCGTGCGCGACCGGCGCCCCCGACGTCTCCGGCAGCGGCACCCCGTACACCGGCAGCAGGCGCGAGGGGCCGCGCCGCAGCAGCGACGGCGGCAGCAGTGACAGCGGGTCCAGGTACGCCTCCGCCCGGCGCAGCCCCCAGTGCAGACAGCCCGCCGCGCAGTGGAACGGCCCCGCCGCCAGCACGGCCACCACCTGCCCCGCCGCCACCTCGTCGCCCTCCGCGACCAGCGGGCGCACCGGCTCGTACGTCGTCCGCAGCGGCGGGCCGCCCGTCCCCGCGAGCTCCACGGAGAGCACTCCCCGCCCGGCGACCGCCCCCGCGAACGAGACCCGGCCCGCGGCGGCGGCCAGCACCTCGGCGCCCGGCGCGGCGGCCAGGTCCACCCCCCGGTGGCCCGGACCGTACGGCCCGGCGGGCGGCTCCCACCCCCGTAACACCGAAGGCCGCCCGGCCAGTGGCCAGACCCGGTCGCCGGTGTCCGCCGCCACGGCCGCGCCCGGCCACCCGCCCCACGCCACCAGCGCGGCGAGCGCGACGGCCCAGGGCGCCCACCACCGCACCCGTTCGCATGTGATTCGCATGGCACCACCGTCCTCCGGGCCCCGCCCGCGTGGGGGTCCTGAGCCGGATCTGTGGACTACCGGCCGGTTGTGGACAGCGCCGTCACCCGGGACCCGGACGGTCCCGTACACTTCTTCTGGCGACCCGGGTCACCGGGTCGACTTCGCACGCCCCGCCACCACCCGTTCAGCGGAGGTGGCCGCGCCCCTCGGTCCCTTGCGGCACGGCGCGTCGGGGCGTCAGGCGCGACAGCAATCCTGCTGCCGCGACAACCGAGAAAACCAAGGAGTACGGCCATGGCCGTCGTCACGATGCGGGAGCTGCTGGAAAGCGGCGTCCACTTCGGTCACCAGACCCGTCGCTGGAACCCGAAGATGAAGCGCTTCATCTTCACCGAGCGCAACGGCATCTACATCATCGACCTGCTCCAGTCGCTGTCGTACATCGACCGCGCCTACGAGTTCGTCAAGGAGACCGTCGCGCACGGCGGCTCCATCATGTTCGTGGGTACCAAGAAGCAGGCCCAGGAGGCCATCGCCGAGCAGGCGACGCGCGTCGGCATGCCGTACGTCAACCAGCGCTGGCTCGGTGGCATGCTCACCAACTTCTCCACCGTCTACAAGCGCCTCCAGCGCCTGAAGGAGCTGGAGCTCATCGACTTCGAGGACGTGGCCGCCTCCGGCCTCACCAAGAAGGAGCTCCTGGTCCTCTCCCGCGAGAAGGCCAAGCTGGAGAAGACCCTCGGTGGTATCCGCGAGATGCAGAAGGTGCCGAGCGCCGTCTGGGTCGTCGACACCAAGAAGGAGCACATCGCCGTCGGTGAGGCGCGCAAGCTCCACATCCCGGTCGTCGCGATCCTCGACACCAACTGCGACCCCGACGAGGTCGACTACAAGATTCCGGGCAACGACGACGCGATCCGCTCCGTCACCCTGCTCACCCGCGTGATCGCCGACGCCGTCGCCGAGGGCCTCATCGCCCGCTCCGGCGCCGCCACCGGCGACTCGAAGCCGGGCGAGAAGGCCGCCGGCGAGCCCCTCGCCGAGTGGGAGCGCGACCTGCTCGAGGGCGACAAGAAGGCCGACGCCGAGGTCCAGTCCTCCGTCGAGACCGAGAAGGACGCCGCCGCCGACGCGGAGCCGGCCGCCATCGCCGCCGAGCAGGCCGAGGCCCCGGCCGCGGACGCCGAGCAGGCCTGACACCCGTCACGGCTGAAGACGGCGGGGGCCGGTGCACCGGCACCGCCCCCGCCGTCCACCCGTAGATCTTTCAGACTTCGAGAGAGAACACAGACTCATGGCGAACTACACCGCCGCTGACGTCAAGAAGCTCCGCGAGCTCACCGGCGCCGGCATGATGGACTGCAAGAAGGCGCTCGACGAGGCCGACGGCAACGTCGACGGCGCCGTCGAGGCGCTGCGCATCAAGGGCCAGAAGGGCGTCGCCAAGCGCGAGGGCCGTTCCGCCGAGAACGGCGCGGTCGTCTCCCTCGTCTCCGAGGACAAGACCTCCGGCGTCCTCGTCGAGCTGAAGTGCGAGACCGACTTCGTCGCCAAGGGCGACAAGTTCCAGGCCGTCGCGAACGCGCTGGCCGCGCACGTCGCCGCGACCTCCCCGGCCGACATCGAGGCGCTGCTCGCCTCCGAGATCGAGCCCGGCAAGACCGTCCAGGCGTACGTGGACGAGGCCAACGCCAACCTCGGCGAGAAGATCGTCCTGGACCGCTTCGCGCAGTTCCAGGGTGCCTTCGTCTCGGTCTACATGCACCGCACCATGCCCGACCTGCCCCCGCAGATCGGCGTCATGGTCGAGCTGGACAAGGCCGACGCCGACCTGGCCAAGGGCCTCGCCCAGCACATCGCCGCCTTCGCGCCGAAGTACCTCTCCCGCGAGGACGTCCCGGCCGAGGTCGTCGAGGCCGAGCGCCGCGTCGCCGAGGAGACCACCCGCGCCGAGGGCAAGCCCGAGGCCGCCCTCCCGAAGATCGTCGAGGGCCGGGTCAACGGCTTCTTCAAGGAGGCCACCCTCCTCGGCCAGCCGTACGCGCTGGACAACAAGAAGTCGGTCCAGAAGGTTCTGGACGAGGCCGGTGTCACCCTGAAGCGCTTCACGCGCATCAAGGTCGGCATCTGAGTCCGTCCGCGAAAAACGGCGGACCCGGTAGGGTCTGGTGCAGTCGTCGGCCGCACACCGCCGTACGACCGCAGATCTGACGAGGAGGCCATTGCCGCAAGGGACACCAGACCCACCGGCAATGGCCTTCTTCGTATGTGCACGAGGAGAAACCCCATGAACAAGGGCGCGGACGCCGCCAAAGACGACGACAAGCGCGAGGACGGCAAGGTGCGCGGACGCTTCATGCTGAAGCTGTCCGGAGAGGCCTTCGCCGGCGGCGGGGGCCTCGGAGTCGACCCCGACGTCGTGCACGCCATCGCCCGGGAGATCGCCGCGGTCGTCCGGGACGGCGCGGAGATCGCGGTCGTCATCGGCGGCGGCAACTTCTTCCGCGGCGCCGAGCTCCAGCAGCGGGGCATGGACCGGGCGCGCTCCGACTACATGGGCATGCTCGGCACCGTGATGAACTGCCTCGCCCTCCAGGACTTCCTGGAGAAGGAGGGCATCGACTCCCGCGTCCAGACCGCCATCACCATGGGCCAGGTCGCGGAGCCGTACATCCCGCTGCGCGCCGTGCGGCACCTGGAGAAGGGCCGCGTCGTGATCTTCGGCGCGGGCATGGGCATGCCCTACTTCTCCACCGACACCACCGCCGCCCAGCGCGCCCTGGAGATCGACGCCGAGGCGCTGCTCATGGGGAAGAACGGAGTGGACGGGGTCTACGACTCCGACCCGAAGACCAACCCCGCCGCGGTCAAGTTCGACGCGCTGGAGTACAGCGAGGTGCTCGCCCGCGACCTCAAGGTCGCCGACGCCACCGCCATCACGCTCTGCCGTGACAACGAGCTGCCGATCCTCGTCTTCGAGCTCACCACCGCGGGCAATATCGCCCGCGCCGTCAAGGGTGAGAAGATCGGCACGCTCGTGAGCGACCAGGACACCCGCGCCTGACCACGGGCGCGTCCACCGGTGAGGCCCGGTGGAACAGGGGCGCGGGACCGCCCCGGAAGATGGACAACGGCCTGCCGGTCCGACACCGTGCAGGTGAGGACGCGACGCAGGACCCGCCGGGCCCGCCGGGCCCGTTCACAACACGCAGGAGCACGTGGTGATCGAAGAAACCCTCCTCGAGGCCGAGGAGAAGATGGAGAAGGCCGTCGTCGTCGCGAAAGAGGACTTCGCCGCGATCCGTACCGGCCGTGCGCACCCGGCGATGTTCAACAAGATCGTCGCCGACTACTACGGCGCGCCGACCCCGATCAACCAGCTGGCCTCGTTCTCGGTGCCCGAGCCCCGTATGGCCGTCGTGACGCCGTTCGACAAGACCGCGCTGCGCAACATCGAGCAGGCCATCCGCGACTCGGACCTCGGGGTCAACCCGAGCAACGACGGCAACATCATCCGGGTCAACTTCCCCGAGCTGACCGAGGAGCGCCGCCGCGACTACATCAAGGTCGCCAAGACCAAGGCCGAGGACTCCAAGATCTCGATCCGGGCCGTCCGCCGCAAGGCCAAGGAAGCGCTCGACAAGCTGGTCAAGGACAAGGAGTCCGGCGAGGACGAGGTGCGCCGCGCCGAGAAGGAGCTCGACGACACCACCGCGAAGTACGTCGCACAGGTGGACGAGCTGCTGAAGCACAAGGAAGCCGAGCTGCTCGAAGTCTGATGAACGACTCTTCCTGGGGCGCTCCGCAGGGCGCCGGCCACCGGGTCGCGCCGGAGATGCAGGGCGCTGCGGCGGGTCCTGCCTACGATGTGCACGACGCCCAGCAGACTCGGCCCATGCCCATCGTGCCGGACGTTCCCGACGCAGGTAGAGACGCTGAAGACCGTGATCACCGGGACCAGGGGGCCGGACGCCTGAGCGGCGGCCCCCTGTTCCGCGACGAGAAGCCGCAGGAGCCCATGCCGACCGCGCCGCCGCCGCCCCCGCCTCCGCAGAAGAAGCGCGCGGGCCGGGACCTCGGGGCGGCCATAGGGGTCGGCCTGGGACTCGGCGCCCTGGTCGTCGTCTCGCTCTTCGTCGTCAAAAAGGTCTTCGTCGGCGTGATCGTGCTCGCCGTCGTGGTCGGCCTCTGGGAGCTCACCTCCCGCCTGGAGGAGCGCAAGGGCATCAAGGCGCCCCTCGTGCCGCTCGCGGTCGGCGGCGCCGCCATGGTCGTCGCCGGGTACGCGCGCGGGGCCGAGGGCGCCTGGATCGCCATGGCCCTGACCGCCCTGGCAGTGCTCGTCTGGCGGATGGCCCAGCCGCCCGCGGACTACCTCAGGGACGTCACCGCGGGCATCTTCGCCGCGTTCTACGTACCCTTCCTCGCCACCTTCGTCGCCCTGCTCCTGACCGCCGACGACGGCCCGGAGCGGGTGCTGACCTTCCTGCTGCTGACCGTGGTCAGCGACACGGGGGCGTACGCGGTGGGCTGGCGGTTCGGCAAGCACAAGCTGGCTCCGCGCATCAGCCCCGGCAAGACCCGCGAGGGCCTGTTCGGGGCGGTCACCTTCGCCATGGTGGCCGGTGCGCTGTGCATGCAGTTCCTGATCGACGACGGTTCCTGGTGGCAGGGGCTGCTGCTGGGCCTCGCGGTCGCGGCCAGCGCCACCCTGGGCGACCTGGGCGAGTCGATGATCAAGAGGGACCTCGGGATCAAGGACATGGGCACGCTGCTGCCCGGCCACGGCGGGATCATGGACCGGCTGGACTCGCTGCTGCCGACCGCCCCGGTGGTCTGGCTGCTGCTCGTGCTGTTCGTCGGCTCCGGCTGAGACCGGCCGCACACATGGCTGAGGGGCCACCGCTCGCGAGCGGTGGCCCCTCAGCCATGTGGCGTCAGCCCTGTTCGCGCAGCGCCGACCGCATGTCGCGGTAGCGGGACACCGCCCGGCGGCGGGCCCACAGGAGCCAGACGCAGAACGCCACCACGAAGACGGCGAAGAACAGGGAGTACCCGAGGGCCCCGCCGGTGAAGCCCAGGACGAGCAGACCGACCGCGACCAGGCCCATGGCGCCCAGCCAGTACGGCAGCCACCGCTCGCCCCGCTCGACGCGGCCCAGCTGGTCGTCGACCAGCCGCCGCATCACCGCCCGCTCCTGCGGGTCGCGCGGTACCTCGTGGTGGCGGATCTTGCGCATGAGGCCGGCGACGGCGCCCGGTGAGGCACCCGTGACCCGGCTCATATGACGCCGCTGGAGGCCGGCGGCCACCACGACGACGACGGTGTAGACGGCGCCCTGGACCAGCCACATGGCCGGGGGCTCGTCGCGGCGTAACAGCGCGTTCAGGCCCACACCGAGTCCGAAGACCACCAGGCCCTGCCCGGTCAGGCTGTCGCTGAACCAGTGTTTGACGGTGTGCACGGCACCTACCTCCTGCGGCGGCTGCGGAACTCTCCGTGCTGCCCCGGTTACCCCGTAAGCCGCGCCTCACCACGACGCGGGGGGCACCTCCGCGCGTCTGCCACACTGGAAGAACCATGCCTAAGCCCGGAGAACTCACTTTCGTCGCGCCCCGCGGAGCCAAGAAGCCGCCGCGGCACCTCGCCGACCTCACGCCCGCCGAGCGCAGGGAGGCCGTCGCCGCGATCGGCGAGAAGCCGTTCCGCGCCCAGCAGCTCTCGCAGCACTACTTCGCGCGGTACGCGCACGACCCGGCCGAGTGGACCAACATCCCGGCCGGCTCGCGGGACAAGCTCGCCGAGGCGATGTTCCCCGACCTGATGTCCGTCGTCCGGCACATCAGCTGCGACGACGACACCACCCGTAAGACCCTGTGGAAGCTGCACGACGGGACGCTGGTCGAGTCCGTCCTGATGCGCTACCCGGAGCGGGTCACGATGTGCATCTCCTCGCAGGCCGGCTGCGGGATGAACTGCCCGTTCTGCGCGACCGGGCAGGCCGGTCTCGACCGCAACCTGTCGACCGCGGAGATCGTCCACCAGATCGTGGACGGCATGCGGGCGCTGCGCGACGGCGAGGTCCCCGGCGGCCCCGCCCGGCTCTCCAACATCGTGTTCATGGGCATGGGCGAGCCGCTGGCCAACTACAACCGCGTCGTCGGCGCGATCCGCCGGCTGACCGACCCCGAGCCCGACGGCCTCGGCCTCTCGCAGCGCGGGATCACCGTGTCGACCGTCGGCCTGGTGCCCGCCATGCTGCGGTTCGCCGACGAGGGCTTCAAGTGCCGCCTCGCGGTCTCGCTGCACGCCCCGGACGACGAGCTGCGCGACACCCTCGTGCCGGTGAACACCCGGTGGAAGGTGCGCGAGGTGCTGGACGCCGCGTGGGAGTACGCGGAGAAGTCCGGCCGCCGCGTCTCCATCGAGTACGCCCTGATCCGCGACATCAACGACCAGGCGTGGCGCGGCGACCTGCTGGGCCGCCTCCTCAAGGGCAAGCGGGTCCACGTCAACCTCATCCCGCTGAACCCGACGCCCGGTTCCAAGTGGACCGCCTCGCGGCCGGAGGACGAGCGGGCCTTCGTGGAGGCCATCGCGAGCCACGGCGTGCCGGTCACCGTCCGCGACACCCGGGGCCAGGAGATCGACGGCGCCTGCGGGCAGCTGGCGGCCTCCGAGCGCTGAGGACGGGCGGCCGTCGGTGCCCGGCACCGCGGCTGGAAACGGCCGTGTAGCCTGGGGCCGAAATCAACTGCATATTCCGACAGGGGAGCGCCACAGCGCTGAGAGTGCGGCACCGAGGACAGGCTGGCCGCAGACCCTCTGAACCTCGCCCGGGTCATTCCGGGTAGGAAGTTCGGACCATACTCAAGCTGTTGCGCCCTGCCCGCTTCCGGCTCCGGCCGGTGTGCGGGCAGGGCCGCGTCTCTTCCTGGTCACTCCAGGAGGAATCACACATGAGCACCACCCAGAAGGCCGCGGTGGCGGCCGTCGCCGCCGCGCTCGGCCTCACCGCGCTGGCCGGCTGCGGAAGTTCCGACGACTCGGCTTCCGGTTCCGGTTCCACCGAGGGCGCCGGTTCCAAGACCGTCACGCTCGTCAGCCACGACTCCTTCAACGTCTCCAAGGACGTGCTGAAGGAGTTCACCCGCGAGACCGGTTACACCGTCAAGGTCCTCAAGAGCGGGGACGCGGGCGCCGCCCTGAACCAGGAGATCCTGACCAAGGGCTCCCCGCGCGGCGACGTGTTCTTCGGCGTCGACAACACCCTGCTGTCGCGCGCCCTGGACAACGGCCTGTTCACCCCGTACGAGGCCAAGGGCCTGGACCGGGTGCCGGCCGACGTCCAGCTGGACGCGGAGAAGCACCGGGTCACCCCGGTCGACACCGGCGACATCTGCGTCAACTACGACAAGAAGTACTTCGCCGACAAGAAGCTCGCGCCGCCGAAGACCTTCGCCGACCTGGCGAAGCCGGCGTACAAGGACCTGCTGGTCACCGAGAACGCCGCGACCTCCTCGCCCGGCCTCGGCTTCCTCCTCGGTACCGTCGCCGCCTTCGGCGAGGACGGCTACCAGGACTACTGGAAGAAGCTGAAGGACAACGGCGTCAAGGTCGTGGACGGCTGGGAGCAGGCGTACAACGAGGAGTTCTCCGGCTCGGCCGGCGGCAAGAAGGCCAAGGCCGACCGCCCGCTCGTCGTCAGCTACGCCTCCAGCCCGCCCGTCGAGGTGCTGTACGCGGACCCGCGGCCGAAGACCGCGCCCACCGGGGTCGCCACCGGGACGTGCTTCCGGCAGATCGAGTTCGCCGGTCTGCTGGACGGCGCGAAGAACGAGGCGGGCGGCAAGGCCCTGCTGGACTTCCTGATCGGCAAGAAGTTCCAGGAGGACATGCCGCTCTCCATGTTCGTCAGCCCGGTCGCGAAGGACGCGAAGGTGCCGGACCTCTTCACGAAGTTCGGCGCGACCGCGGAGAATCCGGCCACCGTCGCCCCCGGCACCATCGCCGAGAACCGTGAGCAGTGGGTCCAGTCGTGGTCCTCGCTCGTAGTGAAGTAGCGAAGACTCCCGTACGCGGCCCGGGCGCGCGCGGGAGGCCGGCACGCGCCCGGGCCCGGCGCGGGGCCGCGGTGCGGCTCGGCCTGATGGCCGTGCCCGTCGCGTTCTTCGCCGTCTTCTTCGCCTATCCGGTCGCCGCGATCGTGGGCCGGGGGCTCAGGGCGGACGGCGTCTGGCAGTTCGGCAGGTTCGGCGAGGTGCTGGCCCGGCCGGAGATCCGGGACGTCCTCTGGTTCACGCTGTGGCAGGCGCTCGCCTCGACCGCGCTGACCCTGCTGGTCGCGCTGCCCGGCGCCTATGTCTTCGCGCGGTTCGACTTCCCCGGCAAGCAGGTGCTGCGGGCCGTGGTCACGGTGCCGTTCGTGCTGCCGACCGTCGTCGTGGGCACCGCCTTCCTCGCGCTGCTCGGACGCGGCGGGCTGCTGGACGAGCTGTGGGGCGTACGGCTCGACACCACCGTGTGGGCGATCCTGCTGGCGCACGTCTTCTTCAACTACGCGGTCGTCGTCCGGACCGTCGGCGGGCTCTGGGCGCAGCTCGACCCGCGCCAGGAAGAGGCCGCCCGGGTGCTCGGCGCGAGCAGGTTCACCGCCTGGCGGCGCGTCACGCTGCCCGCGCTCGCCCCGGCCGTGGCCGCCGCCGCCCTGATGGTCTTCCTCTTCACCTTCACCTCCTTCGGGGTCGTGCAGATCCTCGGCGGCCCCGGCTTCTCCACGCTGGAGGTGGAGATCTACCGGCAGACCGCGCAGCTGCTCGCCCTGCCCACGGCCGCCGTGCTGACGCTCGTGCAGTTCGCCGCCGTCGGCGCGATCCTCGCCGTGCACGCCTGGACCGTACGCCGCAGGGAGCGCGCGCTGAAGCTGGTCGACCCGGCGGTGACCGCGCGCAGGCCGCACGGGACCGGGCAGTGGACGCTGCTCGCCGGGGTCCTGCTGAGCGTGCTGCTGCTGGTCCTGCTGCCGCTCGCGGTGCTCGTGGAACGTTCGCTGGGGGGCTCCGGCCTCGCCTACTACCGCGCGCTCACCTCGGCGGACGCCAACAGCGGTACGTTCCTGGTCGCGCCCATCGAGGCCATCGGGAACTCCCTGCGCTACGCCCTCGTCGCGACCCTCATCGCCCTCGTCGTCGGCGGGCTCGCCGCCGCCGCGCTCACCCGGCGGGCGGGGCGGCTCGTCCGGGGCTTCGACGCGCTGCTGATGCTGCCGCTCGGGGTCTCCGCGGTCACCGTCGGCTTCGGCTTCCTGATCACCCTGGACAAGCCGCCGCTGGACCTCCGGACGTCCTGGATTCTGGTGCCGCTCGCCCAGGCGCTGGTCGGGGTGCCCTTCGTCGTACGGACCATGCTGCCGGTGCTGCGATCGGTGGACGCGCGGTTGCGCGAGGCGGCGGCGGTGCTGGGCGCCTCGCCGCTGCGGGCCTGGCGCGAGGTGGACCTCCCGCTCGTACGGCGGGCGCTGCTGGTCGCCGCCGGGTTCGCGTTCGCCGTGTCGCTGGGGGAGTTCGGCGCGACCGTGTTCATCGCGCGGCCCGACAACCCGACGCTGCCGGTGGCCGTGGCCCGGCTCCTCGGCCGGTCCGGGGACCTCAACTACGGCCAGGCCATGGCCCTCAGCACCATCCTGATGCTCGTGTGCGCGGTGTCGCTGCTGCTGCTCGAACGCATCCGCACCGACCGATCCGGGGAGTTCTGAACGATGCTGACGCTCGAATCGGCCACCGTCCGCTTCGGCGACCGGGCCGCGCTCGACGGGGTCGACCTGGAGGTCGCCGACCACGAGACCGTCTGCGTCCTCGGGCCGAGCGGCAGCGGCAAGTCCACCCTGCTGCGCCTGGTCGCCGGACTCCAGGAGCCGGACGGCGGCCGGGTCCTGCTGGACGGCACCGACCAGGACGGCATCCCGGTCCACCGGCGCGGCCTCGGCCTGATGTTCCAGGACCACCAGCTCTTCCCGCACCGCGACGTCGGCGCCAACGTCGCCTTCGGCCTGCGGATGCGCGGGGCCGGCCGGGGCGAACAGGACCGCCGGGTGGCCGAACTCCTCGACCTCGTGGGCCTCCCCGGCGCCGAACGCCGCGCCGTGGCCGCGCTCTCCGGCGGCGAGCAGCAGCGCGTCGCCCTCGCCCGGGCCCTCGCCCCCCGGCCCCGGCTGCTGATGCTCGACGAGCCCCTGGGCCAGCTGGACCGCAGCCTGCGCGAACGGCTCGTCGTGGAGCTGCGCGCCCTCTTCGGCCGCCTCGGCACCACCGTGCTCGCCGTCACCCACGACCAGGGCGAGGCGTTCGCGCTGGCCGACCGGGTCGTCGTGATGCGCGAGGGCCGCGTCGCCCAGGTGGGCACCCCGCTGGAGGTGTGGCAGCGCCCCGCCTCCGCCTTCGTGGCCCGGTTCCTGGGCTTCGACAACGTGGTCGAGGCGACCGTCGAGGGAGAGGCGGCGGACACGGCCTGGGGCGAGGTGCCGGTGCCGGCGGGGTCACCGCAGGGCGCGTGCGACCTGCTGGTGCGGCCGGCCGGGGTGAGGATCGGCGGGCCGGAGAAGGGGCTGCGCTGCGTCGTGGGCACGCTCACCTTCCGGGGCAGCCATGTCGCCGTGACCCTGCACCCGGAGCGCGGTCCGGTGCTGGAGGCGGAGTGCCCGCTGCGCGGGACGCCGGAGGAGGGCGAGCGGGTGGGCGTCACCTTCGACGCGGCGGAGTGCGTGGTGCTGCCGGCGCTGTTCTGAGGTCAGGCCGCCCGGCGGACCGCTCGGACCAGTGCGCCGGGGTCGTCGGCGTGCACGCTCTGATGCCCGTCCAGGTTCATCACGCGGCTCATGCTACGAAACGCTCATCCGATCGGACGGGTGTCCGTGAACGCGAAACCGGCCGGGCAGGACGCCCGGCCGGTCCGTGGTCGCGCCGCGCCGCGCTCAGGGGGTCAGCGGCAGGGCGGCCAGCTCGGCGATCGCCCAGGTGAGGGGCGCGAAGAGGACCAGCAGCGCCACCGCGCGCAAGGCGGTCGCCGCGCGCAGCGCCGAGGCCGGCGCCCCGAGCCGCAGCAGCGCCCTCGCCGTCTCGGCCCGGGCCTGCCGGGCCTCCAGGGCCGACGTCAGCAGCGTCGCCGTGGTGCACCCGACGACGAGCACCGCCCCCAGGGCCGTGAGCGGGCCGAACGGCCGGGGGCCCGCCCCGTACAGCGCGAAGGCGGCGATGACGCCCGAGAGGACCGCGCAGACGATGCCGAGGGGGCGGCCGATCCGGCGCGCCTCGTCCATCAGGACCCGGCCGGCCAGCAGGCGTACGGCCCCGGGCCGGACCGACTGGAGCAGCTTGCCGCACAAGTGGGTCAGGCCGGGGCCCGCCGTGGCCAGGCCGATCGCCGTGAGCGTCCAGCCGACGAGCACCGAGGCCGGGGTGGTGTCCAGCTTGCCGGGGAGCGGGAAGGGAGTGCCCGCCGTGCCCCGGCTCGCGTACGCCTCGACGGCGAGACCGGCGGCGGTCAGGGCGACGCCCCAGGGCAGACCGGCCGGTGGCGCGGCGGGGGCGGGGATCTCCTCGCCGGGCACCGGGTCGCCGCCGTCGTCCGTCTCGCGCGCGGCCCCCGCGGGCCGGCCGCGCAGCGCCAGCGCACTGGCCGTCGCGGCAGCCGCCGGCACCAGGGCCAGCAGGACCAGCACGGCCGCGACGGGCAGCGACGCGCCGGCCCCGAGCAGGTCGGCGGCGGCACCGTCGAACGGCAGCCCGGACAGGTCGCCGCGCAGATGGAGGAAGAAGAGCAGCGCCACCGCGGAGCCCAGGGTGCACGAGACGGCGGTCGAGACCGCGGCGAGCACGCTGAGCTTCACCGGGCCGAGGCCCACGGCGGACAGCCCGCTGCGCGGCCGGGTGCTCGGGTCCGTACGGGCCACCGCGACGGCGAACTGAACGGTCGCGGCCAGCGGGACGAAGCACCACAGCAGCCGCAGCACCGCACCCGCCGAGTGGGGGTGCGCGGCGGTGTAGCCGAGGGTGCACAGGAGGAGGAAGCCGACCCCGGCGGAGGCCGCCGCGACCAGCAGCCGCCGCAGCAGGACCAGCGGATGGGAACCGCGGGCTAGACGGAGAGCGAGCACGCCGCGCGCCCCTCCGGATCGGCTTCGGCGGACAGCCGGACGGTGGAGACGCGGCGCCCGTCGAGCAGGGGCACCACGCGGTCGGCGAGCGCGGCGATCTCGGCGTCGTGGGTGGCGAGCACCACCGTGATTCCGTGCGAGCGGGCGGCACTGGTCAGCGTCCGCAGGACGTGCGTGCGGTCCGTGCGGTGCAGCGTCGCGGTCGGCTCGTCGGCGAAGATGACCGCGGGCCCGGTGGCCAGCGCGCGGGCCACGGCGATCCGCTGGCGCTGGCTCTGCCGGAGGGTGTGCGGGCGCTTCTTGGCGCAGGTGCCGATGTCCAGGCGCTCCAGCCACTCCATGGCGGCCTTCCTGGCCTCCCGGTGCGAGGCGCCGCGCAGCAGGAGCGGCAGGGCGGTGTTCTCCCAGGTGTTCAGCTCCGGGACGAGCTGGGGTTCGGGGGCGATCCAGCCGAACTTGTCGCGGCGCAGCCGCTCGCGCAGCCTCGGCCCCATCGTGTGCACGGGCACGCTGTTGAACCAGACCTCGCCCTGCTCGGGCACGAGCTGGCCGGAGAGGCAGTGCAGCAGCGTCGTCTTGCCGCTGCCGCGCGGACCGGTCACCGCGAGGATCTCGCCGTCGCGGATGCCCAGGGAGACCCCGCCGAGCGCGGGCGAGCCGTTGTGGGAGTGCTGCAGGGAACGCGCCCAGATCACATCGTTGTCCGGCGGGGCCACCATGGCGTACACCTCGGTTCAGATCAGATATCCCGTCCCCCGTACGGGGGAACGAAGAGGGGGCCGATCGGTCACTCGGCACCGTAAGGATTCGGATCGCGGTGAGCGCACAGCACGCGGCCCGGGCCCGCCTCTTCCCACTCGATCGGCCGCATCCGGACCGCTCCGGGCCCCGGGGCCGCCTGGCCCGGCACAGCACAACGGCGCCCGACTACGCTGGGCGTCTCACCCATTGGACATACATGAGGAGGGGTGGCCGTGACCGCCGAGGTACGCCGTCTGCGCAACTACATCAACGGGGAGTTCCGGGACGCCGCCGACGGGCGGACGATCGACGTGGTCAACCCGGTGACCGAGGAGGTCTACGCGACCTCGCCGCTCTCCGGCCCCGCCGACGTCGACGCCGCGATGGCCGCCGCCGCGGCGGCGTTCCCCGCCTGGCGCGACGCCACACCGGCCGAGCGCCAGCGCGCCCTGCTCAAGATCGCGGACGCGTTCGAGGAGCGGGCCGAGGACCTCATCGCCGCCGAGTCGGAGAACACCGGCAAGCCGATCGCGCTGACCCGCACCGAAGAGATCCCGCCGATGGTGGACCAGATCCGGTTCTTCGCGGGCGCCGCCCGGCTCCTGGAGGGGCGCTCGGCCGGCGAGTACATGGAGGGGCTGACCTCCATCGTGCGGCGCGAGCCGGTCGGCGTCTGCGCCCAGGTCGCACCGTGGAACTACCCCATGATGATGGCCGTCTGGAAGTTCGCCCCGGCGCTCGCCGCGGGCAACACCGTCGTCATCAAGCCGTCCGACACCACGCCCGCCTCGACCGTGCTGATCGCCGAGATCATCGGGCAGATCCTGCCCAAGGGCGTCTTCAACGTCATCTGCGGCGACCGCGACACCGGCCGCGCGATGGTCGAGCACCGGACCCCCGCGATGGCCTCCATCACCGGATCGGTGCGGGCCGGCATGCAGGTCGCCGAGTCGGCCGCCAAGGACGTCAAGCGGGTCCACCTGGAGCTCGGCGGCAAGGCGCCCGTCGTCGTCTTCGAGGACACCGACATCGCCAAGGCCGTCGAGGACATCTCGGTCGCGGGCTACTTCAACGCCGGCCAGGACTGCACGGCCGCCACGCGCGTGCTGGTCCACGAGTCCGTCCACGACGAGTTCGTCACCGCGCTCGCCAAGGCCGCCGCCGACACGAAGACCGGCCTGCCGGACGACGAGGACGTGCTCTACGGCCCGCTCAACAACGCCAACCAGCTGGCCCAGGTCAGCGGCTTCATCGAGCGCCTTCCCGCCCACGCCCGGGTCGAGGCGGGCGGCCACCGGGTCGGTGACAAGGGCTACTTCTACGCCCCGACCGTCGTCTCCGGGCTCAAGCAGGACGACGAGATCATCCAGCACGAGGTCTTCGGCCCGGTCATCACCGTCCAGTCGTTCCGCGACGAGGCACAGGCCGTGGAGTGGGCGAACGGCGTCGAGTACGCCCTCGCCTCCTCGGTGTGGACCAAGGACCACGCGCGCGCCATGCGGATGTCGAAGAACCTGGACTTCGGCTGCGTCTGGATCAACACCCACATCCCGCTGGTCGCCGAGATGCCGCACGGCGGTTTCAAGAAGTCCGGTTACGGCAAGGACCTCTCGGCCTACGGCTTCGAGGACTACACGCGCATCAAGCACGTGATGACGTCCATCGAGGGCTGAGCGACCCCCCGCGGGGCCGGGGGGGGGGGGGGGGGGGGGGGGGCGGGGGGCGGGGGGGGGGGGCGGGGGGGGGGGGGCGGGGGGGGGGGGGGGGGGGGGGGGGGGGGGGGGGGGGGGGCGGGGGGGGGGCGGGGGGGCGCGGGGGGGGGGGGAGGCAGGGGAGGCGCCCGGC